>CADCHE010000001.1 GCA_902801205.1 uncultured Bacteroidia bacterium
CTGAAGGACTGGACGCTGACGGCGCGGGTCTCGATGCCCTTGCTGCGCGGCCTGGAGATGTCGGGCGCCACGCGTTTCCGCTGCGACGATACCTTCGACCTGGGCGGGAAGGATTTTGAACTCGAGATGAGCGGCGCCAGCCGCGCCTCGAACCTGCTGCTCCGGAACGTCCGTGAACTGGAAATCGAGATGGGCGGGGCGACGTCGCTCTCGCTGCAGGGCGACTGCGCCGTAGCGGAAATCGACATGTCCGGCGCCTCCCGCGCCGCCTTCGAACTTGATGCCGGGAAGTTGATGCTCGACTGCTCCGGCGCGTCGAAGCCCCGCCTGAAAGGCATGTATGACGAAGTGTCCGTCGAAGCCTCCGGCGCCTCGGAACCGACCCTGTCGGGCAGCGCGAAAACGCTTTTCGCCGAGGTTTCCGGGGCTTCCAAGTTCCGGGCGCGTGAACTGCCCGTTCCCGAGGTGCGCCTCATCGCCTCCGGTGCCGCGAAATGCGAAGTGGCGGCGCAGCGGAAACTTTCTGCGGAAGCCAGCGGCGGATCGGATGTCCGCTATCTCTCCAGCCCCGGCCTCGAAACCATCCTGAACATCGGCCGCGGCGCCTCCCTGTCGGTCCTTCGCTGACGGGATAGCCCGCCTGCGAAAAAGAAAAGGGGATGGCCGCAACGGTCATCCCCAACTGTTTCAGGTCCCTGCTTACAGCGTCTTGATGTGGAGGTTGCGCCAGCGGACTTTGATGCCGCCGCCGTCGTGGATCTGCAGGGCGATGCGGCCGTTGCCCGCACCGATCTTCTCGTCCTCGATATCCACCATCTGCTCGCCGTTCAGCCAGGTCTGGACGCGGTTGCCTTCGCACAGGATGCGCATCTGGTTCCATTCGCCCTCCTTGAGGATGTTCTCCTTCTCGTCCGGGATCTGGATCAGCCAGCCACGGCCGTAGGACTCATAGATGCCGCCGGTGTCGCAGTTCTTCGGAGCCACTTCCACCTGCCAGCCGCGCACCGTCGTGCCCTGTACCGTGGAACGGATGAATACGCCGGAGTTGCCGTTGGCCTCCTGCTTGAATTCGAGGGAAAGGTCGAAGTTGTTGTAGTACTTCTCCGTACCGAAGTAGCCGTAGCCCTTGTCCGGGCCGCTCTCGCACACCAGGTATCCGTCTTCATCAACATACCAGAGCTCCGTGCCGTAGTTGATCCAGCCCGTGAGGTCCTTGCCGTTGAAGAGGTCTTCCTCGACGCTCTTGGTGGGGAGTTCTTTGATCTTCACGTTGCGGAACCAGGCAGGATAACCGTGGTCCTGCAGGCAGATGACACCGCGGCGGGCGAGGCCGTACTCGGGCGCGTCGGCCCATTTGCCGCTGTTCTTGCGGGCGAACCAGTCGGCCGTCCAGGCGTCGAATTCCACTGTGACCTTGCCGTTGAGCAGGTAGGTGACGTGGCCGTTGTCGAAGATGATCTCGGACTGGTTCCACTCGCCGGCCGGCTTGAGGTCACGCGTCTCGAAATCAGGGACATACATCGCGTAGTCCACGCCGCAGCGCTGCCAGGGCTCGAGGACATAGCCGTCGTTCATTTCGGTGAAATTTTCGTCGTCGATCAGCTGGTACTCCGGTCCGGTGACATACGGGACTTTGAAATCCGGGCGCTCGACCACATGGTAGAGCATGCCGCTGTTGCCGCCCTTGCTGATCTTCCACTCCCATTTGAGGTCGAAGTTCTCGAAGGATTTGTCGGTGACGATGTAGCCGTTGGCGTCGTCACCCTTGCCGGTGGCGGCAATGGTACCGTTCTCCACCGTCCATGGGCCCGAGAGGGTGTCTCCGTTGTAGTCACGCCAACCGTCCAGCGTCTTGCCGTCGAAAAGCAGCTGCCAGCCCTCCGCCTTTTCGGCGGACGTCAGCGCGTTGTTTTTCGGACCGCAACTAACGATCGCCAGGCCCGCGACTGCCGCGGCGCCCAGCCAGAAAAGAGTCTTTTTCATCTTGGAATATGACATTAATCAATAGTTTTCGTTCCAAACGTGCAAGTTAGCGATTTTTCTCCGATATTTGTATCGGCAACCCCCTTATTTTCGATGCGATGAAGATGCTGCGCCTCCTTTCCCTGCTGCTTCCGGCGTTGTCCGCCCTTTCTTGCGCACAGGGAACCCCCGCCCCGTACGGAGCCCTTCCCACCCCCGCCCAGGTCGCCTGGCAGCGGATGGAGATGAACATGTTCGTGCATTTCGGTCCCAATACTTTCTCGGGGAAGGAATGGGGCGACGGCACGGAACCCGAGGACATGTTCCACCCCACGGCGCTGGACTGCCGGCAATGGGCCCGGACTGCCCGCGATGCCGGATTCCGCGGCATCATCCTCACGGCGAAGCACCATGACGGCTTCTGCCTCTGGCCCAATCCGGAGAGCGCCCATACCGTGGCGCAGAGCCGCTGGCGTGACGGGCGGGGCGATGTCCTGCGTGAACTCTCCGATGCCTGTCGGGAGTATGGGCTGAAATTCGGCGTCTACATTTCGCCCTGGGACCGGAACGACCCCCGCTATGGCTCGCCGGCGTACAATGATGCTTTCGTGAAGACGCTTGAGAGCGTGCTGGACGGCCGCTACGGCCCCGTCTATGAGCAGTGGTTCGACGGCGCCTGCGGGGAAGGTCCGACGGGCCGCCGGCAGGTGTACGACTGGCCGCTGTTCAACGGCACCGTCGCCCGCCTGCAGCCCGACGCCGTCATCTTCAGCGATGCCGGGCCCGGCTGCCGCTGGGTCGGCAACGAGCGGGGTGTCGCCGGTGAGACCTCCTGGTCCACGCTCAACATCGAAGGTTTTTCGGCCGGTGCCGGCGCTCCGCCGATCGATACCCTGACTCGGGGTAACGTGGGCGGCGCCGCCTGGGTGCCTGCGGAGACGGACGTCTCCATCCGTCCCGGCTGGTTCTGGCGCGCATCCGAGAACGACCGGGTGAAGTCACTGCAGCACCTGCTGAAGATCTATTACGAGAGCGTCGGCCGCAACTCCCTTCTGCTCCTGAACGTTCCTCCCGATACGTGCGGCCGCATCTTCGCGACGGATTCCCTCCGGCTGATGGAACTGCGCGCCGCGTTGGACACCATCTTCGCCGAGGATCTCGCTGCCGGTGCCCGTGTGCATGCCACAGCGCGCCGTGGCCGCGCCTTCCGGCCGGCCCTCCTGCTGGACGGCGATCCGGACACCTACTGGGCGGCCCGGGAAGGGGATCCGGCGCCGGAAGTGACGCTGTCTTTCCCGTCGCCCGTCACCTTCAACCGCATCGTCCTGCAGGAATACATCCCGCTCGGCCAGCGGATTGCGTCTTTCCGGGTGGAGGCGCAGGATGAAGCGGGGGAATGGAACGCCCTTGCCTCGGGCACTACCGTCGGCTGCAAGCGCATCTTGCTGACACCGCGCACCACCGCCCGGGCGCTCCGCCTGCGTATCGATGCCTCGCTGGCTACGCCCCTCCTTTCCGGCCTCTCCCTGTACGACGACCGGATCTACGCAGAGTGATTGCGGCGCCTGACGGGCTTCCGTTATCGATTCTTTTTATGGATCAGCTTCTTCGTCGCCCGCCTTATCTGCCGGGCAGTTTTGGGGCTGTATTCAAAAGGTTGAAAACAAGGCAGGGAAATGCGGTTCAGCGTCTCTTTGCTGTAATCGAATATGATCCAGTAGGAACAGGAGGTGACACTCGTGGGAAGATACATAATCTCCAGCCATTTGTCGAGAGGGTAGGGGATATCGCTTTGTTCTATCTCCAGCTCCAGCTTTTTGGCGTGTCCGCTTATATGGAAAACTTTATAGAGATGGATATTGTCTCCTTCCAACCTGTACCAACAATCTTTCCATGACCACCCGCCGGGCGGGAACGGTTCAACGGACGTTACGCCGGGAATATACTTTCTGTCTCTCTTGAAAGGGGGTAAACTGTAGATTTCCGGTCCGGACATGATTCTCCGGCCGTTGACCTGTACCGTAAAGCACCGTTCTTCCTTTTCATAGTCGATAGGCATAGAAACGCGCGTTTCCCAGTGATGCAGCACTTCGACGGCTCTGAACCTGATCATGTAGTACCCTTCTATCGCCGCAATTCCTTTGTCAACGACAAGAGGTGGATCTTGGGCGTGACAATAACACAGAGAGACAATGCAAATGGCAAGAACCGTGATGTATTTTTTCATAATGCATCCTTTATTTCTCCTTGCGGCTCTTATGGACGATGATGCCTCTCACGGCCGGGAAGAGGATTGTATTCTGATGAAACAGATATCCCAGAATGGCAAGGTTCAAAAATGCCGGAATAAGAAGTACCCAATGGATGGTACGACCAAAGAAGAGGGCCATGACGATTGTTATGAACAACAGGTAACCGCAAACGGCAGTCAGTATGATCAAGGCAAAGAAATAAAAGAATCTGTTATTGAATACCGCTGAAAGACAAATGAAAGTGGCGCATGCAATCATCGTTATTCCCAAATAAAGTGGCCCTTTGTCTCCAGTTTGGATGAATAACGACAAAACACTGCCTTCAACATAGAAAAACAGCAGCGAGACAATATACAGAATGATTCTCTTGTTTATTTTGCGTTCCATCAAGGGTTGTCATTTAAATAGCGCGGGGCCAAGATGGATACTTCATCGACATTTCCATCATGGTCAATGGAGATCATGAGAGAGATTCGTGAATCTACTTTCCTTCCATGCAGTTCGCCGGCCTCCCATTCCGGCGAGTTCGGAAGGATTCTGTTCAACAAACGTCCCACTTCTTCGATGTCTTGTGGAGGATGGGTACCGGATATTCTTGAATAGATAACCTTTCCCTCCTTGCTGACGACGAAACTGATTAAAACACGGCATTCTCTTATCGTCATCTGCGTTTGGGCCTCTCCCATTTCTTTTTTGAGCCATTGATAAAACCCGTGGGCTCCGCCATCCTTGTATGTCGGCCTTTTGTCCAGGAAGACAAGAGGGATGGATGATTCGGGATCATATCCGGATTCTTTCTTTGATTGCTCTGAGATACAATTTATTACGTGCTCATAGAAGGAAATATCATATAGAGAATCACGCACGGAGGGGCGGACGGAAAGGGATGATTCAATCGCTTTGAAGAATCGTTCCTGAAACCTTCGTTTTTTTCTATATTGTTTTGAATCAATGGAATCAATGTCTTGGATGGGTCCAGAAATGTTTTCGGGAACGGCAAGCGTCTCGAAAGCCAGCGCAATGGCTTCTCCCGGCTCAAGGATGGAGTAGAAGATTTTCCTGCCATCTATCTGAATCCTGTTTCCCGGCGGCATCATGCCGTCCCAGAATGGATATGAAAAAAAATCAGAAACAAACAAAGGATCAGGGGCGAAACAATAGTCTGTTTTAAAGTGATAGGAAACAGATAAATCAAGTGTTTTATATTGTATGAATGAATCTTCTCCCCATTCTTCCATTTGAAGGATGATGGGAGTCGTGCCGATGTTGCTCAATGTCCCATATATCAGCACATCCGGTCCCCTGCTATATAACAATTTGTTCTCCCAGGATCGTTCCGTCCCGATATCTCCGAAACAGAAGCTGCGGAGGCTGTCGACTTTGAACGATAGTTGTGCTTCAGCGGGAAAACACCATGCGGTAAAGATAAACAGAAGAACGAATCTAATCTTTTGAGCCATTGTTTGCTTCGAAAAGTTGCTTTTTAGAATACCAGGGCGCGCCCGCGAAGAGGTTTCGCGTATTCTTCTCAGGCAAGTGCTCAGAGAAAGGAATCATCATAATAATCGTTTTTGCAAAGATAAAACAAAAAGGGTCAATTCCTATGGGGGCAGGGAAGACAATCGTTTCGTTGAAAGGACTTTCCCGCCTCCACTCCGGCAGAAGGCGGACGAGGCACCGGTCCGTCGATGCCGTGTCACGCCATCACGCAATAATGTGGCGTTATGCCCATCGTGCAATCATGCGGCGCCGTGCCCGTTGCGCCCCAAAAACCATGACTGATAACTATTTGACAGCCAGTCTTTTCGGTATTTTCCTTCACTCGATTTCGGGGAAGGAGATATGCGATTCCTCTAACTGTCAATACGTTATCGGGCACCACGTTATCGGGCATCCGACCGGTATGCGGGCATCCAGGGCATCCAGCCGCCCCGGTCCTCCTTGGAAAGCCCATTCGCCCGGATAGGGATGCACGCAGTGCAAGTTGGGCCTTCCAAGGAGGACCGGAGCGGCGGAACGGCGGTCGGAAGGTAGGAGCCTCCGGGGCGGGCGAGTACCCCTCCGGTTGACGGATGACGGCAGTCTTTCCGGAGGAAATGGCGCCAGACGGCGAAATGTTTCTTATCTTTGTTCAGACAGACAGTTGACATTCCGTAATCCTGAAAGATATGAAAAGAATCCTGACCCTCCTCCTGATTCTGCTTCCCTTCACCCAGGCCCCGGGCAGGGAATACCACGTCACCACCAGCGGCTCCGATGCCGCGGACGGAAGCCTGCAGTCGCCCTTCCGCACGATCTCCCGCGCCGCGCAACTGTCGCTTCCGGGTGACACTGTTACCGTGCACGGAGGAACCTACCGCGAATGGGTCGATCCGCTCTACGGGGGCACCGACGACGCGAATCGCATCCTCTACCGCGCCGCCGAAGGCGAAGTGGTGGAATTGAAGGGCTCGGAACCCGTCACGGACTGGAAGAAGGGAAAGGACGGCGTCTGGACCGCCGTCCTTCCGAATTCCTTTTTCGGCGCCTACAACCCCTTTGCGGACCGGATCCACGGCGACTGGTTCGTGGATCTGGGCCGGGTGCACCATACGGCGGAGGTCTACCTGGACGACGTGTCGCTCTACGAGGTGGAGCGGCGCGAGATCGTCGCCCGGACCGACACCCTCATCAAGAGCCGGCGCGACCCCGAGGGGTCCTGCCTGATGTGGTATGCCGAAGTGGGCGCAACGGAGACGACCCTCTATGCCCGTTTCGGCACGGCCGACCCGCGCCGGAGCCGGGTGGAAGTGGCCGTCCGCCCCACCTGTTTTTATCCGACCCGGGAAGGTGTCAACTATTTGACCCTGCGCGGCTTCCATATCAGTCAGGCCGCCACGCAGTGGGGCGCCCCCACGGCGGAGCAGATCGGGATGGTTGCCGCCCACTGGAGCAAGGGCTGGATCATCGAGGACAACGTGATTACGAATTCCCGCTGCAGCGGAATCACCCTGGGGAAGGAATACAGCACCGGACACAACCTGTGGGGCCAGCGCGGATTCGACGGAGCGACCGAATACAACGAGGTGATCTTCGCCGTCCTGCGCAAAGGATGGGACAAGCGGAACGTCGGTTCGCACATCGTCCGGAACAATGAAATCTCCTTCTGCGAACAGGCCGGGATCTGCGGGAGCATGGGCTGCGCCTTCAGCGAGGTCTGCGGGAACCATATCCACGACATCTGGGTGAAGAACCAGTTCGACGGACCGGAGATCGGCGGCATCAAGTTCCACGGTGCGGTGGACGCCTACATCCATGGCAACCGGATCCACCGGTGCCAGAAGGGCATCTGGCTCGACTGGATGGGGCAGGGCTCCCGCGTCTCCCGCAACCTCCTTTACGACAACTTCTGGATGGACATCTATTACGAGGTGGACCACGGCCCGATGGTCTGCGACCACAACATCATGCTGTCGGATATGTCCCTCTGGGATATGTCCGAGGGCATCGCCTATGTCCATAACCTGATGGCGGGCTACGTGGAGGCCGTCAGCCAGGGACGCTACACCCCTTACCAGCTGGACCACTCCACGCAGGTGAAAGGGCTCTACTTCATCACCTGCGGCGACGACCGGTTCTACAATAATCTGTTCTGCCGGGTCACCGGCGGCGCGCACCCCTACGGCCTGGACACCTATGCGGGCGCGACGGTCTATGCGGAAGGCAACCTGACCTGCACCGACCCGGAAGTCCGCCTGGAAGAATCTCCGGACGGGAGCGTCTTCCTGACGTTCCTGCCGAAGGAACCGGTGCCTTCCGGGAAGAAGGTGGACACCGGCGTGCTGGGACGCGTCCGGCTGAGCGGATACGCCTTCGAGCAGGCGGACGGGTCCCCCCTGCCGTTCCCGACGGATTTCCTGGGCCGCGACAGGAACCAGGACGCCCCCGTTCCCGGTCCGTTCGAGCAATCTTCCTTCACCCGCCTGAAGGTCTGGTGAGTGCTTTCTTCCGGAAAAACGGTATCTTTGTAAAAACACCCTGCCTATGTTTGAAAAGAATATCTATATCGAAAGACGTCGCGAACTGCTGCAGAAGATGGCAGAGAGCGCCCCTGCCGGACAGGCCGGCATCCTGCTGTTCGTCGGCAACACGGAAGCCGCCGCCCAGTACAAGGACAATGCGTACAAATTCCGTCAGGATTCCTCCTGGCTCTATTATTTTGGCCTGGACGAACCCCTGATGGCTGCCGTCCTGGACGTGGACGACGGAACGGAGACCCTCTTCGCGGACGACGTGGAGATCGGCGACATCATCTGGATGGGCCCGCAGCCCTCCGTCGCCTCCAAAGGAGCGGCCGTCGGCATCGCTGCCACGGCGCCCTACGCCGCCCTGGACGCCGTCGTGAAGAAGGCCTGCGCCCAGGGCCGTCCCGTGCACTTCCTGCCGCCGAGCCGGTACTACAACACGATGAAGCTGGCCGACCTTGTGGGGATTCCCGCAGCGGAAGTTCCCGCCCGCGCCTCGCAGGCGCTGGTGAAGGCCGTCGTCTCGATGCGGCTGGTCAAGCGGCCCGAGGAGATTGCGCAGATCGACGACGCCTGCGCCCTCGGCTACGAGATGCACACCGTCGCCCGCCAGGCCGTCAGGCCCGGAATCGTGGAGCAGGAGATTGTCGGCAAGATGGAAGGCGTCACGCTTTCGAAGGGCTGGGGCGTCTCGTTCCCGACGATCCTCACCCAGCACGGCGAGACCCTGCACAACCACCTGCACGACAAGGTGATCGAGCCGGGCAAACTGATGGTGATCGACGCCGGCGCCGAAAACAACATGCACTACGCTTCCGACTTCACGCGCACCCTGCCTACCGGCGGGCGATTCACTACGAAGCAGCGCGAAGTCTACCAGATTGTCTGCGATTGTAACGAACTGGCATTCAGCCTCACGCGCCCCGGCATCACGTATCGTGAAGTGCATCTGGCCGTCGCCCGCAAGATGCTCGAAGGGCTGCAGGCCATCGGCCTGGTCAAGGGCGACCTCGACGAGATGACCGCCCTCGGCATCGCCGGCCTCTTCCAGCCGCACGGCCTGGGCCACAACATGGGTCTCGACGTGCACGACATGGAGGACCTCGGCGAAAACCTGGTGGGTTACGACCCGGACCAGACCCGCTCCAAGCAGCTCGGACTGGGCAGCCTGCGGATGGCCCGCCGGCTCGTCCCCGGACATGTCATCACCGACGAACCGGGCATCTACTTCATCCCCGCCCTCATCGAGCAGTGGAAGCGCGAGGGAACGGGCAAGGGCTTCGTGAACTTCGACGCCCTGGCTTCTTACTACGACTTCGGCGGCATCCGCCTGGAAGACGACGTGCTCGTGACGCCCGAGGGCGCGCGGCGCCTGGGCCCGAACCGGCTCCCGATCTTCCCGGACGATGTAGAATCTGCGATGTCCTGCTAGCATGGAAACGGTCGCAATCATCCTCGCCATCGTTCTGGGCGTCGTCGGCATCGTCGGGAGCATCGTCCCTGCCCTGCCCGGTCCGCCGCTCAGCTGGGTCGGACTGCTCGTCCTGTACATCTGGGGAAACGGTACCAACGGAGCGGGAGAGCCGATGTCCACGGCCCTGCTCCTGACCTGGCTCGTCATCACCGTCCTCGTGACGGTGGTCGACTACATCGTCCCCGCTTATTTTACCAAGCTCACGGGGGGCAGTAAGAAGGCCGGCGTCGGCGCGATGGTCGGCCTTTTCGTCGGCCTCATCTTCCCGCCGGTCGGCATCATCCTCGGCACCCTGCTGGGGGCCTTCCTGGCGGAGCTCCTCTTTGACGGCAAGACCGGCGTCGAGTCGGCCAAGTCGGCTTTCGGCGCCCTGCTGGGGTTTCTCTTCGGCACGGGCCTCAAGCTCATCGTCAGCGCGCTGATGATGTATTATATTATTGTCTATATCGCATGAAAATGAAGCATTTCCTCCTTCTTCCGGCCCTGCTGTTCGCCTTTTTCCCGCTCCTCGCGCAGCAAGTGGACCCATACCACACCGCTACCGGCGGCTTCGGCCACGCCCTCTCCGCCTCTTCCGACGCCACCCTCTGGTGGGCGGAAGGAACCTATAAGATCATGCAGGACATGCCCGCTCCCGGCGGCAAGGCCGGCGCCGTGAGCGTCTACTCCGCACGGAACGAGTGGGAGTCCTTCCAAGTCGTCGTCCGCCCGGAGCGCGAACTCCGGCAGGTGGCGGTCAGCGTCTCCGATTTCCAGGCGAAGAAAGGCTCGCTGCCCGCGTCGGCCTTCACCGTCCGCAAAGTCGAGTACGTGGAGGTGAAGCACCCCACGGACGCGTACGGGAAGGCGGGCCTGTGGCCTGATCCGCTGCCCCTGTACCGCACGCCGGAAACCCTTGCTTCCGGCCGTAACCATCCGTTCTGGATCACGGTGAAGGTGCCGAAGGATACGCCTGCAGGCACCTACAAGGGCACGGTGACGCTCGCTTCTTCCGACGGCTGGCGGGAAGAAGTGCCCGTGTCGCTGGAGGTCTGGGGATTCACCCTTCCGGACACCCCGACGATGCGTTCCGGCTTCGGGCTCAGCCGGTTGGGTGCCATCGCCAAATACAACAACCTGACGACCGACGCGCAGCGGAGCCAGCTCTTCGATTTGTACATGAAGACGTTCTCCGACCATCGGATCTCGCCGTACAACCCCTTCTCGATGACCCCCATCCACGAAACCGTCACCGGTGTGCCGTGGAAGGGCGGCCTGTTCGACGCCGAACAGCCGCATTCCGGGAAGTATGCGCTGAAGGTGGTCGACAACTCGTTCACGTCCTCCCCCGACGCCTCGCTTTACGAGCGGCTGGCGGTCACGGGCGGCAAGCCGTACACCCTTTCCGGCTGGACCCGCGCAGCGGCGGATAACCAGGAGTTCACCATCGGCGTGGAGTGCTTCGACGCCGCCGGGGAACTGCTTCCTTTCGAGAACCGGTACGAGGCCTTCTCCTGTTCGCAGGAGTGGAAGGAATTCTCCTTCCCGCTGGGCGTGCTGCCCGGGGAGGTGACGACGTTGATGGTGCATCTGTACCCGTCCAAGCGGATGTCTTCCGGCAATGACAAGGGGACGGTCTGGTTCGACGACCTGACGCTGCGCTGCGGCGAGGCGCCCGAGAACCTGTTCGCTGCGGGCGGCTTCGAGGTCGACCCCGAAAAGATCGACATTTCGCTGGATTTCTCCGACTTCATTCAGGCGGCGAAGAAGTATTTCGGGGAATACGGCTTCAACGGCTTCCGCCTTGGGCTCAAAGGCCTCGGCAGCGGTACGTTCTACAGCCGGACTCCCGGCGTCTTCGCCGGTTTCGTGCAGGGAACGGAGGAATACGGCCGCCTGATGCGCCGCTATCTGGGGCAGATGCAGGACGGGCTCGAAGCGGCCGGCGTCCTGGGCAAGGAGTACATCTACTGGTTCGACGAACCGGGCGAGAACGACTACGAATTCGTGCGCGAGACCAACCGGATGATCAAGGAGTACGCACCGAAACTGACGACCTTCCTGACGGAGCACCTGCCCGGGCACGACGTCTCCGACGTGACCGACATCTCCTGCTCGATCTGGAACGCCGTCGACCATGAGAAGGCCGAACGGATCCGCGCCCGCGGGAACGAATACTGGACCTACCTGTGCACGGGGCCCAAGTCTCCGTGGATCACCCTCTTCATCGACCATGACGCCATCAACATGCGGATGTGGTCGTGGGGCTCCTATGTCCATCACCTGAACGGGCTCCTGGTCTGGGAGACGGTTTACTGGAATTCTCCCGAGGCCTCGCCGGACGGCGTCCTCCAGAATCCCTGGGAAGAGGCGATGTCGTGGTCGACGGGGTACGGCCTGATCAAGGGCAAGCGGCAGCCCTGGGGGAACGGCGACGGACGGCTCTTCTACCCGGAGAACCGCCACGTGGGCGTGGACACCACGCCGTATCTCGGCGAAGCCGTTCCTTCCTACCGCGTGGAACTGCTGCGCGACGGCATCGAGGACTACGAATACTTGAAGATGCTCGAGCGCCTGGCCGCGGAGAAGCCCCGCAAGGCCGCCGCAGCGCGCCGGCTGCTGCAGATTCCGTCGTCCATCTACACCGACGAACAGCACTACAACAAGGACCCGCAGGCAATCCTGCAGTATCGCCGGCGCCTGGCCGAAGCCATCCTGAAAATACAGTAACGGAAGATCCTGTCAATACACCAGGTCGCGGAAGTTCCGGACCCGGTGGAACGTGACGATGTTGCCGTCGTGGGCGTTGCGCGCCTGCTCGTCACCGGAACGGCTGACGATGCACAGGTCGTCGCCGTTCACGATCATCGTGGCGTAATGCCGCGCGGAACGGTCCGTGGGCCCGACGGCTACCAGTCCGGCGAAAGTCCAGTGCAGCAGGTCCGGCGAATAGGACAGGGCCAGCCGCCGGCGGGCGTTCATCCGGCCGTCGATCTGCGAATGCAGCAGCCAGTACAGTTCCGACTTCGGATCGTACACGAGATGGAATTTCAGATTGGCGCCCGGAATGTGCACGAACAGCACGTCTCCGTTGTCCAGGTGACAGCGTCCGACGGCCAGGGAGCCGTCTTCCCTTTCATATCCCCGGAGCATGACGCCGATGTCCGGAAATCCCGCCGAGGCCCGCGAGAGCAGGACGACGGACTTGCCGGTCGCGTCGTAGAACGGATGGGAGGGGTTGTAGATGCGGACGACGTTGGTCTCCAGGATGCCGGCCGCCTTGCCGCCGACGACGGGGATGCCGGAGGGGCGCGCGGCGTCCATGTCCGCATCCGGGTCGTACAGGTCGGAGAACTTCCAGTTCGACGCCTGCATCAGGTCGGCCTGTTCGTCCGCCCGCATCAGGACCGGCCCCACGCCGGGCCAGGGATGCCCGTCCGCCACCCATTTCTCATAGACAAGGGTCACCTTCCCGTCGTAAACGTCCACCGCCGTGCAACTCTGGTGCCAGCGCGGTTCCGGGCAGAGGACCGCCGGTTCGCTCCAGGTCTCGCCGTTGTCGTCGCTGCGCGTAATCAGCAGCCGTCCGGAATGGCCGATCATATAGAGGCGGTCTCCCGCCTTGAACAGGATCTCGTGCATCATCGGGATCCGGGTGGCCGTCTCCCGCCAGGTCCGGCCTTTGTCGTCGGAGAGGTATACGCGGATCTGGTTTCCTGCGGGGTAGTCCCCGAAGTCCGACCGCGGTCCGTCCAGGATCCCTGTCCCCGGTCCGCCGTAGTCGACGGCGACGACGAAGCGTCCGTCGAGGCCTTCGGCGATGGCGGGGGTGTACAGAAAGACGCTGTCGGGCGCCGGAGAGGATGCGATCACCTGTTCATCGGCGACCGGCCGGCCGGCGCCGGAGGGCCCGCCGCAGGAAACGGCCGCCAGGGCAAGGGCGAGCATCAGGAAAGGGAAGGAATGACGTTGGAACATGAAACCTGTGGTTTAAAATCGGTTGTGCGGCAATATACAAATAATTTGTATATTTGAGAAGACTCCTTTCACACAACGCACTTGAAACCATGAAGAAGACACTCCTCCTGTCCATCGCCGGCCTCTTCCTTGCCCTGGCCGTGCCGGTCCTTTCCGCCCGGACCCCGCGCCAACCCGTTCCGGGCGTGATCATCACCGGGCAGAACAACCACAACTGGCCGGTGAGTTCCGAGGCGCTGAAGCGGACCCTTGAGCAGTCCGGCCTGTTCCGGATGGACGTGGCCGTCTCGCCGCAGGCCGGCGCCGACATGTCCGGTTTCTCCGTGGACTTCCCGCGGTACCGTTTCGTGGTGCTGGACTATAACGGCGATCCCTGGCCCGCCGCGATGCAGGAGGCGTTCCTGCGGTTTGTCCGCAGGGGCGGCGGTGTCATCGTCTTCCATGCGGCGGACAACGCGTTTCCCGAATGGGAGGCGTACAACCATATCATCGCCCTGGGCGGCTGGGGCGGCCGTGACGAGCGGTCCGGCCCTTATGTCTACTGGCAGGACGGCGCCCTGGTACGGGATCCTGCGCCCGGCCCGGGCGGTTCGCACGGCGCCCGGCATGCCTACGTGATGAACGGGCGTAGCACGTCGCATCCGGTCGTGCGGGGCCTGCCTGTCCGCTGGAAGCATGCGGAGGATGAGCTGTACGACCGCCTGCGGGGGCCGGGTGACATCCGCGACCTCCTCTATACGGCCTTCTCCGCGAAAGAGAAAGGCGGCTCCGGACGGGAGGAGCCCCTGGTCTTCACGGTGAAGTATGGCCGGGGGCGCATCCTGCACATGGCGCCGGGGCATGCCGGGCCGACGCTTGAGGACAATCCCGCCATGCAGTGTGCCGGTTTCCAGACGCTGCTGCTGCGGGCGGCGCAGTGGTGCGCGCGCGGCCGTGTCAGCCGGGATGTTCCGCCGGATTTCCCGACGGAAACGGTGGTCTCGCTGCGGCGTGACTACCGGGCGCTTCCCGCCCCGCGCGAAGTCATCTTCGATACGGACTGGTGGACTGACGTCGACGACGCCTGCGCCATCCGGACGCTGCTGCGGGCCGAACGGGAAGGGAAGGTCCGTATCGCGGGCATCTGCCTGTCGGCGCTCCGGGAGACCAGCGTGGCGTCCCTGTCTTCCTTCCTTTCGTATGAAGGGCGCCAAGGCATGTTCCTGGGCGCCGACAAGGAAGCGGTGGACTATACCGGCACGCCGTCCTATCACCAGCTGCTCATCGATGCCTGCCCGCAGCGTGAAGCGTCCACGCCTGACGACGTGGCCGACGCCGTGGACTTCTACCGGAAGATCCTCTCCCAGGCGCCCGGCCAGGTGGACATCATCACCGTCGGGTTCATGAATTCCCTTTCGCGGCTGCTGCAGAGCGGACCTGACGAATGGTCGCCGCTGTCCGGCGAGGAGCTGGTCCGCCGGAAGGTCCGGCACTTGTGGGCGATGGCGGGAAAGTATCCCGAGGGGAGCGAGTACAACTTCGCCAAGCAGGAACGGAGCCGCCGCGCCGGCGCCCTGGTCTGCGACCGGTGGCCGACGGAGATCACTTTCCTGGGGCATGAGATCGGCACGCAGGTCCGCGTGGGCAGCGGCCTTCCCGAAGAAGACCTGCTGCACCATGTCCTGGCGGCGCACGGAAGCGCTTCCGGCCGGTACGCCTGGGATCCGATGCTGACCTGGCTGGCCTGTCTGGGTAACGTGGAAGAGGCCGGGTTCGACGCAGTCTCCGGCCGAGTGAGCGTGGATCCCGAAACCGGCGTGAACCATTTCGATCCCGCCGTCGCCGGTGCGCCGCACCGGTATGTGCGCATGGCGCGCGACTCCGCCTGGTTCGCCGCCCGTTTCCGTTCCATCCTCGGAGAAAAACAATAAGACTTCATGAAAAGGTTTCTGATCCTGCTGGCCCTGGCGCTGCCGCTGGCCGCCTCCGCCCAGACCGTGCTGCTGCGCGGTGATTATCCCGACCCGACGGTCCTGCGGGACGGGGAAGACTACTACATGACGCATTCGGCGATGGAATACCGGCCGGGCTTCCTGATCTGGCATTCGCGCAACCTGGTCGACTGGGAGCCCGTCTGCCGTGCCTGCGCGGACTGGAAAGGCTCCGCCTGGGCGCCCGACCTGCAGAAAGTGGAGGACACCTACTACCTCTATTTCCCTTCCGCGGGTACGAACTGGGTGATCACGGCCCGGGATATCCGCGGTCCCTGGAGCGAGCCGGTCGACCTGCACATCGGCGGCATCGACCCCGGCCTCGTCGTGACGCCGGAAGGGAAGCGCTTCCTCTTCACCAATGACGGGTGGTTGACCCCCCTTTCCGACGACGGCCTGTCGCGTGCCGGGGAGACAGTGCACGTCTACGACGGCTGGACGTTCCCCCAGGAATGGGAAGTGGAAGGCAAGTGCCTGGAGGCGCCCAAACTGTTCTGGAAAGACGGCTGGTACCACATGATTTCCGCGGAGGGCGGCACGGCGGGTCCGGCAACGAGCCACATGGTCATCGACGCCCGTTCCCGCGACTTGTTCGGTCCGTGGGAAAATTCGCCGTACAACCCCGTTGTCCATACCTGGTCCGCTGCGGAGATGTGGTGGAGCAAGGGCCACGGAACGGTGCTGGAAGGCCCCGGCGGGCAGTGGTGGGTCATTTATCATGCCTACCGGAAGGATGCCCAGTTCCTCGGGCGGCATACGCTGATGGAGCCGGTGGAGTGGACGGCGGGCGGCTGGTGCCGGCTGGTGCTCGACCCCCCGCGGGTCCTGCAGCCCCTTCCGCGCGACCTTTCGGACGATTTTTCCGCCGATTCCCTGGGCTTGCTCTGGTCGGGCTGGAAGGAGGATGCCACCCGTTTCGCGCAGGTGAAAAAAGGCGTCCTGTCCTTGCCGGGGAAGGGCTCCTCGCCCCGGGACGGACGCCTGCTGACGATGCTGGCCGACGACCCGGGCTACGCCGTCGAGGCCGACATTACCGTCGGAAAGAAGGACAATGCAGCCGGGCTCGTGCTTTTCTACAGCGAGGCGGCTTTCGCCGGACTTTCCAGTGACGGGAAGACCTTCACCGTCTACCTGGACGGGACCCGGACGGAGGCGTATCCCAATCCCTTCGGCCGTGCCTTCTCCGTCCGGCTGGAACAGCGGGGCGCCTGGCTGGACATCCTCGTGAGCGGGGACGGACAGCGCTGGGAACCGCTTCGGCAGGGGATTCCGGTGCTTTCTTTCCAACACAACCATTATGGAGGGTTCTTCGCCCTGCGACCTTCGCTCTTCTCTGCCGGAAGCGGCACGGCGCAGTTCGGTGCTTTCCGTTACGAGCGGCTCTCCGAAGGCGGCCTGCCGGTACTGGACGCCCTTGCGCTCCCGGGCGCCGAGCTGGACGCTCCCTTCGCTCCGGATGCTGCGGGCTGCTGGGCGAGCGTCCCTTATGCGATGGACACGCTATCCCTCGTCCCGACCTTCGCCGACGGCCTGCATGTGGAGGTATACGCCAAGCCGACGGCTTCCGGAAAGGCCGTGACGGCCCCGCTCGTCGTCGGTCAGAACAACATCGGCATCGTCGTGCAGAATCCGCTGACCGGCCTGTCAAAAACGTATACGGTGTATGTCACGCGGCAGCCCGATCCCTCGACGCTGTACCGCGAGCAGGCGCGTCCGAGGTTCCATTTTACGCCTTACATGATGCAGATGAATGACCCGAACGGGCTCGTCTACGATGCTGCCACGGGGCTGTACCACCTTTTCTTCCAGTGCAACCGGCCGTTCGACACGGGGGTCCCTTACCTTTCCGGTACCACATCCTGGGGACATGCCACGTCGACGGACCTGCTTCATTGGAAGGAGCTTCCACTCGCTCTCACGCCCGACCGGAACGGCATGGCCTGGTCGGGATCCGCCGCCGTCGACTATGACAATACCTCCGGCCTGTTCGATGCGGCGACCCCGCCCGCGTCCCGGATCGCCCTGTTCTATGCCAGCGTGGGGGCGGACGACACGTACGGCTTTGCCAAGGAAAGCCTGGCCTATACGCGCGACGGCGGCCGGACCTTCATGAAGTATGCGGGGAATCCGGTGGTCCGCAACCCCGGCGACAAGTACGGAAGCGGCCTGCGCGACCCGAAGGTTTTCCGGTATGAAGACCCTTCGATGCCCGGCGGGGGCATCTGGGTGATGGTGACGGTCGGAAACCTGAACTTCTTCACATCCAGGAACCTGCGGGATTGGAAGCACGTCGGTTCCCCGGTGGATGTCCACGGAAACCCCTTCGACTCCGAGTGTCCGGACCTGTACCCGCTGCCGGTTGACGGCGATCCTGCCCATGTGAAGTGGGTGTACACGGGCGGCGGCCTGTTCTATATCATC
This sequence comes from uncultured Bacteroidia bacterium, assembly GCA_902801205.1. Taxonomy (GTDB): domain Bacteria; phylum Bacteroidota; class Bacteroidia; order Bacteroidales; family UBA932; genus Cryptobacteroides. The sequence goes on from CADCHE010000001.1 coordinate 18,041, forward strand.
GGCCACCTGGAGCGCCGCGGCGAAGATGGCGTCATGTTCGTCGCAGAGACGGAAAAGACGGTTTCGCTGAACGGCATCGCTGACCAGATTCCGGGCCAGAAAGCGCCGGAAATATATGCTACACAGACCTTTGCGGCGGAAAAGAAAGGCCGGCGGGTCTCGATCAGCTGGCTGCGCGATCCGACGGTCCACTGGAAGGACAAGATATGGAATTCTGCCCAGTCCCTGCCGATGGAACAATCGCTCCGTACCGTGGGCGGGAAGGTCAAGTTGTTCTCCTACCCCGTGGAGGAGGTGGCGGGACTGCGCGGAGCGCCGATCCTGGACCTGCACGACGTGCAGGTCATTCCGGGCGGGGAGAACCTCCTGCGCGGCGTGCATGCCACCTGTTGCGACCTGGAGGCGGAACTCTCCTTGGGAACGGCCACGCAGTGCTCGTTCCGCGTCCGGACCGGCGAGGCGGGCGGCGGCCAGTATCTCGAAGTGCGTTACGACCGGACTGCCGGCAAGCTGTACGTGGACAAGATGCATTCCGGCGCCGGCCCTTACCTGGGGGTCTATGAGCCGGAACTGACGCTGCTTCCCGGCGGACGGATCAAGGTCCGGATCCTGCTGGACCAGACTTGTTTCGACGTATATGGCAACGACGGTGAAGCGGCGGTCGCCGGGCTGGTTTTCTCCGAGTTCGAGAATGACGGGATGTCCTTCTCCGCCGACGGCACCGTCATAGTGAACCGCCTCACCGTCTGGCCGATGGATTTGTAATTATTTTATTTTAAAAAGGATATGAAAACGCTATATGATTTCTCCGCCCGCTCGAACAAAGGTGCGGAGGTGCATTTTTCGGATTACAAGGGAAAGGTCGTGCTGATTGTCAACACGGCATCCAAATGCGGCTTCACGCCGCAGTACGACGGCCTGGAGGCCCTTTGGCAGAAGTATCAGGACAAAGGATTGGTAATCATCGGTTTCCCGTGCGACCAGTTCGGCCACCAGGAGCCCGGTTCCAATGAAGAGATCGCCGAATTCTGCCGCTTGAACCACGGTGTTACTTTCCCGCTGATGGAAAAGATCGAAGTGAACGGTGAAGGTGCCGCCCCCATCTACCGGTGGCTGACCGCCGAGAAGGCTTTCGGCGGATTCGGAGACGGCCCGATGGCCGCCATGATGGACAAGTTCCTGTCGGAAGCCGACCCCGACTATGCCTCCAAGCCGGGCATCAAGTAGAATTTCACGAAGTTCCTCATCGATCGCGCGGGCAACGTCGTCGCTCGTTTCGAGCCGACCTTCACCCCCGAGCAACTCGACGCCTGCATCGCCGAAGTCCTGTAGGCCCTCTCAGAGCAACCTGTCCGGGCAGTCGCCGAAGCCGTCGATGGTTATGTGGCCGTCTGGGTGGATCTCCACCGTGGCGAAGCAGTTGTGCGCCGGGAATGGGCCTTCGATCATTCCGCCGAAGGTGACGTAATGGATGCCGCCCCGCCGGCTGTAATGGCCCGGATGATGGTGGCCTTGGAAGATGGCCATCACCTGTGGATGACTTTCCAGCAGCGCGACGGCCCTGTCGGCGTTGCCGACGCAGAGTTTCGGCGAGATGTCTGAGAAGCGGTCCAGCATCTGGTGGAGGAAGACGACCGTCGGCATGCGCCGGTGCGCGTCCAGCTCCTCTGCCAGCCAGGAAAGTTGCGCCTCGGGAAGCCAGGCCGACGTCCAGTGGAAGTTGCCCCGGCAGTAGTCGGAGCCGTCCTCGTTGAAATTGGCGTCCAGGACGATGCACCGTACTCCGCGGGCGCTGAATGCATAGTGCGCCTGTCCCCGCGCCGCTTTCGGGTTGCAGGTATGCGAGAGGAACTCCTCTTTTGACAGGCAGTCCATGTCGTGGTTGCCGAGGACATGGTAAACCGGCCCGCGGAAGGTCTGCAGTACGGCTTCGATGTCGTCAAGGAAACGCAGGGACTCCTGCGGATCCTTGTCCGGTCGCATGTCTTTGAGATCTCCCAGTTCGATGATGAAGTCCAGGTCGGCGCGGCGGAACCGCTCCACGGCTGCGCGCATCTTGTCAAGCGAAGCCCGGTAGTACCGGCTGCCGCTTGCGTCACGTTCGGCGTAGTGGGCGTCGGTGACGACACCGAAACGCAGGCAGCCGCCCCGGAGCCGGCAGGCGGCGTCCGCAGGCCATACCGGCAGCAGGAGCAGCCCTCCCAGCGCTCCCAGGAAATCCCTTCTGTCCATCGGACGGGCTAGAGTTTGCGGACCCAGATGTTGCGGAAGCTGATCGCTTTGCTCGGGTCGCCGTGCATCTGGAGCCGGATGGGGCCTTCTCCGTGCGGGCTGACCTTCGGGAATCCGATGTACTGGGTCGATCCCTGGATGATCGTATTGCACTGGACCACGACATTGTTGTGCAGGACGGTGACCCTCGGCGGGTAGAGGTAGGACCCGTCTTCCTTGAAGATGGGGGCGGTGTAGATGATGTCATAGACATTCCACTCGCCGGGTGCGCGCATCGCATTGACGGCCGGAGGCGTCTGCTTGTACACCGAAGCGACCATGCCGTTGACATAGGTCTCGTTCTGGTAATTGTCCAGGATCTGCACTTCGTAGCGGTCCTGGATGATGACGCCGCTGTTGCCGCGCGCCTGGCTCTCGCCTTCGATGTCCTTCGGAACGCTCCATTCGAGATGCAGCTGGAAACTGCCGAAGTTCTCCTTCGTACGGATGTCGCCGGCCTTCTTGTTCACCGTCACGATGCCGTCATGGACGATCCAGCGGGCCTCGCCGTGGCCGGGCTCTTCCCATTGGCTGAGGTCCTTGCCGTCGAACAGGACGATGGCGTCCGACGGAGCGGAATGGGTGAGGATGTCGCCGGGCGTGACGATGCGCGGCTGCGGCGTCCAGTACTCGGACATGCCCGGACGCATCGGTTCCGGCTCGGGATATTCTTTCTCTTGAGCTTGTGCAGCGGGGAGCAGGCAGGCGGCGATGCCGGTGAGGACGGCCAGCGCCTTGATTTTCAGTGACAAGTGTTTCATACGCGGTTGTTTTCCGTAAAGATACGATTATTCCGGCAATAAAGATTATCTTTGCATGGAAACATCCAAAAACCGCATAATGAAAAACATCTTCCGTAAAACCGGCATGCCTGAATCCTTGGGATGGGGCTATCTGGGCGTCCTCATCTTCATGATGGGCGACGGCATCGAACAGACCTGGCTGAGCCGGTACATCACTGACGCCGGCTTCAACGCTGCAGAACTCTTTTCCCTGTATGGGATCATGGTCGCCCTTTCCTCCTGGCTGTCCGGCGTGATCGCGGAAACGTGGGGCGTCAAGCGGACGATGCTCGCCGGCTTCATCCTCTATTGCCTCGGTGTGGCAGGCTTCGCCGGGATCGGCATGGCCAACATGAATTTCCCCGTCCTGCTGCTGACGTACGCCATCAAGGGCCTGGGCTATCCGCTCTTCGCCTACACCTTCATGGTCTGGATCACCTACCGGACGGAAAAATCTGTCCTGAGTTCGGCCCAGGGGTGGTTCTGGTTCGTCTTCACCGGCGGTCTCAACGTGCTGGGCGCTTATTACGGCGTCTTCGCCGTCCGGCACTTCGGGGTCCTGCCGACCCTCTGGAGCGCCCTGTTCTTTGCCGCCGTCGGCGCTGGGTTCGCCCTGTGGATCAACAAGTCAGCGGCCACGAACCTTTATGCCGGCGACGAAGAACCGACCGGCGGTATCCGCGGACTTATCCGTGGTCTCGGCATCATGAAGCGCGAGCCGAAGGTCCTCCTCGGCGGCATCGTCCGGGTCATCAACACGACTTCACAGTTCGCGTTCGTCGTCTTCATGCCCCTTTACCTGACCCGGTACGGGATCACGGACGGACAGTGGGCTTCGATCTGGGGATCGATCTTCATCCTCAATATCCTCTTCAACCTGGTTTTCGGAATCGTCGGCGACAAGATCGGCTGGAACCGTACCGTCACTTGGTTCGGCGGCGTAGGCTGCGCCGTCACCGTCCTGCTGTTCTACTATTCCCCGCAGATCCTGAACCAGTACTGGTTCATCTTCCTCTGCGGCGCCCTGTGGTGCATCATGCTGGCCGGCTACGTGCCCCTTTCCGCCCTTGTCCCCTCGCTGGTGGAGAAGGACAAGGGAGCAGCCGTTTCCGTGCTGAACCTCGGCGCCGGCCTGGCGGCTTTCGTCGGCCCGGCCCTCGTCCGGATCCTCGAAAAGCCGGTCGGCTACACGGGCATTGCCTGGGCGCTCGCCGGCCTGTATGTCGTCAGCGCGATCCTGACCCAGTTCATCCGCCCTTCCACCGACCGCTGAACCGCAGTCGTCGTGGGATGCGTGAAATAGAACTTCTTGACAATCATGAAGATGATCGATATGCCCCTGGCAGTTCTGCCGGGGGCATATCACGTTACTCATTGATACTTAAAGAGCTCCATTTCACGCTACCCTGCATGGGAAGGAAGTAAGGGAAAGAAAGAAGGAGGGAGACGGGAGAGACGGTGGAGACGATGGAGACGGGAGAGACGGGAAGCAGGCGGGAGGAAGGATCATCCGACGCCGGTCCGGGACGGGCTTCGGACGGCGTAGCCGCCCGTGGCTCGTGAGCGGGAGGGGCCCGCGAGCGAAGCGAAGTGGGAAGGATAGCCCCGAAGGGGCGTACCGTCCGAAGCCCGCCCGGACCGGACAGTGGAAACGGTCCGAACAGAGGAAGAGCCCGCCCGGCCGGACAGTGGAAACGGTCCGAACAGAGGAAGCCCGCCCGGCCGGACGGCGTAGGTACGAAAAAAGCACCTGCAGGGAAGCAAGTGCTTGAAACGGAACGTCGTGGTCCCAGCAGGGCATGATCCTGCGACCCACTGATTATGAGTCAGTTGCTCTAACCAACTGAGCTATGGGACCTATTTTTCCCCGGAACCGGAAGGCCGGTTTCGGGGAAAAGTTACTTTTGTGCAGTATCGCCTCAGACCTTGATCTCGACCTCGACACCGGAGGGCAGTTCGAGCTTCATCAGCGCGTCGACTGTCTTCGCGTTCGAGTCGTCGATATCGAGGAGCCTGCAGTAGGCGTCCAGCTCAAACTGCTCGCGGGACTTCTTGTTGACGAAGGTCGAGCGGTTCACCGTGAAGATCTTCTTGTTGGTCGGAAGCGGAATGGGACCGTTTACCTTGGCACCCGTCGCCTTCACGGTATCCACGATCTTGGCTGCGGACTTGTCCACCAGCATGTGATCGAAGGACTTGAGTTTGATTCTGATTTTTTGACTCATATCAAAATTCTGATTTACTTACTGTTACACTAAAACTTAATCTTCATCGTCGGACAGCTGGCGGAATCCGCTCTTCTCCACGATCTCCTTGGCCATGCCGGCAGGAACCTCGGCGTAATGGTCGAACGTCATCGTGCTCGTCGCACGGCCGGACGACAGGGTCCGCAGGACCGTGACGTAGCCGAACTGTTCGGCGAGCGGGACGAACGCCTTGACGATCCGGGCACCGTTGGCCGTGGAATCCATCGCCTGGATCTGTCCGCGGCGGCGGTTCAGGTCACCCACGATGTCACCCATGTAATCCTCGGGCGTAACGACCTCCAGCGACATGATGGGTTCGAGGAGGATCGGCTTCGCCTTCGGGCAGGCGTGGCGGAAGGCCATGCGGGCGGCCATCTCGAAGGACAGCTGGTCGGAGTCGACCGGGTGGAACGATCCGTCCAGCACCGTCACCTTGAGGGACTGGACCTCATAGCCGGCGAGCACGCCGTTGGCCATGGCGGACTTGAAGCCCTTCTCGATGCTAGGAATGAATTCCTTCGGAATATTGCCTCCCTTGACCTGGTTGTCGAACTGGAGTCCGGAAACGCCCTCGTCGGCAGGTCCGATCTCGACGATGATGTCGGCGAACTTGCCCCGGCCGCCCGTCTGCTTCTTGAAGACCTCCCGGTGCTGAACGGTACCGGTAACGGCCTCCTTGAAGTTGACTTGCGGAGCACCCTGGTTGATCTCGACGCCGAATTCACGGCGGAGACGGTCCACGATGATGTCCAGGTGAAGTTCACCCATACCGCTGATGACAGTCTGGCCGGTTTCAACGTCGGCCCTGACCGTGAAGGTCGGATCCTCTTCCGCCAGCTTCGCAAGGGCGACGCCAAGCTTGTCGAGATCCGCCTGGGTCTTCGGCTCCACCGCGATACCGATCACCGGATCCGGGAATTCCATCGACTCGAGGACGATCGGATGGTTCTCGTTGCAGACCGTGTCGCCGGTCCGCAGGTCCTTGAACCCGACGGCCGCGCAGATGTCGCCAGCCTCCACGAAATCGATGGGATTCTGGTGGTTGGAGTGCATCTGGTACAGCCGGGCGATCCTTTCCTTCTTGCCGGTGCGGACGTTGTAGACATAGGATCCCGCGTCCACGTGGCCGGAATACACGCGCAGGAAGGCGAGCCGTCCCACGAAGGGGTCGGTCGCGATCTTGAATACGAGTGCGCAGAAGGGCTGGTCCGCGGAAGGGGCGATTTCCTCTTCCTTGCCCGTCCTGGGGACGGTGCCGTGGACGGCGCCCTTGTCGAGCGGGGAGGGGAGATACCGCATGACAGCGTCAAGCAGGAACTGGACCCCCTTGTTCTTGAAAGAGGAGCCGCAGCACGCCGGGACGATCTGCATCGAGATCGTGCCCTTGCGCAGGGCGGCGATGATCTCTTCCTCGGACAGGGAATCCGGGTCCTCGAAGTATTTCTCCATCAGGGATTCATCGCATTCGGCTGCCGCCTCCACGAGGTGATCCCTCCATTTCTCGACATCGCCGGCCATGTCGGCGGGAACGTCCTTGATTTCGAAGTTTTCAAGGTCTTCGGACGAATCGTAGTAGATCGCTTTGCGGGAAAGCAGGTCCACGATGCCCTTGAACTTGTCTTCGGAACCGATGGGCAGGCAGATGGGAACCGCCTTCGCGCCGAGCTTGGTGTGGATTTCCTCGACACAGGCGAGGAAGTCCGCGCCGACGCGGTCCATCTTGTTCACGTAGGCGATCTTCGGAACCCCGTACTTGTCCGCCTGGCGCCATACCGTCTCGGACTGAGGCTGCACGCGTCCGACGGCGCAGAAAGTGGCGATGGTTCCGTCCAGTACACGCAGGGAACGTTCCACCTCGACGGTGAAGTCAACATGGCCGGGCGTGTCGATCAGGTTGATCTGGTAAACCTGCCCGTTGTAGTGCCAGAACGCCGTAGTGGCGGCGGAAGTAATGGTAATACCCCGTTCCTGTTCCTGCACCATCCAATCCATCGTTGCGGCTCCTTCATGCACCTCGCCGATCTTGTGGGTCTTGCCGGTGTAATAAAGGATGCGTTCGGACGTGGTCGTCTTGCCGGCATCGATGTGGGCCATGATGCCGATGTTCCTCGTGTACTTGAGATCTCTTTTTGCCATCTAACGGTTAAAGTTAGTTTAGAAGCGGAAGTGGGCAAAGGCCTTGTTCGCTTCCGCCATCTTGTGCATGTCTTCCTTTCTCTTGAAAGCACCACCTTCGTTGTTGTAGGCGGCGACGATTTCTGCACAAAGTTTTTCTGCCATCGAGTGGCCGGAGCGCTTGCGGGCGAAGGAGATCATGTTCTTCATGGAGAGCGAGACTTTCCTTTCCGGACGCAACTCGGTAGGCACCTGGAAGTTCGCACCACCTACACGACGCGACTTAACCTCGATCTGAGGGGTCACGTTTTCGAGGGCTTTCCTCCAGATATCCAGGGGAGCCTTGTCAGAATCTTTCATCTTCTCGCCTACCATGTCAATGGCATCGTAAAAAATAGAATACGCGATACTCTTCTTCCCCTGCAACATCAGGTTGTTCACGAAGCGGGTCACCTCGACATCGTGGAACTTGGGATCAGGAAGTAGAATCCTCTTTTTAGGCTTCGATTTTCTCATTTGTGAAAAAAATTAAAGGTGAAACGACAACTACTTAGAAGATTTCTTCGGCCGTTTGGCACCGTACAGAGAGCGGGACTGCGTCCTGCCTTCCACACCTGCCGTATCCAAAGCTCCTCTAAGGATGTGGTAGCGCACACCGGGAAGATCCTTCACACGGCCTCCGCGGACGAGCACGATGGAGTGCTCCTGGAGGTTGTGGCCTTCGCCCGGGATGTAGGCGTTGACCTCTTTAGAGTTGGTCAGGCGTACCCTGGCAACCTTTCTCATGGCCGAGTTCGGTTTCTTGGGAGTCGTCGTGTAAACACGAAGACATACGCCCCTCTTCTGAGGGCAAGCGTCCAGTGCGCGCGATTTGCTCTTGACGACAAGAGCCTCGCGTCCTTTGCGGACCAATTGCTGAATTGTAGGCATAAATGATTGTAAATCTATAATTTATGTTTTTCCCCAAAAATTTTGGGGCTGCAAATATAATCATTTCTCCAGAAAATACAAAGTCCCCTCTGCGGATAATCCAAAGAATCTGACTATATTTATGCTCGGAATTGTCAAGGAATCAAATGTTTCTGAATCGTTTGCATATGAAAGTACGCTTCTTGGCGGCGCTTCTCGGAGCGGCCGCCATCCTGCCGTGTGCGGCACAGACCGCGCCCCTCGCCCCGTCGCCGGACCCGCATGTCCGGAAAGCCAACTACGCCCTGGCCGAGCGCTTCTCCGCGCCGAAGGTGGACAAGATGGTCTATTCGACCCGTATCTCGCCCCGCTGGTTCGCCGGCGACGACCGGTTCTGGTACGAGTGGAAGACCTCCGAAGGAACGCGCTACTATGTCGTCGACCCGGTTTCCGGGAGCAAGAGCGAGCTGTTCGACCGGGAGAAGCTGGCCATGGAACTGACCGGCATCGTCCGCGACCCCTTCGATGCGCAGCACATCCCCATCCGGAACCTGCGCCTGAAGGACGACAAAGTCTTCACTTTCGACATCACCAGCACGCAGGACAAGGTGGAGAAACCCGACACGACGGCCGGGAAGAAACCCGCGAAGCCGAAGGGGAAGGCGGAGAAGAAGGTCTTCCATTTCGAATATGACCTGGCCACCCGCACCCTCAAGGATGTGACGGAGGAGCGGGGCGACGACCCGCAGGAGAAGTATCCGCACTGGGCCGCTGTCTCACCCGACGGGTCCGTCGGCGTCTACCTGAAAAACCACGACCTCTGGTGGATGGATGCGGAGAACCTGCGGAAGGCCGTGAAGGATGCGAAGGATTCCACGCTGGTGGAGCACCGGATCACCACCGACGGCACCAAGGACTTCTCCTGGGGCGGCGGCAACTACACCGGCGACACCGAGACGGATTCCACGAAGCGCGCCTATCCGCCCGTGACGTGGGCGCCGGACGGGAAGCACCTGGCGACCCTGCGGTGGGACATGTCCGAGATCAAGGAATACTGGGTCATCAATTCGCTGAGCCGGCCCCGGCCCACGCTGGAGACCTACCATTACCAGATGCCCGGCGAAAAGGGCCCGAAGGGGACGCTGTATGTCTTCGATTCCTCCGACTGGACGAAGAAGGCGTATGGCACCGCCGCTTTCAAGGACCAGGACATGGAGATCCTGTCCGCTCCGGTGACGGCCCGGGAACGTGCGGGCGAGTACATCTCCCGCAAGTGGCTGGGCGACGCGGACGGCTTCTATCTCGTCCGCCAGAGCCGCGACCTCAAGCGGATGGACCTCTGCCGCGTCGACCTGGGGGCCGATTCCGCCCGTACGGTGGTGCAGGAGCGGATGAACACCTACGTGGAGACCCGCCAGCCGAAGTTCCTGGGGAAGGGCCGGCAGTTCATCCACTGGTCCGAGCGGAACGGCTGGGCGAACCTTTACCTGTATGACGCGGACGGCACGCTGGTGCGCAACCTCACCGAAGGCGCCTTCCACGTGGAGGATGTCCTTGCGGTGAACGAGGAGGCCGGCTACGTGCTCTTCAGCGCCTGCGGCTTCGTTCCGGACGAGAATCCCTACCAGATGCATACGTTCAAGGTGAGCCTCCGCGGCGGCGCGCCGGTCAAGCTGGACATGGACGACATGGATGTCCTGTCGGCGGCCAGCGACGACGGGCGTTTCTTCGTCGCCAACTATTCACGGGTTGACTGCAAGCCGGCCGTGGCCCTGTACGACGCGCGCGCCGGGAAGAAGGTCATGGACCTGGAGGAGGCGGATTTCAGCAGCCTGCTGGCGGCGGGGTACAAGTTCCCCGAGCGCTTCAAGGTAAAGGCGGCCGACGGCGTCACCGACCTCTACGGAGCGATGTACAAGCCTTTCGACTTCGACTCCACGAAGGTGTATCCGATCTGCGACTATGTCTATCCCGGTCCCCAGGTGGAGGCCAACAACATCTCCTGGAGCAAGGGATTCACGCGGACGGACCGCCTGGCCCAGCTGGGGATCATCGTCATCACCGTAGGCAACCGCGGCGGGCACCCGAACCGCTCCAAGTGGTACCATAATTATGGATACGGCAACCTGCGCGACTACGGGCTGGAAGACCAGAAATACGCCATCCAGCAGCTTGCGGCCCGGCATCCGTTCATCGACGCGGACCGCGTGGGCATCCACGGGCATTCGGGCGGCGGCTTCATGTCGACGGCTGCGATCCTCAAGTACCCGGACTTCTTCAAGGTGGCCGTCTCCTGCGCCGGCAACCACGACAACAGCATCTACAACCGCTGGTGGAGCGAGCAGCACCACGGCATCCTGGAGAAGGTCGACAAGGGGGACACGTCCTTTGTCTACCACATCGACACCAACCAGGAACTGGCCCGCAACCTGAAGGGACACCTGATGCTCTTCCACGGCGACATCGACAACAACGTCCATCCGGCGAACACGATCCGGGTGGTCGACGCCCTCATCCGTGCGAACAAGCGCTTCGACATGATGCTGCTCCCTGGGCAGCGCCACGGCTTCGGCGACATGAACGAGTATTTCTTCTGGCGGATGGCGGACTATTACGCCGAATGGCTGCTGGGCGACTCGGAACGTGCGAAAGTGGACATCACGCAACTTAACAACGAGTGACGATGGACTTGTCCAAGAAATCCTGGATCGTGACCCGCGTGGACGGGCAGATCGCCTCCGTTGCCGCGGACTGGCGCCATTTCGCGGAAATCGCCGCGAAGATCGCCTCTTTCCCGGCCGACCGGACCGGCGAAGTGACGGCTTCCCGCATCGCCGCGGAAGACCTGCCCGCCCTGTCGGCTTCCGTCCGCTGGGGGGACCTGTGCCTGCTGGGGACGGACTTCCAGCGGCGTGTCTGGCGGGAGCTCTACCTGCTGGCCCACCGGTCCGAGGACGATCCGGCGCTTCCCGACGGGGGTGTCCACCTGCTCAGTTACAGCCAGTTGGCCCAGCGTTGCGGGAACCTGCCCGGTGTGCGTGCGGTGGCCCATGCCGTCGCCGTGAACCCGGTCGCATACATCATTCCCTGCCACCTCATCGTGCCGAAGGAATCCATCGATAAGGTGCAGGCCATCCGGACGGATGCCCAGAAGACGATTTTCCAGGGCGAGGACCTGTACTTGCTGGACAGCATCGACGTGGGCGGATTCGCCTACGGCAAGAAGTGGAAACGCGCCCTCATCGGCCTGCAGCTGGAGGGCTGTAAAAACAGTTGACCATGCCGGGGCCCGTGCACCGTTTTTTCTTCCGCCTGCTCGACCTGGTCTCCTACGCCCGGTACCGGTTCCTTCCTTCCGGCCCGTTCCGCCGCAAGGGTCTTCCTTCGCTTCCCTCCCGGCCCGACTTGCTGCTGGTCACGGTGGCCTTCAACCGGGCTGACATGATCGACCGGCAGCTCGAGATGGTGCGGCAGCAGGTCAAGGAGGAGAACTGCTGCCATCTGGTGGTGGACAACAGTCCCGACCCGCACAAGCGGAAAGCCATCCGGGAAGTCTGCCGCAGGCACGGCGCCGCCTATGCCGCCGTCCCGCCCGGGGTGTTTCCCTTCCTGGCCCGCCGTTTCACGCTGTGCAGCATGTCGCACGCCTTCGCCTTGAACTGGGCGTATTACCGGATCATCCGGCGCGTGCGGCCGAAGTTCTTCGCTCTGCTGGACCACGATATCTTCCCCATCTCCCCCTGCCGGATGGCCGACCTGCCCGACTTCCTGGACATCTATGGGGTCCGTCGTACGCGGGGGAACGGCAGTTTGTGGTACCTGTGGCCGGGTTGGACGATCTTCCGGTTTTCCGCCGTCGACCCCTTGCACCCCGATTTCTGCCCGACGTTCCAGGGGAAAGTCTACCTGGATACGGGCGGTGGGAACTACCGCCGGATCTGCCGGCGGATCGATCCGTCGCGGGTCCGCTTCGCTCCGGATCGTTTCTTCCGGCTGAGCGACGACGAGTCCATTTCCCAAGAGGACCTCTATTACGGCTGGTGTGTCGAGGGGGTGGACCGCGCCTGGCTCCATCTGATCAACGGGTCGGACTACAAGGGCTTGGGCACGAAAGAAGAGATGCTCCAGTATTGCATGGAGCATCTGCCGATTTTCCGCGGGTTGCTGCGGAAGTGATCCTTATTTTTTCAGGACTTTGACCTTTCGGGGCGCCTTGACGGTCGTCTTCACGGAGCCGTCCGGACGCTTGACATGCTTGATCTCGACGGCACCGTACGGGGTCGGGAAGGTGCCTTCCGCCCACTGCAGGTCGCCCAGGTGCGGTGTGATCCTCAGGACGCGGCAGCCCGGTTCCACGACTTCGACGCCGAGGATGTGCCGGCTCATCCAGGGGGTCGGCCCCGATGACCAACCGTGACAGAGGCTGTGGCGGTAGCTCGGGTAGCAGTAGGCGCCGAAATCGCCGTGCAGGTCGTCCTTCCCTTCCGGCGTCAGTTCGTCGATCCGGCCGGCGTTCTTCACCCAGTCCATGTTGAAGTCTTCCCAGAAGGTGGTGGCGCCGTGGTCCAGCATCGCGCCCCAGAAGGTGCGGATGATGTCGATCGCGTCCTGATACATGCCGGCGCGGGCGAGTGCCTCCAGCATGTAGTAGCCGTAGAAGGTGGAGAAGCCCTGGGCGCCGCCGACGGCGACGACCTCCCGGCAGGCCTGTTCGGCGGGCATCAGCCCCGCGATGGCCATCAGCGCCGCGGCCTGCTTGAGGTCGTTGTGCGGCTTGACGAGCCGGTGCAGCCGGGCGAGGATGTCCCGGCATTTCGCGGCGGAAGCGCTTTCCCCGAGTTCCTCGCAGAGTTTCCCCGCGTCGGTCAGCGCCCAGCAGAGCAGGGCGCGGTATCCGGCCTCACAGCCCGGCTGGTTGGGCGTGGAGGGCCAGTCCAGGAAGCGCCGGGGGGCGAGGTGCTCCTGCCCGTCAGCCTCGACCAGGGAGTCGATCCGGTCGATCAGCCCGACGATGTAGTCCCGGTTGTCCTGCAGGTAGGCCTTGTTCCCGCCGTGCATGTACCACTCGTACTGGATGATCAGGTACCACATCGAGTAGGAGCTCATCCCGTTGAACCAGTTCGGGAGCGGGTATTGCTTCCGGGCCAGGTCGATGCTCTCGGGCACGACTTCGTTGTCGCCGAACACGGCCATGATTGTGCTGACTTCCGGGTGCATGTCGCCGAGCCAGATGAGGCGGTCGCGTTTGATGCCGTCCCAGAGGTATTCCTGCATGTTGAGGTGTACCGTATAGGCGCCGGTCTGCCAGATCCGGTCGAGCCGCTCGTCGCTGCAGCGGAAGGAGCCGACGTACGGGATGTCGCGGTAGCGCAGGATGGCCGGGGCCTCCTGGATCGCGACGATGCCGTCCGGTTCCAGGACGTCGATCCGGACGAAGCGGAAGCCGGTGTTGCCGATCTCGATGGAGCCGTCGCGGGGGACTTTCATGACATAGTCCCGCATCGCGTGGTCGTTGGTCGAGTGGCCCATCAGCCAGGCGGTGTCGACCGGCTCGCTGCAGGTCTCCCCGACGGATTCGCCGAACCGGATGCGCACCAGGGAGGGGTAGCGATGCCCCCAGCGCAGGCAGAGCTTGAGCCCGCCGTGGAGCTCGCGTCCGTAGTCCAGGATGATGGAGGCCTTGTCGTCGCCCCTGTTCTGCATGCGGCAGTGCCGGCCGGAGGGAGAGGGAACCTGGCCGTTGCCTTCTTCCAGCAGGACTTCGCTGCCCTTGACGGCAGTTGCGCTGCTGGTCCAGACCACGCGCTGCGGATAGATGAAGGCGCGGTCCAGTTTGTCCTTGTGGAGTTTCTCCTGCGGTACGGCGAGGAGGGCGATCAGAAGGAGGAGAATGCTTTTCATGGGAGGGTGTGGTTATTCCGGGTCTTCCCAGCCTTGGGCGCGCAGGGGGAGTTCGACCCCTTCAGGCGTCACGAGGACGGCACCGACATCGCCCTGGGCCAGGTGGCCGATGATATCGAAGGATTGGAAATCGCGGCGGAACTTCTCCGCCTGGAGGATGGGGATTACGTAGAGGAGCCGGAAGTCGTCGCCACCGTTCATCGCCGCGGAAACGGGATCGATGTCCAGTTCCTTGCCCAGCGAGAAGGAATTCCCCTCGAAGGGGATCTTGTCGGCGTAAACCTTGGCGCCCAGGCCGGTGGCGCGCACGATGCGGCGGACAGCATCGGACAGTCCGTGGCTGACCAGTATGCCCGCGGAAGGGTAGACCTGCGCCTCTTCCAGGGCGGAGAGGGCGCCGGCAGGGACCTCCGGTTTGAGGTAGCTGCCCACCAGCATCCGGTATTTCTCCAGGGCTTCACCGTTGTGCTTCCCCGTTTTCTCGAACTGCCGTTTCTCCCGTTCGAGCACCTGGAAGCCGAGGAAGGCGGCGCCCAGGCTGCCGGAGACGCAGAGCAGGTCTTTGCTGCGCGGCTTCATGACGCGGCCGCAGGTGAGGGCGGATTCCTCTCCGATGGCGTTTACGCTGATAACCAGCCCGTTCTGGGAAGGTACCAGGTCGAGCCCCAGCGAAGCAAACCCGAATTCCTTCGCCGCCGCGACAACTCCGCTCCACAGTTCCCGTACCTGCGGGAAGTCAAGCTTGGCCGACACGCCCAGCCGGACAGAGAGGCTCCGCGGGTGGGCCAGGGCGGCGAGCAGGCCCGCGGCTGTGGCGGCCGCGCATTTGTATCCCAGGTGTTTGAGGGGGAAATAGACGAGGTCGAAATCGGTGCCTTCCAGGAAGGTGCGGGCGCAGGTGCGCACCGTGGCGCCTTTTTCCGGGGTGAAGGCCGGGTCTTCCGCGCGGTCGAATCCGCTGCCGTCGAACAGGAGGTCGAGGGCCGCGATCTTCCCCAGGGTGCTGAATGATTCTTCTGCCATGGTAGATGCTTTAGTCCTTGCAAAAATAGCATAAATCCGCTAATTTTGTAAGACAGACATTAAACGTCCCTTCATATGAAAAGATTTGCTTACCTGTTGCTGGCTGCCGTGTTGCTGCTGCCCGGCATTTCCCTGTCCGCGAAGAAGGGGAAGGCCGCCGACCTCAAAGTGATTTCGTACAACATCCGCCTGGGCAGTGCGGACGACGGCACCAATTCCTGGAAATACCGTTATCCGGCTTCTGCGATGATGATCATGGACCAGAAGCCCGACATCTTCGGCCTGCAGGAAGCGCTGCCAGCGCAGTTCGACTACCTGAAGGAATTCTGCACCGGATACAAGGGCGTCGGCGTCGGCCGCGACGACGGCAAGCGGGCCGGTGAGATCATGGCCATCTTCTATAACAAAAAGACGGTGAAACTCCTCAAATGGGGCACCTACTGGCTTTCCGACACGCCCGACGTGCCTTCCAAGGGGTGGGATGCAGCCTGCTTCCGCACGGCCACCTGGGCGCTGCTGAAAGACAAGGCCTCCGGCAAGAAGTTCTTCTACGTGAACACGCACCTCGACCATGTCGGCTGGGAAGCCCGCCGGAAAGGACTCGCCCTCATCGTCGAGCGGATCGCCGCGATGAATCCGAAGGGCCTGCCGATGGTGCTGACCGGCGACTTCAACATGCGGATCGACCGTCCCGAGTTCGACGACCTCAAACAGATCATGGAGAATTCCCGTGAGGTGGCGGCCCGGACCGATCATCACAACACGTACAACGGCTGGGGCAAGGCCTCCAAGGAGGAGATCATCGATTATATCTGGTTCAAGGGCTTCAGCGCCTGTACCGAGTACGAGACCATCACCAAGCCGTACATGGAGCGGACCTTCATCTCCGACCATTATCCGATCCGCGCCACGCTGATCTTCTGAGTATGAGAAAGTTCCTGTCGCTGGCAGCATTGCTGCTGTGCGTGAGCGGCCTGGCGCAGAGCGTCAAGGTCACCAATCCGAAGCGCTGCGGGATGGATCCCGACCGCCTTTCGCTGGTGGACGGCGTGATCGAGGGGGCCATCCGGGAAGGTGCCGTGCCCGGTGCCGTCCTGTCCGTCGTACGCGGCGACCGGATCGTCTACCTCAAGGCTTACGGCAACAAGTCCGTCGTCCCGGATACGGTGAAGATGACGGTGGAAACGATGTTCGACCTGGCTTCGCTGAGCAAGTGCGTGGGCACGACGCTCTCTTTCATGCAGTTGATTGAAAACGGCCAGGTGCGGCTGACCGACAACGTCGACCGTTACATCCCCGGTTTCAAGCCGTGGACCGATCCCCAGACGGGCGAGACGGTCGATATCACCGTCCGCGACCTGATGACGCATTCTTCCGGCATCGCCGCCTACTACGACGCGAACCGCATCGTGCAGCGTTTCGGCGCCAACCAGCCGGATTCGCTGATGCGGGTGATCGCCACCGAAGTGCGCCGGTATTTCCGCCCCGGAACCGGCTTCCTGTACAGCTGCCTGAACTTCATCACGCTGCAGCACATCCTCGAGAACGTGACGGGGCAGCGCCTGTGCGACTATGCCGCGGAGCATGTCTTTGCACCGCTGGGCCTGCAGCACACCTGCTATTTCCCGCTGCAGGACGACCTGCGCACCCCCGCCGAGCACGCTGACCTGCTTCCGCTGGTGGCGCCGACGGCCGTACAGGCGGACGGGACACCCCTGCTGGGAGCCGTCCACGATCCGCTGGCCCGGTTGGCGAACGGAGGCAATTCCGGGAACGCCGGCGTCTTCTCCAATGCTGAAGACCTCTCTCGCATCTGCATGGCCATCATGGACGGAGGCGGTAAGATTCTCTCGCCTGCCGCCGTGGAGCTGATGTGCACGATCCCGCCCGAGAACGATCCTGCGGTGGGCCGGGCGCTGGGCTGGGACAAGAAGAGCCCGCACAGCGGCCCCCGGGGCGACCTGTTCGACCCGGATACGACGCTGGAGCATACCGGTTACACGGGGACCTCGATCGTCATCGACATGAAGACGAAGACGGCCGTCATCCTGCTGACGCACCGGGTTCACCCGGTCGACGAGGGCGGCGTCGGGCGGATGCGGGCCCAGGTGGCCAACATCGTCGCCTCTTCGTTGAAAGACTGGCGATAGGCCCGGTCCGTTCATGAAAGGGATCCGTCTTGAACTCCTGCTGCTCGGGATTTTCCTGGCCATTTCGCCCTGCGGCGGGTCCGGGAACATGGCGTCCCGTTTCTCCAAAAGGATGGCGAGCCCTGCGGGTCATGTCCGTGCAGAAGTTTTTGCAAGGGACGGTAACCTGCTGTATTCCATTACGTTCCATAGGGAGGACGTGATCCTGCCTTCCGCCCTTGGCATCGTGGTCGATGGAGACACGGTCGGGTGTGATGCAAAGATAAGATACCTGGGCAGGAGAACCATCCGGGAGACGTATCCCACCCGCGGTTTTCACGACAAGGCCGTCAACCGGTCCGTCCGGTATGAGTTCGCCCTGCAGCGAGGCCGACGGAGTGCGAGGCTGCAATTCCAGTTGTCGGAAGAGGGCGTTGCGTACCGGTATCTTTGGGACGAAGACCGGCCTGTCAGGATCGGGGGAGAACTGTCATCCTTCCGACCGCCCGAGGCGACCCCCGTATGGTTCTTTGAGCGGCCGAACAGTTGGAAGTTGAAATCTTATGCCGGGCTTTGGACGGAAACGGTGTCCGACAGCCTCGGCAGCATCTCTCCGGAAGGGCCGGTGCAGGGTGCCCCGCTCGTGTTTGCGCTTCCTTCCGGGAAATACATGGCGCTGACGGAGGCGGCTTTGTATCACTACAGCGGCATGCGCTTCCGTGCGGATGCGGAAGGATCCCTCACGGCCGATTTTACGGAAGGCGCAAAAGGTTTCGAGGTCGCAGCCCAAGGACAAACCCCGTGGCGGGTGATCCTCCTGGCCTCGGACCTGGACGGTCTGGTATCTTCCGACCTGCTGTCGAATCTGAATCCTCCGCCGGACATCGAGGGGGCCTGGACCGATGTGGGAGGAACGTGCGCCTGGAGCTGGTGGTCGGATACCTCTTCGCCCGAGGATCCGGAAAAGGAAAGAAAGGTGACGGACCAGGCGGCGGCGCTGGGCTGCCGGTGGTCCCTGATCGATGAAGGCTGGGAGAAGTGGCCCCTCAAGTGGTCGCAGCTCAGGGAGATCTGCGCTCATGCCCGGGAGAACAAGGTGGGGGTTTTCGTGTGGAAGCACCAGGCGGAAATCTCCGATACGACCGCTGACTATTTGCCTTTGAGGACGTTCCTGGACAGCCTGGTCTCGTGCGGCGTCTCCGGCGTCAAGGTCGATTTCTTCAATGGTGAAACGAAGGCCCTTGTGGACCTGCAGGAAGCGATCCTCTCCGAAGCCGCGCGGCGTGGCCTGCTGTTCCTGTTCCACGGATGCCAGAAACCGACCGGAGAATTCCGAAGATATCCGAACGAAATCACCCGGGAGGCGATCCGGGGTTTGGAACTCAACAAGATGGGGCGCCCCCTTCCCGCTGCACACAATGTGGCGTTGGTGTTTACACGATGCATTCTCGGCAATGCTGATTATACCCCCATCGGATTCTCGAATCCCGGGAACACGACCTGGGCCCACCAGCTGGCGACGGCGTACGCTTTCACCTCTCCGATGACCGTCATTGCGGAAAGTCCCGGTGCATTGCTGTCCACCCCCGCTTACGCTCCCGCCCTTCCTTTCATCAGGGAAATGCCCACTTGCTGGGACGAGACGCGGGTCCTTCCCGGAAGCGACATCTCGAAGCGGGCCCTCCTGGCGCGGAGAAAGGGGAATACATGGTATGTCATCGCCCTGAACGGAGAGGAGCCGGCCGTCGTGGATGTCCGGCTGGATTTCCTTCCCGAAGGCCGTTGGCGCGGCTGCGGGCTGCTCGATTCGCCGGACCGGACCTTCGTCTCCTGCGAGGATGCCTTCCTTTCCGGCGGCACCCTGACCGTCAAACTGTCCGCAGGCGGCGGAGCGCTCTGGCGGCTGGACCGGGAAGCGCGGTGATACGCCTGCCGGAGGGGGCCGGGGCGCTGCACTGATTAGCGGTCGCTTCCCGCCCGGGGGAGGTCGCTCCATGGAATCGGCCCTGGAAGGGGCTTCAGGTGTCGCGACCTCCCCGGGAAGGGGCGAAATAGGGCTGTATCAGCGAGGTCGCGACAAGTTTTCGGTCCCACAGGGCATTCCGGCTGTCGCGACCTGCTGCATGATGGAGAGGCAGGATCGCTCGCCATGCCGCGGGAGGTGCCGAATGCCATTGGACTTCGGTCCGGGAGCAGGTGAGAGGATGCTGCAATTCGGCAGCGAAATCCGTCGTGCCCTGAGAGGCGTTGATGCAGGATTGACTTCTCTCCCGATGCTTTTCTTGCCTCGGCGGCGAAACCGACATGCCTTGCGGGCGATTGTACGGCATGTCTTCTTTACTGCCAAATTGCAGAATGCGGCGGGTTAGAACACGGCGGGTTAGAATGTGGCGGGCCGGAACGTGGCGGTACAAGATCCTGCCCGATACTTCCCGGGTGCGGACGGCGTTTGCTGTTTACCTTGGAACACGCCGCTCGCGACTTCGGTCCGGAAGAAATAGGGCGGTTTTTGCGCGCCCGTCTTCGCTTTTTTTGCACTCTGGTCCCCGTTATATTTGCGCGCCCGGCACCGCCGCCGCTCGACTACCAAGAGCGGCGGCTACAACACGGCCGGCTGCGGGGGGCTCCGGGCAAGGGCCTTCCTCCCCGGCCGGTTGTTGCCGGAGATGCTTGCGTGCCTAGTAGTCTTGCTTGTGTGCCCAGTAGTTCTTCCAGTATTTTTTCATTTCACCGGATTGGAACCTGGCCTGCATCGGAGCCGCTCCGGCCTCCTTGGAAAGCCCATTCGCCCGGATAGGGATGCGCGTAGCGCAAGTTGGGCTTTCCAAGGAGGCCGGAACGGCGGAAAAGAAGCCGGACACCGAAGGCGACGGCAAGTAGACAGTCAGGCAAGCAGTCAGGCAAGCAGTCAGGCGAGCAGTCAGGCGAGCAGTCAGGCGAGCAAGCAAGCTGGCGGGCAGGTAGCTAGGCAGGGCCTCACTTCAAACCCCGCAGCCCATGGAGATCTGGTCAATCTAATCCAAAAAAAAACGATTCTTTGTTTCAATCACTATTACACCCCACCGTATTGAGTCTCTATTAGTTCCCATATCTCATGTTCACAGGAATACTCAAAATAATAACGCCCCCAGTCACTCAATCCTATGTTTATTCTCTTTTTATGAATGAGTTTTACGAATCTGTCAGTAATAGTAATAATAAGTTGATTACCCTTCAACTCATATGATACAAATAATGTTCTTTGCCCTTTCTGGAATGCTTTTTTACGTTCTTAGAATAATATGGCAATAAATCAACCGAAATATAAGTGGCATCAGAAATAGAATCATATGGATAGTCCGAGGGAAATCCGTCCTTGCAAATGAAAACACTATTTTTGCTTTTGTTATCACTCATTGCATACATTGTATTAATATATGTCTGTAAACAATGAGAGATCATTCCATCTAAAGATAAGCTACTCTGTCCAAATAGTTGATTTGATAATGTAATATAGATAATAAGAATTAAATATTTTTTCATATTCTATCGTTTGGGGTTCACAAATCTTTTCATTAAGTACGTGTCGCTGGACACCAGGAACGCCGCAGTGAAATGCGTATCCTCCAGGAACCCTTCGATAACCAACGACTACAACCGGATGATCTCGACTCTCGATTCCTTGAAATGGAGCCTTTTCAGGGAGTTCAAGGCTACGGAACCGGCCGAGGGCTACACGAAGGAGCAGAACGACAGCCTGGACTTCATCCTCACCACGAAGATGAACGACACGATACTCGAACAGATACACAGGATGGCCCCCCCTGCACACAGGCGACTTCATAGGCCTGAGCTGCATCTACAACCTGATGTCGATGGGCCTTGACAAGGAAGCCAAGTCGCTGTTCCAGACGATGGACGAGAGCATCCGCAACCGGGAGGAACTGTCAAGGCTCAATCTGTAGCTTTCCCATCCTGACCGTCCGTCAATTACTGATTTTCAAAGGATTCCATTTGGTGTTCCACTGTCCCCAGGAGAATCCCTCCCCGATTCCGTAGGCATAGCCGATGTACTGTTGCCTGGACAGGTCGATGTGCCCACGGCCATCCCCGCTCAGTCCGACATTGTGGAGCCCGCTGCCGAGTTTCCCCGTCAGCCTCCTGTATTCATGGAACTTAAGGCCGTCCGAGGAGGCCCAGATCTGGAGGTAAGCCGAGGACGAGATGCAGTTCACGGCCTGGAGGGCTATGAATTTCTCCATCTGGGGGCAGTACTTGACGTCGCAATGGTCGGCCGCCGAAAGGTTGCTCGTATTGACCGCCGTCCCATGGAAGGTGAGATGGGCGGGCCAGAGAGGATCGTCGGCCGGGGCTGTCGCAACCCTGGTGCTGCCCTTGCCGTCGTTCCAGGTGTAGTACATGTACAAGGTGCCGTCCTTTTCGACCATGCTCGGCCCGCCGGCGCCCCACTGGGTCTTGTCCCCGTCGTAAGTCACGACCGGTTCGACTGGACCGCCTCCCCAGCCGCTGCCGTCCCATTTCTCCCATGGACCCCTGGGATCCCTGGAGCGGGACATGTACACATGGTTCTCCACCATGGCGGGGTTCTCCGTGGACGTGTAGCCGAGATAGTAGTAGTCCCCGAGCTTGATGACGCCGGGATCGCAGCACGAGAACTCGTCCCTCGCCCCCTTGGTGGGCTTGAGCACCATCTCCTCTTCAGACCACGTGTGCCCCCCGTCGGTGCTGTGCCAGTAGGCTACCTGGTCCCAGTACACGCCGTGAAGACCGG
This sequence comes from uncultured Bacteroidia bacterium, assembly GCA_902801205.1. Lineage (GTDB taxonomy): Bacteria > Bacteroidota > Bacteroidia > Bacteroidales > UBA932 > Cryptobacteroides. The sequence goes on from CADCHE010000001.1 coordinate 40,188, forward strand.
CCTCGGTGTCATAGTTTATGACTACATAGGGCGCCCCGGTGGTTTCTTCCCCGTCCTGGAAGGAGCGGATGTCCCTTCCTGGGATGGAGGCCTTCACGCCGGCGAACCAGACGCCCGCTTTCTCACTTCCCCGGCCAAGGGTGAGAAGGTAGCGGCCCGCAGGGAACGTTGAAGAATCTTCATTCCAGACCTCGCACCATGAATTGTCCTGCATCTGGATGAAGCGCTTGCTGGCGATGGGAGGCCTGGAGACGGTCGTCGCGTAGGAAGAATCCCACTCGTACAAGGACATCGTCATGGATTCAGTCCCGTTGGTGTTCCATGTAGGGCAATATGCCTGGACGTCGTAGAAGGGCTTGTCCGTGGTGAAGGCGATCCCGACTTCGACCTTGGCGAGCTCCACGGGGAGGGTTCCTTCGTCCACGAACAGCTTCTCTCCCAGGTCGTCGACGAAAGTCGAGCCGCTGGCGGCGAACCACGCATCTAACGAGCCGTCATCGTTGATGATTATGGACGGGCCGTAGCGGTAGGTCCCGGCCTTGTAGATGTCCCAGCCGGCTTCGGCGGTGAACTTGTACTCGTTCTTCACCTCGGGCTCCGGCTCCTGCTTCCCGTCGTCGGCAGGGGCCTCCTTGCCACAGGACAAGAGCAGCGCGAGGCATGAGATCACGGAAAAGAATCTCCGGATCAGGGGAAACAGCCTGTAGGGCATGTAACGGAACGGAGTGTCCACGCGGGCGGGAGACTTCACCACCGAGCGTTCATGGCTGAATGCGAGGAACGTGCGCTCGGAATGATAGGAACCCATGCCGGAATTGCCGACGCCGCCGAACGGGAGCCGCGGGTTGACCACATGCATTATCGTGTCATTGATGCACGCCCCGCCGGACGAGGTCTTCCCGATGAGGTCCCAGCCTGCCGCCGAACGGCCGAAATAGTAGAAGGCCAGCGGTTTTTCACGGGCCGTGACGAAGTCCGCCACCTCATTCCGGTCCTTGAAAGTGAGGATCGGGAATATGGGCCCGAAGATCTCCTCCTGCATCACCGGGGCGTCGGGAGACACCCCGTCAAGGAGGGTCGGTTCTATCCACAGCCTGTCCCTGTCGCTGCGCCCTCCGCAAACCACCTTGCCGTCCTTGAGATAACCGACGACGCGGTCGAAAGCCTTGGCGCGTACCATGTGGACATATTCCCCGGAATCCTCGGTTCCCTCCGGATAGAGTTCCGACACGCTCCTGCGGAACTCTTCGACGAACCGGTCCTTGATGTCCTCATGGAGGAAGAGGTAGTCGGGGGCTATGCAGGTCTGGCCGGAGTTGAGGCACTTCCCCCACGCGATCCTCCTGGCCGCCACCCCTATGTCGGCATCCCTGTCCACGATGCACGGGCTCTTGCCTCCCAGCTCGAGCACCATCGGGGTCAGGTAGGGAGCCTGCGCAGCGGCGGCGACCTTCGCAAGGGACGGGCTCCCTGTCAGGAACACCATGTCGAACCTTATGGCGAAAAGAGCCGCGTTCACTTCGCGGTTGCCCTGGACCACCGCGACATGGTCTTCTTCGAAGGTGTCCTTGATGAAGGCTGCAAGGGTCGCCGACACGTTCGGGACGTACGGAGACGGCTTCAGCACTGCAGTACAGCCTGCCGCCACCGCCCCGACCAGGGGGCTCAGCAGAAGCTGGACGGGATAATTCCATGGGGCGACGATGAGGGTGCATCCCATGGGCTCCCTGACTATGTGGCTGGTCGAAGGGAAGAGGGATAGAGGGGTCCGCCTGGAACGTTTCCGAGACCACCTGCCTACGTGTGAGATGGCATCCTTCAACTCATTGAACACAAGGCCAATCTCAGTCATGAAGGCTTCTTCCCTGCACTTGTGCAAGTCCTTCCAGAGAGCTTCGTACAAGGGCTCCTCCCATTTTCGCAGGCCATCCCGGAAAGCGATGAGCCTTTCTTTGCGCCAGGGGATGCCGCGGGTGGTGCCAGTGGCATAGAAACGGCGCTGACTTTCAACTGTTTTCGCTATCTTTTCTGGGGATGTATTCTGAATTTCCATGTGCCGATGATTTCTTATTACAGGGCGTTTCCGTGGCCCATAAACACAAAATTACAAAACAACCTTGGGTTTTTTACTAACTTGCACTCGATATTAAACGTAAGACTCATGAAAAAGTTGTTTACATTGATTGCAATCGGAGCCGTCCCGGCCTCCTTGGAAAGCCCATTCGCCCGGATAGGGATGCACGCAGTGCAAGTTGGGCTTTCCAAGGAGGCCGGAACGGCGGAAAAGAAGCGGGACACCGAAGGCGACGGCTGGCAGGCAGGGCCTCACTTCGTCAGGAACTCGAGGGTGCCGCCGGCCATGATGGCGTCGTAGGAGAGGAAAGGTTCCTGCAGCGTCTGCCCGTTCAGCCGGACCTTCTTCACCTGCCAGCCGGTCTCCGTCTTCCGGTCGCACAGGACCGTGAACGTCCGGCCGTTCTCCAGGTGGAGGACAGCTTTCCGGTACAGCGGTGCACCCAGGGCGAACCGCCCCGAAGCCGGGTCGACCGGATGGAAGCCGAAACTGCTCAGGAGGAACCACGAAGACATCTGCCCGCAGTCCTCGTTGCCCGAATAGCCCGCCGGCGTGTCGAGGTACTGCGTCCGCATCACCTCATGCGCATACTGCTGCACCTTCTCCGGGTGGTCGGTATAGGCATACAGGTAGATGTAGTTGTGCACCGGCTCGTTCCCGTGGGCATACTGGCCGATCCGGCCGGAAGACTGCATGCTGGCGACGACGGACGGGTCCGCCTTCCACTGGAACAGCGAGTCCAGCCGTGCTTCGAAGGCCTTCTTCCCGCCCATCAGGCCGATCAGGCCCTCCATGTCGTGCGGGACGAAGAAGCGGTACTGCCAGGCGTTCCCTTCCATGTACGGGTCGCCGTTCGGGCCGTAGGCAAACGGGTCGAAAGGCTCCAACCAGGCGCCGGAAGCATCCTTCGCCCGGAAGAACAACGTCTTATCGTCGAAGAGGTTCCGGTAGTTCTGCGCCCGCTTGCGGAAGTAGGCGGCATCCTCCGTCCTGCCGAGCGCCTCGGCGAGGGCGGCCACGCAGGCGTCGTTGTAGGAAATCTCCAGCGTGCTCGCCACGGAGAAGGCCTGCGTCTCGTACGGGATGTAGCCGAGGCGGTCGAGTTCGGCGAACGGCGAACTCTCGTGCTCCCGCAGCGAGGTGGCCTTCACGGCCTCGTACGCCTTCTCCCGGTCCACGCCGGGAAGCCCCTTCAGCGCGGCGTCCACCACCACGGGGATGGCGTGGTTGCCGATCATGCAGTAGATGTCCGTCCCCCAGTAGGAGATCATCGGCAGGTAGCCGTAGATGTCGCAGAACGTCAGCAGGCTGCGCACGAAGGCGCCGTTGCGCGTCGGCTGGAGGATCGAATAGAGCGGATGGGCGCTCCGGAACGTGTCCCAGAGCGAGTAGGTGGTGTAGTAGTCCGTCCCGTCGGGCATCTTCCGGACGGCATGGTCCGGACCGGTGAACTGCCCGTCGACGTCGGAGAAGGTGTTCGGCTGGATGAAGGCGTGGTACATCCGGGTGTAGAAGATGCGCTTCTGCGCCACGTCCCCTTCGATGTCCACTTTGGCGAGTTCCTGCTCCCAGGCGTCGTCAGCGGCATCCCGGACGGCATCGAAATCCCAGCCCGGGTTCTCTGCATCGAGGTTCGCAGCCGCGCCGGCGCTGCTGACGGTGGAGAGGCCGACCTTGACGACCAGCGGTTCCCCGTTCGCTTCGAACTGCAGGAACGCCTTCACTTTCTTTCCGTGGACGACCTCCGCCTGGTGGTAGACATTCTTGGAACGCATCCACCAGGAGCCGGGAACGTATTCCCGCCACAGGTACCAGTCCTTGACCGGCCGCGAGAAGCGGATGCAGAAATAGACCTTGCGCAGGCGCTCCCATCCCGTGCTGATCTTGTAACCGACGAGGGTACAGGGATCCGTGAACTTGATCTCGGCATCGAGCAGGGCCGTGTTCAGGCCCGGCTGCCAGTAGCTGTAGATGACACCGCCGTGGACAAGGTCCAGCAGCAGGTTGTTTTCCGTTCCTGCCGGGAAGGTGTAGCGGTGCATCCCGGTCCGGGTCGTCGCGGTCAGTTCCGCGCGGACACCGTAGTCGCCCAGCCGGACGCGGTAGTAGCCCGGAGCAGCCTCCTCCTCCGCATGGGAGAAGGCGGAACTCTGGTCGGGCGCTTCGAGCATCCCTTCAAGCGGGCGCCCGGTGGGCATCAGCAGGATGTCCTGCAGGTCGGCCGCGCCGGTGCCGCTCTGGTGCGTATGGCTGAAACCGAAGATCCGGTCGCGGCCGTATTCGTAACCTTCGTGGGTGACGGAGAAGTCCTCCACGTCGGGGCTGAGCTGGACCATCCCGAAGGGCACCGTCGCGCCCGGGAAGGTGTTGCCGGCCAGGCTGCCGCCGTCGACGGCGCCCGTCCCGACGAAAGGATTGACAAAGCGGGTCCGCCGCTCCGACGAAGCATTTCTTTCCAGGTCGAACCGGTAGAGGAACACGTCTCCGTTCTCGCCCGGGTAGGAGACGTAAACGCCTCCGTCCCAGCCGCATACGCCTTCCGGCTCGTAGGGGCATACCGTGTCGTCCGTCCGGAAATTCCACGTCCGCCCGGTGGCCGGCTCGTTGACGGTCAGGTACGTGGGCTCTCCGGCGAATCCGCACGGGAAGAACTGGAGTCCCTGATACGCGCAGACACCCTGGTGCACGACCGGGTTGTTCATCTGCCCCGAAGGTTCCTTCCCTTCCACCGTCAGGCGGACGGTCTTCCGGTGCTTGGACGGGATGGGGAAATCCCACACCTTCCCGTTCCAGTGCATGCACAGCCTGCCGGTCTGTTCATCGACGAACCAGCCGGTCCCGCATTGGACGGGCACGGGCGTGTCCGTGAGGAAGATCCGCTGGACTTCCACGGCATGGTCCGTATACAGGTCGTACACGTAGCAGGACCCGTCGTAGGTACAGTCGGAGACGTAAGCCATCGGGAACTGTGACTTTGCCGAATACTTCTCCGTACCGAAGGAGGCGTTGTTGCAGTGCGATTTGTTGCCCGGCAGGTAATAGGAGGAAACGAACTGCTTCGTGTCCAGCTGGTAAACGAGGACCTGCCCGCCGTGATGGAAGATGAAGGCATACCCGTCGCGGACGAGGAGCCCTTGGACATGGCCGTCGACCGTAACGTCCTCCGGCGTGATTTCCCGCAGGTTCTGGACGAGGGAATGCTGCAGTTTCAGCCCGTCAGCGCGGGCGCCCCATGACAGGATGAGGACAATCAGTGCGAGAATGAGACGTAGATGCTTCATGGTCAGTCGTTTCCAGTTGATTCAAATAATTCGGGAAGATCCTTGAGCGCCTGCTCGAACATGGCCTTACTGCCTTTTTCGTTCGGATGGTGCCAGACCTGCCATCCGCCGTAGATCTCGGGCGGATAGTTTTCCCAGAACATCATGCTCTTGTCCACTTCCTTGCCGTCGCCGGCCAGGGAGGTGGCCAGGTCGAACCGGGCGCCCTGCAGCTCCATGGCCCGGCGGACGCGGTCGATGACCTCGTTGACGGACACCTGCGTGCCGCTTTCGTTGCTGGGAATGTTGTTGAGGATCGGAATCGCGCCGCGGTTCCGGATGAACTGCATCAGTTCCCTGAGGTTCTGCTCCGTATTGCCGCCGTTCGTCCCGATGGTCACCATCACGTACTTGGCCTTGATGAACGGGAGTTCGTTGCGGATGTAGTTCTGCACCTCGTTGATGGTGTACCCGCCCCGGCCGCTGGAGATGGCGTTCCCGTCCAACTCCTTGATGATCAGCTGGGTCCACGCCTGCGGGAACAGGCTCGTCGGGTAGTAACCCTCCGGCTCGGTGATGGAGTCGCCGTAAATGAGCAGCCGCACGGCGCGCCTGGGCGCTTCCACCGTGACCCGCTTGACCGTCATGGCGCCCCTGTCGATGCCGAAGCAGAAGTAGTCGTGCCCGAGGCCCACGGAGAAGGAGCGGTCATTGACGACGCCCTGCCCGTAGCCGCCCCCGCCGTCGTTGACGGCGGAAACTTCCGCGCTGTCTTTCTTCTCTGCGTCGATGAGCCGTGCTGTGGCCTTCTGGTAATCATGGACGACCTCGACGTCGAAGTCCTTGTCTTCCAAGAGGAAAGGAACGTCCACGGACGTTTCCGGGGAGGTGAGGATGCTCAGTTTCTTGTTCCGGTAGTCTAGGCGGACCGTAATGTCCTTCTCGCTGGACTGGAACAGGCAGACCGCGTCCTTTTCCGCGCTGATCCGGTAGCGCACCCGCCTTTGGGCCAGGGCGTAGAAGCGGTTCAGCCGCACCATGCCCGCCGGGCTGCTGACGAGAAGCCCGGCATCGGTATATTGGGCGATGCCGTTCAGGAGGAAGTCCGAGAAGATGTGCTTCCGGTCCGGCGTGGCGTTGAACAGGGTGGCCGGGCCTTCCAGGTCATCGTCCGGCTCCGTTCCGGAACCGCCTTCCTCGCTGGATTCCTTCTCCTTGACGACGACGGCGATCTGCGCCGAGGCCTGGCGGCAGGAGACGACAATTGTCGTCTCTCCGGGTCCGACGGCCTCGATCGTCCCGTCGGAGACGGTCGCCACGCGCGGGTCGCGGGACGTCCACGTCAGGGCGGGCAGGTCCGCCGAAGCGGGTTCCGCCTTGGCGCGGACCGTCACCTTGTCCCCGACGGTCAGGGAAAAGTAATCATGCTCAACTTTGACCGTGAGGGGCGTATCCTCCCCGCCGGGCTTTTCTTCGCCCTTTCCGCAGGAGACCGTGGCCGGCAGGGCGGCAAGGGCCAGGCAGCACAGGAGCAGCAGTTTTCGCATTACGGCAGATTGTTTAAGAACGCGGCCGTCTCCTGACCTTCGCAGATCCGGATGCCGGGGTTGTCGGCGATGATGCGGAGGAATTCCTCCTTGACGCCGTTCGTCTTCGCTTCTTCGGGATGTCGCATTTCCTTCAGGTAGAGGATCTGGAGCCGTACCCGGTCGTACCGGCGGGCGAGTTCTTCGTCGTCCGCCACCTTCGCCTTCCCTTCTTCCAGGATGGCCCAAGCCTTGTCGATGAACGTTTCGTTGAACATCGGGTGGAAGGCGTTGTGCCCGGTAGGCATGAAGGTGTCATCCTTGATCAGGGTGCGGCAGAGGTCGAAGTAGGCCTGCACCTGCGGGGCGGCGGGGCCGTAGAAGTCCGTGATGAACTCGTGGACCAACGCATCGGTGTCCTGCTCCGGGTCCCAGAGCAGGCGGGTGAGCACCCAGGCCTTCATTTCGGAGAATTCTCCGCCGTCCGTCTGGTACTGGGCCTCTTCCTGGATGCCGATGGCGTGGTGGTCGCGGAAGGTCTTGATGTTGTCCGCAAGCACGCCGAAGTTCGGGTACGGGGCGAGGTATTGGTGGAAATTCACGACATAGTCCCAGATGTACAGGTTGCGGGCGAGCTGCGCCCATTCCTTCAGGTCGTCCATGAAGGCGCGGTTGTGCTCGGTGCCGGCTATCGGATGCGCGAAGTCGCATTCGATGTTGCACAGGCGGATGAGCACGTTGTCGCGCGGGACGATGCCCTTGGGCGCATGGCGCGTATACCAGTAGGCGAAGGTGCCGATGTACTTGTCGGGCCACCGCTCGCGGACGGCGTCGGCGATCTGGTTCACGAACCATACGTAGATGCCGCTGTGCTGTCCGCCGAAGTGGTCTTCGATCGCTTTGCAGCGGGGACATTCGCACCAGAGGGCGTTGTCGTTCTGGCTCATGTCGTAGACCCAGTAGTCCGGATGCTCCTCCATCACCTTCTTCATCTTTTCCGTGCAGATGCGCAGCACGTCCGGGTTCGACAGGCACAGCTGCCCCCACGTGCGTTTGCCGTCGCGCAGGCAGAAGTATTCCGGATGCTCCGCGAAGTATTCCGCGCCGGAAATGAAGAATTCGCTGGTGTGGATGCCCCAGTAGCCGGAGATGCCGCCGTACGCGTTCCGGACGGCGTCCTGTGTCGTGTTGTTCTTGTTGCGGGCCATCCAGACTTCGTCGCGCATCGCGTTGTGGTACTGGACGAAACGGAACCGGATGGCCGGCGACTGGACGAAGTCGGCCTCCGGCAGGTCGAGGCGGCCGACTTTGGGAACCTTGGTGTATTCCGGAGTGTACCAGCGGATGCCGAGGTTCCGCTCCAGGAAGGTATAGACGGCGTACAGCGTTCCGCGGTCGCGCCCGCCGTACAGGTAGAGGTTGCCGTCCTTGACCTTGCAGCGGACAGTTTCGTCGTCGGCCGGGGGAACGTCTTCCCCGAAGGCTTCCTGCGTCAGGTTGTTGAATCCGACGGAGATGAAATTCCCTTTCGGACAGTGATTGACGATGGGCAGGGTGACGCCGGCGGCCTCCTGCAGATAGTGCTGGAGTTCCTTCGCGGCGGTCTGCTCCGAGGCGGAGGCTTGCGCGCCGACGGCGATGACATAGCGCGACTTTCCGTTCCGCAGCAGCGTCTCGGAGGCGGCTGCTGCAAGGGAGACGGTCAGCAGGACCGCCGTCAGCAGGATGATCCGTGTTTTCATGATTCGCGCAGGATCAGTGGAACATGATGGTGTTGAAGCCGACGGTCAGGCCGGCGTCCAGCGGACGGTAGTCGACGCCCATGATGTCGAGGCGGCCGAGCTGGCCCTTGAGGCGGGTGACAAATCCCTCGAAATCATGGGCTTCCGTCGGAGTCCAGGCCTTCTCGGCCAGGGCGATGGCACGCGGGAAGACCATGGTCTGCATCCGCGACTCCGTGGGGATGAACTCGCACCAGATGTTGGCCTGCATGCCCTTGATGAGCTTCCGCTCGTCCGGGGTGAGGGTGTCCGGGATGAGGTTGTCGCAGTACAGGCGGCGCATGGTATCGTCGTCCTGGGCGTAATCGAAGTAGCAGTGGGTCGTCGGGCACATGATGATCTCGTTCCCGTTCACGGCCGCCTTCTTGAACGTCACCGGGTCGCTCCGCCACCAGTTCACGGTGGCGGTCGGGCTCACGCCGCCGTCCAGGATCTCGTCCCAGCCGACCATCTTCCGGCCGTGGGCGTTGAAGTACTTCTCCATGTCGCGGGTGAACCAGGCCTGCAGCTGGGCGACGTCGGCCAGTCCCTCCTTGCGGATCCGCTCCTGGCAGAGCTCGCAGCCCATCCAGCGCTCGCGGATCACCTCGTCGCCGCCGATTTCCACATACTCGTACGGGAACAGGTCGAACACCTCGTCGAAGACCTTCTTGCAGAAGTCCAGGACGCGGTCGTTCCCCAGGCAGAGCGGCTCATGCCCGTCGCCGTGGCAGGAAAGCCACGGGTAGCAGCGGATCTCGGCGAGGCTGTGTCCGGGGAAGTCCATCTCAGGGACGACATCGATGCCGCGCACGGCTGCATAGTGGACGATGTCGCGGATCTGCTCCTGGGTATAGAAGCCGCCGTAGACGATCTTCCCTTCTTCGTTGCGTTTCATGTATTTGGCGGGCACGCGCAGGGCCTCGTCGCCCGTCTCCTGGAACCGTTTCTCACAGACGGTGTCGATCCACTCTTCCGTGGGGTCGCGCCAGGCGCCGATGCTGGTCAGGAGCGGGAAGGCCTTGATCTCCACCCGCCAGGCATTGCTGTCGATCAGGTGCCAGTGGAACTTGGAGAACTTGTACAGGGCCATGAGGTCGATGAGCCGCTTGGTTTCTTCCACGCTGTAGAAGTGGCGCACCGGATCGAGCATCAGCCCGCGCCATTCGAAGGCGGGCGCGTCTTCCACTTCCACGACGGGCACTGTCCATGCCATGCCCGGAATGAATCTTCCGCTCTCGATCTGGGCGGGTAGCAGCTGCCGCAGCGTGGAGATGCCGTGGATGATCCCCTTGTAGCTTCCCGCTGTGATGACGACTTTCTTCTTGCTGACCTTCAGGGTGTAGCGTTCGTCCTTCGGATCGGCGCCGGCCGTCAGTTCGAGCCGGATGGCACCGGCGCCTTCCTTCGTCCGGAAGAGGTAGCCGGTGGCCGGAGTCAGAAGCTCCACCAGGTAGTCCGCCGCGTCTTTCAGGGTGGCGTCGTTGTAACCGATGGTCATTCCGCTTTTCAGCTGGAACGTGCCCTTCCCTTCGGTGACCTTCTCCGGCGCGGGGATGATGTTTACGGCCGCTTGCACGGAGAGAAGAGGAAGGATTGTGAGAATCAAGCAGATAAAGATTCGTTTCATGATGAATGACAGATAGGGTTGATCAATAGACAGATTCCTTGCCTTGCAGCATCCGCAGGCAGGTCATGACGGCCCCGCACGACTGGACGTAGTGTACGGCCTTGTGGTAGGTGTTGTCGCGGCTGCGGCATTCCTCCATCAGCCCGCCGGAAGCAAAGACATACTGGATCATGTCACGGATGATGGGGTCGGCCGCTTCGTGGCCCTTGACTTTCAGGATGGCGCCGATGATGTGCGGGCTGCCGACGGTCCAGTAAGCGCCCCATTGGTAGATGCCCGTGGGGTAGACGCAATTCCCGCTCTCCCAGACCTGCTCGGGCTTGTAGTAGTATTTTTCCGGGACGTACTTGTAGAATCCGTGGGACTGCAGTTCGTCGTTATACTGATAAAAGCTCTCGACGACCTTCTTCGCCGTCTTTCCGGTGATGAGGCCGCAGGAGACGGCGTAGCCGGCGGCCATTACGTCGTACTGTCCGCTGCAAAGGCCGTCGGACGCTTTGAGGTACTCCCCGGTCCAGAAGGTCCGGACGAAGTTGTCCTTGACTCCCTTGGCGACCTCGTCGAAAGCCTTCGGACTCGCACCTACCGCCTTGCAGAGCCTGGAGGCGCGCACAGCCGCGTCATAGAAAAGCACGGAGCAGTAGGCCAGGTGACCGGTCATGTGGATGGAGTCGTGGAAGCCGAAACCCACCCGGTTGAAGTCTTCCGCGCACCAGGCCAGGCCGTCCCGCCGGTCGGTATTCACCACCAGTTTTTCAAGGTAGGGAAGCTCTTCCCTGACGAACGCCTTGTCGCCGGACAGGTCGTAGATCAGCGAGGCGATGAAGACCATGAATGCGTTGCCGTCCAGGGCAGGCCGGTCGGTCCCTTCCATCCAGGCGGGCGAGCCGTCCTCGTTGAGCAGGTCGGGCACCTGCCAGGCCGTCTTGCCCTCCGTGGCGATATGCGCCTTGTAGAAGTAATAGACCTGCTTGATGTCCTCGACGGGAATCTGGCCCGTCAGGCATCCGTAGTAGTAATCGCGGGTATAGACGCCCAGGTACCATCCCCCGTCGGGGCGCACATATTTCATCCCCTGGAAGGGGCCATTTTCGGTCACCGTGGTCGTGGCCTCGTCGATGCAGATCTTCGACAGGGCTTCCATGTACTCCTGCGCGGCATCCAGGGAGGCGCGGTAGGCGTTCCAGGCGGCTTTCCGGTCCTGGCCTGCGGCCAGGGATGGAAGGATGGCGGCCACAACCGCAGCCGCCATCCCCAGAATATATGCGTGACGCATCTTCATGTCAATCCGTTATTTCCAGCGGAAGATCGCGCAGTCGCCTTCTTCCAGATGGAACGTCTGCGTCCCCTTGGCAGGAACCTTGACCGCCTTGCCGTCACGGCCGATGCGCTCGACCTTCCGGGCGAAGGCGATGTCGTAGTCGAAGCCCTCGTCGAGGCTCCGGTTGACGAGCATCAGGTACCGGACACCGCCGTTCTCCAGCACGGAGACGACCGCACCCTTCCCGTGGGTGTCGAGCGTGATGAGCGGTTCGGGCAGGTCGGTCAGCGGGGTCACGCCCGGAGGGACCGTCTCGCCCGTGTGGCGGACCTGCAGTACCTTGGCACCCACGAAGATGCCTGCACGGGTCTGGAGTTCGGCGTTCATCGCCTTCACCATGTCATAGACCGGCGTGCGGTTGCCGTCCAGGTCGATCGGGGCATCGTGGAAATCCCAGGTGCCGGGCACCGGATTCCAGTACGTGAAATACTGGAGTCCCTGCGCACCGTAGGCCAGGTCGGTGTAGAACTGCAGGCGCAGCGAGGCCATCGTCGGGATCGGGTACGGCTTGTGCGCCGTGGAGAGGGCGAAGGCCCAGAAAGGCAGGCCGGCGGCCGCGCTTTCCTGGGAGATGTCCTCCAGGTTCTCCCACCAGCGTTCGCGGATGCCGCTCTCCGTCACCGGATAGAAGTCGAAGGAGACCAGCGGGAGCCGGACTTCCTCGATGAACTTGTGCACGTGCTCGCGGTAGGGCGACCCCAGGTATTCTTCCGGGGCGTAGTTCGGATTGAGGTTCAGGTAGATGACGTGGTCCGGGTCGACGGCCTTGATCCGGTCGGCCCAGGCGGCGAGGTCGGGGAAGTCCTTGTTCACCGGTTCGTCACGCAGGAAGTACCCGAACAGGGCGGGATGGTCCATGACCTTCTTCACGGTGTTCTCGGGGTCGGTGAACAGTTCCTGGCAGGTGAACATGACCTTCACGCCCGCCTGCTGGGCGCAGTCCAGCGACTTGACGGCATCGTCGAACGAGCCGATGTGGGAGAAATTGATGTTGAAGCCCGCTTCCTTGAGCTCCTGGAAGCGTTCCACGGACAAATGCTCGGCGGGGATGCTGTACCACGCCAGGATCGGAAGGGTGGCTTCCGGGATGTCGGCCTTCCCGCCGCAGCCGGCCAGCAGGAGGCTGGCCAGCGCGGCGGCCATGATGCGTAGTCCTTTCATACGCCTTCTTCCTAGCGTTTTACCATCAGCGGGACGCTGGAGAAGCCTTCCGGCCGGTCATAGAGTTCGCAGTGGCAGTCGCCCAGGTGCTTGACCTTGAAACCGTTGGCCTTGTACTCCTCGTAGTTGAAGGCATTCAGTTCGTCGATGGCGATCTGGTGGAACTTGTCGAAGTCCGGCCACCATTCCCAGCCGCTGCCGAAGTCGTTGTACAGGAAGGCGTCGGCGCACTGCTTGCCCAGTTCGGGGGTGACGTAGAAGGCGCCCATCGCAAGGACGTTCACGCCGTTGCCCGTGATGGCACGGAACGCGGCGGGAACCGACTCGACCACACCGGCGTGCACGCCGGGGCACTTGCTGGCGGCGATATGGATGCCCATACCGGTGCCGCAGAAAATCAGCGCGCGCTCGAATTCCTTCTCGGTGATCATCGCGCCCACCCGCAGGCCGATGCGGTGGAACATCAGTTCCGTGTCGTCAGGGTCGGAGTCGGCCTTGACGCCGATGTCGGTGACGGTCCAGCCTTTCTTCTCGAGGTACTCTTTGATGGCTTCTTTCAGGGGATAGCCGGCAAAGTCGGCGGCCATCAGGATCTGTTTGTCTGCAACCTTTTTCATGGGATCAACAAGTTGATAAGTAAATAAATGGGAAGGCCCGTATGCTTCTTTCCTGTATGAAAATAGCAGATACTCTTCCGGACCTTCCCAAATATACGGGTTCTTGACTTAATTCACAAATTTGTTCCGCTCTTCCAGCGTGGTGAACGAGCCGCGCAGGGTGATTTCCGCCAACACCCAGACGGTGTTGAACGTGTCGGCCTCCGGTTTCCCGTAGTTGCCGAACATTTCCTGCAGGACCATCCGGAAGTACCGGACCGGGATTTCCGGATCGGGCACCTGGTCGTTCGCCACGAACTTGTAGACGTTGTGGTTGGCCCAGTAGTCGGCGTCTTCGGCGGTCACGGGGCCGGGCGAACCGTCAGGCTGGTAGCCGGAGGGCTTGGGAGCCTGGAATTCGCCGAGGAGGGTCCACCCGTCGAAACTGCCGTCCGTCGAAGGGTTCGTGGCGCCCCAGACCTGGAAATTGCGGAGGCCGCTTCCGTCATACGTTTCGTAGGGGAGGCGGTGCCAGATCTGCAATTCGGAGAGGGAGACGGTATAGCCCAGGTCGATGGTGAACCGGGTATTCCTGGGATATTGCCATTGCGGCGAAGCCCAGATGTCTCCGGCGGAGTTGTTCCACAGCGCATACAGGTCGAGACCCCATCCTCCGTACCGGGGCGTGTCGCCCGGAAGACCGCAATACTGCCAGGTCTGTTTGGGCAGGTCCAGGACTTCCTTTTCCAGTGCGTCGCTGTACTCGATCCATTCTCCGGGAATCTCGTCGACGCCCCTCGCCGGCTTGTAGATGCAGCGGATCTTGTAGGGGGCGCCGTTCTTGAAGTCCGGAATCTGGACGGACTTGGCCGCCGCGTCCACGGTGATCGTCTTCTCCTCCCCCGAGGTGGAGGTGTAGGTGATCTCGCAGTACTGGAGGTCGGCGACCGCCGGCGACAGGTTGATGATGGCGTGGGTCGTCGTCAGCATCGAAGCGGACGTAATCTCCTTCAGACTCTTGGATGTCAGGTATTTTTCACCGTAGGGCATGCCGGTTTGCTCCGTGGGCATGGACCGGTTCCCCTGGGCATCGTAGGTGTAGATGGAGAAGGTGTAGTTTTCCTCGGCGAGATCCTCCAGGACGACCCGGGCGGTATCCGTCACCGACGTCATGTCCACTTCGAGGGAGTCCTGACCGGCATTCCAGAACAGGCGGGCCTTCACTACGCTGGGATCGACCGTCTTGGGCCAGGAAATGCTCAGTTTGTTGAATCCGCTCTGGACAAGCAGCGTATCCACTTTCTGCGGGTACTTCAAGCCGCCCGGCACCACGAATTCCTTGTAAATGTCGTCCTGTTTCATGCAGGAGAAGAGACATGCGGCAAGGAAACCGGCCAGCAGGATATAGATTGTCTTTTTCATCGTGCAAAAACTATTATTCGGGTTTGACATAGTATTGGTCTCTTTCCGCCGGGTCCGGAATCTGGCCGTACAGAATGAGCTCGCCGATGACGTAGACGGTCTTCATCTCGAAATCAGGGTCGGCGTTCAGGTAGGCCGCATACGTTTCGAAATCGTCCAGGAGCTTGATACGGATGAACCTTGCCGGCTTCATCGGCTCGCGGATCTCATCCGTTATGGTCTCCGGGAATTCGAATTCGTTGGTATTGGTCCAGTAATCGATGTCCTCCTGGGTGATGGTTCCGGGCAGTCCGTCTTCATCGTATCCGGAAGGCTTGAGGGGCTCGAAGTCTCCGAGCAGGTACCAGCTGTCGTCCCACAGGCCGTCGCCGTTGGGCGCCGTGCTGCCCCAGATCTGGAAGTGACGGACACCGGAGCCGCTGTACACCTCGTAGACGCGGTGGAACATCTGGGCGCGCGAGAAGACGGCCGTGTAGCCGAGGTCGATGGTGAGCCAGATGACCCGCGGTCCGGGCCTGGAGGCGAATACGCAGTTGTCCGCATGGTAGTTTCCGTCCCACATGTGGGCCGGGTCGTACCACGACCAGAGTCCTTCGTGCGGTTCATAGCTGTCGGTCGGGAGCATCAGGAGCTTCCACGGCGCAGTCGGGAGCTTGATCTCTTCCATCGGTTCCAGGCTGCGGTAGAGCGTGTCGGAGATGTTCCCCCAGCGGTCGCGCAGGTAGACGCCGAACAGCTTGGGCTTGGAATCGAGTCCGCGCCGGTTGAGGACGATGTTTTCGGCGGAGGTATGGAAGGTATAGAGGTCTTCCCACTCGATCTCCGAGGCGGGCCTTCCGTCGTCCGTCAGGAGCGTGTCCTGGATGAGCACCACGGCCAGGGCTGCGTTGGAATCGTTGCCCTCCAGTTTGACCCTGACGCCGCCGAAGGTGGCCTCGAGGTCGACCGTCGCGCCCTGGACCGGAGGGGTTTCGGGTGTGAACGTTACCGGGGATCCGGTGGAGAGTTTGCCATTCTTGCCGACGGCATAGACCGTCGCCTTGCGTTCGGCCGTGTCTCCGAAGCCCTCGACGACGAGGGAGTCCACGAAGCGGGAGGCCATGCTTTCGCACGTCTCGCCGTTGCGTTCGAAGACCGCCTTCACCCCCAGGATGTTGTCGTCATTGGGAATGGAGTAATGGATGATGGCGCCGCCGGGCTTGGTCGTCACGCTGGTAACCGTGGCGGCCTTGGGGGCCGGAGCGTTCTCGTCGATCTGGTCGATCCGGCCGAGCTCCTCGCAGGATGCGAAGGCGAGGAGAAGGACGAGCCAGGCCGCTGAAACAAATGTTATCTTACGCATAGTCATTTCTTTTTATGGTTACCAACCGATGTTCTGCACCAGGTTCGGATTGACGTCGATGTCGGATGTCGCAATCGGCCAGAAGTAATCCCGGACGCGGAAAGGAGGAACATCGTAGATCTCCGTCTTCTTGTAATAGGAAGCCCGGTTGTTGGACTTGGCATAGTTCCATCCGTAGATGCCCTTGGCATACTCCGCCGGTGCCGTCTTCCAACGCCGGATGTCCCAGAAGCGCTGTCCTTCGAAGGCCAGTTCGTTGAGGCGCTCCTGGTGGATGATCTCCCGCATGCCGAGCTGGCTCTTGTAGTAGCCCGGAGCGTTGGAGTATTCGTCCCAGCTCTCCTGAACGGAAGGAATGCCGGCACGCTCGCGTATGAGGTTGAGGTACTTGAACAGTTCCTCGGAATTCGGTCCGGTCGGTCCTTCGGCCTCGTTGATGGCTTCCGCATACAGGAGGTACAGGTCCGCCAGGCGGAGGATGGGCCACTCATACATGTTGGTGGATGCCGACTGGGCCGAGGTGATGCGGAACTCCCAGCTGGTCAGCTTCTTGCAGTGGTAGCCGGAAACGGCCAGGAGGTTGCGCCCGCGGGAGACGTAGGGTATTTCGTCAAAGGAGACGTTGTTCTTGTTCGGCCCGAACCAGAGGCTGCCGTCGAAACCGAGGTCGGCATAGAAGCGCGGCTCGCGGTCGAAGTTGAATTCGGCGGTGTAATAGCCGTCCTTCATCCACCAGTGCTCGTCCGCCGAGACTTGGCGGATGGCGGTGGGATTGACATTGCTGCGTTCCTTGTCGCTGGCAACCGGCAGGCCGTGCTTGGTGTAGAACTGGTCGGCGATCTTCATCGGGACATAGGTATAGCCGCCACGGGCGACGAAGTCCGGATACTGGTCGTAGGCGATGTTCACGAACGTGTAATTCTGACGGGTCGACCACCAGCCGACGCTTCCTCCCTGGGTGTTCATCCAGATGTCTTCGTCGTTCCAGTCGTCGGTGAGCAGTTCGCGCAGGTCCAGTTCCTTGAGGAGCGCGTCGTTGACGCGCAGCGAGCCTCTGTAATAGTACAGCTGCTTGCTGGCCTCGTGGCAGAGGTCGATGGCTTCCTTGCAGGCCTTGACCGCATCGGTCCAGCGCTGGGCGATCTGCGCGTCGGTCTTGTCGGGGAAGAGACGGACGCCCCGGTTGTCCACGAGGGTCTGCATGTCCTTGTTGCCGTTGAAGAGCGGGCTGGCGGCGTAGACGGCGATCTTGGCCTTCAGCGTCGCCGCGGCCGGGCGGGTGAGCCGGCCCCAGTCGTCACGGGAGCGCTCCCGCATCGGGAGGGCCTCCAACGCCTCGTCGATGAGATTCAGGCAGAAGTCGAAGCAGTCGTCGATCGGGTCGCGGTAGACCTTCACTTCTTCCACGTCGGCGCTCACGGGGAGGCTTTCATGGATCAGGACGACGGGACCGTACCGGCGGACCAGCAGGAACGTGTAGTAGGCCTTCAGCACCTTGGCTTCGGCGACCCACTGCTCCTTTTCCCAGCGCGGGATGTCGGGGACTTCGTCGATCCGCTCGATCAGCGTGTTGCAGTAGCGGAACGCTTGGTACGTGCTCCCCCAGGTGTTCGAAATGGGGGCGTTGGCGCTCTGCTGTCCGAAACCGATGCGCTGCATCTCGGGATGCCAGACGGTCCCTTCCCACATACTGCTCCAGAGTTCGTCGCCGCCGAGCATGGCGGGATCTGCGTCGAAGTTGCCGTCGGCGGGCAGGAAGGAGTAGCAGGAATAGAGCCATTTGATGGCGGTGGACCGCATGTTGAACGACATGTCCACGGTGGCGATGCCGTCATCCGGGACGATGTCGAGATACTTGTTGCAGGAGACTGCAGCCGCGGATGCGCCGGCGAGGACCAGCGTCCAGGCCACAAGCGTCATTATCTTGTTTTTCAGTGTTTTCATTTCCGTGTCCTCCATTACTTGAATGTGATATTGACACCCAGGTTTACGACCCGCTGGATGGGATAGCCCAGTCCGTTGCCGGCCATTTCTACGTCCCAGAGGCGGAACCGGCTCCAGGTGAAGAGGTTCGAGCCGCTCAGGTAGACGCGCAGGTTCTCGATGTGGGCCCGGTCGGTGAGCTTGTGCGGCAGGGTGTAGCCCAGTTCCACCTGCTTGAGACGCAGGAAGGAACCGTCACGCATGAACCAGGTGCTGGACTGCACGTTGTTGGCGTTGACGTAGTTGGAGAGTCTCGGCCAGAGGGCGTAGAGGTCGCGGTTGTCTTCCGACCAGTGGCTGTCTGCGTAGACCTTCAGGAGCTGCGTCTGGCCCTGGAACGGGCTCGTGGCGGACGCGTTGATCCAGAAGCTCTCGTTGGCCAGGCCCTGGAAGAAGACGGAGGCGTCGAGGCCCTTCCAACCGGCGGAGAAACCGAAGCCGTAGATGATTTCCGGCGAGGTCGGGTTGCCGATCGGCACCATGTCCTTCTGGTCGATCTTGCCGTCGCGGTTCACGTCGGTGTACTTGATGTCACCGCCGCCGTAGACGTTGCCGAAGTTCTGGGAAGGGGAGTTCGCGGCTTCCTCGTCATCGACGAAGAGGCGTTCGGCGATGTAGCCCCAGTTCTGGGACAGGGAGTAGCCGATGTGCGAGCGCCAGTGCTCCGCATAGTTGGGCTCCTCATAGACGTCGAACCGACTGGTGGACCAGGTGAAGTTGGCGCGGGCCGAGGTCCAGAAGTCGCGGTTCCAGACCTGCTGGTAGTCGGCCTGGATGTCGACGCCGTGCGCACGGGCTTCACCCACGTTGGCGCGGACGGCGGCCGTCAGACCCATGGTCGACGGAATGTAGGCGCGGTTCATCAGGATATTGGTACGGTGTTCCGTGAAGTATTCGGCGATGATGTTCAGCTTGTTGAACAGGCCGATCTCCGCGGCGTAGTTGTGCTTGTAGGAGGTCTCCCAAGTGATGTTGTCGTTGGCGTAGCGGCTCACGTTGATACCGGCACCGCCCTTGTTCGAGGTTTCGCCGAACGAGGCGCTGCGGCCGCCGGCGTTCATGTCCACGTTGGACAGGTAGAAGAAGCGGTCGGAAGCCGAGCCGATCTGGTCGTTACCCACGAGACCGTAGCTGTAACGGAGCTTGAGGTTGCTGACCACCGGCTTGATGTTCTTCCAGAAGGGTTCGTTCGAAACCAGCCAGGCGACGCCGGCGGAAGGGAAGAAGCCCCAGCGGTGGTTCTTGGAGAAGCGCTCCGAGCCGTTGTAGCCGAAGTTGAACTCGGCGAAATACTTGCTGGCGTAGTTGTAAGTGAAACGGCCGGCCAGGCCCGCGTTTCGGCTCGGCAGGGAGAGCTGCAGGGAACCGGCGTTGGCGTTGAGGGCTTCCCGCGTGGTGAAGACGAGCAGTCCGCTGATGCCGTGCTTGCCGAATTCGCGGTTGTAGTTCAGGCGGCTCTCGGTGTAGAGGGTGCTCTGGACCGTCTTGCCGCTTTCGGAGTAGCCGAGGTATTCCGTTCCGCTGGTCTCGTTCAGCTCCTTGAGCGCGTATTCGCCCGTGAAGGAGTCATACTGGCTCATCGTGTAGTAGAACGGGTTGTAGGCACGGGAAACGCTGAATTCCGCCAGACGGGAGATGTTGAACATCGCGCTCAGGCTGAGGCCCTGGGTGATGAAGGAAAGGTCCTGGCTCACGTCGATGACGGAAAGCATCTGGGAGCGGTTGCGGTCCTTGTAGCCCCGCACCATCTGGGCGTAGGGGTTGGTGTACTCTCCTTCGTTGTAGTTACCGAAGAGGATGTGCTTCGTATAGAGGTGTTCCGGATCGGGTTCGTAGTACGGCGGGAAGAGCACCGGGTTGGAGTGGACGACCATGCTGTACATCTCGTCACCCGAGTGGATCGGGCCCGTGTAGTCGTCGAAGTTGCCCGTCATGCGGACGCCCATCTTGGTGGTCGGCGTGACGTTGATGTCGACGTTCGCACGGATGGTGTAGTTCCGGAAGTCGATGTTGTTGTTGAAGCTGTTTCGCTTGTCGACCTTCAGGATACCGTTGTCCTTCGTGGCGGAACCGGACACATAGTACTGTGCCACCTTGCCGCCGCCGGATACGCTGACGTTGGCGCGCTGGCTGGACGCCCGCTTGGCGAACAGCATGTCGTACCAGTCGTTGGACGGATAGATGTACGGGTTGGCGCCGGGCTTGCCGGTGTTCTCGATCTTGTCCTGGCTGTAGAGGATGTTCCCTTCCGGATTCCGGGTCAGGATGGCCTCGTTGGCGAGGCGCATAAAGGTGACCGGGTCGGCCAGCTCGACCTCGCGGGTCGGCTGGGAGAAGGAGTTCTCCAGACGGGCGAAGACCTTGGCGGAGCCTTCCGCACCGCGCTTGGTGGTGACGAGGATGACGCCGTTCGCACCGCGCGCGCCGTAGAGGGCCGTCGCCGTCGCGTCCTTCATGATGGAGAAGGAGGCGATGTCGTCCGGCTGCAGGCGGGCCAGGTCGGTGGTCGTCAGTTCGATATTGTCGATGAGGATGAGCGGGTGCGTGTTGGCACCGAAGGTGGTGATACCGCGGACGAAGAAGTCGGCGTTGTCCTGACCGGGCTCACCGGTACGCTGGTAGGCGATGATACCGGCCATGTTGCCGGCCAGGGCGGTGGTCAGGTTGCTGGAAGGGATCTTCAGCTTGCCGGGGTCGATCGTCGTGATGGCACCAATGACGCTCTCTTTCTTCTGCGTACCGAAGGCGACCACGGTGACCTCGTCCAGGGCGTTGGACTGCTGTTTCAGCGCGATGGTCAGGTTGTCCTGACCGGTGAAGGTGAACTCGAGATCGTCCATGCCCAGGGAGCTGACGACGAGCACGGTGCCGACTTTGATGCCGTCGATGGTGAAGGCGCCGTTTTCATCGGTCATGACGCCGCGCTTGCTGCCTTTCACCATGATGGCGGCACCCGGAAGCGGTTCGCCTTCCCGGTCCGTGACATAGCCGCTCAGGCGCGTGGGATTGCTCCGCGTCGCCTGCGGGGCGGCCCCGGCGGCGGCTTTCTTGGTGATGTAGACCTGGCGGCCGTCGATCTTGAAGGAGTTCTCCTGCCCTTCGAACAGTTTTCCCAGGACAGTGGTCAGATCCGCGTCCGTGAACTCGAGCGTCACTTTCCTGCTCTTGTCCACGTCCGCCGTGTTGTAGAAGAAGATGTAGGGGGTGGATGCCTCGATCATGGCGAGGACGTCACCGACCGACTTTTCCTTTACGTTCAGGGTTACCAGGCTCTTCCCTTTTTCCTGCGCGCGGAGCGTCAGTCCCGTCGCCGGGAGCAGGCAGAGCGCCGCTGCAAGAAGCAGGAGGAGTCTACTGAGTCGTTTTGGAATCATAGGAATAGGATTTAGTAGTTATTATAGATAGTGTTTAGAGATCTTATTTCTTCTTGTTCCCCCATTGGATGACGTGCGCGCCGTCGCGGATGACGAAGTTGAAGGAAGCGATCTGCATCAGGCCGGTGAGGAGGGTCGACAAGTCGTCCCGCAGCTCCAGCGACCCGTAACAGATGACCCCCGACTTGCTCTCCGGGAGCACCAGGCTCACGTTGTAGAAGCGCGCCAGCCGGACGAGGACGTTCTCGAGCGGTTCGTTCTCGAACTTGTACACGCCCTGCGTCCACGAGGTGTACAGGTCGGTGTCGACCAGCAGGACGCTGGTGCCCTCCGGACGCTTCTCGAAGGCCTGGCTGGGGGTCAGGGCGACTTCGCTGCCTTCCAGGGAGACCGTGACGCCCCCCTTCACCAGGACGACTTGCGAATAATCATCCGTGGAATAGGAGGAGAGGTTGAACTGCGTGCCGGTGACGCGGACGTCGAAATCCTTCGAACGGACGACGAAGGGCCTTCCGTCGTGGGCGACGTCGGCGAAGATCTCGCCGTCCACCTCGATCATGCGCGTGTCGCCGGAGAACGTCTTCGGGTAGCGGACGGTCGTTCCGGCGTTGATTTTCAGGGTGGAACCGTCGGACAGGGTCAGCGAGGCCATCTTTCCGTAGGGGACGATGATCCGGTTGAGTTCGACCTCCGGCAGGGCCGGCATCTCGATCTGCGGGACGGTGTCCTTCTTCGTTTCGCGCACGTTGCCGTCCACTTTGAGCTGGCCTTGCGGGTTGTAATTGACATCCGGCTTGCTGCCTTCCAGTTCGATTTCCTGCCGGTCGGAAACGATGACGACATTGTCACTTTCCTGCGCCTGCGTTACCAGGACGAAGCCGGGGTCAACCCGGATTTCCTTCGGCGCCCGGTTCTCCTGCTGCGGGAGGAGCAGGAAGAGGGAAAGGGCCGCTGCGGCGGCCTCCAGGACGGTCCGCACGCTCTTCCAAAGGGCAATGTCTTTCCGGGAGGAGGCTTCGGCGGGGGCTGTGTCCGCTTCCGCGGCCGACGCCTCGATCCGGCGCCAGGTCGCTTCCAGGTCTTCGCGTCCGGCGGCGGGAGCGCTGTTCTTCCAGCCGGTCAGGGCGAGGACGGCATCGGTATAGGTGTAGATGTCCAGTGCCCCCGCGTCGATGAGGGCGTCCCAATAGCGCTTCGTCTCCGGTGTCGGGGAAAGGACGGAGCGGATGAACATCTCGTCTTTCAGGTAATCTTCAATCGAATATTTCTTGTAGTCGTTCATTTTCTTTCTCTTCTGCGGTCAGCGGCTTTTTTCGACGGTTTCGCTCAGGAAGATCCTGCGCAGCTTGCCAACGGCCCTTCCGAACAGGTTCTGGGCCGACTGGCGCTCGATGGAGAGGTGCTCGGAGATCTCCTGGAAACTCATCCGCTCGACGAAGCGCAGGAACAGGATCTCCCGCTGGCGGTCCGTCAGGCACGAAATCATTTCCCTGGCCAGGGATTCCTGCATCCGGAGTTGCTCTTCACCGATGATCTTTTCTTCGATGGTTCCGATCTCCGGGACATTCACCTGGGACAGGTCGATGCGCCCCGGCCTGCCCTTCTTCATCTTGTACAGTTTGTACCGGAGCGATGCGAACAGGTAGTTCCTGGGATTCTCCGCCTTGGAAAAAGCTTCCATGTTGCGGTGGATGTCCAGGAACACTTCGTGCAGGGCGTCCTCGACCAGGCCCTTGTCCGGACAGATTTGCAATCCGTACGAATAGAGCCGGTCGGCATATTGTTGGTATATGCCTTTCAGGGAGTGGTCCACTTTTTCCATCTACTTATATTAGAGTCGGAAAACGTGGAAATATACTCATTTTTAGAAGATTTTTTTTTATTGGATGGAATATACGCACTGGCGGGCCTCCCCGGAACGGACATTCGCCCGGACAGGGATGCTCGAAGAGCAAGTTGGCCGTTCCGGGGAGGCCCGCCTGGAGACGCTACAGCCGGAAGATGGCGCAGTCCCCCTCGGCCAGGTGCAGCGAATGCTCCCCCTTCTTCAACCGTCCGAGGCTTCCGTCGCGGTTCACCGTGCAGACGGCCTTCCGGAAGCCGATCCGGTAGTCGAACGCCTCGGTCAGGCTGCGGTTGACAAGGACCAGGTAGCGGTCGGCCCCATTGCGCAGTTGCGAGACGAGCAGCCCGTAGCCGCCGGTGTCCAGTACGGAAATGCCTTCCGGGAGGGTCTCCAGGGGCTTTACGCCGGCCGGCAGGTATTTCCCGGAATGCGACAGGAAGGGCGGCTCCGTCCCTTCGGGCCAGGGAATGCCGATGTGCGAGACATCCTCCACCGTGGCACCGACGAAGACGCCGGCCCGGGCCTGCACCTCGGCGTTCATCTCCCGGACGATGTCATAGACCGGACTCTTCTCACCCGGGGGATTGACCGGGCCGTTTTCCTTCACGCCGGTTGAATTCCAGTAAGTGAAGTACTGCAGGCACTGTGCCCCGTAGGCCAGGTTAGTGTACATCTGCAGCCGGAGAGAGGGGAGGGTCGGAACCGGATAGATCTCGTGGGCGGTCGACAGCGCGAAGGCCCAGAAGGGGATGCCGGCCTTGCGCGATTCCCGGGCGATGACCTCCAGGTTCTCCCACCAGGTCTGGCGGATGCCTTCGACGGTGACGGGGTAGTAGTCGAAGGACAGCTGCGGCAGCGGTACCTGCCGGACGAATGCCTGGACGTATTCCTCGTACGTGCAGCCGAGGGCGGCGGGATTCACATAGTTGGGGAAGAGGTTCAGGTATTGCGGGTGCTCCTTGTCCACGGCCGTGACCCGTGCGGAGAATGCAGCGAGGCCCGGGAAGTCGGCGACGACCGGTTCATCCCGCAGGAAATAGCCGTACAGGGCCGGATGGCCTTTCACGGCCGCCACGACTTCTTCCGGCCGTTCGTACATTTCCGGGCAGGAATACATGACCTTGATGCCGGTCTTCTCGCCCATCTCGAGGGCCTTCCAGCCGTCCTCCATGGATTTGATGTCGGAGAAACTGACCGTGAAACCGCAGTCTTTCAGCATCTTGTGGTTCTCCTCCGTGAGGTACGGCACCGTGATGCTGTACCAGGCGAGGATGGGCATCTCCGCCTGCGGAAGGGGATGCGGCTGGCATCCGGAGAGCAGGGCCGTCAATACGGCCAGGAGGGTTATTATTCTATTCATTTTAAAATCTTTGGTAGCGTTCCATCCAGTGTGCCGTTTCATCTCCGGCAAGATAGTAAATCTATTTAAAACGGCAAAGGACAACGAAAAAACGGGGCGGAGACCCGCAGGTCATCCGTCCCGTCTTCTTCGTGTTTAGGACCGGGCTTTACAGCTCGCTCATTTCGGCTTCGTACTCGTCCTTGCGGCCGACGATGATGTCCTGGAAGTCCTTCTGTCCGGTACCGGCCGGAATCAGGTGACCGCAGATGACATTCTCCTTCAGGCCTTCGAGATAGTCCACTCGGGCGCGGATGGCCGCCTCGCTCAGCACCTTCGTCGTCTCCTGGAAGGAAGCGGCGGAGATGAAGCTGTTCGTGCGGAGGGCCGCCCGGGTGATACCCTGGAGGACCAGCTTCGCCGTGGCGGGTTTGGCTTCGCGCACGACCATCATCTTCAGGCCCTGACGCTCCAGCGACGCGTTTTCGTTGCGCATCGCACGCGCGCCCAGGATGTCGCCCGGCAGGTAGCGCGGAGAATCCCCGGCGTCCAGGACATAGTATTTCCCGAAGATGTTGTCGTTGGCGTCCATGAACTCCCACTTGTCCACCAGCTCCTCGTTGAGGAATTCGGTGTCGCCCGGATCCATGATCTGGACCTTGCGCATCATCTGGCGGACGATGATCTCGAAGTGCTTGTCGTTGATCTTCACACCCTGGAGACGGTAGACCGCCTGGACTTCGTTGACGATGTAGTCCTGCGCCTTGACCGGACCGAGGATGCCGAGGATGTCGGTCGGGGAGATGCCGCCGTCGGACAGACGGGTACCGGCCTTCACGTAGTCGTTCTCCTGGACCAGGATCTGCTTGGTCAGCGGAACGAGGTAGTGTTTCTCCTCGCCGGACTTGTTCTTCACGACGATCTCGCGGTTGCCCCGCTTGACCTTGCCCATGAGCACCTCGCCGTTGATCTCGGACAGGATGGCCGGAGCGGACGGCGTACGGGCTTCGAAGAGTTCGGTGACACGCGGCAGACCGCCGGTGATATCGCTGGACTTGCCGATAGCGCGCGGGATCTTGATGATCACGTCGCCCACCTTCACGGGATCACCGTTCTCGCAGGTGACGTGGGCGCCGACCGGCAGGTTGTACTGCCGCAGCTGCTCGCCGTCCTCGCCGAGGATGATGAGGGACGGGTTCCGCGTCTTGTCACGCGCCTCGATGATGACCTTGTCCTTGTTGACCGCGAATTCGTCGGCTACCTCTTCGCGGAACGTAACGCCCTCGATGAGGTTGTCGAACTGCACCTTACCCGCGGACTCCACGATGGTAATGGCGTTGTAAGGATCCCATTCGCAGAGAAGGTCGCCCTTCTTGATCGCGTCGCCGTCCTTGAAGTACAGCGTCGCGCCGTAGGGCACGTCGTAGTGGGAATAGGTGATGCCGGTGTTCTCGTCGATGATGCTCACTTCCGTCATCCGGCTGACGACCACGTCGCGGACTTCGCCCGTGGCGTCGTCAAGCTTCTGGATGGTACGGAGCTCCTCGAAGACGAGCTTGCCGTCGTACTTGGATTCGATGGAGGAGTCGGCCGCCGTGCTGGACGCCGTACCACCCACGTGGAAGGTACGGAGGGTCAGCTGGGTACCCGGCTCGCCGATGGACTGGGCGGCGATCACGCCGACCACCTCGCCCTTCTCGACCATCCGGCTCGTCGCCAGGTTGCGGCCGTAGCACTTCGCGCAGACGCCCTTGCGGGACTCGCACGTAAGCACGGAACGAATCTCGACCTGCTCGATCGGGAGGGAGTCGATGAGGGAGGCGGTGTCCTCGCGGATCTCTTCGCCGGCCCGGATGATCAGCTCGCCCGTGAGCGGGTTGAAGATGTCGTGGACGGAGGTACGGCCCAGGATGCGCTCACCCAGGGACTCGACGATCTCGTCCTTGTTCTTGATCGCGGTGGCGATCAGGCCGCGGAGCGTGCCGCAGTCCTCTTCGGTGATGATCACGTCGTGGGACACGTCGACCAGACGGCGGGTCAGGTAACCGGCATCCGCCGTCTTCAGGGCGGTATCGGCCAGACCCTTGCGGGCACCGTGCGTGGAGATGAAGTACTCGAGCACCGTCATTCCTTCCTTCAGGTTGGAGATGATCGGGTTCTCGATGATTTCCGCTCCGGACGCGCCGGATTTCTGCGGTTTCGCCATCAGGCCGCGCATGCCGCACAGCTGCTTGATCTGCTGGGTGGAACCACGGGCGCCGGAATCCAGCATCATGTACACGGGGTTGAAGCCCTGCTGGTCTGCGGAGATCTGCTTCTCGACGATGGCGGTGAGGCGGTTGTCGATGGAGGTCCACAGGTCGATGACCTTGTTGTAGCGCTCGTTGTTGGTGATGAAGCCCATCGCATAGTTGTTCTTGACTTCTTCCACCTGCTTGTAACCCTGTTCGATCAGCTCCTTCTTCTCCGCCGGGATGATGACATCGCCGAGGTTGAAGGAGATGCCGGCGCGGAACGCCTGCTCGTAACCGAGGTTCTTGATATCGTCCAGGAACTGGGCCGTACGGGTGACACCGGTGTTCTTGATGACCTCGGTGATGATCTTCCGCAGGGCCTTCTTGCCGAGCACCTCGTTGACGTAGGGGACTTCGTCCGGGACGTACTGGTTCACGATGATGCGGCCGGCCGTCGTTTCGACGATGGCGGTTCCCTTCGAAGGATCCTGCTTGTCCACCGGGAGGCGGACGCCGACCTTCGCGTGCATGTCGATCGCCTTCTCGTCGTAGGCGACGATCACTTCCTCGGGGCCGTAGAAGGTCATCCCTTCGCCCTTGGCGCCGGGACGGATCTTCGTGATATAGTACAGACCGAGCACCATGTCCTGGGAAGGAACGGTGATCGGGGTTCCGTTGGCGGGATTCAGGATGTTCTGGCTTCCCAGCATGAGGAGCTGCGCCTCCATCACGGCGGCGTTGCCCAGCGGGAGGTGGACGGCCATCTGGTCACCGTCGAAGTCGGCG
Source organism: uncultured Bacteroidia bacterium (assembly GCA_902801205.1). Lineage (GTDB taxonomy): Bacteria > Bacteroidota > Bacteroidia > Bacteroidales > UBA932 > Cryptobacteroides. Next base: position 67,842 of record CADCHE010000001.1, read on the forward strand.
TTGAACGCCGTACAGGCGAGCGGATGCAGCTGGATGGCCTTTCCAGGGGCGCGGTTCAGGAGGACCGGGTGTCCCTTCATCACGTTTTCGAGGATGTCCCAGATCACCGGATCCTTGCGGTCCACGATCTTCTTGGCCGACTTGACCGTCTTGACGATGCCGCGCTCGATGAGCTTGCGGATGATGAACGGCTTGTAGAGTTCGGCCGCCATGAATTTCGGAAGGCCGCACTCGTGCATGTTGAGTTCCGGACCGACGACGATGACGCTTCGGGCGGAGTAGTCGACACGCTTACCGAGGAGGTTCTGGCGGAAGCGGCCCTGCTTGCCCTTGAGGCTGTCAGACAGCGACTTGAGGGCGCGGTTGCTCTCGCTCTTGACGGCGGAGGCCTTCTTGGAGTTGTCGAAGAGGGAATCCACCGCTTCCTGGAGCATGCGCTTCTCGTTGCGGAGGATGACCTCCGGCGCCTTGATCTCCATCAGCTTCTTGAGCCGGTTGTTGCGGATGATCACCCGGCGGTACAGGTCGTTCAGGTCGGAGGTGGCGAAGCGGCCGCCGTCCAGCGGGACGAGCGGGCGGAGATCCGGCGGGATCACCGGCACCACCTTCATGATCATCCACTCGGGACGGTTGACATCCTTGGACTCGAGGAACCACTTGACGACACCCAGGCGCTTGAGGATCTCGGCCTTGCGCTGCTGCGACGTTTCCGTGAGCATGCGCTGGCGGAGTTCCTTCGACAGGGCGGCCACGTCGATCTCCTTCAGGAGGTCGTACAGGCCCTCGGCGCCCATCTTGGCGATGAACTTGTCGGGGTCGCTGTCAGGCAGGTTCTCGTTCTCCGGGATGCGGGCCATCACGTCGATGTACTCGTCCTCGGAGAGGAGGTCCATCTTCTCCAGGCCGCTGGCACCGGGCCGGACCACGATGTATTTCTCGTAGTAGATGACGGATTCAAGTTTCTTGGCAGGGAGTCCGAGCAGGGCGGAAATCTTGTTCGGTGCGGACTTGAAGTACCAGATGTGGGCCACGGGAACGGTCAGGACGATGTGTCCCATCCGTTCGCGGCGGACCTTCTTCTCCGTCACTTCCACGCCGCAACGGTCGCAGACGATGCCGCGGTAGCGGATCCGCTTGTACTTCCCGCAATAGCACTCGTAGTCCTTGGTGGGACCGAAGATCTTCTCGCAGAAGAGACCGTCGCGCTCCGGCTTGTACGTCCTGTAGTTGACCGTTTCCGGTTTCAGGACCTCTCCGCAGGAACGGGCGGTGATGTCTTCCGGGGAAGCCAGCGAGATGCTGATCGTCTGGAAGTTGCTCTTGACCTTGTTATCCTTGTTGCTGAAAGTAGGCATATTCGTTTGCAGTCTATTGTTCTTGAAACTAATCCAACGTGACCTTCAGTCCCAGGCCCCGGAGCTCGTGCAGCAGCACGTTGAGGGACTCGGGGATGCCCGGCGAGGGCATCGGGTCGCCCTTCACGATAGCCTCGTACGTCTTGGAGCGTCCCGTCACGTCGTCCGACTTGACGGTGAGGATCTCCTGGAGGATGTTCGCGGCGCCGAAGGCTTCGAGCGCCCAGACTTCCATCTCTCCGAAACGCTGGCCGCCGAACTGCGCCTTACCGCCCAGCGGCTGCTGGGTGATGAGGGAGTACGGACCGATGGAACGCGCGTGCATCTTGTCGTCGACCATGTGGCCGAGCTTGATCATGTAGATGACGCCCACCGTGGCAGGCTGGTCGAACCGGTCGCCCGTGCCGCCGTCGCGCAGCCACGTCTTGCCGTACTGCGGGACACCGGCCTTGGCGGTGTAGTCGCTGATCTCGTCGATCGACGCACCGTCGAAGATCGGGGTGCTGAATTTCAGGCCGAGTTTCGAGCCGGCCCAGCCGAGGACCGTTTCATAGATCTGGCCGAGGTTCATTCGGGAAGGCACGCCCAGCGGGTTCAGGACGATGTCGACGGGGGTTCCGTCCTCGAGGAAAGGCATGTCCTCCCTGCGGACGATCTTCGCGACGATACCCTTGTTTCCGTGGCGTCCCGCCATCTTGTCACCGACGGTGATCTTTCTCTTCTTGGCGATATAGACTTTGGCCATCTGCATCACGCCGTTCGGCAGCTCGTCACCGACCTTGATCTTGTCCATCTCCCGCTTGGCCTTCGCTTCGGCCACCTTGTAGGTGATGCAGTAGTTGTTGATCAGGTCCTGGATCAGGGCGTTCGTGCCCTTCTCCGTCGTCCACTTGCTGGAATTGACGTTCTGGTAGTCGATGCCCTCCAGGGCTTCGGAGGTGATCTCCTTGCCCTTGGCGATGATCTCGACGCCGTACAGGTCGCTGATGCCGGCGCACTTCTTGCCCTTGACGAGCACCGCGAGGCGGCCCAGGAAGTCGGCCTTCAGCTTCGCAGCCTTCTTGTCGAAGTCCTCCTGGATGGCATCCTGGCGGGCTTTCTGGTCGGACTTCGCGGAGCGGCGGTTGCCCTCCTTGGAAGCCTTGGCGTACAGGGCGGTCTTGATGACGGTACCGCTCAGCGAAGGGTTCGCCTTCAGGGAAGCGTCCTTCACATCGCCGGCCTTGTCACCGAAGATGGCCTTGAGGAGCTTCTCTTCCGGGGAAGGATCGCTCTCGCCCTTCGGGGTGATCTTGCCGATCATGATGTCACCGTGATGCCCTGGCGGTCGAGGTCCTTGGTGGCATCCTCGCTGACGTTCGGGATATCGGAGGTGAGTTCCTCCATGCCGCGCTTGGTGTCGCGGACCTCCGTCAGGTACTCGTCCACGTGGACGGAAGTGAGGATGTCCCACTTGACCATCTCTTCGGAGAGCACGATCGCGTCCTCGTAGTTGTAACCCTTCCAAGGCATGAAGGCGACCATCAGGTTGCGTCCGAGGGCGAGTTCGCCGCCCTGGGTCGCGTAACCCTCGGTGAGCACCTGGCCCTTCTCCACCTTGTCGCCCTTGCGGACGATCGGCTTCAGGGAGACCGTCGTGCTCTGGTTCGTCCTCCGGTAGATCGGAAGCGTGTACACCGTCTCTTCGGGAGCGAAGCTGACGAACTTCTCGTCATCCGTGCGGTCGTATTTGATGCGGATTTCGCGGGCATCCACGTATGTGACGGTACCCTTGCGTTCCGCGATGAACTGCGTGCGGGAGTCCAGGCAGACCCTTTCCTCCAGGCCGGTGCCCACGATGGGGGATTCCGGGGAGAGGAGCGGGACGGCCTGGCGCATCATGTTCGCGCCCATCAGCGCGCGGTGCGCATCGTCGTGCTCCAGGAAGGGGATCAGGGAGGCGGCGACGGAAGCCATCTGGTTCGGCGCCACGTCCATGTAGTTCACCTCTTCCTTGGAAACGACCGGGAAGTCGGCCTCGAGGCGGCACTGGATACGGTCGTCCAGGATGGTGCCGTCGTCGGCGATCTTCACGTTCGCGAGGGAGACCAGCTTGTCCTCCTCTTCCTCTGCGGTCATGTAGTGCCAGCCCTTGTCGGTCAGGTTCACCTTGCCGTCCTTCACGTCACGGTAGGGGGTCTCGATGAAACCGAGGGAGTTGATGCGGGCGTACACGCACAGGGAGGAGATCAGACCGATGTTCGGGCCTTCCGGCGACTCGATCGGGCAGAGGCGTCCGTAGTGCGTGTAGTGCACGTCGCGGACCTCGAATCCGGCGCGGTCGCGGGACAGACCGCCCGGGCCGAGCGCGGAGAGACGGCGCTTGTGCGTGATCTCCGCCAGGGGGTTGGTCTGGTCCATGAACTGGGAGAGCTGGCTGGTGCCGAAGAACGAGTTGATCACGGAAGAGAGGGTCTTCGCGTTGATCAGGTCGGTCGGGCTGAACTGCTCGCTGTCGCGGACATTCATCCGCTCGCGGATCGTCCGGGCCATGCGGGACAGGCCGACGCTGAACTGGTTGGCCAGCTGCTCGCCCACGGTGCGGACGCGGCGGTTGCTCAGGTGGTCGATGTCGTCCACCGTCGCCTTGGAGTTGATGAGCTGGATGAGATATTTGATGATCTCAATGATGTCGGTGTTGGTCAGCACGCGCACTTCCGGGTCCGTGTCCAGGCCCAGTTTCTTGTTCAGGCGGTACCGGCCCACGCTGCCCAGGTCGTAGCGCTTCTCCGAGAAGAAGAGCTTGTCGATGACATCCCTGGCCGTCGCCTCATCCGGCGGTTCGGAATTGCGGAGCTGTTTGTAGATGTAGTTGACGGCTTCGATTTCCGTGTTGGTCGGGTCTTTCTGCAGCGTGTTGAAGATGATGGCGTACTCATTGGTGCTGGCCTCATCTTTCTGGAGGAGGATGGTCTTCACGTCCGCGTCTGCGAACTTGGCGATGGTCTCCTCGTCGAGGATCTCGCCGCGTTCGACGATCGGTACGGTACGTTCGATCGGGATGACCTCTCCCGTATCCTCATCCTCGAAATCTTCTGTCCAGGTCTTCAGGACTTTCGCGGCCAGTTTGCGGCCGGCGTTCTCCTTGAGGGCCTTGGGCGTGACCTTGATCTCATCGGCGAGCGAGAAGATATCGATGATATCCTTGTCGGAGTTGTATCCGATCGCGCGCAGGAGCGTGGTCACAGGCAGCTTCTTCTTCCGGTCGATGTAGGCGTACATCACATTGTTGATGTCCGTCGCGAATTCGATCCACGATCCCTTGAAGGGGATGATGCGGGCCGAATACAGTTTGGTGCCGTTGGCGTGCATGCTCTGGTCGAAGAACACGCCCGGAGACCGGTGCAGCTGCGAAACGATGATTCTTTCCGATCCGTTGATGACAAAAGTGCCCGCAGGCGTCATGTAGGGGATGTTTCCCAGATAGACGTCCTGGACCCGGGTGTCAAAATCCTCGTGCTCGGGATCGGTGCACGAAAGGCGGAGTTTTGCCTTCAGAGGAACATTGTAGGTAAGTCCTCTCTCAAGACACTCCTCGATCGAATACTGCGGAGGATCGATGAAATAGTCGATGAACTCCAGTTTATAGTTGTTTCTTGTGTCTTCGATCGGGAAAATTTCCTGGAATACCTGGAACAGGCCTTCGTTCTTCCTGTTTTCAGGGGTGGTCTCCAGCTGGAAGAAATCTTTGAAGGATTTCAGCTGTACTTCCAGAAGGTCAGGATACTCCAGAATTTTTGATGTCGCGAACAGAACTCGCTTGTTATGGGTCTTTTTTGACATATTCTGCCTTTAGGAAATGGAGAAAAACTTAATACGACAAAAAGGTTTAGAGCCGTCTGCGGCTCTAAACCTGAGTGTATTCCCGCCAGGGGAAGCTGTGGTTATTTAACCTCAACTTCGGCGCCTGCCTCTTCGAGGGCAGCCTTGAGTTGCTCAGCTTCAGCCTTGGAGACTTTCTCCTTCACGGTCGCCGGGGCACCGTCGACCAGATCCTTGGCTTCCTTCAGACCGAGACCGAGAGCTTCCTTGACGGCCTTGATGACCTGAAGCTTGGCCTGACCGGCGGAGGTGAGGACCACGTCGAATTCAGTCTGCTCCGCAGGGGCGGCATCGCCGGCGGCGGCAGGACCAGCGACTGCAACAGCGGCGGCCGCGGGCTTGATACCATATTCTTCCTCGAGAACCTTAGCGAGTTCCTGAACGTCTTTCACAGAGAGGTTTACCAACTCTTCTGCAAGTGCTTTAACATCTGCCATAATTGTAAATTTTTAAATTGTTATTGTTTGTTATTTTTCTTCTTTTTCGGACAGGGTCTTCACGATGCCAGCAATCGTGCTTCCCGCATTCTGAAGGGCGGAGATGACGTTGCGTGCAGGAGACTGGAGGAGAGCGACGATGTCGGCGATGAGCTCTTCCCTGGACTTGATGGCGCAGAGGATGTCGAGCTTGTCTTCTCCGATGAAGGCGCATTCCTGGACGTACGCACCCTTGAGGACCGGCTTGGCCATGCCGTCACCCTGGAGCTTCTTGATGAGCTTGGCAGGAGCGTTCGGGGCCTCGCAATACATGATCGCGGTGTTGCCGACGAGGGTGGGGAGGATATTCATCATCTCTTCGTTGCCGAGGGTCTTGACGACGTGGGAGAACAGGGTGTTCTTCACGACGGTCAGCTTGATCTTCTCGTCGAAGCAGGCGCGGCGAAGCTTGACAGTGTCTTCGGCGTTCAGGCCGGAGATGTCCGTGATGTAGAAATTCGGATACTGCTTCAGCTGCTCGGAGATACTCTCGATGATCTGTTCTTTCAATTCTCTTTTCATAATGCGATCTCCTTTTTATTCGGCGCTGCCGCTGATGAATGCTTTGGTATCGATCTTGATGCCGGGGCTCATGGTCGTGCAGAGCGCGGCACCCTTCATGTAGGTACCCTTGAGGGTCTGAGGCTTCAGTTTCAGCACTTCGTTCAGGAAAGCCGTCGCGTTTTCGACGAGCTGTTCGGGGGTGAAGGAAATTTTGCCGATCCCGGCGTGGATGATACCGGTCTTGTCGACTTTGAAGTCGATCTTACCGGCCTTGACCGCCTTGACCGCGGCACCGACCTCCATCGTGACGGTTCCGGTCTTGGGGTTCGGCATGAGGCCTCTCGGACCGAGGATGCGGCCGAGCGCACCGACCTTGGCCATCACGGAAGGGGTGCAGATGATGACATCCACATCGGTCCATCCAGCCTTGATCTTGTCGACATATTCGTCGAGACCCACGTAGTCCGCACCGGCTTCCTTCGCCTCATTCTCCTTGTCCGGAGTACAGAGGACGAGCACGCGGACGGTCTTGCCCGTTCCATGGGGAAGGGTGACAACGCCACGGATCATCTGGTTGGCTTTGCGGGGGTCGACGCCCAGGTTGGTCGAAATCTCGACCGTCGCATCGAATTTGGTGTAAGTAATGTCCTTCAGGAGTTCACAGGCCTGGGTAAGCGTGTACAGCTTGGAAGCGTCGTATTTTTCAGCGACCGCTTTCTGGTTTTTCGTCAATCTGCTCATGTTGCGTGTGAATTTTTAAAGGTCCTGAGGAAATTCTCCGGTAACTTTGATACCCATGCTCCGCGCCGTACCCGCGACCATCTTCATGGCGGATGCGAGGGTGAAGGCGTTCAAGTCGGGCATCTTGCCTTCGGCGATGGTCTTCACCTGGTCCCAGGTGATGGAGGCCACCTTCGTCCGGTTCGGCTGTCCCGAGCCCTTCTGCACCTTGGCGGCTTCCTTGAGGGAGATGGCCACCGGGGGCTGCTTGACTTCGAACTTGAAGGACTTGTCGGAAAAGACCGTAATGACGACCGGCAGGATCTTGCCGGCGGAAGCCTGCGTCGCAGCGTTGAACTGCTTGCAGAAGTCCATGATGTTAAGGCCTTTGGAACCGAGAGCCGGTCCTACCGGAGGCGCTGGATTGGCAGCTCCTGCTTTGATCTGGAGCTTGATGAATCCGGTAACTTCTTTTGCCATAATGTGTTACTTATTCTTTAGTTACTTGTGTAAAGCTGAGTTCCAGCAGGGTTTTCCTGCCGAAGATCACCACTATCACCTTGAGCCTGCTCCTGTCTTCTTCGATGGCGTCGATCGTACCGTTGAAACCGCTGAAAGGCCCGTCGGTGATCTTGACGGATTCACCGACTTCGTAGTTGACCTCCGTCTCGACCGGGCCGTCGACGCTTTCGTCCTGGTGACCGAGAATCCTTGCGGCTTCATCGTCACGGATGGGGACGGGGACGCGTTCGGTCTGGCCGTCGGAAGTCTTCTTTTCGGTAAGGAAACCGGACATGCCGGGGATCAGATTGCGGATGATGTACTCGAGTTCCGCGCTGAGGACGGCTTGAATCAAAACGTAACCGGGGAAGAGCAGTTTTTCAACCACCTTCCTCTTTCCGTTCTTGGTTACAATCTCCCTCTTTACGGGTACGAGCACTTGGGCTACTTGGTCCTGCAGGCCACTCCTTTCAATTTCTTTCTCAAGATGTTCGGCGGCCTTCTTTTCCTTGCTTCCTGCGGTCCGAAGGACGTACCATTTCATATCAGCCATGGTAAGCAATCAAATTACAACGTGTAGATGGCAGTCATCAGATGCTGGAAAGCGAAATCGATTACGAAGAGCCCGACCGCGAGGATCAGCGTGGCGACCATGACGAGCAGTGCAGAGCTCTGCAGCTTGTCCCAGGTCGGCCAAGTGACCTTCTGGGTCAACTCGACGTAACACTCTTTCAGATAGTTAATGAACTTTCTCATCTTTGCATTTAATGGACATCGGAAGGATGGAAGCGTCTTCGGATGTCTGTTAAACAATTACCAAATCGTAACCTTTGATATGTATTGGCAGGGGAAGCAGGATTCGAACCCACATCGACGGTTTTGGAGACCGCTGAACTACCCTTGTTCTATTCCCCTGAATAAGGCGGCGGGCTTGCTTAAGGCAGCCCTCCGCCTCTAAAGGTATTGTCTCTTACTCGACAATCTTGATCACCTGACCGGCACCGACGGTACGGCCGCCTTCGCGGATAGCGAACTGCAGACCCTCGTTCAGAGCGACAGGGGTGATGAGTTTGACGGTGATTTCGACGTTATCGCCAGGCATAACCATCTCGACACCTTCCGGCAGCGTGATCTCGCCCGTCACATCCAGGGTACGGATGAAGAACTGGGGACGATACTTGTTGTGGAACGGCGTGTGACGGCCACCCTCTTCCTTCTTCAGGACGTAGATCTGAGCCTTGAAGTCGGTGTGGGGAGTGATGGACTTCGGCTTCGCGACGACCTCACCTCTCTTGACCTCCTTCTTGTCGATACCACGGAGAAGCAGACCGACGTTGTCACCGGCTTCGCCCTGGTCGAGGAGCTTGCGGAACATCTCGACACCCGTCACGACAGAGTTCCTGGGGGCATCGCCGAAACCGACAAGTTCCACAGGGTCGCCGACGTGGATCGTACCCGCCTCGATACGGCCGGTAACGACGGTACCACGACCGGTGATGGAGAAGATGTCCTCGATAGGCATGAGGAACGGCTTGTCGACCAGACGCTCAGGGAGCGGAATGTAGGAGTCGACAGCGTCCATCAGCTCCATGACCTTGTCTTCCCACTGAGGCTCGCCGTTGAGGGCGCCCAGAGCGGAACCACGGATAACGGGAGCGTTGTCACCGTCGAAGCCGTAGAAGGACAGGAGGTCGCGGATCTCCATTTCAACCAGTTCGAGCATTTCCTCGTCCGGAACAAGGTCGACCTTGTTCATGAAGACGACGATCTTCGGAACGTTCACCTGACGGGCGAGAAGGATGTGCTCGCGGGTCTGAGGCATAGGACCGTCAGTGGCAGCGACGACAAGGATCGCACCATCCATCTGCGCGGCACCGGTAACCATGTTCTTCACGTAGTCTGCGTGGCCGGGGCAGTCGACGTGTGCATAGTGACGGTTGGCGGTTTCGTACTCGACGTGGGCCGAGTTGATGGTGATACCACGCTCCTTCTCTTCGGGAGCGTTGTCGATCTGGTCGAAGGACTTGACCTTGTCCGCGTTACCGGCGACGCGCTCGGCGAGCACCTTGGTAATAGCGGCAGTCAGGGTCGTCTTGCCGTGGTCAACATGGCCAATTGTACCGATGTTGACATGCGGCTTGGTTCTCTGGAATGTTTCTTTTGCCATAATATTATGATTAAATGTGTTCCAAACTACATATTAAGAGCCGGTGATGGGATTTGAACTCATGACCTCATCCTTACCAAGGATGCGCTCTACCCCTGAGCTACACCGGCTTTTTGTGGAGCGGAAGACGAGGTTCGAACTCGCGACCCTCAGCTTGGAAGGCTGATGCTCTACCAACTGAGCTACTTCCGCAGTTATTATAAAAAAGTGGGAGGAGGTGGACTCGAACCACCGAACCCGAAGGAGCGGATTTACAGTCCGCCGCAATTGCCGCTATGCGATCCTCCCAAGTTCTGCGATGTGCCTCTCGTTGGCTGAGCTGGAGCCGATAGAGGGATTCGAACCCACGACCCCGAGATTACAAATCACGTGCTCTGGCCAACTGAGCTATATCGGCAGTATTTCAAAGACCCGTTCCCAAAACGGACTGCAAAGATAGAGAATTATTCCGATTCTCCAAAACTTTTTCAATTATTTTTTGGTTTCCCCAACGCTGTCCTGCTTCCGTCCCGGGCGTTATCGCTGCGCGAGGAGGAGTTCCAGCCGGGAGAGCAGGGCGGCGGCGTCCAGGCCGCAGGCGGCGCGCTGGGCGCTCTGGCTGTCCTGCCCGATGAACCGGTCCGGGATCCCGGCCCCGTGTACCGGGACGCGGTGGCCGCGGGTGGCCATGTATTCCGTCACCTCGCCGAAGAGCCCGCCCTTCAGGCTGCCTTCCTCCACCGTGAGGACGGCCTCGAAACGGGCGGCTTCCTCCAGGATGTCCGTGTCCACCGGTTTGAGGAAGCGCAGGTCATAGACGGCGGGCGACCAGCCGTGCTTCCCGCGGAAGGCTTCCGCCGCTTCCGCCGCGCGGCATGCTTCCGGTCCGAGGGCCAGGACGGCGATCCGTTCTCCGTCCACGATGCGTTCTCCCTTTCCGGTGGGCAGATGCCGTCTCGGAACGCCGCGCCAGGGCGTGCCTTCCCCGCACCCGCGCGGGTATCTTATAATATAAGGTCCATGCTCTCCCTGGAGGGCCGAGTACATCAGGTCGGCCAGTTCCCGCTCGTCGCGCGGGGCGCTGAGGATGACGTCCGGGATGCACCGGAAGGCGGCCAGGTCGAAGCAGCCCTGGTGCGTGGCGCCGTCTTCGCCCACGAGGCCGGCGCGGTCGAGGCAGAGCGTGACGGGCAGTCTCTGCAGCGCGACGTCGTGGATGACCTGGTCGTAGGAGCGCTGGGCGAACGACGAGTAGATGTTGCAGAAAGGCCGCATTCCGCCGGCGGCGAGGCCGGCCGCGAACGTGACGGCGTGCTCCTCCTCGATGCCCACGTCGAAGAAACGGTCGGGCATTTGCGCGGCCAGCAGGGACATGCCGCATCCGGTCGCCATGGCCGGGGTGATGCCGACGACCCGCCGGTCCGCCCGTGCCAGTTCCAGGAGGACTTCGCCGAAGACGTCTTGATACCGGTCTTTCGTGCAGGGGGCGTGGAGCCGCTCGCCGGTCTGCGGATCGAAGCGCCCGGGCGCGTGCCAGGGGGTCGGATCGGCTTCGGCGGGCGCAAAGCCCTTGCCTTTGAGGGTGCGGGCGTGCAGGAGGCGCGGGCCGTCCAGGTCTTTCAGGCGGCGGAGGGTCCTGACCACCTGTTCGATATCGTTCCCGTCCACAGGACCGAAATACCGGAACCCCAGCGCCTCGAACAGGGCACCGCCGGAGCGGCGGACCAGGTTCGACTTGGCGTCGCGCGTCATTTTCTGGAGCAGGCGGCGGATCCGGCCTTCACCGAGCCGGTTCCAGATGCTGCGTTTGATGCGGTTGTACGACGGGTCGGTCGTCAGCCGCAGCAGGTAGTCGTGGAACGCCCCCGTGTTCGTGTCGATCGACTGGTTGTTGTCGTTCAGGATGACCAGGATGTCGGCACCTGCGGCGTTGTTCATGGCTTCGAAGGCCATGCCTCCGGTGAGGGCGCCGTCGCCCAGGAGAACGACCGTCTTCTCGCTGCGGCCCAGCATGGATGCTGCCCGGGCAAGACCGAGGGCGGCCGAGACGGAGGTAGAGGAGTGTCCGGTGCCAAAGGCATCGAAAGGGCTTTCCTCCCGTCGCGGGAAGCCGCTGATGCCGTCGGCGCAGCGGTTCTTCCGGAAGGCTTCCTTCCTGCCTGTCAGGATCTTGTGGGCGTAGGCCTGGTGGCCGACGTCGAAGACGAACTTGTCGGCGGGTGCGTCGAAAACATAGTGCATGCCGACGATGAGCTCCACTGCGCCGAGGCTCGAGGCCAGGTGTCCCGGATTCTCCGCGCAGCAGCGGACGATGTAGTCGCGGAGCTCCGCGCACAGGGTCCGCAGCGCGTCGGTCTCCAGCCTTTTGATGTCTTGCGGCGAACGGATGCCGTCCAGGATTTCGTACATTCTTTTGCGCGTTTCGTGCTGCAAATGTACGTTTTTTTTGCTACATTAGCGACTCCTGCACGCAAATGACAAAACAACGATAGCATTATGGCAGATTTGACTCAAAAAACGACCCTGAGGGACTCTGCGGCCATGCGCTGGATCGCGCTGCTGCTGCTCGCCCTCGCGATGTTCTGCTCCTACATCTTCATGGACATCCTCTCCCCGATCAAGGACTTGATGGAGTCCACCAGGGGCTGGGATTCCAAGGCGTTCGGCACGATGGAGGGAGCCGAGACGTTCCTCAACGTGTTCGTCTTTTTCCTGATCTTCGCAGGCATCATCCTCGACAAGATGGGCGTCCGCTTCACGGCCGTGCTCTCCGGCGCAGTGATGCTCATCGGCGGTCTCATCAAGTACTTCGCTATCAGCGAGGCCTTCATGGGGTCCGGCCTTGAGGCCTGGTTCACGAACCACCTCAACTGGCATACCGGCGTCGGCTTCATCGACGACGTCCTCCCGTTCTACCAGGGCATGCCCGCCTCCGCCAAGCTGGCCGCCTGCGGTTTCATGATCTTCGGCTGCGGCTGCGAGATGGCCGGTATTACGGTGAGCCGCGGCATCGTCAAGTGGTTCAAGGGCCGTGAGACGGCCCTGGCCATGGGTTCCGAAATGGCCCTCGCCCGCCTGGGCGTGGCGACCTGCATGATCTTCTCGCCCTTCTTCGCCAAACTCGGCGGGCAGGTCAACGTCAGCCGCTCCGTCGCCTTCGGCGTGGTACTCCTCTGCATCGCCCTGATCATGTTCGTGACCTACTTCTTCATGGACCGGAAGCTCGACAGCCAGACCGGAGAGGCCGAAGAGAAGGACGATCCGTTCAAGGTATCGGACATCGGCCGGATCCTCTCCAGCCTCGGTTTCTGGCTCGTCGCCCTCCTGTGCGTGCTGTATTACTCCGCCATCTTCCCGTTCCAGAAATATGCCGTCAACATGCTGCAGTGCAACCTGACCTTGACAGAACCCGCCGCCGGGTCGTTCTGGGCCGGTGAAGCCGTCACCATCGTGCAGTACATCATCATGCTGGTGGTGGCCGTCTGTGCGTTCGCGAGCAATTTCATCAAGGGCAACAAGGGCCTCAAGTACGGCCTGATGGGCGCCGCCGTCATCGCGCTCGTGGTCTACTGCGTGATGGGCTTCAAGCGCGGCACCGCCGAGACGATCTTCGCGGTCTTCCCGCTGCTGGCCGTGGCCATCACGCCCATCCTCGGCAACTACGTCGACCACAAGGGGAAGGCGGCCTCGATGCTGCTCATCGGGTCGATCCTCCTGGTGTTCTGCCACCTGACCTTCGCCTTCATCCTGCCGCTCTTCAAAGGCAGCGCCATCGGCGGCACGGTGGTCGCCTACATCACGATCCTCGTGCTCGGCGCCAGCTTCTCGCTGGTCCCTGCGGCCCTGTGGCCTTCCGTCCCCAAACTCGTGGACGAAAAGATCATCGGTTCCGCCTATGCGCTCATCTTCTGGATCCAGAACATCGGCCTGTGGCTCTTCCCGATCCTGATCGGCAACGTGCTGACGAGCACCAACGCCCCCGGCACCCCGCCCGACCAGCTCAACTACACCTGGGCGCTCGTGATGCTGGCCTGCCTCGGCGTGGCCGCCATGCTGATCGGCCTGTACCTCAAGGTCGTCGACCGGAAGAAGCACCTCGGTCTCGAGGAACCCAACATCACGGCATAGTCCCATGGCAGAGAACAGAGGGAAACGCTATTCCCGCCTTGCGTGGGTGGCCCTTGCCTGTCTGGTCGTACCGATGTTCGCATCGTACTACTACGACGACATGTTCTCCACCCTCTCGCACTTGTTCGAGCACCCCGAGACCCTGGCGCTCGGGTGGAACGCGGCTGACTACGGCCTCTACACGAGCGGGTACTCGGTGCTGTGCGTCTTCGGCGGGCTGGTCATCTGCGGCATGCTCCTCGACAAGTGGGGCGTGCGCATCACGGGCTCCGTCTTCGTGGGCATGATGGCCGGCGGGGCGGGTCTCGTGGCCTGGGCCATCACTTCGGGCCTGCCGCCCAAAACCTCCCTCACCGCCGCCTATATCGGCTGCATGCTCTTCGGACTGGGCAGCGAGATCGCCGGCGTGGCCGTGACGCGGTCCATCGCCAAATGGTTCAAGGGCAGGAGCATGGCCTTCGCGATGGGCCTCCAGCTGGCGATCGCCCGGCTGGGCACCGCCTTCGCGCTGGTCATTTCCCCCCGGCTGGTGGCTGCCAAGGCGGCCGGAGAGACGTACACCCTGGCGGAGACGGCCCGTCCCGCGATGCTCGGTCTCGGACTGATGGCGCTCGGCGTTCTGCTTTGGGCCATCTTCGTCGCCATGGACGCCCGCTATGACCGGTCGGCCGCTCTCGAGGGACAGGAAACGGGTGCTTCCACCGAACCCCCATTCCGCTTCCGCGACGTGCTCGACCTGCTGAAAAACAAGCAGTTCATCATGATCGCACTGCTGTGTGTCTTCTTCTACAGCAGCATCGTCTCCTTCAAGAAGTTCGCGACCGCCATCCTCATCCCCCGCTTCGGCGTACCCGTGGAGGCGGCGAGCTGGATGGTGTCGATGCTTCCTTTCGCGACCGTCGTCTTCGCGCCCCTCTTCGGGATGCTGGTGGACAAGGCCGGGAAGGGGACCCGCTGGATGATCCTGGGCTCGCTGCTTTCCTTCGCTGCCCACCTGCTGCTCTGCTTTGCTCCGGCCGGCGTGCCCGCGTACGGCTATCTGAGCATGGTGTTCCTCGGTTTCGGGTATTCCCTGGTGCCGGCGGCCATGTGGCCTTCCGTCCCCAAGGTCGTCCCGGAACGCGTCCTGGGTACTGCTTACGCCCTGATCTACTGGGTGCAGAACCTGGGCCTGATGTTCTTCAAAATGGCTGCCGGCCGGCTCTTCCAGACTTCGGAGGAGGCCGTTACCGGAGCCTTCCGCACGGAACTGATGTTCGTGCTGGTCTGCGTCGCCGCCCTGGCGACCGCCCTCTTCCTGCGCCGCTCCTCGCGGCTGTGTCCCGACCTTCATCTCGACGAACCTGCCTCATGAAAACCTCATTCCTTACCTTGACCGCCGCTCTTGCGGCCCTGTTGCTCGCTGCCTCCTGCGGTGAGAAGACCTGCACCCGCCCCGGGGAGACGCTCCCCATCCTGGCCTGGCACAGCATCCCGGCCGACCAGTTGACGGAAGAACGCTTCCAGGAACTGGCCGACGCGGGTTTCAATATCAATTTCTCCCACCTGTGGTCCCTGAACGATGCGTTGAAGTCGCTGGAACTGGGCCAGAAGACGGGGGTGAAGATCCTGTTCACCTGCGGCGACCTCTATGGGAAGACCGACAGCATCGTGTCCCTGGTCAAGGACCACCCGGCGCTCTGGGGGTACTTCCTGCGCGATGAGCCGTGGTGCAAGGACTTCCCGGACCTGGCTGCCTGGGCCCGCCGGATCGAAGCCGTGGACAAGACCCATCCGCTCTACCTGAACCTCTTTCCGATCGGCATCGACTACCCCACCATCGGTGCGAAGGATTACCGCGACTACGTCCGCCGCTTCATCGACGAGGTGAGCCTGCCGATGGTTTCCTTCGACCATTATCCCGTCCGCTTGGACGGCCTGCGGCAGGACTGGTACGAGAATCTCGAGATCATCCGGGAGGAGTCGGCCCGCAGCGGCCTGCCTTTCTGGGCGTTTGCGATGTGCGTACCGCACTGGCACTATCCGGAGCCGACGGAGACGCACCTGCGCATCGAGGTGTACACCGACCTGGCCTACGGGGCCTCCGGCCTGCAGTATTTCACCTATTGGACGCCGAGCCCGGATACCGAAGGCTTCAATTACCGGGGCGGACCGATCACTTATGACGGGCAGCGGACACCGATGTATGACCGTGTGAAGACGCTCAACGCCGAACTGCAGGCGCGGGCCGGCGTGTTCGTCGGCTCCGAGGTCGTACAGGTGGGTGTCGTGGGCGACGTCCCGCCCGGCGCCACGCCGCTTGAAGGACTTCCTGAAGGGGTTGTGTCATTGGATACGCACGGCTCGCGTGCGCTTGTCTCGCTGCTGAAAAAGGGGAAGGACACCTTCCTGATGGTGGTCAGCGGCAGCATCGAGGAGCCGATGACGCTGGACATCGCCTTCCGGAAAAAGGCCTGCGAGGTCGACCGTGAAGGCCGCTATGTGCCGGTCGGGAAGCATCCTGCCTCCTTCGCCGTGGAGGCGGGCGACGTCCGGATCTTCCGGATCCGGTGACTCAGGCGTACCAGGGCTTGTCACCGTCCTTCTTTTCGTCTTTCTCCTTCAACGCATCGTCGAGCAGTAACCCTGCCATGATGCCCGTGATGGCAGTGTTGGCCTCGTCTTCCAGTTTCTTGGCCTCCCGGTCCATCTTCCGGATGTACCGGATGCGTTTCTTCGTGTCCGGCTGGTTCATTTGCCTCACGTGATTGCCGAGGATGGCCATCAAGGCGGCGATCGACGCGATGATGGAAATGAAGCCGAAGAGAATGATGAAAGTCCGTGCCAGGTCGCTCATATCTGTTTTGTTGGGTTGTTTTCGTGGATGTACCCGTCGTCCTTGATGTTCCAGAGGGTGGCGACGAGGATGCCGCCGACCACTGCGAAGCCGGCCATCAGGATGAAGAGATGGTCCCAGCCGAAATGGTCCGAGAACCAGCCCAGTCCCACGCCGGTGATCAGGACGGAGCCGTAACTCATCATGCCGATCAGGCCGCCTGCGGAAGCGGCGGCTTTTTTCGTGGCGTGCTTGGAGGCGGTGACGCCCAGCAGCGCCTGAGGCCCGTACAGGAAGAATCCGGCGACGGCCAGGAGGGCGAGGACGAGGATCGGGGATGTGTTGTCCGGCAGCAGTTGCAGGATGACCAGGCAGACGGCGACAAGCCCCATCTCGACGGCGAGGACGCGGTGGCTTTTGCCGCCGAAGAAGCGGTCGGAGATCCATCCCGCGCAGAGCATGCCCGCACAGCCGGCCACCTCGAAGATGCCGATTGTCCAGCCAGCGAGCTGCGGCGACAGAGGAACGGCCATGTGGCTGAGGAAAGTCGGTCCCCAGTCCAGGATGGCGAACCGGACCACATAGACGAAGAGGTCCGTGACGGCCAGCACCCAGATGACCGGGTTGAGCAGCACGTGTTTGCGCAGGAACGCCCGGTAGGCTTGCGGCGAGAGGTCGTCGTCGATCTCGGTCTTCGTGTCGGGCAATTCGGGCAGGCCGACGGACGAGGGGGTGTCGGCCAGCGTGAACAGAATGAAGAAGATGCCCGCGGCGGCGATGGCACCCGGAATCCAGAAGCACATCCGCCAGTTGTCCGTGGCAGCGATGATGTAGCCGCACAGGACGGCCAGGATGCCGGCGCCGATCGAGTGCGAAGTGTTCCAGACGGCCGTCTTGGTGGCCAGTTCACGCGGCGGGACCCAATGGACCAGCAGCCGGTTGCACGGTGGGAAGCCGCATCCCTGGAAGAGGTTGTTGAGTACCAGCAGGACGGCCATCACCACGACCATCCCGCCCACGAAGTCCGGTCCGGAAGCTTGTCCGGTGATCCAGGTGCTGATGCGGTCGCTCCATCCGAACAGGAAATTGAGGATGACGCAGGCCGTCAGGCCGATGACCATGTGCCAGCGGGCGTTGAAGCGGTCGGCGATGAAGCCGTTCACGAACTTTGACACGCCGTAGAGGATGCCCACCAGCGAGAGGATCACGCCGAAACTCGTGTTCGTGATGCCGTATTCCTCGCCGAGGGAGGGCATGGCGAAGGAGAAGTTCTTCCGCACGAAATAGAACATCGAGTAGCCGATCATCGAGCAGATGATCACCCGCCACTGCCAGTATTTGAAGCTTTTTTTGGTTTTCATCGGTTTCCCTCCAGGGTCAGAGCCGGCCGGCGAGCGTGGTGATGTCCTGCACCTCGATTTCGCGTTGCGGATAGCCGTCGCGGGCGGCGGCGATCATCGCCCGGCCCACCTCGGACATCGTGTTCCACCCGCCGAAGAGCTTGACCAGCGGGTACATCGCCCAGAACAGGTACTGGATCTTCTGGATATGCAGCTGCCCTTTGTAGCGCCACATGATGGCCGGACGGAAGTTGTAGGCACCCTTGAAGCCTTTCCGACCGAGGGCGTCTTCCGTCGATTTCTTCACCCGCACCCACATCTGGTCCGTGTGGTTGTAGTTGCCGGCGCCGCTCACGTAGATGAACGTCATCCGCTCCCGGGGCCCGACGATGTCCGCGAAATGCAGCGGGATGTCGTGGCTGATGACCTTGTACTGTTCTTCCTTCTTGCCCACGCTGGAAATGCCTGCGCAGAAGAACACGGCGTCATAGCCCTGCAGCATCGGATCCCCGGCCCGCAGGGCCATGAAATCCTCTGTCAGGTATTCTTCCAGTTTGGGATGCACGTGCCCGCACGGACGGCGGCTTACGCTGAGCACTTTTTCGACGAGGGGATTGTCCAGGCACTCCAGCAGCACGCCTTCGCCGACATATCCGGTCGCTCCGGTCAGAATCACTTTCATCGTGATGGTTGTTTTTGTGTTCGTAAAAATAATCATTATCTTTGAAACGGGCTGTATAGAAACGGAAAAATGCAAATGACCGGTTTATTCAGGGAGATCCTCTCGGTCGATTCCACGACGGGGACCGAACGGGGGATGGCCGCGTTCCTGGCCGGGCGGCTCGCCGCCGCTTCGGAAGACGCGCCTGCGCCTGCGTGCTCCGTCCACCTGCATGAGGTGGGAGACGGGACGCAGAACCTGCTGCTGGACTGGTCCGGAACAGGACGTCCCTCCTTCGTCTTCTGTACCCACATGGATACGGTCCCCCCGTACATCGCCCCCGCTTTCACCCCCGTCCGGGCGGGCGATGCGCTGCCCGACGGCACGGTGGTGTCCGCGGCCGAGGACCTGCTGGTGACGGGCCGGGGCAGTTGCGACGCGAAGGGGCAGATCGTCGCCATGTACGCCGCCTGCCGGGAATTGGAGCGGCGGGGGCGGACGGATTTCGGCCTGCTGCTGCTCGCCGGTGAGGAAACGGGCTCCTTCGGTGCGAAGGCGTGGACCCGCGACTGCCCGGGCGGCGCCTTCGTCCTGGTCGGCGAGCCGACGGACAACTGTCTCGTCAGTGCCAGCAAGGGGACGAAAGCCTTCCGGGTGCGGATCACCGGTACGCCCTGCCATTCCGGGTATCCGTCGCACGGGGAAAGCGCCGTGGACAAGTTCGTCGATTTCGTCGACCGGCTCCGCTGCGTGGAGTTCCCCTTCGACCCCGTCCTCGGCAAGACGACATGGAACATCGGCGACTTGCACAGCGACAATCCCCAGAACATTCTCAGCCCGGAGATCGTTTTCCGGCTGTATTTCCGCACTACTTTCCTGACGGACGAGGCGGTCCTCGCTGTCCTGGAGGGCATTTCGCCGGAGGGAACCGATGTGGACGCACTGGGTGGCGACACGCCGCTCCGCTACTGGAGCGACGCGGACGGCATCCCCTGCAAGAGCGTGTCGTTCGGCAGCGATGCACCGCGCCTGACGGGCTTCGAGCGCCGGGCCATCTGCGGTCCGGGATCGATCCTCGTGGCGCATACCGACCGGGAATACGTCCTCCTCTCCGACCTGGAGAAGGCTGTGGATCAATATGTGCGTATCTTTGAGAAAATCAACAATTTATAAAACGAACTGCGTATGATTGTTATGAAATTCGGCGGCACGTCCGTCCAGGATGAAGAGGCCATCGGAAGGGTGATCGCGATCGTGAAGGACCGGCTGGAGGAGCGTCCGCTCGTCGTCGTTTCGGCCCTTGCCCGCGTGACCCGCCTGCTGGTCTCCATCGCTTCCGAAGCCGAGGCCGGCCACGCCGCCAAGGTGGCCGAGCTGCTCGCCTCGCTGCGGGAGCGCCACGTCCGCCTGGCCCAGACCCTGCTTTCCGCCCGTCCCGACCTGCTGGAAACGACGCTTTCCGATATCGATTACCGGATCGGCCGGCTGGAATCCTTTGTCAACGGCGTATGCCTGATCGGCGAGCTGTCTCCCCGCAGCCAGGCCAGGGTCATCGCCACGGGCGAACTCCTGTCTTCCATCATCGTCTGTGCGGCATTCAATGCCGCCGGCGTCGGCTGCCACCTGGCGGACGCCCGCAAGATGGTCATCACGGACGACCACTACATGAGTGCCCGTCCCGACCTGCAGGCGACCCGCGACAATGTCCGGCGGATTTACGCCGAGGCGTCCCGCGGGGCGGACCTGGTGGTCACCCAAGGTTTCATCGCCACGTCGGAAGCCGGTTCCACCTCGGTGCTGGGCTTCGAAGGGTCGGACTATTCGGCCGCCCTTTATGCGATGGCGCTGGACGCCGACCGTGTCGAGATCTGGACGGATGTCGACGGCATCCGGACGGCCGACCCCCGCGTCGTGTCCGATACGTGCCGGATCGAGCGCGTCTCCTACGACGAGGCGGCTGTGATGGCCGCGATGGGCGCCCGTGTCCTGCATCCGCTCACCATCGAGCCGGCCCGGATCAAGAACATCCCGATCCGGGTGCTCAATTCGAAGAATCCCGCCTGTCCGGGAACCAGTGTGGTCCGGGGCGACGAAGCCCCTGCCGGCCCCAAGTCGGTCGCCGTCCGCGACGACATCCTCTTTGTGACGGTGAAGGCCCGGAAACTGCTGGGTGTCACTGCGATGCTGGGCCGGGTCTTCTCCGAACTGGACCTGCGGAAGATTCCCGTGGTGATGGCGACGGCCTCCGACGCGGAGGTGTACTTGACTGTCCCGGAGGGGAACGATGCGCTGGCCGAGGCCCTGGAAGCCCTGTCGGCCTGGGCGGATCCCACCGTCTACCGCGACAAGGCACAGATCTCGGTCATCGGCCGGGGCATGGTCTCTTTCGAAGGGCTGGGCGACAAGGTCATCAGTCTCTCGGGCAAGGTGCACATGGTGAGTCTCGGGACGGATCTCCTCAGCGAGAGTTTCGTCATCGACCGCGACCGCCTCGCCCCGACGCTTGCCGGTTTGCACGATTATATTTTTAAGAGATGATACAGGCGGTAATCAGCGGTTATGGCCGGATGGGCCATATGGTGGAGGCCGCGCTGGCCCGCGCGGGCATTCCCTGCGTCGGCAAGAGCGAAGACATCGCTTCCTTCGACCCGGATCTCGCCCGAGAAAGCGTCTGCATCGACTTTACGACCCCGGCGGCCTTCCGGACCCATTACAAGGCGCTCGCCCGGCTTTTCCGGGCCGTCGTGGTCGGAACGACAGGCTGGGACGACATCCGTGACGAGGTCGTCGCGGAGTTCGAACGCCAGGGAACACCCATGGTCTATGCCTCCAACTTCTCCGTGGGCGTGAACGTCTTTTCCGCTGCCGTGGACGTGGCGGCGAAATACCTCTCCCGCGCGGGCGGATACGACGCCTATGTCGTGGAGAAACACCATATCCACAAACTGGATGCTCCTTCGGGGACGGCGAAGTCGCTTGCCGGCGTGATCCGTTCCCATACGGGCGTCGAACCTCCGGTCGCGTCGGTCCGCGTCGGCGAACTGGCCGGCACGCACACCGTCGGATTCGAGGGCAAGGCCGACCGCATCACGCTGGAACACGAGGCGTTCTCCCGGGAAGGTTTCGCCGAAGGCGCCGTGCTGGCGGCCCGCATGACCGAGGGCCTGACCGGCGTCCATCTGTTCAAGGATTTGTTTTTCAAGGAGGAACAACGATGAAAGAGAAGTGGTTGAAAGGATGCGGCACGGCGCTGGCCACCCCTTTCCTGGAAGATGCGCCCGACTATGAGGCGTACCGCAACCTTGTGGCGCGCCAGCTGGCGGCCGGGGTCGATTTCCTCGTCCCCCTCGGTTCGACGGCCGAGACGCCCTGCCTGCGCGATACCGAGAAACGGGAACTGCTGCGGATAACGCGGGAGTGCTGCCCGGACCGGCCGGTCGTGGCCGGCGTCGGCACCAACTCCCTCGATGCGACCCTGCGCAACATGGAATGGCTTGACCCGCTGGGCCCCGATGCCTGGCTCGTCGTGACGCCTTATTACAACAAGCCGACCCAGGAGGGGATGTTCGCTTACTTCAAGGCGGTGGCCGCCGCGACACCGCGGGCGGTCGTCCTGTACAACGTTCCCGGCCGGACGGGGATCAACCTTCTTCCGGAGACGGTCCTGCGGCTTGCGCAGATTCCGAACATCGTCGCCGTCAAGGAGGCTTCCGGCAACATCGCGCAGATCCAGGAGATCATCGACGGGGCTCCGGAAGGATTCAGCGTCCTCAGCGGGAATGATGACCAGACTTGGCCCCTGATGGCCCTCGGGGCGGACGGTGTGATCAGTGTCGCCTCCAATGTGGCACCCGGCCCCGTGTCGGAACTGGTACAGGCCGCCGCCCGGGGAGACATGTCCCGGGCCCGGGCCTTGCATCGCGCCCTGACGCCGCTGTTCAAGGCCTGTTTCGTCGAGAGCAACCCGATTCCCGTCAAGGCGGCGCTCTCCGTGCTGGGTCTTTGCGCTCCGCGGATGCGTTCTCCGCTGACAGCACCCGTCCCGGATACCGTGGCGTTGATGCGGCGTACGCTCGCCGCACTTTTCCCTGATTTAAAAACGGAATGACATGGAAGATGCAAAGATGGCTTTCGCCCGGACGGTCCGGGCGTTGGAATCCGGTGAAATACGGGTCGCACGCAAAGTGAACGGCACCTGGGTGGTCGACACGGCCGTCAAGGAGGCCATCCTCGCCGGTTTCAAAGCGGGGCAGTTGACCGACCAGTCCCTGGGCGCTTTCTCCTTCATCGAGAAAGACACCCTTCCGCTCCATGCCTTCGCGCCCGGCGACCGGGTGCGGATCGTGCCCGGCGGCAGCAGTGTCCGCTGCGGGGCCTACCTGGCGCCCTCCGTGATCATGATGCCGCCCAGCTACGTGAACATCGGCGCATATGTCGACGAGGGCACAATGCTGGATTCCCACTCGCTGGTGGGCTCCTGCGCGCAGGTGGGCAAGCATGTCCATCTCTCCGCGGCTTCCCAGCTGGGCGGGGTCCTGGAGCCGGCCGGCGCGCTCCCCGTCATCATCGAAGACGGCGTCTTCATCGGCGGAAACTGCGGCATCTACGAGGGCACCCTCGTCGGCGAGCGGGCCGTCATCGGTTCCGGTGTCGTCCTCACGAAGGGAACGGCCCTTTTCGATGCGACCACCGGTGGTTTCGTGCCGAAGTCGCCCCAGGGACAGACGGTCGTCCCGGCGGGTGCCGTCGTCGTGGCGGGCAGCCGCCCCATCTCTTCCGGTCCTGCCCGTGAAGCGGGCATCCACCTCTATACACCGGTCATCGTCAAGTACCGCGACGGGCGGACGGAGGCTTCCGTCGAGTTGGAAAAACTGCTGCGATGAGGCTGCACCTGCATAAGTATCACGGTGCCGGGAACGATTTCCTGCTCTGTGACGCCCGGGAATCATCCGTGGCGCTTTCGGAGGCGCAGGTCCGTTTCCTGTGCGACCGCCACACCGGCATCGGCGCCGACGGCTTCATGCTCCTGGAAAAGAGCGATGCGGCTGCATTCCGGATGCGATTTTTCAATCCGGACGGCAGCGGCGGGATGATGTGCGGCAACGGAGGCCGCTGCATTGCCGCCTTCGCCCTGCGCCAGGGGATTCCCGCCCCCGGCGGCCGGCTGGACTTCGAGGCTCCGGACGGCCCCCATACCGCCTTCTTCCCTGCGGGAACGGAACCCGTGGGCGGCACGCTGCAGGTACGTCTCGGCATGAAAGACGTGTCCGGCATGCAGTGGATCGATGCGGAGAACGCTGTCTTCCTGGACACGGGAACACGGCATCTGGTTGTGCCCGTGGAAGGGCTCGACACGTATCCGGTTGCTTCTGAAGGGGCCCGTCTGCGTGCTGACGCCCGTTTCGCCCCGCAGGGGACGAACGTCGACTTCATCGAACCGGACGATGCCGGGGGCCTGCGCATCCGCACGTTCGAGAAAGGCGTGGAGGGGGAGACCCTCGCCTGCGGTACCGGCATCGTTGCCGCTGCCATCGTCGCCTGGCGCCGTTCCATGGCGGGTCGTCAGGAGGAGGACGGCCGCGTCCGCGTGCCCGTCCGGGCGGCCATCGCGCAGCTCGAAGTGACGTTCTCTTCCTGGGGCCTGAGCGCCACGGACGTGTTCCTCACCGGCCCGGCCACGGAAGTCTGTACCATTGACATCCTTTTGCCCGAAAACCTTTAATTAAAATACTTATGAAAGAGAATAAAGACTACAAAAACGAGGCGCTGGCTGCCTTGAAGGGTCATTG
This sequence comes from uncultured Bacteroidia bacterium, assembly GCA_902801205.1. Taxonomy (GTDB): domain Bacteria; phylum Bacteroidota; class Bacteroidia; order Bacteroidales; family UBA932; genus Cryptobacteroides. The sequence goes on from CADCHE010000001.1 coordinate 92,138, forward strand.
GCCGCAGGCGGTGCTGGCGTTCCTGGTGCTGGAAGCGATCGCCATGCTGGCTGCCGTCCCTTACCTCCGCACTGCATACGTCGCAGAAGCGTCCCTTGCGGAAGGGACCGTTGCCCTGAAATCTCTGGGGCTGGCGTCACTCTTCCTTTACCTGGCCGTTTTCCTGGTCGTCGGTCCCCTGGTGGTCGGCTTTTTGAATGCGTTCAAGCGGCTTTTCGCCGGAGAAGGCGACATCACCCGGAACATGTTCAAAATCGGTTTCGGCAACTGGTGGCATCACGTCGCCGGCTTCTTCCTCAAATACCTGTTCATCGGGCTGTGGTCGCTGCTGCTCTGGATCCCCGGCATCATCAAGGCGTTCTCTTATGCGATGACGGAGTATATTCTCGTCGACTATCCGGACCTTTCCGCGAACAAGGCGATCGACCTGAGCCGCGCCATGATGAAAGACCGCAAGTTCGACCTCTTCTACCTCTACCTGAGTTTCATCGGCTGGGCCCTGCTGGGTATCCTGACGCTGGGGATCGGCCTGTTGTGGGTCTACCCGTATATCGAGGCCGCGCAGGCGGCGTTCTATCAGGACGTGAAGGCGGACTACTTCCGCCGCCGTGAGATGGGGAATGCCGAGGCTGCGCCTGCTCCGGCCGCACCCGCTCCGGCAGAGGAGACACCGCAACCCGTCCGCCGGGAGGAGAACCCGGAGGACTACATGCCGAAATAAAACGGGATTACAACAGCCCTTCGGGCAGGTCGAGCGTCAGGACGCGCTCCTTTTCGTCGGCGGACAGGATGAAATCCTCATGCAAGGGGATCATCGCCTGCCCGCCCGGCGTTTCTACGTACAGGCAGGGATTGCCGGGGATGTCTTCGAAGTCGGTGACAACGCCGAGCGTGCGTCCGTCCGGCGAGGCGATCGTCCAGCCGGGGAGGTCTTCCAGCAGAAGGCCGTCCTCCTGTTCATCTCCGGGCAGGGAGGAGGCGCGCATCAGCAGGTCTGCACCGGCCAGTTCATCCGCATCTTCCAGGGAATGGACACCGGTCAGGCGGACCAGGAGTTTGGAAGTGCCGCGTTCACGGCAGGATTCAATAAAGAAAGGAACCGGAAGTCCATCGATCAGGATGAACACCGGTTCCTGTGTGTTGATGTCCGCGGGAAGAAATCCGCGCAAACCGACCAGCATTTCGCCTTCCGTGCCGTTGGATTTCAGCACGCGGCCCACCGGAATCAGTCTGCTCTCTTCCGCAGGCATACGGATTTACGCCTCGGCGGGAGCTTCTTCCGCACCGGCTTCTTCGGCGGCCTTCGCGGCGGCGGCTTCCTCAGCGGCTTTCCGCTCGGCTTCCGCCAGTTCTTCCGCCTTCTTGGCCAGGGCCTCAGCGCGTTCCGTGTTTACCTTTTTCTCGGCTTCAAGAGCAGCCTTCGCCTTGGAAGCGGCATCCTTCACGATACCTTCCTTCTTGGCAGCGATCTTGGCGTCTCTCTGGGCCTTCCAAGCGTTCCACTTCTGGTCGGCCTGCTCCTGGGTGAGGGCACCCTTCTCGATACCGCCCTCGAGGTGCTTGCGAAGCATGACGCCTTCGTAGGAGAGGATCCTGCGGGTGACGAGGGTCGGCTGCGCACCCATCTTCAACCAAGCAAGCGCGCGCTCGCTGTTGAGGGTGATGGTGGCAGGGTTGGTGTTCGGGTTGTAGGAGCCGAGCTGCTCGATGAAACGACCGTCGCGAGGTGCGCGAGCGTCCGCCACGACAATGTGGAAGAATGCGAAATTCTTCTTTCCGTGACGCTGGAGTCTGATTTTAACAGCCATTGTGAATCTGTTTTTAAAATGTTGATACCTAAATGCTCCCATCTCGTGAGAGCGTGCAAAGATAAGAATATTTTTTAAAAAATTTTGCAGTTTCGAAGGAAATGTCTATTTTTGCAGTCCCGACCCATCGGGAGACATACTTGCGGTAGTGGTGAAATGGTATACACGCTACTTTGAGGGGGTAGTGGGCGATAGCCCGTGTGAGTTCGACTCTCACCTACCGCACAAGGAGACAAGTTCAACTGGACTTGTCTCTTTTGTTTTTATGGTGGGACCTCAAACGAAGGGGACGCTGCCGGAAGTCGTGAGAGGATGTATTTACCAGATCAAATAGTCAAAGAGTCTTGGAAAGCCGATAGACACTTTCTCCGATGCACTGAAGATTGTACACTACTGCGTGACATAGAATCTTGTTTGCGGTGAAAGTCTCGCAAGTTGCAGTCCCGGCTAGAAATGTCTCAATGTTCGTGATGGCTTCCCGTATCAATTCCAACCTGGCAGGATCGTTTAATTTATCTCGCATAGATCAAGTATTTGTCCCTATCCGCGGATTGAACGGCGAAAGGCTTCAGATAACCATTCTCCACCAGGTCGATTTGACGGCCTGTAATTCTTTCAAGGTCAATCTTTTGCCTGATAATATCCAAGAGGGACACCCGGGCCTTCGGATCATAATCGACAAGCAGGTCGATATCACTTTCCGGAGTCTCTTCCCTGCGGGCAAATGAACCGAACACCCAGGCTTTGTTGACTGAGCTTGAAGAAGAAAAGTATTTTTGAATATTGGTGACCATCTCCATACGTACAGGATCCAAGCCGGCAAGACAAGTTTCCAACTCGGCAGCCAGGCCTCTCCTTGAGGCGTAGCGACGCAATCGATCCCTATTCACAGGATAAACCTCAAGCATTTTTTGGAAGTCCAAGCTCCCTGTCTTGCTCACTGGTCCAGAAGGGCACAAAGAATCCACTAGGCTTTTCTCAATCGAAGGGACAGGACAACTGGAGACCTCGGCCACGGGCGTTTCAGAGACAAGTGGGCCGACAACGATAAAACCCTCAAGGGGTGCCGGAAAGCGCTTGTAGTCTTTCATTTGCACCACCTTCTCATAATGCTGTCCCAAAGTAGAAGCCACTGAAGACAGATTCTTGCGCGCGACTTCAACGAAAAGGTTCTTCCCCTTTTGTGAGACACAATGGTCGATTCCTTCGCAGTTGTTGATAAGAAAGCCGTTAACTTCAAGCATCCAATCTGTTACAGGCACCTCATATTCAGGCTTTCGCACCACCGCATACCGACCTCTGCCGATTCTGGAAAGAGTACCCGTCAGAACCAATGATCTGATACGTGAATAAACGGTTTGAGGTGGGAGTCCGGGGCAGGCTGCGAAGAAATCTGCTACGGTCAATTCCTCTCCCCGATGGAGAAGATCCTCGATTTCCTTATTACCACGTACTTTCATACATTAATCCGTATTTATTCCTTGCAAATCTAACAATAATCCGGCAATAATCAGCATATTATTGCCGAATTATTGGAATATGCCCCTTCTCGGGCCATCAGAAAGCCGTTGCGTCGTCCCTCCGCGAATACGCATTGTTCAGTACGCCACTCATTCCCAAGGAATTCTTTACCAGGGGAATATGCCGGATGACAGCCGGAAATCCTCGCCATTCGAGGTGTCGTGCTGAAACTATCGTTATCTTTGTATCATGAAATCTTATGTCCTTCTCACCGCAGCAGCTTTTTTCTGCTTCCTGAGCGCCAATGCGCAAAGCATTGACGTCAATAAAACGACCCCCCTCTCTCCCTATGTCTTCGGACACAACCTCGAGCACACCCGGGCGGCCGTCAACGGCGGCCTCAGCGCCCGGTCAACAAGCGATTGAATATCAAAGTCATCTATGAATAAAAATCGAAGTCTTCTATGAATAAAACGCATCTACTACTGCTCGGAATCATTGTTTTGGCAAGTGAAGTGACGTTGTCCTCCCATCCTGTTTATTTCGGACTGGACGGAACGGTGCGGCGAAAGTCGGCCGCTGTTGCCGAACTGCTCCCCTGGAAGGCGCCGGACGCCAGACTCTTTCTGGCGGATGAGCGCATTGATTACCTTGGCGATGGCGCCTATTCCGTAACCCGTTCCATCAGGAACACCAGCGGCGACACGGTCCGTTTCAAGGACGAAATCAGGGTGCTGGATGCCTTCCGCGCCCATCGTTATCTCGTTCCTTGCGTCAACTACAACGGGAACGAGTTCGGAGATGTGAAGACCCCGAAGGGATTGACTTACAACGGAGAGCCCTGGGTTTTCTCCTACGAAAGGACAGGGGTTCCTTCCTGCACCCTGACCGAGAATGAAAGCACGGGACTGGCGCTCTTTTCCGCTGCGGACACGCCACAGTCCCTCGTAAGCTCCTGCTCTCTTGAGAAAAAGGCGGACGGGCGGTTCGAGCATGTGATCGTCCGCCCTGTGACCGAAGCGCCTGTCACGTATGAGTCGAAGGGCGTATTCGGGCCGCGATATGATACCTGCATAGAACTTGCTCCGGGCGAGACCTTCACGGCGAAGAGCTTTGTCTGCATCTGCCCTCCCAGATGGCGCCATTTCGCGGCGGCGAGTCTTGTCGAAAAAGCCCTTGTCCTGCTGGATCCCCAACTGGAACCCTGCCTGGATGATGATCAGGTTTTCGAACTCGGGATCCGCTATGTCCATTCCCTGCTGTATCTGTACAAAGGGAAATGGCTGGTGAACGAGCATTATACCAACCGCATGGCCCACGACTGTGCCGCGATGATGATCAGCAGAGAAGAAATGGCGGAGCGGATGAAGTACGAATACTGGACCGACCTGGGAACATACTGCCAGACTTTCGAAATCGGCTGGGCCGGCCAGAACTTCCTGAATGCGCGGATGCTTGCCGTCGAGGCCTTGCGGAACGCTGACCAGGACCTGCTGGACAAGGCGATTGGAATCTATGATGCGTTCGTGCAGACACAGCATCCGAGCGGCCTTCTGTATACATCCTACAATCATAATTTCGATGAAAACGCTCCTGCCCGCAGAAAACCCGATGTCTGTAACATGGGATGGGCGGCGGCAGAAGCCGTGAGGATGTTCCGCCTGCTTGCGGATCATGGAATATACAAGGACGCGTATCTTGAATTCGCCCGGCGGATCGGGGATTTCTTCATCGACCACTGGTCGGACGAGTGGGGATTCGGGAAAAGTTACTACATAGACGGCCGGCACGATCAAAAAGCCGGCACGATTGGCAGTTTCCTGATCCCGGCATTGGTGGAACTCTACGAGCAGACGAAGGAGAATCGGTATCTTGATGCCGCGGTCAAGGCGGAAGACTTCTACTTTACACGTGACCTCGACCGTTTCGAGTGCACCGCCGGGGCGATCGACTGCTATTGCATCGACAAGGAGACTTCGTGGCCGCTGGTAAACGGAGCATTGAAGCTGTATGGTATTACGGGCGATTCCATCCATCTGGAGAGGGCGGAAAAGGCTGCATACTATTTCACGAGCTGGATGTTCTTCTTTGACGGAATATATGGTCCGGAGACCGATTGCTCCGTTTATGGCTACCATACCACGGGAGGGACGTCCGTGAGTACCGAGCACATGGGCATCGACACCTGGGGCGAACAGATCGTGCCTGATTTGCTGGAACTTTCCTCCCTGACAGGCAATGCCTCGTGGGAGCGGATCGCAAGGCTCATGTGGGCGAATTCGCTGCAGGGCATCACGACCCGCAAGGGACAGCTGATCCATGGCCAACAGCGCCCTGTCGGCAGTCAGAGCGAGGCCGTCTGTCAAGCACGGTTCACAAAATACCGTCCGGTGATAGAAGCCGGTTACTTTACCGATATCCTCGCTCCCTGGCCAAGCGCCTTCCGTATGTGGAGCGTCGAACGGATGCGCGCGCATGGCTGGAGCATGAGAGATCCAGAAAATCCGTGCCGGCCAACGATGTAGCGGCCAGCATTTCCGGCCTCCTTGGAAAGCCCATTCGCCCGGACAGATCGACCGCCCCTACTGCCCGGCGGGCGCCTTGAAGCGGAAGCTGTCGATGCGGCACAGGGGACCCTCCGGGCCTTTTGCCACGATCCACAGATCGCGTTCACCGGAGGCGTTTTCCAGCCGGACTTCGCGGGTGGTAGCGTGGCCGGGAGTCGCCGGCTTGTCCCCCAGGGCCAGCGAGCCCAGGAGACGTCCGTCCGCCGCCCCTTCCCGGAATTCCAGCGTCCCGCCGCCAGCCGTTTCGTACAGGGAAAGGGAGAGGACCGCGTCCGCGGGCACATGGTGGATGTGGGGGTACCGGACGGCACCGCCGCCACAGATCTGCAGGTCGAATCCGCCCCACAGGCAGGTTTGGTTCGAGGCGCCGCGTGCATCGAACCAGTCCTCCGCCTCGATATCTCCGTCCGCGTCGTACTGGCCGACGCCGGTGCGGTCGATGCGTACCGGCGCGATGTCGCCGTTCTCGCGGTAGTGGACATACCCTATGACAACGTCGCGGAAGTAACGCGTCCGTCCCGGCTGGCTGAAATCGTTGGCGGCATAATACCACTGGCCGTTGAACTCGAAGAAGTTGCCGTGCCTGTCGAATTGGAGGTCGGCCCTGTCTCCCCTGAATTCCGGGGAGACGCAGGACGGGTCGATCACGGACCCCCGGTACTCGTACGGCCCGTAAACGTCCTTCGAAACTGCGTAGAAACTCGACCAGGAAAGATAGTAGAGCCCGCCATGCTTGTGGAGGGACGGCTTGTCGTCCGTGATGTTTTCCCCGTACGGCCCGAAAGGCTTGTCAATGACGACGGGGCGCGCCGTTTCCGCCAGGGAAAGGCCGTCCGGAGCCAGCCGTGCGATAAAATAACGGAATGTCCCGAAGACGATGTACGCAGCGCCGTCGTCATCCAGCAGGATGTCCGGGTCACGGGCCTCCGTCGGGTACTGTCCTTCGGCGATCAAGGGTTTCCCGAGCGGATCCCGCCATGGCCCGGCCGGGGTGTCGGCCGTCACGACGCCGATCTGTCTCGGTCCGGCCGAGAAATACCACCGCCAGCCGCCGGCCATCGGAACGCCGAAGGTCGCCCAGCAGGACGTCGAAGGCGCTTTCATGAACGTATCCTCCGGCTTGAGGACACTCTCCAGCTTCCAGTGCAGCAGGTCGTCGGTAGACCAGACCCACCAGTCCCGGAGGTCGTAGGTGCTGCTCTCCACCGAGAAATCGTGGCAGGCGAACATGTAGACGCGGCCCTCGTGCGCGACCATGTGCGGGTCGTCCACGGGATGACCGATCAGTGCGCTGATCGGATTGCCGGCGACGACCTGTTTTTCTTTCGCGCCGTTGGCGCATGCTGCCGAGACGATTGCCACCAGCGCGAGGAGGAGGGGAGTGACGGACCGTTTCATGTCTTTTACACTTTCAGGAACACTTTCTTCTTGTAGAGGAAGTAAAGGAACAGCCAGCAGATGGCGATGTAGCCAAGGTCGAGGACGATGTTGCCGACTTTTTCGGGGAAGAGGCCGGCCAGGCCGCCGAAAAAGAAGTCCCGGATTCCTCCGAAGTTGATGATTCGCTGCGCCAGGTAGATCGTGATCGAGTTCATGCCGACAACCTTGAAGAAAGTCGTCCACTTGCGCCATCCTTTCACGTCGATAAGCCAGTAGAACAAGGCGAACATCGCAACGGAATACGCCCCGACAACCAGGACGAACGAGCTGGACCACAATGCTTTGTTGATGGGGAAGACCGTGCTCCAGAGCAGGCCCGCCGCCAGCAGGACGACGGCCGCGCCGAGCATCCAGAGAACCTTCCGGCCGCCGCTGACCCTTTCCTCCGGCAGGCGGACGAACGCTCCGGTGAACATGCCGAGCAGCGCCGTGGCGATGGCCGGAACCGTGCCGGCAATGCCCTCGGGGTCATAGACGCCTTTCTGCAGCAGGTGTCCGGGCATGACCATCCGGTCGATCCAGATGGACAGTGCGCCCTCCTTGGAGAACAGGTCCGCGCCCGCCGGGGCGTCCGGAGCCGGGAACATGTGCAGCACCCAGTAGCCGATCAGGCAGGCCGCCGCGATGGCGATCCGCCAGGAAGTCTTCCGTACCGCGAGCCAGACCATGGCCGCGAACATCCAGGCCAGACCGATGCGCCCGAGGACGCTCGGGAAGCGGAGGGAGGCGAACTTGAACTGGAAGAAGCCCTGGTAGACCAGTCCCAGGAAAACGAGCATCAGCCCGCGCCGCAGGACATCCAGCCAGATCTTTTTTTCAGGAATCCCCTTCTCGCGCTTGTTGGCGAGGGAGAAGGGGAAGGTCATGCCCGCGATGAAGAGGAAGAGCGGGAAGATGGTGTCGTGGTGCGCGAGCCCGTGCCACGGGACGTGCTGCATCTGGTGGGCCAGCCACGATTCGCCGCCGTTCGGGAAGAGGCAGCAGAGGTTGTAGACCAGCGTGGCGAGCCCCATGATGAAGAGCATGTCGAAGCCCCGGAGGGCATCGAGCGATTCCAGTCTTTTATTCATGGCGGCGCAAGGGGCTTATTTGGCGAAGGCGTAGGAGAAGCCCTGCTTCTCGTTCCAGGCCCCCCGCGTGAAGTCCGGCACTTCGACCGGCGCATTTCCGTTTTCGATGGAAAGGGCGCCGAGCGGTCCCAGGCAGCACCATTCCGCGAGGTCATAGACATCCATGTCCAGCGGCAAACCGTTGCGGAGACAGTAGATGAGGCGGTAGTCCATCAGGAAATCCATGCCGCCGTGTCCGCCGACCGTCCGGGCCAGTTCGACGAGTTCCGGGGTCAGCATCGGGTTGGGATATTTCTGGCGCAGGGTTTCCATCTCCTCTGCGGAGAGGATCTTTTCCTGGTCGAGGAGCTGTTCGTTTGCCTCCTGCTCCAGCTGGGAGCGCCGCAGGCACATCTGCTGGACCGGATACTTGGCCGCGTAGCCCTCCGACCCGACGATCTGGTATTTCCGGTCATACGGGCGGGGCGTCATCGTGCAGTGGGTGATCGAAATGGTTTTCCCGTTTTCGGTCCGGATCAGGGTGGTGGTCTCCGCTCCGTTCAGGAATTCCTCACAGGGTTTCCCGGTCTTGGCTTCCACGCGGCCGGGGCCGTTGGCCGGTTTCGTATCCATGGCCACGAGGGTCTTCATGCGGTCGCCGCGATGGATGCCGAGCACCTGGGCGACAGGGCCGAGGCCGTGCGTGGGATAGACGTCGCCGCGGTGCGTCTGGTTGAAGTCGAGCCGCCAGTTGTTCCAGTATTCGTTCCAGTACGGGTCGAGGTTGTGGCAGTAGGCGCCTTCCACATGCAGCACTTCACCGAAGACGCCGGCCTGGGCCATGGCCAGGCAGGACAGCTCGTAGAAGTCGTAGCAGCAGTTCTCCAGCATCATACAGTGCTTGCGGGTGCGCTCCGACGTGTTGATCAAGTCCCAGATCTCCTCCATCGAGGTAGCGGCGGGCACTTCGATCGCAGCGTTCTTCCCGTGTTCCATCGCGTACAAGGCGATGGGCGTATGGTGGATCCAATCCGTGCAGATGTAGACCAGGTCGACATCATCCCGCTCGCAGAGCGCCTTGAAGGCCTCCGTGTCGCCGCTGTAGCCGGCCGCGGCGGGAAGTCCGCGCGAGGCAAGGACGCCCTGGGCCCATTCCACCCGCTCGGGGCGGACGTCGCAGAGTGCGGTGATCTTCGTGCCGGGTACATAGGTCAGCCGGCTGACGGCACCGCTTCCTCGGGCGCCGATGCCGACGATGCCGATCCGGACGGTGTCCATGGCGGGTACGGTCAGTCCGAGCACATTCTCCTGTCCGGCGGGCCGGGCGGGCACTTTCGTTTGCAGGGTGAGGTCCTTGGTTCGGGGTGTGCAGGCGGCCGCAAGCAGCACGGCGGCCAGCAGAAGCAGGTGTTTGTGTTTCATGATGATCATGCAGTTTGTCCAAAAATAGCAAAAAAAGGTGAAACCGCGTGTGTTTCACCTTCGAAAAAGTCCCTTCGTTCCGGGGGAAGATCAGAGATAGACCATCCGGCTGCGTCTGCCCGGGTCGAAGATGCTCCCGGCCAGGTCGCGGAGGTCTTCGGCCGTGACGGCTTCAACGGCCGCCCGCTGCTCGGAATCCGTCGCGACGCGGCCGAACGAGAGCAGGCTCTTTCCCATCGACAGGCACTGGCTCTCCCCGCTTTCCGAAGCGATGGCCAGCTGCCCGAGCAACTGTTTCTTCGCGGCGCGCAACTGCCTGTCCGACAAAAGATTCTCCTGCATCTTCCGGATGACGTCGTCTACGCCCCGCAGGCACTTGTCCAGGTTCTGCCGCTCGCAGCCCAGGCTGACGGCGACCAGGCCGGCGTCGGCATACTGCGCGTACGAGCACTCGACGCCGTATACCCAACCGTTCCGTTCGCGGAGCAGGTCGTTCAGCAATGAGTTCGACGCCGGACCGCCGAGGATGTTCGCCAGCAGGATCGCGGCGAACCGGCGCGGCCCGTCCGCGAGGGAGGGTGCCATGCCGCCGAGGATGGCGTTGACTTCGTGGTTGCGTTTGTCGGCCGTCACATCGAACGTCCGGAAAGGAGCGGGTACGAGCACCCTGGGCGACGGGGCTGCCGGCGCAGGAGCCGTACCGAAGGTTTTCCCGGCCAGTTGCAGGACCTTCTTCTCCAGGCGCGCCTCGTCTTCGCCGGCCACGACGGTCAGGGCCATCCGCCCGGGATGGAAATGCGCCGCGCAGAAGCGGGCGAGTTCTTTCGAGGTAATCTTCCGGGTGCTTGCGACGGTGCCCAGGATGGGGCTGCCGAGCGGGTGGCCTTCGAAACAGGCCCCCTCGAAGGCGTCGTAGATGTCGTCGGCCGGGCTGTCCTTTGCCGAACGGATCTCTTCCGCCACGACCCCGCGCTCCGTCTCGATCTCCTCCTTGGGGAAGGTGGGGCTGGTCGCCAGTTCGAGCAGCAGCGCCGCTGCTTTGAAAGTGTCTTCGCCCAGCACGATGGCGTGGAGGACGATCTCCTCCTTGGTCGTGAAGGCGTTCAGTTCGCCGCCCAGGCGGTCGAGGTAGTTGTTGATGACGCGGGCGCTCTTTCTCGCCGTCCCCTTGAAGAGGGCGTGCTCCGTGAAATGGGCGATGCCGCTGTGGAAACCTTCTTCGTCACGGGTGCCGCACCGGATGCTCAGCGAGCAGTATCCGACGGCCGTTCCGCTTTTCTTGACCGCGTACAGCAGTCCGCAGTCCGTCTTGCCGGTGCGCATTATCTGACTTTCCGGATTTTCTTCAGGTCGCCGGCGAGGAAGCCCCTGCCTTTGCGTGCCGTGATCTTGTGTTTCTGGATATAATAGAGCTGGTGGTCGTCCGTACCGATCAGCATCTTGTAGCAGGGGGCGCCGGAAACAGGCTCGGCGGGCGCAACCACGAAACTGATGATGCCGTTGTAGACGGCCTGGGTAAAGGCTTCGTTCACAGCCTCTTCGTCTTCCACGAGGATGTCCTCGTCCAGTTCGTCGAGGACTTTGCGCCCCACGGACGAGGCGATGTCTTCACGGTCGATATGGAGGGTCTTGGTGCGGAGCTTGGGGAGGTTCCGGTTGTATTTCGACAGTTGGGCGTAGGCCTTGAACTCCGAGCGGATCAGACCGCCCGCCAGGTCCTGGATGATATGGATGACGGCGGGCATCACGATGAACTCCCGTCCCGACGGGGTCTGTGCGTCGGCAAGGGGGAACGACGTGACCAGCAGCATCGCATCGACGCCCTGGGCCGCTTCCGGGCCGCCTTTGACAAAGGCGAGCGAGCGGATACCGTCCTTTTCGGTGAGCAGCAGGAAGTAGTGCGCCGGGTTCGTCTTCAGGGCGTCGAATTCCGCGGACGTGCAGAATTCGAAGGGGGACAGGGTCCATTCCATCGAGACGCTCTCCTTGATGGCTTCGGCCATCATGTCGTCTCCGGGGACCACGACTTTCGTGATCCGCGTCGTCATGTCCTTGAGCTTCTCCTTGCGCGTGGTGATCTGCGCCTGCCCGGACGCGTCCAGGCAAATCGTGCACCCGACAAGGCAGAGCAACAATATAATCGTTAGGCGTTTCATGGCAATCTCATTTTCAACCGGAGAAGAATTCTTCATACTTCGTGCCGAGTTGCAGGACAAAGATACGAAATTGCGAATAATTGTGTACATTTGTATACTATGTCAGAATATATCGTATCAGCCAGGAAATATCGTCCGGATTCGTTCGAGACCCTGATCGGCCAGGACAACATCGCCCGCACCCTGAAGAATTCCATCATCGGGGGAAAACTCGCGCATGCATACCTCTTCTGCGGCCCCCGCGGCGTCGGGAAGACGACGACGGCGCGCATCTTCGCGAAGGCGATCAACTGCGCACATCCTTCCGAAGGGATGGACCCGTGCGGTGAGTGCGAATCGTGCCGTTCCTTCCAGGAAGGACGCTCCTACTGCATCCATGAACTGGACGCGGCGTCCAACAACGGCGTGGACGATATCAAGACGCTGATGGACCAGGTACAGATTCCGCCGCAGGTCGGCAAATACAGTGTCTACATCATCGACGAGGTGCACATGCTTTCCCTCGCGGCCTTCAACGCCTTCCTGAAGACGCTGGAAGAACCGCCGGCACACGCCATCTTCATCCTGGCCACCACCGAGAAGCATAAGATTCTCCCGACGATCCTCTCCCGCTGCCAGACGTTCGACTTCAGCCGCATCAGTGTGCCCGACATGGTCCGCAACCTGCGCGGGATCGCCTCGAAGGAAGGGATCACGATTGACGACGAGTCTCTCCACGTGATTGCGCGGAAGGCCGACGGGGCGATGCGCGACGCGCTGACCCTGTTCGACCAGACCATCGCTTTCTGCGGCACGGACGTGAAATATGCGGACGTCATCAAGAACCTCGGCGTCCTCGACGACGAATACAGTTTCTCCCTGGTGGATGCCTTCCTGCAGGGAGACTACGGGACCGCCCTGCGCACCTTCGACGAGATCCTCTCCAAAGGGCTCGGCGGCCTGCACTTCGTCTCTTCGCTCAGCGCGCATTTCCGCAACTTGCTGGTGAGTCGCTGCGGCGGGCTCGATCCGCTGCTCGAACTCCCTGAATCCACGCGGAAGCGATATGCCGAGCAGGCGGCAAGGTGTTCCGTCGGCTTCCTGTACAGTGCCCTGGAGGCGGCGCAGCTCTGCGAGTCGCAGTACAAGGCGGCCGTTTCGCCCCGCCTGCATGTGGAATTCCTGCTGATGAAACTGAGTTTCCTGGTCCGGCGACCGGGCATCGAGGCTGCCGCCCCGGCACCCGTACAGCAGGCCGCTCCGGCACCCGTACAGCAGGTCACGCCGGCGCCTCAGGCACCCGTACAACAGGCTGCTCCCGCACCCGTACAGCAGGCCACGCCGGCCGCGGAATCCCAGCCAGCGCCGGCCGCGGATTCGGCGCCCGCCCCCGAGGCCCCGGCCCCGGAAGCCGCCCCTGCACCGCGGACACGCAGGCGCACCGCAGGCAAGTCCGGCGCTTCCCTGTCCCTGTCTTCCCTGCGGGAAGAGAAGACCACGGCGCCTGTGGCGGCGGACGCAACCGCTGCTGACGATGCCTTGCCGGAGGACGAAGTCCTGCTGGCGGCGTGGAAGGAACTGCCGGGCAGCCAGGCCGGACAGCCGCGCCTGGCATCGATGTTGCAAAACGCACAGGTCGAGATTTCGGCCGCCGACGGGGTCAAAGTCGCCCTCTTCCGCGTCGACAACGTGTCCCAGATGCAGTGGATCCGCGAGAAAAAGCTCCGCGAGCTGGAGGGCTTCCTCCAACGCCGGAGCGGCTCCTCGAAAGTCCGCCTCGAGGTGGATGTGCGGCCCACGGAAGACAAGCCGGTCGCCCCTTACACGGACCACGAGAAGGCGACGGCGCTGATGGAACGCAGCGGGGAAGTACAGCACCTGATCCGGGATTTCGGACTTGAAACAAAATGAGAAAAAGATGAAACTTCGTTGTGAAAACCTGGTCAAGAAATATGGCATCCGGACGGTTGTCAAAGGTGTTTCGATGGAAATCAACCAAGGAGAGATCGTCGGATTCCTCGGCCCGAACGGTGCCGGCAAGACCACCAGTTTCTACATGATCACGGGACAGATCGTCCCCAACGGCGGCAAAGTCTTCCTCGACGACGAGGATATCACCTCGCTGCCGATGTACATGCGGGCGAAGAAAGGCATCGGTTACCTGCCGCAGGAAGCTTCCGTCTTCCGCAAGATGTCCGTGGAGAACAACATCCTGTCCGTCATGGAGATGTCGCCGATGACCAAGGAAGAACGGATGGAACGCCTCGAGAGCCTGATCGACGAGTTCAACCTGTCCAAGGTACGCAAGAGCCTCGGCATCCAGCTGTCCGGCGGCGAGCGCCGGCGCTGCGAGATCGCCCGCGCCCTCGCGATCGACCCGAAGTTCATCCTGCTCGACGAGCCGTTCGCCGGCGTCGACCCGATTGCCGTCGAGGATATCCAGTACATCATCGCCAAACTCAAATACCGGAACATCGGTGTGATCATCACCGACCACAACGTGGGCGAGACCCTGGCCATCACCGACCGCGCCTACCTGCTGTACGAGGGAACGATCCTCCAGCAGGGTACGCCGGAAGCCCTGGCTGCCGACGACGACGTGCGCACCAAGTACCTGGGCAGCGGCTTCATCCTCAAGAAAGCCGTCGCCGTGGAGCGTGCCAAGGCCGAGCATGAGGCGGCGCTGGCCGCCGCAGCCTCCGCGGATGCCGCGCTCACGCCGGAAGCGCCCGAAGAATAAACGCCGTCCGGATACAGGATACGATAAAGTCGGTGAACCAAGGCTTCTGGTTCACCGACTTTCTGTTTCTTGCCGCTGAGGTGCGCCTTAGACGCGCTGTCCGTAGCTGCGGTCGGTAGTGTTGACGGTGATCTTCTCGCCCTGGTTGATGAACAGGGGGACCATCACCTTGGCGCCCGTCTCGAGGGTCACTTCCTTGAGGGCGCTGGTCGATGCCGTGTTGCCCTTGACGGCCGGCTCGGCGTAGGTGACTTCCAGTTCAACGTAGGTCGGCAGTTCGCAAGTGAGGCACTTCTCTTCAGGCTCCACCACGAACATCATCTCCACGTGCTGGCCTTCTTTCATCAGGTCGGAATTCTCGACGACGTCGTGCGGAAGGTGGATCTGCTCGTAGGTCTCTTCGTGCATGAAGTTGAACCCGTCCTCGTCGGAATAGAGGAACTGGTACGGACGGCGCTCGACGGTGATGGTGTCGATCTTGGCGCCGGCGGTGAAGGTGTTCTCGAGGATTCTTCCGTTCTCAAGATTGCGGAGCTTCGTCTTGACGAAGGCCGGTCCCTTCCCGGGTTTCACATGCTGGAAATAAACGACCTGGCAGGGTTTGCCGTTGTAGTTGATGAACAGTCCGTTCTTGAAATCTGCAGTTGTTGCCATAAATATGATGTTAAATTTATATGCGGATCGGTTGTATGTCCTTACAGGACATCCACAAATGTAGTGATTTACACGTATTCTTGCAAATTTTTATCATTCCGGGAGCGTACGCACCGCTTCCGCTACCTTCTCCAGCAGCCATCGCGGCGTGGAGGTGGCCCCGCAGATCCCCACCCGCTCGCCGGGTCCGAACCACTCGGGCCGGATCTCCGTTTCGGAAGAGATGTGGCGTGCGCGCGGATTGACGCTCCGGCACAGGTCGTAGAGCACCTTCCCGTTCGAACTGGTCGATCCGGAAACGAACAGGATCGTGTCGTGGGCGGCGGCGAAGGCGGCCAGCTGCTCGTGCCGCGATGCCACCTGGCTGCAGATCGTCCGGTGTACGGTGACCGGCGCGTTGACGGCGCCCTGGATCCGCCGGCACAGTTCTGCATATTCCACGGGGCTTTTGGTTGTTTGGGAGAACACTTCCACGGGACGGTCGGTGTGCAGGCGACCCTCCCGGAGGGCGGCCTCGAGCTGGTCGGGGCGTTCCAGGACGAGGGCGTCCCCGCCGACCTGCCCCAGCAGCCCGAGCACTTCGGCGTGTCCCACTTTCCCGAATATCACCAGCTTGCCGTCGTCCTCTGCCAGACGGGCGTGTGCCGCGCGGATGTCTTCCTGGAGTTTGAGGACGACGGGACAAGTGCAGTCCACGACCTCGAGCCCGGCGTCGGAAAGCATCTTGTAGGAGGCCGGCGGCTCACCGTGTGCGCGGATGAGCACGGTGCCGGCTCCGGCAGCGGACAGGGCGGGGATGTCTTCGTGCCGGATGGTCACGAGCCCCTTTGCGGCCAGCCGTTCCAGCTCCGCTTCGTTATGGACGATTGCGCCCAGGGAATGCAGCCGCCCGCCCGGATGTGCGTCCAGGTAGGCCTCGGCCGTTCCGATGGCCCGGATCACACCTCCGCAGAAGCCGCTGTGGCGTTCGATTTCGACTGTTCTCGCCATTTATTCCAGAATGCCGTACTTGCCTCGGATCAGGCCTTCGAACCAGACCACTTCCTCGTGGAGGGTCATGTCCGTGTCGTCCATGACGAAGGCGTCTTCAGCGCGGCGGAGCGGCGAAGTCTCCCGGTGCGAGTCGATATAGTCCCGTTCCTTGAGGTTCTTCAGCACCGCTTCCATCGTCGGCGCCTCGCCTTTCGCGACGAGTTCGTTGTAGCGCCGTTTCGCGCGGATTTCATCGCTGGCGACCTTGAACACCTTGATGTCTGCATCCGGGAATACCGTGGTGCCGATGTCACGTCCGTCCATGATGACGCGTCCGTGGCGGGCCAGGGCGTGCAGCCGCTCATCGACGTATTTCCGGACGAAGGGGATGGCGGAAACGGGGCTGACCCAGGAAGAGACTTCCAGCGTCCGGATTTCTTCCTCGATGCGCCGTCCGCCCATGTAGGTGCCGCCGCCGTCGCCTGCACGGAAGGTCAGGTCGAGGTGCCCGAGCGCCTGTTGCAGCGCAGCTTCGTCGATGCCCTTCTCCGGATCGATGAGCCCGTTCTCGAGGGCGTACAGCGTGACGCCGCGGTACAGGGCGCCCGAGTCGAGATACAGGAAGCCGAATTGCTTGGCGACGAGCTTGGCGACGGAACTCTTTCCGGTGGCGGAGTAGCCGTCGACGGCGATGATGATGTCGGGAATATGCATGCTTGTCACTTTTAGTCTACCAAAATAAAGAAAAATGTCCGATATTTGCAAAGATACGTAAACTGTTATGAAAATTCTCATTGTCGACGACGAAAGGGCCATCCGGAACTCCCTGAAGGAGATCCTGGGTGACGAAGGATACGAGGTGGACGTGGCCGAAGACGGCCCTTCCGCGCTCGCGCAGGTTGAAAAGGAACGGTACAACGTCATCTTCTGCGACATCAAGATGCCCGGCATGGACGGGACGGAGGTTCTCGAGAAGATGGTGGCGGACGGCATCGACGCCGCCGTCATCATGATTTCCGGGCACGGCGACATCGATACGGCCGTCGAGTGCATCAAGAAGGGGGCCTTCGACTTCATCCAGAAGCCGCTCGACCTGAACCGCATCTTGATCACCATCAAGAACGCGACGGAGCGGGCGACGATCATCAATGAGAACCGGACACTCAAGAAACGGGTGTACGGGCAGCAGATGGTCGGTGAATCCGCCCCGATCCAGCACATCCGCGAGATCATCGCCAAGGTGGCGCCGACGGACGCCCGTGTCCTCATCTGCGGCTCCAACGGTACGGGCAAGGAACTGGTGGCGCGCAGCCTGCACGCCCAGAGCCTGCGCAGCACGATGCCCTATATCGAAGTCAACTGTGCGGCCATCCCTTCGGAACTCATTGAGAGTGAGCTGTTCGGGCACGAGAAAGGAGCCTTCACCTCTGCCATCCGCCAGCACAAGGGAAAGTTTGAGCAGGCGGACGGCGGCACCCTCTTCCTGGACGAGATCGGCGACATGTCCCTCGCCGCCCAGGCCAAGGTGCTCCGGATCCTGCAGGAAAAGAAGCTTTCCCGCGTAGGCAGCGACAAGGATATCACCGTCGACGTGCGCGTGATCGCCGCCACAAACAAGAACCTGCAGATGGAAATCAAGGAAGGCCGTTTCCGCGAAGACCTCTACCACCGGCTGAGCGTGATCGTCATCAATGTGCCGACGCTGGATGAGCGCAAGGACGATATCCCGCTCCTTGTGGACTATTTCGTCAAGCAGATCAGCACCGAGTCGGGAATGCCGGCCAAACCCTTCTCGCCCGAAGCCGTCAAAAGCCTGCAGGACCGTTCCTGGACGGGGAACATCCGCGAACTCCGCAACGTCGTGGAACGCCTGATGATCCTCGGCGGGAACCCGGTTTCAGCGCAGGACATCCGCGACTACGTGAGCCCGATCATTTGATAGACAGGACTATGTATAAGAGGATATTTCTGTCGGCTGCCCTTTTGCTGGGGGCGGCCGCATGTCTTTCCGCACAGGGAGGTCGCACCTTCGAGATGCGCTGGTTCACGCGTGACGCCCGGGCCGACGGGGTGACGGACTTCCATGGCGAAACGGAATGGTTCGACACCGACACCCGCGTGGATGCCTTGAACCGGTATGCCGCCTATGGATCGCGTTTCTGGGGCGATCCGCAGCAGGATACGCCACTGTTCTCGGAGGAAGAAGTCGGTGCGCGCCTGGCTGCCGTCAAGCCGCAGCCCCTCCCCTCCGTCCGGCATCAGCTGGTGCTGGATGACTGGCGGTCCATCGGCTACAAAGCGGGTAAGGAAGCGGCGGTTGCCGCCCGTTGGAAAGCCTGGACCGCCGGTGGCGGACGCATCGCGGACGGCGCCTTGCAGCTGGACGCCGGCGCTTCCGTCAATCTGCCGGTCTCACCGATGGACTGGCGTTTCCGCCTGCGCGCCACCTTGCGCGAACCGGCCGGCGGGCTGACCGTCCGTCTGGAAGACGGCGCCGGACACGGCGTCGACATTCCGGTCGGGAACCTTTCTTCTTTTGAAATCTACGCGGATCTGTCCGGCGGACGGATCTTCCTCTCTTCGGAAGGCCGCACGGTCCGGGAGACCGCTGCGGCGGGTCTCCAGCAGGTCTCAGCCCTTCGGATAACGGCCTTGTCCGGCCGGGCGCTGATCGACGGGGCCGCCCTCTACGCCTTTGTGCGCCAGGAAGATAAGCCGACGCAGCCTTACCGGACGGAAATGCGGTTCGACGAAGATTTCGACGCGGTACCATCCATGAAAGGCTGGCAGGACCCCGCCTATGATGACGCGCTGTGGCATCCTGTCCGGCTGCCCGCTCCGCTGGGCGGAGAACGGGCCGCGGGCGAGAGCTTCTACTTGCGGACGAAGGTGTCCGTCGGGACTTTCTGCAAGGCGATTCTCCGGATGGAAACGCTGGACCCTGCCGGAGAGGTGTGGGTCAACGGTACCCCGGCGGCCGTCCTGCGGGGAAGGATTCCGCGTGAGATCGATATTACCGAATACCTGCTTGAGGGATGCGAGAACACCATCGCTGTCCGCGTGAAGCCCTTCCAAGCGGAGGAATCCGTCTTCCATGCCCCCTCTGACAAGCATGTGGGCTGGTTCCTGGGCCGGACGCAGCTGGTGCTCACCGATACGCCGGACCGGATTGCGGAATGCCTGGTACATACGCAGGCGCTTTCGGAAAACGAGGCCCTGCAGCATCACCGGATCGTCCTGCGCAATGACACAGGATTCTCCAGGAAGGGCAGCCTGATCCTCCGCTATGCGCCCTGGTTCCCTTCTGAGGGTGCCTGCGTTTCGGAGGTGGAACAGGCCGTCGAACTGCGTCCGCGCGTGGACAATCCTGTCGATATGGACCTGCGCATCCCTTCGCCGAGGCTCTGGAATCCGTCCTCACCGCAGCTTTACAAGGTCGAGGTGGTACTGAAGGACGAGGACGGCCGCGTCGTGGACGATTTCGTCACCACAACGGGCATCCGCCTCATCGAGCAGCGCCAGGGCGTGCTTTACGTCAACGGGCAGCCCGAGGTCCTGGGCGGCGGACAGAATCTCGGGTACCGCATGCCGGTGGAAAACGCCGCGGTCACCATCCGCTGCGCAACCGACGCGATGGTGATGCGCGAACTGATGATGTCCAAGGCCTTGGGCAACCTGCTCCGCATCCACGTGCAGTCCCAGATGCATGAATCCGACGGCATCAATGACCCGCGTTTCGCCGAATACGCCGACCAGCTGGGCCTTTTCCTGATCTGGCAGACGGCGGGCTGGATCCGTGAAGGAGAGGTGTGGAACGTCGATATCGCTGATTTTCCTGCCTACATGCGGAGGGTCTACAACCATCCTTCCATCGTGATGTGGGAGGCGTCCAACCATCCGAACCGGTTCCGCCGGCACGACGCCTCCGATTCGCAGGACTACATCCGCTCCATCGTCTCCACGATCACCCAGCTCGACAGCAGCCGGCTGGTCTCGCCGACCTCTTTCTGGCAGCACATGCACTTCGCCACCTATGACGGTTCGGTCGATGACAAGGGGAATCCCCTGGCGCCTAATCCCTGGCTGATGCACCGGATGATGACGCGGGGCAGTCAGGATTCCTACGCCGGTTACACCCATACCTGGAGCGAACTGCGGAAGATTCCGTATCCCTTCGCAAAGTCGTGCCTGGATGCCAAAGACCTGTGCTATTTCAACTTCGAGCATGAGGAATCCATCGGGCAGCCCAACTGGGCGCTGGCCCGCAAGGAGCCGTGGTTCGAGATTTTCTCCTATGAACGTGACTACGAAAAGGCCAGCATCGGCCGTTTCCTGGAGGCGGACGAGTGGAAAGCCAGTCAGGCCTACCAGGCCTTCTCCGCGTGGGAATCGATGAAGATGCAGCTTCTGTGCGGGGTCAGCGGATTCTCCTGGTGCTCCCTGGAGTCCGGGCCCAACATGTTTACGTACGAGAAGCCGGTCGTGGATCCGTTCTGTGTTCCGAAGCTGGCATTCCATGCCAACCGGATGGCGTTCCAGCGGACCTGGGCCGGCAGCGATGACGTCGATACGGTGTATGGTCCCGGCGACGAGATTCGTCCGGTCATCTTCAACCTGGACGGCGCGCGTCGTGTCACCCTGGAAGTGGAACTGCAGAATGAGAAAGGCCGTACGCTGGAACGCAAGGTCTTCAAAGACGTGGAAGTGGCTGCCGGACGCAGCGTCACGCGGCTGGCACCGTTCCGTTTCCGCAACCGGTCGGAAGGCTGCCGCTTCATCGTCTATACCCTTCGATGAGGCGCGTCAGTTGCCTTGGTGGATGGCCGCCTGCAGCATCGTGTCAACCTCTTCGTACAGCTTGTAGAAGGCGTTTTCACCGAGTTTGGAGTAACGCCCGACCAGCGCGCGGAGCTGCGGCTCCAGATAGGGCAGCGTTTCGTCCCATTCCCGGTCCGTCGCGGTGATTCCGTCCTGCTTCTGCGCGAAAGCGCGGAACTGCTTCGGCAGGTCCATTCCGTCCAGCAGCGGTATCAGGTCGTTGAAGGATTCGACCGGTGCAAGCTTGCTGCGGTAGCGGTCGAACATCTCCGACGCGAAGCGCATCTGTGTCGCCTTCTTGTTGCAGGCGACAAAGAAATCGGAAGCCCGGGTCGTGTCGATCGGAACGAAGACATCCGGGATGATGCCGCCGCCTCCGTAGACCGTACGTCCCCCGCGTGTCTTGTAGATCGCTGTCGAATCGATCTTGATGCTGTCGGCTACGAGCATTTCTCCGTCCGTGTAACGCTTGTAGATATCATACTGATAGTCAGACGAGTACGGCTTTTGAATGCAGCGGCCGGAAGGGGTGTGGAAGCGGGCGACCGTGAGCCGGACGCCGGATCCGTCGCTGAAGTAGATAGGCTCCTGCACCAGGCCCTTGCCGAAGGAACGGCGGCCGATGATCGTGCCCCGGTCGTTGTCCTGGATGGCGCCCGCGAAGATCTCGCTGGACGAGGCCGAGTTCTCATTGATCAGCACGGTGAGCCCGATTTTCTGCAGGATCCCCTGCCCGTCGGCGACATAGTCTTCGCGATTGCGGTGCAGGCCTTCCATGTAGACGATCTCATCCCCTTTGCTGAGGAACATGTTTGCCAGCTTGTTTGCCTGGTCGAGATAGCCGCCTGCATTGTCGCGCAGGTCAAGGATCAGGCGGGTCATGCCCTGGTTCAGCAGGTTCGCCGCGGCAATGAAGCTCTCGGATGCCGTGGTGCGCGTAAACTTCGACAGGCGGATGTAGCCCAGGGTGTCATTGACCATGAAGGAAGCGTCGATGCAGTGCACGGGGATCTTTCCGCGCGTGATCTCGAAGGGGATCCGCGTCCCGGCGCGCCCGACCGTGACCGTCACTTTCGTGCCGGCCGGCCCTTTCATCCGCCGGACCATGCTGTCCTGCGGGAAGCCGACGCCGGCGATCACCTTGTCGTCGACCTGGAGGATGCGGTCGCCCTGCAGGAGCCCCGCCTTCTCGGACGGACCGCCGGGGATGACTTCCAGCACGATGGCCGTGTCGTTGGGCACGTTGAACTGGATCCCGATGCCGTCGAAGTTCCCGGCCAGTTCCGTCTCCGCCTCGGTCAGTTTGACCGGCGGCATGTAGACGGAATGCGGGTCGAGCTGGGCGAGGGCGGCCGCAATGGCGGCTTCCGTGACCTTCTCCCGGTCGATGGTGTCCACGTAGTTGCGGTCGATCTGCTGGAGGATGAGATTCAGTTTCCGCCAGTCCGTGCCCTGGACGCGGAGGATGTTCTTGCTCTTGTAGTAGGACTGCACGGTCATCACGGCCAGTGCGCCGACAAGGATGCCCAGCAGCGCGACCCAGATGGAGGCGTATTTTCTCATTCGTCTATCTTTTCAACTTGGATTCCAGCCTGCCGGAGCAGGTCCACGCCGTCCGTCAGCCGGTATTCGTCTTTATATACAACGCGTTTGATGCCGGCCTGGATGATGAGTTTGGCGCATTCCAGGCAGGGGGAGGCCGTCACGTACAGGGTGGAGCCTTCGCTGCTGTTGCCGGACTTGGCCACCTTCGTGATGGCGTTCGCCTCGGCGTGCAGGACATAGGGTTTCGTCACACCGTTCTCGTCTTCGCAGATGTTCTCGAATCCGGAGGGGGTGCCGTTGTAGCCGTCCGAGATGATCATCCGGTTCTTGACGATCAGGGCACCGACCTGCCTGCGCTTGCAGTAGGAGTTCTTGGCCCAGATTTCGGCCATTTCCAGATACCGGCAGTCAAACTTTTCCATTACTTGTTGCGCTGGTAGAGGTAACGCTTGATGCTGCGCTTGGGGGTACGCTCGAAGTCTTCCGGCATGAACTCGACCTTGCGGATCTGGGCGTAGTTCGGCAGATCCTTGTTGATCTGCGGAAGCAGCGACTGCAGGTGTGCTTCCAGCTCGGGCCGTCCCATGCCGTCCAGCTCGCCCTGGTGGTAGTCGGGATAGATCAGCGCCGTGAGGCCGCCGTCCTCGATGACGAGGGAATCCACGATGTAGGCCATCGAGTTGATGACGGACTCCAGCTCTTCCGGATAGATGTTCTGTCCGTTCGGACCCAGGATCATGCACTTGGAGCGGCCGCGGATGAACAGGTAGCCGTCGGCATCGATGACACCCATGTCACCGGTGCGCAGCCAGCCGTCTTCCGTGAAGAGGGCGGCCGTCGCTTCTTCGTTCTTGAAATAACCCAGCGGGAGGTTCGGACCGAAGGCCTGGATCTCCCCTTCGATGTTCTGCGGGTCCGGCGAGTCGATGCGAATCTGCATGTTCAGGGCCGCTTTGCCGCAGGAGTATAGCTTCTTGTCCTTGTGCGAGGCGTAGGTGATGATCGGGGCGCACTCCGTCATGCCGTAGCCGACGGTGTAGGGGAACTCGATCGTCCAGAAGAACTTTTCAATCTCCTTGTTGAACGCGGCACCGCCCATGATCACCTCTACGAAATTGCCGCCGAACGCATTCGTCAGTTCCGTGCGGATCTTCTTCTGGATCATCTTGTCCACGACGGGGATGCGGAGCATCGTCTTGACGGAGCCTTTCTCCACGATCTTCTGGATCTTGGATTTGTACACTTTCTCGATGATCAGCGGAACGGCGATGATAATGTTCGGCTTCACCTCCTCGAAGGCCTGCATGATGATCTTCGGGCTGGGGATACGGGTGAGGAAGTGCACATGCGCGCCGATCGTCATCTCGAACAGGAACTCGAACATCATGCCGTACATGTGCGCGGAAGGCAGCATCGAAACGACGTTGCTCGTGTTGTTGAGCATCGGCAGTACATGCGCGGCGAACTGTATGTTCGAATACAGGGCCCGGTAGGGGATCATCACACCCTTGGAGAAACCGGAGGTGCCGGAGGTGTAGTTGATCATCGCCAGTTCGTTGGGGGAGTCCTTGTAATAGCACAGGTCTCCGGGTTCGAAGCTGTTCGGATGCCGTTTGCCGAAATACTCATTCATGTGTTCGCGCGCTTCCGTGATCCGGCTGTTGCGGGCGTACAGGAGCTTGAACGTATTGATTTGGACGACGGCGTACAGGTTCGGCATCTCGTCCGGATTCAGCCCCTCCCAGATGACATCGTCCACGAAGAGGACCTTCGCTTCCGAGTGGTTGACCAGGTAGTGGATGTTGCCGGACTTGAATTCATGCAGGATCGGGACGGCGACAGCGCCGTACGTGATGGTGGCCAGGAAGCTGACGCCCCAGTTCACCTGGTTCCGCGAGCAGATGGCCACGCGGTCCTCCTTGTGGAGGAAGCACTTTTCAAAGGCGATGTGCAACTTCTCGATTCTGCGGGCAACGTCCCGGTAACACAGGCTGGCACCCTGGTAGTTCGACAGTGCATGTCTGTCCCAATTTTCCTGGAAACTCTTCTCGATGAGTTTGTTGACCGATTGAAAAGTAAAATCGTTCATATACTTTCTCTGTTTATCATTCTAGTTTGAAGGATCGTTCCTTTCCGTCGTAGCATTTGGCCTTGACGGAGTTCTTGCCCGAGGGCTCGACCGGGCTGTCAGGGCGGACCATCTTGCCGCCCGTATTGTTCCAAAGGCTTTCGCCTCCCTTGAAGGGGAAGCAGAGCGTCTGGCGCGAAGTCCGGACGATCCAGTATTTACTGCCGCCGCTCTCCAGCAGTTCGGGGAGCGACTTGATGGTCTCGTTTACGGTGAAGCCCTTCCAGTCCGCAGCCGTTTTCCCGTGCAGGTCGTACATGCCGACGGTGTTGTCGGCGTGCAGGACGACGGCCGTGTAGCCGTGCGCACCGGTGAAGTCATAGACGGCCGGTCCCAGGGTAATCTGCTTGCCCAGCTCCACGGGGAAGCCGCCGACGAAGCGGCCCAGGCGGTCGAGCAGGTACAACTTCGATCCGGCACCGAACAGGAACTGGATCTTGCCGTTGGCGAAGTAATCGATGTCTTCCACCGTTCCGGCGATCTTTTCCTTGAAGGGAATACCCCAGAGGTCCTTGCCGTTTTCGTCCTGCAGGCAGATGGACAGGTGGGCGTTCTGGTAGAGTTTGTTCGTCTGGCCGGTGGCGCTGTTCTTCACGGGGAAGGGACCCTCCGGTACGACGACCGAGGTGTCGTAGTCCGTTTCCGCCTGCTGCTTGCCCGGGACGGTGTTCAGGCGGTCGATGCTGATGTCAGCATCGAGGCGTCCTCCTTCCGCCGAAGCGGACAGGAACAGGGGGGCGTAGGTGACGCCGGCCAGGCTCGCCCGGACGGCTTTCGCCGTCGGCGCACTGAACGTGGCGTCGGCGACGGTCGGGTCTTCCGTCAGGGAATGGTACAGGAAGAATCGGCACCCCTTGGCGGGAATCCGCCCCGACAGGTCGCATTCGTCCAGGTAGGTCTTGAGGGTCTGTGTGGCGAACCCTTCCTGCCGCCATGCGTCGATGACGGCCGCGGAACCGATGACGGTCCAGCTGCCCAGGGACAGGCAGGTGTCCTCGCCGTCCGGCGTGAAGAGGTCACCGAACAGCGTGCTCACGAAGCCGCCGTACGGGAAGGAGGCGGGCTCGGAAACGCCTTTCTTCCGGGCGCCCGAGCGGACCAGCAGCACTTTTTTCAGTTCTTTTCCGATGTGGACGCCGGCCAGGGCCACCTCGCTGATTGCTAGGGACTTCGCCCATTCTTCCGCCTGCGTGCCCGTCAGTTTCTTCTGGGCGTCGAGCGCTGCGCGGTAGGCGTCGAGCTTGATGCGGGCGTCCATGTATCTCCGCCATGCCTTGATGTAGGCGTCGATATCGGCGACCGGCAGGTCGAACACGTAGTCGACGCCGGAGGGCAGGACATCCTGCACCATGACCTCTCCTTCTCCAGCCTGCGCGAGCACGCCTGCGTAGAAGGCCGGATCCTCCCCGTACAGGAGGGATGCGGTCAGCCGTGACCCGGCATCGGAACGCTTCTGCACGGAGAAGGCGGTCCAGGATGCCATCCGAGAGAGGAACTGGGCGGCCGCACGGTGTTTCCCTGCGAAATAGGTCCGCTGGAGGACGTCCATGTAGTTGTTCGAGATGAAGAGGAGGTCTTCGCCGGCGGTCTGCCCGGCCAGCGGTGCGAAGCCCTTCGCTTCAAGGATGGAGTCTCCCTGGTCGATGTGGCGCACCGACGAGGAGAGCACGGTCTGCGAATTGGATACGAGGAAGAGGCCGTCGTGCACCCGGGCGGAGAGCCCGGCGGCGAGGGCGCTGTCCACCAGGGCGTGGAGGACAGCGGTGTCCCTGGCGGACGTCCCGACGGAGACGGCAAGCAGCGGCTGCAGTTCCTTGGCGTAGTTGAGCGACAGGAGTGCCGGGGCCTTGGAGAACCGCCCGCACCCGTCCATGATGGCGTCGAGCTTGCCGCGGACCAGTTCGCTGAAGACGGCGGTGGAATCATCCAGGTACTTCCGCAGGCGGCCGAAGTCTTTGGTGCAGAAGACGAGGACGGCGTCGGAAGGGACGGCCCGGACCAGCGGATGCCGCTCCTCGAAGCGGCCTGCGGGCACCGGCTCGCCGGGCCCTTCATGGTCGGAGTACAGCTTCGCGATGGCGTAGGCGATGCCTCCGGCCAGCAGGACGACGGCCGTAATGAGCAGTATCAGCGTCTTCTTGTTCATATCCGTGCTATTGCGCAATAAACATGTACACGATGTTTCCGATCTGCCGCGGCGGCGCCGAGGCGGATGCGGAGAACTTCGACAGCCGGGCGGCGCGCACCGCGAAATTGCGCAGGCAGCCGTCCGCGGACGAAACTTCGTCCTGCACCTTGGCGTTCACCACATTGCCGGAAGGGTCCACGGTGATGATCACCGTCACGTGGCCTGCGCCCATGCAGCGGTAGGCCGGGATCGAAAGCCGGCTCGCCTTGCGTCCTTCCAGGTCGTAGGACACGACCGACGGACCGCTGTAGGTCTGCTTCTTCGGCTCCTCCTTCCGGGGCGCCGGCTTGTTCTCCGACACGTAGTCCTCATCGTTCTCCTCGACCTTGAAACCGTCCTTCAGTTCCTTGGCCAGCCGCTCCGCATCTTTGTAGAGCTGTTCCGCATCGGTGTTGCGGTCGTCCTTGAGCGCGGCGCGGCTCCGGTCCACCGCCACGTTCCGGATCGGAACACCGGCGGCGGAGGCGATCAGATCGTCCAGGCGTTTGCTGATGTCTTCCTTGAACTGGATCTCTTCCTTCTCCTTCTGCACGGCTTCCTGCTTGGAGAAGTCGATGACAAAGGTGTTCTCTGACCGGAGCGCCGCCCCGATCTGGCTGGCCAGCAAGATGATCAGCACCACCAGGTGAAAGATCACGGTGATGTAGAGCCCTGCCTTGTCTTCGCTGTCCAACCGCTTCATCGGCTACTTCCCCCTTTTTTCACGGAGCGCCTTCTCCACCGTCGCGGAGATGATGTCGATCGCCACCTTGTTGTGCCCGCCCTGCGGGATGATGATGTCGGCGTACCGCTTGCTCGGTTCGATGAATTGCAGGTACATCGGCTTGACCGTCTTGGTATAGCGCTCGATGACGGTCTCGACCGTCTTCCCGCGTTCGAGGATGTCTCGCGCCATGACACGCATCAGCCGGTCGTCGTCGTCCGCGTCCACGAAGATCTTGATGTCCATCTGGTCGCGGAGTTCCTTGCAGGTGAAGATCAGGATGCCTTCGATGATGATCACGTCCGCCGGCGCGACACGCACCGTCTCGGTCTTGGAGCGCGAGCAGGTGATGTAGGAATACACCGGTTGTTCGATGTCCGCACCGGCCTTGAGATCCTTCAACTGCTTGCATAGCAGCTTGAAGTCGATGGCGTCCGGGTGGTCGAAGTTGATCTGCTGCCGCTCTTCCATGGGAAGATGGCTGGAATCCTTGTAGTAGGAGTCCTGCGGGATGACGACCACCTGCTCCTTGAGCTGGTTCGTGATCGCTTTGACGACCGTGGTCTTTCCGGAGCCGGAGCCGCCGGCAATTCCAATGACTAGCATATCCTGTTTGTTTTAGAATTCAGCATTCTTGGGCGTCCTGGGGAAGGGGATGACGTCGCGGATGTTGGCCATGCCGGTGACGAAGAGGAGCAGGCGCTCGAAGCCCAGTCCGAAACCGCTGTGCGGAACGGTGCCGTAGCGGCGGGTGTCGAGGTACCACTCCAGGTTCTTGCGGCTCATCTTCAGCTCGTCGATACGGGCTTCCAGTTTCTCGAGGGAGCTTTCGCGCTCGGAACCGCCGATGATCTCGCCGATTTTCGGGAAGAGCACATCCATGCCGCGGACCGTCCGTCCGTCTTCGTTCTGCTTCATGTAGAAGGCCTTGATGTCCTTCGGGAAGTCAATGAGGATCACGGGTTTCCCGAAGTGTTTTTCCACGAGGTACCGTTCGTGTTCGCTCTGGAAGTCCATGCCCCAGGAGACAGGATACTCGAACTGCACGCCGGAAGCCACCGCCGCTTCGAGGATCTCGACCGCTTCCGTGTACGTGACACGCTGGAAAGCGATCCCCAGCACGCTGCGCAGGCGCTCGATGAGCCCGTTGTCGTATTTGTCGCAAAGGAACTGCAGGTCGTCCATGCTGTGGTCCAGCGCATACTGTACCAGATAC
The DNA here is from genome assembly GCA_902801205.1 of uncultured Bacteroidia bacterium. Lineage (GTDB taxonomy): Bacteria > Bacteroidota > Bacteroidia > Bacteroidales > UBA932 > Cryptobacteroides. Next base: position 120,984 of record CADCHE010000001.1, read on the forward strand.
TTCACGAACTCCTCGGCCAGTTCCATGTTGTCTTCGATGTCGTAGAAGGCCATTTCCGGTTCGATCATCCAGAACTCCGCCAGGTGGCGGGGCGTATTGGAGTTCTCCGCCCGGAAGGTCGGGCCGAAGGTGTAGATCTCGCCGACCGCCGTGGCGCCCAGCTCGCCTTCGAGCTGTCCGCTCACGGTGAGGCTGGTCTTCTTGCCGAAGAAGTCCTTGCTGAAATCAACCGTCCCGTCCTTCTTCTTGGGGATGTTCTCGAGGTTCATCGTGGTGACTTGGAACATGTCGCCGGCACCCTCTGCGTCAGATTCCGTGATCAGCGGAGTGTGAAGATAGACGAAGCCCTTGTCATTGAAGAACTTATGAATGGCGAAAGCCATGGCGTGGCGGATGCGGAGCACGGCGCCGAAGGTGTTCGTGCGCAGGCGCATGTGTGCGACGGTGCGCAGGTATTCCAGCGAAGTGTCCTTCTTCTGCAGCGGGTAGCGGACCGGATCGCACTCTCCGAGCACTTCGATGCTTTCCGCCTGGATCTCGACCGCCTGTCCGCTGCCCACGGAGGCTACCAGGGTGCCGCGCACGCTGAGGCTGGCGCCCGTCGTTACGCGTCGGAGCGTATCCTCGTCGATCTTGGCCGTATCGGCGACTACCTGGATGTTGTAGATGGTGGATCCGTCGTTCAGTGCGATGAATTTGATCTGTTTGTTGCCGCGTTTGGTTCTGACCCAGCCTTTCGCCAGCACTTCCGTTCCCGGCTGCTCCTGCAGCAGGTCCTTGACTTTCCTTCTTTTGATCGTTTCCATAAAGGTCTGTTTCCGTGCGCATGAGCGCACAATTATCCTATCTTACAAAGATAGTATAAAAAAACAAAAAAAAGAGGACCGGTCCCGTGGATCGGTCCTCTTTTTCAAATCTATGTCGGTACGGGTTACTTTGCAGCCGCCTTGTTCGCGGCGTACATGATCTTCAGCGCGGAGCAGCGACGCAGCTCCTGCTTCACATCCGTAATGATACCCATACGTACATCCTGGTCTGCCTTGATCGACACAGTCATCAATTGACGGTCAGCCTCGCTCATCGCCTCACGTTCGGCGGCGATGAAGTCGCGGATGTCGTCGACGGTCTTGAAAGAGTCGTTGAGCTGGATACGCGCATCGGTACCGAACTGGGCCTGATACTGGGCCGTCGGGGAACCGATGTTGATGTAGGAAGACAAGTCTTTTCTTTCAAGTTTCACGACTTCGGTAGCTTCAGGAAGTTTCACCTTCACCTTCACTTCGTTGGAACGAAGCTGGGAGGTGACCATGAAGAAGAACAGGAACATGAAGACGATATCGGAACTTGTTCCCAACTCCGGCATTTCTTTCTTGCCGCTTCTTTTGAAAATAGGCATAGTGCGTTCCTCCTGAATTACTTACTTTTTCGTAACATCCTTCGGCTCAGCCTCGGATATGTTCTGTGGAATGGCTTCCTTGACGATCTTCTGCTGGTCCTCGTTCAGGTTCGCGAAAACCTTCCCGTACTGGGCGCGGCTGAAATCGTCGCGGATTTCGTTCACGGCCTTCACGAGCTCGTTCTGCACGGCGATGTAGGCCTGGTAGGAAGTACCGCGGTCGTTCTGCAGGGAGATGACACCCTTCGAGACCGGATATTCACCGAATCCTTCGATGAACTTGTTCTCCCGCTCGGGGAGGTTCGGGTCGTTCGCCGGATTGGTGAGGAATTCCTTGATCTTATCCTTGAGCTGGCTGACGTCCATAAGCTGGTCACCGGCAAACAATCTGTCCGCCGAGTTGATCTTCACGATGATAATGTTTCTTTTGTTTACCTTCGTGTCCTCGGTCTTCTGGTCTTTGTCAGGCATCGGCGGCAGACGACGCTGCAGACCCGACTGCTGATCCATGGTGGAAGTCATCAGGAAGTAGCAGAGCAGGAGGAAAGCGATGTCGGCAGTCGATTGCGTGTTCAACCCCGGTGTTTTTCTTTTGGACATGGCTGAATCTTATTTGTTGGTGATGAGGCCCCGGATCACTCCGAAGATGATGGCCGCCACGGCACCGATGCCGAGAATGGCAACGAGGCTGAGCATCGTGTCCGTCATCTTGAGCGTCTGGACATCAGGCTGAGTCTTGACATTGAGGGCCGGAGCGCCCTTGGCGAGGAAGTAGACCACGCCGATGAGGACGGCAGCCGCAATCAGGAAGAGTGCCGCTTTGAGCAGCCCCTTCGGGTTGTTTTTACCGGTAAGGATGATGGCGAGACCGACCCAGAGCACCACGGCTGCGATGAGCAGGATGTAGGTGTATCTGAGGATCGCGTCCACGCTGGCGCTGTCCGTCGTATCACCCTTGGAGAGGCTCCAAGCGGCGAGGACAACACCCAGGATGCCCAGGATCCATCCGATCAATTTGAATACTTTGTTCATTTTTCAGTGGATTCTAGAAAGGGTTCCCAATTATTTCTTGTACTTGGCCAGCGTGTCGACGAGGTCGATGGAGGCCTCCTCCATGTCGATCGAAAGGGCATCGATCCGGGAGAGGATGTAGTTGTAGAACACCTGCAGAATCATAGCGACGATCAGACCACCGACCGTGGTGATGAGGGCGACCTTCATACCACCGGCCACGATGTTCGGGGAAATGTCGCCGGCAGCCTCGATGGCGTCGAACGCCTGGACCATACCGATAACCGTTCCCAAGAAACCGAGGGACGGGGCCAGGGCGATGAACAGGGAGATCCAGGAAAGGTTGTTTTCCATCATGCTCATCTGGACACCACCGGCGGAAGCGATGCGCTTCTCGACCACGTCGAGACCTTCGTCATAGTGGAGAAGGCCGTCGTAGAAGATGCTGGCGACGGGGCCCTTCGTGTCACGGCAGACGTCCTTGGCAGCCTCGATGCCGCCATCGGCCAGTGCCTGTTCCACTTTCTCGACCAGTTTCTTGGTGTTGGTCTTCGCGAAGGAGAGGTAGAGGATACGTTCGATGGCCAGCGCCAGACCGAGGATCAAGCAGAGAATGATAGCGGACATGAAGCCCGGACCACCCTGGATGAAGTAGGATTTGATCTGCTGGTGGAAAGGAACATCCTCACCGGTGCCTTTGAGAAGGTCCTCGGCCGTCATGGCCTGGGGAGCGGCGGCTTCGACCTGCTCGGCGGCGTTCTCAGCGGCGGCCTGGTCCTGAGCGGATGCAATGTTCGCAGTGAAGGCGAGGGTGCCCGCTACTGCCAAAAGCATGAAAAACTTTTTCATAACTGTTTCCGTGTGTTTTAATTAATAATGTATTAAATAGTTATCGTTTTCCTAGCCGGATTTCGGGCCGAAAAGAACCCATAAATCCAGTGCAAGTTACTAATTTATTTTCAAAAGGCAAGGTTTATTCGGAAATTTCTCCCCGAATATTTTCTCCGATGTGCGGAGCGGCCTCCCGGATGTCGGAATATTTTCCCAGCAACCAGAAAAGCTTGGCCAGCATGCCTTCGGTCGTGCAGTCGCCGCCAGAGACGACGCCTGACCGCTCGAGGGCCTTTCCGGTCGCGTAAAGCTGCATGTTCACCGCCCCGCGGAGACACTGGGTCACGTTGACGAGCAACTTGCCCATCGCCACGGCTTCGTCGACGATTTTCAGGAACCAGTCTTTCGAAGGGGCGTTCCCGGATCCGTAGGTTTCCAGGATGACGGCCCGTGTCTCGGGGCCCAGGAGGATGTTCCGCACGACCTGGGGCGTGATGCCCGGGTGGATCTTCAGGATGGAGACGCGGGTGTCCAGCGCGCCGGCGATGCGCAGCGGCTCGTCCCAGCGCGCCGGCCGCCGGATGTGCTGCAGGTTGTACCGGATCTGGATGCCGGCTTCCGCCAGCAGCGGGTGGTTGGGGGAGGAGAAGGCGTCGAACTGCTCGGCGTTGACCTTCGTGCTCCGGTTCCCGCGCATCAGTTTGGCGTCGAAGAGCACCGATACTTCAGGGACCAGCGCATGGCCTCCGGCATCTTTCGCAGCGGCCACTTCGATGGCGGAGACGAGGTTCTCCCGCCCGTCCGTGCGCGGTGCACCGACCGGGAGCTGGCTGCCCGTGAAGACCACCGGCTTGGCCAGGTTCTCCAGCATGAAACTCAGCGCAGAGGCCGAGTAGGACATCGTGTCCGTCCCATGCAGCACGACGAATCCGTCATACTGGTCGTAACGGTCGCGGATGAGGGTGGCCAGGGACTGCCACAGCGCAGGCTCGACGTCCGAAGAATCGATGAGGGGATCGAAGGACCACGCGTCGATCCGGAGGGCGGACTTGCGCAGTTCCGGAACCTCTTCGGCGATCTGCCCGAAATCGACCGGACGGAGGGCGCCGTCGGTGGGGTCCTGCCGCATCCCGATGGTGCCGCCCGTATAAATCAGCAAGATGGAAGTATCTTTCATTTCCAATAAGTTATATGTTGAATAACGCATGGGCGGAGGCCGTCGTCACGCGGTCGACCTCTTCGGGGGCGATACCGCGGAGCTCGGCGATTTTCCGCACGACCAGCGGCAGGTAGGCGCTCTCGTTGCGCTTCCCGCGGTAGGGGACCGGTGTCAGGTACGGGGCGTCGGTTTCCAGCACGATGCGCTCCAGCGGGACGCGCCGGACGACATCGGAGAGGGTCGCCGCATTCTTGAAGGTCACGACACCGCCCACGCCGATCCGCCAGTCTCCGATCCGCTGCAGTTCCAGGAAGGATTCGTAGCTCCCGCTGAACGCGTGCATGTTGCCCCGGATCCCGAGGTGCCGGTGGGCGCGGAGCACGTCCAGGAAGTCGCCCATCGCATCCCGCAGGTGGATGTTGACGGGCAGGTCCAGGCGGGCGGCCAGTTCCAGCTGTGCGGCGAGTGCATCTTTCTGCTGTGCAGCGAATTCCTTTCCCTCATGGTAGTCCAGCCCGATCTCGCCCACGGCGACGAAGGACCGCTCCGCCGCCTGGCGTTCCACCAGGTCGAATTCTGCCTCCCAGTCCGCGCCGACGCTGCCCGGGTACAGCCCGACCATCGGACGCAGCACGTCCGGATGCCGGTCCGCAAGGGCCAGCATCGCCCCGCGTTCCGTGCTGTCCACGTCCGGAAGGAGCATCATTTCCACCCCTGCCTGCCGGGCGCGCTGGATCACGTCTTCTTCCTCTCCGGCAAAGGCCGGGTCCGAGATATGGGTATGGGTGTCGATCATACCCCGCAAAGTTACAATTCTTTTTTAATATGGGCGCTGCAATGCTGCAACAGGTCCATCGAGACGAAACCGTCCATTTCGAGCATCGAAACGACACGCGAAACGGTGCTGAACGGCAGCCGTGTGGCCGCGCAGAGTTCGTCCAGGGAAATGCCGCGCCGCCCCCGGATGCGGGCGGCCATCCGGACGAGGAGGTCGCGTTCCTTTTCCGGATATCCCTCCCGGTCGTAATACCGCCCGACGGCCGCCGTGAAGTCCGGTTCCTCCCGCCGCGGCGCGGCGCCCAGGCCGAGCCGTTCCGCGAGCGCGGCCGGGTCGCCGACAGGTTCGGCGAGGTTCTCGCGGATCAGCAGGTTACAGCCCTGTGAGAGCGGGTCGTCCACCCGTCCGGGCAGGGCGAAGACGTCCCGGTCGTAGGAGGCGGCGAGCCGGGAGGTCATCATTCCGCCGCCGCGCACCTTGGACTCTACCAGGAGGGTCGCCCGGGCCAGTCCGGCGATGATCCGGTTCCTCCGGAGGAAGTTCATCCGCACCGGGGGGGTACCGGGCGGGTAGTCGGTGACCAGGGCGCAGCCGGGCGTGGCGGCGATCCGCTCGGCATCCTTGACGTGCCGGGACGGGTAGACGGCGTCGATGCCCGTCGGCAGGACCGCGACGGTGGGCAGGCCGCAGTCCAGGGCGGTGCGGTGTGCGGTGATGTCCACCCCGATGGCGAGCCCGCTGACGACGAGCGGGCGCACCGGCGCCCGTGCGAGGGCCCGCACGATGCGTGTGCACCACTCCCGGCCATACGGCGTGATGTTCCGGGTGCCCACGACGGCGACGGCGGGAAGCCCGCTGAACACCGCTTCCGGCGGGGAGTCGCCCTTGAAGTACAGCCCCAGCGGCGGGTCGGCGCATTCGGCCAGCAGGGCCGGGTATGCGGCTTCTCCCAGTCCGATGAACCGGCAGCCCGACCGGCGCGCCTGTTCCAGTTCCATGGCCGCGCTGTCGAATGCTTCCCCTCCCAGTTTCCCCGACGTGTCCGCCCGGAAGGCGGCCGTCGCGCTTCCCGCGGCCCGGATGGCCGCCAGCGCTTTTTGGGGGACATATCCGTACGCCCTCGCCAGGGCGCACAGGCAGATTCTTTCCTCTTCCGTTCTTTCCATCGCTTTCTCCTTTCTGCCTGCAAGGTCGCATTCCGCCTCCCGGCAGGCAAGCGGCGGAAAGAAAAAAAGAAACGGGATTTCCGTTTCTTTCTGTTTTTTCTGTTTTTAAAGCCGGTGGGAACGCCGTCAGAGGATCAGCATGGCGTCGCCGTACGGACCGAAGCGGTACCCTTCTTCAAGCGCCACCTTGTAGGCGTTCATGACCGTGTCGAATCCGCCGAAGGCGGCGACGGCCATCAGCATCGTCGACTCGGGCATATGGAAGCCGGAGACGATGGCGTCCGGGACGGAGAAGGTGTAAGGCGGGAAGATGAACTTGTTCGTCCAGCCGTCGAAGGGCTTCACTTCGTTGTTGGTGGTGACATAGGTCTCCAGGCCGCGCATGACCGTCACGCCGACCGCCACGACCTTGTGCCCGTTACCCTTGGCTTTGTTGATGATGTCGCAGGCTTCGGGCGGGACGATGAGCCGCTCGGAGTCCATCCGGTGCTTGGAGAGGTCCTCCACGTCCACGCGGCGGAACTGGCCGATGCCCATGTGCATGGTGATGAAGGCTTTCTCGATGTCCTTCAGGATCATGCGGTTGAAGAGTTCCCGGCTGAAGTGGAGGCCGGCGGCGGGCGCCGCGACCGCCCCTTCCGCACGGGCGAAGATGGTCTGGTAATTCTCGTAGTCTTCAGCGGTGATCTGCGGCTTCACCCACTTCGGGACCGGGATCTCGCCCAGGGCGAAGAGGGAGGCCTTGAAATCTTCGTACGGGCCGTCGTAGAGGAAGCGCAGCGTGCGGCCGCGGGAGGTGGTGTTGTCGATGACTTCCGCCACCAGGCTCTGGTCCTCGCCAAAATAAAGCTTGTTGCCGATGCGGATCTTCCGCGCCGGATCCACGATCACGTCCCACAGGTGCTGCTCGCGGTTCAGTTCCCGCAGCAGGAACACCATGATGTCCGCCCCGGTCTTCTCTTTCTTGCCGTACAGGCGGGCCGGGAAGACTTTCGTGTCATTGAAGACGAAGGTGTCGCCTTTGCCGAAATAATCGATGATATCCTTGAAGATGCGATGCTCGATGGCGCCCGTCTTCTTGTCGACGACCATCAGGCGGCATTCGTCGCGCCAGCGGGTCGGTTCCTGCGCCACTTGGCTCTTGGGCAGGATGAATTGGAATTGAGACAGTTTCATGCTCGTTGAAAAACCGTGATACTTTTAATATACGGTCGGAACGGCAAATTAGTTTCAAACTGGAGAGGATTTCAGATTTTCGCCTCCCGGAACACTTCCACGATGGACGGATACGTGTTCTTCAGGTACGGCGCGAGGGACGACCGGGCCACCCAGGCGGCCAGGGAGATGTTCTCTTCGCGCTGCGGCGTGAGGTCCACCGGGTCGGTGTAAAGCATGTCGAACCACCAGGTGTGCTTGAGGTGCCAGACCCCGCCGCGCAGGTAGCAGTGGTCGGTGATGCAGATCAGCCCGCGCAGGACCAGCCGGTCCACGCCGGTCTCCTCCTGCACCTCCCGCAACGCGGTCGTCTCGATGTCTTCACCCGCTTCCTGGTGCCCTTTGGGCAGGTCCCAGAGGCTGTCGCGCCGGATCAGCAGCACGTCTCCCCGCCGGTTGGAAACCAGTCCGCCGGCGGCATTCACTTCGCGGAACTGTGCGCAGACGGCGCGGTAGACGGCATCCTGGTCTTCGGTGGGGACGAGTACGCGCGGCAGGTGCGCGGCCCCGCGGAAATAGCGGACCAGTTCCGGGATGCCTTCTCCTGCTCCGCCGCCCTGCCAGCGGACGGCGTTGGGGTCGGAAAGGGCCTGCTCCTGAGGGGAGCAGACGGCGAGACACCTTTTTTCGAAGTAGATCTTATGCATGGGCCCCCGAAAATTGCTATCTTTGTCAAGAGATGCAACAAAGATAAGAATAATATGGAAAAGACAGATAGCATGATCGCCCGCGGATTGCTGGACATCGGCGCCGTCCTCCTTTCTCCGGACCGGCCGTTCACCTGGGCCTCCGGGTGGAAGAGTCCGATCTACTGCGACAACCGGCGGATCCTTTCCTCCCCGGCGCTCCGGGACCGCGTGGCCCGCGCACTGGCGGAGACGGCAGCCACCCTGTGCCCGGATGCGGAGATCGTCGCCGGGGTTGCCACGGGTGCCATCGCCCACGGGGTGCTGGCCGCGGACCGGATGGACAAGCCTTTCGTATACGTACGGCCGAAGCCCAAGGATCACGGGACAGGCTCGCAGATCGAAGGCGCGCTGCCGGAAGGGGCACGCGTCGTCGTGATCGAGGACCTCGTCTCCACCGGCATGAGCAGCCTGGCCGCCGTCGACGCCCTGCGCGCGGCCGGGGCGCAGGTGCTGGGGATGGCCGCCATCTTCACCTACGGATTCGAAGTCGCCCGCGCGCGTTTCGAGTCGGCCGGCGTCCCGCTCGTGACCCTCACCTCCTATTCCGTCCTCATCGGGGAGGCGGTGCGTTCCGGGCTCGTCAGCGCGGACATGGTACGGACCCTGGAGGCCTGGCGCGAAGACCCGGCCGGGTGGGACCCGTCCGTATAGTACTGGAAAACTGATAATTACCTGTAACGATGACAGAGATCACAAGCAAGCACGGGCAAGTGTCCCGCTCCCCGTTCGAACTGTATATGATGTTCGTGGACCTGCGCAACTTCCTCCAGTTCCTGCCGGAGGACAAGCGGGATTCCGTCACCGCCGACTACGACACCCTGTCCGCCACGGTGCAGGGCTTCAAGATCGGCGTGATGGTCAAGGAGCGCGTCCCGTATTCGAAGATTTCCTTCGTGGACGACGGAGCACCGTTCTCCTTCTCCGGTTCGCTCCACTTCGACGCGGTTCCTTCCGAACCCGGGAAGACGGACTTCCACCTGGCGTTGAGCGCCGACCTGAACCTGATGATGAAGATGCTTCTGGGCGGCAAGTTGCGCGAAGCGGCCGACAAGGTCGTGGACGCCCTGGTGGCGGTTTCCGAGGGGAAACTGCCGGAGGGACTTGACGCAGAGACCCTGGAGCGGATGCGGCGCGAGATGGGCGCAGACCCTTCCGACCGCTGATCCGTTGCCTCAGATGGAGCGGCTCGAACCGGAAACGCTCAGGGAGATCCTGACGCGGGCGGTCGGGGCGGACCGGGCGGACCGGGCCGTTCCCGCTTTCTTCACGCCCGCTTCCGCCTCCGTCCGGCGCCATCCTTCCAAGACGGATGCAGCGTTTGCCGGCCATTTCGGTCCCGGTGCCGCACCCGTGCCCTGGAACCCCCTGGGCCTCCTGCTGGAGAAGCGCCCCTCCTTTACCCTGGACCCGCTGCTGCATGCCGGCTGCTACTATGTCCAGGATTCCTCCGCCATGTATGTCGGCGAGGTCTTCCGCCGTGCGGCCGGGGGGCTGGACGTCCTCGGAAGGCCCGTCCGTGTCCTGGACCTCTGTGCCGCGCCCGGCGGCAAGAGCACCGACCTGGCCGCCTCGCTGCGCACCGCCTTCGGGGACGGTTTCCTGCTGGTGGCCAACGAGGTGATGCGCGACCGTGCCGGCATCCTGGCCGACAACCTGGCCCTGTGGGGAGACCCTTGCACCGCCGTGACCAGCGCCGATCCGAAGGCGTTCGCGGCCCTGGAGGGCTTCTTCGATGCCATCGTCGCCGACGTGCCCTGCTCCGGTGAGGGCATGTTCCGCAAAGACCCTGTCGCCGTCCGTGCCTGGTCGGAAGACCATGTGCGCCACTGCGCCGCACGGCAGCGCCGGATCCTTTCAGATGTGTGGCCCGCCCTGCGCACCGGCGGTATCCTGGTCTATTCCACCTGCACGTTCGAAGAGGCGGAGAATGATGCGCTCGTCGAGTGGGCCGCCGGGCAGCTCGGGGCGGAAGTGCTGCCTGTGCCCGCGTTCCCGCAGCTGGTCCCGACGCGGACGGGTGCCCTGCTGGTACCGGGTTTCGTCCCCGGTGAGGGCCAGTTCGCCGCGGTGCTCCGGAAGACGGCACCCGCTGCCGCCTGGCGTGCTCCCCGCGGAAAGGCCCCGGCACGGGCGGAGGAGCTCCGGTATGTCCCCGAGTCCATCGCCGCGGACCTGGCTTCCCTGCAATTTCTGCGGCCATTGCGTGCCGGAACGCCGCTCGGTGTCCGGAAAGGCACGGACCTTGTACCGGATCCGGATGCGGCCCTGCTGATCGGTGAAGACCGGACGGGCTGCCCCGCCGTGGAGGTGGATGCCGCCACTGCGCTGCATTTCCTGCACGGCGACGCGCTGCGGCTTCCGGACGCTCCGAAAGGCTTCGTCCGGATCTGCCACGAAGGGCATCCGCTGGGATTCGTGAAGAACCTGGGGAACCGCTGCAACAACCTGCATCCCGCCCGCCGGCGGATCAGGATGGATGTTTGACCAAGATAGATCAAGATAGATGAAGAATATGAAACCTGGATCGTGGATGCCGGCGCTCGTGCTGGCGATGCTGCTTCTTCCGGCCGGCCGGTCGGCCTTCGCGCAGACGACGCCGGAGGAATTCAAAACCCGTTACGACCGGCTCGTCTCGTCGGTCGGCGTGGCCGGACTCGGCGTGGAAACCCTGCTGGCCAAGTGGGAGAAGGCCTTCCCGGACGACCCCGAGCGGATGATGGCGTCCTTCTCGTTTTATCTGGAGAAAAGCCAGACAACGCGCATCGACACGCTCCGGCAGGCCCGTTACCTGGGCAATGCCCCGGTGCTTTCATTGAAGGATTCGCTGGGAAACGCCTTGAACTATTTCCAGGTCGTCCAGTACGACGACGAACTGTTCCGCCAGGCCATCGAGTCGGCCGACGCCGCGATTTCCGCGCTTCCGGACCGGCTGGACTACCGTCTGTACAAGATTTCCGCCCTCATCGGTTACGAAGAGGGCAGCCCGGACATGGCGAAGGCCGAGATCAAGAAGCTGATCGACTACCATTACAACAGCCATCCGCAATGGGTCTATCCCGGGCTGGAAGTCGACGATGAGGTGTTCACCGCCTCCATCCAGGAGTACTGCGTGACGTTCTTCAAGATGGGCACCCCGGACACCTACGAAGCGTTCCGCGAACTTTCCGAGAAGATCCTTTCCTACCAGCCTGCGCAGACCCTGTTCCTGACCAACATGGGGTCGTACTATCTCGTGGTCCAGCACGAGGGCAAGACGGCGCTGAAGTATTATAACAAGGTGCTGAAGAAGGAGCCGGACAACTACACGGCCATCAAGAACTGCGTGCTGCTGGCCCGCGACGCGAAAAACCTCAAACTGGAGAAGAAGTACCTGCCCGCCTTGATCCGCGTGACGCAGGACGATGCCGAGCGAGCGGCCGCGCAGGCCCGCCTGGAAGCCCTGTAGCGGTTTTCAGAACGAACCGCCCTTGCGGCGTTCGTAGAGTTCCCAGGAATTGAACAGGTTCTGGAAGATGCTGTACAGCCCGCCGGAGACGGCCGTGACGGGCGTCATCATCGTGTACGCGATCCAGATCAGGAAGCCGGTGTTCTTCTGCCCGAGCGCCTGTCCGGCGGTGACGGATTCCATGTGCCCGTAGGGCTTTCCCGCCAGCCTTCCCGTCAGGAATTGCACCAGGGTACACGCCAGCGCCACGCCGGCGATGAGCAGCGCACCCTGCAGGGAGATGCCGCTGTGCAGAAGGGCTTCCGTGGCCAGGTAGATGGCCAGCGTCAGGCAGATGCCCCAGACATAGAACGCCCAGCCGATGCGCTTTTCCAGCGCTTCCTGCAGGTGCGGGGAGGTGTAGCGGACCGCCCAGGCGGCGAGCAGCGGCAGCACCAGGATCGGGAAGACCCGTCGTGCGATGCGGAAGAATCCCTGCAGGAACGCGACGTCTCCGGCCGGATGGATGAGCGGCACCAGCAGGGGGATGAGTACGGAAGCCAGCAGGTTGTCCAAAACGACGAACGTGACCGAAGAGGACAGGTTCCCGCCCAGTTTGTAGGTGATGACGCCTGCGGCTGCAGCGGTGGGGCAGATCAGGCAGAGCGCCGCACATTCCACGCCGATCCGCGCCTCGGAAAGGTCCATCCGGGCGGCGAGCAGGGTCAGTGCGGTGAAGAGGGCGGCCTGCAACAGCAGCAGGGCGAGGTGCCAGCGGTGGAAGGTGAGGTCGCGCGGGGAGATCTTGCTGAACTGCAGGAAGAGCATCAATGCGATCATCACCGGCTGCACCCGGCGGGCGAACGCGGAAAATACCGTTTCCACCCGTTCCGCGCCCGGCAGGCCGTGGAGGCACAGGCAGACCGTCAGCCCGGTCACGATCGCAACCGGCAGCATCCAGTCTTTGATGAATTGCAGTGTCTTTCCCATAAATCGGATGCAAATATCGTCAAAATCATTAATTTTGCAGTTTGGAATCGAAATTAATTGTACGTACGATATGAGAAAAAGCATTTACTTTATGGCATCTTTGATGATGATGGCGGCCTGCGGCCCGAAAACCGCCGTGGCTCCGGCCATCGACCTGACCAACCTGGACACGACGGTGTCGCCCGCGGCCGACTTCTACCGGTATGCGACCGGCGGCTGGCAGGCGAAGAACCCCCTCAAGCCGGAGTTCTCCCGCTATGGTTCCTTCGACGTCATCGCCGAGACCACCCAGGAAAACCTCAATGCCCTCTTCGAGAGCATGACGACGCTGAACGCGAAACCCGGTACGGTAGACCAGAAGATCTCCGACCTGTATAAGATGGCGCTTGACTCCACGACCCGCAACGGTCTGGGCGCGCAGCCGATCCAGCCGTATTTGCAGCAGATCCTCGCGCTTTCCTCGAAGGAGGAACTGCCCGCCCTGCTGGGCGAGTTGAACCGCTACGGGGAAGGCGGCTTCTTCGGCACCGGCGTGGAGGCCGACCTGGCCGACAGCGACATGCAGGTGCTCTATCTGGGCCAGGGTGGCCTGGGCATGGGCGACCGTGACTACTACCTCAAGGAGGAGAATGCCGCGTTGAAGGAAGGATACCGCAACTATCTCGTGAAGATCTTCACCCTCTGCGGTCTGGAGCAGCCCGAGGAACTCGCTGCCCAGGACCTTGCGCTGGAGGATGCGATGGCCGCGATCTTCTGGTCGCGTGAGCAGAACCGCAACATGCAGGCGATTTACAACCCGATGAGCACCGCCCAGATCGATGCGGCGTGGCCCAATATGGGCTTCGGCAAGGTCTGCGAGCAGCTCGGGATCCCTGCACAGGAGAAGGTCATCGTGGAGCAGCCTTCCTATTTTGACGGCCTGAACGCCCTGCTGGGCACGACGGACATCGCCACGGTGCGGGCCTACCTGCTCGCCCAGTTCATCGGCGGTTCCACCGGCGCCCTGAGCGACGATTTCTATACGGCCTCCTGGGAGTTCTTCTCCCACCAGATGGCCGGCGCCCAGGAACAGCGCCCCCGCTGGAAGCGCGCCATGAGCGTGCCGAACAGCCTCCTCGGCGAGGCCGTCGGCAAGATGTATGTCGAGCGGTATTTCCCCGCTTCCTCGAAAGAGAAGATGATCCAGCTGGTGGAGAACCTCCGCACCGCCCTCGGCGAGCACATCGATGCACTGGAGTGGATGAGCGATTCCACCAAGGTGCGTGCCCGCGAGAAGCTGGCCGCCTTTACGGTCAAGATCGGCTATCCCGACAAGTGGAAAGACTACAGCACCCTGGACATCGATCCGTCCAAGACGTATTATGAGAACCTGCGCTCGGCCAGCGCCTGGTATGTCGCCGACAACCTCTCCAAACTCGGCAAACCCACCGACAAGACCGAATGGGGCATGACCCCGCAGACGGTGAACGCCTACTACAACCCCACCACCAATGAGATCTGCTTCCCCGCGGCCATCCTGCAGCGTCCCTTCTTCAACCCGGACGCCGACGATGCCGTGAACTACGGCGGCATCGGCGTGGTGATCGGGCATGAGATGTCCCACGGCTTCGATGACCAGGGCAGCATGTTCGACGCTTCCGGCAACATGGTCAACTGGTGGACCGAAGCCGACAAGGCCAAGTTCGACGCCCTCGGCGACCGCCTTGCGGCGCAGTTCGACGCCGTCGAGATCCTGCCGGGCGTACACGCCAACGGCCGGTACACCCTCGGCGAGAACATCGGCGACCACGGCGGCCTGAGCATCGCCTTCTCCGCCATGCAGAACGCGATCGCGGGCAAGGATGTCCCGCTGATCGACGGCTTCACCCCCGAGCAGCGCTTCTATCTCTCCTACGGCGCCATCTGGGCCCAGAACATCACTGACCAGGAGAAGGCGCGCCTGACGAACATGGACCCGCACTCGCTGGCCGAGAACCGGGTCAACGTGTCCCTGCGGAACTTCGGCACCTTCTTCGACGCCTTCGGTATCCACGAGGGCGATCCGATGTGGCGTCCCGAGTCCGAACGGGTCCATATCTGGTAACGCTGCCGGCGTGGATGCGTCCCGCTTCATAGCCCGGCGTCTGCGTTTCGGAGGAAGTATCGCGGCGGTTTCCATCGCCGTATCCTTCTTCGTGATGATCTTGTCCGTCTCGGTCTCCTCCGGTTTCCGCGAGGAGATCCGGGACGGCATCTCGTCACTGACCGGCGACATCCGCGTGTCGCCTTCGAACATGAACATCTTCGGGGAAGACGCTTCCGTCGACTTCTCCTCCGGCGTGACGGACGCGCTGTCTGTCCTGCCCGAAGTCGACCGGGTCACCCCGGTCATCTACCGGGCCGGCATCGTGAAAAACGGCGACCAGATCCACGGTGTCCTCTTCAAGGGTGTACCCGTGCAGCGCGCGGCGTCCGACTCTTCCCGTCTGGGCGTACGCATCCCGACCCGGCTGCGCGACCTGCTGGGATACGCCGCCGGCGACCGCCTCACCGCCTATTTCGTAGGGGAGAAGGTGAAGGTGCGCAATTTCACGGTGGAGGAAATCTATGAGGAGGTGATGGACGGCTCGGATACGCCGGTCGTCCTGTGCGACCTCGCCGACCTGCGCCGCCTGTGCGGCTGGGCGGAAGGGGAGTCTTCCGCGCTGGAAGTGGCCTTGCGCCCTCCTTTCCGGTCGTCTTCCCGGGTACAGGAGGCTGCGGCCAAGGTCAGCGCCGTCCTGCTCGGCCGTTCCGAATTCGACGCGACACCACTGATGGCCACGTCCGTGATGCGGCTGTATCCGCAGATCTTCGACTGGCTGACGCTGATTGATTTCAATGTGGTTTTCATCCTGCTCCTGATGACGGTGGTCGCGGGCTTCAACATGATTTCCGGCCTGCTGATCATGCTCTTCCGGCATATTTCCACCATCGGTACGCTCAAGTCGATGGGCATGACGGACCGCAGCATCGCGAAGGTCTTCCTGCGGGTCGCCGCGCGGACGGTGCTGACAGGCATGGCATGGGGGAACGGACTGGCGCTGCTGTTCTGCGCCGTCCAGGGAACGACGCACCTGCTGAAACTCAATCCGGTGAATTACTTCATCTCATTCGTTCCGGTCCACGTCAACCTCCCCCGGATCCTCGTTGCCGACGTCCTGTCCTTCGCCGTCATCCTGCTGCTCCTCCTCATCCCCTGTCTTTTCATCTCCAAGGTCGACCCGGCCCGTACCGTCCGCGCCCAATAAGGAGTCGGCGACTTCCAGCATTTCCTCCGTCACGTCCTCCGGAAGGGGGATGGCCGGCGCTACGCCGCGGAATAAGTCGTACCGGGCGAGAATGGCGCCGACGTACGCCACCGTCTCCGCTCCGAGGTAGTTCGTGCGCGGGACATCCTCTTCGTCGTCGAAGAGGGTGGAGTCGCGGACGACGGGTACCAGGAGCAGGCTGTCCTGTCCCGCCTGTTCGAGGAAGTGGCTCAGCTTGTCCCAGGTGTCTGAACCGAAACCGTGCGCCTGCGCCGCTTCGATGCAGCCCAGGAAACGGCCTTCGCCTGCATTGTAAGCCGCGAGTGCGAACTTGACAAGTTCTTCTTCATCCGCAGCATAGGGGCGGAACAATCCCTGCAGCCGGGCGAGGAACTTGGCTCCGGCCCGGATGCTCTCCTCCGGGTCGAGGATGTTCCGGATCCCGTAACGGCGCGCGGTGCGCGGCATGAACTGCATCAGTCCGCCCGCGCCCCGCGGAGAAACGGCTTGGATCCGGAATTTCGATTCCTGCCACATGACTGCGGCAAGCAGTTTCCAGTCCCAGCCGGAAACGGGGGCGTATTTTTTCAGGAGGTCGTCGTACGGACTGATGATCTTTTCGTCCCGCGGCGTCTTCCGGTAGGGGTTGTAGCCGTTGAAAAAGCGGTGCATGAGCGAGTCGTAGGCCGTTGTCTGGCCGAAGCCGTCGAGCCAGCGCTGGACGGCACGCACCTCTTCCCTGTCTGTCTTGACGACCCAGCGGAAGTCGTCCCCGAAGGGGATGGCAGCCAGCCCTTCTGCCAGCGAATCCGCCTCCATCCCACCCAGGTGCAGGACGACGATGTCCGCGCTGTCGCACAGCAGTGCCGTGAAGGCGGAGTCCAGGTCTTTCTCGATGTGGATGTCAGGCTCACCGTACTGGCCCCGGGCGAAGCGGACGAGGGTCTCGTAGCTGAATCCGGCCTTGAAACCGTCAGAGAGATAGTCCGCGCTGCCGGGATGGATCAGACAGCGTATCTCCTTGTCTTTGAACGGGTACCAGTTTCCCTCTTCGCCCTTTTTCTGGACGGACAGCGGCAAGGCGGCCAGCAGGGCGGCGCCGACCACCGCCTTGACCGTGTATCTGGCCCAGGCCCTCATCAGAAACCGCCGAAGTTTCCGCCCATGCCACGGGATAAGCCCCCGCCACCGCGGGAACCGCCACCGGAAAGCCCACCGCCTGCCTTGACCGCATTGTTGACGTTGGGCTGCTTGTAGAATGGCCAGTAAAGGCCGAGTTTGAGAGCGCGCTGGGTGCCGATGTGGCGGTGCGCGGAGAAGTAGTCTTTCTTGTCGACCGGCCAGCCTTGCCCGACGTTTTCCAACTTGACGAAGATGCAGGCGCGTTTCCACTGGATGTTGAGGAAGGCGTCAATCACCGGACCGTTGTAGTAAGTCTCTTCCTGCTGGTTCACGAAGGCGCCGACGGCCGGGTTCCAGGCCGGGGAATAATAGGCGGTGTTGCACCATGCGTGGGCACCGAGCTGCATCTGCATGGCGTTCTTCTTGACGTTGAACTGCAGGTAGTAACGCAGGGAGGCCGCCGCATCGGGAACAGGGATGACCTGCTGGTCGGAAGTCGCCTGCAGCAGGATGCGGTGGTCCAGGTGCAGGGCGCGGAGCAGGGTGAAATTCTTCGTCAGGGTCAGTGAGGCGACGCTTACCGGGCTGCCGTTCTGTCGGATGATTCCGTCGGCACCGTAGTACAGGTTCCCGCTTAGCAGGGCGTATCCGCCCTCGATGGCGACGTTCCAGTGCGGAACTGACAGGGAAGCTTGCAGGCGCGTGTCGGAAATCTTTCCGAAGTCATTGTCCCAGCGGTAGTGGTTGGAGTGGAAATGCTGCTGGTAATGGTCCGGTTCCAGCAGGCTCGTCTTGAAATGCAGGTCGAGCCGGACCGGACTGGTGCGGTGCTTCCGGAAGGGGTAGACTTTGAGGCGGGCGTTCGCGCTCAGGCGGAGGTCGTTCGCCTGGTCGCCGAGGAACGTATACTCGCCCAGGGCATCCCAGCGGAAGAATTTGCTGAGCGACCCTTCGGCACCGCCGTAGACGAAGGAGGAGTTCCATACCGTCCGCATGTCGGCGTGCAGGAAGGTCGGGTCGAAGTCGTAGTAGGTAAGGATCCGGTTGCCCAGGCCGCCGCCTACGCGGGAGACGATCGCGTCGTCCGCCCACGGTTTCAGCTTGACGAACAGGCGGTTCTCCAGCTTGGCGACCCGCAGCGAGTCGGCTGTGCCGGCGCTGTTGTAGTAGAAATGGCCGCCCAGCAGGTCCGCGGCGGGCGCGTTCTGCGGCGTGACCTGGTCTTCATACAGCCGCCGGAACACGGAGAACTCGGAACTGTGCCCGACGAAGACGGCGGGCAGGTGGGCGAGGGATGCAGAGTCCTTCGCCGCGCGTTCTTTCTCCCGTTCGGCGATCTCTGCCTCCAGTTGCTTGACCTGGCCGGCGGCCTTGGGACTGTTCCGCAGGCTGTCCAGCTGCGCTTGCTCCTTCGCGCGCTCTTCCGCGAACCGGCCGGCCGGCAGCAGGAAGGTGAGCGGCAGGCGGATCTGCTGGTCGAGGAAGAAGGTGTTCTTCTTGATCTGGGTGGAGGCGTCGGACAGGTAGACCGGGTAGTCACGGGCGTCGAGGGTGGTGTCCCGCACCATCGTCAGGTCGGACACACCGCCGTTCTCTCCCTGGCGGACCATGTTGTAGATGTACCCGAAGTGCATCAGGTAGTTCTTGCCCAGGTAGTTGGCGGAAGCGACGAAGGTCTTGTTCGTCGTCTCCTCGTTCTCCATCATGCCACCGCCGCCGAAGCGGTCGTACGAGAGGGTGAAGTTGAATTCCGGCCAGAGGTTCTGCGTCGTCAGGATATGCAGGTTGTCACTCTCTTTCTGCGGCTTCGCGAAGAGGGTCCCGAAATAGGCGAGTTCCGTGTACGGGGTCTTGGTGTTGTACAGCGGCAGGGTGGAGGGCGAGTAGGTCCAGGATTCGTACGGCGTGTAGAACGAGACGCCGTTCTCGCTGCCGCGCTTCAGGAAGTCATACGTCTGCAGGGCCGATCCGGGCACGCCCAGCCAAGTGGCGTTCACGTCGCGCCGGCGGAACGGATAGTCGTGGAAGCGATAGTTGTAGGAAGTGTCCGGAATCTGCACATCCATCTTCTGCAGTTCCCGTTCGTGGGTCCACTGGATGATCCGCTTGTACTGCATCGAGTCTTCGAGCGCGAACGTCTCCAGGATGCGCGGGGTGTTCTCCCGGATGCTGTCGCGGATGGACTGGACGCTGTCGCGGATCACCTGGATGCTGTCGGCGACGCGTTTCTTCGCCTTCTCCTTGACTTCCAGGTCGTACTTCTTGCGGGCCGCCTTGTCCAGGGCGGCGTACCAGGCTTCGAAAGCCGCTTTCTTGCGGGCCGCCGAGTCGGCATAGTAGATCGAGTCCAGCACGGGCCAGTCGACCGTGTCGCCGGCATGGCGCAACGAATCGACGACGATCCGGTGTGTCAGCGAATCGAACGTGGCGACATAGTATTTGTAGCGGAAGGGATCCGTTTCACGGAGCGAGTCGGGCGCCTGGATGGTGTCGCGGGCCGTCAGGCGGGGGACCGTATCCAGGGGCTGCAGCTGGAAGGATGCGGTGTCCTGCTGGTCGTGGCGGACGCGGCCGAACGGATTCTGGTAGAGGATCGTGTCCGGACGGACGGCCGCCTCCGTCCGCGGCGGGACGATGCGGCGCAGGTCCATCCCCACCGTCTGCAGCGCGAATGCGCAGACGACGGCGAGCGGGAAGGCAGATCTCTTCAACAATCCTTTCATCAGTGCGTACAAAGTACAATCCTGCAAATGTAAGGACTTTTCCTCTTTTTCACAATTCCGTTTTTTTTCTTATATTAGTAGTCTGTATGAAATGGGACCGATTACAGGAGCTGAACGCCCGTCAGGCGGCCGCCGTCACAGCGACGGAGGGCCGGGTGCGCGTCATCGCCGGCGCAGGGACGGGCAAGACCAAGGCACTGACCTACCGCTATGCCTACCTGGTGAATGTGCTGGGCATCGATCCGGCGAACATCCTCTGCCTGACCTTCACCAACAAGGCCGCCGCCGAGATGCGCTCGCGCATCGCCCGGATGGTCCACAGCGGCGACTACAACGACTTTGTCTGTACGATCGACGGTTTTTGCGTGAAACTGCTCCGGCGTGACATCCACCGGATCGGTTTCCCGAAGACGTTCACGATCCTGGACGAGGACGATTCCCGCGCCTATGCCCGCGCCTGCATGGAAGAACTGGGCATCAAACGGACCGAGAAGACGGTGAAGGATTTCCTGGCGCAGGTGAGCGCCGCCAAGGCGCTGGACGACTACATCACCACCTACATGCTGCCCGGCGTGAAATGGACGGAGGGGATGCTCTCCTCGCCCGTCGCCTGCTACATCCACCGCCAGATGAAGCACTATGCCCTCGACTTCGACGACCTGGAGCGCGTGGCGAACTACATCCTCGATCACTTCGAAGACGCACGGACCTGGTGGCAGGAGCAGCTCAACTACATCATGGTGGATGAGGCGCAGGACTGCAACGCCGACAACTGGCAGATCGTGGAGAAACTGGCGGCCGGGCACGGCAACCTCTTCGTGGTGGGCGACCCCGACCAGGCGATCTACGAGTGGCGCGGCGCCCGCCCGGAGCGCTTCACGCAGTTCGCCTCCAGCCAGGACGTGGTCTTGGACGAGAACTACCGGTCCACGCCGAAGATTCTGGACGTGGCCAATTCGGTCATTTCGCACAACCGGAACCGGATCCCGAAGAACCTCTTCACGCGCAGCGCCGAAGGGAAGGCCGTCATCCACTACCACGGAAAGAACGAAACCGAGGAAATGGAATGGGTGGCCGCGCAAGTCCGGCTCCTGCTCGAAGGCGGCGCGGCTCCGGGCGACGTGGCCGTCCTCTACCGGGCCTCCTACCTGTCGCGCGCCCTGGAACAGGCGCTGCTGGACGCCAAGATCCCCTATGCGATCTGGGGCGGGACCCGCTTCTTCGAACGGAAGGAGGTCAAGGATGCCCTCAGCTACCTGCGGCTGGTGAACGACACCGGCGACGACCTCTCCTTCGAAAGAATCGTCAATGTCCCTTCGCGGAAGATCGGGAAGAAATTCCTGGACGGCCTGAAAGAACGCGCCGGGCGCGAAGGCCTGCCCCTGTTCGCGGTCCTGAAGGCCTGCGTTGCAGAAGGCGGGGCGGTCCGGACCGGCGCGGAAGACTTCGTCCGGATGATCGAGGAAGCGTGCGCGGCCGTCCCGGAGTCGACCGTTTCCGACCTGCTGAACTTCCTGCTGGAGCGGAGCGGCCTGAAACGGGCCCTGCGCGAGGACCAGGACGAGGAGCGGCTCGAGAACGTGGACGAACTGCTGCGGAGCGTCCGTTTCTACGAGACGTCCCACGGCGAGGACGACGTGCGGCTGTCGGACTACCTGCAGGACATCGCCCTGTACACCAACCAGGACTACCGGAAGGACACGCCGACCGTCAAGCTGATGACGGTCCACCAGGCCAAAGGGCTGGAATTCCCGTATGTCTTCGTCATCGGCCTGAGCGAAGGCGTCTTCCCGAGCATGCGGACGATCCGGGAATACAAGAAGAACGGCGAGGAGGAGGAACGGCGGCTGATGTATGTCGCCGTGACCCGCGCGCAGCGCGCCCTGTTCCTCACCGAATCGGAGGGATACAACGTTTCCACGAAGATGAGCAAGTACCCTTCGCGTTTCCTGGCCGAGATCCGGCGCGACATGTTCGTCACCGAAGGGGTGATGCCCGAGAGCCTGTGGCGGGGTACGGAGAACATGCGGCATGTCCTTGATGAAGAGCGCTGGGGCAGCCGGGTGGAGGCCTCGGAGGGAGATCCGTTCGCTACCGAGCGGGCCGCGTATTTCAGCCCGTTCCAAGCGGGCGACACCGTTGTCCACGACATCTTCGGCACTGGCACGGTGGTGGGGGTGAACAAGGAGGGCAGCACCTTCCAGGTGCGTTTCGCCGACGGCTCCACGCGGCATCTCCGTGCGGATTTCCTGCGGCGGGAAGACCTTCCGGAATAGGAGAACACGATCATGAAGAAGATTTACGAAACCGATCCCTGGCTGGCGCCCTTCAAGGACGCCGTGGAGGAACGGTGCGCCCGCATCGATGCGGCCGAACGCGCCATCATCTCCCATTGCGGCGGGCGGACGCTGCGCGACAGCATCAACAACCACCTGTACTACGGCCTGCACCGGACGCCTTCGGGCGGCTGGGTCATCCGTGAATGGGCGCCGAACGCTACGCGCATCTTCCTGATAGGCGATTTCAACAACTGGCACCGGTCGCCTTCTTACGCGCTGTCGCCGACAGGGAGCGGCAATTGGGAACTGTACCTTGACGGCCTCTTCCTCGGGCACGGCGACCTGTACAAGCTCTACATCGAGTGGCCCGGCGGAGGCGGGGAGCGGATTCCCGCCTACTGCACGCGCCTGGTGCAGGACCCGGACACGAAGGTCTTCAGCGCCCAGGTGTGGGATCCCCCGCACCCTTACCGGTGGGTCCATCCGTGGAGCGGGGACGGGACGCCCGGCGGGAAACGCCTGTCCCGGCCGCATCCGCTGGTGTACGAATGCCATGTCGGCATGAGTTCCGAACGCCCGGAGGTGGCCACATTCGATTCGTTCCGCGAAGAAGTCCTTCCGCGCGTGAAGGCGCTCGGCTACGACACCCTGCAGATCATGGCCCTCCAGGAACATCCGTATTACGGCTCCTTCGGCTACCAGGTGTCGAATTTCTTCGCCCTGAGCTCGCGTTTCGGGACTCCGGAGCAGTTCAAGCGGCTGGTCGACGCCGCGCACGGAGAGGGCATCGCCGTGGTGATGGACATGGTCCAGTCGCACAGCGTGGACAACGAGAACGAAGGGCTCAGCCGCTTCGACGGCCGGGACGACCTCTACTTCTACCCCGGGCCGCAGGGACACCATCCTGCCTGGGGCTCGCGCTGCTTCGACTACGGCAAGCCGGAAGTGGTCCGTTTCCTGCTGTCCTGCTGCAAGTTCTGGCTGGAGGAATACCACCTGGACGGGTTCCGTTTCGACGGCGTTACCAGCATGCTCTACTGGGACCACGGCCTGGGCCGCGATTTCTCCGGCTACGACGTCTATTTCGGCGACGGGGTGGACGCGAACGCCGTCACCTACCTGGGGCTGGCGAACCGGCTGGTCCGCCAGGTGGACCCGCTGGCCGTGACCATCGCGGAAGACGTGAGCGGCATGCCCGGTCTGGCGGCCCCGGCCGCTGCGGGCGGCATCGGGTTCGGATTCCGTCTGTCGATGGGCGTGGCGGACTGCTGGATCAAGTGGATTAAGGAGCGCCCCGACGAGACTTGGAGCCCGGGCGAGATGTGGTATGAACTGACCAACAAGCGCTCCGACGAAAAGACGGTCGGCTATGCCGAATGCCACGATCAGGCGCTGGTGGGCGACAAGACCCTGCTTTTCCGCCTGTTGGACAAAGCGATGTACGACGAGATGGACCTCGGCTCCCGCGATCCGGTCGTGGACCGGGGCATCGCCCTCCACAAGCTGATCCGGCTCGTGACGATGGCCACGGCCGGAGACGGCTACCTGAATTTCATGGGCAACGAGTTCGGCCATCCGGAATGGATCGACTTCCCGCGGGAAGGGAACGGATGGAGCTTCGCCCACGCACGGCGGCAGTGGTCGCTCGCCGACGACCCCGCGCTCCGCTACCGGGGCCTGCAGTCCTTCGACCGCGCCATGGTCCGGCTGGCCCGCCGCCGGAACCTTTTCTCTGCGCCTCCGGTGCGGATCCGTTGTGACGAGGATAAGAAATTGCTGGTTTTCAGGAGAAAAGACCTTATCTTTGCCATGAATTTCCATCCGGACGCGTCATTTACGGACGAAGCGTTCGAAGTCCCGGCGGGAACCTACGTCAAGGAACTGGACTCCGACGATACTGCTTTCGGAGGCTTCGGCCGGCTGGCGACGGACACGCGGCATGACGCAACGGACGGCCTGCTGCGGCTCTACCTGCCCAGTCGCTGCGCGCTAGTGCTGCGCCTGGAAAAGAAAAAAATGTAACCGTTTTTTGATACAACGATTCCGTTTTTTTACTATTTTGACAAAAATTTTGTTGACCATTAGTTGACCAAGGATATGGCGTTCATCAAATTCAACAAGGCAGAACTGGTGAACCTCTCCTATTCCCTGAAGCGGGAAATCCTGTTGGCGGGGAAGGGCGGGGCCTACTGCAATACGTCCATTGTCTGTTGCAACACGCGCCGGTACCACGGCCTGCTGGCCGCTCCGGTCGACGCGTTCGGCGGGCAGGTGCACCTCTTCCTGTCTTCGCTGGACGAGAGCATCGTCCTGGACGGAAAGCAGTTCAACCTCGGCATCCACCGGTACGGTGATATCTACGAACCGCGCGGCCACAAGTACATCATCGATTTCGACGCGGACCCCGTGCCGCAGATCGTGTACCGCATCGGCGAGATCGTCCTTTCCAAACGTATCGTGCTCGATCCCGCCGCCGACCGGGTGATGGTCCGGTACGACCTGCTGCAGGCGCCCGGCCGGGTCGACCTGCTGATGAAACCGTTCCTTGCCTTCCGCGACATCCACGCACTGACGGCGGAGAACCCCGCGGCGCGGACGGAAGGCTGGAAAGTGCCTTGCGGCAGCGCCTGGTGCCTGTACGACGGCTTCCCGCCGCTGTATCTGCAATATAATACCAAGGAGGTGGAATACACCGACGACCCTTGCTGGTACAAGAACATCACGTACTCCGACGAGGCGCGCCGCGGCTTCGCCTGCCGGGAGGACCTCTTCGTCCCCGGCACCTTCATGGCCCGCATGCATCCCGGCGACGCCATTGTCTTCTGCGCGGGAACGGAGGAGGCGGTTCCTTCCCGGCTCAAACGCCGGTTCGACACGGCCGTCGCTGCGGCCGGTGTCATTACCGACGGCCGGACCCAGTTGCTGCGCTGCGCCGACACGCTGAAGCGGAACCGGGGCGGCCGGAAGCAGATCACCGCCGGCTTCTCCTGGCTGTATACGGGCCTGCTGCGTGAAACCCTTTCGTCCATCGCCGGCCTGACGCTCTACGCGGACGGCGGCAGGGTGGAGTTCGAGGAAATCCTGGACAACCTGATCGAAGACAATTCCGACCGGCTCTACCGCCGGACCACGCAGGTGGAGGCTCCGCTGTGCATCCCCTTAGTGCTCCAGCAGTACATCGATTCCGGTGCGGATCCGAAGGCGGTCTGGAAGAAATACGGCGGCGTGGTCCGGGAGGTGCTCCGCAGCTACCTGCCCGGGCGGCGCCAGGAAGTGACCATGCATCCGAACGGACTGCTGTGGGCGCAGCTCGACGGCTGGGCCCTCTCGTGGATGAACGCCTATGTCGACGGGCATCCGGTGACGGAACGCGCCGGCTACCAGGTGGAGACCAACGCGTTCTGGTACAATGCGATCCGTTTCGCACTCGAGCAGGAGGGCAAGTTGCCCGCCCGGAGCCGGGACGCGGATTTCATCGCAACTTTCTCACGGATCCGCGAGAAGGTTGAAAGCAGCTTCCAGCCGACGTTCTGGGACGACCGCTCCCGCCTGCTGGCCGACTATGTGGACGGGGCGGGACGGCATCTGGAAGTCCGGCCGAACGGTCTGCTGGCCATTGCCTGCCCGTTCGTGTGCGTCGAGCCCGAGGTGATGCAGGCGGTGCTCGCCACCGTGGACCGCGAACTGCGGACGGCGCGCGGCATCCGCACCCTTTCCCCGCGCGACGAGAACTACAAGGGCGTGTACGAAGGCACCCAGCGCGACCGCGACCTGGCCTACCACAACGGCTGCACGCGGCCGTTCCTGCTGGGCCCGTACGTGGATGTCTGCTTCCGCATCAAAGGACCCGGATTCCGGAAAAAGGCGGAGTGGCTCGTGGAAGGGTTTTTCGATGACCTGGGCAAGCACGGCGTGGGCGCTTTCTCCGAACTGTACGACGGCGATCCGCCCCATGAGGCGCACGGCGCCATCTCTTCGGCGCTCAGCACCGCCGCTTTGCTGCAGGTCGGTTATCTGATTGATAAATACCGGGAGGACAAGGCATGAGAGTGTTGATGTTCGGCTGGGAATTTCCCCCGCATATCGCCGGCGGGCTCGGTACGGCCTGCTACGGCATCGTCAAGGGACTCGCGTACAACGGGGTGGAGACATTGTTCGTGATGCCTTCCGCTTCGGGTGATGAGGACGGCTCCGTGGCGAAGATCATCTCCGCCAGCGACGTGCCCGTGGATTCGTTCAGCCATTCGGTGGACGAGTTCCTGGACAAGGTCCGCTTCGTGCGGATCGGGTCCAACATGATCCCTTACGTGGACCCCGGAGAGTTCCACGAAATGGTCGAGTCGGAGCGGAGGCTCCAGCAGGAGTCCTTTACGAAGCACATCGGCCAGAAATACCGTTTCTCCGGCCGGTATGGTTCCAACCTGATGGAGGAGGTCGCACGCTACGCCATGGTGGGCGGCACGATCGCGATGGAACACCGCGACGAGTTCGATGTGATCCACGCGCACGACTGGCTGACCTACCTGGCCGGCATCGCTGCCAAGGAGCTGACGGGCAAACCGCTGGTGGTACACGTCCACGCGACTTCTTTCGACCGGGGGACGGAGGACCAGATCGACACCCGTGTCTTCGACATCGAGAAACGGGGGATGATGGAGGCCGACTGCGTGGTCACTGTCAGCGACCTTACCCGCGGCATCGTCATCAACAAGTACGGCATCGATCCCGCCAAGGTGGTTACGGTGCACAACGCCGTTGACTTCAGCGGGCGCGAGAACCTGCAGGTGGACCGCGGCATCCGGGACAAGATCGTGACCTTCCTCGGCCGCATCACCTTCCAGAAAGGCCCCGAATACTTCATCGAGGCGGCGGCCAAGGTCCTCAAGCGGACCTCCGGCGTGCGTTTCGTGATGGCCGGCAGCGGTGACATGATGAACCGTTGCATCCGCCATGTCGCCCGGCTGGGCATCTCGGACCGCTTCCACTTCACGGGCTTCCTGCGCGGGATGGAGGTGCAGAAGATGTTCGCCATGTCGGACGTCTACGTCATGCCGAGCGTCTCGGAGCCGTTCGGCATCTCCCCGCTGGAGGCGATGCGCTCCAACGTCCCTTCGATCATTTCCTTCCAGTCCGGCGCGGCCGAAGTCCTCAAATACGCCTTCAAGGTGGATTTCTGGGACGTCGATGCCATCGCCGACTGCATCTATGCGCTGCTGACGTATCCCGCGCTCTCCGCTTTTGCGGTCAAGCAGGGCTACGACGAGGTCAACCGCCTGAAATGGAATGCGGCGACGGCCAAGCTCAAGCATATCTATGAATCTGTCGTTTCATCTAAAGGAGTTCAGTGATGAAAAAGAGTATCTGCATGTATTTCCAGGTCCACCAGCCCACGCGGCTGCGCCAGTACCGTTTTTTCGACATCGGGAAAGATTCGCATTATTATGACGGCTTCGCCGACCGGACGATCCTGCGCCGGGTGGCCGACCGTTGCTATCTTCCGATGAATGAACTGCTGCTGGACCTGATCCAGCGTTACAAGGGAGCGTTCAAGGTCGCTTTCTCCATCACCGGCTCCGTGATGGAGCAGTTCGACCGCTACGCGCCGGAAGTGATCGACGGTTTCCGCCGGCTCGCCGCCACCGGTGCGGTGGAGTTCCTGGGTGAGACCTATTATCACTCCCTCGCGTCGCTCGCGCATCCCGGCGAGTTCCGCCACCAGGTGGAAAAGCACGCCAAGCTGATGGAAGACACCTTCGGCCGCCGGCCGGTGACGTTCCGCAACACCGAACTCATCTACTCCGACGGCATCGGCAAGCTGGTCTACGACCTCGGGTTCAAGACCATGCTCACGGAAGGCGCACGCCACATCCTGGGCTGGAAGAGCCCGGACTATGTCTATTGCGATGCCGCCCAGCCGAAGCTCAAGCTCCTGCTGCGCAACTATTCGCTGAGCGACGATATCGCCTTCCGCTTCTCCGACAAGGGGTGGAAGGACTGGCCGCTGACCGGAGAGAAGTACCTCTCCTGGCTGAAGGCGACGGAAGGGGATGTCATCAACCTCTTCATGGATTACGAGACCTTCGGCGAGCACCAGCGCGCGTCGACGGGAATCCTCGACTTCATGCGGTACTTGCCCGGCGTGATCCTGGAAGACGGCTCCTTCGAGTTCCTGACGCCGGCGCAGGTGGCCCGCAAGCACAAGGCGATCGCCTCGCTCCAGGTGCAGGACCCGGTGTCCTGGGCGGACGAGGAACGCGACGTGACGGCCTGGCTGGGCAACGAGCTCCAGCAGGAGGCCTACAACAAACTGTATGACCAGGCGGAGAAACTCGCCCTGGTGGGCGACCCCATCCTCTGGAACGAGTTCGGCCACCTGCAGGAGAGCGACCACCTCTATTACATGTGCACGAAATTCTTCTCCGACGGAGAAGTCCATAAGTATTTCAACCCTTACCCTTCCCCCTACGAGGCATTCATCAATTACATGAACGTGCTCAGCGACTTCATCATCCGGATCGACGATGCGGTGGCGCTGAAGCGTGAAACTTGACAAATCAATGACAACAAAGGAGAACGTAAACCCAGACTATTTATTCGAGGTAAGTTGGGAAGTATGCAACAAGATCGGCGGGATCTACACCGTGATCGCCACCAAGGCCCTCTACCTCAAATCGCAACTGAACAAACATCATATCCTGATCGGCCCCGATGTCTGGATGGATACCGGGCAGAATCCTGATTTCGTGGAGGATCCCCACCTGTACGGCGCCTGGAAGGAACAGGCGGCCCAGGAGGGGCTCCGTGTACGGACGGGACGGTGGAACGTCCCGGGCCGGCCGCGCGCCATCCTCGTGGATTTCAAGCAGTTCCTGACCAGCCAAGACGAGATTCTCGGCAATTTGTGGGTGGATTTCGGTGTGGACTCCATCACCGGCAACTGGGACTACCGCGAGAACGTGCTGTTCGGGATCGCGGCCGGACGCGTCATCGAGAGTTTCTACCGCTTCTACCTGGATGCGGCGGACAAGGTGGTCGCCCAGTTCCATGAGTGGCAGACCGGCGCGGGACTGCTGTACCTGAAGAAATCCGGCCTCCCCGTGGCCACGGTGTTCACGACCCATGCCACGGTGATGGGCCGCTGCATCGCCGGAAACAACCTGCCCTTGTACGATGCGATGGACACGCTCGACGCGGACGACCTCGCCCGCCGGTACGGGAATGTCGCCCGCCACTCGATCGAGAAGGTTTCCGCCACGCACGCCGACGTGTTCACGACGGTCAGCGGAATCACGGCCCGTGAATGCGCCCGCTTCCTGGGCAGGGAAGTGGACGTTGTCACGCCGAACGGCTTCGAAAACAGTTTCACGCCGGCGACGGACGAAGCATACGCCCTCCTGCGCGGGAAGGCCCGGGAGAACCTGGCCCGGGTCGCTGCGGCGATGGGCGGGGAACCGGTCCCTCCGGACGCCGTCTACGTGGCGGTCAGCGGCCGGTACGAATACCACAACAAGGGGATCGATGTCTTTATCGACGCCCTGGCGGCCGTACGCGATGCCGCACCCGCGGGGCGGAGCATCCAGGCCTTTATCCTGATCCCTTCCGGCCATCACGGCCCGGACCGCGCCCTGGCGGCCCGCCTGGCCGGTCAGCAGGATGGCGGCGCCACCCAGGTGTCGCACGTGCTGATGGACCCCGAGGGCGACATCATCACCCGCCGGCTCCGGGAAACCGGGCTCCTGAACGCGCCGGGCAGCCGTGTGAAAGTCTATTTCATCCCCTCTTACCTGAACGGGTCGGACGGGATCTTCGACATGCCGTACTATGACCTGCTCGCCGGCATGGACCTGACGCTCTTCCCTTCGTACTACGAGCCCTGGGGTTACACGCCGCTGGAAAGCCTGGCGTTCCGGGTGCCGACCCTGACGACCCGCCTGTCCGGATTCGGACTCTGGGTGCTGTCCCGCTATCCGGAGGGCGCCCCGGGCATCACGGTCTGCGACCGCTCGGATGCGGACTATGCCGATGTCGTCGCGGCGGCGGCCTCCCGTGTCGAGCAGATTGCCGGCCTGACCGAAGAGGAGGCGGAGCGCTTCCGCTCCTCCGCCAGGGAGGTGTCCGAGATCGCCCTGTGGCAGAACCAGATCCAGTATTATCAACAAGCGTACACCCTCGCGCTCGAAAAGACCCAGCCCGCGCGGGAACGCTATCACAAAGAAACGCAAACCCAAAAACCGATGGAATATTTCCTCAAAGAGAACCATACCCCGTCGTGGAAGAGCGTGATGGTGACCCGTCACCTCCCGGCGGCCCTTTCCGGACTGGAGACCTTGTCCAAGAACCTTTGGTGGTGCTGGAACGAAGACGCGAAGCACCTCTTCCAGTCGATCGACCCCGACATCTGGTACAAGACCGGACACAACCCGATGGCCCTGCTGGACGCCGTCAGCCTGAAGCGCTTCAACGCCCTGGCCGAGGACGGCGCCTTCCTGGCTGAACTCGACGCCGTGATGAAGCAGTTCGACGGCTACATGGCGCTGAAAGCCGAGCGGCAGGGGCCCCTGACCGGCTACTTCTGCATGGAATACGGTCTGGACAAGTCGCTGAAGATCTATTCGGGCGGCCTGGGCATCCTGGCCGGCGATTACCTCAAGGAGACCAGCGACATGAATGTCAACCTGGTGGCGGTCGGCCTGCTGTACCGGTACGGCTATTTCACCCAGGTGCTGACCGGCCAGGGAGAGCAGGTTGCCCGCTACGATGCGCAGGATTTCACCAAGATCCCTGCGGAACCCGTGCTGGATGCCGAAGGAAAGTGGCTGACGACCAGTGTCGCCTTCCCGGGACGGACGCTGACGGCCCGTATCTGGAAAGTGGCGGTGGGCCGCACCGACCTGTATCTGCTCGATACGGACTATGAGGCGAACCTTCCGGAAGACCGCCAGGTCACCTATTATTTATATGGAGGCGACTGGGAGAACCGCCTGAAGCAGGAACTGCTCCTGGGCATCGGCGGCATGCGCGCCCTGCGTGCGCTCGGCCTCTTCCCGCAGGTCTATCATTGCAACGAGGGACACGCCGCCTTCACCGGCCTGGAACGGCTGCGTGAATATGTCCAGAACGAGCACCTGGATTTCGGCGAGGCGCTCGAGGTGGTCCGCGCTTCCTCCCTCTTCACGACGCATACCCCGGTCCCTGCCGGACACGACGCCTTCGATGAAGGATTGCTTCGCAAGTACATCGGCCATGTACCGGGGCTGTTGCAGGTAAGCTGGGAAACCTTGATGGCCCTCGGCAAGGTGAATCCGTCCGACGGCGGCGAACGTTTCTCCATGAGCTTCCTGGCAGCCAACCTGTCGCAGAACGTCAACGGCGTCTCCCGCCTGCATGGCGAGGTGAGCCGCGACATCTTCAGCCGCCTCTATCCGGGCTACCTGCCGGAGGAACTCTTCGTGAGCTATGTGACGAACGGTGTCCATTACCCGACCTGGACGGCGGCGGAGTGGAAGGCGATCCACGCACGCGTGTTCGGCGACGCCTTCGCCACGCACCATTACGACAAGTCCTGTTTCAACGGCATCTACGACATTCCGGACGCGGAAATCTGGTCGGTCCGTACGGCCCTCCGGCGCCGGCTTATCCGGATCATCAAAGAGCGGATCTCCGACCCGGCCCTCTGCAGCCACTACTCGCCGAGCCAGATCGTCGCCATCAAGGAAAACCTCCGCGACGACGTCCTGACGATCGGTTTCGCGCGCCGGTTCGCCACCTACAAACGGGCGACCCTCCTCTTCTCCGACCTCGACCGGCTGGATGCGATCGTCAATGATCCCGAGCATCCGGTGCAGTTCATCTTCGCGGGGAAGGCCCATCCGGCCGACGGTGCCGGCCAGGACCTGATCAAACAGATCGTCGAGATTTCCAAGCAGGACCGCTTTATCGGGAAGATCGTTTTCGTGCCGGGCTACGACATCTCGCTGGCCAAACGCATGGTGCAGGGGGTGGATGTCTGGATGAACAACCCGACCCGTCCGCAGGAGGCGTCGGGGACCTCGGGCGAAAAGGCTTCGATGAACGGCGTGATGCACTTCTCCGTGCTGGACGGCTGGTGGGTGGAAGGCTATAAGGAAGGCGCCGGCTGGGCGCTGCCGCAGGAGCGGGCGTACGACGACCAGCGCTTCCAGAACGAGCTGGATGCCGCCACGATCTATACGATCATCGAGAACGAGATCGCGCCTGCCTTCTACGACGTGGATGTTGCTTCCAAGTTGCCGCATACCTGGATTTCCTATATCAAGAATACGGTGGCCCAGGTCGCCTGCAACTTCACCACCAACCGGATGCTTTCCGACTACTGCCGGCAGTACTATGAGCCGCAGGCACAGCGGACGGCCGGACTGGTGGCGGACGATTTCGCCCAGGCCCGGCAGATCGCTGCCTGGAAGAAGCGTCTCCGCCGCGCGTGGAAGCATGTCGAAGTGATTTCGCAGACCCAGCCGGCGGCGTCATACACCCTTTCGCCTACCAACAGCTTGCAGGTGGAGGTGGTCCTGCAGATCGGCGACCTGACGCCGGAAGACCTGGGCGTGGAGATGCTCTTCGCCACATCCGACCGCAAACGCCGGCTCCATATCCAGGACCGCTGTGCGTTGCAGCCGGTTTCCTTTGAAGACGGGGTGGCAACGTACCGCGCTTCCGTCCTGCCGGATCGTACCGGCATGTACGAGGTGGCCACCCGGATCTATGCCAAGCACCCGCTGCTGCCGCACCGGCAGGATTTCGAACTGGTGAAATGGTTGTAGCGACCGGTTTCTTCGACGGGGTGCACCTGGGGCACCGCCATGTCCTTTCCATCCTGGTCGGCGCTGCGCGCGAACGGGGGACGGAGAGCATCGTGGCGACGTTCTGGCCGCATCCGCGGACCGTCCTGCAGGACGAGGCGCGCGGCTTGCGCCTCTTGTCCTCGCTGGACGAGAAGAAGGCCCTGCTCGCCGCCGCCGGCGTGGACCGGGTGGAGGTGATTCCCTTCTCGCGTGCCTTCAGTGAAATGACGGCGGAAGCGTATCTGAGGGAGTATGTCATCGGGCGCCTGGGCGCCACGGCCATCGTCGTGGGATATGACAACCGTCTGGGCAGCGACCGCTGCACGCCCGACCGGATCCGGGAAACCGGAGAAAGGCTGGGGCTGGAGGTCCTGGTCGCGGATCCCTCTCCCGCACGGACGGCGGACGGCGTGCCGGTCAGTTCCACGCAGGTACGGGGAGCGCTTGCTGCCGGGCGGGTGGAGGCGGCCGCCGACATGCTCGGATACCACTATCCGCTGCGCGGCGTCGTGGTGGAGGGCAACCGCCTGGGGCGGACCATCGGCTTCCCGACGGCCAACATGCAGCTGTTCGAGCCGCGCAAGATGGTACCGGCCGACGGGGTCTATTATGTGGCTGTGGAAACGCTGGGACGCCGTCTGGACGGGATGTGCAACATCGGGGTCCGTCCCACGGTCGGCGTTGCGTCCGGGCGCACCATCGAGACTCATGTCTTCGACTTCGACGAATCCATCTACGGCCTCGATTTCCAGGTTTCCTTCCTGCGCCGGATCCGGGACGAGCGGAAGTTCGCCTCGATGGACGACCTCCGTGCCCGGCTGGCAGCGGACCGTGAAGAATGCCTTCGATTCCGTTTCCGGGACGTGTAGAAGATGAAAAAAGTTGAAAAAATATTGTTTATTTGAATATTCGTGCTATCTTTGCAGAGTATTGTCAGCAATTTTGGACGGGCAAGTTATGCCTGTACGGGAGCGCGGATACAGTGATTTATGAATATTAATGAATTAAAATAACCTGCCACAAGAAGAAAAAAGGAATTCAAACGAGAAATGTGTTATCAATTTATCTATTTTGTTTTTTAGCTATGAACAAAAAAATTAAAAATCTGTTCCTTGCAGGGGCCCTCGTTCTGGGTCTCGCGGGTGTAGCCGTATCTTGTACGGACTACGATTCCGACATTGATGCATTGCAGAAGCAGATCAATACCCTCGACCAGACGGTCAAAGGGTATGATGTTCCTACGCTCGCCAATACTGTAGATAGGCTGCAGAAGGCGATCGACGGAGGCGCTGTAATCACCAAGGTCACTCCTATCGCCGCCACGGCCACGAACCCCGGCGGTTACGAAGTCACGCTCAGCAACGGTGACAAGTACGTCATCAGCAATGGTGCGAAGGGCGCCGACGGTGCGAATGGTGTCACCCCTTCCATCAAGAACGGCAACTGGTGGATCGGCAACACCGATACCGGTGTCAAGGCCCAGGGTGCGAACGGCGAGAACGGCCAGACTCCCTACATCGGTGCCAACGGCAACTGGTTCATCGGCGAGACCGACACCCAGGTCAAGGCCCAGGGTGCTGACGGCCACTCTCCGGTGATCACCATCGGTGAGAACGGCAATTGGTTCATCGACGGTGTCGATACTGAGAAGCCCGCCCGCGGTGCTGCCGGTGTCGACGGCGCCAACGCTCCGATCGTTTGGTACACCCCCGACGTGGAGAACAACGTGTGGGTGAAGAACACCATCGCCGCTGACGCGGAGGATTATCCGAATGGTCCTGTCGTCACGGAGGCTACCGACATCGAGGTTGTTCCGGATCTGGAGGAGAAGATCGCTGCGGTCCTTTCCGACCAGACCCTGACTTTCTACATCACCGATGAGGATGGCGAGAAGCAGACGGCTGTCATCAACCTCGCTCCCGCGCTCAAGGGTCTCGCTTTCGTTCCCAAGACGATCTTCGACGGCCTCGGCCTGATCACCGTCTGGGAGTTCTATGCTCCGAAGAACAACAAGGCATTCCCGTTCGTTACCAAGACCAGCCCCGACGGTGTTGCTACGACCGGCGCGGACGCTCCGAAGTTCATCACGACGGCTCCCGCTGACGTGACCTACCGCATGGATGCTTCCAACGTCGATATCGCCAAGTACGATTGGGACTTCGTCAACCGGACGGTCTACACCCGTGCGATTGCGGACAAGACGGACCTGGTCACCATCGTTAACGGTCCCGTGAAGGATACGAAGGATGGTTCCCTCATCGACCTCAAGATCCAGCTCAACAAGGCGGTTGCGCCTGCTGCTCACGAAAAGACGAACGATATCGTTGCCCTCCGCGCCACGGACGGCGAGGGTGAGCCTGTCGTTTCCGACTATGCTTACATCGACAACCAGGCCAACTACGGCTACTCCCTCATCCACAAGGATGAATACAAACCGGGTGAGCCGAAGCCTTACCGTACCGATTTCGTCAAGATCGGTGATCCTGCTGAGGTTGATGGTGTCAATAGCAACCCGAAGACCCCTGTCCTCCTTTACAATGATGAGGATGGTATCGACCTCCTCGACTATGTCGAGACGTTCGCCGACCAGGTGAATGACCTGGTTTCCACGACCGGCCTCGTTCCTACCTACAAGTTCTTCTTCGCGGGTCAGGATGCGAAGGGCAACGTGATCATCGACGCCGATGCCAAGAAGGCTACCTATCTCACCGATGATGCTGATAAGACCAACCAGAACGAGTTCGTGACCCTCGACGGTTCCATCGTCAAGGTGAACGCCGACTTCGTCAGCGCCCTGCGTCCGGCAATCGGCCGTACCCCGCTGATCTATGCCCAGTCCTGCTACGGTGACTACATCCTCGCGGAAGGCTTCATCAAGATCAAGATCGTCGAGAAAGAAGAAGAACATCACGAGCCGAAGCCTACCTACAAGGTGTTCATCAAGCATGCCGGCGAGTTCGACATCGACAACCTTGCGGAGCCTACCTACAAGGGCACCAAGTACCTCGACTACCCGGATGACAACTATGAGTTGAATGTTGTCTGGGCGGAGATGAATGTCAAGATGTTCAACGAACTGGGTATGTCCTACGCGCAGTTCCTCGACAACTATGATACGGAGGATGTCCAGATCATCGTTGCGAAGGATAAGGACGGCAAGGATGTCGAGCCTGGCGACCTCCCGGATGAGGGTGAGTTCGATGCCACGATCAGCTACGGCGACATCAACACGCTCTATGGCGCAGGCCATACTCCTTTCTTCGATAGCCCTGGTAACCCTGGCCAGAACACGAATATGGTGAGCCTGTCCCTGGACGACGAAATCGCTGTCGGTGGTCCTCACTATGTCTACGTGCTCTATCCGTCCAAGTCTGCTCTCTATCCGAACGCGGTGGTGAAGTTCGTCTACAAAGTCACGATCAAGGATCACGAGCATGACTTCACGATCGGCAGCTGGCTGCTCAACCCGGACTACATCCTGGGTAACCAGAATGCACTCAACCCGACCGATCCGAAGGATTACACCAAGTCCTACGCTCCTTACAACAAGGATGACAAGGGTTACGGTGCCGTCCGCATCAAGGGTCAGGAAGACCTCATGCAGTCCGGTCTCATCGAGCACTTCGAGGAGTACTCCGTCGAGGTCAACGAAGAGTCTGTCTACACCTTCCTGATCAAGAACTACACGAAGGATGAGGTGATCTGGGAAGCTTCCGCTCTCGGCACTGTCGAGGATGAGACGATCAAGATCGACGACAAGACTTCCGAGATCCACTCCAAGGTGACGCTGACGGGTGCTGAACTCAAGCAGATTATCGAGGCTCCTACCAAGACTCCTTACATCAAGCTGACGGATGAGGCCCGCATCGCCAAGGGCTACGACGTCCTCGTCGAGGTGACTGAAAAGTGCACCGAGGAGAAGCACCCTGTGGTCGGTGGCACGTCCAAGGTCGGTTACTACTTCGTGGTCTTCAAGGCCCTCGATGCCAAGCTGGCCCTCAAGGATGTCAAGCTCGGTACCTTCAAGGAGATCAACGACTACGTCCTCGTTACGGAACTGGTCGAAGGTATCTACGACGGTAACACCCTGCTCTTCACCCTTGATCCTGAAACGGGCGAGATCAATGCTGAGGAAGCTGCTGCCGAGTACGGCATGACCGCTGACCAGCTGACCATCACCCTCGAGCCGAACCTCATCTACAACTTCGATACGAAGGCCTCCTTCGGTGACAACCTCTATGTGGTTGCTGCTGGCCAGCCTTACGATCCGTCCACCGAAACGACTGCCGATGTTGATGGAATCAACTGGTGGAACCTCGGTACCGATCTGCAGGTTGACAAGAAGGCTGAGTACAAGGTGACGGTCAAGTACGGTGACGATGTCCTCGTCGAAGGCACTGGCCTCATCACGGTCCTGGCTACCGCGAACAGCATTCACCCGCTCCACGATGCGGAAGGCGCTCTTCAGGAGCCCATCCACAACAAGGACGGTGAGATCTACGCGATCGCTGAGCCTGAAACTACTGAAGGAGAAGGTGAAGGCAACTAATCCCTTCTAATGATACTGGAAAAGGAGAGAGAGTTGGAGCTCTCTCTCCTTTTTCTTTTTTTACTTTATCCCTCGTGCCATGCGTATTCATTTTTCTTCTTTATCCTGGCTTATTCTTCCCATTTGCGGACTTTTCTCCTGCACGAATTATGATGCGGAGGTCAGCCCCAGTAAAACTTCCGCTGAAACATTGAGGGCCACCATTGTGAGCGGTCCGGCTGAAAGCGATCCGGCCACGAAGGCCGCTTTCGGGGTCGTTACATCCTCCGAGAGCTATGCACAGGTCGTTTGGAACGCCCATGACCAGCTCTCTGTTTTCCATTCTTCCGGTTCCTCCCTTTACGAAACCGAGCAGGGAGGAGAGACCGCTGATTTTACGCTCGTTTCCGGTGACGCGCCCTCGGGGAACACCATCCTGGGCTTGTCTCCTTATTCTTCTACGGCGTCGGCCCGTGTCGCCGACAAAACCATTGAGGCCGTTATTCCTGCTGAACAGCACGCCTTTTCGGAGACTTTCGATCCGGCGGCACTCCTTACGGCGGGGGCTTCTTCTTCTCCGAGCCAGATGGCTTTTTATAATGTTTGTTCCGGATTCCGCTTTACCTTATCCGAATCCTCGGTTTCTTCCTATGCTTCCATCGAATTCCGTGGCAACGATGGGGAGAAACTTGCCGGCCCGGTGACGATTACCCGTGTCGGTGAACGGGAGCCTTCTGCCGCTCCTTCATCCGGTAGCACTGCTTCCGTCACGCTGCTTGCTCCGGAAGGCGGTTCTTTTGAAAAAGACGTTCATTATTATATTTTGTTCGCTCCCTGTGTCTTCAAGAAGGGCTTCACCCTTTCGTTCAAGGATTCTTCCGGGAACGAACTTTTCAAACGTACCTGCACTTCGTACGTCGATTTTCAGCGCGGCATTTTCCCCAGTGTCCGTGGTGCGGATCATCCCGACCACCTGCCGGCCATCAAGGACGGCATCTTGCTGTCCAGGGCGGGGACGGCGAACTGCTATATCGTCTCGGCGCCCGGCTCCTACAAGTTCCCGCTTGTACGGGGCAATGAGGCCAAAACACTGTACGGAGTAGACCATGTCGAGGTCCTCTGGGAAACGTCGAATGAGGCTACTGCTCCGACGAAAGGCAGTGTCATCGCTTCCGTCGCGTCCAACAGGAAGTATGTTTTCTTCGAGACGCCTTC
The DNA here is from genome assembly GCA_902801205.1 of uncultured Bacteroidia bacterium. Classification (GTDB taxonomy): domain Bacteria; phylum Bacteroidota; class Bacteroidia; order Bacteroidales; family UBA932; genus Cryptobacteroides. The sequence continues at coordinate 159,599 of CADCHE010000001.1, forward strand.
TACCTTGAAGGATGGGAATGCGGTGATTGCCGCCTATACGGACGGGCGCATCGTCTGGAGCTGGCATATCTGGGTATGCAAGGACTATGATCCGGAGGAAACCCGCCAGCTCTATCCCGGCAAACCGAAGGCCATGATGGACCGGAACCTTGGTGCTTTATCGGCCAACCGTTACAGTACCATGGCCAACGGCCTGTTCTACCAGTGGGGCCGCAAGGACCCTTTCCCCGGTGTCGTGGAGTCCTATGTCGAGTCCGGTTTGGGAACCTTCATGGCGACGACCCTGGGGCCGGCCCCGGGTGTGGTCGCGTCCGATGTCTCTACCGGCACGGTAGCCTATGCGACGGAGCATCCGCAGACGTTCATTTCTTCCTCACAGACAAACAAGAATTGGATGAACACGGCGAACCATACGCTATGGGCTTCTTCCAAGACCCTCTATGACCCCTGTCCGGCCGGCTGGAAGGTTCCGGAGGCCTACGTGTTGGATGGAAACAATAACCACGTCGCCAGCCAGGAGGCCTGGACGGAGGTCACTTTCCAGACGAGTGCCGGCCGTGGCCTGTATCTTCCCCTGGGCGGCACTTCCTATGCGTGGTATCCGAACAATGGATATATCAATGCAGACGGCGAGATCCGCATGGCCGGAATGTACAGTTGCTATTGGTCTTGTTCACCGAACGGGCAAGCGGTATTTGCGCTGGAACTGTCTCAGAGCGGCTCAACGTTGTCGTACTTCCCCAATCGTTATGGGAAGGCGCGTGTTGAAGGCCACTCGGTGCGTTGTATCAAGGACTAAACCATGAAACACATGAAAATCTATCAAATCATAGCTGCGGCCTGCCTGTCGCTGGGCCTCCTTTCCTGTTCGGAGAAAACGATTTCTGTCACGGGCGTCTCCCTCGGTACGAAATCCCTGTCCATGGAGGTCGGTGATGTGGAGAATCTCGTGGCCCGCGTCGAACCCGCTGATGCGACGAATGCCGACGTGGACTGGGAAAGCACCGATCCAACGGTCGCTACGGTGACGCGTGGCGTCGTCCATGCCGTCAATCCCGGTTTGGCGACGGTCATCGCGACGACGGTTGACGGCCGTTTCTCCGACCGTTGCCAGGTGAAGGTGAATGCATCCGTCCAGCGCATTGAACTGGAGGCGGTGACCCTGACGCTCAAGCGGGGGGATTTTTACCAGTTGCACGCGACGGTGACCCCGGCCAATGCCTCCAATCCGCGGGTGACCTGGAAAAGCAATGCACCGGAAGTGGCTGCGGTGAGTGAAAATGGCTTTGTCGTCGCCAGGGCTGTCGGTACGGCGGAGATTACGGCGACGACGGAAGACGGCGGCCTGACGGCGACGTGCATCGTGACCGTCACGCGCAAGGTCTCCGGTCTGGCGCTGTCTCCCCAATCCCTCGATCTTGTCGCGGGCGACGAGGCGGACTTGCAGGCGCATTTGTCACCGGAAGGAACGGAAGTGGTCGTACGCTGGGACAGCACGGATCCGGATGTCGTTTCCGTAGATGCCAATGGTCACGTCCGGGCCACCGGGGCGGGCGATGCCTATATCATTGCCGCGACGGAGTACGATGCCCAGCAGGCTTTCTGCGAAGTACATGTCCGCAAGCGGATCCAGGCGGTCGCGGTTCGTGCGGCTTCTTCGGAAGTCAACCGTGGAAAGACGGTCCAGATGACGGCCACTGTCGTCCCCGCCGATGCCGCGGATTATACGGTCACCTGGTCGTCTGACGATCCTTCCATTGCGACGGTCAACGAGCGCACGGGGGTCGTGACGGGCAAGGCGAAGGGGACGGTTTCGATCACGGCCACGGTCGTGAACGGTTCGCAGACCGAAACTGGCTCGGCTTTGGTCAAGGTCCTGCAGCCGGTCACGTCGATCAGCGTGTCTCCCGAAAAGATGGAATTGTTCGAAGGGGATTCCTTCGATTTGTCATCCCTGACGGTTACCGTTCCGGAAGATGCGGATATCAAGACGGTTACCTACAAGTCCAAGTCCGGCTTGGTCGAGGTGCGCGACGGAAAGGTCGTGGCCCTTACGCCGGGCACGGATGTGCTGGAGATTTATCCGGTGAACGGTGATCCCCAGACGCTGCATGCCGAGTGCACGATCACGGTGAAGTCGCGTGTTACCGGTGTCAAGGTGACGCCGCGGGCGCTCACCCTGACCGTCGGCGATTCCGACAAACTGTCGGCGACGGTGGTTCCGGATGATGCCAGCAACAAGCGCGTGATTTGGAGTTCTTCCAATGAAAGTGTGGCCACGGTGGATGCCGAAGGGAATGTCAAGGCCTTGAAGGCGGGGTCCGCTGTCATCACGGCGGCGTCGCAGGAGGACGGAACCAAGCGGGGCACCTGCGCGGTGACCGTTCTCCAGGTCGAGTCGGTGACGCTCAATGCGTCTACGATCTCCCTCGAGGAGGAAAAGACGTTCCAGTTGACGGCGACCGTGAAACCGGACGGGCTTTCAGACAAGAGCGTGGAATGGTCTTCGTCCAATCCGGCGGTTGCATCCGTCTCCGCCGACGGGCTGGTGACGGCGCGGACCGTCGGTACGGCGACCATCACTGCGACCAGCAAGGCCTATCCGCAGAAAACAGCGACCTGCTCTGTGTCGGTTTCTCCGAAATACATCGCGGTCAACGTAGTCGCACTCAATCAGACGCGGCTGTCCCTGACCGCAGAGGATACCTATTCCCTGGTCGCGACGGTCTCGCCTTCCAATGCTACGGATCCTGCGTTGGAGTGGACCTCTTCCAATTCCGGCGTTGCTACGGTGGATGCCAACGGACACGTGACGGCGATTGCGGCCGGCACGGCGACGATTACTGCGAAGAGTAAGGCCGATCCCACGAAGACGGCCGTTTGTTCCGTGACAGTGGCGGCCAAGGTGATCCATGTGACGGGCGTCACACTGCCCACTACCGAGACGGTGGAACGGGGAAGCAGCAAAACCCTGACGGCGACGGTTACCCCCGCCAACGCAGACAACCCGGCGGTAACCTGGTCGACTTCCGATGCCTCTGTTGCAACGGTGAATGCATCCACCGGCCGGGTGACCGGCGCGAAGGTCGGGACGGCGGTCATCACCGCGACCACCGTCGACGGCAAGTTCACGGCCAGCTGTACGGTGACGGTGACGGAACCGCCTGTCCACGTGTCGGACGTTACGCTTTCACAGACGACGGCGACTCTTGTGTATGGGGGTACGTTGAACCTGGCGACCCAGGTGACGGTCAACCCGGAGGATGCGACGGACAAGTCCGTAACCTGGTCGAGCAGCAACCCGAACGTCGCTACGGTGACGGACGGCGTGGTCGTAGCCGGGAATACGAGCGGTACCGCGGTGATTACGGTGTCGTCGGTCGATAAGCCGGAATTCAAGGCCACCTGCACGGTGACGGTGAAGGCCCAGATTATCCTGGTGCAGAGCATCAAACTGACGCCCAATAGGATTGACAGGCTCTATGTCGGACAGCCGGTCAAAGTCACTGCAACGGTGACACCCGCCAATGCTGACAACAAAACTTTGGTTTGGAAGGTAGCTGCCGGTGGTGACGCCTACGTTGATCAGGAGGGCAATGTGACTGCCATTCGGGAAGGGTATTCCCGCCTGATTGTCTCGGCGACAGACAACGGTGACAACTCCGCTTCTACCTGGATTCCCGTTTATTCGTTTGTCAATGCCGTGGCGTCGGTTTCCTTGCCGAAGACGGCGCTGACGCTCAAGGTCGGCGAGGAGTATCCCCTCAAGGAAACGGTAACGGCCGTAGATCCTTCCGCCCCGGCTTCCTATCCGGGCGTGACCTGGAAGAGTTCGGACATCAGTGTCGCGACGGTGAACTCCGAGGGCCTCATCACGGCGAAGAAGGCGGGTACGGCGACGATCACGGTGACCTCTTCGCGGGATTCCTCCAAGAAAGCGACCTGTACCCTGACGGTCATTGCCGCGGGCGGAGGAAACGGGTCTTCGGAGGGCGTCGAATTTGACGATTGGACCTTCTGATAGACTATTTCGGGGGAATAATCTGTGTTATCGTTGCGGAATCAAAAAAAATGTGTTAATTTAGCACCGATAATTGCGCTATTTATATTATCATCATAATTATGAAACGTATTCTTACTTTTCTTGCAAGCGTCATGCTTGTTGCGTCCGTTCATGTTGCGAGCGCTCAGAACAAGGATTTCGACCCTTACTGGTTCCTCCAGCTCCAGGGTGGTGCTGCCCACACGATCGGTGAGACCAACTTCATGGATCTTGTTTCCCCGTCTGCGGCTATCTCCCTCGGTTACCGTTTCGCTCCTGCCTTCGGTGCCCGTCTGAATGTCAACGGTTGGCAGGGCAAGGGTGCCGTCAACGGCCCCACGACGGTCTATAAGTACAACTATGTGGAAGGTGGTCTCGATTTGATGGCTGACCTTGCTGCGATCTTCGCTGGTTACAAGATCGACCGTACCCTCAACCCGTACATCTTCGCCGGTGTCGGTGCGAACTACGCTTTCAACAATGACGAGGCTCTCAATCTCCGCAAGCAGTTCCCCACTACCGACAGCTACCTGTGGGAAGACAGCAACTTCTCTCCTGCCGGCCGCGCCGGTCTGGGTCTGGGTATCCGTCTGTCCGACGCTGTCGCCCTCAACCTCGAAGGCAACTGCAGCTTCATCAACGACCACTTCAACTCCAAGAAGGGTGATGATTCCCCGATCGACTTCCAGATCAAGGCCCTCGCCGGTCTGACCTTCGCTTTCGGCAAGGCCAAACCCGCCCCGGCCCCGATCGTCGTCCCTCCGGCACCGAAGCCGCAGCCGAAACCCGAGCCGAAGCCGGTCGTCGAGGAGCCCATCGTCGAGCCTGCGTTCGAGTCCCTGCAGCGCAATGTCCTCTTCATCATCGACAAGTGGGACATCCGCGAGAGCGAGCAGTACAAGATCGACGAGGTTGTCGAGGCCCTGAAGGCCAATCCTGACACCAAGGTCCGCGTCTCCGGTTACGCTGACAAGGATACGGGTACTGCCAAGCGCAACATGTTCCTCTCCCAGAAGCGTTCCGAGGTGGTCGCCCAGGCGATCATGGACGCCGGCATCGAGAAGGACCGTATCATCACCGAATACTTCGGCGATACCGTCAATCCTTTCGACACGCCCGAGGAGAACCGTGTGGCTGTCTGCTTGGTCAAGTAATCTGATCCGGACGGACAATAGAATAGAGGGTGGCCTTTCCGGTCACCCTTTTTTGTGTTGATAATCTGCGATTGTTTTTGTAATTTTGCGCTGCCGTTTGAGCAAAGGAAAAGTTTAACATATAATTATTTGTAAAATGAGAATTGTACGCGTAACTGGCAGGGAGATCCTCGACTCCAGAGGCAACCCTACGATCGAATGTGAAGTGGAACTCGAATCCGGCATCCTCGGCGTCGCCTCCGTCCCTTCCGGGGCTTCCACCGGCGAAAACGAGGCGCTTGAGCTGCGTGACGGTGACAAGAACCGTTACGGCGGCAAGGGTGTCCTGAAGGCCGTGGCCAATGTCAACGAGAAGATCGCTCCCGAAATCATCGGCATGTCCTGCCTCGACCAGCGCGCCATCGACGATGCGATGATCCGCCTGGACGGTACGGCGACGAAGAGCAACCTGGGCGCCAACGCCATCCTCGGCGTTTCCCTGGCCGTCGCTCACGCTGCTGCGAATTATCTTGACATCCCGCTCTACCGCTACATCGGCGGAACGAACGGCCATGTCCTTCCTGTTCCGATGATGAACATCATCAACGGCGGCGCCCACTCCGACGCTCCGATCGCGTTCCAGGAGTTCATGATCCGCCCTGTCGGTGCGAAGAGCATCGCGGAAGGCGTCCGCATGGGTGCCGAGGTCTTCCACGCGCTCCAGAAGGTCCTCAAGGCCCGTGGTCTTTCCACGGCCGTGGGTGACGAGGGTGGTTTCGCCCCTGCGCTGAATGGCATCGACGATGCGCTCGACTGCATCATGGAGGCCATCGAGAAGGCCGGTTACAAGCCGGGCGACGACGTGAAGATCGCGATGGACTGCGCCGCTTCCGAGTTCTGCGTCAAGGAAGGCGACACCTTCTACTATGACTACAAGCAGCTGAAGGACGGTAAGAAGAAGGATCCGAACGGCAAGAAGTTCACCTCCGAGGAGCAGATCGCTTATCTCGAGCAGCTGATCACCAAGTACCCGATCGACTCCATCGAGGATGGCCTCAGCGAGGAAGACTGGGAAGGCTGGGTGAAGCTGACGGCCGCCATCGGCGACCGCTGCCAGCTCGTCGGCGACGACCTCTTCGTCACGAACACCAAGTACCTGCAGAAGGGTATCGAGATGGGCGCCGGTAACTCCATCCTCATCAAGGTCAACCAGATCGGTTCCCTGACCGAGACGCTGGACGCGATCGAGATGGCGCACCGCCACGGCTACACGACCGTTACCTCGCACCGCAGCGGTGAGACCGAGGATACGACGATCGCTGACATCGCCGTCGCGACGAACAGCGGCCAGATCAAGACCGGTTCCCTGAGCCGTACTGACCGTATCGCCAAGTACAACCGGCTCATGAAGATCGAGCTCGAGCTGGGCGATGCTGCCGTCTATGGTTACAAGAAGCTGAAGTAAACCGCTTCTTCTGAAGGATGCGGGACAGTCCGGAGGAATTGTCCCGCATTTTTTTTATATATTTGTTTCATGATGAAACAGATTTATTCCTTCCATACATGGTTCGCCGCCGCCTTTGCGGGGCTTTTCCTGCTTTCTGCCTGCGGCGAAAAAGATCCGCAGCCGGAGGATCCGACCCCCGGTCCGGACAAACCGAAAACGTCGCTGACCCTGACGGCGGAAACCGGCTGGGACATCTATGTGGCCGGCAATGACCGTGACGGCGGCAATTACCGGTACGGCCCTTCGATCATCGTGCGGAAAGACGGTTCGATCGACGCCTGGTTCTCGGCCAATGGCGAGTACTTTGACGGAATCTATCCCGTGTACGATGACTTTACCAGCCATGACGCCCTCCATGTGGCCTCCGGCGATGTGGGTCAGGCATTTACCGCAGCGCAGCCTTTCTGGTGCATTTCGGTATGCTGCCCGACCTGGACGAAGCAGGGATCGGAGTGCGTGACCTTCTCCCTGTATCGCTGGGAGAAGGATTATGCGACGACCGTTGCTTCCGCTCCTGTCAGCCGGAAGCGCTTCGAAAAGTTCGACGACAATGCGAACCTTTCCCTGTATGTGTCGCCGGCGGCGGAGTCCGACCCGTCAATCAAGTTCGAGGCGGGGCGTTACCTGCTGGTCCTCAGTGACGGAACCCCGGACGCCGGCGTCTGGAAATATGTGAAGGCTGCGCGGGACACGCAACTGGACAGCCGCCTGTTCATCGGCGGGAATCCTGCCTCGGGCGCCATCTATGCGATGGTCTATACCGACCGGATCCACAGCGAGAACGGCCTTTACTGGGACGCTGTTTCCTACCGGCACAGCACGGACGGCGGAAAGACGTGGGGGCCGGAAACGAAGACGGTCTGCCCGACCGACGGTACGCTGGACGAGCTTTCCTGCTGCGATCCGGGTGTTGCCTGCTGGGGCGGGTATTACTACGTCGGCTACACGTCGACGGTGGACCGCCGTGGTTCGGACAACGATGTCTACGTGGCCCGCGGCAAGACGCCGACCGGACCGTGGGAGAAGTGGAACGGAAACGGCTGGGGCGGCGACAAGGTGGCTCCGGTTGTCGATTATGATGCGAATCCGGACCATTACGGCGCCGGAGAGCCCTGCATCGTCGTGGTCGACGATGTCATTTATTTCTACTATTCCTGGGACGAGGAAACGATGTCCACCCGCGTGGCGACGGCTTCTGCCTCCGATCCGAACTGGCCCGGGTCCCTGGTGCACCGCGGCACGGCGATCGACAAGCGGGAAGTCGACCGATGTGACCACAGCGACGTCAAGTACTGCGATGCCATCGGAAAGTTCATCGCCATCAATGCCGCCAAGCGCTGGACGGACAGTTCGTACATCGAACTGTGGATCTCGTCGGACGGCCTGCGCTTCACCCGCGCCGGGAAGGTCGGCGGCGTGACCGCCATCCGCCCGAAACTCCATAATGTGGGGATCAGCGGTGATGCGCTGGGGCATTTCGATCCGGACAAGCCTCAGTATATCAGTTATGCCTATGGAGATGTTTCGTGCTTCTGGAACACCTTCTTCCACCCGCTGACCGTTACGCTGAAGTAGGGGACTGGCCGGCCAGCAGCCGCGCCATCCGCTCCGCATCCGTGTCATGGAAGTACCGTTCGCAGCCCGCCTCCCGGAGGCGGGCTGCAAGGTCTTCCGTCGTATACCGGACGCCGCGAAGCTGCTCCGCCAGTTCTTCGGACGGGGCGTCAAAGAGATAGTCACCGGTGAAGGCCACGTCCGTGAGACGGCCCTTGTCCACCTGGATCCGGGCTTCTACGGTGCCGCAGGGCAGCTTTTCCCGGAAGACGAATCCGGCTTCCCTGGAGTGTCCGTAGATGAAGTCCCAGGAGGCGAATTTCTGCCGGGCGGCTGCCTGCACCTGTGCTTCCTGTTCCTCGCTCAGGGTGATCTGCCCGTCTCCGCCGGCGAGCATCTCCTGCAGGCGGGCCTGCAGCGCGTCCAGGGAGGGGAAGTCCGGAAGAAGTCCTTTCAGGTTCCCGACCCGGCTGCGGACGGAGGCGATTCCTTTCGCGTTCATCTTCGATGTGGGGGTGTCCAGGGCCCGGATGAGGGTGTCCAGGTCCACGTCGTACATCAGCGTGCCATGGATGATTTCCTGCCCGTGCGAGACGCGGCGGGCGTAGCCGGAGACTTTCTTCCCGTCCACGAAGATGTCGTTGCGGCCGGTCAGTTCGGCGGCGACCCCGAGCGTCCGCAGGGCCTCGACGATGGGCTGCGGGGACGGATGTGCCCCGATGAGGGTGTAGTTCAGGTTCTGCAGGTCGTGGTAGACCGCTCCGCCGCCGGTCATCCGTCGGACGAGCCGGATGCCGTTCTCTTCCAGGAAGGGGAGGTTGACCTCTCCGTAGGCGTTCTGGTTGAGCCCGATGATGACGGACGGGGCGTTCCGCCACAGGAAGAAGTAGGGGGCGTCGCTCCGGATGTGCTCCAGGCAGTATTCATCCAGCGCCATGTTGTAATAAGGGTCCGTGGATGGGTTCAGCAGGTATTTCATGGCAGGAGGTGCGGCAGGATGTACGTTTTGATCTCGGGGTAGTTCGGAAGGTGCCCGCCCGGATAGCGGATGCCCCGGCCGGGATAGTACCGTTCGAATTCCGCGCTGCAGTCGACCATTTCGTCGTGGTCGGCGAAGAACCCCCGGGTGCGTGCGGCTTCCGCCTCGTCCAGCCCGTCGAACTGGGTTCTCTCCAGGGCCTCGAAGCGGTCGCAGATGGCCTCGGTCATCTGGAAACTCTCCGCTCCGTCGCGGCGCGGGGAGAGGTACTTCACCTCTCCGACCATCGTGCGGGCCAGGCGGGAGATGTGGAAGTCGGGGTTGACCAGGACTTTCCGCTGCCCGCGCAGTTTCTGGGCGAGGAAGCCGCCCATCGACAGGCCCACGACAAGGTCGGGCCGTTCGGTGTTGCAGCAACGGCGGATCAGCTCCAGGGCCTCCATCGGGTCGGGAGGCAGGTCGGGGGAAAGCACTTCGCTCCCTTTCACGAGGATGCGCAGGGAACTGGCCATCTTGTAGGCGCCGGAGGAGGCGAGCCCGTGCAGGAACAGGATCTTCATCACCGGCGGCTTTCAATCAGGAGGTCTCCGAGGGAGGCGATATCGCGGACGATCACATCGGCCGGCCAGTGGGCGGGGGCGGGATGGCTCCGGGCGTCCGCTTCCACTTGCAGGGCCGTTTCAAGGGTGGTTTCGCCCGAGAGGACGAGCACGCTCAGGGCGCCGGCGTTGTGCCCCATGGCGATGTCGGTGTAGATCCGGTCGCCGACCATGGCAATCTCGTCGGGTGCCAGGCCGTAGCGGTCGCGGATGCCGTCCAGCATCGTGGGGTCGGGTTTCCCGAGTACCTTGTCGGGTCGCCGGCCGGTTGCCGCCTCGATGCACTTCTGCAGCGAACCGCAGTCTACGAGGATGGTCCGCTGGTCCGTCGGACAGACCCAGTCGGGATTGGTCGCGACGTAGGGAATGCCCTGCGCGGCCCACCAGGCGGCGCGGCAGAGCCGGGGATAGACGAGGGTGGTGTCGAAGGCGACCACCAGGACGTCCGGCACGTCGTCCGCGTCGTCGGTACAGGCGGTGAATCCGGCTTCTTCGAACTGGCTGGCCATGCTGGGCGTGCCGAGCATGAAGAGCCGCCGGGCCTGCGGCCAGGTCTTCCGGATGTAGTCGATCGTGGCGATCGGGGTGGAATACATGTTCTCTTCCCCGACATGGATGCCCATGCCGGCGAGTTTCTTCAGGTAGTCGCTGACGGAACGGGTGGGGTTGTTGGTCAGGAAGGAGAAGCCGATGCCCGCCGAACGCAGCCGGTCCAGGAAGTCCAGGGTCCAGGGGAAGATGTTGCTGCCCAGGTAGATGGTCCCGTCCATGTCGAGGGCGACATGGCGGATGCGGCGCAGCTGTTCGGGCCGGACGCCGTGGAGATGGGGAAGTTCGATTGCTTTCATGTCCGCTTGGGGCTTGGTGCCGGACACAAAAATAGCAAATAATCCAATATTTTTGCGTATGTTTGTCTCTATGGACAAGGCAATCATCAAGAAGTACAATTACTGGCAATGGCGGACCTTGATCATCCTGATGGTCGGCTATGCCTTCTTCTATTTCGTCCGGAAGAATTTCAGCATCGCGATGCCGGCGCTCAAGTCGGAACTGGGCCTGGACGAGACCCAGCTGGGTATCTTCCTTACCCTGAACGGCATCATCTACGGTATTTCCCGTTTTATCAACGGATTCGTATCCGACCGGGTGCGCTCCAAGAAGCTGATCATGGGCCTGGGCCTGCTCCTGTCGGCCGTGGCCAACGTGCTGATCGGCCTGAGCCCGCAGATGAACGGGCTTTTCCATTTCCTGGACGACGGCGGCAAGGCGACGCTGGGTCTGGTCTATTTCATCGGCTCGCTCTGGCTGATCAACGGTTTCACGCAGGGCATGGGCTATCCGCCCTGCGGCAGCCTGATGGCCCATTGGATCAAGCCTTCCGAGCTGGCGACGAAGCAGTCCATCTGGAACAGTTCCCATTCGATCGGTGCCGGACTGGTGGCGATCCTCTGCGGCACTTTCATCCTGGGGCAGTTCGGCTATGAGGCCTGGCAAGGGTGCTTCTTCATCCCGGCGATGCTGGCCGGGGCCGGCAGCCTGCTCCTCTTCTTCGGCCTGAAGGATTCGCCCTCTTCGGTGGGTCTGCCCGATCCCGAGGAACTGGATGAGCACAAGCCCGATGCGGCGCCGCTCGTTTCAGAAACACCGGAAGAATCGAAACGCATCTATGACATCTTGCTGCGGAAGATGGTCTTCCGCAATCCGGTCATCTGGATCCTGGCGGTCTCGAACTTCTGCGTCTACGTGATCCGCTTCACCATCCTGGATTGGGGCTCCATGTTCCTGACGGAGTACAAACATATGGACATCGGGGTCGCGGCGAATGTCGTGGCCGCTTCCGAAATCGTGGGCGGCATCATCGGCACCCTCCTGGCCGGTTGGGCGACGGACAAGTTCTTCCGGAGCAGGGCGCACCGGACCTGCCTGCTGTGCATGGTGCTGGCAACCCTCTGCTTCTTCACCTTCTGGCGCCTGCCGCAGTCCAGCAAGGGGCTTGCGATCGTCTTCCTGGTGCTTTCGAGCTTCTTTATCTACGGGCCGCAGGCGCTGACGGGCATCGCTGCCTCCAACCAGGCTACGAAACGGGCGGCGGCGTCGGCCAACGGCATCCTGGGTATCTTCGGCTATGCGAGCACGGCGGTGTCGGGCCTGGTCTTCGGTATGATCGCCAAGCAGTACGGGTGGAACACGGTGTTCGCCGTAGCCATCGCGTTCGGCGTCCTGGGCTGTCTGGTTTTCGCCCTGATGTGGAAGGCGCCGGCGGATGGCTATGAGAAGGCGGACAAGATTATCGCCCAGATAAAAGCGGAGAAGTAGGGGCTTAGTCCGGCTGGATGAAGGCGACAATCTGCCCCTTCACCACTTTCTCGCCCTGGCGGGCCAGGACGGCGACGATGCGGCCGTCCATGGCGGGGAGGATTTCCTCCATGCCGTAATAGGCCTGGATGTAGCCGGCGGCTTTGCCTGCCGCGACGGCCTTTCCGGCCGTGGGCGCGGCGCCATCGTCCTGGACGTCCACTTCCCAGAGAAGCTGCCCCTTGGCGGGCGCCTGCAGCGGAACGGCCTGCGGATAGCGGGCGGCGTATTCTTCCGCGGAGAAGGCGGGCATTTCCACGACCGCGCGCTTGACGACGATCGGGGCACCGGCCTTCTTCTTCAAGTCCTCGAGTTCGGCTTCGAAACGCTGCTTGGCGATTCCGCTGCGGTAGTCGCGGTACTGGCGCTCGTGCATGGCCAGTTCGAAGAGTTCTTCATCGTCCTCACCGCAGTCCCAGCCTTCTTCCTGCATCATCTGCCGGAAGTGCGGCAGCTCGTCGGGATACATGTCCTGCGGGTCGCCGTCGTAGAATTCCAGGCCTTTCTCCTTGGCCAGCGCGACGATCTCCGGGGCGAGGGGACCGGGCAGCCGGCCCATCTTGCCGAGGATCATGCCCCAGGTGTCCTTGTCGATGGTCGTCCAGCGCGGCTTGCCGTTCAGGACGTTCAGCAGGTTCATCAGCGCCGTGTTCTTCACATACTGGCTGAACGGGGTGACGAGCGGCGGGTAGCCGAGGCGCGGCCAGACGTATTCCACTTCCTGGAAGAGCTTGACCATCAGGGTGTCGAGGCTGATCTCAGGCCGTCCGTGCGCGCGTTCGGCCGCGTTGATGGCCCCCTGGAAGCCCTTGAGGTCGGCCATCATCGACCCCATCATGCCGCCCGGCAGGCCGCAGCCGACGAGCAGGGAGCTCATGCGGGCGTTCGAGGGGTTGATCCAGTAGCCGAGGAAGTCGTCGATGAAGGACTGGGTGAGGCGGCGCACTTCCATGTAGGCGTCCATGTCGAGGTCCTTGACGAGGAAGCCGTCGGCCTTCATCATCTCGCGGATGGTGATGACGTCGGGGTGGACCTTGCCCCAGGAAAGAGGTTCGACGGCGACGTCGAGGATGTCGGCGCCGGCGCGGGCGACCTCCAGCATCGAGGCGGGGGAGAAGCCCGGGCCGCTGTGCCCGTGGTACTGCACGAGGATGTGCGGGTATTTCTTCTTGATCAGGGAGACGAGCTGTCCGAGGGCGGAGGGACGGCCGATGCCGGCCATGTCCTTCAGGCAGATTTCCTGCGCGCCGTATTCGACCACCTGGTCCACGATGCCCATGTAGTATTCGACGGTGTGGACGGGGGAGAAGGTGATGGACAGGGCGGCCTGCGAGATCATCCCGCCCTTGCGGGCGAATTCGATGGAGCGGCGCAGGTTGCGCGGGTCGTTGAGGCCGCAGAAGGAACGTGCGATGTCGGTGCCCTGCTTCTTCTTGACGCGGAACATCAGTTCCCGCACGTCCGCCGGGACGGGGTTCATCCGGAGGGCGTTCAAGCCGCGTTCGAGCATATGGGTCTGGATGCCGGCCTTGTGGAAGGGGGCGGTCCAGGCGCGGACGGCCTTGTTCGGGTTTTCGCCGAACAGGAGGTTCACCTGCTCGAAGGCTCCGCCGTTGGTTTCCACGCGGTCGAAGCAGCCCATGCCGATGATCGCCGGGGCGACCTGCACCAGCTGGTCCACCCGCGGGACGTATTTCCCGGAAGATTGCCACATATCCCTGTAGACGAGGGAGAACTTGATTTCTTTTGCCATAGTCGTTGTTAGTGTTCGATTATCTTTGCAAAGATACGAATGCTTTTTCAAAACAAGCGCTAAATTTTGTGCAGGCAGATTATTTCGTTAAATTTGCAAGATATGAAAAAGGTGATGAACATACTGCCGGCGCTCCTGGCTGCCGCGCTGCTGACCACCGGTTGCGATTTCTTCCGCCGCTTGGCGGGACGTCCTGATTCCCAGTCGCTTGCGCAGAAGGCGGAGATGATCCGGGTACAGAAGGAGGCCCAGGAAGCGGCCCGCATCGCGCGGCTGGATTCCCTCGAACGCGTCCGCGCCCACCGGGCGGATTCCGCCGCGGTGATGGATTCCCTGCAGCAGGGGAAGGAGCGGCTGCTCGGCCCCGCCCGTTTCGGCGGACTTGCGGTCGCCGACCTGCCCTCGCGGTACTATATCATCGTCGGGGCATTCTCCGTCTGGGACAATGCTTCCCGTTTCTGCCAGCAGATGACGGACAAGGGATACCCTGCTGAGATCATCGCCTTCCGCAACGGCTACCATGCCGTGGGCGTGTGCCGGACCGACGACGTCGTCGAAATCTACCGTTCCCTGAAGGAACTCAAGCGGCAGCCGTTCTGCCCGGCGAACATATGGATTCTCTCTAAAGACTGATCCGCAGATGGAAGCATGGAAGATGATACGGCGTATCCTCCTGGCCGTGGCGGTCCTTTCGGCCACGCTGCCCTTGCAGGCGCAGCTGCGCGAAGACGCCTACGCCGGGCTGGGTGACAGCGAGACGGTGGCCGCCTTCAAGCAGCACGTCGGCATGATCGCCTCCGCGATGATGGAAGGCCGGAAAGCCGGTTCCGACGGCGAGCGGATGACCGCCGAATACCTTACCGAAACACTGAAGGACTACGGCGTGGACATCCTTTCCGGCCCTTCAGGCGACGTTTTCGGCCTGCGGCAGGAGAACGGTGACACGCTGACTTCGCGCAACGTGCTGGGATTCATCCAGGGGACGGACAAGACCCTGCGCGACCATTACATCGTGGTCGGTGCCCGGATGGACAACCTCGGCGTCGGCTCCATGACGGTCGACGGCCGCCGCGTCGACCGGATCTTCTACGGGGCCAACGGCAATGCTTCCGGCCTCGCGATGCTCATGGAGCTGGGACGGATGCTGGCCACGGGACACCTCCTGCTGGGCCGCTCGGTCCTGCTGGTGGGCTTCGGCGCTTCCGCCGAGTCCTTCGCCGGCGCGTGGTATTTCCTGAACCGTTCCTTCTCGGACGCGCCCCTGATCGACGCGATGATCGACCTCGACATGCTGGGGACGGGGACGAACGGTTTCTATGCCTACACGTCCTCCAACGCCGACATGAACCTCATCCTGGAGAACCTTTCGGGCCGGCTGCTTCCGGTCCATCCGCAGGTTACGGCCCAGGAACCCTATCCTTCCGACCACCGGGCCTTCTACGCCAAGGAGATCCCCTCCGTCCTGTTCTCTTCCGGACGTTTCCCGGAATACGGTACGGAGCGGGACACGCCTTCGATCCTCGATTACGAGGCGATGGAGCGCGAACTGGAATACATCTATGCCTGTGCCGTGGCGCTGACGACTTCGCCCCGCCCCGTCTTCAATCCCTCCGATCCGAAGGCACGTTCCGGCGGCCGCGTCGCGCATTACGAGTGTGATGTCCCGCCGACGTTCCTGGGCAGTTCCGACCCGCGGGTCTTCCTGCGCAAGTGGGTGTACAGCTACATGAAATACCCGAAGGAAGCAGTACGGGACGGTATCCAGGGCCGCGTGCTGGTGAATTTCACCATCGATGCGAAGGGCAAGGTGAAGGACGTGAAGGTGGTCCGGAGCGCCGACCCGCTGCTGGACGCGGAAGCCGTGCGCGTCGTCTCCGCGTCGCCCGACTGGAAGCCCGGCGTACTGGACGGGAAGAAGGTGGAATGCGAACTGTCGCTGTACATCGAGTTCAAGCTCGAGAAGAAGGGCTCGTTCGGCATCAAGAAACATGAAAGATAAAAACAATTGACGAATATGGCTTACGATTTCAAGAACATCGAGAAGAAATGGCAGGCGAGATGGGCTGCTGAGGGAACGTTCGTGACACGGGAGGACGCCTCCCGTCCGAAATTCTATGTCCTGGACATGTTCCCCTATCCTTCGGGAGCGGGACTGCATGTCGGACACCCTCTGGGCTACATCGCCAGCGACATCTACTCGCGCTACAAGCGTCTGAAGGGCTTCAACGTCCTGCATCCGATGGGCTACGACGCCTTCGGCCTGCCGGCGGAGCAGTACGCGATCCAGACCGGCCAGCACCCGGAGGTGACGACGGAGAAGAACATCGCCCGTTACCGCCAGCAGATGGACCGGATCGGCTTCTCCTACGACTGGACGCGCGAGGTCCGCACCTGCGACCCGGACTATTACAAGTGGACGCAGTGGGCCTTCCTGAAGATGTTCGATTCGTGGTATGACAACGCCCGGAATGCGGCCCGGCCGGTGAGCGAGCTCGTGGCGGCGTTCGAGCAGGGCGGCAGCGCCGCCGTCAATGCGGCCTGCGGCGATGTGAAGCCGTTTACCGCCGCGGAGTGGAAGGCATTCTCGGACAAGGAGAAATCCGATGTCCTGATGCAGTACCGGATCGCCTATCAGGGCGAGACGGCGGTCAACTGGTGCGCCGGCCTGGGTACCGTCCTGGCCAACGACGAGGTGAAGGACGGCCTGTCGGTGCGGGGTGGTTTCCCTGTGGAGCAGAAGAAGATGAAGCAGTGGCAGCTGCGCGTTTCGGCCTATGCCGCCCGCCTGCTGGAAGGGCTCGACCGGATCGACTGGACGGATTCCCTGAAGGAGATGCAGCGCAACTGGATCGGCAAGTCGACCGGCTGCGAGGTGGTTTTCAAATGCCTGACCGACGGGCAGGAGAGCGACGTGACCATCTTCACGACCCGGGCGGACACGATGTTCGGCGTTACGTTCATGGTGCTCGCTCCGGAGAGCGACCTGGTGCCGCGGCTGACGACGCCCGACCGCAAGGAGGCCGTGGAGGAGTACCTCGCCTATGTCCGCAAGAAGACCGAGCGCGAGCGTATCGCCCAGACCCATACGGTCACCGGTGTCTTTTCCGGTTCCTACGGTATCAACCCGCTGACCGGCGAGCAGGTGCCTGTGTGGATCTCCGAATACGTGCTGGCCGGATACGGTACGGGCGCCATCATGGCGGTTCCCGCGCACGACAGCCGCGACTATGCCTTCGCGAAGAAGTTCGGCCTGAAGATCGTTCCTCTCATCGAGGGGTGCGACGTGTCTGAGGAGAGTTTCGATGCCAAGGAAGGCAGGATGATCAATTCCGGTTTCCTGAACGGCCTGGATGTCAAGGAGGCGATTCCCGCCGCCATCGAATATGTGGAGCGCCACGGCCTGGGCCACCGCAAGGTGAACTACCGCCTGCGCGACGCGATCTTCTCGCGCCAGCGCTACTGGGGCGAGCCTTTCCCGATCTATTACAAGGACGGTATTCCCACGCCGCTTCCGGAGGAGGCCCTGCCGCTTCGCCTGCCGGAGATTTCGGAATTCAAGCCGACGGAGGACGGGCAGCCGCCGCTTGCCCGCGCCAAGGATTGGACGTATGAAGGCTGGCCGCTCGAGACCAGCACGATGCCCGGTTTCGCGGGTTCCAGCGCGTACTACCTCCGCTATATGGACCCGCACAACGACAAGGCCCTGGTGCGTCCGGAGGCGGATGGATACTGGCGCAATGTGGACCTGTACATCGGCGGCACCGAACATGCCACCGGCCATCTGATCTACTCCCGGTTCTGGAACAAGTTCCTCTATGACCTGGGCATCGTCTGCGAGGACGAGCCGTTCCGCAAGCTGATCAACCAGGGCATGATCCAGGGCCGTTCCAGCTTCGTGTACCGGATCGTGGGAACGAACACCTTCGTTTCCTGCGGCCTGAAGGATGCGTACGAGACGACGGAGATCCATGTGGACATCTCCCTGGTCCGCGGCGACCGGCTCGACCTGGAGGGCTTCAAGGCCTGGCGGCCGGAGTTCGCCGACGCGCAGTTCGTCCTCGAAAACGGGGAATATATCTGCGGCTGGGCGGTCGAGAAGATGAGCAAGTCGATGTTCAACGTGGTGAATCCGGACAACATCTGCGACGACTACGGCGCCGACACGCTGCGCCTCTATGAAATGTTCCTCGGCCCTCTGGAGCAGTCCAAGCCCTGGGATACCAAGGGAATCGACGGTGTCAACCGCTTCCTCAAGCGCTTCTGGCGTCTTTTCTACGACGGTGACCGCTTCATCGTAACCGACGAGGCCCCCACTCCGGCCGAGTGTAAGGTCCTGCACAAGCTTATCGGCAAGGAGCAGGCGGACATCGAAAGCTTCTCCTTCAATACGACGGTGAGCGCCTTCATGATCGCTCTCAACGACCTGGGCGACTGCCACAAGCGCGCCATCCTCGAACCGCTGACGGTCCTGCTCTCCCCGTTCGCCCCGCACATCGCGGAAGAACTCTGGGAGGCCTGCGGGCATGCTGAAAGCATCACGTTCGCCCGTTTCCCGGAATTCGATCCCGCCCTCGCGGCCGACGACACGGTCACGTACCCGGTTTCCTTCAACGGGAAGATGCGTTTCACGGTCGAGCTGGCCAAGTCGCTTTCCCGCGAGGAGGTGGAGGCTGCGGTCCGTGCTGAACCGCAGACCGCCAAGTATGTCGGCGGCGGACAGATCGTCAAGGTCGTCGTCGTGCCCGGAAAGATCGTGAACTTCGTGGTGAAATAATAATCCGGCGGTATGGAAAAGAATGCGGCATCATTGAAAAAGACGGTGCTCAACACCCTGTGGGACTACCTTGTCATCACGTTCGGGGTGCTGCTGTACGCCTTCGCCTGGGCGGACATGCTGATTCCGAACGGTATCGCCAGCGGCGGCCTCACCGGTGCCTGCGCCATCCTCAACTTCGCGACGGGGATCCCGGTCCATATCACCTATGTGACCATCAACGGCCTGTTGCTGCTGATCGGTTTCCTGGTCCTCGGGAAGGGGTTCGGATTCAAGACGATCTACGCGATCGGCCTGTCCACGGTCTTTCTCGACCTGCTCAGTATCGAGTCGTGGAATGTCTTCTTCGAGAACAAGCTCCTGCTCGTGATCGTGGCCGGCACCATCGAGTCGATCGGTCTGACCTTCATCATCGAGCGTGGGGGCAGCACCGGCGGGACGGATATCGTCGCGCTGATTGTCAATAAGTTCTGGCCTGTCTCCCTGGGGAAAGTCTTCATCGCGGTGGATGTCTTCATCATCGCGTCCGTCCTGCTCGTGCCCGGGAAGACCGTCGAGGACATGGTCTACGGTTACGTGGCGATGATCATCTTCTCGCTGATGGTAGACTGGGTGACGGTCGGACAGAAGTCGACGTGCAAGCTGCTGGTCTTCTCGGACAAGTATGCCGAGATCGCGGACTACATCATCAACCGGATGGACCGCGGCGTGACGGCCCTCGACGCGACGGGCTGGTACACCGGGCAGCAGAAGAAGGTGCTCCTGATCCTGGTGCGCCGGCGCGAGCTGCATGAGTTGACCCGCGTCATCAAGAACCTGGATCCCAAGGCCTTCGTTTCCGTCACCTCGGCCAGCACCGTCTACGGTGAAGGCTTCGAGGAAATCAAGACCGGGGTGAACCTTAAGTTGAAAAAATCGCAGAACAATGGCCAGGACGCTGAATAACAAGTGGTTCCGGACCGCGAAGGAATATCTGGTGATTACCCTCGGCATTCTCCTGTACACCGTCGGCTGGTCGGTATTCCTGACGCCGAACAACCTGATCGGCGGGGGCGTGTCGGGTATCAGTGCCATCCTCCAGTACGCGACCGGCATCAAGATGGGTTATACGTATTTCGCGATCAACGTGGTCCTGCTGGTCACGTCCTTCCTGATCATCGGACCCGCTTTCGGCGTGAAGACGATCTATGCGATCGTCATGGCCTCCATCGGGCTGAATGTCTTCCAGGATATCATCCCGGCGGGCATCATCCAGGATTTCGCCCTCTCCAACGGCAAGCTGATGAGCGCGATCATCGGCGGCATCATGTCCGGCATCGGTATCGGCATGTCCATCTCGCAGGGGGGCAGCACCGGCGGCACGGACATCGTCGCCCTGATCATCGCGAAATACCGCAACATCTCTCCGGGCCGTTTGCTGCTGACGATGAATGTCATCATCATCGCGTCTTCGCTGCTCGTGCCTTCCTTCACGGCGAACGGGGAACGCATCGCCTTCGTCGAGAAGTTCGTCACCGCGGTCTACGGCATGATCATCGTGTCGGTGGACGGGCATGTCGTCGACTTGTACCTGGCCGGCTCGAAGCAGAGTGTACAGTTGTTCATCCTCTCGCGTAAGTATGCCGAGATCGCAGATATGGTATCCAACGGACTGCACCGCGGCGTGACCCTCCTCGACGGCGAAGGCTGGTATACGAAGGAACCGGCCAAGGTGCTGATGGTCATCACGCGCAAGACCGAATTGAACCTGCTGCTCCGTTCCGTGAAGACGATCGACCCGTCTGCATTCCTGTCCATCTCGTCGGTGACCGGTGTCTACGGACAGGGTTTCGATACCTTCAAGGGAAAGGCCCTTCCAACAGATGAATCGCCCCAAGTTTAAAAAACAGAAAGATTCGAAAAAAACAAAAAATTATCCGTCAGAATGCTCCCGGTGCCTGTGCACCGGGTTTTTTTTGTTTGTAATTTCGGCCAGAAACACCAAATGAAACCGACTTATGCTATCCAATGCCAATGTGCTGCTTCTCTTCTTTTTTATACCTTTCCTTCTCTTTGCTTACCAGGCGGGGCGTGAGTTCTCCGTTCCCGCCAACCGGCGGAACGTCGGCTTCCGGTTCCGGCTGCTTGCGGTCGCCGGGGGAGCGACGCTGCTGATCGAGGACTTGCTGACCATGCCGCTTTCGGATGCGTCGGGGTGGGCGGCGGAGACCGGCTTGACGGGACTGCTCCTGCTTTCAGAGCCCTGTTCCTTCGAGAAGGTGCGTCATCCGTTCCGTTTCCCCATCGTGTTGCTGGGCGTGAATGCCGTATGGCGGCTGGTCATGCCTGCGCTCCTGCCTGCGGACGCGCCGCCCGCCTCCGTCACTGCCCTGGTGGCAAGTTTGCTGTGTTTTTATTTCCTTCTGGTATACAGGACGGTCCGCCGGAATGCTTCGGTGCGCGGGTTGTTCCACGCATGCGCCCCGCTCCGGCACTTGGAGGAGTCCTCGCAGCTGCTCCTGAGCGTCCTGCTGGCCGGGATCATATCCGGTTACTTGCTCTGCCTGCCGGCGGAGGAACTGCTTCCCAAGATGCTGGTGGCGGTTTTCAGCCTGCTTTTCCTCGTCTTCGAAGGGCTTCTGTACCGTTATCTCTTCAGGAGGCGCCTGGTGCTGGTCGGCCCGGAGAAAGAACGTCGCATCCGGGAGATGGCGGAGGGGAACCTGCGGCAGGTCTGTGCTGGTCCGGAAGCGGAGGAACTGCGGATGCAGACCCTTTACCGGCGCATCCAGGCCTACATGGAAGAACAGCGCCCCTACCTGGACACGGAGTTCGACATGACGGCCATGTCGAAGGTCCTGTTTACCAACAAACTCTACCTGTCGCGGACCATTAACCTGCTGTCGGGGCGCAACTTCCGGCAGTTCATCAATTATTACCGCATCCAGTATGCAACGGCCTTGCTGAAGGAGAATCCGAAGCGCAAACTGGTGGACGTGTCGGAGAAGTCCGGCTTCCACTCCGTGGTGTCGTTCAACATGGCGTTCAAGGTGAACACGGGACAGACGCCCTCGGAATGGGTGCGGGACTACGTGGCTTCCCGGTTGTCGGAAAGATGAGGAGGGATGCCTTTCCAGGAGGAGGGAACGGGGGCGGTGAGGTCGATTTCCGTTTGCTTGACGGGATGGATGAACCGGATCCGGCGGCTGAGCAGGCTGATGCCGCCGTCCGCATTGGAGCGGGGGGCGCCGTATTTGAGGTCGCCTTTGATCGGGCATCCCATGTGGCTGAGCTGGCAGCGGATCTGGTGGTGCCTGCCGGTCAGCAATTCCACTTCCAGCAGGGCGTAGCGGTCGGTATCGGCCAGGTGGGTATAGATGAGCCGGGCTTCCTTGGCATCCTTGCGCGGCCCGCCCACGACGAAGGACTTGTTCTGTTTCTCGTTGCGTACGAGCCAGTCCGTCAGGATACCGTGCGGCTCCTTCGGGGCGTGGCAGCAGAGGGCCCAGTAGGTCTTGTGCACGCCGCCTTCGCGGAACATGGCGCCGAGCCGGTCGAGGGCTTTGGACGTCTTGGCGAACAGGGTGATGCCGCCGACCGGCCGGTCGAGCCGGTGGGGGACGCCCATGAAGACGCGCCCGGGCTTGCCGTCACGCAAGGCGACGAATGCCTTGAGCGTTTCCGCCAGGCATTCGTCGCCGGTTTTGTCCGCCTGGACGATCTCGCCTGGCCGTTTGTCGAAGACGAGGATGTGGTTGTCTTCGTACAGGATCCGGGAGGCAATGTCCCGGAATTCCGCATCGGATACGGTCCGGTAGATCATCGCGGGCGCGGTTTATTCAATGGGTACCAGGGCGAAGGTCAGCTGCCCTTTGCAGCAGAGTTTTCCGCCCACCTTCAGGACGGCGGAGCAGAAGAACAGCTGTCCGCGGCGCTCGTCCAGCGTGGCCGTCACCTCGCAGAGGTCGCCCGGCTTGACGGCGTTCTTGAAGCGGACCTTGTCCAGTCCGGCGTAGAGGGTCAGGTGGCCGGGAATTTCGTCCTTGACCATGATGGCACAGCTCTGGGCCATGATCTCGCACTGGATCACGCCGGGCACGATGGGGTTGCCCGGGAAGTGGCCGCGGGTGAAGAACTCGTCCTCCTTGATGCGGTAGGTGCAGTGGGCGACGCCGTTCTCGTCGATCGTGGCCTCGTCCAGCAGGAGCATCGGCTCGCGGTGCGGCATGAATTGCTTGATCTCTTCTTTGTTCATCGTTTGGGGAAAGCTAGGATTGGTAGGGGCGGAAGGCGATGCAGGCGTTGTGGCCGCCGAAACCGAGGGAATCGGAGATGCCGAGGGTCAGCGGAGCCTTCACAGCCTTGTTCGGCGTGTAGTCCAGGTCGCATTCGGGATCCGGAACGTCGAGATGGATGGTGGGCGGACAGATTCCGTCGCGGAGGGCCAGGATGGTGGCGATCGCTTCGGCGGCGCCGGCGGCGCCCAGCATGTGACCGGTCATCGACTTGGTCGAGCTGATGTGTGCCTTGTAGGCGTCCTGTCCGAGTGCCAGTTTGTAGGCCAGGGTCTCGGCTGCATCGTTGAGGTGCGTGCCGGTTCCGTGGGCGTTGATGTAGAGGGTGTCCTTCTGCGGGTCGTAGCCGGCCTCCTGCAGGGCGAGGGCGATGCAGCGGCTCTGGGTGGATCCGTCGGGACGCGGGGCGGTGGAGTGATAGGCGTCGCAGGTGTTGCCGTAACCGACCATTTCGGCCAGGATGGTGGCGCCGCGCGCGACGGCGTGTTCGTATTCTTCCAGGACGATGATGCCTGCGCCGTCACCCATGACGAAGCCGCCGCGGTTCGCGTTGAACGGCAGGGAGGCGTAATTCGGGTCTTCGGAGCGCGAGAGGGCTTTCGCGTTGGCGAATCCGGCGATGCCCAGCGGAATGGTCGCGCACTCGCAGCCGCCGGCGATGATGGCGTCGGCATAGCCGTGGCGGACCGCACGGAAAGCCTCGCCGATCGAGTTGGAAGAGGTCGCGCAGGCCGTCACCACGTCGATGCAGGGGCCTTTGGCCTGGTGGATGATGGCGATGTGGCCGGCCGCGATGTTGGAAATCATCGTCGGGATGAACAGCGGCGAGATCCACTGTCCGGACGGGTCTTCGATCATCTTGGCCGTCTCCTTGTACTGGATGGAGAATCCGCCGATGCCGGAGCCGACGTACACGCCGAGGCGGAACGGGTCGATGTTCCCGTTTTCAGGATCGGTACTCAGGCCGGCCTGGTCCATGGCCTGGCGGGCGGCCGCAACGGCGTACTGGGTGAAGAGGTCCTGCTTGCGGGAGAAGGGACGGTCCATGCCGTAATCCTCCGGCTTGAAGTTCTTGATCTTGCCTGCGATATGCACCGGAAGGGCCTCGGTGGAGAATTCGGTGATGAAATCGATGCCGCACACTCCGTCGAGCAGGTTCTTCCAATAGGTGTTGATGTCGTTTCCGACCGGGGAGATGATCCCCATTCCAGTGACAACTACTCTTTTGTCCATATGTTTTCCTTCAGTCTTTTCAAATGAATACGCAAAGATAATAAAAAGCGGTAAACTACCATTCCAGAACGGCAACGCCCGAGAGCAGGCCTGCGCCGAAGGCACTCAGTACCATCAGGTCGCCGCTCTTGAAGAGGCCTTTACGGTTGCACTCGTCCAACAGGATCGGGCACGACGCAGAAGAGGAATTGCCGTGGTCGGTGATGTTGACGGGAAACTTTTCCTGGGGTTGCTCCATGTACTGGATGATGGCGTCGATGATCCGGCGGTTGGCCTGGTGCACCATGTACCAGGACACGTCGTCCTTCGCGATACCGAGGTCCTGCAGGAGTTCCTCCACGTCGCGCGTGCAGGCGGTGACGGCGAACTTGAACACGTCGCGGCCTTTCATCTGGAGCGGTACATCGGCTTCTTCCTTGGTGATGTACGGGGTGGGAACGAGGGTGCGCAGCTGCCAGATCTTGTCCGAAGCGGGCTGGCTGTGCAGGCGGGTGCCGCGGATGTTGTCGCCGGGGGCGAGGACGACTGCGCCGGCGCCGTCACCGAAGAGGACGCAGGTCGAGCGGTCGCCCCAGTCCGTCATCCGCGTCGTTTCTTCGGCGCAGGCGATGAGTACGTTCCGGACCTTTCCGGCCTTGTAATACGTCTCCGCGATGTCCAGGGCGTAGATGAAGCCGGGGCAGGCGCAGTTGATATCGATGGTGGGGCAGGTGAGCCCGATCCTTTCGGAGATGATGCATCCCAGGCCAGGGGTGACGTGTTCCGAAACGACGTTCGAAACGATGAAGAAGTCGATGTCCTGCGGGGCGAGTCCGGACATGTCCAGTGCCTTCCGGCAGGCCTCTTCGCCCAGCCCTTCGATGGTCTCGTCGGAAATGACGTGGCGGGACTTGATGCCCGTGCGGGGAAGGATCCATGCATCGCTGGTGTCCAGGAATTCCGAGAGCATGTCGTTGGTGACAATCTTTTTCGGCAAGGCGCTGCCTGTTCCTATGATTTTCATGTCTTGCTGTTTTAATAATTCCGCTTGCGAAGATAGCCCCTCTTTCCTGTCCCGCAAAAAATATGTGGTGAATGGGCAAGTTTGTCTTTTTAAGCCCTTTTTTGGGGGTAAGGTTCGCGAATATGGGGTGAATTTCTTATCTTTGCAAAGATGCGAACCAAGATAAACGGCGTTGAAAGGGCCCAGGATCAGCGGCATGTCCTCCCGGAGTATTTCCGGGGGAAGCACCAGTTGATCCTGACGGTGACTTTCGCCGCACTGTTCTCCATCGTCTTCCTGCTGGTCAGTATTCCCTTCTCGCACAATTCCTGGTTCGCCCTCGGCAACTCCACGTTCTTCGTCTTCACCGTCCTGTTCGCGACCGGGTCCCTGCTCATCGTCATCCTGAGCAAGTTCGTCATGTACAAGACCCGTGGCATGTTCAAGATGACCTACCTGGGCTATATATTGTGGAACGCCGCCGAAGTGATCCTGATTTGCCTGGTGTATACCTTCCTGACGGTGCCGATCACGCACATCGGCTGGGACCAGTTCCCGCGCATCCTCGGCAACGCCCTGGTGTACGGGACCATCTCCCTGGCCATTCCCTATCTGCTCGCCGGGATGTTCTTCGCCCTCGAGGACAAGAACAACACGATCCGCCTGATGAACTACAACAACGTCGTTTCTGACGAGGCGGTTGCCGCGACGGGGATGGAGAAGATCACCCTCTTCGACAACAGCGGTGTCCTGCGTCTGAGCATCCGCGCGGGCAACCTGTACTACATCGAGTCGGACGACAACTACATCAACGTGTGGTACACCGACAGCAAGGGTGCGCTCAAGCGCTACATGCTCCGCTGCCGGCTCAAGACGGTCGAGGAGAGTTTCCGGGGAAGCAGCCTGGTGCGCTGCCACCGGAAGTACATCGTCAACATGGACAAGGTCAAGATCCTGCGGAAGGAGAAGGACGGGTACGAACTCGACCTGGACAACGACGCCATCCCGCCCATCGCCATCACGAAGACGTATGCGGCGGACGTGCTGCGGCGCTTCAACGGCGGCCGCGGGTAAGGTTGCGGCCTTATTCCGTGAGCTTCTCGAGGGACAGTTCTACGAGGGCGCGCACGTAGGTCTTGTAGTCGGGGTTGCTGTTCTTGAGGTACCGGTTCGCGATGGCGCAGCAGACGGTTCCCGCCTCATGCCCGAGGTGGCGCGCCATGCCGGCCACGGCCGAGCTTTCCATTTCGAAATTGGTAATGCGGTAGTCTCCGAAGCGGAACGACTCGAATGTATCGAGCATGTCGGGCATCGCCAGGCCGAGTCGTACGACACGGCCCTGCGGCCCGTAGAAGCCGGGTGCAGAGATGGTCATTCCCTTGACGGTGCAGTCTTCGAAACGGTGGATGAGGTCTTCGCCGGCGCGGACGAAATACGGGGAGGGCAGGTGCTCGTTCCAGTGCGTGTGTTCCTTGAACGCCTGTTCCATGTCCGCGTGGTTGATCTTTTCGCGGTCGGCGTACCAGTTCATCAGGCCGTCGCATCCGATGGAGAAGTGCGAGAAGATGGGGGCGCCGAGCGGGATGTCGGGTTGGATCGCGCCCGTGGTGCCGATCCGCAGGATGGTCAGGGTGCGGTGCTCCGCCCGGGGTTCGCGGGTCTCGAAGTCGATGTTGGCCAGGGCGTCCAGTTCCGTCATCACGATGTCGATGTTGTCCGTTCCGATGCCGGTGGACAGGACGGTAAGCCGCTTTCCGTTGTATTTGCCCGTCGTCGAGACGAACTCGCGGGAGCTGTTGGTATATTCGATGTCCGTCAGGTGTTCGGCAATCATCGCCACCCGTCCGGGGTCGCCGACGAGGATGACGCGGTCAGCGAGCTGTTCGGGCTTCATATGCAGGTGGAATGCCGATCCGTCGCTGTTGATGATCAATTCAGAGGCTGCGATTTTCATGTTGTCTGTTTTTGTGGTTATCCGGTCAAATATATGAAATTTCGCTGGAAAAAACTATTTTTGCGGTATGTGGCAAAGAATTCAGACATTGTATCTCGCGCTGGCCGCCGGTCTGACGGCCGCCCTGTTCTTCAGCGTCAAAGCCTTCATGCTCGGCCCTGGCGGCGTCCGGGCCCAGGAGTGGACGTATGTCCAGTTCTATCCGTACCTGGTCCTCCTGATCGTCGTAACGCTCCTGCACCTGCTGGCGCTGGGTTCCTATAAATTCCGGGTTTTCCAGATGCGGACGGCCGTGCTGGCCGCCCTGCTGCTGCTCGCTCTCCAGGCGTGGATTGCGGTCGACTATTTCATGGCGGAGGATGCGCTGGTCTTCCGTTACACCGCCGTCTTCCCGCTGGTGGCGTTCATCCTGGACGTCCTTGCAGCACGCGCGATCTTCCGGGACCAGCTGCTAGTGGAGAGCGCGTCCCGGCTCCGTTCGATGAAGAAAAACGGGAAACTCCGCTAGTCTTCCCTGCAAGCCGTATAGAGGCGGCAGATCCCCAGGCTGAGTGCGCGGTGGCGCACCCGGCTGAATCCGCATGCCGCCAGTTCGGGGAGGAACGCCTCGGGCAGGGGAAAGTGTTCCACGGAAGACGCCAGGTAACGGTAGGCGGAGATGTCACCGGAAATCCGCTTCCCGGCCAGCGGCATGAGGTGTTCCAGGTAGAGGCGGTAGCCCGCCCGGACGAGCGGGTTGCGGGGTACGGACAGCTCCAGGATGACGAGCGATCCCCCCGGACGGAGCACGCGGCGCATCTCTTTCAGGCAGACGGCCCGGTCCTCGAAATTCCGGACACCGAAAGCGACGGTGACGGCGTCGAAGGACGCGTCGCCGAAAGGCAGGGCGGCGCAGTCGCCGCACTTCGCATCGATGCGGTCCGCCACCCCGGCTTTCCCGGCCTTGGGCGGAAGCAGGGCAAGCATCCCTTCCGAAAGGTCGATGCCCGTCACGTGGCTGCCGGGGACGGCTGCCCGGGCGAGGGCGATGGTGAAGTCCCCCGTGCCGCAGGCGACGTCCAGGATCCTGCAGGGCCGCTGCGGGTCCACGGCGAAGCGGATGGCCTTGCGCCGCCACCCCCGGTCGATCCCGAGGGACATCGTGTGATTGAAGTGATCGTATCCGCCGGCGATGCCGTCGAACATCTTCCGTATGTTTTCTTTTCTGGGCATACTGTTCAGGGAACCGGATCATAGCCGCTTCCGCCCCATGGATGGCAGCGCAGCAGGCGGCGCACCGTCAGCCAGAGTCCCTTGACCGGACCCCATTTCCGGAACGCCTCCAGCGCGTAGGTCGAGCAGGAGGGTGTAAACCGGCAGGTGTCCGGGAGATAGGGCCCGATGCACTTGCGGTAGATCCAGATCAGGGCGAGGAAGGGGGCGGAAAGGATGTTCCGCAGGCGCCGGGCCGCCGGGGAAATCTCAGCGGTGGGCTTCATTTCCGATCCGTTTGAGAATGGTTTCGACCTGGGCGCGGACTTCCTCGAAGGGAAGGTCCTCCCGGGTATTGTACAGGAAGAGGATGTCGGCGCCGACACCTTCCAGCAGGGCTTTCTGCGTCCGGTAGGCTTCGCGCATCCGGCGTTTGTAGAGGTTCCTCCGGACGGCCCGCTTGAAAAGCCGCTTGGGGACGGAGACCATGATCCGGCTGCGGCCGGGGACAGGGTCTTCCTCCTCCTGCGTCCGGATCCGGCAACAGTATTTCAGATGGGTCGTGAACCCCCACCGGCCGCCGGTCATCAGCGCCGAGACCGCCTGTTTCCCTTTGAGGCGTTCGGATTGCGGCAGGGTGAAGGGCATTACCGGTTTTCGGAGAGATACAGCTCGATGGCCTTGGCGACGGAGGGTGCCTCCGGCGTCGGCCCCTGGACGGCGATCGTCAGGGAGGCCTTCTCCATCGCGCCCACGATGGACTTGCCGTAGGTCACGAAACGGATGTCGCCCTGGACGAAGTCCGGGAAGTTTTCCTGCAGGGACTTGACGTCCGCAGGGTTGTAGAACACGATCATGTCGTAGTCGTGCAGGTTGAGGTCGTGCAGGTCCTGGGGAACGGATTTCACGAGCACCGCCGTCTGGTACTGCAGGTTCTGCGCATCCATCAGGCGCGTCAGCGGGCTGCTGCTGTTCGAGTCGGACTGGGTGACCAGGAATTTCTCCCCCTTGTGTTTCGTACCGATCTGGTTCAGAACGGACTGCGGGGTGCCGTCACCGAAGAAAATCTTCCTTTTCCGGTAGACGATGTGCTTCTGGAGATACATCGCCACGGCCTCCGTCGTACAGAAATACTTCATCGTTTCGGGGACTTTCACCCGGAGTTCCTCGCACAGCTTGAAATAGGCGTCGATGGCATGACGCGAAGAAAAGATGACCCCCGTGTGGTCCTGCATGTTGATTTTCTGTGTACGGAACTCCTTGGATGTCAGAGGTTCCACTAAAAAGAAATTCCGAAAATCGAACGTGACGCCGAACTTTTCGGACAACGCATTGTAGGGAGCCTCATTGAGCGGCTTGCGTTGTGAAACGAGTATTTTCCGTATTGCCATAGCTTTCGTTTTGAGGTGCGCCCTGACGCCTACAGCAGCACGGCCGTGGCGACCAGTACGCCGGTCGGGATCAATTCCAGCCCGCAAAGATACAAAAAAGTGGTGAAAGGTCCACAGGCTGAGGCGAAAATCTGTCCGCGGCGCAGGACGATCAGCAGATAGAAAAGCAGGGCGGTCAGCCGCAGGACGAGGGTGACATGCCGCTCCGGTCCGTTTCCCAGGGACAGGAGCGCGCCCAGCACGGCCAGGAGGACGAACAGGAGGATCGCATAGTTGTAGAAGGAACGGTTCGCGGCCGTGAAGACGCGGTTCCGGTAGTTGCCCAGCTCGAACTGCCAGTTGAGGAAGGTGCGCAGCAGCAGGTAGGCGGCGAGGGCGCCCGCGACGGCGGGGAAACGCCACAGCGTCGGCAGCTCGTCCACGAAATCCGGCCGGTAGAGGGAGAACCGGAAGACAACCATGCACATCGGGACGAACAGCAGGAGGGCGACCAGGTTGCGGCTCCGGCTGAGCTGGAGGCTGTCCTCAATCTCGATGTTCGCCTTCCAGCGCCCCAGGCAGCGCAGCAGGTGCGGGAGAATCTGCAATCCGCTCCGCAAGCTCAGCATGAGCAGGAGGGTGAAGAGCACGGCGGCTCCGGAAAAGATGGGATTGTCCAGTTCGGTCATGTCAGTTGCCCCTTTTCGCCTTGTATCCCATTTCCTGGAGCAGGGCGGTCACTTTGTCGCGGAAATCCCCCTGGACGGTGATCTGCCCGTCCTTGGCGGTCCCGCCCACGCCGCAGCGGGTCTTGAGGATCCGCCCGAGGGCGGCGAGGTCTTCCTGCTTTCCGACGAATCCGGAAACGAGGGTCACCTGTTTGCCGGCGCGCTGGCGGCGGTCGATCGTCACGACGAGCCGCTGTGCCGCGGGAGGCGGCGTGGCCTGCTCTTCCTCGGCGGGGATGTCGTAGCTGAAGGCGGGGTCGGTAGAATACACCACGCCGAGCCGTTCTTTCCAGTTTCCTTCGGGTTTCATCGCAACTATTTTTGCAAAGATAGCGATTTCTGTTGTATATTTGTCTGATTTTACCGATCACATGGACAAGACTGCTTTCAAGAAATGGAACCTGTGGGTTGCGCTGGCCGTGGGGCTCGTCTCCGCCGTCACGTACCTGTTGACAATAGAGCCGACCGCCCCTTACTGGGACTGCGGCGAATTTACGGCTTCTTCCTATAAGCTGGAGGTGGGTCACCCGCCGGGAAACCCTGTTTACCAGCTCTTTACGAGAATCTTCACGATGTTCACCGGCCCCGCCCGTGCGGCGGTGATGGCGAATGCGTTCAGCGGCATCTGCTCGGCGCTCACCATCTTCTTCCTGTACCTGACGATCGTCTTCTTCGCACGCCGGCTGGTGAAACCCCGCGACGGCACGGACGGATACTCCCGCGGGCAGGCTGTCGCCATCCTCGGCAGCGGCGCCGTCGGCGCCTTGGCCTACTGTTTCTCGGATACTTTCTGGTTCTCCGCCGTCGAGAGCGAGGTGTACGCGATGTCCTCCCTCTTCACCGCACTGGTAGTCTGGGCGATGACCAAGTGGTACGAAGAGGAGGACCGCCGCTACGCCAACCGCTGGATCGTCCTCATCTCCTTCCTGATGGGGCTGAGCATCGGCGTGCACCTGCTCAACCTGCTCGCCATCCCCGCCCTGGTGTTCCTGTACTACTACAAGGAGCGCGAAAACGGGAAATACACCTTCAAGGAGGTCCTGGGCATCCTGGTGCTCTCCTTCGTGCTGCTGGGCCTGATCGTCTTCCTCGTCGTTCCCTACCTGCCGAAACTGGCAGCCTACTTCGACCTGGTCTTCGTCAACGGGTTCGGACTGCCGTACAACAGCGGCGCCGCCTTCTTCCTCGTCGTCCTGCTCGGCGCCTGCTTCTGGGGGCTTTTCCGGACGCTGCGGAAGGGCAAGGTCTTCTGGAATACGGCCCTGCTCTGCCTGACTACGATCGTCATCGGCTTCTCGCTGTTCAGCATCGTCATCATCCGTTCCTGCGCGAAGACGCCGACGAACGAATACCAGCCCGACAACGCCTTCACCCTGGTGCGCTACCTGTCCCGTGAGCAGTACGGTTCTTCGCCCCTCATTTACGGGCAGTATTACAACGCCCCGTATACGTTCGAGGAGACGACTTTCTGGACGCCCCTGGACGGCCGTTACAAGAAGGTTCCCGGAGCCGGAAAGGTGAAATACGACGCCGCGGGCAAGACGCTGTTCCCCCGGATGTGGAGTTCCGTCTCGCAGCACATCGATTTCTACGAAACCTACACCGACGGCGGTGGCAAGGTGATGCCCGGCACGAACGAGAAACGGCCGTCGTTCTTCTCCAACTTGTACTATTTCTTCGACTTCCAGCTTGGCTGGATGTACTGGCGGTACTTCATGTGGAATTTCGTCGGCCGGCAGAACGATATCCATTCTCCCTCCGGCGACATCTTCGCGGGCAACTGGGAAAGCGGCATCCGGCCGCTCGACGCCATCCGCCTGGGCGACCAGCGGAACGCGCCCCAGTGGCTGGCCGGCAACAAGGGGAAGAACCACTATTTCTTTCTGCCGCTGCTCCTGGGTATCCTCGGCCTGGTCTTCCAGTTCGACCGTGACAAGCGCGGCAGCTGGCTGACCTTCCTGCTCTTCTTCATGACGGGCATCGCGGTCGTGCTCTACCTGAACCAGCCGCCTTACCAGGTCCGCGAGCGCGACTATGCCTACGCGGGATCCTTCTACGCCTTCTCCATCTGGATCGGACTGGGCGTCGCCGCGCTGTGGTCGTGGCTGACGGACCGGTTCGCGAAACGCTCCACGGCGGTCGCCGTGGCCATTACCGCAGCATGCCTGGGCGTGCCTGCGCTGATGGCGGAGGAGAACTGGGACGACCATGACCGGTCGCACCGCTACACCGCCGTGGAGACGGCGAAGAACTACCTGAATTCCGTCGGCCACAACGGCATCCTGGTGACGCATGGCGACAACGATACCTTCCCGCTCTGGTACGCCCAGGAGGTGGAGGGTTTCCGGACGGATGTCCGCGTCTGCAACACCTCGCTGCTCGGTACCGACTGGTACATCGACCAGATGAAGTACGCCTGCAACGACTCGCCGCGCCTGCAGCTCAGCGTCGGGCAGGAACAGTACCTGTATGGCACCAACGAACTCGTCCCCATCCAGGACACGCGTGACCAGGCGCTGCCGATCGCTGACGTGCTGGCGGTGTTCCGCCATCCGCAGGCCAAGCTGGTCTACGAAAAGAGCGGCCGCAAGGTGGACTACTGGGTCTCCCGCAAGATGATCATCCCGGTGAACAAGGAGAATGTCCTCAAGTACGGCATCCTCTCCGAGAAGTTCGCCGACATGATCCCCGAGTCCATCGTGCTCGAGATCCCCAAGGGGAAGAACTACCTGAGCAAGCCGGAACTCTTCCTGCTGGATTTCCTCTCCACGTACCAGTGGGACCGTCCCATCAACGTCCTCAACCAGGGCGGCGACCTGAACATCGGCCTGAAAGACTATCTGTTCTATGACGGCTATTCCTACCGGTTCGTCCCGGTCAAGAACAAGGTCAAGTCCTTGGAACCCGGCCTGCTCGACCCGGACGAGCTGTACGACCTCATCAAGAACCGCTTCAGCTTCACGGCCACCGCGCGGGATGACTACTATGTCGACTACCAGAACCTCTATACCAACCTGGGCGTGATGTCGTTGCGGAACCTGTTCGTTTCCGCGGCGAACGCCTTCATCGACGCCGGTCAGAACAGCCGGGCGGTGGAGATGCTGGACCTCTGCCAGGAGGTCCTCAATCCGGTTCGGTACCCGTATGAGAATTCGGTGCTGGGCTGGAGCTCGAACGCCCTGTTCCCCATCACGATGGTCACCGACTACCTGCTGCTTGGGGAACGTGACAAGGCGCACGCGCTGGCAGACACTTTCACCGACGAGGTGTTCCAGTCGATCCGGTTCTACCTCGATTTCTACCCGCGGACCCGCGACAACTTCGAAACCTGCTGCAACCTGGTCTATTACATGGCGAATGACATCCGCAAGGCCGGCGATCCGGAATACGCCGACGCGCTGGAGCAGCGGATCTCCTCCTACCTCAGCGAACTGTCCGGCTCTTCCCGCGAAGGGGAGGAACCGGACAGCGTCGTGGACAGCATGTAGCGCGGCTGCGTGTCAGTCGGCAAGGGCGGCCTGTATCTCGCCGACTTCGTCAAACTCTTCCGAGGTCCGCTGGTGCGAAGTGTAGTTGCCGGGTTCCTCGGAGTTCGGGAGAAGAATTTCAATCATTGGAAACTATCGCGAAAGGCGCACGACGATGCTCAGCGGGAGCACCCGGTCGGAGCGGTCGCGCAGGGCGAGTTCGCCGCTCTGTACGGACGCCCGGGCGCCGAGTCGCAGCGCTTCCCGGACCACCGTTTCGCCCAGGGCGGCTGAAAAACCGTTGGAATAGAGGTTCAGCACGAGGAAGCTGTCCTTCTCGGCGAGCAGTGCGCCGACGCCTTCCATCATCTCGTACAGGCATTCGTCCAGCTTCCATTTTTCGCCGTCCGGTCCGTGGCCATAGGCCGGCGGATCGAGGATGATGCCCTGGTAGGTGTTGCCCCGGCGCACTTCGCGGCGGACAAACTTCATCGCGTCTTCCACCACCCACCGGATGTCCTGCAGACCGCTGCGGTCCTGGTTTTCGTGGGCCCAGGTGACGACCTGGCGGACGGAGTCGAGGTGCGTCACGTCGGCTCCGGCGCAGCGGGCGGCCAGCGAGGCGCCGCCGGTATAGGCGAAGAGGTTCAGCACCTTGGGGATGCGCTCCTGCTTTTCGCGGATCTCCCGGGTGCTCCGCCAGATGTACTCCCAGTTGGGCGCCTGTTCCGGAAACACGCCCACGTGCTTGAACGAGGTCAGGCCGAGCCGGAGCCGGAAAGCGGGGCCGTCCTGGCCATAGCGGATCCACCACTGGTCGGGCATCTTTCGCAGCCGGTCCCAGGTGCCGCTGTCCTCCTTGCCGGCCTTGCCGAAGCCGGCGCCGGGAGCGAACCTCGTGTGCGTCAGCTTGTCCCATTCTCCTTGCCCCAACGCCTTCTTCCAAAGGGCCTTGGGTTCGGGACGGGCGAGGAAGAAGTCGCCGAAGCGTTCCAGTTTTTCACCTTCTCCGCAGTCGACGAGTTCGTAGTCCTGCCAGGAGGGGGAGGGGAATTCGAGGGTCATGTGCAGGTTCTTTTCGTAATGTTCTTCGCCGCAAAGATAATATTATTTTGGGCCGATTCATTGAAATTTGTTATCTTTGCGGGGTTTAGAAAACAAATAACAGTATTATGCAACAGCACATCGACTCTTACGACTTTACCGGTAAGAAAGCCATTGTCCGCGTGGACTTCAACGTCCCGCTCGACGAGAATTTCAACATCACCGACGACACCCGCATCCGCGCCGCGGTGCCTACGCTCAAGAAAGTGCTCGAGAAAGGGGGTTCCCTCATCCTGATGTCCCATCTGGGCCGCCCGAAGAAGGTCGATCCCAAGTTTTCCCTCAAACATATCGTGAATCGTGTCTCCGAACGGCTGGGCGTTCCCGTCCAGTTCGCGGATGATTGCCAGGCGGCGGACGCGCAGGCCGCGGCCCTCAAGCCCGGCGAGGTCCTGCTGCTTGAGAACCTCCGCTACTACGCTGAGGAGGAAGGCAAGCCCCGGGGGCTCGCCGACGATGCGACTGATGAGGAGAAGAAGGCCGCCAAGAAGGCGGTGAAGGAGAGCCAGAAAGCCTTCGTGAAGAAGCTCGCCTCCTATGCTGACTGCTACATCAATGACGCCTTCGGCACCGCGCATCGCGCACATGCCTCCACGGCTCTCATTGCCGAGTATTTCCCGAATGACAAGATGTTCGGCTACCTGATGGAGAAGGAAATCGCCGCGATCGACAATGTCCTCAAGAACGCGAAGCGCCCCTTCACCGCCATCATCGGCGGTTCCAAGGTTTCCAGCAAGCTGGGCGTGATCAAGAACCTGCTCGACAAGGTCGACAACCTGATCATCGGCGGCGGCATGGGTTACACCTTCATCAAGGCCCAGGGCGGCCATATCGGCAATTCCCTCCATGAGGATGAACTCATCCCCGACGCCCTCGAGGTGATGAAGGCGGCCAAGGAGAAGGGTGTCAACCTTTCCCTGTCCGTGGCGACCGTCGGTGCGCAGGAGTTCTCCAACGACGCCGAGCGCAAGGTCTTCGACATCTTCAACATCCCGGACGGCTGGGAGGGCATGGATGCCGCCGAGGCCTCCCTCGAGAACTGGAAGAAGATCATCCTCGCCTCCAAGACCATCCTCTGGAACGGCCCGGTCGGCGTGTTCGAGCTTCCGAATTTCGCCCACGGCACCGAGAAGATCGCGGAGTACGTGGCGGAGGCCACCCAGAACGGTGCCTGGTCGCTTGTCGGCGGCGGTGATTCCGTCGCAGCCGTGACGAAGATGGGCTTCGCCGACAAGGTGAGCTACGTCTCCACCGGCGGCGGTGCGATGCTCGAGGCCATCGAAGGCAAGGAACTTCCGGGCGTCGCCGCCATCCGCGGCTGATCCGCCTGAAAGAAAGGAAAAAGAGAGAACGTCGGTCCCGGCGTTCTCCCTTTTTTTGTATCTTTGACGAAAATTGGAAAGACGATGGATTTACTTTACGTTCACTGGCACATGAACCCGGAGCTGCTGCGCATCGGCTCCTTCGCCATCCGCTGGTACGGACTCCTGTTCGTCTCGGGGTTCATCTTGGGATATTGGATGTTTACGAAATTCTTCGACCGCGAGCACCTGGACAAGGATATCCTCGACCCGCTCCTGTACACCCTGCTGATCGGCACCCTCGTGGGCGCTCGCCTGGGACACTGCATCTTCTACCAGCCCGACTATTACTTCGGCTCGTGGAAGGGTTTCCTGGAGATCTTCATGGTCTGGAAGGGCGGCCTCGCCAGCCACGGCGGCACCATCGTCCTCTTCTTCGCCATGATTTGGTTCGCCCATAAATACGGAAAGAAGAACCACATCGATTTCGTCTGGATCCTCGATCATCTGGTTATCCCGGTGGCTTTCGCCGCAACGTTTATCCGCCTTGGAAATCTCTGTAACTCTGAAATTTACGGGCATACAACAAGCCTCCCGTGGGGGTTCATCTTCGAATTGCGCGGCGAGACGGAGCCCAAGCATCCCACCCAGCTTTACGAAGCGCTCACCTACCTGTTCCTGGGCTTCTTCCTCCTCTGGCTGTATTGGAAACGTCTTGACAAGACCTACCGGGGGACGTTCATCGGCATCTTCTTCATCGTCTGCTTCGGCATGCGTTTCCTCATCGAGTTCGTCAAGGAACCGCAGGTCGCCTTCGAAGAGGGCATGGCGCTGAACATGGGCCAGATCCTGAGCATCCCGTTCGTCCTCCTGGGCATCGGTTTCCTGGTCTACGCCTACACCCGGAAGATTCCTGCACGGGCCATCGTGCCGGACAAAATGACGCCGCCCCGCCCCAGCGTTTCGCACGCGAAGCCCGTCTCCCGGAAAGATTAATCGTTTTTGCTTCTCCGGCTGTTTATTTTTGTTGAAAAAAGCCATTCGGCCCCATCGTTTAGGGGTTGAATGGCAATATTTTTGTTGCATTGGGGCGGGCCCGCGCGCCCTTGCGAAGCGGGCATTAAAATTTTAACAGAAAGATTCATGAAAAGAAAGGCTTTTCTCCTGGCTGCGGCCCTGACGCTCACCCTTCCTTTCCATGCGGCGGCGCAGCTGCGGGACGAGGTCCGGCCGGTGGAACAGGAAGATACGCTGCGGCTGACGCTGGAACAGGCATTGCAGATCGCCCTGAGCGAAAACGTGGCGGTGAAAGTGGCGGACAAAGAGATCGAACGGGCGGAATATGCAAGGAAGGGGACCTATGCGTCGCTCTTCCCCCAGGTGAACGGAAACGCTGCGTTCCAGCGGACGATCAAGAAGCAGGTGATGTACATGGACTTCGACATGAGTTCGATGGGATTCGGCGGCGGTGAAGGCGCGGCGTCCGGTGAAGGAGAAGAATCTTCGGCGCCGGCTGCGGCCGCTGCGCGGGGCGGTTCTTCCGGCGGCGGCATTGAAGTCGGCCGCTGGAATACCTGGAATGCCGGCGTCTCCGCAACGATGCCCCTTGTCAACGCCCAGCTCTGGAAGAGCCTCGCCATCAGTGGCGAGCAGGTGGAGTTGGCCGTGGAACAGGCCCGCTCCTCCCGTCTGGACATGGTGACGCAGGTCAAACAGGCGTTCTATGCCGTCCTGCTCGCCAAGGAGGCCCTGCGCGTCTATGAGGAGGTCTGGGAGAATGCCGTCAAGAGCTTCGAGCAGACCCGCCGCAGGTACAATGCCCAGAAGGCGTCGGAACTGGAGTTTACCCGTGCCCAGGCGACGGTGGCGAATGCCATTCCGAACTTGTACAACGCCGAGAATTCGGTGGCGCTCTCCCTGTGGCAGCTCAAGGCGGTGATGGGCGTCGACCTGGATGCCGCCATCGACGTAGCCGGTTCACTGGAAGACTTTGCGGAAGGGCTTTCCTATGACGAGGCCCTGGCCGACGAGGTCGACCTGTCGGGCAACTCGTCGCTGCGCCAGCTGGCGATCCAGGCTGAACAGCTCGCGGAGACGGTCAAACTGCAGAAATACGCGTACCTTCCTTCGCTGGCGGCCAATTATTCCTACAGCATCAACGCGATGACGAACGACTTCAAGTTCAGCGAATACCGCTGGACGCCGTATTCCTACGTGGGCATCAGCCTGAACATCCCCATTTTCTCGGGCGGGAAACGTCTCAATGACGTCCGCGTCGCGAAGGTGCAGCAGGCGGAACTGAACTACCAGCGGGTCGATACGGAGCGCCGCCTGCGGATTGCCATCCGCCAGTACCTGACGACCATGGAAACCTCCCTGCGGAGCCTGGCGGCAGCGCGTGAAGCGGCTGCCACTGCGCGGAAAGCCTACGACATCAGCGCCAAGTCCTATGATGTGGGACGCAGCACGATCACCGACCTCAACGACGCCTCCCTGGCGCTGACCCAGGCCGAACTGTCCGTCTCGCAGGCGGTGTACAACTTCGTCGTGGCCAAGTCGCAGCTCGAGCAGACACTCGGGTATGATTTCCTGGACGAAAACGGCGCGGTCGACCTTCAGAACAGATAATCAGAAAGAAAAAAGATATGAACAGAAGCATCAAGATCAGCCTGCTGGCAGCGGCCGTCCTGGCCGTGGCCTGCCAGGGCAACCAGAAGAAGGAGGAAGGAGCCGCGGCGGCACCGCAGGCCCCTGCCGCCGGCGTGGAGCAGCTCATCCGCGTGAGCGCGGATACGGCCCGGACGATGGACGTCGCCCAGACCGAAGTCTACACTTCCACCGTGCAGGCGTATGCCGTCAACAACATCGCGCCACTTTCCGGCGGACGGATCCGGAAGATCAACGTGGAGGTGGGTTCCTTCGTCGGCCGCGGCCAGGTGCTGGCCGTGATGGACGACGCCCAGCTCGCGCAGACGCAGCTCAAGCTCGTCAACGACTCCACGGAACTGGAGCGCCTGCGCGCCCTGTACCGTGAAGGCGGCGTGTCGCAGTCGGATTTCGAGGCGGCGGAAATGGCTTTCAACGTGAGCCGCAAGTCCTACGAGAACCTGGTGGAGAATACCTACCTGCGCTCGCCGATCAGCGGTGTCGTCTCCGCCCGGAACTATGACCGGGGTGACCTGTATGCCGGGCAGCCCATCTTCGTAGTCCAGCAGATCACGCCGGTGAAGCTGCTGGTGGGCATCTCCGAGACGGACTATACGCAGGTCCATGTCGGCGACGAGGTTTCGATCACCGCCGACGCCCTGCCCGGCCGGACGTTCACGGGGAAGGTCGCCCGCATCCATCCGACGGTCGACCCCGCCACCCGCACGTTCACCGCGGAGGTGCAGGTCCCGAATGCGGACCGTACCCTGCGTCCGGGCATGTTCGCCCGCGTGAAGGTGGAATTCGGCGTGAACCACAGCGTGGTGCTGCCGGATGTCGCCGTCGTGAAGCAGCAGGGCTCCGGACAGCGTTTTGTCTTCATCCTGGAGAACGGAACGGCCCGCAGCGTGGCCGTGACCCTCGGCCGCCACTTCGACACGTATT
Organism: uncultured Bacteroidia bacterium; assembly: GCA_902801205.1. GTDB lineage: Bacteria > Bacteroidota > Bacteroidia > Bacteroidales > UBA932 > Cryptobacteroides. Next base: position 199,490 of record CADCHE010000001.1, read on the forward strand.
ACGAGATTCTGGAAGGCGTTTCCGAGGGCGACCTGGTCGCTACCCGGGGCAGCTCGGGCCTGAAGAACGGCGCCCGGGTCGAAATCGTCGAGAACAACTAATCTTCCTGCGCGTATGAGCATCTACAGAACCGCAGTGAAGAATCCGGTCACGACGGGCCTGGTGTTCCTGGCCTTCGCGATCTTCGGAATCTATTCGCTGACAAAGACTTCGATTGCGCAGTTCCCTGACTTCGACGCCAACGTCGTGATGGTGATGTCGTCGTACCAGGGGGCGAGCGCCTCGGATATCGAGAACAACCTGACGAAACTGCTGGAGAACACGCTCAACAGTGTCGAGAACCTGAAGAACATGACCTCCCGTTCGCGGGAGAACATTGCGGTCGTGATCCTCGAGTTCGAGTACGGAACCGACATCGACAAGGCCACCAACGACATCCGCGACAAACTGGACCTGGTGAACAACACGATGCCGGACGGGGCGACGACTCCGGTGCTCTTCAAGTTCGGTATGGACGACATGCCGATCATGATCCTCTCCGCCACCGCGGACGAGAGCATGCCGGGCCTGGACAAGATCCTGGACGACCGCCTGACCACGCCGCTGGGCCGTGTCAAGGGCGTCGGTACCATCTCCGTGTCCGGTGCGCCGAAGCGCGAGATCCAGGTGTATTGCGACCCTGAGAAACTGCAGGCCTACAACCTGACGGTGGCCGGCATCTCGTCGGTCATCGCCTCCGAGAACCGCAACATCCCTTCGGGCAACATCGATATCGGTACGGAAACGTTCACCTTGCGCGTGGAGAAGGAATTCAAGTCGCCCGACGAACTGCTGGACATCGTCGTCGGTTCCTACGGCGGCAACCTGGTCTACCTGCGTGACGTCGCCACCGTCGTGGACGGACTGGAGGAGAAATCGCAGGAGTCCTACACGAACGGGACGCGTTCCGCGATGATCGCGATCCAGAAGCAGGCGGGCGCCAACACGGTGAACGTGATCAAGGCTACCAAGAAACGCCTCGCCCAGATCGAGCCCACGCTGCCTTCCGACATCCACATCACGACGGTCGTCGATTCGTCCGACAACATCATCAATACCATCAACTCCCTGAAGGAGACGATCCTCATTACCCTGCTGGTGGTCATGCTGGTGGTGTTCGTGTTCCTGGGCCGGTGGCGCGCAACGTTCATCATCGTCCTTTCCATCCCGATCGCCCTGCTGGGTTCGCTCGTGTACCTCTTCGCGACCGGAAACACCCTGAATATCATTTCGATGTCCGCCCTTTCGATCGCCATCGGCATGGTGGTGGACGACGCCATCGTCGTCCTGGAGAACATCTCCTCCCATCTGGACCGCGGCGAAAAACCGATGGAGGCGGCTGTCCACGGTACGTCCGAAGTGGGGATCTCCGTCATCGCTTCCACGCTGACGATGCTCTGCGTCTTCCTGCCGCTGACGATGGTTTCCGGCATGGCCGGCATCATGTTCAAGCAGCTGGGCTGGATCGTCAGCATCATCATGATCATCTCCACCACGGCGGCCCTGACCCTGGTGCCGATGCTCTGTTCGCGGATGCTCTCCAACAAGCCCAAGACCGGCCGGCTGCACCGGGCGATCTTCGATCCCATCGAGGCGTTCCTGGGCAAGGTGTCCGACGGGTACGGACGGCTGATCAACTGGTCGGTCTCCCACCGCAAACTGGTCGTCCTCCTCGCCCTGGCAATCTTCGTGGGCGTCCTCGGCCTGCTCGCCCCGGGCCTCAAGTCGGAGTACTTCCCGCATTCCGACCAGGGCCGACTGACGGTCAACATCGAGCTGCCCGTGGGCACGGAACAGAGCGTGACGGGGGAATTCGCCCGGAACTTCGCTGACCGCCTGACCCGCGAAATCCCTGAGATCCAGGTGCTTCAGTATCGTTTCGGCCAAGCGAGCTCCGACAACGCCTTCGCCAGCATGCAGAGCAACGGTTCCTATGTGATCTCGATGAACGTCAACCTGGGTTCGATGGAAGACCGCGAGCGCTCCGCCTCTGAAATCGCCGACATCGTCCGCCGTGACCTGCGGGAATATCCCGAGGTCAAGAAGGGGACGGTCTCGGAAGGCATGGGCGGCGTCGGCGGCGCTTCGACCATTACCCTGGAAATCTACGGATACGATTTTGACGAGACGGACCGTATCGCCGCCGAGATCCGCGACCAGATGCTGGCCGATCCCTGCTTCACGCAGGTCGTCGCCAGCCGTGACGAGTATACGCCGGAGTACCTGGTCGACTTCGACCGCACGAAACTGGCTTCCAACGGCCTGAATTCGACGATGGCCGCTTCCGCTTTCAGTGCGGCGATGAGCGGCTCCGTCGGCTCCTTCTACCGGGAGGAGGGCGAGGAATACAACATCCGCGTCCGCTACCCGAAGTATGCCCGTACCAGCGTGGAGGACATCGGCAACATCCCGGTCTACACCCCCGCCGGCACGGCCGTCCGCATCAAGGACCTGGGCCGCGTGGTGGAGAGCCGGGTCCCTCCGACCATCGAACGCAAGAACCGTGAGCGGTACATCTCGCTGACGGCCATCGTCGCCCGCGGCCATGCCCTGAGTGAAGCCGTGGAGTCGACGAACGCCATCCTGCAGCGCACGAATATCCCCAGCAACATCACGACGGAGATCTCCGGCGACTTCGAGGACCAGCAGGAGATGTTCGGCAACCTGTTGGTGCTGATGCTGTTGATCGTGATCCTTGTCTACATGGTCATGGCCTCGCAGTTCGAGTCGTTCCTGGGACCGTTCGTAATCATGTTCTCGATTCCGTTCGCCCTCGTGGGCGTCATCCTCGGCCTGCGCGTGTCCGGCACGGCGCTGGGCGTGATGTCGATGATCGGTATCATCATCCTCCTGGGTATCGTGGTGAAGAACGGTATCGTGCTCATCGACTATACGATCCTCCTGCGCGAGCGGGGTATCGGCGTCGTGGAAGCGTCCGTCGCGGCGGCTCGCAGCCGTCTGCGCCCGATCCTCATGACCACCCTCACCACGGTGCTCGGTATGCTTCCGATGGCCCTCGGCCGCGGCGAAGGTTCCGAACTGTGGCGTTCGCTGGGCGCGACGGTGTGCTGGGGCCTTTCGGTCTCGACGCTCGTCACCTTGGTGCTCATCCCGGTCGTCTATTGTTCATTATCCTTGCGGCAGGAACGCCGCGCGCTTAAAAAAGCAAACCGATGAAAGCGATCTTCATCTCTTATAACCAGGCATTCGGCGACGAGGTCACCGACATGCTGGAAGCGCAGGGGCAGCGGGGATATACCCTCTGGTCCGACATCCAGGGACGCGGGGGTATCGACGGCGAACCCCATCTGGGCAACCATGCCTGGCCCACGATGAACTGCGCCGTGCTGGCCGTCGTCCCCGACGACCGGGCAGCCGCCATCCTGGAAGAAGCGGCCCGGATGGACCGGGAGTCGCCTGACCTGGGGCTTCGCGCCTTTCAGTGGAATGTGGAACAAGCCATATAGTTTTTCCCGCTAAAAAGCCTTATCTTTGTCAGACAAGACTGTAAAACAAGCAAATCATGGAAATCACAGCTACGAATGAGAATTTCGCCGGAATCATCGCCGGCGCACAACCGGTCCTGGTCGACTTCTGGGCGACTTGGTGCGGACCGTGCCGTATGCTCGGCCCGACCGTCGAGCAGATCGCACAGGAATATGACGGCCGTATTACGGTCGTGAAGTGCAATGTGGACGAATGTGAGGATCTGGCCGTCCAGTACGGTATCCGCAACATTCCCACCCTTCTGTTCTTCAAGGGCGGCCAGGTCGTCGACAAGCTCGTCGGAAATGTCCCGAAGGGCGAAATCACGGCCAAGCTCGACGCCCTCCTTTAATTTTCCAACAAGCAAGCTATCATGAAAAAGTACATCCTTGCCGCCGCGGCGGTGTTCGTCCTGGCCATCGGTGCCCAGGCGCAGTCCCGTTTCGGAATCCAGGCCGGCCTGACTTCCTCCAGCGCTTCGCTGAAGGAGGTTTCGACCTCGTCCGTCTCCAACTACCATGCGGGTATCTTCTACCAGATTCCGCTGGCCGCCGGCTTCTCCTTCCAGCCCGGTCTGTTGTACCAGGTGAAGGGTGCCTCGCTCAATACGGTGGGCTCCGTCTCGGCGTCCGAGTCGTTCAAGTCGCTGGATACCCAGGTCGGTTACATCGAACTGCCGCTCCAGCTGCAGTGGGGTCCCGACCTCCTGCTCTTCCGTCCCTATGTGCTGGCCGAGCCTTTCCTGGGCTATGCGATCGCGACGAACAGCGAGGGCAAGAACCAACTCGACATCTCCTCGTCTTCCAAGGGCCTGAAGGACTCCGGTCTCTCCCGCCTGGAGTACGGCCTGAGCCTCGGTGCCGGTATCGACGTGTGGAAACTGCAGCTCGCCGCCAAGTATTTCTGGAACTTCGGCTCCCTCTATTCGGATGACAGCACGGTGGGTTCCGCGGCCGATGCGGTTGCCCAGAACGTCAAGTCCGCCTTCGGAGACAAGAAGAGCTTCAGCGGCATCATGTTCTCGCTCGGTTTCATGTTTTAGAAAATGGCAGACGAACGGAAAGTAGTCATATTCTGCTCGTCCAGCCATGAGATTGACCCTGCTTACGGCAAAGCGGCGCGGCAACTTGTCCGCGCGCTTTGCGCAAAAGGGTATACCATCGTTTCGGGCGGATCTTTCCGCGGAATGATGGGAGATGTCTCGGACGAAGTGGTCCGGTGCGGCGGGCGCCATGTCGGCGTCCTTCCTCGTTTCCTGTCGGCCTATGCCTACGATGCGCTGACGCAGCTGGTCTGGACGGATACGATGGCGGAGCGCAAGGAGAAGATGCGGGAGGGAACGTGTGCCGCCATCGCCCTGCCTGGCGGCCCGGGAACGCTCGACGAACTCTTTGAGACCTGGACACTGGCCAAACTCGAGCAATATCCCGGAAAGGTCATCGCCTACGATGCCGGTGGCTTCTATGCGCCGCTGCGCGGGTTGGTCGCCGCCCTTTCCGACGAGAAGATGCTGGACGACCACGCCCGGGGCCTGCTCCGTTTCGCGACCTCCGCGGAAGAAATCCTCTCAATGATTGAATCGGAATGAGCATGGGGTTGCTGGATGAGATACGTCTGTTCCTCGGGGAAGACTGGTCGCGGACCGAGTCGCTGATCCGTGACTCGCTGCGGAGCGACATCGCGTTGCTGAACGCCACGAACGGGAGCCTGCTTTCCCGCCTGGGGAAGCAGCTGCGCCCGATGCTCGCATTGCTTGCGGCGCGCGCCTGCGCCGGGGCGGCGAATGAGGACAGTATCCGGGTAGCGGCGACGGCGGAGCTGATGCACAACGCGACCCTCCTGCATGACGACGTGGTTGACGAGAGCCAGCGGCGCCGGGGGGCGCCGACGGTGATGGCTTTGCTGGGCGGCCGTGCGTCCGTCCTGATCGGGGACTTCTGGCTCGTGCGGGCCGTCGGCAACCTGCTCTCTTCCCGGACGATGTCCGGCGAGGTGGTCCGCATTTTCGCAAAGACCCTCTCCGACCTGGCGGAAGGGGAGATGCTCCAGATGGAGAAGGCCGACAGCGGCGACACGGACGAACGCGACTACCTGCGGATCATCTACAGCAAGACGGCGTCGCTCTTCGAGGCCTCCGTCGTTTCCGCCGCAATGTCGGTGAATGCGGATGCGGTCCTCGTCGAAGCACTGCGCACCTATGCCGTCCGGCTCGGAACGGCCTTCCAGATCCGGGACGACATGTTCGACTACGCCTCCGGTGACGAGATCGGCAAGCCGGTCGGCATCGACCTGCAGGAGCAGAAAATCACGCTTCCCCTGCTGGGGGCACTCGAGGCGGTCAGCCCGGAAACGGCGCAGAGCATCCGTGCAAAGGTGGTATCCATCCACGACCATCCGTCCGCCGGGGCGGAGGTGCACGACTTCGTACTCGCACATGACGGGCTCGGCTATGCCTCCCGGCGGCTCGACGCCTTCGTCGCGCAGGCCGTGCAGGCGCTGGAACCTCTTCCGGAATCCGAAGAAAAATCGTATCTTGCTGCGCTGGCCCGTTTTACTGCGTGGCGGAACCAGTAAAAGGACACAGGGATGACATTCGACGGGATCATAGGCAACGAATCGGTCGTGACGGCATTGAAGGAAATGGCCGCCAGCGGCCGGATTCCGCATGCGATGATGCTTTACGAGAACGACGGCGGGGGAGCGATGCCCCTGGTGCTGGCCTTCCTGGACGCCGTCTACGGCCACGACCGGAAGGTGGCGCGGCTGATCCATCCCGATATCCATTATGTTTACCCCGTCGCCCGCGGGACGCGGGTGGACGAGAAGCAGGAGAATCTGCGTGCTTCCCTCTTCCTGGATTACTGGCGGGAACTGATGGTGGAGAACCCCTATGCCACGGAGACCGAGGTGAGCGCCGCCTTCGGCATCGAAGGGAAGCAGGCCATTATCAACAACGCCGAAGCGCGCGAGATCCTCGAGACAATCTACCTCTCCTCGGTGGAGGGCGGCTACAAGACGGTGGTCGTTTATCTGCCCGAGAAAATGAACGCCTCCGCGGCCAACCGGCTGCTGAAGGCGATTGAAGAGCCGCCGGAAAAAACACTCTTCCTGATGATTACGCATGCCCCTGAGAAGGTGATCCAGACGATTACTTCCCGCTGCCAGGCCTTCCGGGTCTTCCCGCTGGACCGCACCGGAATCGTCTCCGTCCTGACGGGCCGCTTCGGCGCATCGGAAGAGGATGCCATGCAGGCTGCTGCCGTGAGCGGCGGCAGCATCGGGACGGCCCTCCGTTTCCTGAAGGACCAGGAGGCGTGGCGCGAGGGCGCCCGGATTTTCGAGCGGATCCTGGAGGCCTTGACCGCCGGCGACCTGCTCGGCGCCCTTTCCTGCGCGGACGTCTTGTCCGAGTCGGGAAGCCGTGAAAAACAGAAAGCTTTTTGTACCTTTGCCGGAGACTGCCTGCGAAAACTTTTCCTGCAGCAGCAGGGGCTCTCCTCCCTGGCGGCCTTCTCGCCGGAGGAGGAGGCGTTCTACAACCGGATCGCCCCCCGCTGCAAGAACCAGTTCCCGCGCACCGCGCTTGCGCTGATGGACCGCGCCGCGATGCTGCTGGACAGGAATGTCAACCCGAAGATCGTCTTCACGGACGTCATCGGCCGGATGTATTTGATGATTTAACAAGATGGAGAACAACCTCAACGAAAATATTCGCTTCGACTGCAACCGGGGCTGTACCGTGACGGTGGATGCGTCCGGCGAACAGACTTGTTCGTACCGCCGCGGCTGCTGCAAGCTGGAAGATTACGACTGGCTGCCCGGCGTGATGCAGGAACAATACAAGGACATCTTCGAGGTCCGTTTCAAGAACACCCGGAAAGGCTTCTATGTCAACGGCTCCGGGCAGGCGATCAAGACCGGCGACCTGGTGGTCGTCGAGGCGGTCGCGGGCCATGACCTCGGCATCGTCACCCTGGAAGGCCCCATCGTCGGGCGCCAGATGAAGTGCAAGGGCGTCGACCCGGAGGAGACACCGTTGCGGAAGATCTACCGTCGCGCCCGTCCGCTGGACATCGCCAAGTGGCAGGAAGCCATTGCGCGGGAGCAGGAGACGATGATCCAGGCGCGTCATTTCGCCGCGGAGATGGGGCTGGACATGAAGATCGGCGACGTCGAGTTCCAGGGGGACGGCACGAAGGCGATCTTCTACTACATCGCCGACGGCCGCGTCGATTTCCGCCAGCTGATCAAGGTGTTCGCGGAAGAGTTCCGGATCCGGATCGAGATGAAGCAGATCGGTGCCCGGCAGGAGGCCGGCCTGATCGGCGGCCTGGGCGTCTGCGGACGCGAACTGTGCTGCACCAACTACATCACCTCGTTCCAGTCGATCTCCACGTCGGCTGCACGCATCCAGGACATTTCGCTCAATCCGCAGAAACTCGCCGGGCAGTGCGGCAAGCTGAAATGCTGCCTGAACTACGAGGTGTCCAACTACCTGGACGCCCAGTCGCGGATTCCCAAGGTCAGCGAACCGCTGGAGTTCCAGGACGGACCGGCCTGGCTCGTCAAGACCGACATCCTCCGGGAAACGATGTACTTCTCCTACGAGAAAGGCTCCCTGTCGAACCTGTATGCCCTCAGCGCGGACGAGGTCCGGGAGATCATCATGATGAACCGGAACGGCCGCAAGCCCGAGTCGCTCAAGTTCGAACCCGAGCCCTCCGGCCCGCAGTTTGTCTCGGCCGTAGGCGACGATGCGATCACGCGCTTCGACAAGCAGCCCCGGAAAAAGAAGAACCGTTCCCGTGGCGGAAAGAACGGCCGCCGCGGCGGCCGGCCGCAGGGAGACAAGAACTGACCCATGCGCCGCCCGTCCCTGTTTCCGCTCCTGATCCTGCTCGCGTCGCTTTCCTGCACGCGGCCCTCTTCCGACGAGATGTATGTCAGCCGGGAGCGGGCGGAGTACGGGGACACCTACCCTTTCGAACTGGACTTTTCCGATTCCCTCCAGCGTAACGATCTCGCTTTCTTCATGCGGCTTGAGCGCAAGCCCTTCGACGTGTTCCCGGACGATACGCTGGCGCTCTGCCTCCGCTGGATCGCGCCTTCTTCCGAGGTTGTCCAGGATACGGTGGTCCTGGACCTGCGCGCCTATGCGGATTCCTCCTACTCCTTCCGGGACTTCGTTTTCCCCTTCCGGGAGGATTTCCGGCCGGCGGAGTACGGGACCTGGCGCCTGAAAGTGCGCATTCCCGATGCGCCGGAGCAGTTGTCCGGGCTCGGGCTCATCTTCAAGAGAGAAAAGAATGGGACACGGTAAACTGAAGAAATTCGCCGAGAACGCCACGTTCTCCTGCCTGCTGCAGCCTGCAACCGACGAGGTGCTCGACCGCGCCGCAGGCACCTCGGCGCTCCACCTGAAAGACCATCCGGTCAAGGGGCACTGGAACGAGCGGATGTTCGCCGCTCCGCAGCCGCTGGTGCTGGAACTGGGCTGCGGGAAGGGCGAGTACACAATCGACCTTTCGCGGCGCATTCCGGAGAACAACTACATCGGCGTGGACATCAAGGGCGCCCGCCTGTGGAAGGGCGCGAAGCAGGCCACGCAGGCGCAGCTGCCCAACGTGGCCTTCCTGCGCACGCGGATCGAATTCATCGAGGCGTTCTTTGCGCCGGATGAAGTGTCCGAAATCTGGCTGACCTTTTCCGACCCCCAGCTCCGCAGCGAGAACAGCCGGCTCACCTGTCCGCTCTTCCTGGAGCGTTACCGGCGCTTCCTGCGCCCCGGCGGGGTCGTCCACCTGAAGACGGACAGCCGCTTCCTGTACGAATACACGCGCGCGGTCATTGCGGCCAACGACCTGAAACTGCTGGCCGCCACTGCCGACCTGTACGGCGATCCGCCGCTGCCCGGGCTGCCGGCCCTGTACGAGGTGCAGACATTCTATGAGCGGATGTTCCTGGCACAGGGGTACAAAATCACCTACCTTTCCTTCACCCTCGACCATGAGGGACCGCTGGTCCGTCCGGAATTCGACGCCGACTACTGGCGCAGCATCGAGGGACCGCGCCGTTTTACCCACCAGCCGGAAAAGGGCAGTTCGCCCGACGGTCAGCCCCTGTCGGCTTCCTCCCAGAGATAGACCCGGTCGCCCCGGCGGAGTTTCCGCTCTCCGGTCCAGTCGGCCCCGAAGGCTATGGGGACCGAGCACAGGTCGCCCTTGACGGCTTCCGGCACAGGGTCCGTTTCCAGCCGGATCTGCGTTACCTTCCCTTCATAGACTCCGGTCGTCGCCCCGATGACGAGGATGTCGTCGCCGACAGCGAGGCGTCCGGACTCCAGCTGGATCTCCGCAACGCCGATCCGGTCGAACCAGTTCGTCACCTTTCCGACATACGTCTTGCAGCGGGTGGCCTGGCTGCCGTAGCGGGTGCTCCATTGTCCCATGGGTGCTCCTTGGTAGAATCCTTCCCAGAATCCCCGGTTGAACACTTCGGCGAGCTTCTCCTCGAGCTGCTTCCCGAGCGCTTCGGTGAAAGTGCCGTCGGCCACGGCATCGGCCGCCTGCCGGTAACAGGAGACGGTGCGGCGGACATATTCAGCCGAGCGGGCGCGGCCTTCGATCTTGAAGACGCGCACCCCGGCGTCGACGATCCGGTCGAGATAGGCGATGGTGCAGAGGTCCTTCGGCGAGAGCAGGTACGGGTGCTCGAGCTGCAGCTTTTCGCCGGTTTCGGCGTCGGTGAGGAGGTAGCTGCGCCGGCAGACCTGGTAGCAGGCGCCCCGGTTGGCGGAGGCGCCGTAGGCGTGAAGGCTCAGGTAGCAGCGCCCCGACACGGCCATGCAGACGGCACCGTGAACGAACATCTCCAGGCGGACGGGCTGCCCGGCAGGCCCGGTGATGCCTTCCTCGCGGATGTCGTCACTGATTTGCCGGACCTGGGCGAGGTCGAGCTCGCGTGCCAGGACGGCCACATCGGCGTAGGCGGCATAGAACCGCAGCGACTCCAGGTTCGAGATGCTCAGCTGCGTGCTGATGTGCACACTGAGGCCGATCTCCCGGCAGAAGGCGATGCATGCCATGTCCGAGGCGATGACGGCGTCTATGCCGGCTTCTTTCGCCCGGCGCAGCAGCGAGCGCATCGGCGCCAGGTCGCCCTGGTACAGGGTAATGTTCAGGGTCAGGTAGGCCTTGGCCCCGCTGCGGTGGCACCGGCGGACCACTTCGTCGAGGTCCGATTCGGTGAAGTTGTTGGCCGAGCGGGACCGCATGTTGAGTTGTCCCACACCGAAATAGACGGAGTCGGCTCCGGCTTGGAGGGCCGCTTCCAGGCATTCGAAGTTGCCCGCCGGGGCCATGATTTCAAGGTCGCTGTGTTCCATGCGTGTCATTGTCTGTCGTTTCCCTGAGTAAAGTTCTCCAAAAACGCGCAAATAAACAAGCACCTCCGCCCTTTTTCTCGTATCTTTGCAGGTGATGAAGATGATTTTCACGTGTTTCGCCGATGCGGATGGCGCGCTCCGGCCGGCCCTGGCCGGGAGTGGCCCCGTTTTCGCTGACTGGCAGCGTTTCCTTCCGCTGGAACCGGCGGGGGACGGCACCTGCCGGTGGCGCCTGGAGGTCGATGTCCCCGGTCCGTTTGAATACAAGTTCGTGCTCCTGGATGAAAGCGGCGCCGTCCGCTCCTGGGAGGAAGGGTTCAACCAAGTCTGGCCGACGCCCGGCACCGATCCCGGTGCAGCCCGGACGTGGCATGTCACCCGGATCCCGCGTTTCCAGGGACAGGCTCCGCTCCGGATGGCCGGCGTGGCCGTCCCCGTCTTCTCGCTGCGCAGCCGCGCGGGGTTCGGCATCGGGGAATTCGCCGACCTGAAGCCGCTGTCGGACTGGGCGGCCCGTTCCGGCCTGCGTGTTGTCCAGGTCCTGCCCGTCAACGATACTTCGGCGACCTTCACCCGTGCAGATTCCTACCCGTACAGCGCCGTATCCGCCTTCGCGCTGCACCCCTTCTACATCCACCTGCAGGACCTGTTCCCATCCGGCGCACTTCCGCCGGAGGCCGAGGCGGTGCGTGCTTCCCTCGAAGCCCTTCCCGCGGTGGACTATGAACAGGTGGCCCGGGAGAAGATGCGGTTGCTTCGTGCGGCCTATGCGGTGGCGGGGGAGGAGACGCTTTCCCGGCCGGATTTCCAGCGCTTCCTGGCGCAGAATGCCTCTTGGCTGCGGCCCTATGCGGCTTTCTGCCTGCTGCGCGACCGTTTCGGGACGGCGGACTTCACCCGCTGGGAAGACTTCTCTACCTACGACGCGGAGCGGGTCTCCGCCCTGCTGGAGGAAGACGCCGCCGGCGCCGGCTTCCACTATTATGTCCAATACCATCTCGACCGGCAATTGCGCGATGCGGTGCGGTACGCCCACCGGCAGGGCGTCCTGCTCAAAGGGGACCTTCCGATCGGCGTCGGCCGCTTCAGCGCCGATGCGTGGCAGTACCCGGCGCTTTTCCACCGGGCCTTCCAGGCCGGTGCACCGCCGGATTATTTTTCCGCGGACGGCCAGACGTGGGGTTTCCCGACCTACAACTGGGAGGCGATGGCCGCCGACGGCTATGCCTGGTGGCGGGCCCGCCTGAAACAGATGGAACGCTATTTCGACCTCTTCCGGATCGACCACATCCTCGGTTTCTTCCGCATCTGGGAAGCCGATGCGGGTGTCGCCTCCGCCCGGGCAGGCCATTTCTATCCGGCACTGCCTTATTCGGCGGAGGACCTTGCCCTTCGCGGCCTGGCGCCCGACGGGGGGCCGGAGGGACTTTTCGTCGAAGACCCCCGGCAGCGGGGCCGCTACCATCCGCGGATCGATGCACGTTCCCGTGCGGCGTACCGGGAGCTGCCGGACAGCGTCCGTGCATCCTTCGACGCCCTGTACGATGATTTCTTCTATCACCGCCACGACGCGTTCTGGCGCGAGGGCGCCCTGCGGAAACTGCCCGCCTTGCTCGGGAGTACGTCCATGCTTCCGTGCGGTGAAGACCTCGGCATGGTCCCGGACTGCGTGGGCGGCGTGATGCGGCAGGAGCATATCCTTTCGCTGGAAATCCAGCGGATGCCGAAAGCCTTCGGGCAGGCCTTCGGCGACCCGGGCTCATATCCATATGAGAGCGTCTGTGCCACCGGCTCCCATGACACATCCACCCTGCGCGGCTGGTGGGAGGAAGAGGCGGACCGGTGCGCGCAGTATTGGCGCGAGGTGCTCGGACAGGACGGCCCGGCGCCTGCGCACCTGCCGCCGGAGGTCGCCCGCGAAATCGTCCGCAGGCACCTCGGCGCACCGTCCGCGCTGTGCATCCTGCCGATCCAGGATACTTGGGCGATGGACCGTGACCTGTGGCCCGGCGGTGACCCGGCGGCGGAACGGATCAACAACCCCGCCGACCCGCACCATTATTGGCGCTGGCGGATGCATGTGCCGTTGGAGGATCTCTCCGGCGACGGAAATTTCTGTGCGATGCTGCAGGCGCTGGTCCGCGCCGGCGGCCGTTGACGGTTATTGCTTCCCGAAAACCCGGAAAAGGAGTGCGGCGTTCTCCCAGGCGGCATCTTCCTGCAGGCGATAGTCGAACGTGCAGGGACACGACCCTTCCGCAGCGATCCGCTGCAGCAGGGTCTCCGCCGGACCGGGCGCGCGGAGCTGCCAGACCAGGCGGCATCCGCCTTCCGTGCCGATGCGGGCGAGGAACAACCCGTCCGGGTCGTACGGGTCGCCCGTGATCTCGCCGGACAACGCTTCCAGCCAGTTGAAAACCCATTCTGTTTCTTCGGAAACGGGCATCCCGTCGCAGGGCAGTCCTTCCTGTGTGACGGAGACGATGCATGTCCATCCGAAGCGTGCTTTGTCCGGATAAGCCTCCAGGCCGCGGTTCAGGACGACGAAGGCGTTCTTTCCTTCAAGGATGCCTTCGCGGATGGTCAGTCTGTTTTCGGGGAGGTGGATCCCCGGGTGCGGATCCGGTTCCTTGCCGGCCGCATGCTTTGATGAGGGCCTCATGGTTACGGTGAGGTTGGCAGGTCGTTGCGTGTTTACAGTTTGAGGTCCACCACGATGGGGCGGTGGTCGGAAGGATGCCAGAAGTTCGAGATTTTCTGCGGGTTGCGTACCGGACGGGTGTAGTCGTCGGTGATTACCTCGGCCCGGACGACTTTCTCCAGGACCGGTGGCGTGACATAGACATAGTCGATGCGTGACTTCCCGCCGGTGGTGGAATAGAAGTTCTGGGGAGCACGTTCATGGATCACGTCTTTGTAGGGCGTCTGCTCGCGCATGAAGTCCTGCGTCAGGAAGGCGGTACTTTCCTCCGGGAGCTGGTAGACCCAGTTGTCTACGCGGGAGCGGGAGTTGAAGTCGCCCATCATCAGCCAGAGCTCTTTCTCCGCACCCGGTTGGGAGAGGATCGTGTGCCGGCAGACATATTCGATTTCGGTCCGGCGGTAGTGGTCGCCTCCATGGGCGGCGATGTTCGCTTGCTTTTCGGCCTCGCTTACGCCCATGCGGAAACTATGGGGCCAGGGATGGACGGTCACCAGGTTCAGCGTCTCGCCTTTGACACGGATCCGCGCCCAGCCGGCGCCATGGCTGACGACGCTGTCCGGCGCTTCGCCGACAATCTGTGCCATGCCCTCGATGGGATACTTCGAAGTGATGACTTGCGGGTAGTTATCCCTCCATCCGCCGATATAGGTGTACTTGTGGCCGTATCGGCGCGCCAGTTCGTCCCAGTGGCCGGGCAGGTAGCGATCTTCGCGCGGCATTTCCTGTGCCGTTCCCGTCAGGAAGATCGTGGAGGCTTCGCACCAGACGCAGATATCCGGTTTCTGCTGCTTCACCCAGTCCGTGAAGCGGGCATAGTTGTCGGTCTGCCCGTCCCACATGCCGTTCTGTATGTTCCAGTAGAGGATGCGGAGGTTCGGTTTCGGCGTTTTTTTCCGGTTCCCGGCAGAAATCCCGGCGGGAAGCAGGAGCAGGAGAATGGTTGTGAGGTAGAAAAGGCGTTTCATATGCGGTTGAAATGTATTTCTGCTTAAAAATAGTCATTTTTTCACATAAAATTGGCGTTTACCAAAAAATTGTCTATTTTTGCATCCGCAATGAGGGTTTAGCTCAGTTGGTTTAGAGCGCTTGCTTGACAGGCAAGAGGTCAGCAGTTCAAGTCTGCTAATCCTCACGAAGAAGGCCTGATAATCCCCAACAGGGTTTGAGGGCCTTTTCCCATATATGTTAACGAATAGCCAAGCCATTGTAGATATGGAGCCTGGGAACGCCAGTCCGCTTGTGAGCGTCGTTGTTCCGGTGTACAATGTGTGCCGGTACATCTGTCATTTCGCCAGGAGTCTTTTCAGCCAGACCTATCCGGAGATTCAGTTCGTCTTCGTCAACGATGGGACGAAGGATGATTCCATGGAACGCCTTCGCAAGGTGCTGCAGGAAGAATTCCCTTCGCTGGAGCCTCGCGTCACCGTGGTGGAGCAGCCCAACCGGGGTCTGCCTGCCGCCCGCCGTCGCGGATTGCAGGAGGTTCGCGGGGACTTCGTGCTGCAAGTCGACTCGGACGACTGGATGGAGCCTGACATGGTCGCCGTACTGGTGGAGGAAGCCCTTCGCACAGGCTCCGACTTGGTCTACTGCGATTATTACAAGGAGAAGAAGTCGAAGACGGAGACCTGCACCGAGGCCGTCTATCCGGAGGAACACCGTGACGACATGTTCCTGGATCTGATCCATGGGAGGAACTTCCACGGTTATTTCTGGAACAAGCTGGTCCGCACGTCCTTGTATGACAATTACCTGGTCTTCCCCATGTATGGCATGCGCGAGGACCTGACCGTCACGCTCCAGCTCCTGTTCTATGCGGGAGACCGGATCTCCCATGTGGCACGGCCGCTGTACCATTACCGGCGGACCAATGCGGACGCCGTCTCAAGGATGAAACTCATCCGCCGCCGGCGGGAGAGCGGGCGCAACATGATGCTGCTCTTCGACGGTTGGCGCGGCCGGGAAGGCCGTACGCCGCTCACCGGGTACGAAGACGCCTTCCTGATGCAGGCTGCCTACTATGGGGTGGCTTCAAGGGATTACTCCGTCTTCAAGCAGTATCCTTATCTGCTGGAATACGTGCTGGCTCGTCCCACCTTCAAGCCGACCGGGCTGCGCCGCGGCCGGCAGACGGTGCTGAATTTCTCCCTTTGGCTGTACCGCCGTTTCCACCGTACATGAGAGTCGTCTACCTCATCCATTCGCTGCACCGTTCCGGCGGGATCGAGCGTGTGCTCAGCCTCAAGGCCGGGGCGCTTGCCGCACGGGATGGGTTCGAGGTCTGGATCGTGACGTTCCGTCAGCGGGGCCGTTCCCCGTTCTTTCCGCTGGATCCGCGGGTGAAGACGCTCGACCTGGGCGTCAATGACAAGTCGCCCCTGGGCGGACGGCGGCTGCGCAGCCGCCTGGATGCTGCGTTGGAGCGCATCCGGCCCGATGTGACCGTTTCCCTGTGCGGACGCGACCTCTACCAGCTCTCCCGCCTGCAGCATGCAGGGAGGCGGATGGCGGAGTTCCATTTCTCGCATTCGAAGTTCCATTCGGAGTACGGCGGTACTGCCCTGGGCCGGCTGTATGCGGGTTTCCGGCTTCGCCGGTTCACCCGTGCAGCTTCCCTGTTGGACTGTTTCGTCGTCCTGACCCGCGCCGACCGCGACTACTGGCAGGAGCGGCTCCGCGGGGTGGATGTCCGCCAGATCTATAATCCGCTGACGTTCCAGCCGGAACAGGCGGCTGCCCTGGAGGCGCACCGCTGCATCGCCGTCGGCCGTCTCGAGTACCAGAAGAATTTCTCCGCCCTGGTGCGTGCCTGGTCGGCCGTCCATGCGCAGGCGCCGGACTGGACCCTGGACATTTTCGGAGAAGGGTCATACCGGAAGGCGCTGGAGCGCCAGATCGCCGCGGCCGGGCTGGCAGGCACCGTACATCTGCGCGGCCACTCCCGCCGGATCCCGGAGGAACTGCTGTCCGCCTCCTGCGTGGTGATGAGCTCTTGGTTCGAAGGCTTCCCGATGATTCTGCTGGAGGCGGCCTCCTGCGGTGTCCCGATGGTCAGTTTCGACTGTCCGCACGGCCCGGCGGAACTGATCCGGGATGGAGAAAACGGGTATCTGGTACGTCTGGGCGATACGCAGGCCCTCTCGCAGGCCATTCTGCGCGTCATCGGGGACGGTGGCCAGGCGGCGCTTCAGCATCGCCGCCGCCTCGGCGCGGAAGCGCGCCGGACTTCGGAGGCGTTCACCCTTGGGCGGACGATGGACCGCTGGGAGGCGCTGCTGCATGCCGTGGCGGGCCGCCGGGCATAGGTCCCGTATACGTGTTTTTCCTGAAAAGTGTTATCTTTGTACCGCTGCCTGCGGGTGTGTTGTAATGGTAGCCAAGCCAGACTTAGGATCTGGTGCCGCAAGGCGTAAGGGTTCGAGTCCCTTCACCCGCACTTATCTCAGATCGTACCCTGCGGTCTCAATCCGGGGCGGCCGGAAAAGCCGGACCATCTTTTCCAGGGCCGTGACGACGTCCTTCCGGTACAAGCGCTGTCCTTTTGTACAGGTTACGTAAGCATCATCTTCCGTTTGGACCAAGCGGATTCCATCTGCGATCTCTTCTTCCATGACGGTGGCAGTCCGGAGGCGTTCGCCCTTATCGTCGCTGGAGCATGTCGCAGCGATCTTGATATATTTGGTTACTTTTTTTCTCTCGCGAACCATCTCCACATTTTCCTTGTAGGCAATCAGCAGCGCGTTGTCTCTCCATCTGATGAGAAAGGTGTCAACCCATTTCCTGTCAATGACTTCCGCATCGGGAAGGTAATTCCTGAGAAAAGAGAGGATCCTTCCGGCCAGGATACGGGGCAGGACGAAAGAGTGGTAAAAAGTGAGGGACCAGATGCAAAAATAGATGATAGAACTGAACACAAGGTAGCCCAAAAGGAAGTCGTGAAGGCGTTCGGGCAGCATCTTTGAGAAATACGCATACGCCATCGAAAGAAGAAAGAAATAAACAAGGACAAAGGTCGTTTTCAGCGAACTGTACAGGAATGCTTTTCCAACGGAATGAAACCGGACAATTTGCTTTCCGGATGTGAAGTATTCCCGGAAGCGAAGGGAGTCGCCGTCGATGATTCGTTGTTCCATTTTCTCGAAATCGTTGTTTGCCAGGCCGGGGAGGCCGGTCACCCGGCGGGGGCTTCTTCCGGCGTACTGGCGGGAGCGACGCCTTCCGTCGTGACTTTCTCCATGGTTTCCAGGGCCTTGCGTTCGTCCTCCGAGAGTTCTTCCGTCTCGGTGCCGCCCTGGTAGTCGAGTTCCGTCTTGCGGCTTTCGATCGCTTCCTGCGAGGCTTCGGTGCGGCGCAGGGCCTGGTCGGCGCCCTGCTCGAAGATCTCGTGGATGGCATTGAACAGCGTGAACCGCAGTTCGTCCACCTCGTCGTCGAAGGAGGGAAGTTTCCGGCTCTTGTACCGGGCCTTCCCGAGTTTCCACTTCCAGTCGTCGAAATTCCCGTTCAGGTTGACGCCGAAACGGAAGAGCATCGGCGACCGGATGGAGGAAATGTGGTACCGGAATTCCTGGGTGAAGTCCTGGATGCCGCTGGCGGCCACGGTGTAGCGGTCGATGTCGAGCAGGAAGGGGAAGATCTCGATCTTGTCGTCGCGGATGATGCCCCGCACGGACATGTCGGCGATCTCGTTGCTTGTCTGGTTGCTGAATTTCAGCATCTTCCGGAGCTTGTCAAGATCTTCGCCGCCATTCAGGACCAGGTCCTTCCCGTCGATCTTGATGATGCCGTTCAGGGTCGGCATCCGCAAAGACATATCCTGTTCCAGGGACGTCGTCGCCGCCATCTCGCAGTCGAGCAGGCCCTGGAAGGACTTGAGCATCGGGAGGATGCTGTCCACGGCGGGGAAGAGACGGATTACCTTTTCCGCGGTGATGTTCGACAGTGTCAGGTCGAATCCTGCCTTGAGGTCATCGCGCGTCTTGGTGGAGTAGAATCCTTCAAGGAAAGCTTCCCCCATGTTGGTCATCGCCATGGTGTTGGTCACCTGGAGGCAGCGTCCTTTCGTGACGATGTCCGAGGAAAGCCAGGATGTCTCAAGCTCTCCGTACTGGAGCGTGTTGGCCTGGACGGACACCTTGGCGTCCAGGTTGGCGGGGATGATGAGGGCGGTGATCTCCGCAACCGCGGCTTCCCCGTCGGCGTTGCGCAGGACGTCCTTCATGTATTCCTTGTCGGCGATGCTGTCCAGGGCGGCGGGCACGCCCTCGGGGACGAAGGCGCTTCCCGCGGCAGCGGCGCCCAGCAGCTGGTCCACGTCGATCCGGTCGGACCGCAACGCGGCGTCCAGCGTCAGTTTCCCGCGCCCGGTCAGCGCGCGCTTCAGGCCGGAGAGCGAACCGGTGACGGCCAGGTCGGAACGCCCGCTCCGGACCTTCCCGCCGGTGATGTCCACCCGGTCGTTCGTGAATTTCGCCTTCAGGGCGGAGAGGGTGTTCTCCAACGGAAAATACGGCGTGATCACCGTCCCGGAGGCAGCCTCGAGGCTGCCGGAGAAGGCCCATTCCTTATAGTATTTCTCCATCGAACCGCCCAGGCGGATGTCGATGTCTTTCTTCCACAGTTCCCGGTCGGACAGGTAGTCCGGCAGGTTCTGGCGCCGGCGGGCAAGCCGGGTCGAATCACCCGCGGTCGGGACGTGCTTCACATCGACCGTCTGCGACTTGGCGGCGGTGGCGGAGAGCGACGCTTTCTGGACAGAGAAGCGGTTCACGCCCTGGCGCACGGCAATCTCCTGGTTCGCGCTGGTCAAGGTGACGCGCGTGGATTCCGTTCCCTTCCCGTTGTCCTTGCCCAGGAGCGCCTTCCCGATGCGGAACTGGTTGCGGGAATCCTTGACGCGTACCTGGCAGGAGTCGGTGTCCATCATGCTGATGGAGGAGATGTCCAGCTGCCCGGCGACGGGACGTCCGGCAACGGAAGCGTCGCCGTAGGCGAGCAGGTGCAGGCCTGCCCCGTGGATGAAAGTCGACAGGCCGTAAGTTGCCCGGAGGCTGTCGACGTCTGCGCTGAATCCGCCGTTCTTCCCGCTGCGCGGCCCCAGCTGCAGAGTCGTCCGGCCGAGGAAGGCGCTGATCGTGTCGCGGGCGTCCACGATGCGGATGCCGTTGCTCGTCAGCGTGCCGCTGAGTTCATCGCCCTGGAGGTCGAGCGACTGGAGTTTCGACATGCGCACCTGCCCGTCCAGTTTCCCGTCCAGGTTGCCCGACGCGCTGATCCGCAGGCTGTCCGGCAGGAATTTCACCAGGGAATCGAGCTGCATGTGGAGGCTGCAGTCCGCCTGCAGGAGCGGATCTTCCTCCAGCAGGTCGCGTGCGGCGCCCGTCAGGGAGAAGTCCATGCCGGCGAAACGCAACTTGGCACCGGGGATGCGGGCGTCCAGCCGGTTCTCCCGGAGCATGGCGGAAGCGTCCAGGGCGATCGTCCCGCGTCCGGGAACGCCTTTGTACTGCAGGTCGGACTGCGGGATCCGGACCTGCGCGTCGACGTCCGGCCAAAGGCTCTTTGCCGGGTCGAGAACACCGTCGACATGCAAGTCGGCCGAGAGTTTCGCGGTGGTTTCCAGTTTTTTCAAGGTGGGGAAGTTCTCCGAAAAAGTATCTGCCAGTTCCTGCAGCCCGCTTTCGGCGAGCGCCGCGTCGGCTTGGACGGCGAATCCTTCCCGCAGGGCGGCGATCCGTCCCTTTCCTTCGATCTCGAGGGTGGAGAGCCGGAGGACCAGTTGATTGAACGTGAGGGCGTTGCTGTCCAGTTGCGGCGTGATCTCGGCATGCAGGCCGACCGGCAGGGTCATTTCCCCGAAGGCCGGCATCGAGGCGGTGAGGGCGGAAGCGATGTCGAGCGTGACAGGCTCGTCGCTCTGCACGCCTTCCGTCCCCAGGTGTCCCTTCAGTTGCGCATGCTCGAAGGCGACGGCGGCGCAAACCGTGTCCTGCAGGCTGGTGTAGACGAGGTACGGCGTGTCGGTCAGGCTGATCTTCCCGACGGAAAGGGGTGGCAGGACCAGCTGCGCGGTGTCCGCCTCGGAACTGCTCACCTTGAAGAGGTTCCAGTTCGCCTGTGCGGAGTCGAATTGGTGTGCGAAGATGCGGGGATGCGACAGGGTCGCCTTCCGCAGGTGGATCTTCCCTTTCAGGGCGGGGAGGATGTTCAGGGAGACGGACAGCCGGTCGAACCGCAGCAGGGTGTCTGCGGCGGCGCTGTCCGGGGGCATGCCGCAGCCGGCTTCGTACAGGGACGGCTGCCGTTTCGTGGGCGGCGTCAGGCTGTCCCAGGCGGCGAAGCGGGCGTGCGGATAGGTGATCGAGAAATCGTCTACGGAAACGTTCAGCAGCGGGAAGGAGCGCAGCACGGAGGCATGGACATGGGAGAACTGCACGTCGCCGTCGACGTATTCTGTCGCGACGCGGCGGAGGATCTGCCCCAGTACCCTGGAGTTCAGCGCAATCTGCAGGACGGCGAGTAGCAGCGCCCACACCGCGATGAACGCGATGAGCACGCCCCGGAGCACCGGATGCTTCCGGGTCTTCTTGCCTTGCTGTGTATCTTTTTCCTCCATATTCTCACAAAGGTAAGAAAAAGGTCAGGATTATGTGCAACAAAGAAGCCGGTTCCTTCCGGAGCCGGCTTGCTTGCTGTATGCGGTAATGGATTACTGCTCGTCCTGCAACTGGAGATGCTGAACATAGATGGCCTTCATCTTGGCCGCCCGCTTCTTGACGGAAGGCTTCTCGAAGTTCTTGCGCGCGCGGAGCTCGCGGATCGCACCGGTCTTCTCGAATTTGCGCTTGAATTTCTTCAGGGCCCGTTCGATGTTTTCGCCTTCTTTGATGGGAACGATGATCATACTCTTTTACACCTCCTTTTTCTTTCGGGTGGCAAAGGTAGAAAAAAAATATTAAATTTGCCAAAACAAAAATGTTATTTTTCGAAGGTCCTTTGAATCAGCCGTATTATGGACAGTCCGTTTTTATACAACCGCTATGTGACCGGCCAGCATTTCATCGGCCGCAAGGAAGACTGCACCATCCTGGGGAACCTCCTTTCGCAGGGCGAGAACGTCTCCATCTGGGAGACGCGGGGGACGGGGAAGCGCTCGCTCATCCAGCAGACCCTGACCAAGATCCGGATCGAAGGGACCCGTTTCATCACGGCGGACCTGTCGGCCCTGGACATCCGGTCGGCGGAGGTATTCGTCAAGCGGATGGGCAGTACACTCGTGCGGACGGTCGCGTCCACCCCGGACGAATATGCCGCGGTGGTGGCCCGCTACCTGGGCGGCACCCATTTCGTCTTCGACCGCAAGGCCTTCTCGGACCACGACGCCATCCTCTCGCTGAACTGGGAGATGGATGAGCAGGACATGCTCGCCGTGCTGCGGCTGCCGTACCTGCTCGCGGAGGAGCGTCCTGAGCGGATGTTCCTGATCGTGGAGGAGTTCCAGAGCCTCGACCTGGCCGATGACGGAGAGAAACTGTTCGCGGCGCTCTCGCAGGTGATGGACGAGATGCGTGCCGCCGGCCGCCGGAACTTCTCGTGGATCTTCACCGGCTCGCGCGTGAACGCGATGGCGGACATCTTCCAGCACCGCCGCTATTTCACCCGCCGGGTCACGCGGGTGCACCTGAGCCCCGTTGACGAGAAGAACATCGTGGAGCACATCATCAAGGGATTCCTTTCCAGCGGCAAGGTCATCGACCGCGACCTGGTGGCCGGCGCCTGCCGCCTGTTTAAATGCAACTTGTTTTACATCAATCACTTCACTTCGATCTGCGACTCCCTGTCGAAGGGCTATATCATGGAGCCCGTCCTGCTGGAGGCGCTCCAGTCGGTGGTGGCCGTCCACAGCGGCCGCTTCGTGGCGATGATGAGCGACCTGACCACCTTCCAGGTGAACCTCCTGCACGCGGTCATCGACGGATACACCAAGTTCAGTACGGCCGAGGTTATCCGCAAGTACGGGCTGAACTCGTCGGCCAACGTCCGCCGCCTGAAGGATGCGCTGATGAAGAAGGAAATCCTGACGTTCGAGGGGCAGGACGAACGTCCCGTCCTCCTCGATCCGCTGTTCGAGTACTGGCTGAGGAACACTTATTTCAAACAGATATGACGCACAGGAAAAAGATCGTCGTCCTGACCGGGGCGGGTGTCAGCGTTGAAAGCGGCCTGAGCACGTTCCGCGGACAGGGCGGCCTCTGGGAAGGGCATGACCCGCAGGAGGTGGCTTCCATCGAGGGCTGGCGCCGGAACCGCGCCCTGGTCCTTCAGTTCTACAACGAGCGCCGCGCCCAGCTGGAACACGCCCGTCCCAATGCGGCCCATCTCGCGATCGCCGCCTTGGAGGACCGTTACGATGTGACGGTTGTGACGCAGAACGTGGACAACCTCCACGAGCGCGCCGGCAGCACCCGGGTCCTGCATCTGCACGGGGAACTGACGAAGGTGCGTCCGGAAGACGGCATCTACGACCGCACTTTCTCGGAAGAAGAGGTGATCGACGTGGGGTTCGGGGCGGTGGAACCCGGCGACCTGGCACCGAACGGCAGCCAGCTGCGTCCGCACATCGTCTTCTTCGGTGAGGCGGTTCCGAAGATCGAGCGGGCCATCGACTGCGTCCAGGCGGCGGACTTGATGCTGATCGTGGGCACGTCGCTGGCCGTCTATCCAGCCGCCGGCCTGTACCGGTACGCCCGCGCCGGCGTCCCTGTATACTTGATTGACCCTGAGGAAGTCGCCCTCTATGACAAGCGCATCGTGCAGATCCGCGACGTGGCCACCCGCGGCATGGCCCGGTTCACCGACATGCTCCGCGAGAAGGGATTCTGAGGAAAACGGAAATTTTTTTGCAGATTGTCTGAAAATGACTATTTTTGCAGTCCATTTTATGGCCGAGAGGCTCCAGAAGATCCGCGCCCTGCGCGGACGCCCCCGGTCGAAACTTAAATAAGTTTTGTTTTTTATGTACGCAATTGTTGACATTGCAGGACAGCAGTTCAAGGTGGAAGCCGGCAAGGAGATCTTCGTGAACCGTCTCCCGGCCGCAAAGGACGCCTCCGTCGAATTCGACAAAGTGCTGCTGATCGACGCCGACGGGCAGATCAAGCTCGGTACTCCTTATGTGGAGGGCGCCAAAGTGACCGCCACCGTCCTGGACGACCAGGCCAAGGCTGACAAGGTGCTCGTTTTCAAGAAAATCCGTCGCAAGGGTTTCCAGACGCTCAACGGCCATCGCCAGAAGCTGACCAAGATCCGCATCGACGCTATCGCTTAATTTGGAGAGTTTAGATTATGGCACACAAAAAAGGTCAATCCAGTTCGAAGAACGGTCGTGAGTCGCATTCCAAGCGGCTCGGTCTCAAGAAATTCGGCGGTGAGGTCGTGAAGGCCGGCAACATCATCGTCCGTCAGCGCGGTACGGTCCACAATCCCGACAAGAACGTCGGTATGGGCAAGGACCACACGCTCTACGCCCTCGTGGACGGTACGGTGAAGTTCACCCGCAAGAAAGAAGACAAATCCTACGTTTCGGTCATTCCTTTCGAGAACTAGACTCATCCGTCAGGAGCAAGACAATGAAGGGGAGGACAGGCTTTCGAAAGATCCGCCGTCCTTCTCTTTTTTATTGAACAGAAAAAATACGCAGATATGCTGACAATCAAGATGCTTCGCGACGACCCTGAACGGGTGATCCGGAAACTGGCCGTCAAGAATTTCGATGCGCGGCAGACCGTTGAGAAGGTGCTGGCGCTGGATGAGAACCGCCGCAACATGCAGACGGAGAACGACGCCCTGCTCTCCCGCGGCAAGCAGCTGGCCGCCAGGATCGGCGGACTGATGAAGGAAGGCCGCCGCGACGAAGCCGAGGAGGTGAAGAAGGAAGTCGCCGCCCTGAAGGCCCAGTCCGCGGAGCTGACGGCCCGCGCAGAAGAGAACAACAAGGAGCTGGATGCGACGATCGTCCTGCTGCCGAACCTTCCCTGCGACCTCGTGAAGCCCGGCAAGGGCGCCGAAGACAACGAGGTGGTGAAGATGGGCGGCCCGGAAGTGAAGCTGCCGGAGAACGCCCTCCCGCACTGGGAGCTGGCGAAGAAATACGACATCATCGACTTCGACCTGGGCGTGAAGCTCACCGGTGCCGGCTTCCCCGTGTACAAGGGCAAGGGCGCCCGCCTGCAGCGCGCACTTATCAATTACTTCCTGGACATCAACACCGCCGCCGGTTACAAGGAGGTGGAGCCGCCCGTGGTGGTCAACGCCGCTTCCGGGTTCGGTACCGGCCAGCTGCCGGACAAGGAGGCCCAGATGTACTATGTCGGCCTGGACGACTTCTATCTCGTGCCGACGGCCGAGGTCCCGGTGACGAACATCTTCCGCGACGTGATCCTCTCCGCCGACCAGTTTCCGCAGAAGCTCACGGCCTACACGCCCTGCTTCCGCCGCGAGGCCGGTTCCTACGGCAAGGATGTCCGCGGCCTGAACCGCCTGCACCAGTTCGACAAGGTGGAGATCGTCCGTATCGAGAAGCCGGAGAACTCCTATGCTGCGCTGGACGAGATGGTCGCCCATGTCGAAGGCATCGTGAACAAGCTCGGACTGAAGTACCGGATCCTGCGCCTGTGCGGCGGGGACATGAGCTTCACGTCGGCCATCACGTACGACTTCGAACTCTGGTCGGCCGCCCAGGGCCGCTGGCTGGAGATTTCCTCTGTCTCCAACTTCGAGACGTTCCAGTCCAACCGCCTGCACCTGCGCTACCGCGACGAGAGCGGCAAGATGCAGCTGGCGCATACCCTCAACGGCAGTTCGCTGGCGCTTCCGCGCGTGGTGGCCGCCCTGCTGGAGGACAACCAGACGGAAGACGGCATCGTCATTCCCGAGGTGCTCCGTCCGTACACGGGCTTCGACCGCATCGATTAAATCCGTATCTTTGTCCCTATGGACAAGAAGACGATCATAGGCATCGACCCCGGAACCAATCTGCTTGGTTTCGGGGTCGTTGATGTCGTCGCCGGCAAGCCGCAGTACGTGGACATGGGCGTTCTCGACCTGCGGAAGGAGCCGGATGCCTATACGAAGCTCCGCCAGATCTACGACACCGTTTCCGAGGTCTGCCGCAGCTATCATGCGACTGAAATGGCCCTGGAGTCGCCTTTCTACGGGAAGAACGCCCAAGTCATCCTCAAGCTCGGCCGGGCGCAGGGGGCTGCGATGATCGCCGCCCTGGAGTTCGGCATTCCGGTGACGGAATACGCACCGAGGGAGGCCAAGCAGGCGATCACCGGCAATGGGGCCGCTTCCAAGGAGCAGGTCTGCATGATGTTGGAGAAGACGCTCGGTGTCCGTCTGGAAGCACACCACCTCGATGCGACCGACGCCCTCGCCATCGCCCTCTGCCACCATTACGCGACCTCCGGCCCGCTGTCCGCCGTCCGGAAGGGCGGGGGAAGCTGGGAGAAATTCATCCAGGCGCATCCGGACCGCGTCAAATAGTTTTTTTTTCCGCTGGTTAAACGGACTCCGTCTTTTTTTGTCAAAATAGCGTTTTGACAGTATTGTAATACATTTTTTATGATTTCAGTGAAGAGACTGCTTTCCGTCATCGCGTGCATCCTGGCGGCCGTGACCGTCGCCACCGCGCAGAACAATAATTCGTTAACGGCCGTATTTTCAGATGCTTCCAATAAGGAGCCGGTGAGTTTCGCGACCGTTTCCCTGACGAAGAAAGGCGAAACCAAGCCGTATAAGTATGTCCTGAGCACCGCCGACGGGAAGGTGCAGCTCGACAAGGTCGCCGCCGGTACGTATGTCCTCAAATGCGAGCTGCTCGGCTACAAGACCTACGAAAAAGAGATCGAGGTCAAGGGAAAGATGGACCTCGGTACCATCGAGATGGAGGTCGACCAGCAGGCGTTGAACGCCGCGAGCGTATCCGCCGTCGGCAACCCGATCATCATCAAGAAAGATACGGTGGAGTACAACGCCACCTCGTTCCGGACGACGGAGAACGACATGCTGGAGGACCTGCTCAAGAAGCTGCCCGGCGTGGAGGTCTCCGAGGACGGTTCCATTACGCAGAACGGCAAGACCATTTCGAAAATCACCATCGACGGAAAGACTTTCTTCCTGGACGATCCGCAGCTGGCCTCCAAGAACCTGCCTGCCAAGATTGTCAACAAGGTGAAAGTGGTCCAGAAGAAGTCGGAGCAGGCGGAATTCACCGGCATCGACGACGGACAGGAGGAGACGGTCATCGACCTGACCATCCACAAGGGAATGATGAACGGTGTGTTCGGCAACGTGTCCGCCGGCGGCGGACATGACGTCAAGGGCAACACGCAGACGGCCCTCGGCGCCAACACCGGCGATCCGCGCTACCAGGGCGGCGCCTTCATCGGCCGCTTCACCGACAAGAGCCAGATCAGCTTCATCCTGAACGGAAACAATACCAACAACCGCGGCTTCAACGACCTCTCCGGCGGCATGATGCAGGGGATGCGCGGCGGTGGCGGCGGCATGGGCCGCGGCCAGGGCGGCTGGGGTGGCGGCAACGGCATCACCACCTCCTGGATGGGCGGTCTGAACGGCGCCTGGGACCTCTTCGACGACAAGATGCAGCTCGGGTCCAATTACGCCTACAGCAACACCCGCCGCGTGGTGCAGCAGCAGAGCCTCCAACGGACCTACCTTGAGGACGGTTCGAACCTGCTCTACCGGAACGGCCTGACGGAGCCCGGCTTCAACCGGACGAATTCCAACGGCCACCGCTTCGGCATGCGCCTGGAGCACAAGTTCTCCGAGAACACGTCCATCCTCTTCCAGCCGCAGGTCAACTTCGGGCGGGGCGACTACCATGAGTTCTCCGACTTCGAGACGTCCCGCGAGCGGGGTACGACGTCTTCCCTCACCAACAAGGGTTTCAACAACAACCTGGGCAGCAACGACAACTGGACGACGAACGGCTTCCTGCTCTTCCGCCAGCGCCTCGGCATCCCGGGCCGCACCGTATCGTTGATGACGAACTACAACTTCAGCAACAATGACCTGGACGGCTACAACCAGTCCCTGACGAATACCTATGTCGACGGTACGGCCGCCGCCGACATCATCAACCAGCGTTTCCAGCAGAATTCGCGCGGCGCTTCCGTGAACAGCCGCCTCTCCTATACCGAGCCGCTCGGCAAGGGCTTCTACGCCGAGGCCAACTACAGCTTCGGCTGGAGCCGTAACAAGTCCCTGAAGGATACCTACGACAGCGGGTCCAACGACACGTTCTCGCAGACGAATCCGCTGTATGTCGCCGCAGGCGAAACGTACAATGACACCTATTCCAGCAGCATCCTGAACCGGTACATCAACCAGAGCGCCGGCGTCAACCTGCAGTACCAGCGCGACAAGATGCATGCGCAGATCGGTTTCTCGGCCAATCCGACGGACACCCACAACGAGACGAACGGCAAGCCCTACGACAGCAAGGTGCTGAACTGGGCCCCGTCCGCCATGTTCTGGTTCGACAAGAACGAGAACACGAACATCCGCTTCTTCTACTTCGGCCGTTCGGCCCAGCCGTCCACCACGCAGCTCATGCCGGTGCCGGACAACACGAACCCGTTGAGTGTATCGCTGGGTAACCCGTACCTCAAGCCGTATTTCAACCACAACATGCGCGGGGAATACCGGATGACGAACAAGCAGACCTTTACCACGGTGAACTTCGAACTCAACGGCGGCTTCGTGCAGGCACCCATCGTGAGCGCCGTCTGGTACGATGCGGCCGGTGCGCAGTATTCGCTGCCCGTCAACGGCCCCGTGTCCGGCAACGGCAACGCCCGCCTCTTTATCAACAGCCCGATCGCCAAGTCGCAGTTCTCGATCTTCTCGATGACGTTCGCGAATTTCGCGCAGAACGCTTCGTACGTCGGCAAGTCCTCCTTCGACATGTCGCCTTACGACTCGGACAACGATGGCGTCTTCGACGACTACGAGAAGTTCCACACCGACTTCCCCGACATGGACGCTTCCGGTCTCTTCACCAAGAACAAGACCCAGTCCGTCGGCTTCACGCAGGCCCTGCGCCTGACCTACCGCAACGACTTCGTCGAACTGGTGGCCGGCGGCCGCGCCCGCATGAACCGGGCCTGGTACACGATCACCACCTCCAACCAGAAGACGACCTGGAGCAACCAGGTGAACGGTACGATGACCTGGACGATTCCGGGCGGCATCGAACTGCGTACGGACGCCCGGTACAACTGGTACCGCGGTTACGTTTCCCCGCAGGAGGACGAGATCATCATCAACGCCGAGCTCAACAAGTTCCTCTTCAAGAAGAAATTCACCCTTTCGCTGCGGGCCTACGACATCCTGAACCAGTCCAAGAACCTGACCGTGACGGATGCGAACAACTATCACAGCGAGGTGCTCAACAATACGCTGGGCCGGTATGTGATCGTGGCGCTGACCTACCGTTTCGGAACCTTCTCCGGGAACAAGAACGGCATGATAGGCGGTCCGATGGGCGGCCGCGGCCCGATGGGCGGAAGGCCCGGCGGCAGGTAATCAGGAATTTACATACGACCGCCATTTGGCAATCATCGACTCCATGTCCTCCGGGACCGTGGAGTCGAATTGTATCCAGCGGCCGGTGCCGGGATGCACGAAACCGAGGGTCTTGGCGTGCAGGGCCTGGCGCGGGCACAGATCGAAGCAGTTCTGGATGAACTGGCGGTATTTGGCGTAGACGGTGCCCTTGCGGATCGTGGTCCCGCCATAGCGTTCGTCGCCGAAGAGCGGATGCCCGATATGGCTCATGTGGACGCGGATCTGGTGCGTGCGTCCGGTTTCGAGGGCGCATTCCACCACGGTTACGTAGCCGAAGCGCTCCAGTACCTTGTAATGGGTGACGGCGTGTTTCCCCTTGTCCTCCTCGCAGACGCGGAAACGGAGCCGGTCCGCGGGGTCGCGTCCGATGGCAGCGTCGACCGTTCCCTCGTCGTCGGGGAGGTTTCCCCACACCACGGCCACGTAGCGGCGCTGGATGGAGTGCTCGAAGAACTGCCGGGCCAGGTTCAGCTGCGCCTCGTCGTTCTTCGCCACGACCAGCAGTCCGGAAGTGTCCTTGTCGATGCGGTGGACCAGGATGCCCATGCGCTCGTCCGCCGCGTCCGGCCCCTGCGAGAGGCCCAGGTGGAAGGCCAGGGCGTTGACCAGCGTCCCTTCGTAATGCCCGTGCCCGGGGTGGACGACCATCCCCGCCGGTTTGTTCAGCACCAGCAGGTCGTCATCTTCATAAAGGATGTCCAGGGGGATGTCCTGCGGGATGATCTCCAGGCCGCGCCGGCGGTAGGGCATGACGAAACGGATCACGTCGCCCGGACGCACGATCCGGTTCGCCTTCACGGGGATGTCCCCGATCCGGACATAGCCTTCCTTGATGGCGCACTGGATACGGTGCCTGGAAGTGTCTTCGAGATGGGCCGCCATGTATTTGTCGATCCGCAGGGGCGCCTGCCCCGGGTCGACGTTCAGGCGGAAATGCTCGAACATCCCTTGCTCCTCGTCCTCCGGGAGCAGGTCTTCGGGATCCGGAACGCTGAAGGTAGGATCCATGCCGTTATTTATTGGTGATCAGGACCTTGTTAGGATCGATGGACAGGTGCAGCGTGACTTCCGAGCCGATCAGGACCGGCGCGCCGGAAGCGGCAGGCACCTGCTTGTAGACGACGGCGCTCAGCGTGTCGCCATAATCCTTGACGCTGGAATCGAAGACCAGCTTCCCGATATTCAGGGAGTTGTCGTGGATCACGTCCAGGGCCCGGAGGTACTTCATGTCTTTCACGTCCGGCACATAGGTCCGGTTGTCCGTGGGGTTCAGGCCCACGACCAGGTCGATGGCGCTGCCGCTGTCGATCAGTTTCCCGGCCGCAATCTGCCGGTTGCGATACAGTTGGCGCAGGACATTGTTCGTCGCCATGTCTTCGACGTAGATCAGTTTTCCGAGCGTGAGGCCGCGCGAGGAAATCTCGGCCTTCGCCTGGCGCATCGAATAGCCCACCAGGTTGGGCATGCCCACTTTCTTCGCGGCGATGGCGTTGGTCGTCAACAGGATGCGGCGGCCTTTCTTGACCTGGGTCCCCGCCTTGGGATTCTGCGCGTAAACCGCACCTTTTTCCATGCGGCGGACGTAGATGGAGTCAATCACTTCCACGCGGAGTCCTTCTCCACGGGCCGTCCGGGTCGCTTCCGCGACGCTCATCCCCGCCAGGTCGGGAACGGCGATGGTCTTTCCGTGGTCAGTCACCACGTTCAGGAGGATCTTCGCCCCCCAGATAAGCAGGAGCAGCAGCAGGACGGCGCCCAGCAGGTTGCGGACGATCCAATTGTTCAGCAGGCCTTTCTTTCCGGCCCCGGTTGTATTCTTTTCTTGTTCTTCCATGGAAATCAGTATTGTAAAGAGGAGAGGCCGCCCCGGAAGACGGCATCATAGAGACCTTCCGCGAACAGGGCGAAACCGATGATCATGATGATGATGCCCGCGACCCGGCTCATCCAGAACATCGTCTTGATGTTGAAGGATTTTCTCAGGTGGCTGAACAACCGCGAGAAGAAGAACCAGTAGCAGGCGGAACCGCCGGCCACGGACAGGATGAGGAACAGGATGCGGGGGGCACCCGCTTCGGTCGTATCGAGCCCGAAGAAGGCGAACAGGGCCATCATCACGAAGATGGCGCCCGGGTTGGAAAGGGCTGTCAGGACCGCCTGGGCATAGTCACCGATGGAGGCGCCGCGTTCGTCTTCCATGCGTCCGAGCTTCTTGAACGGGTCCTTGAAGGCCATCTTGGCGCCCAGCAGGCCGACAATCACGCCGCCGACCAGGTAGATCAGGCAGTTGTACCGGGTGATGAGGTCCTGCGCCAGGGCCAGGGCGAAGATCGAGACGGTGGCGTAGGTGGTGTCGATCGTCGTTGCGCCCAGTCCGGTGATGAATCCGGCACGGTGCCCGTAGCAGAGCGATTTCTGCATCACCAGGATGGCGATCGGCCCCAGCGGGACCGATGCGCAGATACCGATGCAGAACGCCTTGAGATACTCCGGGAACAACATGGGCGGCAGGGGTTACTTGGACCGCATGTAGATCTGCACGGGGCAGCCCTGCAGGTCGAAATGCTCGCGCAGCTTGTTCTCCAGGAAGCGTTTATAGGGCTCCTTGACATACTGCGGCAGGTTGCAGAAGAAGGCGAAGGCCGGGAACCGCGTGGGCAGCTGGGTGACGTACTTGATCTTCACATACTTCCCCTTCCAGGCCGGCGGCGGGTAGTTCTCGATCTCCGGCAGCATGGCTTCGTTGAGGCGCGCGGTCGGCAGACGCCGGGCGTAGTTGGCGTACACATGCGACGCCGCGTCAAGCACGTCCATGATACGCTGCTTCTTCGGCACGGACGTGAAGATGACCGGCACGTCGTCGAAGGGGGCGATCCGGCTGCGGAGGGCCGCCTCGTAGTCGCGCAGGGTGTTGCTGTCCTTGGTGAACAGGTCCCACTTGTTGACGACGAGCACGCAGGCTTTCCGGTTGCGGACGATCAGGTTGAAGATACTCATGTCCTGGGCTTCCATCCCGTTGTTCGCGTCGATCATCAGGATGCAGACGTCGGCCTGCTCGATGGCCCGGATCGAACGCAGGACAGAGTAGAACTCCAGGTCTTCGTTCACACGCGACTTCTTCCGCATGCCGGCGGTGTCCACCAGCATGAATTCGTGGCCGAACTTGTTGTAGTAGGTGGAGATGGAATCGCGGGTGGTGCCGGCGACGGGCGTGACGATGTTGCGCTCCTCGCCCAGCAGGGCGTTGGTCAGGGACGACTTCCCGACGTTCGGCTTGCCGACGATGGCGATGTGCGGCAGGTCGGCGTGGAGGTCCTCCTTCGGGGCGGTCTCTTCCGGCAGCTGGCGCAGGATCTCGTCCAGCAGGTCGCCCGTTCCGCTGCCGTTGGCGGCGGAGATGCTCCAGATCTCGCCCAGGCCGAGCGAATAGAACTGGTAGGCGTCGTACTGCTTCTCGCCGGAGTCCACCTTGTTCACGGTGAGGACGACCGGCTTCTTGCTGCGGCGCAGCAGGTCGGCGATCTCGGCGTCGTAATCGGTGATCCCGGCCGCGGCCTCGACCATGAAGAGGACCAGGTCGGACTCTTCGATGGCAATGGCGACCTGGCGGCGGATCGCCCCCTCGAACACGTCGTCCGAGTTGGTCGTCCATCCGCCGGTGTCCACGACCGAGAACTCCCGGCCGCACCATTCGCATTTGCCGTAATGGCGGTCGCGGGTGACGCCGGCGGTCTCGTCGACGATGGCCTTGCGCATGCCGACAAGGCGGTTGAAAAGCGTGGATTTGCCGACATTCGGCCTTCCGACGATGGCTACCAGACTCATGGGGTTCTCAGGATTAATGGGTTTTGGTATAGAAACTGCATCCGGTGCAGGCGTCGCTGTATTCTCCCGTACAGCCTGTCTGGGCGGATGCTTTCCGCCGGGCGGCGAACATCTCGTCCTCCTGTTCTTTCATGCACTTGATGCCCAGCTTGCGCATGTTCTCGTTCTTGCTGACCTCCGTTTCGGGGAATTTCCCATCCTTCCGGAAAATGATGTTGAAGCACATTCCGAAAATGCAGATGCCCAGGAACAGGACGGCGGCGAGCAGGGTTTTGAGCATGGAAAGGTCAGAAAATGAATTCGGTACTGATGGGCTCGTAGTGATAGACCTTCCGGATCACCGAGGCGAAGGTGGAGGTCATCGAGACGACCTTGATCTTGCTGGTGTCCGCCTTCGGGTTGAGGGGAATCGTGTCCGTGACGAACACTTCGGAGAGCTTGGATGCGGCGATCCGCTCGTATGCGGGGCCCGAAAGCACCGCATGGGTGGCACAGGCGCGCACGCTGCGGGCACCCTTGTCCATCAGGATGTCGGCCGCCTTCGTGAGCGTTCCCGCCGTATCGATCATGTCGTCGACGATGACGATGTTCTTGCCTTCGACGTCGCCGATGGCCGTGATGGAGGCCACGACGTTGGCGCGTTCGCGCGACTTGTGGCAGATGATCACCGGGCAAGCCAGTTCCTTGGCGTAGGCGTTGGCCCGCTTGGCACCGCCCATGTCGGGCGCGGCGATCGCCAGGTTGTCGAGGTTGAGCGATTTCAGGTATGGAATGAACACTTTGCTGGCGTAGATGTGGTCGACGGGAATGTCGAAGAAGCCCTGGATCTGGTCAGCGTGGAGGTCGCAGGTCATGATGCGGTCGACGCCCGCCGCCTTGATCAGGTTCGCGACGAGTTTCGCACCGATCGAGACACGCGGCTTGTCCTTGCGGTCCTGCCGGGCCCACCCGAAGTACGGCATCACGGCGATGACCTTGTCGGCCGAGGCCCGCTTCGCCGCGTCGATCGTGAGCAGGAGTTCCATGAGGTTCTCCGTCGGCGGGAAGGTGGACTGAAGGATGAAAACGGTCGCTCCCCGCACGCTGTCCGTGAAGGAAGGGACGAATTCTCCGTCGCTGAACTGGGTGACTTCCGAGGCACCGAGGTGGTATTTCTCCCCGTGTGCCGCTCCGAGGTTGTTCAATTCGTCGACGACCTTGACTGCAAAGTCCTTGGAGGCCCTGCAGGCAAACAATTCCATTCTGTGTTCGATGTACATGATCAGTCAGATATATTGTTCGATATAATCCAGAATCTCTTTCTTCCCACTGCCATCCTGGGCGGACGAGGTGAACATCGGCGGCAGTTCCTCCCAGTCCTGGAGCAGCAGCTCCTTGTCCCGCTCGATCTGGGCCTTCAAGGCATTGGGCCCCAGCTTGTCGCACTTGGTGAACAGGATGGCGAACGGGATGCCGTTCTCCCCGAGGCGGTGGATGAAGTCGAGGTCGATCTTGCCGATGTCGTGCCGGCAGTCGACCAGGACGAACAGGACCACCAGTTCCTCCGACTGCGAGATGTAGCCTTCGATCATCCGGCGCAGGCGGTCGCGGCCTTCCTGGGACATGCGGGCGTAGCCGTAGCCGGGCAGGTCGACCAGGTACCAGCGGTCGTTGATCAGGAAATGGTTGATGAGCTGGGTTTTCCCGGGGGTGGAGGACGTCTTGGCCAGCTTCCGGTTGTCGCAGAGGAGGTTGATGAGCGAGGATTTCCCGACATTCGATCTTCCGATGAATGCGAACTCGGGCAGCTTCCGGGCGGGTTTGGCGGCGACATTCGTGCAGCTCCCCGCAAATATGGCTTGCTTGATCGTCATCTCAATCCTCCGGTGGTGTTTTTCGTAACGCAAAGATAGTTCATTTTTATTAATTTTGTAAGTGAAAACGGGATTACTTATGGAAAAGAGCTACGTGGATCTGCTGACCCTCCAGGAACGGTTGAAAGAAGGCGTCGACCTGCTGTTCCCGTACCGGCTCTGGGTGAAGGCGGAGATCAGCGAACTGAAGCGGAACGCCTCCGGACATTGCTATCTGGATCTCTCCCAAAGCGGCCGCAGCGGCCTGGTCGCCAAGGCGCGTGCCGTCATCTGGGCGAGCCGCTATCCGGCCATCGACCAGTTGTTCCGGGCCGAGACCGGCTCGTCGCTCGGGAAGGGGATGGAGATCCTCTGCCGCGTGCAGGTTTCCTACCATGTCCTTTACGGGATGACGATGACCATCGACGAGGTGGATGCAGGCTTCACGCTGGGTGAGAAGGAGTTACAGAAGCAGCGGACGCTCGCGCGACTGGAAAGCGAGGGCCTGCTGAACCTGCAGAAACGCCTCCGGCTCCCGCTGCTGCCGTACCGTCTGGCGGTCATCTCGGCGGAGGGAGCTGCCGGCTACAGGGATTTCTGCCGGCACCTGACCGAGAACGAATACGGGTTCGCCTTCGATGTGCGGCTCTTCCCGGCGGCGATGCAGGGGGAGGGAGCGCCCGCTTCGATGATACAGGCCATCGGGGAGGCGGTCGCTTCCGCGGATCCTTTCGACGCCGTGCTGATCCTGCGCGGCGGCGGGTCGGAGCTGGACCTCTCCTGCTTCGACGACTACGACCTGGCCTGTGCCATCGCCCGCTGTCCCATCCCCGTTTTCACGGCCATTGGTCACGACAAGGATTTCCATGTCGCCGACCGGGTGGCGAACACCTACGTAAAGACTCCGACGGCCCTGGCGGACCTCTTCCTCGACTGCCTCATCGCCGAGGACCAGCGGCTGGGCGCCCTGGAATCCCGTCTGCTGCGCCTGTTTACGAGCCGTGTCGGGGCGATGTCCTCGGCCCTTGACCTGCAAGGTTCCCGCCTGCGCCTCGCCGTGGAAAGCCGGTTCCAGAACGCTTCCGGCGGGCTGGACCGCCTGCTTGTCCGCGTGCTGGCCTCGGCGGACGGCCGTCTCCGCGGTGCCGGGCACGCCCTGGACCGCAGCGAGGACCGCGTTTCGCTGGCGCGCCAGTCCGTCCTGCGTCGCGTGGACGCCGCTTTGTCGTCCCTGCTGCTGACCGAGACCCGCATCCGCACGACCGACCCGCGCAGCATCCTGCGGAAAGGCTATGTGCTGGCCTTGGACCGGGACGGCGTCAAGATGGCCTCCGCCGCCGGCAGCCGTTCCGGTGACCGGGTCCAGATGATGTTCGCGGACGGAACGCTTCAGTGCGGCGTCCTCGACGTGATCCGCCGCGACAACATTCCTGCTGAAGAATAAGCAACGAAGATATCATGGAAAAGTTCGACTACACGGCGGCCACGGCCGAATTGGAAAAGATCGTGGCGAAAATCGAAGACCCGCAGACCAGCCTGGACGACATCGGCGCCCTGGTGAAACGGTCGAAGGAACTGATCGGGCAATGCCGGGACTATCTCCGCGGCGTCCGTGAATCTATCGGGGAAGAGGCTTGATGAGCCAGCCGCGGCCGGCGCCGTGTTCCAGCATCCGGAGGGCGGGCCGTTCCGCCTTCGGCTGCACCGCCGTCGGCGTCGCATAGGTCTTGCCGGCCGCCCGGAGCGCGGCCGCGAGCATCTGTTCGTTCTCGTCGCCGAGTGCGATGCCGTCGAACGCCCAGTCGTCCGCCTCGATGTCCGGGACGATCCCGTCCGGCAGGGCGGGGTTCTTCCCGTCCTTGTCGGCGAACATGCTTACCATCACATACATCCCCCAGTCCTTGATCAGGGAGAAGTCATACTTTTCATTGTAGATATCTTCGGGAGCGAGGATGTAACCCGCGCAGTATTTGCCGTACGTCTGACGGCCGACCAGGGTTACGGGCAGGTAGGGTGCGAGCCCCACGACCAGTCCTTCCGAAGCGGATGCCGACGACCCCGTCACGATCGCATAGAGGTGTTCGATCTGCGGCTTCGCGTCCGTGATGTCCACGGTGACATCCGTGTTTTCCATCTTGAATGAATGCCGGTTCGTGAACCGGGTGTCGGTTTCGTATCCCTGCTGCTTCCACGCCTCAGCCAGGTAGTCGTTGAAGATCTCCGTCTGGAAGACGTCTCCGGCATCGACGTTCGCCTGCGGGGCGATCAGCGACCCCAGTACGTTTTCCGTGATGGCGT
This sequence comes from uncultured Bacteroidia bacterium, assembly GCA_902801205.1. Lineage (GTDB taxonomy): Bacteria > Bacteroidota > Bacteroidia > Bacteroidales > UBA932 > Cryptobacteroides. Next base: position 236,712 of record CADCHE010000001.1, read on the forward strand.
AGCCGCCCCCGTTGTAGCGCAGGTCCAGGACCAGTTCCCAGATGCCAGCTTCTTTGAACCGCCGGAACACGTCCGGCAGGGTGGTGGCCGACCGAAGGTCGAAGGCGTTGTAGCACAGATAGCCCACTTTCTTACCGTCGATGTCGATGACGTTCTCCGCGATGATCGGATTCAGGTAAGTGTTCTCGGCCGTCAGCCGGACGGTTTTCTCCAGGTCGCCGATCCGGTTCACGCCGTCTTCATCCCGGGTGACGTGCGTGATCCCGAGGGTCACGGAGGTGGAATTGAATGCATTGTTCAGGTTGGTCCGGGTGATGGGAGCACCGTCCAGGGTGATGATAACGTCACCGCGACGCAGCCCGGCCCTTCCCGCCGGCGCGTCGGGGTAGACGGCGGCGACCAGCAGGAAGTACTGCCCCGAACCGGAGATCTCTCCGTACTGGAGTTCATAGCCGTAGGTCATGCCCAGTCCCTGGACATAGTTGCGGAAACCGTCGATGTCGTCGCTGAGCTCGGTCCAATGGTCCACTTCGCGCCCGTTCCGGTGGTAGCGGATTTCCTGCACGACGGCGGCCGGAGTGGTGCAGGTGTCCGGATTGAGCCGGTGCAGGTCCTTCTGGATCTGCGTGCTCCACAGGTAGTACGTCTGGAGGATATCCGATGCGAACTGCGTGGCCTGCTGCAGATTCTGCGGGACGCTCGGCTTCGCCGGCTGCGCATTGCGGTCGGGGTCGCACGCGACGAAGGCGGCGGCCACGAGCGCCAGCGTGCCAAGGAAGTAGGAGATGCGTTTCATGTTCAGCGTCGTTCTCTGACCTGGTTTTATGGAGGCGAAGTTAGTAAAAATGTGCCGTTTATGAAACACGGTTCTTTGGGTGGAACAGATATCCTGGAAGGATAAACTTCAAATATGTCGGGATAAGAAGTATTCTGTTGGTTGTGTGAGAGTTGATAATAAGCCGACATGTCCCCATGATCGTTCTGGAGGCGGCTCTGTCGAGCAACTTATGTTATGGTAGGATTTCTCCGTACAGCGGTGACTCATGTCTGATGTGAAACTTCCACAAAGTTAAGGTCAAATCGTTGCGCATTCAAAAACCTTTCAATTATCAAACTTACACTACTTTCAAAGATTATTTATGAGTTTTTAGTGAACAATGTGGGGGCTTACCAAATAATTCTATTTAAGTAATATTCCGTATCATCCCCATATCCACGGTTATCCGTTAAGTCAAAAAATCCATCCGCCAGAAGATCTAAACGGATAACAAAAGTGTCATGGTCCAAGAAGTCCTTAATTATTAGTAGATTATTACGCACTTCAACCTTACGGAAATCTTTAACGAAACAATCTTCGTCAGGCAGAGTTCTTAATACTACACCTGTAGTGAGAAGAATGGTCTGACTGATATCATAGGCTTCCAATGTCAGCCTGAAATCGAAAGTGGTAAAATAACATTTCAAATAAATTGTCAAGCCATACTCTTTTACTTTGATCTTTTTAAATAGCCACTCGTTTTTGTAACCGCCCATCCGAAAAGAATCATTTATACTCATCAGCATGTCAATATCCAATGTATTGGAGGCAAGCCTATACCCGCGCTCTAATAGGGAAAGATACCATTCGAATCGGTCTATCAGGCTAGTCATTTCCCTATATTGTGCTATTTCCTTACTTTGTACTTCAATATGCGAGTCAATAACATGGAAAGTTAATAATTCTTCTAAAAACGCTCTATTATCCAAGGAGACGCAGAGCATTGAAAAAGGATTCCGCAATTGAATATTATGCTTTCGTACTTCTTTAGATAAATAGTTACAAACAAATCTTGAATTAAAAAGAAAACTATAATCAAGAGGATCATCATGATTAAAAAAACCGGGCTCTAGCCTGAAACTGATATATCTTAGATACATTGCTTATGGCTTTTGATGATAACGTGGATTACTTAACATTCCCTTTTGCTTTAATTCAAAAGATCTATTTTTTTCGTATTGAAGGATATTTGCTCTTGCACCTTCTCCTTCCGGGAGTTCCCTCTTCGCTCTCCCGATTCCACTTCCTGACTTGTGTCTCTGCTCTCACTGATTTTCCATTTCGTATAGGCCTCCACTCACACCAGTCTTAACAACTTCTTCGGTTTTGTGTTGACAATGTCGTACGCATGTTGCGCTTTTGTCATGGCAGGCCTGGCGGCCTACTCCTTCTTTCCAAAGAAGCCGATGATTGACGTGGACTGTGTCTCGCCGTATGAGAATGGACTTATTCAATTGTCTCTCTTTTAGTTATAATTCGTCGAAATCACGTTATTTAAAAATTCATATATTCTAGGAAAGGCTTCTTTGAACGATTGAGTTTGCAGATTCGGATTATTCCCATATTCCAATCCAACCTCAATAGATCCTTTTATCCATTGTTTTTGTTCGTTATTAATGTTTGTGAGTGATTTAATAAATATGTTCTCCCCAATCCGTTCTATCAAATCAACGATAACGGCACCATGGTCATAGCCGGCGCCGTCATAAACCTTCAACAAAGCTAATTGCCTTATTGAAAGATCATTGCCTTTAATCGCCTCATTCAATAACTTATAATAATCTACATTCTGCTCTTTAGAAGCACGGAGTAATAATTCGGAGACTTCAATACCATTTAATTCCTTGCGTCCACCACAAGCAAGACACATGAATAAGATAACATAGAAAAAAAATATCTTCATAATTTTTTTCATTTACTGCTTTTCCTTTCCGGAATAACGCCAGCGATGAGGTTCGGGTATTCATCTCCGGCAATCGCTCTGAGAAAGGAATCAACATTTCTTTTTTTAACATTGATACAGACAGTAGCGTTTTCACCCTCAAGCACATAATACTTACGGTTCCTGATCTGCTCGAATTGTTTATGCCGGATTTTGAAATGTTCTTCAGTAACGAGTGATGGCTCCTCTCCATGATGTTTATGCCTTGGTTTTATGAGCATGACTCTATCAAAAAGTGGAACTTGCGGACTACGATTATTTATATGCTGAATTTTGTATACTTCTAGTTTATAAGTCGTTGTATCCCCTTTATTTGTCCATAATGGCTCAATTTCAACAACTTGGCGATTCGAGTAGATAAAATACAGTGTGCTTCCATCAAGGAATGTTTTGGAAATTCTTTCAGGATGTGGTAATGTAAAACACAGTCTTTTTGTTTGTTCATCACTTACGGCGGAAGGGAATCCCTCCTTCATTTGGAGCGTAATGCTATCGGAAGTTTGATTCAATACATTAAAAGCGTAGGGAATGCTTTCCGAGAACGGAAGAACACCTAAAGCCCTCCATCCAGATATAGTGAATAATAGCAACGCAGCAATACGCATCATAATCCTTGAGTTATCTTGTTGGAATAATCTCTGTAGTCGCTGTAATCAATACTGACAATAGTCTCTTTACTATCGTAGAAAGCTATTCTTTTTGTGAATTTAAGATGTTCTTTCCCCAATGAGGTCGCTCAAAAACCAAAGATAAAAAAATGTTTGCAGTATTCCAACGGCGCCCTGTAACCCAGTGACTTACGGGGCGGCCGGGGACAGACGACGGTTTTTCTGGAAAAATGAAGCCAGTCGGCGAAATGTTTCGTATCTTTGGCAATTGTAATAATCAAGACGATGATTGGAATCTTCGACTCGGGGGCCGGCGGACTCTCCGTCTACCGCGAGATCCGGAAACTGCTTCCGGACCAGGGATTCGTCTATTTCTCGGACAACGCCCACTGCCCGTACGGAGAGAAGGACGCGTCCTACATCCAGGAGCGGGGCCGCCGGATCACGGAGACCCTGCTGGAGAAGGGCGCACAAGCCATCGTCGTTGCCTGCAACACGGCCACGGCGGCCGCCATCGCCACCCTGCGCGCGGCCTATCCCGTCCCGTTCATCGGCATGGAGCCGGCTGTGAAACCCGCGGCGCTCGGCACGCGCACCGGCGTGATCGGCGTCCTGGCTACGGCCGGCACCCTCAAGGGATCGAAATACCTGAACACGAAAGGCCGCTTCGAGGACGACGTCACCATTGTGGAACACGTCGGCCAGGGATTCGTCGAACTGGTCGAGAACGGCATCCTGGACGGGCCTGAAGCCGAAGCCGTCGTCCGGCGGAGCCTGCAGCCGCTGCTGGATGCCGGCGCCGACCGCATCGTCCTGGGCTGCACCCACTATCCTTTCCTGGCCGGCGTCATCGGCCGGATCGCCGGACCCTCCGTGCAGGTCATCGATCCCGCGCCCGCCGTCGCCCGCCAGCTGGTCCGTGTGATGGAAGGGGCAGGCATCCTGGTCCGGGAGAAGAAGGCCCTCCGCGGGTCCTTCGAGCTGCTCAGCTCGGGCGACCCTGCATCCGCCAGGCGGATCCTGGCCCTCATCGACGCGGCCGACGGAAAGAAAGAAAAACAATAACAGATATGCTCAATTATTCGTATTGCTCGGACAAGTACCAGTACACGATGGGAAAGTCCTTCTTCGAGACAGGACGGAAAGACACCGTCGCCGTGTTCAACCTTTTTTACCGCAAGGCGCCCGAGAACAACAACTGGGCGGTCGTCAGCGGAACGGACGAAGCCATCGAATGCGCCTTGAACCTCGGAAAGGCCGCGCCGGACTTCTTTGAGAAATTCCTGCCCGGAGAGGCCTACGCGGAGTTCCGCAACTACCTGAGCACGATGAAGTTCACCGGTGACATCTACGCCATGCGCGAAGGCGAGATCGCCTTCCCCAACCAGCCGGTCATCACCGTTGTCGCCCCGCTGATCGAGGCGCAGGTCCTCGAGACGCCGCTCCTCTGCATCATGAACCACCAGATGGCCGTCGCCACGAAGGCTTCCCGCGTCTGCCGGGCCACCGACCGGCCGGTCAGCGAATTCGGCTCGCGCCGCGCCCATGGGCCCTGGGCGGCCGTTTACGGAGCCAAGGCCGCGATCATCGCCGGCTGCGCCAGCTCCTCCAACATCCTGACGGGCGTGCTCAACGGCGTGCCTTCCACCGGCACGATGGCACACAGCTTCGTCACCTCCTACGGCAGTTCCGTAGAAGGGGAGCACAAGGCGTTCGTGGACTACATCGAGACCCACCGCGGCGAGAACCTCATCCTCCTCATCGATACGTACGACACCCTGAAGTGCGGAGTCCTCAATGCCATCCGCTCCTTCCGCGAATGCGGTATCGACGACGGCTACGCGCCGGGCTACGGCATCCGCCTGGACAGCGGCGACCTCGCCTACCTGTCCGTGAAGGTGCGCAAGATCCTCGACGAACACGGCATGAAGCATTGCAAGATCTTCGCGACCAACTCCCTGGACGAATACCTCATCAGCGACCTGGAACGGCAGGGTGCGCGCATCGACTCCTACGGCGTGGGTGACGCCATCGCCACGAGCAAGGCGGCCCCGTGCTTCGGCAACGTGTACAAGCTGGTCCAGATCGACGGCGAACCGGTGCTCAAGCGTTCTGAAGACACCATCAAGCTCATCAATCCCGGCTTCCAGGTCACGTACCGCATCATGCGTCACGATCCCGACCAGGGCGACATCTACAAGGCGGACGTCACCTGCCTGCGCGGCGACACCCTGACCCGCAGCATCGAGGCGGGGGAGGCCTTTACGATCTTCGACGAGAACGACCGCTTCAAGCACAAGACCTTCGAGGCCGGCTCCTATGCGTGGCGCACCTTGCAGGAACCGGTGGTCCGCGGCGGCGTCCGTTGCTGCCCGGAGCACTCCCTGCAGGAGAAAAAGGCCTTCTACAACGATACCCTGATGCATTTCAGCCCTTCGGAACGGCGTCTCATCAACCCACACTATTACAAGGTGGATATCTCAGAGGACCTGTACAAACTGAAGATCGGCATCCTCGACAGCCTCAACAAGGAAATCGCCGAGTTCCGGATCGACTGATCCCTCAGGAACCTGCGGCGACCGTGAAGCGGACGGAGACGGCGTTGCCGTCGCCGTCGACCGCCGTGACGGTATGGGTGCCCGGTGCCGGAGCAAGGTTCATCTGGTGGATGAGCCGCGTCGTGCCCACATAGGTGTCGTCCAGGTGCCAGAAGACTTCCGCGTCCTGCGTGCGGTGCGCCAGGTGGAAGGTGATCCCGCCGACGGACCCGTCCAGCTGGCGGGGCAGGTACAGCGTGCTCCCGTTTTCCGGGTAGATGAATTCCATCGGCTCCCAGGACGAGCGGTCCTTCGGGACGTAGGGCGTGTATTCCGGGTGCAGCTGGCGATAGTACCATTCCATCGACGGCGGCAGCTGGAATGTCCGGATGCCGTCCAGGGTCTTGTGATACGGGCAGGCATCGGTCCGGACCGATTTCCGAGGGAGCAGGAGGGTGTCGGCCCGCTCACAGTCGATGCCCTTCAGGTATCCGGAGACCGGGCAGACTTCGGCGCGCACGCCATCGTCCGGAAGGGGCTGGAGGAACCATCCCCCTTCGCTGTACCGGCCGTCCGGGTGCGTCCCGGCGGGCAGCAGCCCGAACAGGTCGAAGAGTACCGGTCCCGCGGTCCGCGCACCCGTAAGTCCGGGGACACCCTGCCCCTGCGCATTCCCGGCCCAGACGCCGACGGCATAGTCGGCGGTCACGCCCACGGCCCAGGCGTCACGGAACCCGTAGCTGGTGCCGGTCTTCCAGGCGATGTTGCGGACGGACCGGATCATCCGCAGGTCGACTTCCTCCGGCCGGTTCACGTCTTTCAGGGCATCGAATACGTACCACAGGGCACACTTGTCTTTCAGCGGGAAGCGCTCGAGGCGGCTGCCTTTCTCTGCGGGCGTCTCCTGCAGGTAGGACGCGGCCATCGCCGCGTAAGCGGACGTGATGTCCAGCAGCGTCCCTTCGCCGCCGCCCAGGATGAGGGACAGGCCGTAGTCGGCGGCGCTCCGCCCCAGGGTCGTGAGCCCGCAGCCGCGCAGCAGTTCCAGGAAGCGGGGAACCCCGTACTTGCGGAGCATGTGCACGGCAGGCACGTTCAGCGAGCGCGCCAGCGCTTCGTCGGCGGGAACGGCCCCGGCGAACTGGAGGTTGAAATTCTGGGGAGAGAAACCGTTGATATTGACCGGGATGTCGGGCAGCAGCGTCCGGGGCAGGATGTCGCCTTCCTGCAGGAGGGCTCCGTAAAGGAAGGGCTTGAGGATGCTGCCGGTGCTGCGCGGCGCCCGGACGATGTCCACGTCGGACCCCGGCCGGACGCGCGATGCGTCCGCATTCCCCACGTAGGCGAGCACTTCGCCGCTGCGGACGTCCACCACGACGGCGGCCAGGTCGTTCGTCCCGCTCCGGGCGAATTCGCGGCTCCAAACGTCCGTGGCGGCCTGCACCTGCCGCTGAAGGTGCAGGTCGATGTCCGTCCGTACACGCTGCCCCGGGAACCGTTTCCCGTACCATTCCACCAGTTGACGCGCATCGTCCGGCAGGGGCACCGGCCGCGGCGGGACGGGCTCCTCGCAGGCGAGCGCACAGTCCAGGGAATCGATCGCCCCCCGTTCCCGGAGGCGGACGAGCAGCCGGTTCCGCTTGGCCTGCAGGAGTGCGCGGTTCTTTCCGGGGTGGATTTCCGCCGGTGCATTCGGCAGGACGGCCAGCAGGGCCGCTTCCGACCAGGACAGTTCGTCCGCCGGCCGGCCGAAATACCGCCAGGCGGCAGCCTCCAGCCCCACGACGTTGCCGCCGAACGGGGCGTGGGCCGCATACAGGGCCAGGATCTCGTCTTTCGAGCTGCGGAGCTCCAGCCGGGTGGCGAGCACCGCTTCGATCATTTTCTGCCAGAGCGTCCGCTCCTTCCGGCGCGACATGCGGATCACCTGCATCGTCAGGGTGCTGCCGCCGCCGGTGATGCGTCCGGCCTTGAGGTTGCCGGCGGCCGCCCGGACGATGGAAACAGGGTTCACACCGGGGTGGACATAGAACCACCGGTCTTCGAAGGTGACCAGTGCCGTCCGGAATTTCTCCGGGACCGTGTCGGTGACGGGGAACCGCCACTGTCCGTCCGCGGCGATGCGGGCCCCCAGCAGTTCGCCGTTCCGGTCGGTGACCACCGTCGAGTAGCGGGTTCCCTTGAACAGGTCGCGCGGGAGACAGAAGAGGTAAGCCGTCCCTGCGGCGAGGGCGACCAGCAGGAGCAGGTTGCGGACGGCCGGTTTCATGGTTTTATTCCGCTCCGCCGCCCAGCGCCTGGTAGAGGAGGGCTGTCGAACGGATCAGTTCGAGGCGGTCCGTCACGATGCCCAGTTCGGCATCGAGGAGGGACTGCTGGGCCGTGAGCACTTCCAGGTAGTTGGTCGTCGAGTACCGCATCATCAGTTCGATTTTCTCCACCGCCTGGGCGAGGGCGTCGCGCTGGCGGGTGTCGATCTCGATCCGGTCCGCGGCACTCCGGCAGAGCGCCAGGGCGTTGTTTACTTCGGTGCCGGCGTCGAGCAGGGTCTGGCGGAACCGCAGCCGGGCTTCTTCCTGCCGGGCCTGTGCCGTCTTCAGGGCGGCGCGGTTCGCTCCGCGGCTCAGCACGGGGGCTGTCAGGGAAGCGAGCGCCGACCAGGCCGGATCGGCCTTTGCGGTGAGGAGCCAGTCGGCGGCGCCGGTCAGGGTCAGGTCCGGGTAGAAGGCGGAACGCGCTCCGGCCGTGGTGTAGAATGCGGTGGCGAGGGCTGCTTCGGCCGCCCGGACATCCGGACGGGCAGCGGTGGCCTGCAACGGCTGGTTGTCAAAGACTTCGTCAGGGAAGGACACGTCCTCGAGACGGCCCCGCGCGATGTCGAACGGCAGCGCGCCGACGAGGGCGGCCAGGCTGTTCTGCGCCGTCTCGATCTGTCCGCGGATCTCGCGCGCGGAGGCTTCGAGCTTGATTTTCTTGGCTTTGGCCTGCAGGACGGCGATGTCGTTCGTCTTGCCGGCCGCCTTGAGCGATTCGAGGACGGCGATGGTCTTGTCCCAATTCTCGAGGGTCCGCATGCTGATGTCCTGCCGGCTGTCCAGCGCCAGGAGGTTGTAGTAGGCGGTGGCGACGGCGGCAACCAGCGCGGAGCGGACGGCCAGGGTCTGGGCCTCCTGCTCCTGGAGCGATGCCCGGGCGGCGGCGCGGGCGTTCCGGAGCCGTCCGAAGAGGTCGATCTGCCAGGCGGCGTTCAAACCGGCGGAAAGGTCTCCGCCGCGCAGGTCGCCCTTCCCGGCTGCGGTCAGCGAGGGCAGGTAGGCGTGAGCGGTTCGTTCGAAGGCGGCTTCCGCCTCCTCGACCCTCTTCAGCGCGACTTGCAGGTCGGTGGCCTGCGCGAGTGCCGTGTCGATCAGTGCCTGCAGGCAGGGATCGGTATACAGCGCCTGCCAGGGCAGCGGCGTAATGCTTTCAGGACATTCCACGTCCAGGGCCGGCCGTTCGTAGCGGTCGTAGATGCCGCAGCCTGCCAGACACAGGACGGCGGCCGTGATCAGGATGCTTCTTCTCATGACAATTCCTCCTCTTCCGGTTCCCGCTTGTGGGGGAACATTTTTTCGTGCAGGTACATGAAGACGATGGTCAGCACCGGCGTGACGAGCAGCAGGGCGATGGTGCCGACCAGCATGCCGCCCGCCGCACCGACACCCACGGAGATGTTTCCGTTCGCGCCGACACCGTTCGCGAAGACCAGGGGCAGCAGGCCGATGATCATCGTGAGCGAGGTCATCAGGATCGGACGGAGCCGGTCGCGGGCCGCGCTCATCGCGGACTGGGTGATGCTGGCGCCCTTCTTGCGGGCGAGGGTCGCGTACTCGGTCAGGAGCACGGCCGTCTTCGCCAGCAGGCCGATCAGCATGATCAGTCCGATCTGCAGGTAGATGTTGTTGTCCAGTCCCCAGGCGCGGGCGAACAGGAAACTGCCCAGCAGGCCGAAGGGGACGGAGAGGATGATGGCCAGGGGAATGGTCACGCTTTCATACAGGGCGCACAGGATCAGGAAGATGAAGAGCAGGCAGATCGCGAAGACGATGACGGTCGTGTTGCCGCTCTCCGCCTCTTCGCGCGACATGCCGCCGAACTCGAAGCCGTATCCTTCCGGCAGGGCGGTCCGGGCGGTTTCGGAAATGGCGGCGATGGCCTGTCCGGAACTGTGTCCCCGGCCGTTTTCGCCGTAGACGGAGATGGACGGGAACAGGTTGAAGCGCGACAGCGATTCCGATCCGTACACCTTGGTGAGCCGGATGTACTGGCTGATCGGCGACATTTCGCCGGAGTTGCTCCGGACATAGATGTTGTTGAAGGCTTCTTCGTCAGCGCGGAACTGGGGCGAAGCCTGGATCATCACGCGGTAGATCTTCGTGAAGCGGTTGATGTTGGAAGCGTACACGCCGCCGACATAGCCGGCAAGCACGCTCAGCACCGACCGGGGCGAGACGCCGTTGCGTTTGCACCGGACGGCGTCAACGTCCACGACGAACTGGGGATATTTGGTGTCGAAACTGGTGTAGGCGCGCGAGATCTCGGGCCGCTGGTTCAGGGCAGCGATGAAGTCCCGCGTGTATTTGAGCAGGTCTTCGATCGTGCCTCCCTTCTTGTCCTGGACATAGAGCTCGAAACCGGATCCGGACCCGTAGCCGGCGATCATGGGCCGGGTTGACAGGCGGATCTGGGCGGCGGAGATGGAAGCGGTGCGCCGGTAGATTTCTTCCATGACGGCGGCTTCCGAATCTTCCTTTCCCTTGCGCTCCTTCCAGTTCTTGAGACGCAGGTTGAAGGATGCGGCGGCCGTCGTCGTGGTGCGCCGGGCGTCGGAACCGGTCGTGCGCGCGTACAGCTCCAGCTGGGGGATGTCGCGGATGATCTCTTCCACTTCGGCCGTGATGCGGCTCGTCTCCTCGAGGTTGGTGCCCGGGGCGGCCTGGACGTTCACCGTGATGCTGCCGAGGTCCTCCTGCGGGACGAGGCTGCTCTTTGTCGTCAGCAGCATGGCGGCCAGTCCGCCGATGGCACCGACGATCAGCAGCCAGACCCATCCCTTGTGCTTGAACAGGGCCAGCTCGACGAACGAATAGCCTTGCTTGAAGCGGTCGAAGACGCGGTTCCATGCGAAATGGAAACGGTCGGAGAAGCCGGCCTTCTCACCCTTGCTGACATCGGCCCGGGGACGCAGCAGCAGGGCGCAGAGCGCCGGGCTGAGGGTCAGCGAATTGATGCAGGAGATGCCGACGGCGACCGCCATCGTGAGGCCGAACTGCGTGTAGAAGATACCGGTCGTCCCGCCCATGAAACAGACGGGGATGAAAACCGCCATGAAGACGAGGGTGTTCGTGATGATGGCACCGGTAAGTCCCTTCATCGCATCGATCGTGGCGCGGTACGGGGAGGTGTAACCCTCGTCGAACTTGGCCTGGACCGCCTCGACGACGACGATCGAGTCGTCCACCACCGTACCGATCACCAGCACCAGGGCGAACAGCGTCAGCAGGTTGAGGCTGAAGCCCGCTGCGTAGATGAAGGCGAAGGTCCCCACCAGCGAGACGAGGATCGACAGGGAGGGGATGAGGGTCGCCTTGAAGTCGTGCAGGAAGAGGTAGACGACGAGGATGACCAGGAGGATCGCCAGGAAGAGCGTCTTGATGACTTCGGCGATGGAGGCATCGAGGAAGTCCTTGATACTCATGACCGTCACCAGCTTCATCCCGCGCGGAAGGTCCTTCTCGAAGGCCTTGAATTCCTTCTCCACCTTCTTGATGACTTCATTGGCGTTCGACCCGGAGGTCTGGACGATCATCAGGTTGCAGGAAGGATGCCCGTTCACCTCGTTGAAAAAGTTGTACTGCTGGGCGCCGAGCTCGATGGTGGCCACTTCGCCCAGGCGGAGCAGGCGTCCGTCGGGCAGGGACTTGATCACCATGTTCTCGAAGTCCTCCTCTTTCTCGTAGCGGCCGCGGTATTTGAGCGTGTAGACGAAGACATTGTCCGTCTCCAGGCCCAGCTTGCCGGTTGCCGCCTCGATGTTCTGTTCGGAGAGCACCTCCCGGATGTCGTCCGGTACGAGGGAATACATCGCCATCTTGCCCGGGTCGAGCCAGATGCGCATCGAGTATCGGGCGCCGAAGACGTTCACCTCACCGACGCCGGGGATCCGGCTCAGCTTGGGTTCCAGGTTGATCTGCAGGTAGTTCGTGAGGAAGTTCGAGGCAAACGAATCGTCCGGGCTGTAGAGGGCCACGAACATCAGGGTGCCGGTCTGCATCTTGCGGACGGTGACGCCGCTCTGGACGACTTCGGCGGGCAGGAGGCGCTGCGCCTCGCCCACGCGGTTCTGCACGTTGACGACCGACATGTCCGGGTCGGTGCCCTGCTTGAAGTAGATACGGATGCTCGCCTGGCCCGCGTTCGTGGCGCTGGAGGTCATGTACATCATGTTCTCCACGCCGTTGATGGACTCTTCCAGCGGGACGACGACGCTCTTCATCACGGTCTCGGCACTCGCGCCGGCGTAGTTCGCGAAGACGGTGACGGTCGGCGGGGCGATGTCGGGGTACTGCTCGAGCGGCAGCTGCGACAGGGCGATCAGTCCGATGATCAGGACGGCCACGGAGATCACCCCCGAGAGGATCGGCCGGTCGATGAAAGTCTTTACGTTCATTCTTCCGCGATTATGACAGGGGTTCCTTCCCGAAGCAGGCCGGCGCCTTCCGCGATCAGGATGTCACCGTCCTTCAGGCCTTCTTCGACGACGTAGTCCGTTCCGTTGTTGAGCCCCAGCACTTTCACGGGCTGCGAGACGGTCTTCCCGTCCACGACCTTGAAGACGAAGACCCGCTCCTGGATCTCGTAGGTGGCGCTCTGCGGAATCACGATGCAGTTTTCCAGCCGGGTGGGGACGATGACCGTCGCGGTGCCGCCGCTGCGGAGCAGCCGCTCGGGGTTCGGGTAGGAGGCCCGCATCCGCACCGATCCGGTGGAGGCGTCCACGATGCCGCTCACGGCGTCGATCCGGCCCTTGTGGGCGTATTTCGTGCCGTCGCTCATCAGCAGCTCCACGTCCGGCATCTCGCGCAGGAACATCTCCTGCGTCCCGTGGGCGCGGATGTAACTGAGGATCTGGTTTTCGCTGACCGAGAAGTAGGCATGCGCGTTCCGGTCGTCCGACACGGTCACGAGCGGCTGGGTGATGGCGCTGCTCACGAGTGCGCCCACCCGGTAGGGAATCATGCCTGCGACACCGTCCACGGGACTCTTCACGACGGTGTAGGACAGGTTGTTCCGGGCCGTCGTCACCTGGGCCTTGGCCTGGGCGTAGGCGGCTTCCGCCGCGGCGAGGGCGTTCTTGGAGGTCTGGAGTTCATAGGTGGAGATGACGTCCTTGTCGAACAGCATCTGGTTGCTCTCGGCGGTCAGTTTCGCGGTGGCCAGTTGCGAGGCGGCGCTCTGTTCGTTGGCCTCGGCTACCTGCAGGGCGGCCTGGTAGGGGATCTGGTCGAGGATGAACAGGGTCTGTCCCTTGTGGACGTTGTCCCCTTCGCCGAAGCAGATCCGGGTGATCGTCCCGCTGACCTGCGGGCGGATTTCCACCATCTGCTGCCCTTCCAGGGCGGCGGCGTAATGCGATTCGAGGGTCTGGTCGGAGCGCGAGACCGTGATGGTTCGGTAGGAAGCCGGACCGGCTTCCGATTTTCCTGCTTGCTTGCATCCGGAGAGGGCGAGCAGCGGCAGGATCAGGACGGGCAAAATCTTTCTCATATGCGGTTTCAAAGGCTGCTAAAATACGTAAAAGCGTATTTTAGACGGCTGCAGGGGCGATGGGTTTAAAAAACTTCAGGTGTTTTTTCTCCGCTGAAACGGAGGGCGAGGTCGGAAAAATCTTCGACCCCCAGCCGTTCGGGGCGCAGGTCGAAGACCGGGTCTGCCAGCACGACGGCAGCCTTCTCCTCGCCCAAGGTGCGTACCGCGATGCTACGCAGGGAGTTGCGCAGGGTCTTCCGGCGCTGGCCGAAGGCGTTCTTCACCATCTCCCGGAACAGGCGTTCGTCGCAAGGAAGCGCCGTGCGGGCGTTGCGCGTCAGCCGGATGACGGCCGACTGCACTTTTGGCGGCGGATTGAAGGCTCCGGGGCCGACGGAAAAGACATATTCGATGTCGTACCAGGCCTGCAGGAAGACCGACAGGATGCCGTAGGTCTTGGTCCCGGGCTTCTCGGCGATCCGTTCCGCGACCTCCTTCTGGATCATGCAGACGACCTCGGGAATGCGGTCGCGCTGCTCGAGGATCTTGAAGAAGATCTGCGACGAAATGTTGTACGGGAAGTTGCCGATGACGGAGAAGGGGCCGGGGAACAGCGTCTCCAGGTCCATCCGCAGGAAATCGCCTTCGATGAGGCCGTCTCCGAGGGCGGGGTAGTGTTTGCGCAGCCAGACGACCGATTCGCCGTCCAGTTCCACCGCTTTGAGGTCCAGCCCTTCGCGTTCCAGCAGGAACTGCGTCAGCACGCCCATGCCGGGTCCGACTTCCAGGACGCCTCCGCCGGGCAGGTCGGCCTGCAGGGTGTCGACAATCCGCCGGGCGATCTGCCCGTCGGTCAGAAAATGCTGTCCCAGCGCTTTTTTCGCTCGTACTTCCATGGTATCTTCAAACTTGTGAGGGTGTCAGTTCTTCCCGGATCAGGGGGATCAGTTCTTCATCGGCGGGCAGCCAGCGGACGCTGTCCAGCGAGCCGGCGTCCAGCCAGCGGGCGGCTTCGTGTTCGTTCAGGTGCAGACACTCCGACGAGAGCGTGCACAGGTAGCAGTGCAGTGTCAGGTGGAAGGCGGGGTAGTCCCATTCCACGGTGCGCAGCAGCCGGCCGATGGAAATCTCCGCGGAGAGTTCTTCGCGGATCTCCCGTTCCAGGGCCGCTTCGGGGGTCTCGCCCGGTTCCATCTTCCCGCCCGGGAACTCCCACCAGTCCTTGAAGTCGCCGTATCCCCGCTGTGTGGCGAAGATCCTTTCTTCCCGCCGGATGACGGCGGCGACCACCTCGATGCTTTTCATGCCCGGCCTCCTTCTTTGCGGTAGAGGGCGAACAGGGCAGAGCCCGAGCCCGACATGGAAGCATACACCGCTCCGGAGGCATAGAGAGAATCCCGGATGGCTTCCAGCTCGTGGTGGAGCGGGAAGACGGTGGCCTCGAAGTCATTGACCAAAAGCCCTTTCCATTCTTCGACGGGGCGGGCGAGGATCCGCCGGATCGCCGTTCCGTCGGGTTCGCCGGTGGCTTGCCCCGCCGCCTCGCGCGGCGTGATGCCCCGGTAGGCTTCCGCCGTGGAAACGCCCACGCCCTCCGGTACGATCACTTGCAGGTCATAGCCGTCCAGCGACAAGTCGTAAGGTTCAAGTACTTCGCCGCGCCCGGTGCCGATCATCGGCCGGTTGTGGATGAAAAGCGCGCAGTCGCTGCCCAGCCGGGCGGCGTAGGAAACGAGTGCGGCGTTGTCCAGCCCGAGGCCGAAGCATTCGTTCAGCCCTTTCAGGGTGAAGGCCGCGTCGGCCGAGCCGCCGCCGAGCCCTGCACCGACAGGGGCCGTCTTCTCCAGGAAGAGCTTGACCGGCGGCAGGTCGAAGTCCTGCTGCAGCAGGCGGCAGGCCCGTGCGGAAAGGTCCGAGAGCGGTTCCCAGTCCACGCCTTCCCTGCGCGCGACCGTGACCATCAGGCGTCCGTCTTCGCTGACGGCCTGCCGGAGCGGGGCACCGGGCCCGTCTCCGCTGTTGGTGCCGTAGCGGGCGGCCAGGGAGGCGGAAGTGCGGCTGTAGTCGTCTCCGGCGATGATTTCAAGGGTGTCACCGTAACCGTGCCAGGGGACGAACAGCGTCTCGAGGTCGTGGAACCCGTCGGGGCGCCGACGCAGGACGAAGAGTCCGAAATTCAGCTTGACGTTGGTTTTCAGGATCATAGGCCGGTGCATCTGAGCGCCGCTTCCTCCACGCGGGCCGTGAGGGCCGCGCGCTGCTCCTCGTCCGGAATCGCGTCCAGGACGGGGGAGAGGAAGGACAGGATCTGCAGGACCCGGGCTTCCGCTTCGGGGATGCCCCGGCTCCGCATATAGAAGTGCTCGTTCTCGTCCAGGGCGCCGACCGTCGCCCCATGCGAGCATTTCACGTCGTCGGCATAGATTTCCAGGACGGGCTGCGTCTCCATCCGGGCGGCTTCGCCGAGGATGATATTATGGTTTTCCTGGTAGGCTTCGGTGCCCTGCGCGTCGGGGGCCACGATGACGGTCCCGTGGAAGGTGCCCCGGGCTTTTCCGGCCAGGATGCCGTTGAAAAGCTGGCGCGACTGGCAGTGGGGATGCCGGTGATGCACCGTGACGGTGATCCGGACCTCGTCTTCCCCGTCCGAGAGGAAAAGCCCCCTGAGGCGGACCTGCGCTTCCGGTCCGGCGAGGTCGACGGTCAGCGGAATCCGGGCGGACGAACCGGGCAGGACGACGAAGACCAGGTCCGCCTTCGCCTCCTGCGCCAGGACGAGGGCGGCAGGCACATCGTCCGGGCACATGTCCGGAAAGACGAAGACGCGCTGCAGCGACGTGCCTGCGGGCACGCGGACCACGCCGCTCCCCGATGGGACCGGGAAGGGGGCGTAGCGGCCGTGCCCCGCGGAGGCGGGTGCGAAATCAGAATTGCTCGAAACCATCTTTCTCAATGCGTTCCAGGATTTCTTCTCCGCCGGTCTTGACGATGCGTCCCGCCTTGAGGACGTGGACGATGTCCGGCTTGACATATTCCAGCAGTTTCTGGTAGTGCGTGATGACGATGGCCGCCTTCTCGGGGGTATGCAGGGCGTTCACCCCGTCCGCCACGATCTTCAGGGCGTCTACGTCCAGGCCGCTGTCCGTCTCGTCGAGGATGGAGAGGACCGGTTCCAGCATCGCCATCTGGAAGATCTCGCCGCGCTTCTTTTCGCCGCCGGAGAATCCGACGTTCACCTGCCTGCGGGCGAATTCCGGCCGCATCTGGAGCAGGGCCATCTTCTCTTTCATCCGTTTCAGGAAGGCGCCGGCGTCCAGGGGCGGTCGTCCGGCCGCTTTCTCCCGGGCCGCAAGGGCTGTCTTCAGGAAGTTCTGCATCGATACGCCGGGAATCTCCACCGGATACTGGAACGACAGGAACAGTCCCGCCCAGGAACGTTCCTCCGGTTTCATCGCGAGGAGGTCCCTGCCCAGGAAGGTGACGCTTCCGCCGGTCACCTCGTAGTCGGGTTTTCCGGCGAGGACGGCGGACAGGGTGCTCTTCCCCGCGCCGTTGGGCCCCATGACGGCGTGGATCTCTCCCCGGCGGATTTCCAGGTCGATCCCGCGGAGGATCTCCTTCCCGCCGGCGGAGGCGGTCAGCCCCTCGACTTTCAGCAATAGATCTTTCTTATTTTCCATTTTGATAATGTTTCTTCCACGTATAAAGCGACCAGATGCCGTTGACCAGGTACAGCAGGCTGACGATCGGCATGAACACCAGGCCGGAGGTGAGGTAGAGGACCAGGTTGCCGACGTTGACGGCCAGCCAGACCAGCCAGCACTCCCATTTCTTCTGGGCCGACAGGAACTGGGCCAGCAGGGTGACCATCAGCATGAACGCATCCAGCCAAGGATGCGGATCCGGGGCAAAAGTTCCTGTAAACCAAGTGTTTCCCAATTTTGAAAGCACCCAGCCCCACACCAGGCTCCCAGCGAGGACCGCGGCGATGTATTTCATCCAGGCGCTGCCCCTCAGCCGCGAGACGCGCAGGGTCTTCGCGTCGCCGGCGCTCTCTTCCCCGGCTTTGGGATGGCTCCACCGCCAGTGTCCGAAGGCGTTGATGCCGAAGGCGACGGGCTGCAGGAGCATGGCGCTGTACAGGTGCCGGTGCGCAAAAAGCAGGAACAGCAGGATGTTGTACAGGTAGCCGACCCAGAAGTTGTATTTGCTGGCCCTGCCGGCGAGGAAGACGCAGAGCAGGCCGGCGGCCACGCTCGCCAGTTCGAGCCAGGTGACGGGTGCTCCGCCCAGGGTGAATGCGATGTCCATCATGACGCTCTTCTTTTTAACCGACGGATCCTTCCAGGGATACCTGCAGCAGGGCGCGCGCCTCGACGGCGAATTCCATCGGGAGGCGCGAAAGCACTTCCTGCGCGTATCCGTTGACGATGAGACCGACGGCGTCTTCGGCCGTCAGGCCCCTTTGGGTGCAGTAGAACAGCTGTTCGTCGCTGATCTTGGAGGTTGTGGCCTCGTGCTCCACGACGGCCGAGGGGTTCAGGCTCCGGATGTCCGGGAAGGTGTGCGCCCCGCACAGGGAACCGATCAGCAGGCTGTCGCACTGCGAGAAGTTCCGTGCTCCGGCCGCACCGGGCCCCATGCGCACCAGGCCCCGGTAGCTGTTCTGGCTCCGCCCGGCCGAGATGCCCTTGCTGACGATCCGGCTGCGGGTGTCCCGCCCCTGGTGGATCATCTTCGTTCCTGTGTCGGCCTGCTGGAAGTGGTTGGTCACAGCCACCGAATAGAACTCCGAGGAGGAATGGTCCCCCTGGAGGATGGTGGAGGGGTATTTCCAGGTGACGGCCGAGCCGGTTTCCACCTGGGTCCAGCTCAGGTGCGACCCTTCTCCGCGGCAGAGGCCGCGCTTGGTGACGAGGTTGAGGATGCCGCCGCGGCCCTGCTCGTCACCGGGGTACCAGTTCTGCACGGTGGAGTATTTCACATCCGCATCCTTCTCCACGATGATCTCGACGACGGCCGCATGCAACTGCTGTTCGTCGCGCATCGGGGCCGTGCAACCCTCCATGTAGCTGACGGAGGATCCTTCGTCGGCCACGATCAGTGTCCGCTCGAACTGTCCGGTACCGGCGGCGTTGATCCGGAAATAGCTTGACAGTTCCATCGGGCATTTTACGCCCTTGGGGATGTAGCAGAAACTGCCGTCGCTGAAGACGGCGCTGTTGAGGGCCGCGAAATAGTTGTCGCCCGGGGGGACGACGCTGGCCAGGTACTTGCGCACCAGGTCGGGATGCTCCTTCACGGCTTCCGAAAAACTGCAGAAGATGATGCCCTTCTCAGCCAGGGAGGCGCGGAAGGTGGTGGCCACGGACACCGAGTCGAACACCGCGTCCACGGCGACGACGCCGGCCAGGGCGGCCCGCTCGCGCACGGGAATGCCCAGCTTCTCGAAGGTCTCCTCGAGTTTCGGGTCGATCTCCTTGGGCCGGTCGGCGTCCTTGCGGGGCGCCGCATAGTAGATGATATTCTGGAAGTCGATCTCGGGCAGGTCCAGGTGGGGCCAGCGGGGCATTTCCATCCGCTGCCAGCGCCGGAATGCGTCCAGCCGGAATTCCAGCAGCCACGCGGGTTCTTCCTTCCGGGCGGAGATGGTGCGGATGATGTCCTCGTTCAGCCCTTTGGGGATGAAATCCTGCCGGACGTCCGTCACGAATCCTTCTTTGTATTCGCGGGTCGTGATCTGTTGCAGGAGCTGTTCTTCTTCTCTTTCGTCCATTCGTCCATTTTCTATTATGCAAAGATAACGAAAATAAGTATCTTTGCCTTGAACAGATAAAATATTGACCCCATGAACGCATTCGGCAACCACTTCCGGGTTCAGGTGTTCGGCGAGTCCCACGGCGGGGGCATCGGCGTCGTCGTGGACGGCGTCCGGGCCGGCATCCCGCTCTGTGCAGGCGATTTCGAAGAAGACCTTTCCCGCCGGCGGAGCGGCGCCCGGGGCACGACGCCCCGCCGCGAGCCCGATACGCCCGAGATCCTTTCCGGTGTCTATCAGGGACATACGACGGGTGCGCCCGTCGCCGTGCTCTTCCGTAACACGAATACCCGTCCGGAGGATTACGCCCTTCTGCAGGAGGTCCCCCGTCCGGGGCATGCCGACCGGGTGGCCGCCCTCAAATGGGAAGGCTTCAACGACCCCCGCGGCGGCGGTCCTTTTTCGGGTCGGGTGACGCTCGCCCTTGTGACGGCCGGCGTGATTGCCAAGAAACAGTGCGGCTGTTCCTTCCGCGCCTCCCTCGTGGAGGTGGGCGGCAGTGCCGACCCGGCGGCCTGGGACGGGCTGCTCTCGCGTGCCGCACAGGAGGGGGACTCCTTGGGCGGCGTCGTGGAATGCCGGGTCGAAGGTGTCCCGGCGGGCCTGGGTGCACCGTTCTTTGATTCCGTGGAATCCCTGGTCTCCCACGCTGTCTTTGCGATTCCCGGGGTCCGCGGCATCGAATTCGGCGACGGTTTCGCCGCCGCCGGGATGCGCGGCAGCGCGCACAACGATCCGATCGGCGCGGACGGGCTGCCGGAGAAAAACGGGGCGGGCGGCGTGAACGGCGGCATCACCAACGGAGCGCCGATCGTGTTCCGTGTCGCTTTCAAACCGACGTCCAGCATCGCCCGGGTACAGCACACCCTCAACGTGCGGACGGGGGAGATGACCGATCTGCGCGTGGGCGGCCGGCATGACGTCTGCTTCGCGCTGCGCACTCCCGTCATCGTCGAGGCTGCCGCCGCCATCGTCCTGGCCGACCTGGCCGGCAGATAAATCCCTCCCGGTATGCACATAATCGACTGGCTCATCGTTATCCTGTTCCTCTTTTCGCTGGTCCTGATCGGCGTCCTCTTTTCCCGACGGAACCGCGACATCGAGGACTATTTCGTTGCGGGACGCTCCATGCCCGGATGGATCGTCGCCATCGCGGCGACGGGCACCGCCATCAGCGCCGGCACCTTCGTCGGTTCGCCCGAACTGGGGTTCAACACGAACCTGACCTATGTCATGAACCTGATCGGGGCCATCATCGGCGGCTCCCTCGCCGCCGCCCTGACACTGCCGAAACTGTACGCGGCGAAGACCATTACGATCTACGGCTATATCGGGCAGCGGTTCGGCGAGGAGGCCAAGCGCGCCAATTCGTGGATGTTCCTCCTGGGGCAGCTGTTCAACTCCGGATCGCGGCTGTTCATCGCGTCCATCGCGATCTCCGTGATCATCTTCGGCGACATCCGTTTCCAGTTCCTGCTCTGGAGCATCCTCATCCTGGGCTTCGTCTCCACCGTCTATACGCTGCTGGGCGGCATCAAGGGCCTGCTGTACATCGATACGTTCCAGACCTTGCTCATCATTGTCTCGGGCCTGGTCGCCATCGGCTTCATCCTCTTCGAACTGAAGGGTTTACCGGTCCGTGATGTCTGGCATACCCTGACTGACGGCGGTACGGTGAAGACGCCGGCCGGCTGGGTGAGCGGCAGCAAGGTGCAGATGTTCGACTTCCGTCTCTCGCTGTCGACCCCGTACACCGTCTGGGCCGGCTTGCTGGGCGTCGCTTTCTTCCGGCTGGCCCAGTTTACGACTGACCAGGAATTCGTCCAGCGCCAGCTCGCCTGCAAGGATGCGGGCAAGGCCGCCCGCTCCCTGGTCGCCTCGCAGTTGATCTGCCTGCCGCTCGTCCTGCTGTTCCTGCTGATCGGCAGCCTCCTCTACGTGAAGTATACGATGGACCCCGGCTTCGACGGGGCCCTGGGCCGTCATTTCTTTACGGACGCACGCGACCTCTTTCCGCAGTACATCAAGAACCATATCCCTACCGGCGTACGGGGGCTGATGATCACCGGACTGCTGGCCGCCGCCCTGTCGTCCTTCAATTCGGCCATCAATTCGATGGCCTCCAGTTTCGTCGCCGACATCTGGCTGCCCTTGCGTACGCGCCGGGGGGATACTCCTCCCGCGCAGGCGGAGCAGCTGGCGTCTTCGCGGCGGATGGTCGCGCTGATGGGCGCCGTCCTGACGGCTTTCGCCGTGCTCACCTGCCTGATGCAGCAGGGGTCCGGCCTGAACCTGGTGGACTTCGCTACGGGAATCATGTGCTTCGCCTATGCAGGGATGGTCGGCGTCTTCCTGACGGCG
The DNA here is from genome assembly GCA_902801205.1 of uncultured Bacteroidia bacterium. Lineage (GTDB taxonomy): Bacteria > Bacteroidota > Bacteroidia > Bacteroidales > UBA932 > Cryptobacteroides. Next base: position 258,583 of record CADCHE010000001.1, read on the forward strand.
TTGTTCACCCGGCGCGGCAACCGGCGCAGCGTGGTCGCGGCGCTTGTTACGGGCGCGCTCGTCATCGTGCCCCTCATGTTCCAGAAACAATTCTTCGGCCAGACATACATCGCCTGGACGTGGTGGTGCCCGATCGGCGGGCTGGCCGCTACGCTGGTCTGTATGGCCGGAAAACCAGAAAAGAAATAAAATGGAGTACATTACCGAACCTGAACGCAGGATCCCTGTCATCCGCGACGTGGACGTGCTGGTCGTCGGCGGCGGTCCCGCCGGCCTGATGGCCGCGCAGGCCGCCGCCGAAGGCGGAAACCACCGCGTCATGCTGGTCGAGAGCCGGAGCTACCTGGGCGGCAACCTGACGATCGGCCTGCCGGTCCTGGCCTTCCTGGGCCCTCGCGGCGACCAGGTCATCTACGGCGGAGCACAGCGTTTCATCGACCGGCTCCGGGCGCGGGGCGCGGCCAGCGGACACAAGCCGTGCAAACTGCACATGAGCCTCACCATCATCGATCCCGAGGAGGCGAAAAACGTCGCCTTCGAGCTCATGGAGGAAGCGGGTGTGGAGGTGCGGCTGTATACCTTCGTCTCGGACGCCATCGTGGAAGACGGTGTCGTGAAGGGCGTGGTCGTGGAGTCGAAAGCGGGCCGGCAGGCCATCCTCGCCCGGCGGGTGATCGACTGCACGGGCGACGGCGACGTGGCCTTCCGTGCCGGCGTACCCTGCAGCAAGGGCGACGCGGAGGGCGGCATGCAGCCGCCGACCCTGATGTTCAGCATGCGGGGCGTGGACGTGCAGGCGCTGCGCGACGCGATCGTGCTCCATCCGGAGACGTACGACATGGACCGGATGCCTGCGGAACAGTTCCGCGAAGGGAATTTCATCACCGTCGGGCTGCGCGGCCGGATCGAGGAAGCGCGCCGCAGCGGACTGGATGTGCCGGTCTCGCGGACCATCCTGATCTCCGGCCTGAAACCGGACGAGATCTGGGTGAACATGACGCGCGTGAACGGGACGGATTCCACCGATCCGGAGAGTTACACCCGCTGCGAGGTCGTGGCCCGGCGGCAGATGCGGGTGGTCACGGAATACCTGCGGCGCTTCGTGCCGGGCTTCGCGCAGGCGGAGGTCGACAAGGTGGCGCCTTTTACCGGCATTCGCGAGAGCCGGGTGATCCGGGGGAAGTACATCCTGACGGCGGAGGACATCCTCGGCGGGAAGCATTTCGACGATAAGGTCTGCCTGGCGGGCTACCCGGTGGACATCCACCATTCCCGGGGCGGCGACTGCTCGATGTATTTCTGCGACGATGCCTACGAGATCCCCTACCGGGTCCTCGTCCCCGCGAACGTGGGCGGCTTGCTCGTGGCCGGCCGCTGCGCATCGATGAATCACGAAGCCATGGCCGCGACACGGGTCATGAGCACGTGCATGGCGCTGGGCGAAGCCGCCGGAACGGCCGCCCGCCTTTCCCTGGAAACGGGTGTGGATGTCGGCTCCGTCGACATCCCGCTCCTGCAACAGACCCTCGTATCACAAGGTGTGAGACTCGTATGAAACCGTTTGTCATCGGACTGGATTTCGGAACGGATTCCGCCAGGGCGGTCCTGGTGGATGCCGCCGACGGGCGCGTGCAGGCTTCCTGCGCGAAGCCCTACCCGCGGTGGGCCCGCGGACTGTATTCCTGCGCTGCGGAGAACCGCTTCCGCCATCATCCCGCGGATTACCTGGAAACCATGGAAGAGACCGTGCGGGAGGCGGCCCGCGCCCTGCCCTCCGGGGCGGAGGTCGTCGGCATCGGCGTGGACGCCACCTGCTCCACCCCGATCCTGCTCGACCGGGAACTGCGCCCGCTGCCGGGCGAGGACCCGGATGCGCTGTTCATCCTGTGGAAAGACCATACCGCCATCGCCGAGGCGGCCGAGATCACGGCGGCCGCAGCGCCGTATACGGTACACAACGGCGGCGTCTATTCCGCGGAGAATTTCTGGTCGAAGGTCCTGCATGTGCTGCGGACGAATCCCGCGGTGGCCGCCCGGGCTTTCACGGCGGTCGAACTGTGCGACTACATTCCCTTCGTGCTGACGGGCTGTCTCCGGCCCTCGCACTGCGCGGCCGGCTCCAAGCAGCTGTGGGGCGTGGAGTGGGGCGGCTTCCCTCCGCAATCGGTCTTCGACGCCCTCGATCCGCGGCTGGGAGCACTGCGGAGCCATGTGGAAGACCGGAACTACGACAGCTGTACGGCCTGCGGTCCGCTTTCGGCGGCCTGGGCAAAGCGGCTGGGCCTTCCGGCGGGCATCCCTGTCGGCGTCGGGAACATCGACGCGCACAGCGGCGCCGTCGGCGGAGGCTGTGCGCCCGGCACCATGATCCTGACGCTGGGTACGTCCGCCTGCCTGATGACGGTCGGCGCGCACCGCGACCCGGTCCCCGAGGTATTCGGACAGGTGGACGGTGCCATCCTCCCCGGCTGGGAAGGCTACGAGATGGGGATGTCCTCCTACGGCGACAACTTCGCGTGGGTCGCCCGGACGACGGGGCGCAGCCTGCCGGACCTGACGGAGGCGGCGGCCGGCCTTGCGCTGTCCGACCGCATCCCGGTCAGTACGGACTGGTTCAACGGACGCCGGACTCCGGATCCGGATCCGACCGCTACGGCGACGCTGCAGGGGCTCCGGCTCACGACTACGCCCGCCGAACTGTTCTATGCCGTCGTGGAGGGAACCGCTTTCGGCATCAAGGCCATCGTCGACCACCTGGCCGCCTACGGCGTCGCTTGTCCCCGGATGGTGGCGACGGGCGGCATCCCGCGGAAGTCGCCCTTTGTCATGCAGATGCTTGCCGACGTGCTGGGGACGGATATCGAGGTGTCGTCCGAGGCCGAGTCCTGCGCCCTGGGCGCCGCAGTCAACGCCAGCGTGGCGGCCGGAGTGTATCCTGACACCCCTGCTGCCCAGCTTGCCATGTGCCATGTGTCCGACGAAATCTACCGGCCTTCCGGGGCCGACCACTCCGCCCGTTACGCCCGTTACAAAAGCCTATGAGAAATCTGGTGATTGCGATGGCAATGCTGCTGGCTGCCATCCTGCCCCTCGGGGCGAAGAAAAAGACGACGCATACCGTGATGTCGGCGAATGTCCGGATCACCGGCCTGCCGGCCGATGAACGGCCGGGCATCCGCTGGGATGACCGGAAGGACGTCTGCCGGGATGTCATCCTCTCCCGCAAGCCGGACATCATCTGCCTGCAGGAGGTGATCTACGATTCCTGGAACTACTTCAAGAAGGAATTGAAGGGCTATACGGGTTTCGGTTTCGAGGGCCCGGAAATGGATCCCTATACGGAAGGCTATCATTTCATCGGGAAGAACTGCATCTTCTACAAGACATCACGCTATGAATTGCTCGGGGCCGGCGTCTATTGGATGAGCGAGGACCCCGTGACCGGCGGGTCTTCCTCCTGGGATTCCGCCCGTGCCCGCCATACGAACTGGCTGCGGCTCCGCGACAAGGTCACCGGCGAGGTCTTCCGGGTCCTGTCCACCCATCTGGACCACATCTCCGAGGCGGCGCGCCAGGGACAGGCGAAGTTCATCCTGCACGAGGCGGCGCAGTATGCCGACGACTTCCCGCAGATCCTGTGCGGTGATTTCAATTCCGGGATCGAGGGCGTCGCGATCCGCGGCATCAAGGCGGCGGGGTGGCATGACATGTGGGAAGATGTGCACGGCGAGGTCGAATACGGGTTCACCGCCCATGGTTTCCAGCCGGAAAACCGGAAGAAACCCGGCCGCAGGATCGACTTCATTTTCGGCCGGGGGCATGTCGGCGCCGTTTCCGCGGAGGTCGTCACCGACCGTCCGAAGGGCATCCTGCCGTCGGACCATTATTTCATCTGTGCCGAGGTCAAGATCGGGGACTGATCCTTTTTATCCGCGCAGCGCGTCGAAGCAGGCGGGGAAGAGCGGGAACGACTTCGCTACGCAGGCTTCGTCGTCGATGTCTACCGGACTGTCGGCCCCCAGCGAGGCTACCCGTAGGGCCATCACCATCCGGTGGTCGTGCGAGGAAGTGTACTTGCCGCCCTTGAGCAGGCGTCCGTTCAGGATCCGGGCCTCCAGGGTTTCGCCTGTGACGGCGAGCGCATCGTCCTCGATCCGGGCGTCCACCCCCATCTTCAGGAGCATCTCCAGGATGGCGGCAGCGCGGTCGCTTTCTTTTCCGCGGAGCCGTCCGACACCTTCGAGCCGGCTTTCGCCCGGACAGAAAGCGGCCAGGACCGCTACGATCGGGAAGAGGTCGGGGCAGTTGCCCAGGTCGGCTTCAAAGGAACGGAGCGGGGCGCGGCAAGCCGTGATGACGCCGCGGTGGTCTTCCTGTTCGATCTGCGACAGACCGGCGCCGGCTTCCATGAGGATGTCCATGATGGAGAGGTCGGCTTGCAGGGAGGTCGTGTCCAGCCCTTCCAGCCGTACGTTGCCGAAGACGGCGCCGGCGACGAGGAAGTTCGCAGCGGCACTCCAGTCGCCTTCGATCTCGATCGATGCGGCGCGGTAGCGTTGCCGGCCCCGGGTCTTGAAATGGATGCCGGTGCAGAAGCGCCAGTCCTGGGTTTCCAGGAAGGTCTCGTCACCTTCCATCTCGCTGCCGATCCGGATCCCGAAGCGCCGGAGCACGTCCGTGGTGATGAACATGTACGGAATGCTCTTGGGCTCGACGACATACAGGGAGGAGGGGGCATCGAGCAGGGGAAGGGCCATCAGCAAGCCCGAGATCAGCTGCGATCCATCCTTTCCGGACACTTCGGCCTTGCCGGGGATGAGCGGTCCGTGGACGGACAGGGGGATGAAGACTTCCCCGGGGACGGGCGGTGTACCTTCCGGACGCAGCAGGGTGCCGAAGGATGCCATGATGCCGCCGGCGCCCTTCAGGGGACGCCGCAGCAGGGTCCCGCAGCCTTGCAGACGGACGGGACCGCTTCCAAGGGCGGCGGAAAGGGGAATCATCAGGCGGGTCATCAGTCCGGATTCGCCGACGTCCAGCGTGTCGAGGGGAACGGCACCGGGGGCGGCACCGATGCCGGTGATTTCCAGGGAACCGTCTGCTTCGTGGAACGCGATCCGGGCGCCCAGCGCCGAAGCGGTCCGCAGCGCGGCTTCATTGTCGCCGCAGGGGGTGTATCCGCCCAGGAAGGATGTGCCTTCGGCCAGGGCGGCGGCCACGATGGCCCGCTGGGCGAAACTCTTGGATGAGGGCATCCGCAGCGGGGTCTCCGTGCCGACGGGCCGGCGGCTGCCGTAGACCGCTTCGGCCATCGCGTTGCAGGCCCATTGCCCCGGGGCGGCTGCTTCCGCTTCACTGAGGGCGGCGTAGGTGAACGGCGCGCCTTTGGCGAGGCACGCCAACCGGCTCTCCCGACCTGCCGGCCCCATTGCGAAGGCGATCAGGCGGTCGGGGATCGGCTGCCCGTAGAGGGCCAGGACCCGGTCGGCGTCTTCCTGCGTGGCGGCCGTCGCGGCGATCTTGACGATTTCGCCGCCGATCCGGCCCAGGCGCAGGGCCGTTTCAGTAAGTTCTTCCAAGGAGGGCGTACCGTCGAAGAAATGGGCGGAACGGATCATCACCGTGCCGTATTCGCTGCAAAGCCGGCGCAAACGCTTGCCCATCGGAGGCGGCGCCTCGCCTTCCAGGTCGGCGAACGCAGCACCGGCCTCGATGGCGGTCCGGAGTTTCTCCTCGGCCTCCTGCCAGGATCCCGATCCGTCGCCGGCTACGCGGCAGGTGGCGACAAGGGGCACATCCGTGCCGGAAAACAGGGTGTCGATTTCTTCCAGGGACAGCGGACAGCGGTCCAGCCGGATTTCGGCCAGGGCGATCTTCTCTGTCTCCAGGACGGCGAGGATCCCCTCCAGGTCCTTGTGTTGTATCGTGGTGCAGATCATTGCAGGATAGAGATGACGTCGGAAACGGACAGGACGCGGGTGCAGACGGCCCCGATGCCCTCGAGCAGGACGAAGCGGACGGCATCGCCTTCGGCTTTCTTGTCCTTGGCCATGGCGCCCCCGAGGACGGAAACGGGCCAGGGGCATTCCACCGGCAGGCCACAGGCCTTGAAATCCGTCCGCAGTCGTTTTTCCAGGCCGGCCGGGGCCACGCCGAGGGCTTCCGAGAGCCGTGCGGCGAGCAGGATGCCCATGGAAACGGCCCGGCCGTGGGAGATGTGGCCGTCGGAGACCTTCTCGATGGCGTGCGCGAAGGTGTGGCCGAGGTTGAGGTGACGCCGTTCTCCGGATTCGAATTCGTCCCGTTCCACGATGGCGGCCTTGACGGCGGCGGCACCGGCGGCCAGCGCCGGCAGTTCCGCCCTGCGTGCAGCCAGGTCGGAGAAAACGGCGACTGCCTGTCCGTATTTGTCGCCGGTATTGTCGATCAGGTAGCTTTTCAGCAGTTCCGCCGCTCCGCCGAGCAGTTCTTCCCCGGGCAGGGTGTCCAGGGCTTCGGCGCAGATGAAGGTGACTTCGGGCTGGCGGAAGACGCCCATCATGTTCTTGTAAGCGGCGAGGTTGACACCGTTCTTTCCACCGATGGCTGCGTCCACCTGCGCGAGCAGGGTAGTGGGCACGAAGGCGAATCGGACGCCGCGCTTGTAGACCGATGCGGCGAATCCGGTGATGTCGGTGGTGATTCCCCCGCCGATGCCCAGCACGTAGGCATCGCGTCCGGCGCCTTTCTCCAGCAGCCAGCGGCAGATGTCCGCCACCGTGTCGATGTTCTTCTCCGCCTCGGAAGCGGAGAGGGAATAAATGCCTTGCAGACCGGGAAGCCGCCCGGCGATGCGGCGGGCAAACGCACCGACGTTGCGGTCATGGACCACATAGACGGCTTTCTCGTCGGCCAACCGTTCTGCAACGGTCTCCGGCGTGGCGGGAAGGATGTGGATCTTCGTCATGGGAACAAAGGTACGATAATCTGCTGAAAAATGCAGGGTGGCAGGACGTTATTTGGATCCGCTGCGGCGGCACCTTCCGGTGAAGGCCTGGAAGAGGGGCAGCCAGGAATCGTCCGACAGCAGCAGGCTTTCCGGATGGAACTGGACGGCCCAGACCTGTTCGTTTTCCATAGCTTCGACGACTCCGTCGTCCGCCCGGGCGACGACCCACAGCCCTGGCGCGACGGATTTCACCGCCTGGTGGTGCCAGGAGTTGACTGTCAGGGAATCCGGTCCGAAGACGCGTGCGAGGAAGCTGCCGGGTTCGGCGCCGATCTTGTGGGTGATTCCGCCACGGTGCTGACGCGCTTCCGGCAGCTGCGTGGGGATGTCCTGGTACAGGGATCCGCCCAGGACGACGTTCATCAACTGCTGCCCGCGGCAGATGGCCAGGATGGGCATCCCTGAGGCGACCGCCGCCCGGGCGAGCAGGCTGTCGCTCCGGTCGCGGACCGGATTCACTTGCACCGACTCGTTCCATACGGCTTCGCCGTACCAGGCGGGGTTGACGTCTTCGCCACCGGAGAAGACGATGCCGTCGAGCCGCTCAATGACTGCTTCGGCCTGTTCGGGCGTCTCTACCGTCGGAATGATGAAGGGGACGCCGCCGCCCCGCAGGACGGCCTGCACATACCGGGCGCCGAGCGCATCGCTGCCCCCTTCGGTTCGTCCGCAGGAAATACCGACCATCGGCGCGGCCTGGCGCCGGCATGCCGTTCCCGCGAAAAGCAGTCCCGCCAGGAGGATGCATGCGGGCAGGGCGCGCATCAAAAGCATCTTGTCTATCCGTAAAGTCCTTTTCATCACTTGTTCCATGGCTCTTTCCCCTCTTTTTTCGACCGTTAATATACGACAAATCCCGGAAAAAAGAAACGGCTTATTCGATTGTATCATTTTGTCCCCTGCCTGCCTGCCGCGCCCCGTCGCCCGGTCACCTGCAGCGCCCCGTCGCCCGGTCACCTGCCGCGCCGGGCGGAGGTTGGGATCCTTCTGTGTTTTCGTGCGGGTAAAGCGTGCCGGGTGGTGGGATTCGTGTCGGGTAGGGGAAAAAGCGTGACCTGACAGCCACATGGGTCCCGGCCGGGATACGGCCGCGGTGGGTCGGGCATGACGTCGCGGCGGACATTTGGAGTTGACGGGCAGAATCCGTATTTTTGTCTGGGCCACCGGAGGCTGGAAGGAAGCGGGGAAGAAGTTTAATAAGGTATCGGCAGAATGGCATGGATGTGATTGCACTGGATATGTACACGACGGCGGGGGCGGGCGTGATCGCTCTCCTGCTGGGCGTGTTCCTGACCCGCAAGTTGCCGGCACTGGGGCGGATGTGCATCCCGGCGCCGGTGACCGGCGGCCTGGCCGTTTCGCTGCTCTTCCTGCTCCTGCACGTCGCCTTCGGCTGGCGGTTCTCCTTCGACGGGACGGTCAAAGACCTCTGCATGCTGGTCTTCTTCACTTCGGTCGGCTTTCAGTCCGACCTGCGGATGCTTCGTGCGGGCGGGAAACCGCTCGTCGTGATGATCGGGCTCGTGTCGCTGCTGATTGTCGCCCAGAACCTCCTGTCGCTCGGCATCGCCCGCGGCTTGCACATCGACCCGCTCGTGGGCATGGCGACCGGGTCCATCCCGATGTGCGGCGGGCACGGGACCGCCGGCGGGTTCGCCCCCGTCCTGGCGCAGATGGGCCTGCAGGGAGCGGATTCGATCGCCATGGCGGCAGCGACGTTCGGCCTGGTGGCCGGGTCGATGGTCGGAGGTCCGGTCGGGGAATTCCTCGTCCGGCGGCACCGGCTAGCGGAAGCGTCCGGTTCGGACGACGTGGTCTCCACCCTGGGTGGAGAAGTTCCGGAAGATGGCGGCATGAAGGGCGAAACCACGGACAGGCATCCCGGGGCGGAGCAAATCCCCCCGAGCGGTGGAGAGGAACACGGGATGCGGCGTGCGATCCAGGCCGTCTGCCAGCTGCTCCTGGCCATGGCGCTGGGACAGGGGCTGAGCAAGTTGCTGGCTCTGACCGGCATCACGTTCCCGACCTATTTCGGCGCACTGGTCGTCGCGTCGCTCCTGCGCAATGTCCTGGACCCCCGTCCGGGTTCGGGGCGGAAGCATCCGCTCTGCCTGGACAAAATCGTTTCGCTGGGGAATGCCGCCCTGTTCCTGTTCCTGGGCATGGCGATGGCGACCCTCAAGCTCTGGGAGCTGGCCGGGCTGATGCTCCCGCTCCTGGTGATCCTGCTCGCCCAGACGCTTTTCATCGTCCTTTTCGCATGCCTGGCCGCCTTCCCGGCGCTCGGGAAGAACTATGACGCAGCCGTCCTGGTGAGCGGCCTGTGCGGGTTCGGGCTGGGTGCGACGCCGAATGCAATGGCCAACATGTCCGCGGTCTGCTTCAAATACCATTATGCGGCAAAGCCCTTCATCATCGTCCCCATCATCGGGGCGATGTTCGTCGACCTGATCAACACATTCGTCGTCACGGTCCTGCTGAACGTCTTGTAAGATCGTTTATTGCCTTCCTGCACCGGTGAGCTGCCGGTAGACCCCGACCGCCTGCACGGCGGGCGCTACGTCGTGTACCCTGAGGATGTCCGCTCCACCCTGCAAGGCGGCGAGGTGGGCGCTCTGCGTCGCGGGCAGCGCCTCTTCGGGACTGATGCCGAGCGGCTGCCAGAGGAACCGTTTCCGGGAAATCCCGACCAGCATCCGCCGCCCCGGAACCCGCAGCGCGGACAGTTCCCGGAGCAACTGCCAGTTCTGCTCCACGGTCTTGGCGAAACCGAAGCCGGGGTCGAGGATCCAGTCTTCCAGACCGGCGTCCTGTGCCCGCTGGGCGAAAGCCTCGAAATACCGGCGGACGGCGGCGGTGACGGGGGAGAGCCCGTCCGGCACGCCTTCGGCGGGATAGTCCGTCATCCCCTGCATGGTGGCGGGGGTCCCGCGTTTATGCATCGCGATGTAAGTGAGGTGGTTCCGTGCCGCTACTGAGAGCATGGCCGGGTCGTCTTCGCCGGCGGAGATGTCGTTCACGATGACGGCGCCCACGGCATCCGTCGCCCGCAGGATCACTTCCGACCACCACGTGTCGATCGAAAGAGGCGTATCCGGAAAGGCGTCGCGCAGGCAGCGGAGTGCGGGCGAGAGCCTCCGCCATTCTTCTGCGGCGCCGACGGCCTGGGATCCCGGCCGGGTGGAGCAGGCGCCCAGGTCCAGGATGCGGGCACCTTCCGCGATCATTTCCGCAGCTTTCCGCTGCAGCGCGTCGAGGTCAGGGCGTCCGTCTCCGTCAAGGAAACGGCTGCCGGCGTAGAAGGAATCGCCGGTGAGGTTGAGGATCCCCATCACCGTGACGGGTCTGTCGAAGTTTGTTTCCATCGGTCCAAATTTAGTGAATAATGGAATAAAATCATTATATTTACACTGTTAAAACTATCCTTGTCATGGCGAACAGAAAGATCCTCTTTGCAGTCGACCTGCAGAAAGATTTCATAGATGGCACTCTGACGGTTCCCGGTGCCGCTTCCGTCCTTCCGGTGATCGATTCGGTCAAAGGCCGTTTCGACCTGGTTTACTTCACGTTGGACTGGCATCCGGTCAATCACTGCTCGTTCCGCGAGCAGGGCGGACCCTGGCCCGTGCACTGTGTGCACCATACGGCCGGCGCCTCCCTCCCCGACAGCGTGCTGGCCGGCCTGGAGGAAGAGCGGATGCGCTTCATCCTCAAGGGGCGACGCCCGGAACGGGAGGAATATGGTGCCCTCGTGGATGTGACGGCGGAAAACCAGGATCTTTTCCAGCCCGGTGACGAGGTCGTCATCTGCGGCATCGCTTCCGAATACTGTGTGTTCGAGTCCCTGAAGAACCTGTGCGCCCTCAGCCAGGCCGTCGGCTTCAGCGTGAAGGTGTTCCTGGAGGGAACGGCCAAGTTTGAAAACTATGACGCCATCTGCGCGTTCATGGCCGAGAACGACATCCCCGTGTGGAAAGCAGAATGAGTCGGAAAGGCATGCTGGTCGTCCTGGAAGGCCTCGACGGAGCAGGCAAGTCGACGCAGGTGAAGCGCCTGCGGACGTATCTGGAACAGATCCGTCCCGGCTTGGAATACATTCATTTCCCCCGGTATGATGCGCCGGTCTACGGCGATCTGATCTCCCGTTTCCTGCGCGGGGACTTCGGCGCGAACGACGCCGTCCACCCGCAACTGGTGGCCCTTCTCTTCGCGGAAGACCGCCACGGTGCTGCCCCGTTCCTGCGCGAACGGCTGGAGCAGGGAAGTGTCGTTCTGCTGGACCGGTACGTCTACTCCAATATCGCCTATCAATGTGCCAAACTCCCTCCCGGGACGGAGCGGGATGCGCTGCGCCGCTGGATCGTGGAGACGGAGTTCGACTTGTTCGGCCTGCCGCGGCCGGACCTGAACCTATTCCTGGATGTCCCGATTTCCTTTGTCGCGGAGCGGCTCGAATCGTCGCGGAGCGGCGCTGACCGGCGTTACCTTCACGGCGGGCAGGACATCCATGAAGCGGACATCTCTTTCCAGGAGCAGGTCCGGGACCTGTATCTGCAGCTCTCCCGGGAGGATGCCTCCTTCCTCCGCGTAGACTGCTCCGACGACTGCGGCGACATGTTGCCGCCGGACGACATCGCCGATCGTGTGCGGAATGTCGTCGACGCCCATTTCTTTCAGACAAGATGAAGACGCAATCTCCTAGAATGAAGCGGCTGGCCGCCGTCCTGATCGGCATCACGTTCCTGGTGGCGGGCCTGCTCAAACTGTTGGATCCCGTAGGCGCCGGCCTGGTGATGGACAGTTATTTCAAGTTTTTCCATCTGCCTTTCCTGCACGGGATCGCAAAGGCGGCCGGTGTGGCCTTCGCCTTGGTCGAAACCCTGCTCGGCGCCGCCCTCGTGGCCGGTGTCTGGCGCCGTCCCGTCGCCAGGATCACGTTCGCCCTCCTTGCACTGTTCACGCTGCTGACACTGGTCCTGGCCATTGCACGCCCCCAGATGGACTGTGGCTGCTTCGGAGAAGCGGTGCACCTGACCCATTTCCAGACCCTGTTGAAGAATGTCATCCTGCTGGCCCTGGCCTTGTTCGCCTTCCTGCCTTTCGGGGAACTGGGCACGCCGCGCCGGCGGAAATACGTCTCTTTCGGCCTGGTGGCGGCTGCGGCCGTCTTCTTCGCCGCCTGGTCACTCCGGTCGGTCCCGCTGGTCGATTTTACGGATTTCCGTCCGGGCAGTGAACTGCTGGCTGCCGTCGAGGGAGGGGAGGACCGGACGCAGGCCGACTACGAGTCGATGTTCATTTACCGGAAGAACGGCCAGGAGGGCGCTTTCCCGCTGGACCGCCTGCCGGATTCCACCTGGACCTACGTCCGCACCGAGACGATCCTGCGCAACCGGCTGGATGTCAAGGAGCGTGTTCCCATGCTTTCCTTCACCGACACGTCCGGCCGCTACTGCGACGACCTGGCCGCACACGGACAGGTGCTGGCAGTATCGGTATACGATGTTCCCGGTCTTCCGGGAGAAGCCTGGACCGAAATCGCCGCTACGCTGGACGCGGCTGCGTCCGCCGGTTTCACGCCGCTGCTGCTCGCTTCGTCCTCCAAGGCTGCTTTCGACAGCCTCGCTACCGTCGTCGGTGACACGCGTGAAAGCGTCGATCCTTATTTCTATACGGCTGATTTCAAGACCCTGGTCACGCTGAACCGCTCCAACGGCGGCGCCACCTGGCTGAGTGACGGGCTGCTGATCCGTAAATATCCACGCTCCGCCCTGCCTGCGCCGGACACGCTGCTGGAACTGACCGGACAGGACCCGACAGAGGTGATGCTGCATGAAAGCACAAGAGGACGCCTCCGTTTCCAGGGCATCCTCTTCTATGCAATCGGAGTATTGCTCTTGATCTAGCTGAGCGTCTGCTTGACTTCCGTAATCACGAAGGCCTCGATGTTGTCACCGACCTTGACGTCGTTGAACTTCTCGATGCCGATACCGCATTCCATGCCGGCAGCCACCTCCTTGACATCGTCCTTCCCACGTTTGAGGGAAGCGAGCGAGCCGGTGTAGATGACGATACCGTCGCGGATCAGGCGGCACTGGGCCGTCTTGGCGATCTTTCCGTCGCGGACCAGACAGCCGGCGACCGTGCCCACCTTGGAGATCTTGAAGGTCTGCTTGACCTCGGCCGTACCGGTGATCTCTTCCTTCTTGATGGGCTCGAGCATGCCCTCGATACCGTCCTTGACGTCGTTGATCGCGTCGTAGATGACCGAGTAGAGCCGGATTTCGATGCCCTGCTCGTCGGCCGTCTTCCGGGCGTCCGTGGAAGGACGGACCTGGAAGCCGATGATGACGGCGTCGGAGGCTTCGGCCAGGATGACGTCTGATTCGGAGATCGCACCCACGGCCTTGTGGATGACGTTGACGCGCACCTGCTCGGTGGACAGCTTGATGAGGGAGTCGGAAAGGGCTTCCACGGAGCCGTCCACATCGCCCTTGACGATGACGTTGAGTTCCTTGAAGTTGCCGATGGCGATGCGGCGTCCGATCTCTTCGAGGGTCATGTGCTTCTGGGTCTTGATGCCCTGGATGCGGATCAACTGCTCACGTTTGTTGGCGATCGCCTTCGCTTCCCGCTCGTCATTCATGACATTGAACTTGTCACCGGCGCTCGGGGCGCCGTTCAGGCCCAGGATGCTGACCGGCGTGGAAGGACCGGCTTCCTTGACTTTCTGCCCGCGTTCGTTGAACATCGCCTTGATGCGCCCGTAGTAGCAGCCGCTCAGGACCATGTCGCCGGTCCGCAGGGTTCCCTCCTGTACCAGGACGGTCGCCAGGTAGCCGCGGCCTTTGTCCAGGGAGGACTCGATCACGGTACCGATGCCGTTCTTGTTCGGGTTGGCCCGCAGTTCGAGCAGGTCGGTCTCCAGGAGCACCTTCTCAAGCAGCTTGTCGACGTTCAGTCCCTTCTTGGCGGAGATTTCCTGGCTCTGGTATTTTCCTCCCCAGGCTTCGGTGAGGATGTTCATCTGTGCGAGTTGCTGGTAGATCTTCTCCGGTGCGGCGCCTTCCTTGTCGATCTTGTTGATGGCGAAGACCATCGGGACGCCGGCGGCCTGTGCATGGTTGATGGCCTCGACGGTCTGGGGCATCACGGCGTCGTCCGCCGCGATGATGATGATCGCCAGGTCGGTCAACTGCGCACCGCGGGCACGCATCGCCGTAAAGGCTTCGTGTCCCGGGGTGTCCAGGAAGGTGATCCGCCGCCCGTCGGGCAGCTTGACATTGTACGCGCCGATGTGCTGCGTGATGCCGCCCGCCTCGCCGGCGATGACGTTCGACTTGCGGATGTAGTCCAGCAGCGAGGTCTTGCCGTGGTCGACGTGACCCATCACGGTGATCACCGGCGGCCGGGGGACCAGGTCTTCCTCCCGGTCTTCCTGCTCGGACTGTCCGGCGATCTCTTCGGTCAGGTCGGCGGTGACGAATTCGACCTTGTAGCCGAACTGCTCCGCCACGAGCACGAGGGCCTCGGCGTCGAGGCGCTGGTTGATGGACACCATCAGGCCCAGCTCCATGCAGGCCTTGATGACCTCGTTGACCGGAGTGTTGTTCATCAGGGTGGCCAGGTCGTTGACCGTCACGAATTCGGTGACCTTGAGCACCTGCTTCTCGGCCATGACCTGCGCCATTTCCTCCTGCGTCTTCGCGGCGGCGAGTTCGCGCTTCTCCTTGCGGTACTTGGCGCCGAAGTTGTTCTTCTTGCCTTCGTTCATCCGGGCGTAGGTCTCCTTGACCTGCTTCTGGATTTCCTTCTGCATCGCCTCCTGCTCCTCTTCGGTCAGCGCAGGCTTGAAGCGGTCCGCGCCGCGGCTCCGCTTCTTTCCGCCCTTCCCGGCGTCAGCCGCCGGCCGGGCGTCTTTCTTGTTCTTGTCCTTCTTGGCATCCCTGCGGCTGTTGTTGTCCGCCTGTTTGCCTTCCTTGGCGACGTCGACTTTCTGGCTGCCCTTGGCGATCCGTTCGCGCTTCTTGCCGCTCTTCTTCTCGAACTGGGACATGTCGATCTTGCCGAGGACCTTGAATCCGGGAACACCCTTGTCGTCGTCATTCTGCTCTTCCGCGGGCGCCTCTCCGGCAGCCGTCGCAGTTTCCTCCTTCTCCTCGGTCTCGGGTTCCTTCCCTTCCTCGTCGGCAGCACGCTCCGCAGGGGTCGGCACGGAGGGCTTTTCTTCCTTGGCAGGTTTGGGTTCGGGCTCCGGAGCAGGTTCAGGACGGGCTGTTTCAGCGACGGGGACCTCCTGCGGCTTCACTTCCTCCACTGGCTCGGGTATCGGCTCGGGCTTGGGTTCCGGCTTCGGCTCGGGCTTCGGCTCGGGCTTCGGCTCGGGCTTGGGTTCCGGCTTGGGTTCCGGCTTCGGCTCGGGTTTGGGTTCCGGTTTGGGCTCGGGGGCCGGCTCGGGCTTGGGTGCGGCCGGTGTGAAGATCGTCGTCTTGATGACGGTCTCGCGCGCAGGCTCGTAGAAGTCGTCTTCTGCGGCTTCTTCCTGCTGGCGCCGGCTGGATTTCTCGATGATCTCGTTGAGCTTGATGTCCACCTTCTCGGAGGCTTCCTTCATCTCGAGGTCCTTGCCGAATTGCTTCTCGATGGCCGGAAGGTATTCGTCCGACACCTTGGCATTCGGATTCTCTTCGATGTCGGCGCCTTTGCTCTTGAGGAACTCGACGAGGTTCGCAAGTCCGATGTTGTATTTCCTGATGATTTTGTTGATTCTGATTTCTGCCATATTGTTACCCCTTTAAATCAAAATTACCGACGGAAAGCGTCCGGCTAGTCTTCTTCGAATTCCGCGCGGAGGATGCGGAAGACTTCCTCCACGGTCTCGTCCTCGAGGTCCGCCCGCTTCGCGATGTCGGCCGGCGAGAAGGCGAGGACGGCCTTTGCCGTGTCGCATCCGATGGCCATGAGGCGGTCGATCACCCACTGGTCGATCTCGTTGTTGAACTCGGTGAGGAGCACATCTTCCTCATCGTCGTCCGGCTGTTCGCCCTTCGGCGCCTCGCGCCAGACCTCGATCTCGCGGTCGACCAGCATGCCGGCGAGCTTGATGTTGCATCCGCCGCGGCCGATGCCCTTCTTCACCTCGTCCGGAAGCATATAGACCTTGATCTTGTCGGAGGAGGAATTCCCCAGGTCGATCGAAGAGATCCGGGCCGGGTTGAGGGCGCGCTGGATCATCAGCTGGGTGTTGGACGTCCACTGCAGCACGTCGATGTTCTCGTTGCGCAGCTCACGGACGATGCCGATGATGCGGGAACCCTTGACACCGATGCAGGCGCCGATCGGGTCGATCCGCTCGTCATAGGACTCCACGGCGACCTTGGCCCGCTCGCCGGGGATGCGCACCACCTTCTTGATGGTGATCAGACCGTCGAAGATCTCTGGAACTTCCAGTTCGAACAGCTTTTCGAGGAACTCGTTCGAGGTGCGGGAGAGGGTGATGTAGGGCGTGGTGTTGTTTTTCATCTCCACACTCTTGATGATGGCCCGCAGGGTGTCCCCCTTCTTGAACCGCTCACCGGGGATCTGCTCGCTCTTGGGCAGGTGCAGCTCGTTGCTGTCCTCGTCCAGGATGATGACCTCCTTCGACCAGGTCTGGTAGATCTCGCCCGTGAAAATCTCACCGACTTTGTCGGAATAGAGCTTGAATACATTGGCCTTGTCGATGTCCATGATGCGGCCCTGGAGGTTCTGGCGGATGTTGAGGATACCGCGGCGACCGAAGGAGGCCAGGGAAAGCTTCTTGGTGTAGACGTCCCCAATCTCGTAGTCGTCGTCGCCGGTCTCCTCCTTGATCTGCTCGAGGGTGATCTGCGTATTCGGGTTCTCGACTTCTTCCACGACATCGAAATTCTGGTAGATTTCACAGTCTCCCTTGTCGACATTGATGATGACGTCGAAGTTGTCGGAGGAACCGTAGGTCTTGGCGATCTGGGTCAGGAACACGTCCTTGAGCACACCCATCATGACCGGTCTGTCGATGTTTTTCTCTTCCTTGAAATCCTTGAAGGCATCGATCAGCGTCGCTTCAGTTTTCTTTTCCATTGTTATGCTGTTGTTTTTGACTATTCGAATACGATGTGCGGAGAGACGGTGTTGATCTCTTCCTGCGGGAAGCGGTCTTCGTGGCAGACCGTCTGTTTCTTCTTGCTGCCTTCCACCGCCTCTTTCGCCGTGTAGGCCAGGACGATCCCTCCTTCGTCGGCGGCCTTCAGCTCGCCGATGAGCTTCCGTCCGCCTTTCAGGCGCACTTCCACCTGCGTCCCGAGGGCTTTCCGATACTGTGCGGGAACCTTGAACGGCTGGTCCAGGCCGGCGGAGGTGACCGTCAGCGCGTAATCTTCCACGTCGCGGTCGAAGGCGGTGAGAAAGGCGTCGTTGACCGCCTCGCAGTCGTCCAGGTCGACGGACCCGGTTTCCTTTTCAATGACGATGACGATGTCGTTGTCCTTGCTGACCGTCACGTCGACCAGGAAGCATCCCGCCTGTTCGACGGCTTCCGTGACCTTCCCGATGATCTGTTGTCTGTCCATGTACCGGTTTCATTAAAAAACGATAGGAGACGATCGCCGTCCCCTATCTCGCTCAACGGTTGCAAATATAGGAATATAATTTCTAAATTGCAAGGAATCGCCTTTTGACGCATAAAAAAACCGTTCCAAGCGATACTTTTTGGTAAATGGCAATATAATTGCTTTCTTTGCAGATGATTTGACACATTTTCTTGAGATGGAATTTACCGCCAGACAACTTAGCCAGATATTGAAAGGGACGGTGGACGGCGACCCGCAGGCAACCGTCACTTCGTTTGCGAAGATCGAGCACGGCAAGCCCGGTCAGCTTTGTTTTTATGCCAATCCCAAATACGAGAGATACGTGTATACCTGCCGTGCGAGCGTGCTGCTTGTGAACAAGGATTTCGAACCGAAATCGGCGGTCACGAGCACGATGGTGCGCGTCGACGATGCCTATAAGGCCCTGGCGGACCTGCTGAAATACGTTGCAGCCAAGAAGAAGACCGACCGTCGTTACCGCGGCTGGCGTTCCACCACCTTCCTCTCTACGAAATTCGGCCGGAAGGTGTACGTGGGCAACGGCGCCTATGTCGGCCGGCGCACCCGGGTGGGCGACAACTCGAAAATCTATGAGAACGTCTACGTCGGCGACGACGTCCGCATCGGGAAGCGCTGCATCCTGTATCCCGGCGTCGTGGTGTATCCCGGCACGGTGATCGGTGACAACGTGATCATCCACGCCGGTGCGGTCATCGGCTCGGACGGCTTCGGCAACGCCCCGCTGCCGGACGGCACCTGGGAGAAGATCGAGCACATCGGCAACGTCGTTATCGGCAACAATGTCGAGATCGGCTCCTGCACCACCATCGACCGCTCCGAAATGGAATCGACCATCATCGGCAACGGCGTCAAGATCGACAACCTGTGCCAGATCGCGCACAATGTGCAGGTCGGCGACAATACCGTGATGGCCGCCCAGTGCGGGATCGCAGGCTCCACCAAGATCGGGAAAAACTGCATCCTGGCCGGGCAGGTGGGCATCGCCGGTCACCTGACCATCGCGGACAATACGACGGTCGGCGCCCAGTGCGGCATCATCGGCAACGTGCGGAAGAGCGGGCAGGTGCTGCTGGGTTCTCCGTCCATGCCGCTCAAGAACTACCTGCGCAGTTACGCCGTCTTCAAACGGCAGGGCCAGGAAGACGCCGAGTGATTCTCTTTTGAATAGTCAGGAATAATTGCTATATTTGCGGACTCCCTTCAAAAAGGGTTTTGATTTATAGTCTGCAGATATCGCTTTTATGACATTGTGCAAGCAAAGGACATTGCGCGGAGAATGCCGCTTTGAGGGGAAAGGCCTCCATTCCGGAAAATACACGCATATGACGTTGAAGCCGGCCGGCCCGGGGGCGGGAATCGTTTTCCGCCGCACCGACCTGGGGGAGGGCGCGCTCGTCCATGCTGTCGCTGACAATGTATCTTCCACGGCCCGGAGTACGACCCTTTCCGAAGGGCAGGCTTCCGTCGCGACGGTGGAACACCTGATGTCCGCCCTGACGGGCCTGGGCGTGGATAACGTCCTCGTCGAGCTGGACAACCTGGAAGTCCCGATCCTGGACGGCAGCGCCCGCTTCTATGCGGAGGCCTTCGCTCGCACGGGGCTCGAGGAGCAGGACGCTCCCCGGAAGGTGTTCACCCTGGACCAAGCGGTGGAGGTCTCCGATCCCGCCTCGGGCGCCTTCGTGCGTCTCGAGCCTTCCGACACCTGCTCGTATGAAGTTACCGTCGACTTCGGTTCCCACGTCCTCGGTGTCCAGCAGGCCGCCTGGGATCCGTCCGTGGACTACGCCGCCGAGGTCGCCCCTTGCCGGACATTCGTCTTCTTCCACGAACTGGAGTACCTCTTCGCCAACAACCTGATCAAGGGCGGTGACGTCGACAACGCCATCGTGATCGTCGAGCATCCGGTCACCCGTGAGCAGCTCGACCGGATCACGGGCCTTTTCGGACGGCCGCAGATCGATATCCGCGAGGACGGCTACCTGGACAACCTGCAGCTGCATTTCCCGAACGAGTGCGGACGCCACAAGCTTCTGGACCTGGTGGGCGACCTGCGCCTCGCCTGCGGATTCCTTTCCGCACGGGTGACGGCTTTCAAGCCCGGTCATACGCTCAACACCCTTGCCGCGAAGGCCGTCCGGGAACAGATTTTGCTCCAACGATAGAAAAAACACAGTCGATATGAACAATATTTCACCGCTTGCCACCGTCAGCCCGGATGCGAAACTCGGAGACAACATCGAGATCGGTCCATATGCTTTCATCGACGCGAATGTCGAGATCGGCGACGGCTGCAAGATCCTTCCGCATGCGACCATTTTCTCGTATGTGAAGATGGGCAGGAACTGCCAGGTTTTCCCTGGCGCCGTGGTCGGCGCCATCCCGCAGGATCTCAAGTTCGAGGGAGAAGTGACCTACGTAGAGATCGGAGACAATGTGACCATCCGCGAATGCGCCACCATCAACCGCGGCACGAAGGCCAGCGGCAAATGCGTTACCAAGGTTGGAAACAACTGCCTGATCATGTCTTACGTGCACGTCGCCCACGACTGCGTGATCGGGGACCACTGCATTCTGGTCAGCTATGTGGGCCTGGCCGGCGAGACGGTCATCGATGACTGGGCCATCATCGGCGGCGGCGCCAAGGCGCACCAGTTCTCCAAGGTCGGCGCGCACGCCATGGTCGGCGGCATGTCCAAGATCAACAAAGACGTGCCTCCGTATGTCCTCTGCGGCCGTGACCCAATCTGCTATGCGGGTGTCAACCTCGTCGGACTCCGTCGCCGCGGATTCTCCTCCGAGGTTATCCATAACATCAAGGACATCTACGACACCATTTATTATCAGGGATACAATACCAGCGACGGCTGCACCAAGGTGGAGGCCGGCTTCCCGCAGAGCGAGGAACGCGACATCATCCTCAAGTTCATCCGGGAATCGAAGCGCGGCATCATCCCTGCGATGAAGATTCGCGAAAAGGTAGAAATCGAGTAGGCCGTGCTCCTCGGCATCGCCTATTTCCCGCCTGTCAGTTATTTCGCACTGATGGCAAAAGGCTTCCGTCTGTCCGCCGCCGACGTGGAGCCTTCTGTCGTTTATCTGGAAGCTTGCGAGCATTACCGCAAACAGTCCTGGCGGAACCGCTGCCGGATCCTGGCGGCGGACGGCCCTGTGTATCTGCAGTTTCCCGTCGTCCATCCGGCCGACGGCAGGCCCGTGCGTGACGTTCGGGTCGACTATTCCGTGCCCTGGGTGGTCCGGACGGAACGGGCCATCACCTCGGCGTACGAGTCCTCAGGGTATTTCTTCCATTACCGAGACGAGCTGTTTTCCATCCTGGATTCGCATCCGGAGACGCTTTTCGACCTGGACTTGCAGCTGATTCGCTTCTTCCTGCGGAAGACGGGCATCTGTGCGGACCTGCGCTTGACCGACCGGTTTACGCCCCCCTCGGAGGACGGCATGTCCCCATACGGGGAGGACTGGCGCTACCGGCTCCATCCGAAGCGGCCTTCGACCGTCCTCTCTGACCTTCAACTGGAAAAACCGTATTTCCAGGTCTTTGCCCGGAAATACGGTTTCGTTTCCGATCTCTCCATCATGGACCTCCTGTTCAATGAAGGCCCGGAGTCGATCACTTTCCTGATGAACCGCTAGAATCTCCAGCCGAGGGTCAGGGTGATGTCCCAGCGCTCGCGCTTGTTCAGGATCAGCGGAGAAGCATAATCCGCCAGATAGTCCGCGTACGGGGAGATGTTCTCGTCCGAGAAGGCGGTCAGGCGTCCCGCGATGTCCGCGAAGAACGAGCCGGGGGAGGAGTAGCCCAGACCGACCGAATAGGCGTTGATCTTGTCGTGCAGGGTGGTGCGGTTGTCGTACTCGGGGATGTCCGTGAAGTTGTAGCCGGCGCGGACCGCGATCTCGGGGATCGGCTTGATCTCGGCGCCCAGGCGGAACATGTTCGACTTGCCCATCCGCTGGCGGATTTCGCTGTTGAGGGCGGTGAAGGTATCGTCGTAACCGTCGCGGTCGCGGAACTTCATGGTGGAGTAGTCGGTCATTTCGTAATCGAAGCTCAGCAGCGCCATGCCGAAGAAGGTGTAGGCGATACCGGCATTGACGCGGTACGGCGCGCGGAACTCGTAACCCCATTCGCCTTCGGGCGAGGTGGCGGTCCCTTCGTCCATCCCGTCATAATGGATGTCTACCGAATGCTTCCAGCGCTCGTCGACGCTCATCGCGGTCGGCGTCTGGATGGCGGCGCCGATGCGCAGTCCGTCGGACGGCTTGGCGATGAATCCGATCTTGGCGTACACGCCGGAGACGTCGGCGGTATAGGAGTACCGCGAGCGGTAGTTGTTGAAGTAGGCCGTCTTGTCTTCGAAACGGTTCGGGAAGTCGGCCGGGTCGACGGCGGCTTCCTTGAAGTATTCGCTGTAGGAATAGTCCATGCCGACAACACCGATGTTGGCGCCGAGGTAGAAGCGGTCGGAGAAGTTGAAGCCGACGTTGAAGAGCGCGTCGTACTTGCTCCCGGTCTTCCTGCGGCCGTAGGTCTGCTGGAGCGGACCGCCCAACCGGATGTCGTAGATATGGTTGCCGGCTTCGTCGATCTCTCCGGTGTCTTCGAAGAGTTCGGTCGCTGCGATGTAGCGGTAGTAGTAGTCCGGGTCGTTGATGTCGCCGAAGACGCCGATCGCACCGGCCTGCGCATTGACGATGTCGTTCCACGGGGGATAGATCCCCTGGTCGTCGACGTTCCAGTAGGCGTAGTCCCAGACATCCTGCTCGCGGCCGGCCGCGTCACGGTAGCCATTGAGGAAGTCCACGTCGAACCCCTGCGCATTGACGGCCATGGAGCTCAGGTAGCTCGTCTTGTCGTTGATGCCTCCGGCGATCATCTTGTCGGCGTAGTTGTTGTTCGCATTGAACACGAAACCGTAGGTGACGCTTTTCAATCCGTACTTGCGCCCGGTCTTCCAGTTGACCGTCGTTCCGAAGTTCGGCATCGTGAAGCGGGTGAGCCTGGAGCTCTGGGGATTGGAGAAGATGTCCACCCCGGAGACGGGATACGCGCTGTAGGATGCCGTGGACGTGCTGATGGACAGCCCCGGCGTGATCGTGAACTGGGAGTAGCCGGCCACCGCGGAACCTGCCGGATTGAGGCTGATCGATCCGAGGTCTCCACCCACGGCGGTCATGGCGTTGCCCAGGGCGATGGAACGAGCCGTTCCGAAATATTCGTTCTTGCTGAACGTGAGCCCGTCGTAGACCGTCTGCGCGCCGGCGTAGAAAGCGGTCAGGGACAACAGGGCGGTGAATAGGGTCTTTTTCATCTTATTGTTCGGTTTTATGGTTCATAATTTAAGTTGTTGGAAGCAGGGGGCAGGGAAGGATTACCTTCTGCCGCTGCCGCCGCGCGATCCGCCGCCACCGGAGGAACCGCCGCCGGAGTATCCGCCACCGCCGGAGTATCCACCGCCGGAGGAACTGGAGCCGGAGCTTCTGTAGGACCCGGAGGAAGAACTGCTGGAGGAACTGCGGTAGGAACCGGAAGACATGCTGCTCGAGGAACTGCGATAGGATCCGCTACTGGAGGAGCTGCTGCGGGCAGCGCTGCCGGAAGAGGACCGCGCCGCCGATCCGCTGGACGGGCGAGAATACGTCGTCGTTCCGGAGGTATGCCGGGTCGATACGCCGGAGCCGGACATGGTGCTGCGGGCCGAAGGGGCCGTGCTGCGAACCGTCGAGGAAGTCCGGGAACTACCGGAAGTCCGTGCAACCGCGCCGCTGCGGGCGGCCGATGCACTGCTGCGTGCGGCCGAGACGGCGGAAGTCCGCGAGGCGGGACTTGCACTGCTGCGGGCTGCCGCTGCGCTGGAAGAGCGCAGGCCGGCGCTGCTGCGGGAACGCGAGACGGCGCTGCTGCGGGAACCGGCGCTCCGCGATACCGAGCCGATGCCGCTTCTCGCGGTGGATCCGGTGGTGTTCAGGCGCGGGGTGTAAACCCGGCCGGTGCCGCCGCCGAACAAGTCGCCGTGGTGACCGGCATAGTGGTGATGGTGGGAGTAATAGCCGCCGTACCAGCCGCCGTACCAGCGGTCATACCAGCCGTAGTGCCCGTAAAACCCGTAATAGCCCGGATCATACCATCCGCCGTACCATCCGCTGTAGTACCAGGGGCTGGACCAGCCGTGATAGAACCACGGGTCGTACCATCCATAGTACCACGGGTCGTTCCAGCCGTACCACCAGCCGGAGTGACGGTAATACCACGGGTCGTACCATCCACCGTAATACCAGGGGTTGTATCCCCAGTAGAGGGAGGAATAGTACGGCCAGGAATGCCAGGAATAGTAGCCGGGATACATGCCCCAACGGGCGTTCCACATGTCGAGCGGGTCGTCGAACACGGTGACGTTCGTGGTGTTCTCTCTTCCGTCGAAGCCGATGACGGCTTTCTTCCCTTCGGGGATGAAGAGCGTGTCCGTCTTCTCTCCGTTCTTCAGGAAGATCGGAGAGCCTTTCGTCTTTCGTACAAGTAAGTCGGTTTCTTCTTCTGAAACGGCTGCTTCTGCCGCCGCGTTTTCAGTATAGTAGATTCCGTCCTGATACTTCTGGCGGGAAGCATCGTTCGCATACTGCGCAGCTGAACCGCACGATGACAGTGCCGCAGCGAGCAGCGCCGAGATGATGAGGATTGTGCGTGTTTTCATTTTCGAATCTCCTATAATTGACAATTAATTCGTAACTTCGCACCATAAAAACTGGCATGTCGTCACGTATATAGGCGATAAGTGCAAAAAGCATACCTGAATCTATGGAACCGTACGTTCTGGGTAAAAGTAGTAATTTGCCCGGTCATAGACAAGGTTTTGGCAGTAAATTTGATTTTTCGACAACGATATGGCAAAAGAAGTAACGAAAAGAGCCGAGAATTATTCTCAGTGGTACAATGATCTGGTGGTCAAGGCGGACCTGGCGGAGCAGTCTCCGGTCCGGGGGTGCATGGTGATCAAGCCGTACGGCTATGCGATCTGGGAGAAGATGCAGCATGTGCTGGACGGGATGTTCAAGGAAACGGGGGCGCAGAACGCGTATTTCCCGCTGTTCATCCCCAAGTCCTTCTTCAGCCGCGAAGCGGAGCATGTGGCCGGATTCGCCAAGGAATGTGCTGTCGTTACACACCACCGGCTGATGAACGACCCCGCCGGGAACGGCGTCGTCGTGGATCCCGAGGCGCGGCTCGAGGAAGAGCTCGTCGTCCGTCCGACATCCGAGACCATCATCTGGAGTACCTATAAGAACTGGATCACTTCCTGGCGCGACCTCCCCATCATGTGCAACCAGTGGGCGAACGTCGTCCGCTGGGAGATGCGCACGCGCCTGTTCCTGCGGACCGCCGAGTTCCTCTGGCAGGAAGGCCATACCGCGCATGCGACGGCCGCCGAGGCCCAGGAGGAAGCAAAGCGGATGGTGGAAGTGTACGCGCGTTTCGCCCGGGAATACATGGCGATGCCGGTGATTGTCGGCCACAAGAGCCCGAACGAGCGTTTCGCCGGCGCCCTCGACACCCTGACCATCGAGGCGATGATGCAGGACGGAAAGGCCCTGCAGGCAGGGACCTCGCACTTCCTCGGACAGAATTTCGCCAAGTCCTTCGACGTGCAGTTCACGGACAAGGAAGGGAAGCTGCAGTATGTCTGGGCCACTTCCTGGGGCGTTTCTACGCGTCTGATGGGTGCGCTTGTGATGGCGCACGGCGACGACAACGGCCTGGTGCTTCCGCCGGCCCTCGCCCCGATCCAGGTCGTGATGGTCCCCATCCACAAGACCGACGAGGAGCGTGCGGCCATCCTCGAGAAGATGGCTTCGCTCAAGGCGGCCCTCGAGGCGGAAGGCCACACCGTGAAGGTGGATGACCGCGACACCCTGCGTCCCGGCTTCAAGTTCGCCGAATGGGAGCTCAAGGGCGTCCCGGTGCGTCTGGCGATCGGCCCGCGCGACTTGCAGAACGGTACGGTCGAAGTGCACCGCCGCGATACGCTCGAGAAGCAGACCGTCGCGCTGGAGGGGCTTGAGAAGTCCATCGCCGCCTTGCTGGACGACATCCAGAAAAACATCTACCGGAAGGCTTTCGACTTCCGGGCCGCCAACGTCGAACCCTGCGACGACTGGGAGACTTTCAAAGAGAAGATCCAGACCGGCAAGTTCCTGCTCTGCCACTGGGACGGTACAGCCGAGACCGAGCAGAAGATCAAGGACGAAACTAAGGCGACGATCCGCTGCATCCCGGTGGATACGTTCGTCTGCGAGGAGGAAGGCAAGGACATCTACTCCGGGAAGCCTTCTTCACGCCGGGTGGTCTTCGCCATTTCCTATTGACCTTAAACCTGCACATCGATGAAAAGAATCCTGCTGATTTCCGCCGCCTTCCTGCTGCTGTCTTTCCCGCTGTCCGCCCAGGGGGAGAAGAAGAACGCGCAGGATGCGGCCGTGGCTGCCGCCCAGGCGCTGGCCAACACGCCTGAGGAGCAGAAGGCGCCGCCCAAACCGAAATATTGGAAGAAGGACCTGACAACCCGTGTGAACTTCAACCAGACGAGCCTGACGAACTGGGCGGCCGGCGGTGCGAACAACGTCACCCTGGCCTCGTTCGTCGTCGCCAATGCCAATTATGCCAAGGGGAAGACCTCGTGGGCCAACAACCTGCAGCTCGACTACGGATTCATTTACCAGGACGGCCGTCCCTTCATCCAGAAGAATACCGACCGCATCTACTTTGTCAGTACGTTCGGCCGCAAGGCATCCGACAAACTGAATTACACGGCGCAGTTTACGCTCCGTACCCAGTTCACGAACAGCTATGCCTACGCCACGCCGTCCTCCTTCGAGGGGGACGAGCCGAGCCGCAGGGACTGGATGAATGCCCGGAAACTGCAGTCGGGACTCTTCTCTCCGGCGTACGTCCAACTCCCTATCGGTATCCAGTGGATCCCGAATCCGAACCGGTGGCTGGTCGTGAACTTCGCTCCGCTGACGGGTGGTTTCACGGTGGTGGCGGACGAAAGCCTGCGCCGCCAGTACGGCATGAAGCTGCGGAAGGCATACCGTGACGCTTCGGTCTATCCGTATACGGAAACGAAAGCGGACGGGACGACGGTCGACCACGGCGAGTACTACCGTTACGCCCGCTTCGAGTTCGGTACCCGGCTCCAGGCGGACCTCGCGTTCAAGGTGAACAACAATTTCACGTGGAACTCCCAGTTGGTGCTCTTCTCGGACTATCTGAACGAGCCGACCCATGTCCGCGTGAACTTCGATAACCGTATCAATTGGCAGCTGGCCAAATACCTCTCCTTCTCCTTGAGCTCGTTCATGATCTACGACCACAATGTCTTGATCAAGAACGAAAAGGATCTCGAAAAGTATCCGAACGGAACGCAGCGCCTCCAGTTCCGCGAACTGGTCGGCTTCGGCTTCTCGTATACCTTCACCGGCAAGTAGTCCGGCATGGAACCGCGTTTCGACCGGGTCCTGGACGCGTCCGGGCTGCGCCCTCCGCTGCTGCTCGCGGTCAGCGGAGGGGTCGATTCGATGGTGATGGCGGACCTGTTCCTCCATGCGGGGGATCCCGCTTTCCGGGATTTCGCCGTCGCTCACTGCAACTTCCGCCTGCGCGGCGCAGACAGCGATGCCGACGAGGCGTTCGTCTCGGCATGGTGCGAAGCGGCCGGCATCCTCTTCTTTGTCCGCTCCTTCGATACGGCGTCGGTCGCCGCGGAAACCGGCGAGAGCGTGGAGATGGCCGCCCGCCGGCTCCGGTATGACTGGTTCACCGGGCTGTGCCGCGAGCAGGGGTTCACGGCCGTCGCTGTCGCGCACCAGATGGACGACCAGTTGGAGACATTGTTCCTCAATCTGTTGCGTGGTACCGGCCTGCGGGGCCTCTGCGGCCTTCGGACGGTGTCGCAGCCAGAGGATTCAGCCGCCGGCGTGCCGGTTTTCCGTCCGATGCTGTCCTTCACCCGCGAGGAGGTACTTTCCTACGCTGTCGGACACGGCTTGTCCTGGCGCGAGGACCGCTCCAATGCCGATGTCCGCTTCAAGCGCAACCGGATCCGCCGGGAACTATTCCCGCTGCTGGAGCAGGTGAATCCATCTTTCCGCCAGACGTTGCTCAAGGATATGGAACGCTTCCGGGAGGTGCAGGCGGTGGCGGACGACGCCCTCCAGGCCTTCTGTGCGGAGACAAGCGTGCCGCCGCTCTCCGGGGAGACGCTCCGTTTCCGGAACGACCGCCTGCGCGCCAGCGCGCACCTGCCTTATTTCCTGCGCCGGCTCCTCACTCCCTACGGGTTTTCTGCTTCGGCTGTCCACGCGCTGGTCCGGACGCTTCTTTCTGATGCGCCGGCAGGCAAGACTTACTTCGGCGACGACTGCCGCCTGGAGGTTTCCGCCGCGCATGCCGTCCTGCTTCCGGATACCGGTCCGCAAGAGGCCCCTGTGCCCGTCACCGTGGAGGGCCCCGGTGTCTACCGGTGCGGAAACGTCGCCTTCGAGGTCCTTGCGGAGCCCGTGCCTGCGGGGCCGTTCATCCCGGAAGAAGGGGTGACTGTCGCAGACGCCGACCGTCTGCCTTTTCCCTTCGTCGTCCGTGCCTGGCAGGAGGGGGACTGGATGTATCCGCTCGGTCTCCGGGCTGCCTCGGGGGGTCCCGGACGCAAGAAAATCAGCGATTTGTTCACGGATCTCAAGTACTCCGCTTCTGAAAAGAGAAGAGCCCTCGTCGTCGGGGACGGAGGCTCTCATGTACTTGCATTGCTGGGCAGCCGGATCGATTCCGCAGTGCGTGTCCGCGGGACGACGGTCCGGACCGTCCGCCTGCGTATTATCTGATTTCGATCTCGTACGGCATGCGGGCGAAGAAGACCGCATCGGGCGTGCCGTCGCTCCATGTCTTCTGCCAGCGCAGGAACGATTTCGCAGTCGCTTCGAAGGGCGTTCCCGCGAAGATGCCGGCAAGGATCTCTTCTTCGTTCCCTTTCTTGTTCATGCGTTCGAACAATTGCTCGAACGCTGATTTCTTCTTGGGATAAGCCGTGACGTGCCAGGCGGAGACGTCCGGGTCGCCGGCCGCCTGCGCTGCATAGGCAATGGCGTCGGACAGCGTGCCGATCTCGTCCACCAGTCCGATCTTCAGGGCGTCCGAACCGGTCCATACGCGGCCCTGGGCGATCTCGTCGACCGCCTCGGGGGTCATGTCCCGGCCTTCCGCCACCGTATTGATGAACCGCGTGTAGATGTCTTCGATCGACGTCTGCATCCAGGCGGTCTCTTCGGCGTCGAAGGGACGCGTCAGCGAGAACATGTCGGAGTGGGCGTGGGAATTCACAGGGGTGATGTTTACGTGAGCGACATCCTTCAGCGTCTTGCTGAATTCGGGAACGGCGGCGAACACGCCGATGGAGCCCGTGAGCGTGGTGGCGTCGGAGAAGATGCGGTCGCAGCTGTTGGAAATCCAGTAGCCACCGGATGCCGCGTAACTGCCGTAGGAGGCGATCACCGGCTTGACGGCGCGGGTGAGGTCGACCTCTTCTTTGATCTTGCCGGAGGCGAGGACGGTGCCGCCGGGCGAGTTCACGCGGAAGACGACCGCCTTGACGGTGGAGTCTGCGCGGGCCTGCGCGAGCAGGGCGGCGAAACGCTTGCCGACGATGTCGTTGTCGGTGCCCTCTTCCACGATGCTGCCGTCCGCGTAGATGACGGCGATCTTCTTCTTCGCGGAAAAGTTCTCCTTGACTTTTGCGGAAACGTATTCAGAAAGAGAGAAGAACTTGACATCCTTGTAGTTGTCCTTGCCGGCCAGGGAAGCGATTTTGGCTTTGTATCCTTCTACGTCCAGCAGCTCGTCGACGAGGCCGTGGGCGACCAGGTCTTCCGGCAGGTTGAGCATGAGACGGTCGATGAACAAGTCGAGTGAATCCTTGGAAATGCCCCGGCTTTCCGCCGTTTCACGACCGATCGTTTCCCAGATGGAAGCGACCATCTCCTGGTTCTGCTCCATGTTTTCGGGGCTTGCGCTGTTCTTGATGTACATCTCGCCGGCGGATTTGTATTTTCCATGCCGGATCAGCTGGTAGTTGATGCCGAGGCGGTCGAGCAGGTCCTTGAGGAACATCATCCTGCCGCTGACGCCCAGCATCATGACATTGCCGCCGTGGTGGCTGGTGGAGTAGATCTTGTCCGCGACGGAAGCGAGGTAATAGCTCCCGGAGGTGAAGGCTTCCCCGTAGGCGACGACGGCCTTTCCGCTCTTGCGGAAGTCCGTGAGCGCCTTGCGGAATTCTTCCAGGTATGTGACATTGGACGCATTGTCGGTCTTCAGGAGGATCATCTTCACGGCCGGGTCTTCGGCGGCTTTCCGGATGGCGTTCACCGCGTCGAGGATGCCGACTTGGTCGTACATCTCTCCGGACTGGAGGAAACGCATCGGATCATCACCCGCCGACTGCTCGGCCAGGAGGGTCCGCGACATGTCGACCAGCATCACGCCTTCCTTGGGGAGGACGGTGGTGGAACCGGAGGAGGCAATGGCAGCGGATGACGAAGCCATCGAGCCGATCATCATGATAAACATCAGCGCTTTGACGATGCCCCAGACGAAAAGTCCGCACAGGACGGCCAGCACCCACTTGACAAACTCTTTCATGTTCATAATCGATTGCATTTGAGGATTCCCGCAAATGTAGGGAAATTCTCTGAGATTCTTACTATCTTTGTCAGATTGAACGAAATTGACGAAATGATACAGAAGCCATCGATCCCGAAAGGGACGCGGGATTTCGGTCCGCAGGAGACCGCCGCGAGGAACTATATTTTCGATACGATCAAGTCCGTGTTCCGCCTGTACGGCTATGCGCAGATCGAGACGCCCGCCATGGAAAACCTTTCCACCCTGCTGGGCAAGTATGGAGAGGAGGGGGACAAGCTCCTTTTCCGCGTGCTCAATTCGGGAGACTGCTTCTCCAAGGTGAACCTGCCTGACTACATTACGGAAGAGGGCGTGAACAGCCTCGCCTTGTCGCAGAAGGTCTGCGAGAAGGGCCTCCGTTACGACCTTACCGTCCCGTTCGCCCGGTTTGTCGTCCAGCACCAGAGCGAATTGTCCTTCCCTTTCAAACGGTTCCAGATCCAGCCCGTCTGGCGGGCTGACCGGCCGCAGAAGGGCCGTTACCGCGAGTTCTGGCAGTGTGATGCCGACGTAATCGGCAGCCGCTCCCAGCTGAACGAATTGGAACTGGTTCAGATTGTGGACGCTGTCTTCTCCCGGCTGAAGGTCCGGGTCGGCGTGCGGATCAACAACCGGAAGGTCCTGACGGGCTTCGCACAGATCGCGGGGGCTCCGGACAAGGTCGTCGACATCACCGTCGCCATCGACAAACTGGACAAGATCGGACTGGATGCCGTCAAGGAGGAAATGCGCCAGAAGGGGCTGACGGAGAGCGGGATCGCCGTGATCGAGCAGATCCTCTCGCTGCGCGGTACCGTGGCGGAGAAGATCGCCGCGATGCGTACGCTCTTCAGTGGCGGTTCGGCCTCTGGCATCACTTCCGAGACGGGACTGCTCGGCTTGGACGAACTGGACGAACTGTTCGCCCTGGTGGCGTCGGCCGGTGTTTCCTGCCCGGTGGACATGGATCTTTCCCTGGCCCGCGGCCTGAATTATTACACGGGAGCGATCTTCGAGGTGAAAGCGCTCGATTTCCAGATCGGAAGTATCTGTGGCGGTGGCCGTTACGATAACCTTACCGGCATCTTCGGCCTGCCGGACATGTCCGGTGTGGGCATTTCTTTCGGTGCAGACCGCATCTACGATGTCCTTTGCGGGCTCGATGCGTTCCCGAAAGACCTGCGCACGGCGACGACGCTTTTGTTTGCGAATATGGGGCCGGCTGAGATGCGGTATATCCTTCCCGTGGCGGCTTGCCTGCGTGCGGAGGGCGTCAGCGTGGAAATCTACCCCGAGGCGGTCAAGCTCAAGAAGCAGTTCGATTACGCCGACCGGAAAGCCATCCCGTTCCTGTCGATCACCGGAGAAAGTGAGGCTGCGTCCGGGCAGGTCAACCTGAAGGACCTCCGGAGCGGTGTGCAGCAGGCTTTTGATAAGGAAGATGTGGCTGGCATGGCCGCCTTCTTGCGTCAGGGTTGAAAAAAAATTTGTGGATTCCGGAGAAATGCGTATCTTTGCAGTCCCAAACACCGCGGGGTAGAGCAGTCGGTAGCTCGTCGGGCTCATAACCCGGAGGTCGGAGGTTCGAGTCCTCCCCCCGCTACTAAACAGGACATTTCTTCGGAAGTGTCCTGTTTTCGTGTCTACGCCATTGCAGAACCTTTATTCTGAGTTCGAAATCCGCCTTTGGACAGGCAGTTTCCCGAAAACAGACTATATTTGAACCCGTAATAAGGGCTTATTATGAAACGGATATTGTTTGCTTTTCTTATCGTGCTTTTCGGAATTACTTCAGGCTTGAATGCTCAG
>CADCHE010000002.1 GCA_902801205.1 uncultured Bacteroidia bacterium
CCCTATCTTTGTCCGATAGAGGTTGTAAGGCGCACCAAGCTTCGTATGTCTCATTCCAATTCATACTCCGAGTTTTTCGCAAATATAGCAAAAAGGTGGCAACTTACCACCATATTTGGCAAAATTGCCGCCAAATTCCGATAAAATGCTGCCTTGTCTGCACCCACCTTTCCGTAGCAATCACATTTTCGGGAATTTGTCTTCACTCACTATGTGGCCCGAGAACGATTGTCACTTTTGGAAAAGCGAAAATGATACAAGAAAACACTTTCGGAAAAGTGAATTATCGGCAATAGCACTTTTGGAACGAGTCCGTTAAATCAACCCGTCAAACTTCGTCATCGAGTTCGCCTTGATGGAATCCACGATGTCGAAATAAGGCTTCATGGCCTTGTCGTCGGAGTGGCCGGAGGCCGGCGCCACGCGCCGCGCGGCCTAACGATACCGGCGGAAGGAGTAGGTGGTGATGCCCGCCGCGGTCTTTTTCTGGATGACCAGCTTCGTGCGGGTCAGCGAAACCACATCGTAAGTCCCGGAAAGACGCATCTCGTAGCGGAGCCCCTGCGTAAGCCAGAGCGTCTTCGTAAAGCCGAGCTGCTTTTTGGAGGCGTTGTAAGAGAACTGCGCCCCGTCGACATCCACATCCTTGAGATCCAGCATCGTGAAGCTGCCCTTCTTGGCCAGGGCGATGCGGGGCTCGCTCAGGGAAAGATAGAAATGGACGCCGGAGTAATCGACTTGATTCTTCGACTCCAGTGCCCACACACCGTAAATGGACCCGGTAAGATCTCCGGTATGGTTCACACGCGACACCCCGCAGGAGGTCAGCAGGGCCATGCAGGCGATGATCGCCGCAAACAACAATTTCTTCATAATCGTTCCGAACAAAGCAAAGATACGGCAAGGTAATCATTTCAGAGATAATATCCAACTGCCCGTCACCCTCCGTCAGGGACAGGGGGATATCCCTTCCTTTCCGTCCAGGGACCACTGGACCTGCCAGGTGCGGCCGTCGGTCTGATCCAGCAGGATGAAGGTCCACATGGTTTCCGTAGGATAAAGCGTGAATCGTCCGGGGGTCGGATCGCGGCTGTACACAAGCGGAAGAAGGTTGACCGGGGCCTCGAGACGGTCCTTTTCCTCCATGCCGTACTGAACCATCCAGACCTTCCCGTTGCTGGTGTCCAGTTTCAGGAAGATCCAAATGTTTGTCGTCGGGAAAAGCTTGAATCTCGGAATAAAGACTTCGGTTCGCTCCGCTGCGCCGGCCGCGACCGGAGGTCTCTGCCCGAATGCTGCGCAGCAAAGGAGTATACCGGCCAGGGTGAGGATGAGTCTGTGACGTTTCATGATGATCGCTATTTATTCGTTCGCAGGATAACCCTCGTCTTACAAAGATAAAGCCAATGGCCGCCGCCTGAAAGATGCGGATGGCTGATATGCCGACAGGGATTACAAGGACTTCGCTTCTTCCTTCGCGGAAGAATCCCCCAAGTGTGTCCTAATTGGTAAAAGAAATTAGTCTGTAATCTTGAAGAAACAGACTTATGTGGAAATTCCGAAGCAAAGTAGTCCCCTCGTTCTCTTGTAAGTGGGACCCCTTGTCGTCGGAGCGGCCGCCGGGTGACAAATCCGGCGGGATGCAGGGTTCGCGGCTCCTCACTTCCGGAAATAAATGCTATCTTTGTTTACCATGAACCACAAGACATCCATCATAGACGGCCGCGAGTGCTATATTTATAACGCTGTAAAACCCAGATATTTCCTGATCCAGACATTGGGGAATCACGAACGCGGGATCTTCGACCGGACGGCGGAGTTGATCGCCCAGGCGTGCGACGTCCCTTTCGTCCAGGCGGCCTTCCAGGTGTTCGACTGGGACCTTGACCTCACTCCGTGGCACGATGATGCCATCAACCGGAAGCCGGAAGTGGGCACCAAGACCGGCGAGACACTCCGCTATGTGACGGAGTCGCTTCTGCCGGCCCTGAAAGCGGAATTCGGGAATCTGCCTGTCATTCTGGGCGGCTACTCCCTGGGGGGACTGTTCGCAATCTGGTCGTCCACGCAGACGGATTGCTTTACCGCCATTGCGGCAGCGTCGCCTTCCCTCTGGATCAAAGACTGGCTGGACTTCGCAAAAACACATCCGGTGAAGGCCGGAAAGGTGTACTTGAGCCTGGGAGACCGGGAGGAGCACGTAAAGAACCGGGCGATCGCCCGGGTGGGCGACAGCGTCCGCGGCGAATATGAACTTCTCAAGGCTTCGCTTGGAAGCGGAAACTGCACCTTGGCCTGGAATCCCGGGAACCATTTTCAGGACGAAGACAAGCGGCTCGCGGCGGCTTTTTCATGGTGTATCAATGCGTTGGAGGGGAAGTGATCCCGATTATGCGTATATTTGAAAAGGAAAGCAGACAATCCCCGTTTATGACCAGGAATAACGTTCTTCTCTCGGCGGTGGCCCTCCTTTTCGGAGCGGTCTCCTTCGCGCAGGTCCACCGCATGGACATCGACCTCAAGAAGAAAGAGACCGTCAAGGCGGTCGAGTGCGTCGAGTTCCACTCCGACTTCCTGTATCAGGACAATACCCTGGACGCTCCGGAGCAGGTCGTCCCTGTCAAAGCCTCCTTCACCGGCGAGGGAAAAACCCTCTCCGCCACGGTGGAGCCGCTTACCTTTGCGGTCTACATCCTGACGAGGTAAGGGAATAATCCTCCTGTACGATGCCGGCGTGCGTCAGAAGCGCAGCGCCAGGCCGACGCCGTTGCCCGTGGCGCCGAAACGGAGATTATAATCATCCGCAATGGCATTCAGCTTCCGGTTTCCCCGGATCCACAGCGGTATACCGACGCCGATGCAGGCCGCTCCGGCGATCCCCCCGGCAACGTAAAGGCCTCCCAGGTTCGACTGCGCCGACTGCTGCATGTGCCCGGGCATGTTCATTGACGCGACGCCGCGGTTGTAGTCCGCCTCCATGGCGCCACTGACCACTGAAGAAATCAGCAGTGCGGTTCCTGCCGTGGTGAGCCAGAAGCCCCATTGGTACTGGCGGTTTGCCTTCAGGTATTCGCTTCCGTACAGGGATACGCCCAGATAATCCCGCATCTGTTCGGCATACAGCCGTCCGCGACGGTCGTAGTAATGTCCCCATCGGTATTCAAGCGGTCCGTAAGGCCCGTATCCGTAGGGATCATAGGCGTAGGGACTGGGGACGAGCAGGGTAGAAGGAGCGAAGGATTTCTCCGTCCCATTCTGGAATACAATCCGGATAATGCGGGCGACGGACATCCGGTAGTCCGGGCCGTCCAGGTTGTCGAACGTCTTGTAAAGGACATCTTTGTCATTGATCTCGAGGACTTTCGCCTCAATGGAACGACCCTCGACCGTATGGATGACATCTTGCGCGAACGCCTTTCCGCAAAAGGCCAGCAGCACGCAGATAAGGAGTGTTCGTTTCGTTTTCATCATCATTCCGTTTTCCCTGCGTCCTGCAAGAAGCGTGCAAGATGGAGCATTATTACGAGTGGGAGTATTGTCTCTCTTATGGTGAAAAAAATTGTAACTTTATACGATTGTTTAAATGTTTGCTTTATTCCAGACTCTCAGGAAGGAGAACTGCCTGGCTAACTGTAATAAATCGATGGTAAAGGAAGACGTATTATTTGGGTACGCGTTATTAGATAACACCCGGCAGGTGGTCGGTATCGGAGAGATTGACCGGTCGTTTACACGGATGCATAAGTTTTACTGTCCACACTGCCACAAAGAAATGTATGCCACGCTCGGCGAGATCCGCCAACGTCATTTCCGCCACAAAGGGGACAAATGTCAGTACAGCAAGTACCTGCATGATTTGGCCGAACATGTATTTTTGGAAGAATACACAAAGTGCCTGAAAGAAGGATTACCATTCAACTTTGAATTCAGCATCCCGCGACCCTGTAATGAGGCCTGTGTCCTGAAGCAACATGCTGATTGTAAAGAGCATTACTTCCACAGAAAAGTTGACCTCACGAAAGAATACACCCGAATCTCCCTCGAGACGCGTGTGGAGATTGATGAGCGATACCGCCGACCGGACATTCTTTTGGAATCATTGGACGGTAAGCAACTTTGGGTGGAAATCTGGGTATCCCACGAGACGGAGGTAGATAAGCGCAAGGACGGTCGAATCATCGAAATCAAGATTGAATCCGAAGAAGATTTGGAGATGATTCGTCGGCATAACATTGTTCTGTCCCAAGGAAGAGGCCAAATAATTCGCGTTTTTAACATTGATGCGGATGTGGCCGACTCTCTATTTCTGGATGATGAGAGGCTTGTCTGTGGCTATCCTTGTGAAAAGTATTTCTGCTTAGAGTTTGGCACTTTTGAACCGAAGGTTGAAGTGATCGATTACATCAAAGACACAATTGGCCGGGGTCTTAAATATCGGGTGATCTTGCGTCTGAACTGGAAAGGTCGCCACGATACCACAGAAGGCTTCAAGGGAAAGCAGACAACACTTGATGAACTTCGAGACGTGTTCAGCCGGCGATTCCTTTCCTATAGCATGGATGGTGGTTTGAATTATGACAAATCGTATGATGAATTAATCATAACGGAATGGAAGGACAAATCCGTCAGGCCGAATCCTGCTCCGCGAAGTACACCATCCTACCCTTCACAAAACAGACAATATAGACGAGTTCCCGAGCAACCGGCGGCTACGACGGCAGATATCTCCGAAGTGGAATGGATCGACCTTGGTCTTCCGTCAGGAACTCTTTGGGCGAAGGAAGATACCGGCGGGGGGATGCCTTTTGAAACCGCAAGAACGACCTATGGTGCAAATCTGCCCACAAATAAAATGGCAGAGGAACTACAAGAGTATTGTGTTAAGAAGTGGGACTATCAGGCTCACGCTTTGGTTCTCACGGGGCAGAATGGGAATTCCATTTCATTCTTTTACAATCGGAGTTGCAAGTCTTACTGGCTCCGTGATTATGATGATGCGGGTGACTTGCTGTACGCCCGATGTTTCCATATTGAAGCGGGTTATCCTTTCTGGATAAACAATGCGGATGTTACTCATGACCTTAACATCCGCCTTGTCAAGTAAACCTACCCCGCCCCTCCTCCGCCAAATCCCCTTCCTCCGAACACAAAAAATTCCTATCTTTACCTCATCAACCGCCACGTGATGAAATACAGGAACCTATATTGCTCACCCAAATACTCCGACGGCGACAAAACCTACTACGGCAGCGTCGAAGGAGTCCCCGAGATATCCCTGATCGAAGCCGGCAGCCTCGAAGACTTCGAGCGTCTCTTCAAACAGGCCGTCGACGACTACCTGGACAACAAACCGTCACACAAGCGCCTGGGCGGGGTGATCGGGATCCTTGCCGTCCTGCTCGTGGCCGGAATCGCCGTCGTCACCTGCCCCGGCAAGCAGGCGCACAAGGACGCCATCCTCGCCGTCATCAACGAGACCCTCAACGAAGGGCTCAAAAGCACCCTCGAAGACGAGGAAGGAGGAGCGGCCCTGGCCCTTTGGGGCGCCACTGTGGGCACCTCGATGACCGGATGGCTCCTGAACGAAAACTTTTCCGTCGAAAACCGCTTCGTCTACAGCGTAGGAAAGTTCAATGCGGGAGATGGTCCCCGGAGGGTATCCGTCGGCCTCTTCGGCCACGTGTTCACCTTCAGCAAAACCGACCTCGAACGCGAACTGGAAAAGACCTTCGGAGAATAACACTTCGTTTCGGGTACTCTCTCTATTCCATCCACACGAAATTCTCGTTTCTGGCGCCGAAGGTCCATCTTGTCTCCGGTCAGAATGTGATTCTGAGCGACAGGCCGGCGGTCGGCGTGGTTCTGGCGGCGGAGCCGGATTTCGGTGCGGCGGCGAAGAAGGGTTCAATCTTCCAGTCCATCGCCGCCCTTTGCTGACGGAGGTCCTGGTAGTACATGTTCTTGATCTTCGCGACACGGACGGCGTCGCAAATGCTCCAGATGTCGCAAGTCAGGTAACCCGTTATGTACAGTAACAAGCCGGCCTCCAGAAAAGCGCCGTCTTTGTAGCCGGCAAGAGCTGCCGGCACGATGCCTCCCAGCAGGCAGCCTCCGAAAAAACGCAGGGCCCGGCCCCATTCTCCCGCTACGGCCTGACCCAGTCCGGGCACAAAATATGAAGCGATGCCCAGCAATGCGGGACTGTACGGGTCTCCGGGCAGGCGGACATAGTTGCCTGCGTAGTAGAGGTCCTTGTACTCGCGGTATTTCATGCCTGGTCGGATTTCGACGACCGTGGCTTCGTTTTCTTCGCCGCTGGGCGCTGTAAGCAGGTCCTGGGCATCGGCCAGGACGAGGCCGCCCAGCCAGGCGGCGGCAAGCAGAAGGATTCTTTTTATCATCGTTTGGTTTATTCCCTGCGTCCTGCAAGAAGCGTGCAAAGGATGATTCCGGTCAGAAGGTGATGCAGAGCGACAGGCCGGCGGTCGGCGTGGTTCTGGCGGCGGGGCCGGCGGCGGATTTCGGTGCGGCGGCGAAGAAGGGTTCAATCTTCCAGTCCATCGCCGCCCTTTGCTGGCGGAGGTCCTGGTAGTACATGTTCTTGATCTTCGCGACACGGACGGCGTCGCAGGTGCTCCAGATGTTCAGGACGATACCGGCAAGATATAAAGCCGCGGCCGCAGAGTAAGGATTGTAATAATACTTCCCGTCGTCGCCCTCCTCCAGCTGGTTCTGAATCAAGATGTTCATGAGGACGTTGCCCCCCGCGAACCCCAGGGCCCGGCCCCATTCTCCCGCCACGGCCTGACCCAGCCCGGGAATCACGAACGAGGCGACACCCAGCCATCCTGCACTGTACTGGTCTCCAGGCTGACGGACGTAGTTGCCCGCGTAGTAGAGGTCCTTGTACTCGCGGAATTTCATGCCTGGCCGGATCGCGTCCGGATCCGCTGCATTGTAATAGGTGTCGTCCGTGAAGGTCTTCGTCTCTCCGTTTTCGAAGCGGATGAGGAGGATGTCGCCCTTGGCAAGCAAGAACGTAGGGCCATCCAGGTCGTTGTACATTTTGTACGCCACTTCCCCTTCTCGGACTTCCACGACCCTGGCTTCGATTTCTTCGCCGAAGCGCGTCGTGATCAGGTCCTGGGCATCGGCTAGGACGAGGCCGCCCAGCCAGGCGGCGGCAAACAGAAGAAATCTTTTCATCATCATGTCATGCATCTTTTTACAAAAATAGAAAAAAATATCAACGGACGACGATGGTGCTGCCTCCGCCGGTTTTTTCGACATCGATCCGCCGGTAGCGGTCCTTCATGCTCTCGACATGCGAGATCAGGCCGATCAGGGTGCCCTTCGCAGCGAGTTTCTCCAGTGTCCGGAGCGCCAGTTCCAGCACATCCGGGCTCAGGCTGCCGAAGCCCTCGTCGATAAACATCGTGTCGATACGGATGCCGCCGGCGCTGGACTGCGTCTCGTCCGACAAACCGAGCGCCAGGGCCAGCGATGCCAGGAACGATTCCCCGCCCGAGAGCGACTTGACATCGCGCACCTTGCCGCTGTGGTGGTCCATGACGGCGATCCCCAGTCCGGTCTTCTCCCGGAGGTTTCCTGCCGTCTCGGAACGGATCAGGTCGTATTGTCCGCTGGACATCTCGTTCAGGCGGACCGACGCCTTGTGCAGGATCCGGTCGAAGTACGAGGTCAGGACAAAGGTCTCGAGCTCGATCTTGTCCTTCCCGGCCAGCCGGCCGTTCAGGGTGTCGCTGAGATTCTTCTTCCACGCAAGTTCCTCACAGATGGCCCCGTACGCCTTTTTCTCCGCCCGGAGCAGGTCCGGAACGGGCTTGTCGACGAGCCGCCGTGCCTCGGCCGCGGTCTTCTTCTCTTCGGTCGCCTTCTGCCTCTTCCGGTTTTCCTCCAGGTCCTTTTTGATCTGCTCCAGGTCGGACGGCAGCTTCGGGTCGATGCGGCCCTCCAGGTCGGCCAGGAGACTCTTTTTCTCGCTGATTTCGCCTTCATATTGCCGGACGGCGTCATCGGCGGCTTTTATTTCGTCCTTGAGGCTGGCGACCGCCTTCCCGAGCGCTGCGATGGCGTTCCGGGCCTCTTTTTCGCTGCCGAACGACAGCTCCGCCCGCAGGTCGCCGAGCCGCTTTTCATCTCCTTCGATCCGTCCTTGCAGTTCGCCGGTGCGGTCGTTTTCGATGCGCTGGGAAAGCTGTTCGATCTGGCGGTTGGCGTCGGGGAGCAA
Organism: uncultured Bacteroidia bacterium; assembly: GCA_902801205.1. Classification (GTDB taxonomy): domain Bacteria; phylum Bacteroidota; class Bacteroidia; order Bacteroidales; family UBA932; genus Cryptobacteroides. The sequence goes on from CADCHE010000002.1 coordinate 8,252, forward strand.
CCGTTCGGAAAGCTCTTTCTGGCGGTTGCAGCGCCCTTCCATCGTCTTGTACTGCTCCCGCAAGCCGCTGATCCGGTCATTCAGCGCGTCCGCGAAGGCGCCCAGCACGGCGCAGCCGTCCTGCTTCAGGGTATCGTAGTCTTTGCCATCCAGTTCGCCGGCCATTTCACGGATCCGCCGGTCGGCCTCGGCCTTGGCGGCCTCGTATCCCGAGTGCAGGCCGGAGCAGGCAACCGTTTGCTTTTCAGCCGCTTGAACGACCTTTTCGTAGGCGTCTTTCAGGGCGTTGACCTGTGCCTGGCTCGGGGCGCCTTCCGGCAGGACGGCCTTGGCGGGATGATGGACGGCTCCGCACACCGGGCAGGGCGTCCCCTCTTCGAGGCCGGCGGCCAGATAGCCCGCCTGTGCGCTCAGGAACAGGCTGTGGGCGGCCTCGTATGCCGTCGCGGCAGCCTGCTTTTCCTGCAGCCTCCGCTCGAGGAGGCGCCGCGCTTGTCCGTATTCTTCCTGTTTTTTCTCGGCAGTCTTGATCCGTTCCTGCAGCTCCTCGATGCGCCGGATCTGTTCTCTCAGGTCCTTGCCCGCCTGCACGATGCGGTTCAATGCGACGTCGCATCCTTCCAGGTCTTTCTGCTCCGCTTCCAGCTGCTTCTTCCCGCGGAGCAGCCGCTCGCGCATTTCCTGAGCATCCTTCAGCTCCTTCTGGCTGGTTTTCAGTTGTTTCCGGGCTTCTGTCAGGGCCTTTTCCACTTCCTCGAAGGTGGGATACTTGGGCAGCTGCCGTTCGTACACGGCCTGCTCGGCGGTCTTTTTTTCGGCCTCCTGCTGCCGCAGCGGGTTCTTTGCCTGCTCTTTCTTCGCCTCCTCGTGCCGGCGGATCAGGACGCCGAGTGCCGCAGCGGCATCATCCCGCCTGCGTTTTTCACCGTTGTTCCGCTCCACGTCGGCCTTGCACCGGGTAAGCCGCGCTTCCTCCTCCTTGTCCTTGCGGAGGGCCTCATCCGCGGCGGCGACTTTTTCCTCGTCTTCCCGGACGAGGGCTTCGACCCGGGCGGTCATCCCGTCCAGCTGGGTGAGCGGGTCGGCGTATTCCTCCAGCGCCAGATGGAAGTCCGTGAAGGTCTGCGACGCTTCGTCGCCCTTGACACCGCCCAGCGCGCTGCGGATCTCCACCATCTTCTCTTTCCGCCGGCCGTCGATCACCTTGACGGCATCGTCGGCTTTTTCTTCGATCTTCTGGAAGCGCTCTGTGCCGAACACCTTCCGCAGGATTTTCTGCTTGGTGTCGTTATCGGCCAGCAGCAGTTTCTGGAACTCGCCCTGCGGAATCATGGCGATCTTGACGAACTGGTCGCGGTCGACACCCAGGATCTGCTGCACCCGCGCGTTCACGTCCTGCACCTTCTCGAGGGTGGGCTCGCCGGGCGAGGAAAGCACCGCCTTCGCGGGCTCCGACGTCGTGCCTTCCACCAACGCGCCGTCGGCGTTGCGGGAGCGTCTGCCCGACTTCCGTTCGTAGGGCAGGCTGCGTTCCACGGTGTACTCCTTGCCGCCGTAGGCGAAGCGGAGTTTCACGTACGTGCGCGTCTTGGGGTCCGCGAATTCCGAGCGGAACATCTCTTCCTTGCGCAGGTCGCCGCTGGGTTTTCCGAACAGCGCGAAGCTGATGGCGTCGAAGATCGTGCTCTTCCCGGCGCCGGTCTTCCCGGAAATCAGGAAGACGCCCCTGTCGCCCAGCTGGGTGAAATCGATGTGCTCTGTCCCTTTGTAGGAACCGAAAGCGGAGAGGGTCAGTTCGATTGGTCGCATTCCAAGATCTTTTTAATGAATTGAATCTCACGATCTTCCATTTCCCGCCCATTCTGCTTCCCGAAGAGTTGCCGGACAAAGTCTTCGTCGGTCTTCAGGCCAGTCGTGGCGTCCGGCCCGATTCCCAGCGCACGGGTGCGGGCGTTGTCGTAGTGCAGTTCCATCATCAGCGGATATACGGCACGCAGGCTCTTGAACCCGTCGATGATGTCGTTCTCGTCCGTCAGGGTGATCCGCAGGTATCCCTGCGCATATTCGGGATGCCGGGCGCGGAAGTCCTCGGAAGCGAGTTCGCGGAACGTGCCGCGCAGGTCGAACCAGTCGTGCACCGGCATCAGGGGCCGTTCGGAGATGCTTACGTCTCCTTTCCCGCGGATGTCAACGACCGTCAGGCTCTTTTTGTGGCCCACTTCCGCGAAGGAGTATTTGAGCGGGCTGCCGGCGTACCGGATGGCAGGGGTGATCTGCTGCGGCCGGTGGATGTGCCCCAGGGCGACGTAGTCGATGCCGTCGAAAACCTCCGCGCTGACGCAGTCGAGGCCGCCCACTGCGGTTTCTTCCGCGCCGGAGACCGTGGCGCCTGAGACGAACTGGTGGGCCAGGCAGACCGTGCGCCGCGCGGGATCGATGCCCATGTGGCGGACGGCCGCGGCCACGGCGTCGTTCTCCGAGGCGATCTCTTCGTCGGGAAAGCGGTCCTTCACCGTGGAGGTCCGCACGAAGGGGAGCATGTACACATCGAGCGGTCCGTAGTCGTCGTGCATGACGACGGGGCGGATGTCGCCGTCATAGACCGGTGACATGTGGAGGCCGCTTTGGCCGAGGATCCGCGCGCCGTAGGCGATGCGCTCGGCGCCGTCGTGGTTGCCGCTGATCACGAACACTTCGGGCCGTTTCGGCAGGCGGTTCAGGGCCACCAGGAAGTCGTCGAACAGGGCGAGGGCTTCCGCCGAAGGGTTTGCGCGGTCGAAGACGTCCCCGGCGATGAGGACGCCGTCCGGCTCCAGCTCCTGGGCAGCAGGGAGGACCTGCCCGAACAGGAGGCTCCGCTGCTCCTCGAGCATCGGAAAGGCCGCAACGCTCTTTCCCAGATGCAAATCTGCCAGATGGATGAATTTCATTTCCGTTTCGATTATTTCATGTTCTGCTCCGCTGGGGGCCGTTTCCGCTACTCCACCACTCCGAGGGCGGGGTGGCGGCCCAGGCGATGCAGGCTCTAGATGACCTGGGCAGGGCGGTCGGTCATGAAGATGCTGCAGCCCATGTCGAGCAGCTGCCCGTAGATGGCGTCGGGGTCGCCCGAAAGGGCGGCGCGGTCGTCGTCCAGCCCGCCGTCCGCCGTCTTCCACATCGTCCCGACCCAGATCCGCGAGCCGGAGGCGATGACTTCGCGGGCGAGCGCGTCGACTTCCGGCGTCCGCTCCGGGAAGACGAATTCGTAGCACGGCGGCACGATGCCTGCGGCCCGGTACTGCCCGAAGAGGGTTTCCGCCTGCTCGGAAGGGACAGAAAGCTGGGGCGCGTATTTGAGTTCCGGCCGGTCGACGAAGGTCCGGCCTTTCATGATCACGAGGTCTTCCAGCCCGACTTCACGGGCATCGCGCAGCACTTCGTCGTAGAGGTCCCAGCCGTGGTCGATCTGGACGAGCGCCCGCCCTGCACAGCGCTGCAGGGCCTCTTTGAGGGTGGGCATCCGGAGGTCCTCCGTCACGACCCGGTGCCCGTGCCGCAGGCGCAGTTCCTTGATCTCGGCGAGGGTGTGGTCGGCGATCCGCCCGTGCCCGTCCGTCGTACGGTCGAGCGTGGCGTCGTGGCACAGGACCAGCTGGCTGTCGCGTGTCATCGCCACGTCCAGTTCCAGGATGTCGCAGCCCATCGCGATGGCCGATTCGATGGCTTCCAGGGAGTTCTCGGGCCAGTTGCGCCAGTCGCCCCGGTGGGCCATCACGAAGGCGTAGTCCGACGTCGGGTCGGCGAGTTCGGCGAGCAGGCGTTCCGCCCGGTTGGCGTAGCGGGGGGCGTGGTGGCAGGCCGTCAGGCACGCCGCGAGGAGGATGAGGGTGGTCAGGAAGCGTGTGGTTTTCATGGCAGTTGCGCGAGGATGTCTTTGAGGAGCCGGTCGAAGGCGATCATGTGGTCGGGCAGATTGGAATAGCCCAGGACCACCGCCACAAGTTCTTTCGAGGGGAGGATGAAGATCCGCTGGCCGTCGTGCCCGAAGCACGAAAACATGTCTTCAGGGGCATCGGCGATGGATTTGTCGCGGTTCAGCCAGAAGAAGGCACCATAGCCGCCCTTGCTGTCCGAGGCCGGGGTGACCGTGTAGTCCACCCATCCTTCCGGGAGGATCCGCTCTCCCGCGACGCAGCCGTCGTCCAGGTACATCTGCCCGAATCGGGCGTAGTCGCGTGCCGTCGCATAGAGGTAAGACGACCCCACCGGCGTGCCCGACATGTCGGGTTCGAAATACGGGTTGCGGAAGCCCAGCGGCTTGAAGAGGCGGTCGTGCAAGTAGGTGAGGAAGGCTTCGTCCGAGGGGAACCGGCTGCGGAGCCAGCGCATGACGATGTTGGTTGTGCCGCTGGAGTAATACCAGTGCGTGCCGGGCGTGTACCGGAGCGGCTTCGACTGGGCGAAGGCGCCCATGTCGGTCTCGCGGTGCAGCATCAGGTTTACGTCCGAGCGGTTGCCGTAGTCTTCATTCCACTCCAGGCCGCTCTGCATCTGCAGGAGGTCGTTCAAGGTGATGTCTTTGCGTCCGTCCTGCTGCCATTCCGGAATGTCCAGCGGGGCGTGGATGTCTACCATGCCGTCGCCGGCCATGATGCCGGTGAGCGCGTTCGTGAAGCTCTTGGCCATGCTCCAGCTGAGCAGCCGGGTGCCGGGCCCGATGCCTTTGTCGTAGCGCTCGGCCACGACGGCGCCCTTGTGGAGGACGATGAAGGCGAAGGGGTGCCCGTTGTAAGCCCGCTCGTCAACCAGCGCCCGTGCGACCGGCTCCAGCCTCGCCGCCAGCGCCGAATCCCCCGCCGCCAGGGCCGCTGGAGCCCCTCCGCGGACGATCTCCGCCGCCAGCGCCGAATCCCCCCGCGCCAGCGCTGAATCCCCCGTGGCGCTGCTCTGCGCCGGATCACCCTGTGCCAGCGCCGGGGGAGCGCCTCCGCGGACGGTCTCCGCCGCCAGTGCCGAATCCCCCGCCGCCAGGGCCGCTGGAGCCCCTCCGCGGACGATCTCCGTCGCCGCCCCGTCCGAAGGCAGCGGCCAGGACTGCGTCAGAAACGCCTCCTTGTCTTTGTCACTGCCCCGCAGCAACGTCACACCGTACCCCTCGCGGAACGCCGCGATGGATTTGCTCCACAGGAACCGGCTCGTCACCGTCTGCTTTTCGAAGTCGACACGGTTGCGGGTGAACTTGATGAATGAAAAATGCAGGTCCAACGCCTCCACATCAGCGGGTTCCCGTCCTGAAATGAAAACGGCTGAGGCGAGGTTCTTCGCGGCATATCCAGTGATGATGGGCATCAGGCTGTTCAGGTACAGGCAGCCGCCCAGCAGGGCCGCGGCCAGCACGGCCAGCGTGATCCGGAAAAGGTTTCGTGCGGTCTTTTTCATGTCGATTCAGTCTCTTCCCCAAAAATACGAAAATACCGCCATAAATGGAAGCGTCCGTCATTTCTGCCAAATGGCGGAGAACGACGGAATGCCGTCCCCGTCCCGGTTGTCCGGTCTTCAACAGATCCTCGCCGCGGAGAACGGCGGGCCTTCTTACACGAAGCGCATCTGCCTGCCCCGGATGAGCTGCATCCCGCCCCGGATGAGCTGCATCCCGCCCCGGATGAACTGCACTTCATTCCGCCCGCTGACCGCTAACGATGTGACAGTCAGCACTTTGCTTGTTCTCCCTCTCCGAAAAAAGGGCAGGGAAATCAACGAAGTCGCTGATTAATAATCACTTATCGGTCAGGTATACGATCTCGTCCTGATATTAGCCGCGCGATGTTGAATAATAAGTAGTCAGGAGGTGAGTGTACGGAAATCGGTGTACGTTGATGTCGTGAAGAGTCTTCGTTTTTTCGACATTTTTTGCGGCACCGCCGCCGCTCGACTATCAAGTGGGGTGGCGACAACGCGGCTGGCTGCGCGGGGCTCCGGCTGCGCGGGGCTCTGGCTGCGGGGAACTCTGGCTGCGGGGGACTCCGGGCAAGGGCCCTCCTCTCCGGCGGGTTGTTGCCGGTCTTGTCCGAGGGCCCAGCAGATCTTCCGGTTTATTCATTTCACCGGTTCCCACACTCTTTTGTCCTGCCGCTTCTCTAGCTGATAATCAAGGATTTACGCATTTTGCCTGCTCCGAAATCCGGCAGGCAAAGTGTGTTATTTATTGATTATCAGCCTGTTAGACGTCAGGTCAAAGATGGGTGCCGGCCTCAGCCGTAGCCCCGACCTCAGCCTCAGCCCCCGCCTCTACTACCCCGCGCGGATCCGCATGGCGCTGTGACGCGCGCGGGGCCCCGTGCGTGTTTGGCACAGTTATTGGTTTGCTCCGGGCGGATCCCGTCATGGAGGATCACAACGAACGTATTAAATCAACAAATGGAAAAACTTAATCATCCTGCCATCCTGGTCGTCGACATGCTCAACGACTTCGTGACCGGCGCCCTCGGATGCGACCGCGCCAAAGCTATCGTCCCTGCCACCGCCCGCCTGCTCGACGCTGCACGCGAAAAAGGTGTTCCGGTGATCTTCTGCAATGACGCCCACATCCCCGGCATCGACCGGGAACTGACCATCTGGGGAGACCACGCCATCGTCGGTACGCCGGGCGCGGAAGTCATCCCCGAGCTGTCGCTCTCCAAAAAGGATTTCGTCGTGCCGAAGCGCCGTTACAGCGGCTTCTTCCAGACCGACCTCGATATCCTTCTCAAGGAACTGGGAGTCAAGACGGTTGTCATGACGGGCCTGCACGCCCACATGTGCGTCCGCCACACCTCCGCCGACGCCTTCTGCCTCGGTTACGACGTCGTCGTGGCGAAAGAGGCCACGGATTCCTTCACGGAAGAGGATTACCAGGCGGGACTCGCCTATCTGAAGACTTGCTATGGAGCGGATGCCTATACGAACGACGAACTGATCGCCGCTTTCTAGGCTTTTTTCTCCGACGCCTTATCGTCAGTCCCGGACGGAACGGCCGGCTGTCCCAGGTTCAGGATCACCAATTTGTCTCCTGCCTGCAGCACCGTGTCACCGTTCGGGATGATGTTTTCTTCCCCGCGCCGGACCATTACGACCAGACCCTTGCCCGGGTAGTCGGCGATGCGTGAGCCGACGCGCCGGCTGTCCACCTTCACCTTCTTTTCGATCAGGAAGGTGTCCGTGTCCTCGAAGCCGCGCGTCATGGTGATAACCTCGTCGCCGGGCTGCAGGACGGTGCTTCCCCGCGGCAGGATCCGTTCCCCGTTGCGCATCACGAGTGCGATGAGCAGGTTGCGCGGCAAGCCCAGGGTGCGGATTTCCCGGCCCGCCCACGCGCTGTCCGTCGTCACCGGAACGCGTCCGAAGAGCATGTCGGTGCCGCCGGAATAGTCGTTGAACGTCTTCATGATGTCGGCATTGGGGTCGATCATGTCCAGTTTGTGCGCCACCCAGGGGATCAGCGACCCTTGCAGGCCGATGGACAGGAGTACCACCACGAACACGACGTTGAAGATGTCGTGCTCGAGGAAGGCGGGACTCACCATCGCCATGATCGCGAACACGATGGACGCGGCCCCGCGCAGGCCCACGAACGAGATCAGCGCCTGCTGCTTGACTCCGTACTTGCGGAAGGGCGTGAGGATGCCGAAGACGGCCGCCGGACGTGCGACCAGCAGCATGAAGAGGAAGATGGCGATGGCCGGCAGCACGGCCTTGTGCATCTGGGCGGGATGGGCCAGCAGGCCGAGCAGGAAGAAGATCAGCACCTGCATCAGGCCGGTGAACCCGTCGAAGAAACTGACCAGGGACTTCTTGTTGTTGAACTCTTCGTTGCCCAGGACGATGCCCACGATGTAGGCGCTCAGGTAGCCGTTGCCGCCGATCATCGTCGGGAAGGCGTAGGCCGCGATCGCCACGGCGAAGATGTACAGCGAGTCGAATCCGCTGGCGAAGTAGGGGATGTGGCGGAAGCCGAAAACGGCCAGCCACGCGATGACCAGGCCGCCGAGGCCGCCGAAGACAATCTGCGCGAAGACGTTCCAGACGATGCCCCCACCGCTCGCCGATCCGTTCATGACCGAGAGCAGGATGACGGTAAGCATGTATGCGGCCGGGTCGTTGCTGCCGCTTTCCATCTCCAGCATCGGGGCCGTGTTGTTCCGCAGGCCGAGCCGCTTGCTGCGCAGGATGGAGAAGACGGATGCCGCGTCGGTGGATCCCATCACGGCGCCGAACAGCAGGCTCTCCAGCAGCGCCCAGTGCAGGACGTAATGGCAGAAGAGGCCCACCAGGGCGGCCGTAGCGAGTACCCCGACCGAGGCCAGCAGGATGGATTCGCGGACCACGGGCTTCACCGACTCCCACCGGGTGCCGAAACCGCCGTAGAACATGATGAAGATGAGGGCGACGGTACAGGTCTCCTTCGCGAAATCGTAGTTGTCGAAGCGAACCGGCCAGAGGCCGTTGTTGGCGAACAGCATACCGAGCAGCATGAATGCCAGCAGGGCGGGCACTCCGATCCGCGAGGACAGGGTGTTGAGCCAGATGCACGTCAGGATGACGACGGCGATCAGGATCAGGAAGAGCGGAGTCAGCGAAGGGAACAGCATCAGAATTCGTACAAGTTAAGACCGGTTTCGGGATCGAAGCGCCGGCCGACGGGGCCGGGCATCGGACGGACGAAGAGTTCGCAGGCGCCGCGGACGACGGCCCGGAGCAGATGCCCGCCGATCATCGTGTAGTCAGCACGCCCGAGACAGGCGTGCACGTGCAGGTAGGGCTTGCCCTCGGACCGGGAGATGTTGCCGGTGAGGTTGGCGATTTCCATCTGCTCTTCGAATGTCTTGTCGACATAGTGCTTGACCCGGGGGTCGAAGAAGCGGAGGGTTGCCCCGCTGATGGCGCCCAGGCCGGTGATTTCCCCGGCCTGCAGGTCGAGGTCGCTGCAGAGACGCTCGAGGGCGGCGACGATCTCGCATCCGGAGGCGACGGATACGATGAGCGTCCCGTTCTGGTCGATGCAAGTGTACATTTTCTGTTCCATGGGTTAGAGTGAAAGGTTGGTCTTGAAGCCGATATAGAACTCGTCTTTGATCGGGAAGTACTTCATCAGGGAGCCGCCGTTGTACGCGACGCGGAGGGCGACTTTGAGAGGAGAGTTGAGCATGAGGATCTTTTCGAACCGGAAGCCCAGGTCGGCGCCCGCGCTGTACAGGTTGCCGGTGCCGGAACCTGCCGCGTCGGTGAAGGTCACGTCGCAGAAGGGGGTCAGGTCGAGGTTCCGCAGATAGGCGAGGTAGCCCAGCGACCAGTCCAGCGAGGCGAGCGGCATCGTATAGTCGGCGCTCAGGCAGGCGGCATAGTCCCCCGCGAGGTTGATCTGCGACCCGGTCATCGTGTCTTCGAAGCCGCGGGGCGCCATGTCCTCCATGCCGGAGAGCCAGAAACCGAGGGGCATCGCACCCGAAGCCGGGTCGGCGCCCTTGGTCTGCACCGCAGCGGCGAGTTTCAGGCCGTGGCAGGCTGCCAGGCCGGGCAGGAAGCCGTGCACGCCGGCATAGAGCGAGTGGTTGCAGGCATTCGCGGAGTAGCGGGCGGACAGGCCGGCGCCCAGGCGCGGATAGGAAGCGGCCGGGGCGGTAGGCCGCGCCACGGAAGCGCTGAAGCCCGCCTGGTAGAACAGCATGTTGATCCGGGAACCGCCGGTGTTCAACTGCGGGATGTAGCCCAAACCGGGCTGGTAATCATAGAGCATGTAACTCTCGCCGAGGTCGTCCGTGCTGCCCTTGATGGAGAAGTACGGGGCGAAGGAACGGTTCCAGCCGTGCGAGGAGAAGTCGAGGGGCAGGCTGACGGAGAGCCGGCCGCCGATGTAGACCGGGCTGCCGCCTTCGCGTTCGAGGGTGCGCTGGAAGGTGGAGTCCGTTTCAGAGATGAGGCCGCGGGTGACGGAGACCGAAGGACGGTCGCCGATGTCGAAGCCGGCTTCGATGACGGGCAGCAGGCCGGAGTAGGTCAGGCGGGCGTGCAGGCCGGTGGAAATCTCGTCTTCATTGAGCGGATTCTCATGGATGGAAAGGCCCAGGGTGCCGCTGGCCGTGCCGGTCAGGTTCTGGAAATAGACCAGGGCGCCGGCGGACGCGGACTGGTAATCGAACGAGGCGTCCGTCACGCCGAGGTCGTCCTCCTCGGAATAGACAGGGGCCCAGGAGTGGATGTGCAGGAAGTTGGCGGCTTTCTTGTAACGCTCGGTGGCGGGCAGTCCGGGCGCCTGCACCATCGGCTTCTGTGCGGCGATGGCCCGCTCCTGCGCTGCCAGCTTGTCGGCGATGGGCCAGGCGGCGACATCCGCGAAGGCGACGGGGCGGTCCAGCGTCTTCTCGACGGTCGACAGGATCCGTCCTTCGGGCTGCAGGGCCGCAAAACAGAGCTTGCCGTCGCGGAAGAACGGGCTGGAAACACCGTACTTGGTGTTGGTCAACTGCGTCATCTTTCCGCCGGCGTACGAGTAGATTTCCCGGGTGCCGTTGCGGTCGCTGGTGAAGTAGACCACGCCGTTACGGCTGATCATGCCGCTGATCTGGGCGGGCACGGCCGGTTCCAGGACCGTGATGGAGGCAAAGTCGGTCCGGTAGAGGCCCATTCCGTTGTCGGAGACGCCCGTGAAGAGGAGGTCGTTCCCGCAGAAGGCCACCTCGGTGACCTGCAGGCCGCCCGGCGCGGCGATGCTGCGGATTTCTTCTTCGGTGTCAAGGTCGAAGAGGACGATGCGGCTGCCGCCGGCGATCGGGTACTCGGGGGCAGCCAGGTAGCGGCCGTCTTCGGAGATGGCCGGCGAGACGAAGCGGCCCTCGTGCGTGACATCGTAGATCTTCTTTTCACCGACCTTCATCTTCTTGATGCGGTTGTCTTGCTGCAGGTCCCAGCGTGCGTTCACGGCCATTTCAGACCAGTAGAGGCAGTCGGTCCGGGGCGAGTAGACCAGACGGCTTTCGGCGCCTGTCGGGCGGATGGATTCCACCGTGCCGTCCGGGAGGATCTCCACCAGTTCCTCCGCATCGGCCAGGCCGGCACGGATTGCGAAGACGCGGCCGTCGGCTGTCTGGACGGCGTTGGTGGTGACGGTGAAGTAGCGGCGCGTCTCCGTCATCAGCGGCTGGAGTTCCTGGAAGGGGCCGCGGCGGGCATCATCCTCCTTCCAAGTGGTGCTGAACGCCTCGGCGATGCCGTTCCAGGTCTGCTTCATCGACTTGCCGGAGTACGACTTCATCGTTTTCGGAAGGGCGCTGAAACACAACGGTTTCGTGAGCCGGTGCAGGTAGTCGGACATGAACATCGGGGCGCCGTACTCCGTCCGCATGCCGGCAACGGTCATGTAGCCGATCCGGTAGTAGTCCGGGGTGTAGTGCTTCTGCGAGCCGTAGCGCCAGCGCATCCAGTTGCGGGTGTCGCCATTGTCGAAGGCCATCCGGATGTAGGCCAGGAAGTCGCCCGAGCGGCCGCGGCCGCTTGAGGTCAGCGCGGTTTCGGCCACGACGGCGTCACCTTCCAGGATGGCTGCGTTCGGCAGGAATCCGCTGACCATCTGGGCGGGCAGCTGCCCGAAGGGGTAGTGGAACGGCTTCCAGAATCCGGAGCGGCCGAGCTGCATCTGCGCGACGTGGCGGTTTTCATGGATGGCGAGGATTTTCTCCCAGGGGACGGGCGGCAGCATGCCGTAGGAGTCCGCGAACGTAAAGAGGACCATCCGGCGGGGCGCCCAGGTGACGGCGCCGTTCGAGAATCCGGTGAAGGGGTGCAGGATGACGGGCATCGGGCGGCGGTAGCGCTCGTTGGGGAGGAAGCCTGCGGAGTTGCCGACCCAGGGGCGGTACTGCTCCAGCAGAGCGGCGTAGACGCGGCCGAGGGAGTCGGCCTGCACGGGGAAAATGACTTGGTAATTCTGCGATTTGACAGTATTCCAGCGGGTGCTCGCTTTTTCGGTACCAAGACTGTTGAACTGTGCGCGGGCCTCCATGCTGCCGAGGACCGCAACCAACAGAATCAAGATGGTTTTTCTCAAATTCATTCTCAAATACGTTGTTAATAGGTGATTTCCGCTTGCAAAGATAGTAAAAGAATCCAGTCCGGGCCGCCGGTTTGCAATTTCTGTCGGGAAAAGGTATCTTTGCCTTCATGAAACATCTTCGAATCTGGGCTGCCGCGGCCGCGTTGCTGGTCGCTGCCGCCGTCACCGCCAAGGAAAGGAAGGCGGTCATCATCCTCATCGACGGGGTTCCGAAAGACGCCGTCGAACGCCTGCATGTGCCGGCTATCTACGACATCGCCGCGAAGGGCGCCTTCGGGAACTGCCTGATCGGCGGGCAGGTAGGGACCTGGAGCCAGACCCCGACCATCTCGGCGGTCGGCTACAATTCGATGCTGACGGGCACCTGGGCGGCCAAGCACAACGTGTATGGAAACGGCAACCTTTCCCCGGCCTACCAGTACTGGTCGCTCTTCCGGATCGCCAAGGCGCAGGAACGGCCGCTGAAAACGGGGATCTATTCCAGCTGGACCGACAACCGTACGGTCCTTCTGGGTGAGGGCAAGGAGGAAACCGGCCGCCTGCAGATCGATATCGTCCGCGACGGGTACGACCTCGACCCGGTGACGTATCCTTCCAAGCCCGAAGAGCTGCACGTTTTCGATTACGACGAACGGGTCACCCAGGAGGCGGAGAAGAGCATCCGCGAGGACGCCCCCGACCTCAGCTGGGTCTACCTGTGGTATACCGACGACGCGTCGCACATCCACGGGAACGGTGCCATCTTCGACGAGTACATCCTCAAGGCGGGCGAGCAGATCGGCCGCATCTGGGAGGCGGTACGCTACCGCGAGCGGCATTTCGGCGAAGAGTGGATGATCGTCGTACTGACGGACCACGGCCGCTCCCTCGACGGCCATTCGCACGGCGGGCACTCCGCCCGCGAGCGGGCCGGATGGATTGCCACCAACCGGAAGGTGAACCGGTATTTCAAGGACGGGAAGGCACAGATCGTCGACGTCAACCCGTCGGTCTGCGAGTTTCTGGGGATGACGGTTCCGGACGAAGTCGCCCGCGAACGCGACGGCATTTCCTTCCTCGGGAAGACCTGCATCCAGGAGCTCTCCGTCATGCCGTACGACGACGAGGCCATCCTTTCCTGGACGGCCGTCCGGCCGCATGCGAAGGTCGCGGTCTATGCCGCCGCGGACAATGCCTACAAGGAAGGCAAACCCCAGGCGTGGAAGCATCTGGGCGACATCGAGGCGGGGCAGGAGCAGCTGCGCGTGTCCTTGAAGGAGCTGGGGGCGACGAAGTTCTGCAAGTTCGCCCTTGTCAGCCCGCACGAGACCCTGACGGGCTGGCTGGTCCGCTGATCACGTTTTCTTCTTTCTGACCCCGCGGACGGGATCGGCCGCGAGGGGATCGTCCGGCCAGGCGTGGCGCGGATAGCGGCGCCGCAGCTCCGAACGTACCTGGAAGTAGGTGTCTTTCCAGAAACTGCGCAGGTCGGAGGTGAGCTGGACGGGCTTGAATCCCGGTGAAAGCAGTTCCATCAGCACGGGGACGCCGTCGATGTGCGGGGTGTCCACCAGCCCGAAGCATTCTTGCAGGCGGACCCGGACGACAGGCGCGTCGGCACCGGTGCGGTATTCCACGCGGATCCGGCTTCCCGTGGGGACGGTGATGTGTGAGGGGGCCAGCGTTTCGACGGCCTGTTGCTGTTCGTGGCTGAGCATCGCCCAGAGTACCGTGCACAGGTCGATCTTGCGCAGTTGCGCGGTGGTGGTCGCCGTTCCGACCCAGGGGCCGAGCCACTGCGGAGCCTGCTGCAGGAGGGTGTCGGTGGACAGGTCGGGCAGCCCCAGTTCGGGATGCCGGCGGGCGACGGCTGCGATGCGCCGCTGCAGCCCCTGCACTTCTTCCGAGAAATCCAGCATCGAACGCCCTTCTTTCACGGCCGCGCGGCAGATGGCTTCGGTCTGCCGTTCGCGCAGGTCGCCCGAAAGGGGCTGTGCGGACAGCAGCAGGTTTCCGATGCGGGTTTCGCGCCGGGCGATGACGCCGCCCTGGCGGCTGTCCCAGGCGACGACGTCCCGTGTCCGGGCCAGGGGACGCAGGTCGGCGGGCGCTACCGGATCGGCCAGGAAGATCTGCCCGACGCCGTCCGGCCGGGCGGTCAGGTGGGCGACAGCCAGCCATTCGTAGGCCGACAGCGGGTCCGCCGTGTCGAGGCGCACTTGCTCGCCGCCGGCCAGGAAATACCGCCCGGGGCCTTCTTCCGGCCGGGCATGGGCGATCCGTTCGGGATAGGCGGCGGCCACCAGGGCGCCGACGGCATAGGGGTCCGGGATGTCGGCGGTTTCCGGGGCGCGGGTCATCCGCCGGTATTGTTCCGCACCTTGCCGCAGACGGTGCCAGGCCCCACCGTTCGGACGGTCCTGCCCGGTGCGGCGCAGGGCGGCGATCCGCAGGTCGAGGCCGGCCCCGTCGATCCCGGGCAGGTCGCGTTCTTCTAGCAGGGCTGCGATGTCCGCCGCCAGGGCGCGTTCGTTTTCATTGCCGGCGCGCAGGAGCATGCGGGCGAGGCGGGGGTGGCAGGGGAAAGCGGCCATCTGCCGGCCTTGCGGCGTGACGGCACCCGATTCGTCCACGGCGCCGAGCAGTTCCAGCAGCCGCCGGGCTTCCCGGAGCCGGTCAGCCGGCGGCGGGGTCAGCCAGGGAAGCCGTTCCGGACGGCTTTCTCCCCAGGCGGCGACCGACAGCACGAGCGGCGCCAGGTCGGCTTCCAGGATTTCGGGAACCCGTGTGGCGGCCATCCGCTGCTGCGTTCCGGCGGTCCAGAGCCGGTAACAGACCCCGGGAGACACGCGGCCGGCGCGGCCGCTCCGCTGGCGGGCCATGTCCTGGCTGATGCGGAGGGTTTCAAAATGGCTCAGGCCGCTGCGCGGATCGAAGACCGCCTTGCGGCAGAATCCACTGTCAACGACGGTACGGACGCCTTCGATGGTGAGGGAGGTTTCGGCGATGGGCGTGGCCAGGACGACTTTCCGTTCTCCGGCCGGGGCGGGTGCGATGGCTTCCCGCTGCATGCGGTCGGGCAGGTTTCCGTACAGCGGACAGACGCGGATGCCGGCCTCTTCCAGGGCGGGAGCAAGCCGTTCAGCGCAGCGACGGATCTCCGCTTCGCCGGGCAGGAAGGCGAGCACGTCCCCTTCGCGTTCCCGGCAGGCGCGGAGCACCGCCCGGCCTGCCTCGTCGGCCGCTTCTTCGGGGCGGCAGTCCGTTTCGGCATACCGTTCCTCCACGGGAAAAAGCCGGCCGTCGCTCTCCGCGAGGGCGGCATCCAGTCTTTCGCAGAGGTCCGCCGTTTCAAGGGTGGCGCTCATCAGGACGACGCGCAGGTCGGGCCGGACCTGCCGCTGGGCTTCCAGGACGAGGGCCAGGGCGAGGTCGGTCTGCAGGCTGCGTTCGTGGAATTCGTCGAAAAGGACGGCCGAGACGCCCTCCAGTGTAGGGTCGTCCACCAGCATCCGGGTCAGGATGCCTTCCGTCAACACCTCAACGCGCGTCCGGGGGCCGGTGCGGCGCTCGAAGCGGATCCGGTAGCCGACGGTGCCTCCCGGCTCCTCGCCGAGCAGCCACGCCATCCGGTCCGCCACTTGCCGGGCGGCCATCCGGCGGGGTTCCAGCATCAGGATCTTTCCATCCTCCGGCAGGGCCTCCCGCATCGTCAGGGGCAGGAGGGTCGATTTTCCGGCACCGGGCGGGGCGCAGATCACCAGGCGTCCGTGCGTGGCGAGCAGCCGGTTGACTTCACCGGCAATCGCGGCGGCCGGGAGAGCGGCCGCCGCAGGGTGCTGCAGGACGGAAGGAGGTGTCACTTCGTGATGTCGTACGAACCGGCCGGGCAGTCTTTCCCGTCGAAGACGGCCGTCACGCCGACGGGCACGTCGAACTGGTACCGGACTTTTCCGTCATCGGTCCGCTTCCAATGCACCGCGACGGTGCCGTAGGGGGTTTCCTTGGTGACATCCACCCAGTCCACGCCTTCGGGTGTCTGCGGGGCGATCCGCACGCGGCGGTAGCCCGGATCTTCGGGCACGATGCCGCCGAGGCCCTGGTAAAACCAGCTGCCGATGCCGTTGAAGCAGTTGTGCATCCGGCTGCGGGTGGGCCGCCAGTTCTCCCAGGTGCATGTCGCGCCGTTGTGGATCATGTACAGGTAGCCCGGATAGTCGGGCTGCTTGAGCATCTTGTAGACGAAGTCGGCCTTGCCCGTCAGGGCGGCCCATTCGGCCAGCACCGGCACGCCCACGAGGCCCACGGCCAGGTGGTCGTTGTACACGGTGGCGGTGCGCTCGAAGAGGGCCCGCTCGACGTCCGGAACCAGCGCCTCGGGTACCACGCCGACCAGCATCGGGTAGATCATGTCAAGCTGGCTTCCCGTGCCGTAGGTGGCTGTTTCCGGGTGGTAGAACTCCTCCTGGATGCGGGTGCGCAGGGCATCGAGCCGCCGGGTATATTCCGCTGCATCTTCCGGCAGGCCCAGCCGTTCCGCGATGCGGATGAGGTCGGCATAGGACTGGCAGAGCGCACAGTTCGAAACGAGGTCGACCGACTCGGGAAGCGTTACGTCGACGCCTTCCGGGGCCAGCCAGTCGCCCAGGTACCATGCGCGGTAGTCCGTCTCCGGCCAGGGCTTCAGCAGGCCGTCGCGGGAATAGGCGTCCACATAGTTCAGCCACAGTTTCATGGAGGAGTAGCAGCGCTCCAGCAGCCGGACGTCGCCATAGTTCATGTACGTACGCCAGGGAGCCTGCACGATGAAGGTGCACCAGTAGGGACCGCCGCCGGCCCGGATGGGGGAAGGGGCGGTATGGGGCAGTCCGCCGTCCGGGCGGATGACGTCGTTCCACGCCTGCAGCCAGTTCATGTAGAGCGGAGCCGCATCGAACATCGTCTGGAGGGTCACCGTGGAGGCGTTGCCGTCGCCGCCGTAGCCCAGCCGTTCGATGTGCGCGCAGTCCACCATGTAGCCGTCGTAAGCCAGGTTCTCCACCGTGTAGCGGATCATGTCGTGGATGCGGTTCAGGTCGTCGTCGGAGCAGACGAAGGACGCCGCGGGGGCGTAGTCCGTGCGCATCCGGTGGGCGAGGATCTTCTGCAGATCCGGGGCCACGGGCAGGTCGTACAGGATGATGTACCGGAAGGTCTGGTGGTTGAAGTGCGAAGCGAACCGGTCGCCGGCCGGGTTGCCGGAGGCGATGTAGGTGTTCCGGTAGCTCTCTTCGAAATGTCCGTCTTCGAACTGGTGGTCGGCGAATCCGGCCGTCACCTTCGTGCCTTCCGGAAGGGCCGGCAGGGTGATGTCTACGAGGGCGTTCACGCCCTTCCCCATGTCGACGACCCAGGTGTTCTCGCCGGCCGCGTCGACGCGTACCGCCGTGACGGTTTCCTGTACCGTGCAGGGTTCGCACATCATCGGTGTGGCGGCGATGCCGTCCACCTGCACCACGTCCACTTTCGTCCATTCAAGGGCATCCAGGTCCTTGGAGGCCATCGAAGCCGGTATCGCGCGCGCGTCGAGTTCCTGCCCGCCGTACTGGCCGGAGAACCAGGTGTCGGTGTCGCGCTCGCCGCTCCAGGCGGCGTCCCAGGTGCCGTCCGTCTGCAGGAGGAGCGCCGGCTGGCCGCCCTCCTTGGGCGCCAATTCGAGTTCCGCCTTCACCAGGACGCCTTCGTGCGCGGCCTTGAACGGGGCTTTCTTGTACCAGCCGGACCCGGCCGCGAGGACGATCTCGTTGTCTCCGCGCTTCAGGAAGGGGGTCACGTCGTAGGTGACGATGAGGGAGCGTTTGTCCATCTGCGAGACGGCCGGCGTGAGCACGGCGTCCGAGACCTTGCGGCCGTTGAGGTAGACCTCATGGTAGCCCAGCGAGTTCACGCGCAGCAGGGCGGTCCCGCGCTTGCCGGCTACGCGGAAGGTCTTCCGGAAGAGGATGGCGCGGCCTTCATCGGAGAAGGCGCCGATGTAGTCGCCCTGCAGGGAAGCGTCACCGATGATGCCGATGCCGAAGCGCTGCGGCTCGCTCCAGGCGGAGGCGTCCTTGTCGGACGTCCAGACACGGACCCGCCACCAGCAGAGCTGGCGGGCCTGCAGGGCTGCTCCCGCATAGGGAACCATCACCTGGTCGGGCGAGGAAACCTTGCCCGAATCCCACAGGTCGGCCTTGCCGCTGCGGAGCGCTTTTTCGGAGGATGCCACCTGTACCTGCCAGGCCGCCTGGGCTGCGACGGGGGCCGCCGCACGGATCTTCCAGCTGAACCGGGGCAGGGCGGAGTCGATGCCGAGCGGGTCGCAGAGTGCCTCGCAGCGCAGGTCATACGGATTGACGGGGGCGACGTCCGCCCGTCCACAGGCAGCCAGGGCCGTGACCAGCGCCAGGATCAACAGAACATGTCTTTTCATATCGATTTTTTTAATCAGTTTCATCCATCGGGAAACGGACGCCCCATGCGCGGCGCAGTCCGTCCATCAGTTCCATCATCGCGAGAATCTCCGCATGGGGCATCTGGGCAAGCTCCCGCGCTCCGGCGGCGATGGCGTCGCGGCAGGCGCGGAACTCGTATTCGAAACCTGTAATCCGTTCAGGGACAGGGATTTCTTCTTCCAGGATCCCGCCGATGCGGAAGATGCGCAACAGGGAGGGATTGTTGACGTTGTCCACCTCGATGCAGCCTTCCGTGCCGGCCAGTACACCGGTGTTCACGCCTGCGCAGTCGGCCGAGCAGGAGAGGGCGGCCAGGGTGCCGTCGGCCAGGGTCAGGGTGATGACTTCACTCTTGTCCACCCCCGTGTCGAAGCGGATGCATTCCGAGGATACCTTGACGATGGGGCTGTCGGTGCAGCTGCGCACGAAATTGAGCAGGTAGACGCCCAGGTCGAGCAGGGCGCCGCCGCACAGCTCGGGCCGGATGACACGCTCCTTCCAGGCAATCGAGTAGGAAAGTGCGGCCGTGATGCTGCGCAGTGTGCCGATGCGTCCCTGTGCGAGCAGGTTGCGGATCATCCCGACCACCGGCATGTAGCGGGTCCAGATGGCTTCGCCCACGAAGACGCCGCGCTGCGCCGACAGGTCGAGGATCTCGCGGGTCTGGGCGGCATTGGCCATGAAGGCCTTCTCCACCAGGCAGGGTTTCCCTTGCAAGAGGGCCCGGCGGGTGACGTCGAAGTGGTGGGAGTGCGGCGTGGCGATGTAGACGAGGTCGATGTCAGGGTCGGTGAGGAGGGCATCGTACGAGCCATAGGCGCGCGGGATGCCGAACCGTCCGGCGAATCCGCGGGCTTTCTCCTCCGACCGGGAACCGATCGCAAGGGGAGTCATGTCATCCATCGCGGTGAGGGTCCGGGCCGCTTTTTCGGCGATGTGGCCGGCGCCGATGATTCCGACCCGGCAGAGCGTCTTGTCCATGTGCGGAGCGTTTTGGTGATGTACAAATATACGAAATCCTCCTGCGCCTGCTTGTCTTTTTGAAAAGATTTATGCATTTTTGTGTAAACCACATTTGCACGCATGAAAAGAAGAGATTTCCTCAAGGGCGCAGCCCTTATGACAGCCGCAACGGGTGCCGGCGGCGTGATGCAGGCAGCCAACCTGGTCCTTCCCGCTCAGCAGGAGGACCGTCCGCTGGAGGATGCTGCTCCCGCGGAGGAGGTGGACGGGAAACTGATCGTTTCCGCGCCGATGCTCCAGAACTATGCCGCGACGTCGATGGGCGTGGCTTTCGCCGTCAGCAGCCTGGCGAACGGGTATGTCCTTGTCGGGAAGCAGCCCGACCTGTCGGACGCGCGCAAGGTGATGTGCGGCGGCTATCGTACCACGGAAATCTCCGACCGCGTGATCCAGGTGCGCCTGACCGGGCTGGAACCCGCCACGACGTACTACTACCGGATCGGGGCCGACCGCATCCATTACGGCGGCGGCTACGACATGAAGGTCATCGGCAACGAAGAAGACCCGCAGGTCTACGCTTTCACGACGGCGGGCAAGGAGGCCAAGGCACACTTCTGCGTCATCAACGACACGCATGTGCAGTGGGCGCCGTTCGGCCTGGCCATCGACAAGATCGCCGAATTGCAGCCGTCCTGCGTCATCTGGAACGGTGACGCGTCGAATACCGAAGAGACGATCGAAGCCCAGCGCCGGATCTATCTGACTCCCGAGATCGAACGGTACGACTATGCCGCTCGGATCCCCTACCTCTTCTGCCCGGGCAACCACGACTTCCGCGGCATGGCCAACCGGCACTTGGAGCGGGTCTGGATGTACCGCCAGCCGGAGGAGCGCCTCTCGCGCGACTGGGATCTCGGCCGTAATTTCGCGGTCCGGATGGGCGAAGTGGCCCTGATCGGCCTCGACACCGCCGAAGACAAAATGGATACGAATCCGGTTTTCGCCGGCCTGTTCAACAGCAAGGCCTACCGCGAGGCGCAGACGGCGTGGCTCCGCGATGCGCTCTCCCGCAAGGAAATCGCCAGGGCACCCTTCCTGGTGGCCTTCTGTCACATCCCGCTCTTCGATCCGGATCCGAAGCACAACCCCGGCGACCTCGCCCCGGCGGACTCCGATCCGCAGTACAGCCCCGACTTCGCGATGTGGCAGCGCACCTGCGCGCAGATGTGGACGCCGCTGCTGGAGAAGGCCGGCTGCCAGCTCATCATTACCGCGCACCAGCACCGTTACCACTGCGATGCTCCCGAGGGCAAGCGCAAGTGGACGCACCTGATCGGCGGCGGGCCGGACCTGAATGCGAAAGACGAGGGCAGGTTCCCGACCGTCATCGAAGGGGAAGTGGTCGACGGCCAGCTCAAGGTCACCGTCCACAACCTGCGCACCGGAAAGGTGCAGGAGACCTTTACCTTCCGCAAACGCTGATGCCCATGAAACGCCTCCTTCCGTTCCTCGTGTTGCTTGCGCTCGCCCTGTCCTCCTGTGCGAGTGCCGGCCGGCTTGTCGTGGACCCCGGGCAGGCCCGGCGTGTCGCTGTACTGACGGCGCCTTCCCGGGTCGGCGTCATCTCCCGGGGCAACATGGAAGTCCTGGACGATTCCCTCGGCAACGCGGCGACGGAATTCCTCGCACAGGCGTTGTCGATCAGCTATCTCATCGATGCCGATACGGTGGTGCAGGCGGAACGTTTCTCCGCACTGGAGGATTCCGTGCATCAGGTGGTGAATGTCGCGCAGGCCGTCCGCAAACGGAAACTGTCCCAGGTCCGCGTTCCGGACAACATCGTGGAATTCGCCCGTTCCCAGGGCGAACGGTACCTGCTCCTCGCGACCCACGGCGGCTTTACCCGGACGCGGGAGAATTACCGGAAGGAAACGGTCAAAGGGGTGGGCGTCACGATGGCCTCGGTCGCCCTTTCGGTCCTGCTGGGCGGCCCCAGTGCCGTCTACATCAGCACGCCTTATCGCGAAGCCTCTACGCTTTCCGTCGCCCTGGTGGACGTCGAGGAACGGCAGGTCTTCTACGCCCGCACCGTCTTCACCGAGCTTCCCCCCGGCGACTATGGAACCCTGGTCCATCAAGTGAGAACAGCCCTCACCGACTTCTACGACCGTTAAAAAAGTGAGCCGGGCGGGTTGTTCCTGGCAAACCCGTGGCCGCCCGCGAACTTGAAACAACATAAAGAAAGAGGATGACCTCTAAGTCATATTGACTTTTTAGTCATCCTCTTGCTGTTTGTGTGCTGCCGGTTACTGGTTCAGCGCATCGGCGGACTGGATGAACTTCGCGAGGTCATCCTCGCTGACATGGTAGTTCTGCATCTCGCCGGAGAAGTACTGGTCGTACGCGCCCATGTCCACGAAGCCGTGACCCGAGAGGTTGAAGAGGATGGTCTTCGCCTCGCCGGTCTCCTTGCACTTGAGGGCCTCCTTGATCGTCGCGGCGATTGCGTGGCAGGATTCCGGGGCGGGGATGATACCTTCCGTCCGCGCGAAGAGCACGCCTGCCTTGAAGGAATCGAGCTGCTCGATATCGACCGCCTCCATGTATCCGTCCTTCATCAGCTGGCTGAGGATGACGCCGGCGCCGTGGTAGCGCAGGCCGCCCGCATGGATGGAAGCCGGCTTGAAGTCGTGTCCGAGGGTGTACATCGGGAGGAGCGGCGTCATGCCGGCCTCGTCGCCGAAGTCATACTCGAACTTGCCCCGCGTGAGCTTCGGGCAGGAGTACGGCTCGGCCGCGATGAAGCGCGTCTTCTTGCCTTCCAGGATGTTGTGACGCATGAAGGGGAGCGCGATGCCGCAGAAGTTCGAGCCACCGCCGAAGCATGCGATCACGATGTCGGGATACTCCCCGGTCAGCGCCATCTGCTTCTCGGCCTCGAGACCGATCACCGTCTGGTGGAGGCATACGTGGTTGAGCACCGATCCGAGCGCGTACTTGCAGTTCGGCGTCGTCACGGCCAGCTCGATGGCTTCCGAAATGGCGCAGCCCAGCGAACCGCGGTCGTTCGGGTTCTTGGTGAGGATGTCCTTGCCGGCGCGCGTCGACATGGAAGGCGACGGCGTGATCGTGGCTCCGAATGTCTGCATGATGCTCCGGCGGTACGGCTTCTGCTCGTAGCTCACCTTGACCATGTACACGGCGCAGTCGATGCCGAATTTCTTCGTGGCATACGACAGGGCACCGCCCCACTGTCCGGCGCCGGTTTCCGTCGTCAGGTTCGTGATTCCCTGCTCCTTGGCGTAATAGGCCTGGGCGATGGCAGAATTCAGCTTGTGGCTGCCTGCAGGCGACACGCTCTCGTTCTTGAAGTAGATGTGCGCCGGTGTGCCGAGGGCTTCTTCCAACTCATAGGCACGTACCAGCGGCGTACAGCGGTAGGCGGAATACTGCTCGCGGACGGCTTCCGGGATGGGGATCCATGCATCCGTCTGGTTGAGTTCCTGGTCGGCGCAGGCCTTGCAGAAGATCGGGTAGAGGTCTTCCGGCTTCAGCGGTTCGCGCGTCGCGGGGTTGAGGAACGGCAGCGGTTTGTTGGGCATGACCGCCTGGATGTTGAAGTAATGGGTCGGAATCTCAGACTCCGGGAGCAAGAACTTTTTCTGTCTCATTGCTGTTCGTTTTAAAGAGTTGATATGATTTGTAAATAATAATCAAAAAAAAGTGGCGCGCTGTAAGTCAGCGTGCCACCCTCGTATTTTCTTGACAGGCAAACAACGACAATTGACTTACAGCGTTGGACTGCAAGTGCGCCACCAGAAGAAAAAGTTGTTTGCCATCTGTTTCATACTTCTGCAAATATGAAAAGAAAAAATGAAAATGCAAGGAAAAATTTCAAAAAAAATCAAATCAGCGTCGCCTGGTAGAAGGCGTTGACTGCGACAGCCGCGAAGGCGAGGCAGATGACCGTGGCGAACACGATGCCGATGACCTTGAGCCGCTTCATCCAGACCTGGTTGTTCCAGCCCACCGTCTGGAACATGCTCCAGAAGCCGTGGCAGAGGTGCAGCCAGATGGCGGCGAACCAGATCAGGTAGATGACCAGCAACCACCACTTGCTGAAGGTCGTCATCAGAAGCAGGTAGGGATTGTCCTCATAGTTGCCGATGCCGAAGAGTTCCGGCAGCTGCATCTTGGCCCAGAAGTGCGACAGGTGGAAGAACAGCAGGCCGAGGACCACGATGCCCAGCACGAACATGTTCTTGGCGGACCAGGAATCGGCGGCCGCCTTGCTGCCGGTCTCGTAACGCTTCACGCCGCCCCGGGCCTTGACGTTGAGCCAGGTCAGGTAGCAGCCGTAGAAGATATGGACCAGGAAACCGAGGGCCAGGATCGGAACCATGATGGAGATGACCGGCGTGGACATGAAATCGCAGCCCAGTTTGAAGAGGCCGTCTCCGGCGGAGAACAGTTTGTCGTCCGCGGCAACAACGCCGAATTTTCCGGTGAACGTGTCGATAACGGAGAAGAAGTTGATCGTCACATGGAGGAGAAGGAAGATGACGAGGAATGCCCCGCTGACCGCCTGGATGAATTTTCTCCCGATCGAAAAATGAAACGCGTTTGCCATCGTTACTTGATTCTGAATATATTCGTAGCGGGAGTGGGTCACGATCCCACGACCTCCGGATTATGAATCCGACGCTCTAACCAGCTGAGCTACCCCGCCGTGCCCCTAGATTTAGTTGAGATAGAAGGATTCGAACCCTCACTGACAGAGCCAGAATCTGTAGTGCTACCATTACACCATATCTCAATAGGTGTGCTAGCATTCCTGCTAACGGACTGCAAAAATAGAGAATAATCTTGAATCTGCAAAATTATTCGGGCAAATTTCTTCGGAATCGTGCCTGCCGGATCGAAATGAACCTGAAATGGACCGACGTTTTTCCCCCGGCCTGCCTATCTTTGTCCGTCAACCATAAATAATAACGTAGAATGATGCTGAAACGCCTTTTGTCCAGCCTGCTGCTGGCCCTCCCTTTCCTTGCCGTGGCGCAGGAGAGTATCCAGACGTATTCCGGAGAAATGAAGATGTCGGAAAACATCTTTGATTTCTCTAATTATAATGTCAATTTACATGGTGAAGGACGCTATGACTACTACCTTGACGCGGAAGGACACCGTGTCAAGCATGGCCGTTATTCCTTCATCAATGCCATGGAGAAGCGCGTCAGCCCGTCCTCGAAGGAATCGGACATGCTCGGCGCCCTGTCCATCCGGGGTCAGTTCGAAAACGGATGCAAAGTGGGGGAATGGCATATCAATTTCGAGACGGAAAAGTATGTGATCCATTACAAGGACGACCTGCTCGACGGCGATTTCACGGTGAACAAGCGTCTCAATCCCTCCCTCACGGTGAAATGTCATTTCAAGGAAGGACATTTTGTCGGAGCGTATGAAGTCGATGCCGACTGGGTGATCCGCGGCCAGTTCGACGACGACGGCCTGGCGGACGGCGTGTGGACAGTCGTTTCCGTGGAAAAGAGTCCGTATTCCCATACATATGAGTTTTCACACGGACGGTATGTCCGGTCGTTCATGTATGACGATTCGACCGGAGAGAAGGTGGAGCTGAAAGAGGGGAATCCGGTTGTCATCGACAGGGATAAAAGCCTGTTCGGACCGAACCCGTTTTTCGGGAAGAATGAACTGAAAGTTTTCTACCTGCGGGATTACCTGGCGAACCCGGTTTTCCAGAATGCACAGCCACCATTCATGTACAAAGAGAACAAGAACAGCGTCGCGGAGCGGTCGAGCAAACACAATGCGTACAATGTCCCGGAAATGGAGAAAAAGCTGGCGGCGGAGAATGCCAGGAAACTGGAGCAGATACTGGAAGAAGGCCGGAGGGAAGCAGAAAAGGCACGGCTTCAGGCGGAGCATCCTTTCGTAACCTATGACGGCAGCTTCGAGCAGGATGTGCTGCAGGCCATGCTGCCGAACATCCCGAAAAACCGCGGCCTCAAAGCCTTGTCCGGCTACGACGGCATGGTCGAAATCAAGGTGACGGTCAACGCCAACGGGAAGGTGTCGGCGGAGGCGGCCCGAGACTATTCAGGCAGGTCCGAGCAGGCGCAGACGGTCGTCCGGGAGGCCATCAAGGCGGCGGAGAGCCTCAGCGATAAATGGACGCCGGGCTATGAGGGCATCACCAAAAATATGACCTTCCACTACTATCCCAGCGGGAAAGTGACTCTGGAATAACGTTCCGGTTCCTGGCGTCAGATTTCCCCGCCTTCCTCCATCCCGTCACTCCCATTGAGGATGGGGTGTTCCATATCCGGGTCATTTTACAGGGCCCGGCGGGGATTTGCAGAAACCTTGAAAGCTGTTTATCTTTGCACAAAAGATGACGGAATGAAAAGGAAATGCTTCTTGTCGGCGGTCCTGCTCCTGTCGGCCGCTTTTTCCGGCGCCGCGCAGTGGAAAGTGACTGCGGGCCTCATGAACAACCAGATCACCTTTTCGGAGCCGGGCGTCCGCTCTCCCCTGGCGGGCCACGGCTGGTATGTCGGCGCCTTGTGGGAGCAGCGGCTCGGCGGTCGCCTGCCCCTCACCTTCGAACCCGGGCTGACGGTCGATTTCATCACCTACAGTGTAACGGGGCACAAGGTGCATGTCCAATACGCCCGCGTTCCGCTGCACCTGCGCTGCGACTGGGCGCTCGACCCGCGGACGACGGTCTTCTTCGGGGCCGGTCCGGGCATCTCGGCGGCCCTCGGTGGAGGGAAGCGCGTCTCTTTCGGCAAGGATGACTACGCCCGCTTCGACCTGCAGGCCGGCGTGGAGGGCGGTATCTGCATCACCGGCCGCCTTGCGTTCCGCGCAGGCTACGACTGGGGTCTTCTGAGGGGCGACAGGTCCATGTATGCCCGCCGCAGGGGCGTCAACGTCGGCATCACGTACCGTTTCTGACGGAAAGCGCGGGGTTCACCCGGCTAAAACGCCATCCTCCATGCCGCCTCCTGTGCCCTGGCGCTCTGGATGGGGTTCATCTTCCCGAAATTCCATTTCACGCCGAACGCCAACGGGTCAGCAGCACGAGGCCGGCGACGGTCAGCAGGGCATTCACCAGCAGCAGTTCGTATCCGAACTGATATCCGCCCAGCCACTGCTCCGAATGGGTCTGGAGGATATAGCACAACACCGGCGAGAGCACGGCCACGAGTGGCACCCACTTGTCGCGGACCTTCTTTTTGCAGGCGAGCCCGAACACGAACATGCCCAGGATCGGTCCGTAGGTGTAGCTGGCGAGTTTGTACACCGCGTCGATCGCGCTCTGGGTGTCCAGCAGGTAGAATCCGTAGATCACCACGCCCATCAGCACGGCCATCCCCAGGTGCACTTTCTTCCGGGTGGCCGTCACGGCTTCTTCCGTCTTCCCTTCCGTGCCGATGATGTCGGCCGTGAAGGAGGTTGTCAGTGCCGTGAGGGCGGAACCGCCGGCCGAGAAGGCGCAGGATACCAGCCCCAGGACGAAGAGCACGCCCACCACGGCGGGCAGGCTGCCGCCGGTGGCCACGGCCGGGAAGATGAGGTCGCCCGTCTGGGGAATCCCTTTCTGTGCGGCGAAGAGGTACAGGAGCACACCCAGACACAGGAAGAGGAAGATCACGGGGATCTGCATCAACCCGCTGGTAATCAGGTTTTTCCGTGAGTCTCTGGCGTTGCGGCTGCTGAGGGTGCGCTGCATCATGTCCTGGTCCAGCCCCGTCATCGCGATCACCGTGAAGATGCCGGCGAGGAACTGTTTCCAGAAGTATTTCGGGTGGTTGGGATCATCGAAGAAGAAGACCTTGGAATATTCGCTGCCGCGCACGGCCTTCACCAGGCCGCCGAAGTCCAGCCCCATGTCACGGGCGATGAAGACGATGGCCAGGACGATGGAGACGATCATGCAGACGGTCTTCAGGGTGTCTGTCCAGAGGATGGACTTCATGCCGCCGCGGAAGGTGTAGCCCAGCACGATGAGCATGGACAGCAGGACGTTCAGCGCGAAGGGCAGCCCCAGGGGCGTAAAGACCATCAGCTGCAGCGTGACGCAGACGAGGAACAGGCGCACGGCCGCCCCGAGGATCTTGGACAGGAAGAAGAGCCAGGCGCCCGTCTTGTGCGAAGAGACGCCGAAGCGCTCGTCCAGGTACTGGTAGATCGACACCATGTTCATCCGGAAGAACACCGGGGTGAGCACGAAGGCGATGACCAGGTAGCCCACGAAGAAGCCGAGCACCATCTGCATGTAGCTCATCGCCGCGCCGCCGACTCCTACCATGCCGGGTACGGAGACATAGGTGACGCCGGACATCGGCGCCCCGATCATGGCGATGGCGACGACCCACCAGGGGGCCTTCCGCCCACCGTTGAAGAAATCACCCGCCCCCCGCGCGCCGCGCGCCGCGATCCAGGAGACGAGGAACATGACGGCAAAGTAGGCCGCGACAGTGAGGATGATGGCGATAGGATTCATTCCGTGGTTGGTTTGGATTTCAGCAGCAGGACGGAGGCCCAGACCTCGCAGCCTTCTCCGCGGCCGACGAAGCCCAGGCGTTCGGTGGTAGAGGCCTTGACGGAGACACGGCCGGGATCGGCGGCCATCACCCCGGCGAGGGTGCGGCGCATCTCGTCGATGCGTCCGCGCAGTTTCGGCGCCTGGAGGGCGATCGTGATGTCGGCGTTGCCGAGTTCATAGCCCGCATCGCGGACCTTTTCCATCACGGCGGCGAGCAGTTTCTTGCTGTCGATGCCTTTCCAGCGCTCGTCGGTGTCGGGAAAATGCGCCCCGATGTCGCCCAGCGCAAGGGCGCCCAGCAGGGCGTCGCACAGGGCATGGATGGCGACGTCGCCGTCGGAATGGGCGACGAATCCCTTTTCGCTGTCGATCCGGATGCCTCCCAGCCACATGGGCAGGCCTTCCCGCAGGGCGTGCACATCATATCCGTGTCCGATCCGCATGGGCGGATCCATTGTTCTCATGGCGTCCATAGACACAAAGGTAATGATTATTTTCAGAATTGCAGGCCCACACCGACGCTCGGTGCGAGGGTTTGGAAGGAAAGGGCGGAAACGCCGCCGTACAAGACCACCGGTCCGGTATGCCAGAGAAGCCCCGTCTCCACAAGCAGTCCGCGTGTGGACCGGTCCGACACCTTCGCCCAGCGGCCTGCGGCATCTTCCCACTGCAGGGTCTTCCGTCCATAACCTGCACCGGCCTGCCAAAGCAGGTGGCGGCCGGTCCGGACCAGGATGCCGCCCGTGATGCCCGCGGCAGAGGTCCGCTCGCGGCCGGAGGCCCAGAACCGGCCGAAGGAGGTCGCTCCGTCGGACCGGCATTCGTAGGCGGCTCCGCCGGCAACGGGGGTGATCCTGGCGGAAAGGTAGCCGCCCAGGCGCCCGCCGGCCCATCCGGCCATCAGGCCCGTCGGCAGGCCGGGCTGCAACCCGGCG
The DNA here is from genome assembly GCA_902801205.1 of uncultured Bacteroidia bacterium. GTDB lineage: Bacteria > Bacteroidota > Bacteroidia > Bacteroidales > UBA932 > Cryptobacteroides. The sequence continues at coordinate 37,241 of CADCHE010000002.1, forward strand.
GTGACCAGCAGGATCGTCTCTCCGTGGGCCGGTTCACGGGTCACGGCCGCCGTTTGGGGCGCAGGGACGCGGCGCAAGGCCGGAACCGGTGCGGATACAGCTGTGGCAAGGGTGGTTCCAGGCAGTGTCAGTGGCCGGGGCAGGGGGGCGAATGCCGGACGGATGGAAGGCCTTTTCGCCGGCCCGGCCTGCTGCGGGAGGGGCTTCACGCTCTTCGCCACCGGGGCCTTTTCCGGGGTCTGACGCGGCCGCTGTCCGAGTGCGGAGCGGATCTGCGCGACTTCCCGGGCGACATAGCCGAGCCCGGGCACCGTGGTTTCCTGCGTCTGACCCAGCCGTCCGGCCAGTGCACGGGCTTTCTCCTGCATGGCGGGCTGTGCGGGCAGCGCTTCCAGGAAGGCAGCCGCCCATTGCAGGCAGGTGCCTGCCTCGGCAGGGTGCCCCGCCTTCATGGCCGTTTCCGCCCGTTCCAGCAGGCGTTGTGCCAGGCGGATGCGCCGCGAGAAAATCTTCCCGGTTTCGTCCCAGCGGAGGTAGCGGAGGGTGCTCGACGGGCCGTCAAGCATTTCCGAGGCGGACAGGACATCGGCCCGGTATGTCTGCCAGACAGCCTTGCTGCGCGCCTTGGGGACCGGCAGCAAGTCCGTGGCCGCCAACCGCCCGAGGAGGGCCTCCAGGGCCGCTCCGTGCCGGTCTTCTCCGTGCCCTTCGCCCCAGAGGACGGCGGCGTCTTCCTTGATCTGCCGGGCCGTCTGGGCCGGCAGGAGGAAGGCGGGAAGGAGGAGGGCGAGCAGCAGGAGGATCTTTTTCATGGGCGGTGTTCCTGGAAACGGTTTTCGATTTCTTCCAGCCGCTGCCTTTGGGCGCGGTTCATCGTCCCGGAAACCGCCTCCGTTGCGGTCCGGACGGATTCGTACAGGCGGACGGCACCGGTCTGTCCTTCCTTCGACAGGCAGGTCCAGCAGAGGGCGTCCAGGCTGTCCAGCACCGTGTCCCATCCGCGGACATCGGCCGCCAGCAGGCCCTCATACCGCTCTGTGCAGGTGGCCGCCAGCGCTTCCGCATCGGTATCCTCGGCGAAGATGCGGCCGTCTGCGGTGCACAGGTACGCCAGGCCGTCCCGGGTCAGCAAGGCGATGTCCGCCGTCAGGAATTCGGCCGTCGTCCAGGCGGGTGGCTGCAGCAGGTGTCCGGTCGTATCCATGATTCCTTTGCATCCGTCGGGCGCCGTGACGATGCACCGCCCGTTGAAGCAGTCGAGGGTGTCGGTGAAGGGCCCTTCCGCCTTGGGCGGCGCCGGGGTATCCGCCTCTGCATATACCAGGGCGGCCGCCTTGTCAAAGAGTTTCCCAGCGGCTTTGTGCCGTCCCCGTTCCGGCAGGAGGACGGTCCCCGCAAGGAGCCCCGCCGCGACAGCGACGGTGACGAGGAGCACGAAGGGGCTTTTTTTCCGCGGGGTGCCCTTCCCGGTGGCTTCCAGGACGGCATCCTTTACCGCTTCCACGCTCGGATAGCGGCGTTCCGCGTCCGGATCCGTGCAGCGTGCCGCAACCGGGGCGGCTTCCGGCAACAGCTGGGTGAGGATCCGCCCCAGGGAGAAGATGTCGGACCGGACGCTCGCGTCGCCCCCGGCCGTTACTTCCGGTGCGGCATAGCCCTCCGTTCCCGCCGGCAGGTGCCCGCAGGTCATGGAGTCCGAATCCGCCAATCCGAAATCCAGGACTTTGATCCGGTCGCCGACACGGGTTACCAGGATGTTTTCCGGCTTGATGTCCTTGTGCAGCACTTGTTTATGGTGGATGTAGGCGAGCGCGTCGCACAGCTGCAGGAAGAGTTGGCGGCGTTTTTCCCCGTCCGGCTTTTCGGTGGCGAGCAGGGTGCCCAGCGTCCGTCCGTCGATCCACTCGAGGACGATGCAGCTGCCCAGCGTTTCATGCTGCAGGAAGGCGAGGTGGTCGCAGATGCCGGGGTGGCGGAGCGGCCGTGCAATCTCGTATTCGCGGTGGAGCATCGTCTCGTACGGCTCCTTGCCGCGCAGTTCCTCCTTCAGGCATTTGAAGACGACGATCCGCTCTCCCATGAACCCCTTGAAGAGCCTCGTGTGCCCTTGCGGGGAGACATACAGCAACTGCATGTCCGATTCGGGCAAACCGGAGAACGCCGTGTCGGCGGGTTTGAAATAGCCGGAAGAAGCCGTCATGCCGTCATTGTTCCTGTCGGATGAAGACGATGCCCCCGTCGCGGCCACCGATGTACGGATCGGTGCGGACGCCACCGCGGTCGATGCCGGAAAGGACGAGCGGGAATCCCTTCAGGATGCTTTCCGTCGTGAATTCATCCCCCTCCTGCAACTGTGCGCCCTCGCTCTCCACGACCCGGAAACGTGCCTCGCCCAGATACTCCAGCAGGACGATGCGGTCGGGCCGCCAGCCGATTCGGATCCGGTCGCCGGCCTGGAGGCTTTCCGCCGTGACATGGTCGGTACGGAAATAGCCGGAGGAGCGCATCCGTCCGTCGGCGAGGTGCTTGCAGAAGGCGGTATAATCACGGAATCCGACATAGCGCGCGAGGGCGTTCAACGTGCTGGGACGCGGATCTACCCGCATCGTCACATACCCCCAGAGGCGTTTCAAGGTCGAGGCGCTGCAGGAGTCGTTCATCTCTTCAGCCAGGGCTTCGAAGTCGGCCGTCGTGGCAAGCCGGCGTCCGAACGCCTGTTCCACATCCTGCTTGAGGAAAGTCAGTTCCAGTTGCTCATTCATATCCTTATCATATGTATTCCACTTCCGTTTCCGGGTCCAGCTCCAGTACCGTAGCGGCGTCGCGCCGAATACGGACCGTCTTCAGCCGGCTGTTGTTTTTCAGGTTGACGTATTCCAGCTGCGGCCAGGGTGTCAGGTCCAGTGTTTCCAGCTCCGTCCCCCACAGGCCGAGGTCCCACAGGAGCGGACTTTCCGTGAAGTCGACCCGCTTGAAGGAGTTCCAGTGGGCGCTGAAATGCTCCAGGGCGGGAAGGCCGGCGCTGTCGAACGCCTCAAGCCTGGTATTGATCAGGTAGATGTTCTCCAGGTGCGGGTTGTCGAACCGGAGTTCCCGGTACGGGTCGCTGCCGCAGGCGAGGAACACCAGGTTCTTCAGGCGCGATACGTCCAGCACCTTGATCCCGTTCTGCCCGCAGGTCAGCCGTTCCAGGTTCGGGAACAGGTCCAGTCCCTCGAGGTTCTCCAGGGGGATTTCCGAGATGAGCATTTCCTTCACCACGCCGCGTTCCTGCGTGGAGAGGACGCCGTCGTGGTCTTCGTCGAATGCCTCCAGCAGGTACTTCAGCAAGGCGGGCGGAAACGGTGAGGGCGCTGTCCGGAAAGCGATTCCGGAAGAGAGTTCCTCGTCCATCCCGTTGCCATAGACAACCTGTACCGTGTAGTCGGTCTCCGGCTCCAGCCCTGTCAGGCGGCACCGGTATCCGCCGTCGCCGTCCCGTTCTGCCGGAACGGTCCGGACGGTCGTGCCCTCCTGCGTACATTCTACGTTGCATACCGTGACGTTCCCGTCCGGGGAGAGGCGGAACGTGATGTCAGCCAGGCTATAGTCCGCATGAACCGACAGCCCTTCCACCACCGGCTTGAGCAAGGCGGACAGGTCCGTCTGCCGGCAGGCGGTCAGCAGACATGCCATAAGCAGGATGCAGCAGGTTTTTTTCAAGGTCATCTGAACAAAATCCAAGGAGCGCTATCATGCTCCGGTTGCAAAAATACAGACGGAAAGTCGAACGGGCAGGTTCATAATAGGTTCATTCAAACATTTCCGTAGCTTGCCGGAACACTTCGTCGATGGCGGCGGGGTCGGCAGCGGGTTTCTTCTCTTCCTTTTTCGCCGGGGCCGTTTTCTTCCCGGCCCGGGCGGGACCTTTTGCGGCGGAGTCGGCTTTTGCTGGCGCCTTTTCCGGAAGCAACTGCACGGAATCCACCTTCGTCGCGGCTACCTGTACGGTGCTGTCAAGCGTCTGCACTTCTGCTCCGCGCCGCTCCCTCCTCCGGTCCAGGACCGGCCACAAGGCAACCAGGGAGACCAGCAGGATGAAGATGATGCCGGGCGTCGCCGTGTTGTCGCGGCGCAGGAGTTTCTCGGCCTCCTTCACGGAGGCGGGCCGGTGCACCGGATCCTTCTCACACATCCGCCGGATGGCACGGTCGTATTTGTGGACCGGCAGCATCGACAGCACCATACCCAGCGAGTAGAGGTCGCTGCGGACCGACGCCTTACCGCCCTTCCGCACTTCGGGTGCGGCGAACGCAGCCGTGCCCGCCGCCATCTTCAGGGTGGAGGACGCATCGGTGTCGGAAAGACCGAAGTCGATGATCTTCACGTTATTGCCGTTGTACGTGACCAGGATGTTCGAGGGCTTGAGGTCGCGGTGAAGCACCTGCTTGCTGTGCATGTAATCCAGCGCATCGCAGAGTTCCGCGACGATCTTATCGCAGGTGTTCCGGTCCGGACGGGCGGCGTTGAGCATCCGGTCCAGGGGCTGTCCGTCGATCCATTCCATTTCGATGCAGTTCCCCAGTCCGGGCTCCTGCACGAAGGCGTAGTACTCGCAGATATGGTTGTGGCGGAGGCTGTAGCCGATTTCGAATTCTTTCCGGAGGAGGCTTTCGTGCATCGGCTCCCCGCGGAAGGCCTCTTTCAGGCATTTGAGCACGCGGAACTGGCCACCCCGGTCGACGCGGTACAGGTCGCAGTATCCCTCGGGGTGCCCGCCGATCCGTTCCATGGCGGCAGGGGACGAAGGTGCGGGAGTCGTTTCGAAAAAGCCGGAAATGTTGTCCATCGTGCGTTGAATTCGACCTCTAATTTCTTCTTTTTTCGTTACATTTGCAAGTACATGCGCCGATTATTCCATATCCTCCTGTTTCTTTGTGGATTGCTTCTGTACAGGCCGGTCGCCTTCTGCGCCGCGCCCGTGCCGGACGGCAACCCCTGGGATGCGGCGCTCGACCGCTACGAGCGGATCTGCGACCGCTGCCTGGCGCTGCGGCAGCGTTCTCTCTCCGGTGAAGAGGTCTCCATGGAGGAACTGTCCGGGCTGCTCGTCCAGCTTTCCGACCTTCGGGCGGTGCTGCAGCAGGGTTCCGGGAAGATGTCCCCCGCGCAGCAGGAACGGTTCTCCCGCATCAAACGCCGTTATCTCCTTTCGCTCCGGGGCCGGGATCCGGAGGAAGCCGTCCCGCCGCTCGCGCCGGCCGCCGCTCCGCCCGGGCGGGTCCGGCCGGACCTGCGTGCACCGCGGCTTGCCGGTTCGAGTACGGAGGAAGACGGTTTCGTGCTCCACCGCGATCCCACGGCTTCCTTTACGGTTGCCTCTTCCGCCCTCGTCCTGGGCGGGCTGTCCTTTTCCGACACGTCGGGGGCTGACGCCTTCTCCGGCGGCTTGATGTTCAGTACCGCTTTGCCGGGGAGGTGTTCCCTGTTCCTGAAAGGGCGGTCGAATTTTCGTTTCCTCTCGCCCGACGGCCTCTGTTTTTCGGACGGAACATCCGAGACGGGTGGCCTGGTCTGGACGACCGGGGCGGCGCGCCGGGCGGCGTCCTCTTTCACCGCCGGCATCGACAGATGGATCGGACGCCGGACGATGCTCGGCGTCGGCGCGGGATATGGCTGGGATTCCCTGTGCTGGGAGGACGCCTCCGGTCGTTGGCTGAAGGTGGCGGACGCGTCCCGGCGCGGACTGTGCCTGGATGCCGGACTCCTGCGGCACGGTCGCTGGAAAGGACGTGCAAAACGTGTTCCCGTGTATTATCTTGGCGGAGAACTACTTGATTTTAAAGTATTTACGCTGGAGTTTGGCGTAGGATTCGCCTTCTAGGCATCCTCCCACTCGAGGATGTTCAGCCCTTCCACTTTGCCAGCCACGTAGGGGGTGGTCTGCGTGCCGTCCGCCCGGTGGACGGATGCGATGTACAGCGGTGCGCCCAGGATGAATCCGGAGCACTCGAACCGGTCGCCGACGACCAGCTTGGTATGCTTTGCGGAGGTGATCTCGAAAGTCATTCCGCCGAGGAAACGCAGCGTCACCAGCCGGTCCGGGGCCCAGCCGATGGTAACTTCCGCACCGGGATGCAGGACGGAGGTCTCCAGGCTCTTGGCGGAGAAGAAGGACGAAACGATGGTGGCGGACCGGGCCAGTTCGGTGCAGTACGACTTGAAATCGCGGAAGCCGATGTAGCGGCTCAGGGTGTCGAGGGTCGCGATGCGAGGCAGGGAGGCGTAGCGGACGTATCCCCAGAGCCGCTTGAGGGTCGATGACGAAATCAAATCCCCCGTCTCGTGTTCGATGACGGAGGAAAGGAGTTCGTAATCAGTCGTTGTTGCCAGTCGTCTTCCGAATTTCTCTTCGACGCGGTGCAGCAGTTCGGCTTGTTCGGGGATATAGCGCTTTGCCATACCGCAAAAGTAGCGGTTTCCCCTGCCGTAGTCAAGTTCAAGTTGGTTCAAATTAGTCGGCTGCCTCCATCAGCATCAGCGCCTCGATCGAATGGAAGGCGCAGTTCATCCAGAAATATCCGTAAGCGCGTGTGTTCTTGAGCGATGTCGGCAGGAATCCGGATCCGGTTTCCTGCGTGTTCACGAGTACATCCACAAGGGCGCGGGCCTTCTCCAGGGCCAGCGGGTCTCCCGTGTGGCGCCAGTAGCCCAGCAGGGCGCCTGCTACGTCGGAGGTGCTGCTGTTGATGGACTCCTGGTATTTGTGCTGTTCGAAGACGCTCGGAGTGGCGTAGGTGTCCTTGTACGGCTGCCAGTGCACGAACTGGTCTTCGCTCAGGACGATCAGGTCACGGGCGTCCTGAATCTCCCGGCGGCTCGGACGGTCCTTTGCCATCAGGTAGGTGGCGTAGTTGCAGGCCGTCACGTTGGTGAGGTTCTCGTAAGGGTGGAGGTCCTGCACGGTGACGTCTTCGAACTGCGCCGTGAGATCGAAGGTGCGCATCGGTACGCGCTTCATCCACCGGTCGGCCTTCTTCTCCGCGGCGTGGAATTGTTCCTGACCGAAATCCCGCTGCAGGCGCAGCAGGTACGACAGGAAGGTTCCCAGCATCGCCCGCACCTCGTTGACCGGTTCGCCCGTGGCGATGTCAACCTTGATCGGCAGCGACCCGTCGGCCGCCTGGTGGGCACAGTAGGTATTTGCGATGCCGACGGCATGGTCGAAGTACTTCTTCTCCCCGGTGGCGGCGTACAGGTCCAGCAGGGCCTCGCCGGCGCTGATCGCCTCCATCATCATCGTCTTCCCTTGGTTCTCCTGGAAGCCGGAGGCGTGTGCGACGCCGCCCGGGCCGCTGTAGTAGGTCGGCGGGAAGCAGGCGAGGGGTTCTCCGGCGGGACGGCTCTCCCGGATGAGGAAGTCGGCTACGGCCCGGGCGATCGCCAGCGCCTCATCCCGGCAATCCGGGTCGAGCCGTGCGAGCAGGCATTCCGCACGGATGGTCGCACCCATGATTTTGCAGGGATAGGTGAAGTAGAAATAGCTCATGTCGGGCAGCGTATCCGTCAGCCAGCGCCGTATCTGCGGCATGGCGTGGATGTAATGCAGTCCCGCGAGGATGGTCTCCGCGTATGTCCGCCCGCCCGCCCCGGTCGTTGTGGCTACCCCGGTCGTTGTGGCGTCCCCTAGCGCCGCGGCGACAGGCCGCCCCAGGGTATCGTAAGGGCCCTCGAACGGGAAGTCCCGCGTAAACGACCGCACCGTCCCCGATGCGGACACCCCCACGGGCCCCTCGATGTGTGCCGCCCCGATGACATCCTCCCGCGTATCCGCCGCGGCCTTGGCCCCGGCCGCCGTCCTGTCCTGTTTTCTCATCCGGCCACGAAGCCCCTCGACGCTGACGCTGACCTCTCCGACGGGGATCCTGTCCCACACCGGTGAAAGATCCGCCTGCGGCGATTTCGCCAGGAACGAGAGCGTCGTCCCATCTTCGCAGACGACCGTGAAGCGGTAACTCCGGGCGCCCTTGATTTCCTCGAACGGGAACGCCGGCGCATAAAGGAACCGGTGCGAGTACACATTCCAGAACGGCCGATCCTTGCCCCGGATGCCGTCCTTCCGGCCCGTAATGCCTTCCTTTTGCGCACCCATACCCTGCTTTCTGCTTTTCCGGGAGGACATCTTTCCCGGGCGCAGCGGTTGAAGATACTCCTGTCGCGCCTGTTCGCGCAGCGCCTGCGCCCGCTTGTCCGCCACCTGTTCCTGCGGCTTGTTTCCTTGCAAGGATTGATTCTGCGCAGCTACGGCCGCGGTTTCCCCCTCGCATTCCGTTTTTGCCTGCGCCGGCAATCCAGCCACAACGGCCAACGCCACCGATAGGAACATCGCCGCCGACAGCACCGTCACCCGGGCAGGTGCCGCCGACCATTCTCTGAAAGCCTTCGTAATCATACGATAAAGATATGGAATTATTCCGACAAATCGCACAATGGCCCGCTCACGCCCCCCCTCTTGTCAATTCCTGCCCCTCGACGGAGCATTCTGCGACCGAGAATCCCGAATTCAGAATCCTGAAATCATTGGTAACGTTGCCCCCATGAAGATGGCTTTCCGCGGGGGGAAGGTGTGCCCAATGAGCGGAAATCGTCACCATTGCGCACGTGGATCGCGTCTCAGCCGTCTTCGCCGAGCCGCTGGTAGGCCAGCCGTTCGTCGCCGGAAGCCAGGTAGATGATGCCGCAGAACTGGAAGCCGTGCTTCTCGAGCAGGTGCTGCATGATGCGGTTGTCGCGGTGCGTATCGATGCGCAGGTTCCCCTCGCGTTCGCCGGCCCATCGGAGCATGGTATCGAAGACGCCGTGGACTTCTGGATAGCTGGCGATCCGGTGGATGACATGATACGGCAGCCGGTCGTCGAGCCAGGCACCGTTTTCAATGCGTGCGTAGGTCGGTTCCGGTGAGTGGAGGAATGCGAAATAGCCGACAGGCCGTTCGCCGCATCCTCCCGCCTGCTTGCCGCATCCTCCCACCTGCTTGCCGCATCCTCCCGCCTGCTTGCCGCATCCTCCCACCTGCTTGCCGCATCCTCCCGCCTGCTTGCCGCATCCTCCCGCCTGCTCGCCGCATCCTCCCACCTGCTTGCCGACGGACGCTGTCACGAGCATCCCGCCGCCTTTCGCCATGTCGCTGCGGATCGCCGCGGCGGAAGGGTAACCGTCGGCCCACTGGAGGGGATTCCCCGATGCGCGCATGATTCCGCGCGCCGCGTCCAGGATGTCCAGGATGGCGGGCAGGTCCTCCTCCTTCGCCGGGCGGATGTCCAGCCGGTCCTCCGGCCGTCTTTCCCATTCATGGTCTCTGGTATTCATTGCTCTGCTTGTCCGTTCCATCAGGCGGCGAATCAATGTTCTTCAACATGGGTTGCCTTTTCCGTGACGTATCGTGGGGGGCGTTTCTTGCAAAGATAATGGATTCTCACGTTCCTGCAAGCCGGGCATCGGCGCAGTGGCCGGCCGGCACGACGGAATCGGGCTGCAGTCTCCCCGCCTCCTCCATTTTCCTGTGACACTTTACTGCCTGACAATCAATCGATAACGCATTTTGCTTCCTTGAAATCCGAGGAAGCAAAGTGTATAAATCGCTGATAATCAGGACTTCCGCGGTCACGGTCGCAGACCGCTGCGGGAAAGCGGCAGGGAGAAACGGCTGCGGGAAAACGGCAAGGAGAAACGGCTGCGGAAACAGCTGCGGGACCAGCTACGGAAACAGCCCTCCTGCCGAATGCTCGGGGAGGGCTGCCCGTTTCCCATGAAAGGATGGAATACCGTCGGCTACCAGCCGGGGTATTTTGTGTATTAATCAGTCTATCCATTTTGGCATTTCACCATTGATCGCCTCTTGAGGCATTTCCCCGGCCCTTCTCCTGGCCCATTCAGCAAGCGCATCGATCCGTCCGGCAGGATGGTAGGTTGCATAATCTGACTCAAAACGCAGAAAAATATGTATCTTTATTGCCTGTAATCATTTGAAGCATATGAAAAAGTCTATCGGTAAAGTGAATGCGGCGTTCCCGACCCCGATCGTGGTGGTCGGCGCGATGTGCGACGGAAAACCTTGTTGGTTCGAAGTGGCCTGGGTAGGCATCGGCGATGCCGGCGTGGTGACCCTCAGTGTCACGTCCACGCACAAGACCTGCGATGGGATCCGCGCGGAGAAGAAGTTGAGCATCAACCTGTTGGATGAGGCCTTGATTCCGCGGGCCGACTATGTCGGCGTGGTCAGCGGCCACAAGGTCGACAAGAGCGGCGTCTTCGCCTGGAGTGCCGGGAGCACGGGCGTTCCGCTCGTCGACGACGCCCCCGTCAGCATGGAATGCTCGCTGCTCGACATCTACGACGCCAATGGCTGCTACCTGCTCATCTGCAAGGTGGAGAATACCTGGGCGCGCGAGGAGTTGCTGACGCCCCAGGGCAAACTCGACTACGAAGTCTTCAAGCCGGTGCTCTTCGAGCCGGGCTTCCGCTACCTGCGCACCGGCGACGTGATCTGCCGTTGTGCGGAGGCTTGGAAGGAATATGCGGCGGAAGGGCTGAAGAAAGACTGAGCGCCGTGCGCCGCTCGTCCCGCATCCTGACGGTCCTGCTCGCGGTCTGCGCGGGGGCGGCTTCCTGCCGGGAAGCGCCCGACGCGGAGGCGTTCCTCGCACCGGCGTTCGTCTCGGTCTCGGCACAGACGGGGCCGGACGGTGTTGTGTTGGAGGCAGTCCTGTCGTCACCCCGCATTGAGGAATGCGGATTCATGCTGAAAGATCCCAGCGGGGGCGTGATGACGGTTGCCGGCCGGATGGAGGGGACATCTTTTACGGCGGTTCCCCAGCATCTCCGTTCAGGGGAAACCTATTCTTTCCAGGCGTATGCGCTGGCGGGCAGCGCGGAGGTCCGCTCAGAGGAATCTTCGTTCACCAACCCGGTGCGCGCCGATGTCGTACCAATCGTGGATCCGGCTTTCAAGGCATGGCTGCTGAAGCGGTTCGATGCCGATGACGATGGCGAACTCAGCCTCCTTGAAGCACGGGCGGTCAAGGAGATCGTTATCTTCCCGTCGGACGGGGTGCGCATTCAGACCCTGCGCGGCATCGAGTACATGCCGAACCTGTGGACGCTCAATGTCTCCGGCTGCGGCCTCACAGAGCTGGACGTTACCCACAACCCGCTGCTGCGGGAGTTGATTTGCCCGGGCAACCTGCTGACGGAGCTGGACCTTTCGCAGAATCCGCTCCTAGAGACGCTGCTTTGTGCGCCCATGGACGACGCCTCCGGGAACAACTTGCTGGATATCATCTATATCAGCAAGTCGCAGAGCGGGAATGCAGCCCTTATCGACTGGTCGGACCCTGCGCGGATTCCTGAAGAGACGATGGTTACCTTCCCGCCTTCGGAAACACTGGACGAACGCATCGGCATGCGGGTCGTCGCGGACGGGGACCCGGGCATCCTTTTCTGGGTGTCGGAGGACGGAAAGAGCGGCCTCATGGTGTCCACGGAAGAACTGCAGTGGGAGCCGTGGGCGAAGGCGGAACGATGGTGCCGGCAATATGGTTCCGGAGGATGGGCGATGCCGTCGATTTCTCAGTTGAGCCTGATTCACAGGGCGTTCGTCCCGGTGAACCAGGCCCTGAAGGCGCTCGGAGCCACGCCGCTATGCACGGACAATTACTGCTACTGGTCTTCGACAGAATATGAGAAAGAGCCCGGGTACTATTATCGTGAGCGTCTTTGGGACGGTCTGATCCTCTGCTATGGATCCGACGAGTACCAGTCGTCTACCATGAACCTCACCCGTGCCGTCCGTCCCGTCACCCTCTCCCGCTAGTCCGCCGGGGACCGTGCCCGACGGCCGTTACGGCTCCCGCAGCGGGGTGAAGGTGTAGCCTTTGCGCTTGAGCTCGCGGATGAGCTTGGGAAGCTGGTTGTAGAACTTGTCCGTCCTTTCGGGCTCCGTTCCCAGGTGCATCAGCATGATGTGTCCGCCCAGGCCGTTCGGATCGGCGGCCTCGCAGGCGTGGATCTTCCCGAAGATCGTCTTGCTGGAATAGTAGTTCTTCATCGACGGCAGCGTGTAGTCGCCGTTCGTGGCCGTTCCGTTGGTGTAATTCACCAGCTGGAGGCCCAGCATCCGCGCCCAGGACGCCACCGTGGCGTTGTAGTGCTCATAGGGCGGCAGGAAGTACGGAGCGTCGTCGATCCCGGCCTCGCGCAGGAGCGCGTAACTGCGGAAGATGTCCTCGTTGAACTGCTCGCGCGTGACGCTCAGCGAGTCGGGCTTGCCCCAGGGAAAATACAGCAGGTGTCCGTAGCTGTGGCTGCCCACATAGTGGCCTTCCTCCACGAGCTGCCGGACGGTGTCCGGGAACTTCTCGTAGAACTCGCCGGTGAAGAAGAACGCCGCGCGGATGTTGAACTTCCGGAGCGTGGCGATGATCGGCGCCGCCCCGTCGTTCTTGTCGGCCGAAGTGAAGACGAAGTCGATGTGCCGGCCGGCCGGGTCGCCCCGGACGATGCCGTCTTCGTAGTAGACCGCCCCGTCCGGGACGGTGCGTGCGGCCATCCAGCGGCTTCCGGTGCCGTTTTCAACTTCATACTGCCGGCCTTCTTCCTGGTAGGTCGAGAAGGGGAACGTCAGGCAGGCCGTGCCGTCCATCGTCGGCTCGTTCGTGGAATAGTCGTGCGTACTGTCGTGGAACACCCGGTCGCCCGGCTGGAATTCTTCGTAATTGGTGCCGCCCTCGGTACTGATGCCCAGGAGGCTCCCGAAGATGGTGGCGTACACCGGTCCGTCCACCAGGCCGCCCGTGGTGTTCCCCAGCTTCATCCGCGGGATGAAGGAATGCGGCTGCAGGGGATAGGTGCCGCCCCGGGGCAGTTCCACGACCATGCTGACACCCCAGGGATTGCAGCCCAGCAGCCAGTCGCGAAGGGCACCCTCCATCTCTTCGTAGGTGCGGTCGCCGGTCAGCTGCCGGTAAAGGATGCACTGGGTGAGCATCGCAGTGGTGAGGTTGTTGGAGCACCATACCGCCGGGATGCCGTTGAGGAAGGGCGTGCCTTCCGCCTTTTCCCACGTGCGGCGGATGCCGGCGCGCAGGTTGCGGACGAACTCCTCCCGCTGCCGTGCAGTGCCTTCCTTGGCCAGGTGGTAATGGCCCATGTTCATGAACGGATACCACTGGTAGTGGCGGGCGCTGTCAGCCCCCATCCAGGGCGTGACCGGTTCGCGCCGGCCCAGTTCCACGGCGGCCTCCAGGTAGGAACGGTCGCCCGTGCGGTGGAAGAGTTCCATGGCGGCGAGTTCCATGTCGTCCGTCCAGTTGTCTTCTTCATAGATGTATGGCGAGAGCACCGAGGCTGTCTGGCAGACGCCCGGCTTGGCGAGGCCGGCCTCATAGGCGGCGGTGGCCTTCTCCCCGATCTTTTTGGCGAATTCCGGGTAGAAGGGCTCCAGCACCTTGGCCCCGAGCGCAAAGTCGGAGGCGAATTTACCGGCCGTGGAAGCGATGCCCGTCGTCTTGTTCTTCAGGCCTGTCTTGCCGCGTCGCTGCGGTAGTCCGGAGCAGAACCAGACAGGACGCTGCTTGCCCGGCCCCCAGCCGTAGTCGGCGCGCTCCTCGGAGGGTTTGCGCATGCCCACGTGGTCGCGGTCGTCTGCGATCTGGTTGTACATCTCGCCCGGCTCCGGGTTCATCTTGTCGAGCCACTGCAGTCCCCAGTAGATCTCGTCCACGATGTCCGGGATGCCGTTGCGCCCGGGGGTGCCGTCGGCCTTGCAGTTGTCGGTGAAGGAGAGCGGGTTCTGCAGGTAGGCGAACATCATCTGGTAGATGGCGTTCGCCGACGTGGTGGTGTACTGCAGGCAGTCGGAGGCGTCGTGCCAGCCACCCCGTACGTCGAGGTGGGTGCTGTCCTTGGCCGGGTCGGGATGCCCGACGATGATGGCATCGTGGGTATGGCAGCTGTCCTTCAGGAAGGGATTCCAGCCGCAGCGTTGCTGGCGCATGTAGTTCAGTACGAAGTCGGCCGTACCGTCATAGACCCGGGCATTGACGGGGAAGACGTCGGAGCACGTCTGCCGCCCTCCCGCGCTGACGCGGAGGAAATAGGCGCCAGGGCGCTGCAGGCGGCTGAAATCCAGCCGGCAGGTGGCCTTCATCCCGCCCATCTTCCCGGTGGGCTTCACTGCGTCCGTGACCAGTTCCACCTTGCCGGTGAAAGCGTCTACGACCTCGAAGGAGGTCACGGTGACGGCATCGTTGTCCATGTATACGGCCACCTTCGTGGCCTGGGGCAGGTAGCCGATCTGGTTGATGCGGATCCAGGAGCCGGCATGGGCCCCTACGGCAAAACAACCCGCCGCAGCGGTGGCGAGGATCAGTCGGAGCAGTGTTTTCATTTCAGTATGCGGTTGATCAGAGGTTCTGTTCTTCCAGGGTGAAGGCGGAGGATCCGTCGAAACAGTGCAGGCAGATGCACTCGCGCGGCAGTCCGATGCTCTTCACGAGCGTGTCTATGGAGCTGAATTTCAGCGAGTCAAGATTCAGCCGGCGGCGGATCTCCTCCACCAGGCGGTTGTATTTTTCCGACCCGGTCACGGTGTATTCTTCCAGGTGCTCTTCGTCGTTCCATTCGCGGATGATGCGCCGCGTGATGAGTTCCAGCTCATTCTTGCTGGCCGAGAAGTTGACGAACTGGCAGCCGTAGACCAGGGGCGGGCAGGCGATGCGCATGTGGATCTCCTTCGCACCCAGGTCGCGGAGCGTCTTGGCGTTGTTGCGCAGCTGGGTGCCGCGGACGATGCTGTCGTCGCAGAAAAGCAGTTTCCGGCCTTCCAGCAAGTCGCGGTTGGGGATCAGTTTCATTTTCGCGACAAGGTCGCGTGTGTTCTGGTTCGAGGGCATGAAGGAGCGGGCCCACGTGGGCGTGTACTTGGCCACGGTCCGCATGTAGGGGACACCGTGCCCGGCGGCGTATCCGACCGCCATGCCGATGCCGCTGTCCGGGATGCCGCAGGCGCAGTCGACCTGGGCGTCGTCCGTCTCGCCCATCGCCTTGCCGCAGCGGAAACGTGCTTCTTCCACGTTCTTGCCGTCGTAGACCGAGGTAGGGAAGCCGTAGTACACCCACAGGAACGAGCAGACCTGCATGCGGCGCGAGGGGGCGCGCAGCTGCTCCATGCCGTCTGCACGGAGTCGGACGATCTCGCCCGGCCCGATGAAGGCGCAGGTCCGGTAGCCGAGGTTGGCGAAGGCCGTGCTCTCGCTCGACACCGCCATGGCTCCGTCTTTCTTTCCGATGGCCAGCGGCGTCCGTCCCCAGGCGTCACGGGCGGCGATGATGCCGTCTTCCGTGAGGATCAGCATCGTACAGGAGCCCTTTACTTCCCGGAAGACGTTCTCGATGCCTTCCACGAAGTTCTTTCCACGGACGATCAGCAGGCTGATGAGTTCGGTGATGTTGATCTTCCCGCTGCTGAATTCGGTGAGGTACATGCCTTCCGACAGGAATCGGCTGGCGAGTTCCTCGGCGTTGTTCACCTTTGCGACGGTGGCCAGGGCAAAGCGGCCCAGGTGCGAGTTGACGAGCATCGGCTGGGCGTCGGTGTCGCTGATGACGCCAATGCCGGACCGTCCGGCGAACTTGTCCAGTTCATCCTCGAAGCGGTTCCGGAAGTAGGCGCTTTCCAGATTGTGGATGCCGCGGAAGAACCCCTGTCCTTCCCCGTAGGTGGCGAGCCCGCCGCGCTTCGTTCCCAGATGGCTGTTGTAATCCGTGCCGTAGAAGAGTTCGGTGGCACACTCTTGTTTGGAAATGATTCCGCAAAGTCCTCCCATTGTCGGTTTTCGTTATGTTCGTTTTACGGATGCGAAGATAGCGATTTTCCGCGAATCTTTTGAAGAAAAATATTGGCCGGAAAACAAAAAAACCATATCTTTACGAAAACACTTTGCAAATACTTTTAAAACATAGCATTATGCGTACAATCATTTACATCATCGGTGTCGTTCTGGCCATCATCGCCGTTCTGGACATCTTCAAGAAGCCGATCGGTATCATTGGAAAGATCATCTGCTCCGCACTGGTGCTGCTGACCAGCTGGATTGGCCTTGCCGTCTACTACCTCTATGCGAAGGACCACATCACGGAGTGGTTCAAATAGACATTGATTCCCAGACCCATGCGCCAGCGCCCGGAGCACTCCTGCAGCTGGCGTTTTTCTTTTTCACTGATGAAAAGACTGTCATTCCTTGTCTTGGCGCTGGTCGGTGCCGTCTCCTGCACGGGGGCGCTGAACGATGCCGGCGCCGCCCAGCCGCAGCGTGACACCGTGCTGCGCTATACGCTTGAAGGGGCGGACTGCCCGTTCGCCAACTTCGCCGAGTACGGCATCTGGGTCCCGGGCGGGAAACAGGCGGTGCGCGGCGTCCTCGTCCTCCAGCACGGCTGCACGATGGAGCAGTTCGGCATCACGAAGCCGTACGACCTCCAGTACCAGGCTTTCGCCCGCAAATGGAACCTGGCCGTGCTGGAAACGGCCCTGCATGGCGACTGCGGTGTCTGGGCGCACCCTGAGTCGGGCAGTGCGGCCGCCCTGTTGAAAGTGCTCTCGCGGGCGGCGGGCGAGTTGACCCGGCCGGAACTGACGGAAGTCCCCTGGCTGATCTGGGGGCACTCCGGCGGCGGGCACTGGACCCTGGGGATGCTGCGCGACTATCCCGAGCGGATCCTCGCCGCTGTCTGCTATTCCGCCGCTTTCGACCCGTCGTGGAGCTATCCGGCCGCTACGGCGGAAGTGCCTGTCCTGCTGCGGCATGCCGGCCCGCAGGACGCCCCCTTCGCCCTTTGCCAGGCCACTGCGGAGCATTCGTTCAGCCGGTTCCGGAGCATGGATGCGCCGGCCGCCATCGTCTGCAACCACGGCGAAAACCACAACTACAGCCAGCTGCGGCACATGATGATCCCCTTCTTCGAAAGTGCGCTCAGGACCCGGCTGCCCCGGCATCCGGGGGCGAAGATGCGGTCCGTTTCGTCCGCCGCGACCTGGCTGGGCGACACGCTGACGCTGGACATCTTCCCGGAGGCGGGATATGACGGTGACAAGTCCGCCCTCTGCCGTTTCCCGGACGAAGGTGCCGCCCGCGCCTGGCGGGAATATGCCGAAACGAACGATGTCTTCGATCCCACGCCGCCGCCCGCGCCCACCGGGCTGCAGGTTACTTCCGACGGCTATTCGCTCCTCGTCCGCTGGCAGGCGGAAGCCGACCCGGAATCCGGCATCGGCTATTTCAACATCTATGTCGACGGGGAACGGGTGGCCCGGTTCCCGGAAAAGGGGGAGTATCAGTCCTTCGACCGGAACGGTGACAATACCCGCCCCGTCCCGCCTCCGGAGATGGCGGTCCGCCTTCCTCGTCCGGCGGCGAAGTCGGTGCACATCGCCGTCGAAACCGTCAACCAGTACGGCATTCCTTCGGAGCGCCGCGCTTCGGTGAAAGTGAAACAATGAAGAAAAGCGCCTTCGTCTCGTTGTGCGCCGCACTGCTGAGCCTGGCGGCGCAGGCCGGTCCGGTCACGGTCGGCAACGGAATCGTCAGTCTTTCTTTCGACGGGGAAACCGGCGCGCTCGCCTCCTTCCGGGACGAAGCGGCCGGCCGGGAACTCCTGACGGCCCCTTCCCGCGACCTGTGGACGGTCGTGCGCAGGGACGGATCGTTCTGGCATCCGGAGCAGCCGTTGCAGGTCTCGTTCACGCCTTCCGGCGACCACGCCCTGAACGTCTGCTGGACCGATGGGCCTACCCGGTTCACCGCCCATATCCGGCTGGAGGAGGATTCTCCGCTGACCTACTGGTCGCTTTCCGTGGAGGGGCTCCGTCCCCTGCAGGCGCAGGAAATCCATTTCCCGGTCATCAGCACTTTCCGGCCCGGCGGGGAAGGCGAGCAACTGGCCGCTTCCACCTGGCTGGGAAGCCTGATCCGTGCGCCCCGTTCGGGCGTCAGCGCGGAAAAGCCGCGGATCGCCCATGCATGGCGCAGCCCGGGCAACCTTTCGATGCAGCTGGTCGCCCTGTACGACGATGCGGGCCACGGCCTTTATTTCGGTTCGAACGATACGCTTTCCTTCACCAAGCATACGGAGATCTGTTTCCAGGCGCAGGCGACGGACTGGCGGATGGGCCATGCCCTTCCGTGGGACGATGCCGACACGTATCGGATGCCTTACGAGGCCGTCGTCGGCCCCTTCCAGGGGGACTGGCTGCAAGCGGCGGAAATGTACCGCACGTGGGCCATCCGGCAGCGCTGGTGCCGCGAGAGCCGTTTCCATCAGGGGCTGACGCCCCGGTGGGTCCGCGAGACCGACCTCTGGATCTGGAACCGGGGCCGCTCGGAGAACGTCCTTACGGAAGCCGCCGACATGAAACGTCGGACGGGCCGCCGTGTGAGCGTGTTCTGGCACTGGTGGCACGGCTGCTCCTATGACGAAGGATTCCCCGAGTACATCCCGCCGCGGGAGGGCAGGGACTCCTTCGTGAAGGCCGTCCGGAAGGCGGTGCGGAAGGGCATCCACTGCCTGGTCTACATGAATTCGTTCCAGTGGGGGAATTCCACCCGCAGCTGGAAGGAGGAAGGGGCTGAACGGTATGCCGCCCGGACCGGGAACGGTGGGCTGTATTCGTATGCCGCCAACGTCTTCACCGGCCGGCAGATCACGGCGATGTGCATGGCGACGGACTTCTGGCGCAACCGGTACGCCACCCTGGCCGATACCGTCGTGAACAGCTACGGAGTGGCCGGTGTCTACATGGACCAGGCCTGTACGAACATGCCCTGTTTCGCCACCGACCATCCGCACCGTCCCGGCGGCGGCAATTACTGGGCGACATCCTTCCGCAAGCTGACGGACGACATCCGCTCCCGCTGTCCGGCCACCCTGGCGGGCGAGGGTTCCGGTGAGGACTGGATCCCGGCGCTGGACCTGTTCCTGACACTGGAGAACAGCCGTGAGCGCTACCTGGGTACGGGGGCGGAAACCATTCCGCTCTACCAGGCCGTCTACCACGACTATGCCGTCACCTACGGCAGTTACAGCTCGCTGGTCTATCCTCCTTACGACGAGATGTGGCCCGACGAATACCGTCCGGAGAACCGCGAGAAGAGCCTTCCCGCCGATTTTGACATGCAGTTCCGGATGGAGCAGTCACGTGCGTTCGTCTGGGGCATGCAACCCACCCTGGCCAACTATCATCCCTTCCTCTGGGACGAGAAGCCCCTGGAAATGGCGTACTTGCGCCGGATCGTCAACGTCCGGCGCCGGGCGTTGAAATACTTGCTCCACGGGGTCTATACCCGGGTTCCGGCCTCAGTCGTTTCTCCGACGCAGGAAATCGACCTGTCGCGGATCTCGATCTATGCCGGCCGGACGGGCAGCACCGTTTCGAGCGAACGGCGGACGGTCCCGACGCTCTATTCCGGTGGCTGGAAGGCAGCCGACGGCTCCCTGGCTTTCTCGCTGGCCAACATCGCCGATGAAGGCTGCACCGTACCGCTGCGTTTCGACCTGGCCGATTACGGCCTGCAGGGCCGCTGCCGGATCCGCGTCGTTACGGAAAAGGGATGCCGGAAGATCGGCGTCTGCAAAGACGGGAAGGTGTCGGTGGAGGTGCCGCTCGGCCCGCGCGACGCCCAGGTCATCGTCTTCGAACCCCGCTAGCGGCGGGTCATTTCCACGGGGCGAAGGCCAGCAGCACGAATCCGACGGCGAGCAGGACGAGAACGGCTTTCCAGATCCACCGCAGCCAGCGGCCGTAGGGGATCCGCGCCATCGCCAGCGAGGCCATCAGCACGCCGGACGTCGGCGTAAGCATGTTCGTAAAGCCGTCTCCGAACTGGAAAGCCAGCACCATCGCTTGCCGCGCCACTCCCACCATGTCGGAGAACGGTGCCATGATCGGGATCGTGATCGCCGCCTTGGCCGTTGCGCTGGGAATCAGGAAGTTGATAACGGCCTGGATGCCGTACATCGCCCCCAGCGAAGCCAGCGGCCCGGTGCCGTCGAGCCCTTCCTGCATGGCGTGGAGGATGCTGTCGATGATGTGTCCGTCCTGCAGGATGACGATGATTCCGGACGCCACGCCTACCACGAGGGCGGCGGAGAGGATGTCCTTGGCGCCGGCGAGCAGTTCGTCGACAATGCGGCCGGCCGGGAAACCGGCGATCAGGCCGCAGACGATGCCCATGGCCAGGAAGAGGGCGGTGATTTCCGGAAGGTACCACTGGTGCCGTGTGACGCCCCAGACCAGGGCGGCGACGGTGAGGCCCAGGACGATGAGGATCCAGACCTGGCGGCGGGTCAGCGGTGCGGCCGTTTCCGCAGTGGCGGTTTCCCGGGCGGGCGTTTTCTTGCTGCGCTTGGCATACAGGAGGACGGCACCGACGGTCAGGGCCGTGAGCAGCGCCCAGCAGCAAAACCGGTATCCCATGCCCGAAAAGAGCGGCAGTCCGGCCATCTCCTGTGCGATGCCGACGGTGAAGGGATTCAGGAAGGCGGCGGAGAACCCGATGTTGGCCGCTACGTAGACGACCAGCATCCCCATCAGGGCGTCATATCCCATTGATACGACGAGCGGTACGACGATGCCGACGAACGGGATCGTCTCCTCGCTCATCCCGAACACGGCCCCGCCCAGCGAGAAGAGCACCGTGAGGGCGGCCAGCACCCATCCGTCGCGTCTGCCAACGGCGGTGATGAACCGGGAGATGCCGGCCGAAACGGCGCCGGTGGCGTTCAGCAGCCAGAACGCGCCGCCCACCACGAGGATGAAGACGATGATTCCGGCCTGCTTGACGAAGCCGTGGTAGACGGCGGAGAACACCTGCCAGGTCTGCGGCACGGCATCGACGGACTCGTAGGTGACCGATCCGTCTTCCGCAGTGACATACTGCCCGCCGGGAACGAACCAAGTGGCCACTGCGCACAGGACGATGAGCGCCGCGACGAGCACGTAGGTATTCGGCATCTTGATCTTACCCATTTCGCTTCCTTTCCCGCAAAGATAGCATATGCGAGCGAAAAACACTATTTTTGCAGCATGATCGTCTATCGTTCGATGAAACGTGTTCTCTTCTTTTTCGCAGCCCTTGCAGCCGCTTTCTCCGCGGCGGGTCAGGGGGTTCCCTGCACGATGCCGCCGGCGCTGCAGCCGGGCGACACGGTCGTCATCCTCTCGCCCGCCTACCATTCCGATCCGAAATGGAAGCCGAAGACCGAAGAAATCCTGTGCCGCTGGGGCTACGTGCCTCTTTTCGGGCAGTATGTCGACAGCCTTTATGCGGGGGCTTACGCCGGCACGGACGCGCAACGCGCCGAAGACCTCCTCCGCGCCCTGAACGACCCTTCCGTCAAGGCGGTCATCTGCCAGCGGGGCGGCTACGGCACCATCCGCCTGGCGGGCATGATTCCGCCGGAGGCCTTCGCGGCGCATCCGAAGTGGCTGGTCGGATTCAGCGATATCACCACCCTGCACAGCCTGTCGGTCTGCGCGGGTGTCGCCAGCATCCACGGTCCGGGCGGCTCCTCGATCGCTTCGGCGGACGGTGAAGACGAAGACAGTCAGGTGCTGCGCGAGATGCTGCGCGGTTACCTCCCCTTGTACGAAGTGCCCGCCCACGAATGCAATGTCCCCGGCCGCGCGCACGGCCGGCTGGTCGGCGGCAACCTGTGCACCTTCGCCGCCCTGGCCGGCACACCGTATGACTTCCTGACCTCGGCCGAGGACCTCATCCTCTTCATCGAAGAGACGGAAGAATCGTACCATGCCATCGACCGGTATTTCCAGATGCTCCGCGTCCACGGGGTGCTCGAGCATGTCCGGGGCGTCATCCTGGGCCGTTTCAACGCCTGCGGCGCCGATCTGGACTATCCCAGCGTGGAGGCCATGCTGGCGGCGTACTTCCGTCCCCTGGGCATCCCCGTCTGCTGCGGTTTCCCGGCTGGGCATGGCGGTCCCAACGCCCCCCTGCTGATGGGCGCCGACGTCACCCTCGACGTCACGTCCGAGAGCGCCGTCCTCCTTTTCCACTGATTACGGGGGAGGCCTAGAACGTCATCTCGCCGGAGCTGTAGAAATCGAGCAGCCGGGCGCCGAACAGCAACTCATAACGCGCCTGCACCACCTCGGAATCGGCCCGGAGCATCGCATCCCGCGACTGCGCGAACTCCGCCACGTTCGCCTTCCCGTTCTCGTAGCGTCCCTTCACCAGTTCGAAAGCATCACGCGCCGCCTGCGCCGCCTCCAGCCCGCTGGCATACCGTTCCTGCGCTGCGACCGCATTGCTCCACGCCTGCTGGATCTCCTTGAACAGCGTCTTCTTCGTTTGTTCCAGCTGGAGCGTCTGGTAATGCTGGCTGAGCGTCGCCGCACGTACCTGATTCCGGTTCTGGCGGCCGGTAAAGACCGGCACCGACAGGCTCAGGCCCAGGAACTGGCTGAAATTGTTCTTCATCTGGTCGAAGAACGAAGCGGAGGGCGCCGCGCTCATCGTGTAGTAATTGGTGCCGACGCCGCCGGACAGGCTGAGGGAAGGCAGGAAAGCCCCCTTCGCCATGCGCACCGTCCATTCCGACGCATCGCGCCGCAGCTCCTCCGCCCGGATGACGTCCCGCTCCGCCACGGCGTCCGCATAGACGGACTCCGGTGCCGGCAGCAGGATTCCCTCGACCGCGGCTTCCGGCCGGACGATGGTGAACCCTTCGGCGGAAGGCAGTTCGAGCAGTTGTGCAAGGTCGAGCAGTGAGAGATGCAGGTTGTTCGCCGCCCGCGTGGCGCCGAGCCGGCTCTGTCCGAGTTCCGCCCGCTGTTGGGCCACTTCGGCCGGACTGGCCTTGCCCGACCGTTCCAGCTGTACGAGCCGCTCGGTCTGGAGGGAGTCGATGCTGACCTGGCGGCGCGCCACGTCCAGCAACTCCAGGTTGTAGAGGCTTTGCACAAAGGCCTGTGCCACGGCCACCCGGATGTTGTCCCGCGCTGCGCCGAGGTCGGCGGTGGCGGCCTCCAGGTTGAGTTCACCCTGCCGCACGGCGTTCTTCAGGCGGAATCCCTGGAAAACCGGAACGGAAGCCCCGACGTTGAGACCGGTGCTGGTGGTGTTGGTGTTCGAGTACGTGTTGTCGGCCGTCAGGCCGCGGCCGAACGAGAAATTCTCGCTCAGGGAGGAACTCACGGAAGGCAGCCGGCTGCCGCGCGCATTGTCGAGTTCGATTTCCTGCTGGCGCACCTGCAAGTCGCGTTGCTGCAGAGAGATATTGCGCTCCAGCGCACGGGCGATGCAGTCGTCGAGCGTCCACGGCCCGGTGTGTTCCTGGGCGGCGCCGTCCAGGCAGGCGGCCAGGGCGAGGAGGAAGAGAAGACGTTTCATGGCTAGCGTTTCTTTTCGTCGAACTTCCGGTTGCCGCGCACGCGGTCCCCTTCCCGGAGTCCGTCGCCGATCTCGATCATCACCCCGTCGCTCAGGCCGGTCGTCACCGCCGTCTTTTCATATTCCCCCTTCTCGCCGACCTTGTAGACGAAGGTGGAGTCGCCCTCGAAAGTGATCGTCCCCTCCGGGACGGCCAGCACCGAGTCGGCCTTTTCCAGGACGATCTGCGCGTTGGCGCTGTAGCCCGAACGGATCTTGACGCCCTCCTGAGGCTTCACGGCGGCCTTGATCTCGAACTGGTTGGCCCCGTTGTTCTGGACGGCCTTCGGCGAGATGTACTCCAGCGTAGCGTCCAGCTGGACACCCTGCAGGGCGCCCAGCGTGATGGTCATCGGCGTTCCCTCGTCGACGCGGCCGACTTCCGTCTCGTCCAGGTTTCCCCGGAAGATCAGGTCGTCCATGTCCGCTACGGTCGCGATGGTGGTGCCGTCGTTGAGGGTGTTGCTCTGGATCACCGAGTTGCCCACCTTCACGGGAATGTCCAGGATGAGGCCGGACACCGTCGCGCGGATGAGGGTGGAGGACGCCGTCGCGTTGCGCCGTGAGACACCGTCGCGGATGACTTCCAGCGACTCGTCCGCGGCCGATTTCTCTTCCTTCGCCTGCGCGAGGGCCTGCCGCACCTTGTCGTATTCTTCCGCGCTTACCAGCCGCTGGTCGTAAAGGGCCTGCTCGCGGTCGAAGTCGGTCTGCGCCTGCTTGAGGTTGATCTCGGCGATGCGGACCCGGCTCTGGGCGGCGCTCAGCTGCCCCATTTCCGGAATCACCTTCACCCGGGCGATCACCTCTCCCTCGCGGACCGTTTCGCCGGCCCGCTTGACGATCTCGGAGATGATGCCGCTGATCTGCGGCTTGATGTTCACTTCGTCGCGCGGCTCGATGGCCCCGGTGACGACCGTCACCTTCTGCAGCGAGGTGCGGACGACCGTTTCCTCTTCGTATTCAACGGTTTCCGGCCGCGATTTCTTCCACAGGTGCCAGAAGGTCCCCAGGAAGACGAGGACGATGGCGCCCAGCACGATGTACTTGATGTATTTCTTCATATCGTCGTTGTTTTTTATCTTCTCATTCGTCCCGCATCGCATCCACGGGCTTGATCTTCATCGCGCGGGCGGCCGGAGCCAGCCCCGCCGCCACGCCCAGGACCGAAAGCAGCAGCACCGCGCCGACCGCCGTCCAGAAGCCTACCTGGAAGTGCGCTTTCAGGATACCGTCGGTGGTGTTCGCCAGCTCGAGCCCGTCCAGGATGACCACGGCCAGTACCAGACCCGCGGCGCCGGCCACGAGGGTCATCACGAGGCTTTCGGTCATGATCTGCGACAGGATCATCCGCGGGGTCGCCCCGATGGCCCGGCGGATGCCGATCTCGGAGGTGCGCTCCCGCACCGTCACCATCATGATGTTCGACACGCCGATCACCCCGGCCAGCAGGGTGCCGATACCGATCAGCCAGATGAGGATGTTCACGCCCT
The DNA here is from genome assembly GCA_902801205.1 of uncultured Bacteroidia bacterium. Taxonomy (GTDB): domain Bacteria; phylum Bacteroidota; class Bacteroidia; order Bacteroidales; family UBA932; genus Cryptobacteroides. The sequence continues at coordinate 62,217 of CADCHE010000002.1, forward strand.
TGAACAGGCTGTCGATCATGGCGAAGAACATCTCCGTGTTGAGGATCGGCACCGCTTTCTCGTCGGTCGGGTCGACCTGGTGCCCGGAAGCCACCGCCGCCCGGATCTTCGGGAGGATATCGCTCATCACCACGCCCTCCCGGGCCGTCACCGCGATCACGTCCACCGCGTCGCCTTTGTTGTACAGCCGCTGCACGGTCGTGATGGGGATCACGACGGCCTCGTCGCCCCGTCCGTTGATGTTCACCACACTGTGGTCGTTGTAATCCACCCCAATCACCGTGTAGTACGACGCGCCGATCCGGATCCGCTTGCCCGTCGGGTCGTTCCCGCCCGGGAAGAGGTTCTGCCAGACCTGTTTCCCGATCACGCAGACCTTGCGCGCCTGCGCGACGTCCATCTCGGAGATGAACCGGCCGTACCGGATGGTGGGCGCCTCGATGCGGGCGTAGTCGGCCCGCTGGCCCCGTATGTTGATGCTGGAGGTGCGTTCTTCGTAGGTCGCCACGGGCCGGTCCCAGCCGAAACTCTGCGGCGAGATCACATCCAGTTCCGGGACCAGGGCGGCCAGCCGGTCGATGTCGCCCATCGACATGTTCCACCAGCGCCCTTTCCCGAGCCCCTTGTAGGGCTTGCTCGTCCGGTCGGTCCAGACCATCGCCGCGTTCGAAGAGAACGAGTTCAGCGACCCGGCCACCAGTTGCTTGACGCCCTTTCCGCCGCCGACCAGCAGGATGAGCATGAAGATGCCCCAGAAGACCCCGAAACCGGTCAGCAGGGTGCGTCCCCGGTTGCGTGACAGGGTGTCCAGGATTTCCTTGAACCGGTCTGTATCGAAAAAACGTCCCATCTTATTCCGCTCTCAATGCTTCGATCGGCCGTACGTGCGCTGCCCGGCGGGCGGGTGCCAGCCCGGCCAGGGTCCCCGCGATGACGAGCAGCAGCGTCGCGCCCAGGCAGACGCCGAGCCCCACGGTCGGGTCCTTGAATACCGTCATCTGGAACAGCCCCACGTCCATGACCATGTTCTGCGAGATCTTGTCGAGGTATTCCGTGGCCACGACGCCCAGGAACATCCCCACATAGCCGAAGAAACCGGTCACCAGGACGCTCTCCGTGAGGATGAGGCGCAGCAGCGAGCCCGGGGTGGCGCCGATCGCCTTCCGGATGCCCAGTTCGTGCGTGCGTTCCTTGACGGAGATGAGCATGATGTTCGACACGCCCACGATGCCGCTCAGCAGGGTGAGGATGCCGATGATCCAGAGGGCTGTCCGGATGATGCCCATCGCCCCCTCCATCTCCATGTTCATCGTGAACCGGTTCCAGATGCCGATCGCGTTGTTGTCGTTCGGCGCGGCCCGGTGCGCGAGGTTCAGTTTCTTCCGGTAGGCCTGTTCGAAGGCCTCGTTCGCTTCCTTGGTCTTCAGGCCGTGGAAGGAGAAGTACAGTTCGTCGACAGTGTCTCCGCGCCGGTACAGGGTGCGCAGCGTGCTCATCGGGATGTACATCCGCGACCCGCCGCCCCGTTCATCCGGCCGGATGATGCCCACGACCTGGAAGGGGATCCCGTTGATATTCACGAACTTCCCGATCAGTTTACGGGCCTTTCGCGCCTTCTCGCGGACGGAAAGCCCCGCCTCCCGCGCGTCGGAGGTGCCGAGCAGTTCCCGCGCCTCGTTGCTCCCCATGACGACGACCTTCCGCTGCTCCCGCATGTCGAGGTCGCTCAGGAAGCGCCCGTACATCAGTTCGAGTTTCTCCATGGCGGCGAAACCCGGTTCGACGCCCATCAGGAAGCTGTTCGTGTATTCGCTGCCGTAAACCGCGGTCAGGCCGGACTGGTAGATGGCCGTCGCCACCTCGTCGACATACGCGTCGAAGGGCGGCTCCTTCGTGCGGATGGCGTCCTCGTCCTTCAGGGAGATCCGCCGTCCTTCCTTCAGGCCGTCCCAGGGGAGCGTCGTCGTCCGTCCCCAGGCGTTGATGGAGTTGGCCATGTAGTTGCCGCTGTTGCCCTCGATGCCGTGGATGAGGCCGTTGCCCGCACCCAGCAGGAGGATGAGCATGAAGATGCCCCAGGCGACTGCGAATCCCGTCAGGCAGGTACGCAGCTTGTTGCGCCGGAGGTTGCTCCAGATCTCTTGCAGCAGGTCTTTCATTTCATCAGGGTGGTTTCTCCGAAGGGGGAGGCGTCGTGGCGGGAATTCTCTTCGATGGCACCGATGACGCCGTCCTTGATGTGGACGATCTTGTCGGTGACGTTCGCCACACCGCTCTCGTGCGTGACGACGATGATGGTGAGACGGTCCTTCCGGTTGAGTTCCCGGAGCAGCTCCATGATCTCGACGGAGGTCTTGGAATCGAGGGCACCGGTGGGTTCGTCCGCAAGGATGATGTCGGGCTTCGTGACCAGGGCGCGGGCGATCGCCACCCGCTGCTTCTGTCCGCCGGACATTTCGTTGGGATAATGGCCCGCCCAGTCCGTGAGCCCCATCCGGTCGAGGTATTCCATCGCGCGGCGGTGCCGCTCGCGGCGGGGAACACCCTGGTAGAAGAGGGGCAGCTCCACGTTCTCGACGGCGGTCTTGAAGCCGATCAGGTTGTACGACTGGAAGATGAAGCCGATCATGCGGTTGCGGTATTCGGCCGCCTGCCGTTCACTGAGATCCTTGATCAGCGTCCCGTCGATGCGGTACTCCCCGGAGTCGTAACCGTCGAGGATGCCGAGGATGTTCAGCAGGGTGGACTTTCCGGAGCCGGACGCGCCCATGATGGACACGAACTCGCCCCGGTCGATGTCCAGGTCGATGCCCTTGAGTACGTGAAGCGGCTGAGCGCCTTGATACGTCTTGTTGACGTCGCGGAGTTCAATCAGCATTGCGAGAAACGTTGTTGGCATTGTCCACTGCATAAGACGGACCAAAAGCCATGATGTTACAGAAAAAACCAGTACCTTTGTTGTAATGGACACGAAAACCCCCGCATCGACTTTTTCTCCTTTGCTTCCGGATGGATTCATCCTGACACCGGAGGGACTGCGGCACGCCGACGGGCGGCCGGCCCGGGTGCTGCTGCACTGCTGCTGCGGCCCCTGTTCCACGGCCATCCTGGAGTGGATGACGGGGGCGGGGATCCGCCCCGGCGTGTTCTTCAGCAATGCCAACATCGCTCCGTACGCGGAGTATGTGCGCCGCCGCGAGACGCTGGCCGCCTATGCCGCCTCGTTCTCCCTTCCGGTGGCGGATGATGCGTACGACCCCGAGGCCTGGCTGGAGGCGGTGGCCCGCGAAGCCCTGCCGGAACGGGGGACCGACCGGGCGGAGACGATGGCGCTGCTTGCCCGCATCCCCGAGCGCGGTGCCCGCTGCCAGGCTTGTTTCCGTTTCCGGCTCGACCGGGCGGCCGCCCATGCCGCTGCGCAGGGATACGACCTGCTTACCACGACCCTGGCCTCTTCCCGCTGGAAGGATCTCCGTCAGGTCGACGCCGCCGGAACGGCCGCCTGCACCGGAACAGGGGTCGTCTGGTGGGGACAGAACTGGCGCAAGGGCGGGCTGCAGGAGCGCCGCAGCTGCCTGATCCGCGAGACCGGCATGTACAACCAGCCGTACTGCGGGTGTGTGTTTTCCCATCGTCCGGAAGAGGCCGGATAACGGGATTATTTGCTATTTTTGCATCATGAATGAGAAACTGAAGAAAAGTCTCAAATATATCCTTTCCCTTTCCGTCGCCGCCGTCCTGCTGTACCTGGCTTTCCGCAGGATGGACTGGGCCCAGTTCTGGGCCGCGCTGAAAGACTGCCGCTGGGGGTTCGTCCTCCTGTCGATGGCGGCCGGCGGCACCGCCTTCTTCATCCGCTCCCAGCGCTGGCGGATGCTCCTGCTGCCGATCAACCCGCAGCTTCGCCGCCGGACGACCTACAATGCGGTGTGCATCAGCTACATCGCCAATCTTGTCATCGGCTACATCGGCGAATTCGTCCGCTGCGGCATCATCACGGCGCATTCTCCGAAAGAGAAGGAAGGCGACGGGGAGGCGCACCGCCTGGCCTCTTATGACAAAGTGCTGGGCACCATCGTCGTCGAGCGGGCCTGGGACATCGTTTCGATGGGTATCTTCCTGCTGGTCTTCCTGCTGGCCACGTGGCAGCGATTCGGGAGTTTCTTCGTCGAGAAGATCTTCGGGGTGACGGCCGGCCGGCTCAACGCCGGTGTCCTGCTGGGCCTGGCCGTGCTGCTTTTCCTGGGCGGCGCGTTCGTCTGGGCGGTCCTCCACTTCTCCGGCCGCTGGAAACCGCTGGAGAAAGTGGCTGCCTTCCTGCGCGGTATCGGCAAGGGCGTCGTGAGCGGGTTGAAGATGAAGAAAGCCTGGATGTTCTTCGTCCTGACGGTCCTGCTCTGGTGCTGCTACTGGATGATGAGCGCCTCCATCGTCTGGGCCGTCCAGGGCATCTCCGCCGACGCGCTCGGCCCCGGCTTCGCTTCCGTCATGGAAAAACTGGCCGGACTCGACCTGGTGGACGCCCTCTTCCTGACGCTGGCCGGCGCCTTGTCGTCGCTGGTCCCCGTCCCGGGCGGTTTCGGTGCCTTCCACATCGTCGTTTCCACTGCCATCTCGTATGTGTACGGCATCCCCGTCGAGATCGGCCTGATCTTCGCGACGCTCTCGCACGAGTCGCAGATCCTGACGCAGATCCTGAGCGGCGGCATCGCCTATGCAGACGAGGCCCGGCAGATCGACCTCCGTTTCTGAAATAACTAATAATCAAGGATATGAAAAAGATTCTCGTTGCATTGTTCCTGATGCTGACCCTGGTTTCCTTCTCCCGTGCGGAGGAATATGCCTGGAAGGGCCGCTGGATCTCCAAGGAAGCGCAGTGCCGTCCGAATACCTGGATGGCGTTCAAGAAAGTGGTTCAACTCGATCAAGTGCCCGCTTCGCTTGAAGCGCGGATCGCCGTCGACTCCCGGTACTGGATGTGGATCAACGGCGAGATGGTCGTCCGCGAAGGCGCCCTCAAGCGCGGTCCCGCCATCGGCGACACCTATTATGACAAGGTCGAGATCGCCCCGTACCTCCGTGCGGGTGAGAACGTGATCACCGTCCTGGTCTGGCATTTCGGGAAGAGCGGCTTCAGCCACATGAACAGCGGCACGTGCGCCCTCCTCTTCGACGCCGTCGCGCCGGGCGTGGAGATCGTCTCAGACCGCTCCTGGCGGGGAACGGCGCTTGCGACCGTCTTCACGACGGCCGAGGGCCCGGAGCCGAACTACCGCCTGCCGGAAAGCAACATCCGCTACGATGCCCGGATCCTGCCCGAGGACTGGTACAAATCCACGGAGGGACGACCTTTCAGTTCCGTGATCGAGATGGGCTTCGCGCCCGGCCAGGCGCCGATGGGACGGCTGGTGGAGCGCCCGATCCCGCAGTGGAAGGACTTCGGCCTGAAGCACTATGAAGCCGTCCGGCAGAGCCGCGACACGGTCTACTGCCGCGTTCCGTACAACTGCCATGTCGCGCCCTGGCTGAAGGTTGACGCGCCCGAGGGACGGGTCATCCGCATCGAGACCGACCACCGCATCGTCACCGGCGCCGAATGCGTGCGTGCCGAATACGTCACCAAGGCGGGCGTCCAGGAGTTCGAGTGCTATGGCTGGATGAACGGCGAAGAGGTGAAATACATCGTCCCGGAGGACGTCAAGGTGCTGGACGTGCAGTACCGTGAGACGGGCTTCGACACGGAGTTCACCGGCCGGTTCACCTGCGACGACGACTTCCTGAACGACTACTGGAAGCGGGCGCAGCGGACGATGTACGTCTGCATGCGCGACACCTATTACGACTGCCCGGACCGCGAGCGTGCCCAGTGGTGGGGCGACGAGGTCAATGAGCTCAACGAGGCCTTCTTCGTCTTCGACCGGAAGTCCGACCTGCTGGCCCGCAAGGGCATCCTCGAACTGGCCGCGTGGGCGAAGCCGGACGGCGTGCTGTATGCGCCGATCCCCTGCTCGAACTATTACAAGGAGCTTCCGCTCCAGATCCTGGCTTCGGTCGGCTGGTACGGATTCCGCAACTATGCGTATTACAGCGGCGACGACACGGTGATCCCGCTCGTCTACGATGCGATGCACAAGTACCTGCACGAGGTCTGGCAGGTGGATGCGGACGGGATGCCCATCTACCGGACGGGCGACTGGGACTGGCCGGACGCCGGTGCGCACCAGGACCCGGTCGGCCAGCTGCACATGTGGTACTACCTGGCCCTGAAGGCGGAGGCGGCATTCGCCCGCCATCTCGGCAAGGCGGACGATGTGGCGAAGTGCGAGGCGATGATGCAGCGGATCGCGGACAAGTTCAACACCGACTGGTGGACGGGCGCGGGTTACAAGACCCCGGGTCATCCGGACGTGATGGACGACCGGGTCCAGGCGCTGGCCGTCGTGGCCGGCATCGTGCCGGCCGAGCGGTATCCGGCCATCCTGAAGGTGTTTTCGGAGGAGTACCACGCGACGACCTACATGCAGCGCTACGTGCTGGAGGCCCTCTGCATGATGGGCCGTCCCGACCTGGCGCAGGAGCGGATGCACAAGCTCTATCCGACGGTCATGACGCCCGGCGGGACGACGCTGTGGGAGCACTGGAACTTCGACGGCACGAACAACCACGCCTGGACGGGCGGCGCCGTGACGGTGATGGGTGAATACTTCGCCGGCATCAAGCCGACGGCCCCCGGTTTCAAGACCTTCGAGGTGGCCCCGCAGATGGGTACGCTCAAGCACATCGACACGGCCATCGATACGGCCTCCGGCCTGATCGAGGCGGTGCTGGACCGCAAAGGAAAAACGGTCAGCCTGACGCTGACCGTTCCTGAAGGCGTTGTCGCGACGGTTCCGGGTGCTACCGGCCGGAAGAAGACCTTCGGCGCCGGGACCCACCGGATCGTCATCAAATAAAACCTACTGCGGCGTTTTCTCCGCTACTCCGTTGACCTGCTTGATGCAGGCGATTTCCTCTTCGCTGAAGGGTGTTCCGTCCTGGCGGATGATGTCGTGGAACCACAGTTCCGGCTCTTTCCCGTCGGGACGGACATCGTCCCAGGCGAAGTTGGTGTTGGTCTTGCCGGCGACGAAACCCCAGTTGATGGCCGAAATGTTCAGCTCCCGCATCACGGGCAGGTTGTCCTGGAAGGTGCCTCCGAACTTGCGGGCCATGTATTCCGTGCAGAAGATCGGCCTGCCCAGCAGGGAAAGGGTGTCATGGGCCGCCCGGTGCACCAAGGCGGGGCCGTATCCGTGGTAGGAGGAAACGTCCGAAAGGTCGAGCTGGGCCCGGTTGAGATCCTTGAGGTCGGTCGTCCAGATGCCCGAGGTCAGCGGCTGGGTGTTGCCCGCTTCGCGCGCCCACTTGAAGGCGTTCTTGAGCAGCGGGAGGGATTCGTTTCCGAATTTCCCGTTCCCGGGCTCGTTGTAGACATCCCACATCAGCACGCGGTCATCGTTCCGGAACGAGCCGACGATATCCTTCACATACGCCTCCAATACGGGGAACAGGGTGGTGGTGTCCGCGCGGAGCGACTTCGAAGGGTCCTTGACCCAGCCGGAGTTGTGCTTCCCGGGGACGGGGGCGCGCTGCGGCCCATAGGAGGATTCCGGATCCCAGCAGTCGTCGAAGAAGACGAAGAAGGGCTTGATTCCGTGGGATTTGCAGATGTCCAGGAAATCGTCCATGCGCTTTTTCAGCCCTTCTGCGTCGTGGTTCCAGACCACGCTGCTGAGGAAGACGCGCATCGTGTTGAAGCCCAGTTCCTCGGCCCATCCCAGTTCCTTGTCGATCTGGGCGTGGTCGTAGGTGTCGGCGCTCCACATTTCAATCTGGTTGATGGCTGTGGCCGGGACATAGTTGCAACCCGACTGCCAGCCTTGTTCCGCATACCAGGCGGTTGCCTCTTCCGGTGTCCACCGCGTGGAGGGAACGACGGGCTTCTTTCCCAGGTTACAACCGGCGACCAGCAGGGCAGCGGCCACAAAAACTACTAGTAATTTTTTCATATACAAATAGTTAAATGATTTATTCCGCTAACGTAAGGCACACAGGGCAGTGATCGGAGCCGAAGATGTCGTTCCGGATGTCGGTGTGCTCGATCCGTCCTTTCAGCGCCTCGGAGACGAGGAAATAGTCGATCCGCCACCCGGCGTTGTTCTCGCGGGCATGGAAGCGGTACGACCACCAGGAATACTTCACCTCGTCGGGGTGCTGGAAGCGCCATGTGTCGGTGAAGCCCGCTTCGAGCAGCGTGGAGAATTTTCCGCGCTCCTCGTCGGTAAAGCCGGCGTTGCGGCGGTTCGAGGCGGGATTCTTGATGTCGATCTCCCGGTGGGCGACGTTCAGGTCACCGCAGACGACGACGCCCTTCCTGCCGGCCAGGCCGGTCAGGTAGGCGCGGAAGTCGTCCTCCCACCGCATCCGGTAGTCCAGCCGGCGGAGGCCGTCCTGTGAATTCGGCACATAGACGCAGACCAGGAAGAAGTCTTCCATTTCCAGGGTGATGACGCGCCCTTCATGGTCGTGTTCCTCCACGCCGATGCCGTAGGTGACGGCCAGGGGCTCCCGGCGCGTATAGATGGCCGTGCCGGAGTATCCTTTCTTCTCGGCGGCGTTCCAGTACGAGGTGTAGCCGGGGAACTCGAGGTCGAGCTGCCCGGGCTGCATCTTGGTCTCCTGCAGGCAGAAGAAATCGGCGTCCAGCTCGACGAAGATGTCCGCGAAACCCTTGCCCGCGCACGCGCGCAGGCCGTTTACATTCCAGCTGACGAATTTCATTCCCTGATGCCGTTGACTTGTTTGATGCAGGCGACTTCCGCTTCGCTGTAAGGCGTTCCGTCCTGGCGCAGGATGTCATGGAACCACAGGGGCGGTTCGGCCACGTCGGGCATCGGCGTGCTCCAGGCGAAGATCGTGTTGGTCTTCCCGGCCACGAAGCCCCAGTTGATGGCGATCACGTCCTGGGCTTTCAGCACCGGCAGGCAGTTCTGGAACGTGGAGTTTGCGGTCCGGGCCATGTATTCGGTGCAGACGATGGGCCGGTCGAAGCGCCGGAGCGTGTCGATGGCGGCCTGTTGGGCCGCGCCGTCGCTGTAGCAGTGGTAGGAGATGATATCCGACAGCGCCAGCTGCACGGCATTGTATTCGGGCAGGTCCTTCGACCAGACGCCGGCCGTGAGCGGCTGCGTGTTGCCGGCTTCGCGGGCCCAGCGGAACGCGTTCTTCAGCAGGGGCATCGACGAAAGCTTGTGGCCGCTGTTGCCGGGCTCGTTGTAGACGTCCCACAGGAGGATGCGCTCGTCGCCGCGGAAGTGCCCGACAACGTCCTTCACGTACGCCTCCAGGTTCGGGAAGAGGGCGGTGGTGTCGGCGCGCAGCGACACGGAAGGGTCCTGGACCCAGCCGGAGTTGTGGATGCCCGGCTTGGGCGCGGGCTGCGGGCCGTAGGAAGATTCTTCGTTCCAGCAGTCGTCGAAGAAGACGAACAGCGGACGGATGCCGTGTTCTTCACAGATGGCCAGGAAGGAATCCATCCGGCCCTTGAAGCCTTCGGCGTCGTGGTTCCACACCACGCTGCTGAGGTAGACGCGCAACGTCTTGAATCCCAGCGCTTCCGCCCAGCCCAGCTCCTTGTCAATCCGGGCGGCGTCGAAGGTCTCTTCGCTCCACATCTCGATCTGGTTGATGGCGTTGGCGGGAATGTAGTCGCAGCCGGAACGCCATCCTTGCGCGGCATACCAGGCCTGTGCCTGTTTCGGGGTCCATTGTTCGGAGGGGGTGACGGCCTTCTTCCCGTTCTGGGCGCAGCCGGCGGCCAGCAGGGCGGCCGCGAGGCAGATGCAGATCTTTCTCATGGCAGGATGGCTATTGCTCGTCGACGAAGACTTTCTTCACCGCCTCCAGGTAACCGTAGCCGTAGTAGTCGTCCGGCTCGAGGTAGCTGGTCTCCGTCCATTCGTTCCAGGAGTTGATGGTGATGAGGGGGTGCCGCTCCGGACGGGCGTCCAGATAGGCCTTGGCCTTGCGGAGGGCCTGCTCGAAGCGTTCCGGCGTGTTCTCCTTCGTCACCGCGCTCTTGCCGGTCCGGGGGCTGTTGTCCCAGCCGATGCTGACGTGCGGGTAATACGGGAGGGAGAATTCCGTGTCCAGTTTCTCCCAGACGACATAGGCCTGGTCCAGGATCTTCTGGTAGTCGTCGTCGACATTGAGGAAGTGGCAGAACTGATAGTGCGAGGTGCTGGTGAATCCGATCTTGCGCACGAGCGCTTCCTCCGGCTTGTCCGTCTTTCCGGCATCGAACCCGCTGTAGTTCAGGTTCGGCGCCCACATCGTGAACTGCAGGTCGAGGTCGGGGAAGCCGGCCTTCTTCACCTCCTTGCGGAACCATTTCACCGCGTCGGCGGCCGCGTCGACCCCGCCCAGTCCGTCGATGAAGTTCTTCACGTCATAGATCATGAAGACGGGCTTGCCGTCGATCTTGTAGTAGTTGGGCTGCTTGAAGAACAGTTCGATGTTCCGCAGGCAGATCTTCTCGAACTCGTCGCGGTCGATCCGTCCCGTCCAGATGACGTTCTTTTCGCCCAGCTGGGAGATGCGGGTGTCCCAGTAATTCTCGACATCGTGGTTGGCCCACATCAGGTAGAACTTCATCTTGTCGCGGTTGCTCGCTTTCAGGAAGCCGTCCGTGAGGGTTGTCTCCATGAAGGGCCGCCCGTCATACCAGTACCAGTCGAAGATGAAGACGTTCACGCCGTGCCGGGTTGCCTGCTCGACCTCCATCTCCATTACGGCGGGGTCGGCTTCGTTGACCGGGCCCCACAGCGGCATCCGCTTCCAGTAGTGGCCGGGGTTGCGTTTCTGCATCGTGAGGACGGTCTCCCATTCTCCCATCCCGGACGTCCAGAACGGGCGGAGACGGGGATCGTTGTAGGCATAGGCCGGATACAGGTAGGCGGCCACGTCATACTTGGGGCCCTGCGGCGCTGCAGGGGCTTTCTTCTTCTGTGCGGCGGCGTCCGTTCCGAGCGCCAGCGTTCCCGCCAGAAGGATGAGGGTCAGGATTCTTTTCATGGTATCTGCAGATTTGTTTTCGTTGTTTACGGTTTGAAAATGCAAGATAATGAAAAAAACGGCAACCGTCAAATTTGCGCCGAAGCATGACCGTCCGTTCGTTTTTGTTACTTGCATGACAAGTAACCATCCGGGTCCACCTTCATCGTCATTGACGTACTGATTCAAAGACAGCGCTCCGCGTGGTTTAAATCCGCGGTAGCTTTGGGCGCGAAGGACTGTTTATGAATCGATTCGTGCTGTCCGGTTTGGAATCATACTTTACAAAATGATAGGTCAAGTCTTCTGTATAGGTTTTATCGTCTTCGTTATCTACACTTTTATATACAAAGAATGTCGTGTCATTCAGTATTTTTCCATAATAACTGAAAGTATTAAGAATATCTCCACCAATTATCCTCCCTGCATCATTCCAAATCTCTATTTCAATATCTATATTCTCTATTTTGAATATTCCTATATTCAAGGGAATTTTCTTAATTTTTGATATATAATCATCATTTAGCAACCTTTTTTCAAGGTAATTTAAAGCATCCAGGCCAAAATCATTAGGTTTATGTGTAAAAGTATGGATGCAAAAACCGTCCCGGTACAATACGGTCAAATATAGGTAGTCTTCATCAACGGAATAGTAATAACCATCGGTCCGTAATTGATTACCAGTGTATCCAGCTTTTGTGAGTGGAACGGGAATGTTGTTTTTCGAGCAGCTACCCGCAGATAGAGCGATTATTACAAAAAATAATAATCCGCTTTTTATCATAATGCGTAAGGAATTATCTCGCATGAACGTGGTGTGCCTGGTCTTCATCGTGATGGTGTTTAATCTCCGGCAAGATAATGAAAAAAACGGCAACCGTCAAAACAATAGTCTTGTGTAAAGGCCGTCCGCCTGCCCTCATCGCGTTTTCCGTCTTTTATCCGTGGAACATTTTGACCTACGGATAAATCTTCGTCACTTTGCCGGAAGATAACCAAAAAAGCGGGGCTCTTCTCCGCCGTGTCGTGCAGCCGGTTCGAGACGGACCGGATTCCTGAAGCCAGCGGCCGGAACGCCGCCGTGACGGCGGTCGGCGTCGTCCCCGAGAATGTCGCCCTGCTGCTGGCCGCTACGCCGATGGACCTGGACCAGGTCCGCGAGGTCTGGGCGGCCGTGACGGCCTCTTCGGAGAATGGCTACGATGAAGAATATCCGTTCCGGAACTTGCTGCAGGCCCCTGGGAGCGGGGTCGGTGCGGACGTACTGGCGGCGCAGGGCATCCCGGATCCGGCGGGGACGCGTGCACTTCTGCCCGGGGCGGAACCGCTTCGCGACCGGCTGGCGGCGGCTGCCGGGGCGTGCTTGGCCGAAGAGGCGTCCGAAACCCGCAGCGGCATGCGCCGCTGGGACGGGTTCTCCTCCGCGCAGGCCTTGCTGGAAGCGCTGGAGCGTTCCGGCCTGCAGGTTTACTGGCCCTATTCCGAAGACTGGGACGGGCGGACGATGCCGGTCGTCACCTTCCTGCCGGACCGGGCCTGGTCGCCCCGGACGGATGGCGATGTGTCGAACACCGCGTATGCCGGCCGGCGGAAGGAGGACGGTTCCTGGGAGGTGACGCGCATGACGGTCAATGAAGAGACGGCCCGCCGCAGGCCCGTCTGGGTGGTTAATTACAACGAAGACGACGCTTTCCTGACGCCGCAGCTGCTCGGCCGGCTCCGCCCTGAGCCGGCCGCCACACGCGGGGCCTCCGACAACAAGACGCTGCGGCTCAAGGAGTTCAAGGCCCATGTGCACTATGATTCCTGGCTGTCCGGCGGCAGCGAGTTCTTTGTCAAGTGCGGCTCGCTCAAGGCCTTCACGGCGACCGTCGCGTCCGACCTGACGCAGTACACGCCGGAGATCACCGACCTGATGATCAAGGTCAAGCGGAAGCAGGTGCTGACGACGCTCCGGTACAACACCATCCTCGTGCCGGAATGGTCCCCCCAACTCACCGAGTGTGTATTCCTCATCCACGAGGACGACGGCGGGAAGATCACGACCTGGAAGGCCAGCGGGGAGGTCAAGATCAAGTCCAAATCCTACGGCTTCGCCGTCGAGTTCCCCTATCACCGGAATGACGACATCGTGTGGCGCGGCAAGCTTTCTTCGACTTATTTCGAGAAGAACAACGGCCTTCCCAACCGATACGGCGACGTCTCCATTACATTCACCTTCAATTGATGGCAGTTCCTGCTGGCAAGGTCGGGGCACTCCCCCGACTTTTTTGCAAGTGTAAAAAATAACACCTATTTTTGTATGCCCGAAATATTCAGGTTATTTGGTTTCACCTATTACTTTTTCAGTAGGGAGCATGAGTCGGTTCACGTCCATATTGAGGGTGCGGAAGGATATGCGGTGTATGAGCTGGAGGGGAACGAATTCAAACAGCGATATGCCCGCGGGATTAAAACCGGAGATTTGAGGAAGATTGAATCGGTCTTGAAAGAAAACACGGAGACGGTCTTGAAGGCTTGGGAACGTCACTTTTATGAGAAATGATATGGAAATCCGTAGAATTTGGTTTGACAAGCGCTATCTTTATGGGGAGGATGCCGAAGGAAGGGTATACAGGCAGTCACTGCTATGGTACCCTGCGCTGGCCAGCGCCTCTCCCGAACAGAAACTTGCGTACAAAACGGGTTTCGAAGGCTTCCACTGGCCAGACCTTGGTGTGGACGTGAGTTTTGAAAGTTTCGTATACGAAGATGCCGTCCCGACGCCTTTACAGGCATTTTTCCTTGCTCATAAAGAAATCAATATCTCCGGCTTCGCGAGCGTAGCCGGCATTCATCCCAATCTGATCCGGGATTATGTCAACGGTTTCAAGCATCCTTCTCCTCAAAGAACCCTTGAAATCCAGGAGGCCGTCCGGAAGTTGGGACGTCTTTATTCCCAGGTTGAATTCCTTCCTGACTCCAATCCCGGCGGTTCCTGCTGAGGATCAGATGGTTCCGGAGACTGTCATCTCGCACTTCGCGCAGTCGAAGCGCAGGGCGTAGCGGCGGCCGTTGTTGAGCAGGAAGAGGGGATCGGTCTCGCGGGCTCCCTGATGCACGGGACACAGGCCGAGTTCGTAGCGGAGGCAGTATTTCATCCGCATCAGCTCGGCCTTTTCCTGATGCGCAAGTTCGTAGGCCGGGTCGACGGAAACGGCCCCGAGTGTCCGCCGGAGCGCCTCCGCCTTGCGATTGGCGACGTTGGCCTTGTATGTGACGGCGGCCTGCTGCGGCCCGGCCGTCTGCGCCGGGGCCGTATCCGGGGTGGAGAAGGGCAGCTTCCGGCAGGGAATCCGGTCCAGTTCTTCGGCGAGGGCCCTGCGGAGGGCGTTCAGTTCCGCGGCCCGCAGGTAGGGAAGGACGCCGGCGGTGGGTGCTGCGTCCAGTTTTTCCAGATGGAACGTGTAGATGCCGGCCGTCTTGGAAACCTGGCTGCGGATCATCGCTTCCATCCGCTCCGTGTTCGCCGCGGGAGAAGCGGCGTCCGGGGTGACGGCGCGTACCTCCCGTCCGTCGGCACTGCGGGCGACGGCGGACAAGATCAGGCGCTGCTCTTCATCGGGGATGCCTGCCGAATCCCCGGCGGGCTGGGTGGCGACCTCCACCTGCACCGGAATCAGCCGGCGCGGCAGGTCGCTTTCCATCTCCCGCTCGAAGGCGGCGGAATAGTTGCGGAACAGCCGGGTGCCTGCGGACGGAACGTCCGTGCACTGGCAGCGGATCGTCTGCCCGGTGCAGACATCGCCGCGGAATCCCGCCACGCCCCCGCCCGGAAGGGCGAAGGAGAAGCCGTCTCCATTGCGCAGCGTGGTCTGCGGCGAGCGGAGCCGCAGGGTGATTTCCGTCTGGGCGGCGGGGCCGGAAAGCGTCCGCGTTCCCGTAACGGTGCCGATTTCCTCTCCCATCGACTTGGGAATCTCCATCGCCGCCCACGGTCCCCGCTTCCCGTCCAGGAAGAGCTGGGTGTACCCGCGGTTGAAGGTCTTCTCCAGCTGCGGCGTGAAACCGCCTTCACTCCGCCCGAATGAGGTGCGGCGCCAGGTCTGCGGAGCGGCGTCGACCATGCGGTCCAGGGCCAGTGAATAGGCACGGACCGTGTTCCGGACATAGGAGATGTTCTTCAGCCGGCCTTCGATCTTGAAGGAAACGACGCCTGCGCGGGCGAGGTCGTCCAGCCGGCTGATGAGGTTGAGGTCTTTCAGCGAGAGGAGGGCTTTGCTCCGCTCCAGCACGCGTCCCTGTGCGTCCACGAGGTCGTACAGCGCCCGGCAGGCCTGGATGCACGCTCCCCGGTTGGCGCTCCGGCCGGCGATCTGTTCGGAGAGATAGCACTGGCCGCTGTAACTGGCGCAGAGCGCGCCGTGTACGAAGAACTCCAGTTCGCAGCCGACGGCGGCGCGGATCCGGCGGACGTCCTCCAGCGAGATCTGCCGTTCCAGCACCAGCCGGCGGAAACCGAGCCGTTCGTGGAAGGCCGCTTCTTCGGGGGTGCGGATGGCACATTGCGTGGAGGCGTGGAGCGGCAGGATGTCCGTCCCTGCCAGGGCGAGGTCCTGCACGATGACGGCATCGACACCGGCGTCCTTCGCCGCCCGGAGCAGCCGCTCCGCCTCGGGAAGTTCACGGTCGTACAAGATGGTGTTGAGGGTAAGGAAGATCCTTGCTCCGAAGCACCGGGCGTAGGTGCACAGACGGGCGATGTCGTCCATCGTGTTGCCTGCCGCCTGCCGTGCGCCGAAGGCGGGACCGGCGATATAGACGGCATCGGCACCGCAGTCGATGGCTGCGATGCCGATATCCGCATTCCTTGCCGGAGCAAGAAGTTCGAGGTCTCTCATTATTTGCCGAGGGCGGCGATCATCTGCTTGGCCTGGGCGCCGAACTTCGGGTCGTCAGCGACCTTCTTGTAGAACTCGAGGGCCTTCGCGTTGTTCTTGGCCTGCTGGTAGAGGGCCGCGACGGTGAAGGTGATCGCATTGGCGTTCTTGGCTTCGGGCTGCAGCTCGAGGTACTTGGTGAAGTTGGCGATGGCGTCGCTCGACTTGCCCAGTTTCTGGGAAGCCTGGCCGGCGATCAGGCAAGCGGTCGCGTTGGGCTCGACATCGTTGGCTTTGTTCGCGGCGGCGACGGCGTCGGCAAGCTTGTTCGCCTTGAGGGCGGCATTCGCCTGGGAGACATAGAGTTTGCCCATCTGCTTCTTGGCTTCAGCCTCCTTGCCGTTCCAGATGGCGTGCTGGAGCACATCCACGGCCTGGTCGGTCTTGCCGAGGGCACCGAGGACCTGGGCGAGGGTGAGGGCGGTGGAAGCGTTGGTCGTGTCCGCATCGTAAGACTTGGTGAAGGCGTCGGCGGCGGCGGCGAAGTCTTTCAGTTCGACGGCCTTCTTGCCTTTCATCAGCCACATCTGGGGAACGAGTTCCTTGGCTTCGGCCACGATCTCATCGTTCTCGAATTCGGCAGCCAGTTTGGAAGTCGCCTCGATCTGCGCGGCGGCCTCTTCGTATTTCTCATCCTTGATCAGGTTCTTCGCAATCTGCAGGGAGACTTTGGGGATGATGCCCTTGCAGTTTTCGACCAGTTCGGCGGCGTCGTCACCAATCTCGTTTCCCATAGCCAGCGCTTGCTGGAAGTAATCAAGCGCTTCCGTATAATTCTCCATCTCAATCGCCGTGGCTCCATTATTGTAGAGTTCGGTAGCTTGAGACATGTCCTGCGCCGAAAGGATGCCGGCGGAAAGGATGGCGCCCGCGAGGGCAAGAATCATTTTTTTCATCGTTCTGTTTATTAGATTATACAGTTTTCAATATATGGTGCACGGGGCACAAATGTAATAAAAATTTGTATTAAATGCACATTATTGCTTAATTTTGCCTTTGGAGGTGTTTGTATGAAGGGATCTGTCCGTTTTGTCTTATGTGTGCTCCTGTTGGTGTTTTCAAGAATGATGCCAGCACAGAATCTTCCTGCACTCCAGACAGATGCTGCCATTACCGTAGGTGCGCTGCAGAACGGGATTTCCTATTACCTTGTCACGAATCCGGCCATGAAGGGCATCGCGGATTATGCCCTGGTCCGCAAAGGCGCTGCCGACACCCTTTCCACCCGCAAGGAGCTCTCCTCGCTGCCGCATTTCAACAAGACGGTTCCATACCGTTTCCTGGCCCGCAAGGGCATCGGTTGCCGTCCCGAGGGATATTTCACCATCGAGGAAGGCCATACGGTCTTCCGTTTCGACGAGGTGCCGGTCTTTGACGCGGCGGCCGCCGACACCACGCTCCTGATGCTGTTCGACCTGATCGGGAACCAGCCGTTCCAGCACGCGATCGTCGTTGCCGGCGATATCAACGCCGCGAACATCCTCCAGAAGATGAACGTCTTCCAGATGATGGTCCCGGCGCGGGCTCCCTCTTACCAGCCGCCGGTCTACGTATGGGCCCCTTCCGACTCGATGGCGTCCTCGTTCCGTCCTTCCCCGGAGCCTTCGATGACCCTGGAGGTCCGTTCGCCCCGCGCGGCGCCGGACAAGATGAATACGATCGTGCCTTTCATCTCGCGGATGTATGCCTCTGAACTGGAACAGATCGCGTCCGCGCGCTTGGAGGAGGCGTTGCGTGCGCGCGGCATTCCGCCGCAGTCCCAGCGCTTCTCCTATTCCGGCAGCGACGCCTCTTCCGGCGACGAGCGCCTGTGTGTCCATGTAGGCACCTCGCAGGAACGGCTCATCCCCACGTCCCTGGCTGTCGCCTCTTCCCTGTCGACGCTCGGAAAGGACGGTGCGGGCCTGGCGGAGTACCAGGCGGCCCGGCAGAAAGTCATCGCCAGCTTCCGCAAGGCGGAGGACAACGACGCCCTTGTCCGCAAGTGCATCGGTCATTACCTGCACGGCACCGACCTGGCTTCGAACCAGACGAAAGTGAATTTCTTTACATCGCGCAACATCCCTGCTGAGACCGAGCTGAACCTCTTCAACGCCTACGTGAAGGCCCTGCTCGATTCCGTGGGACACGCCGCCCTGCACTTCGAGGGCGACGCGGAAGAATACGACCCGTGGGGCGATCCGCTCCGTTTCTCCCTGACCTGGCGCAACGTGGCGGCGCAGGAGTCGCCTGCCGTCGGCTGGTCCGTGGGCGCGGCGGACACGACGTCTTTCCCGGCCCTGCGCGGCAAGACCAAACTCAAGACCATCGCTCCGGAACCGGTGTCCGGCGGTGAAATCTGGACGTTCTCCAACGGCATGCGGGTCATCTACAAGAAACAGCCGGCCGGCGGCCGCATCTACTGCTCGGTGATGGTCAAGGGCGGATTCTCCTCCGCGAAGGGCCTGCAGAAAGGAGAGGGCGCCTATTTCTCCGACATGCTGGGCCTGTACGACGTCGCCGGGCTGTCCGGCACCGACTTCCGCCGTGTCCTGCTGGCCAACGGCGTGGACCTGCGCACGCACATCGGGGTCTCCGACATCCGGCTCGACGCCTCGGCGCCGCCGGAGCGCTTCATCCTTACACTGAAGGCCCTCCTGTGCCTGGCCAACGAACGGAAACTGAATCCCGCTGCGTATGAGCGGTACCGGACCGCGACCCAGGCCTGCCTGCAGCAGGATTACCTGGACGGGCTGATGTATCCGGAGTATCTGTACTCCGATGTGAAGACGCCCGAAGGCCTGACGAACGAGCTGCCCGCCCGGGCGGACGCCTTCTTCTCGGATGTATTCCTGCGGATGAACGACGGCGTGATGCTGATCCTCGGCGACATGCCGGCGGACAATCTGCAGAAGGCCCTGGCCTCTTGCCTGGGGTCCTTCCGCGTCAGCCGGCTCTCCGCCAGTCGTCCCCCGGTGCCTTACAAGATCCGGACGGGATCGACCACCTACACCCTTTCCGGGTCGTCCAACCTTGTCACGGTGGCCCTGGCCGCCCAGATGCCGTACACGACCGAGAATTACATGGCCTTCCGCGTCGCATGCCTGACGCTGCAGCGCCGGCTGTCCGGCACCCTCGCCGAATACGGATACAGCGTCTCCTCTTCCGCCCAATTCCGGGTTTCTCCGGCGGACGTGATGGAGGTGGTGTTCACGATGACGCCGGCGCCCGAGAGCGGTCTTCCGTACGGGGTCTCCGGCGGTGCCGTCCAGCCCGGAAGGGCCTTGGCCGCCGCCCGGAAGACGATCGACGCGGCGTTGGCCGCGCCGGTGAACGCAGCGGAGCTGGCTGCCGGGAAGAACCTGTTGACCAACAGCTATTCCCTGTCCCTGGCCGACCCTGCCTTCTATGTCGATGCGGTGTTGATGCGGTATGCCTACGGAAAGGATGTCCTGACGGGCTATGCGGCGCGGATCGGCGCGGTCACTGCCGAGAAGGTGGCAGATGTGAACAAGGCCCTTTCAGAAGGAATGCGGATCGAATATGTCATCAAATAAGAACCCCCACGGCGTCATCATCCAGATCGGCGACATCCTGGTTTCTGAGGATGTGGTCTGCGCGTATTTCGCCTGTGATTATACCCGTTGCAAGGGTTGCTGCTGCATCATCGGTGACAGCGGCGCCCCGCTCGAAGAGGCGGAACTGGACCGCCTGGAAGAGAATTATCCCGTCTATGCCCCGCTGATGCGGCCCCAGGGCCGCGCGCAGGTGGAGAAGGACGGATTCTTCACCGTCGACCGCGACGGAGACCTGGTGACACCGGTCGTGGAGGGCTCCGAGGAATGCGCCTTCACGACATTCGATGCCGACGGCGCATGTTTCTGCGCCATCGAGCGCTGCTTTTTCCAGGGGACTTGCGCTTTCCGGAAGCCACAGTCGTGCTGGCTTTATCCGGTGCGGGTGAAGCGGCTGACGGGCGGCGGGCTCGCGCTGAACCTGCACAGATGGCACATCTGCGCGGATGCTTTCGAAAAAGGCCGCCGGGAGGGCATCCGGGTCTACGAGTTCCTCCGCGAGCCGCTGACGGCCGTCTTCGGGGAGGAGTTTTATTCGGCCTTGTCCGCCGCGGCGAGGAGGCTCAACGCGTCCTCGTAGTCCTCGGCGGCCACTTTGACTTCCACCGGATTGATGTAGTTCAGGCTGACGTAGGAAGAGTTCTGCCCGAACACGGCGGCAGGAATGCCGTTCTCGATGAGCATGCCCGCTGCGATACGGGCGCTGATTTCGTCCGTGTACCTTGCCACGGTCTTGAGTTCACCGTCTTTCATATCTTCATGCGTTTACTGGTCTGTACCATTGTCTTTGCGGAGTCTCATCTCCAGCGAGCCGATGACGCGGACGACGTCCTTGGTCAACCCTTCCAGTTCCACGCCGGCGGGGGAGACGGCCATCGTGATGCGGTCCTCCAACATCCGGGAGACGGCGTTCAGGGTGTTCCGCAGCCGGAACGACAGGATGCCGTCCGCTTCGCGCTCCAGCCGGTAGCCGCGACCTTCCATCACGTCCAGCACGATCCGGCGCAGCTGTTCCTCGTCCTGCCCGTTGCCGGAGACATACCGGCGGACGAATCCCAGTTTGGGATACAGGGCGGCGACGAATGCGAAGAGCACGGCGATCTGTCCGACGGACCGCCAGCCGTCGCGGAACAGTTCGGACGGACTGCCTTTCGCCAGCCCCGTCAGGAGCAGGATGGCGAGGACCAGCGCGAAGATCGCTGCGAAGTAGAAGAAGTATTTGACGGCCCGGATGAGGTACCGGTTGCCGGACAGGGGTTCTCGTTTCATTTCCGACGATGATGGATGTTGTTCTTTCTGCAAATGTATAAAAAATACTGAAAAGGCGGGAATAAATCCACTTGGTGCGCGATTTGCAGTCATTCGTTCGTTTTCTCGGTTACTTTTGCTATTTTTGTATCGAATATAACCCTAAGATTGTAAGACATGTCTGTAGAAATTGATCCGATCCTCGAGCGCCGTGAGCGCGAGGAACAGGAAAGGAAGAACAAGAGCCTGCGTACGACGATGTTCGCGCTGGCAGGCGTCGCCGGCGTCCTGGCGCTGGCATTGGGCTATATATGGTATTCGAAATCGTCCCTGGTCAAGGATCTGAATGCCGAAAAGGAGGAACTGACCCAGCAGATGATCGCCCTGAAGAGCGACTACGACAGCCTCTCCACGGAGTACGACACGATCAACAGCCAGCTGGACTCCTCCCGCGAGGAAGTCGCCCAGCTGATCGAGCGGATCCAGAAGACCGAGGCGACGAACCGCAGCAAGATGCGCCAGTACGAAAAGGAACTCGGCACCCTGCGGTCCATCATGAAGAGCTATATCGTCCAGATCGACTCCCTGAACACCTTGAACCACCGCCTGACGGCCGAAGCCGCCACGGCCCGGAAGGAAGCGGCCGCCTCGCGCGCCGCCAACGAGGAACTCAAGGGCCAGGTCGAGAGCCTCTCCGGGCAGGTGGCCGCCGGCAGCGTCCTCAAGGCGCGCGGGCTGAGCGTCGCGGCGTACAACGCCTCCGACAAGACGACCGACCGGAGCAGCCGTGTCGTGCGCCTGCTCGCCACCCTCAGCCTGGTGGAGAACGAGTTGGCGCCCCGCGGTCCCGTCCGCGTGTACATCCGCGTGAAGGATCCGGAGGGCATCCTGCTGACCAACAGCACGCAGACGTCCTTCAAGTACAATGGCCAGACGATGGTCGCCTCCGCTTCCCGCGAGGTCGACTACGAAGGCAAGGAGGTCGAGCTGAGCATCTACCTGAACGATATCCCCGCTTACCAGAGCGGCATCTATTCGGTGGAGGCGTACACGGCCCAGTCTTTCCTCGGGAAGACCGAGCTTCTGTTGCGTTAGGCGATTTCCGGTGATCTATCTCCACGTTCCCTTCTGCAGGAGTTTCTGCACCTACTGCGACTTCTACTCGGAACGTTGCGCCCGGGATGACGGCCGGTTCGACACCTTTGTCGATGCCATCGCCGCCGAGATCCGCTCCCGCCGGGAGGAGATCGCCGCCTGTCTGGCAGCGCCGGACAACGTAGATACATGGTATATCGGAGGAGGCACCCCGTCGGTGCTTCCTCTTTCCGTTTTCCGGCGGCTGTGCGGCCTCCTGGGCGAAGCCGCTCCGCGCGGCACCGGCGAGTTTACGGTGGAGGTGAACCCGGAGGACATCGTGGAAAAGGGCCCCGCCTATGTCCAGGGGCTGGTGGAGGCCGGTGTGAACCGCATCAGCATGGGGGTGCAGTCCCTGGATGACGGCATCCTCCGCTGGATGAACCGCCGGCATGACGCCGCCCGCGCTGCTGCGGCTTTCCGCCTGCTCCGTTCCTTCCCGGTGGACATCAGCGTGGACCTCATCTTCGGCTTGCCGCAATGCTCCGACGACCTGTGGAAGGAGACGCTGGACCGCGTCCTCAACCCTTCCGGCGGCCTCCGCCCGCCGGAGCATATCTCTGCCTACCAGCTGACCTTGGAAGCGGGGAGCGCCCTCGGCGTCCGCGCCGCGAAGGGGCAGTGGCAGGAAGCGACCGAGGAGCAGTGCCGGCGCCAGTATGACCTGCTCTGCGACGCGCTGGGACGGGCCGGATACCGGCATTACGAGGTGTCGAACTTCGCCCTTCCCGGCCATGAAGCCGTCCACAACAGTGCCTATTGGCGGCGCGTCCCGTACATCGGCCTCGGCCCCGGCGCCCATTCGCTGCTCGCTTCCCCGGACGGCATCCCGCGCCGCCGCTGCTGGAACAGCTGCCAGGTTACGGACTATGCCCGGGAAGGGGAGATCCTTTCGGAGGAGGATGTGCGGACGGAGCGCATCATGCTCGGCCTGCGGACGGACACGGGCCTGCCTGAGGCATCGTTGCGTGCCTTGACGGCGCCCGGGGCAGTCGACCGGCTGCTCGCTTCGGGTGCGCTGGCCTATGCCGGAACGGCTCCGGACCGCCGGATCCGCATTCCGGAATCGCACTTCTTTACGTCCGACGCCATCCTGCTGGAACTGGTCTGATCCAGGC
The DNA here is from genome assembly GCA_902801205.1 of uncultured Bacteroidia bacterium. Taxonomy (GTDB): domain Bacteria; phylum Bacteroidota; class Bacteroidia; order Bacteroidales; family UBA932; genus Cryptobacteroides. The sequence goes on from CADCHE010000002.1 coordinate 85,281, forward strand.
ATTTGCACCCCGGGGCCGCTCCCTTTGAAAGGGAATTCGCCCGGATAGGGATGCGCGCAGCGCAAGTTGACCTTTCAAAGGGAGCGGTCCCGGGGAGGAACCATGAGACGGCGGTCCCGGGGAGGAATGGGGAGGAGGTTCTAGGGAGGAACCGGGAAGTGGCCCGGAGGAAATCAACGGGAGAAAGAGACGAAACGCGGCTTGTCGGCAAGGTCCTCGAGAACGGAAACGGAACGGAAACCCGCGGCCCGGAAGACAGCCGCCGTCTCGGCCCCCAGCGTCTCGTTGATCTCCACGATCCCTTCTCCGGCCGGCGCGAGCAGCCGATCCGCCCAGCGCGCGACCGCGCGGTAATACAGCAGCGGGTCTTCATCCGGCACGAACAGGGCCGAAGCCGGTTCGTAATCCAGCACGTTCTTCCGCATCCGCGCTTTCTCGGACTCCCGCACATACGGCGGGTTGCTGAGCACCAGGTCGAACACCCCTTCATCGAACGGCTGTTCCGTATCCAGCACGTCGCTGCACAGGAAACGGGGCGCCCGGGCCTCCCGGTCCTTCCGGAGGAGGGTATCCTGTCCCGCCGCCGTTTTCAGCGCGGCCTCCGACAGATCCGTCGCGACGACCTCCGACCCCGGCACTTCCAGCGCCAGCGTCCAGGCGATGCAGCCCGATCCGGTACACAGGTCCAGGATCCGCACGGGCCTCGCCTCCGCGCCGAACGCTTTCCGCAGCCGCCGCATCCGGCCGGCGACCCCGATGGCGTGCCGGCAGAGGAGTTCGGTCTCGGGCCGGGGAACCAGGACTTCCGGGCCGACGCGGAACGTACGGCCGTAGAAATCGCAGGTCCCCAGCACGTACTGTACCGGCTCTCCGGCCGAAAGCCGCGCCATGTCGGCGCGCAGCCCGGGCAGGGCTTTCTCCGGAACGGCGAAAGCCGGGTCGATGATGTGCGTGTAATTCTGGGTGTGGATGCGGTCGGTACACAGCATCTGCACGATGCTGCGGGCTTCCGTCTCGGGGTACAATTCCGAGAGCGCCGCCGTGCTTTCCTTCAGGAAATCTTTGAGCAGCAAGGTCTTTCCGGGATTAAGCGTGTTCGATGATCCGCGTCAGGAAGTCGGTGATGTCCTCGCCGGCCGTCCGCACCATCTTCGGCACGAGCGAAGCGCCGGTCATGCCCGGAATGGTGTTCACCTCCAGGAAGTACAGGCCGTCTTCCGCGAGGATGTAGTCGATCCGGATGACGCCCTTGCAGCCCAGCCGGTGATAGATCTTGCGGCTGGTTTCCCAGACCCGGTCGCGGACGTCTTCGTCCACGGGGGCGGGGCAGATCTCGTCACTGTTGCCGTTGTACTTCGCGTCATAGTCGAAGTAGGCGTTGTCCGTCACGATCTCGATCAGCGGAAGCGTCTTGACCCCCTCGTCGTCGGCATAGACGGCGCAGGTGAGTTCGCGGCCCGTGATGCCCTGCTCCACGATCACCGACGGCCCTTCCGAGAAGGCGAAACCGATGGCATCGGCCAGGCGGGCGGGATCCGTGACGCGGGTGATGCCGAAGCTGGAACCCCCGGAAGTCGGCTTCACGAAGACGGGGAAGTGCAGGGTGGATGCGATCTCCGTGCAGGCGGCGTCGATGTCCATGCCGGCGCGGACGAACACGTCAGGCGCACACTTGACGAAGTCCACGTCACGCAGGTAGCTCTTGCAGGCGAACTTGTCGAAAGCCACGGCCGAGACGAAGGCGCTGCAGCTGCTGAACGGGATGCCGATCATCTCGAAGTACCCCTGCAGCAACCCGGTCTCGCCGGGACTGCCGTGCTGCATGATGTAGGCGAAATCGAACTGGATCTTCTCGCCGTACAGGCGGACGGAGAAATCCGTCTTGTCGACCTGGGGCCGCGCGCCCTCCGGCAGGAGCACGCGCATCGCGTTCCGCTTGCGGAAAGCGACCAGGTGCCACTGGCCGAAGCGTGCGAAGATCTCGTAGATTTCGTACTTCGTGTTGTCGATGCGCGAGGCCGTGAACTCCCCGCTCCGGCAGGAAACCTCCCATTCGGAAGAATCGCTGCCGTAGACCACTGCAATCTTGCTGTACTTGCCCATTTGTATTATTCGAAATAATAGTCTTCGATCGTCTCCTGGCTCTTGATGGCCGCCGCGTCGGAGTCACCGCCGTCGCAGCCGAAACTCATGTCCATGCCCGGCGGCGCGATGAACCGGTCGTTTGCCGAGACGCCCAGCGTGCCGTCCGCGATGACTTTCTGCATGAAGAGGCCCCATGTCGGCAGGGACATGTGCGCACCCTGTCCGAGCGCGGTGGACTGGAAGTGTACCTGGCGGTCTTCCGCCCCCGTCCAGACACCGGCCGTCAGCGTCGGCGTATAGCCGATGAACCAGCCGTCGGCGTTGTCGTTGGTCGTGCCCGTCTTGCCGGCGATCTCGCCGTTGAGCTTGTAGCGGTAGCGCAGCCGGCTGGCCGTACCGCCTTGTACGACGCCCTCCATCAGGTTGACCATCAGATAGGCGGTCTGCTCGCTGATCGCCTCGCGCCGGCGGGCGGAGGTGAACTCGCTGATCAGGTTGCCCTGCTTGTCTTCGATCCGGGTCACGATGAGCGGGGTGATGTACACGCCCTTCGACGGGAACGTGTTGTAGGCCGCCACCATCTCGAAGAGGGAGAGGTCGGCGGGACCGACACACAGGGCCGGCACCTCGTCGATGTGGCTGGAAATGCCCATCTTGCGCATCATGTCGGCCATCGCATGCGGGCCGAACTGCTTCATCAGGTAGGCGGAGATGTTGTTCGAACTGTTGGTCAGGCCCCACTTGAGCGTCACGGTCTGGCCGATCCACTTGGCCGCGTCGGTACTCCGGGGCGTCCAGGAATCGTTGCCCGTCACGAAGGTCTGGGGCAGGTTGACCACCTTGTCGCAGGGGGTCATGCCCTCCTGCATCGCCAGCGTGTAGAGGAACGGCTTGATCGTCGAACCGACCTGCCGCTTGCCCTGGCTCACGTTGTCATATTTGAAATAGCGGTAATTCGGACCGCCGACGTAGGCTTTGACATGCCCCGTCCCCGGCTCCATCGCGACGAAGGCGGTGCGCAGCATCGACTTGTAGTAGCGGATGGAATCGTCCGGCGTCATCGTCGTGTCGATGTAGCCCTTCTTGTTGTAGGCGAACACGCGCATCTTCACCGGCACCGAGAAGGTCTTCAGGATCTCGCTCTCGGACTTCCCGGCCTTGCTGAGCATCCGGTAGCGGTCGCTCCACTTGCGCGCCTGGCTCATCACGCGGTTGCGCGTGGCCTCGTCGATGTCGTTCGAGAACGGCCGGTTCTTCTTCGACTTGAGGTCGCGCTGGAAGTCTTTCTGGAGGTCGCGGATCCGCTCCTCCACCGCCTCCTCGGCGTATTTCTGCATCTTGTAGTTGATGGTCGTGTAGATCCGCAGGCCGTCGCGGTCGAGGTCGTAGGCGCTGCCGTCCGCCTTGCGGTTCTTCTCCAGCCAGCCGTAGAGTTCGTCGTTCACCCAGGCGAGCGAGTCGGCGGAGTATTCCTCCCGTACCGAATAGGACGAACGGCGCGGCTTCTTGGCGGTCATCCGCCGGCGGAGCAGGTCGCGGAAATATGGCGCGCGCCCCGCGTTGTGGTCCTGGACCTGGTAGTCGAGATAGATGGGGATCTCACGGATGGAGTCGCGCTGCGCCTCGGTCAGGTAGCCCGCCTTGGCCATCTGTCCGATCACGAAGTTGCGGCGCGAAAGGGCCTGGTCGGGGTTCAGGGCGGGGTTGTAGCGGGTCGGCTTGTTGACCATGCCGATCAGCATCGCGCTCTCTTCGACGGTCAGGTTGTCGGGAGCCTTTCCGAAGAAGGTCTCCGCCGCGGAACGGACGCCATAGGCGCTGCTGCCGAAGAAGATCGAGTTCAGGTACATCGTCATGATCTCGTCCTTGGTGTAGTTCTTCTCGAGCTTGACGGCGGTGATCCATTCCTTCAGTTTCGTCCAGACCATCTTCATATGGTAGATGCCGGGCACCTTCCGCTTCATCTCCGTACGCGGGTAGAGGGTCTTGGCCAGCTGCTGGGTGATGGTACTGCCGCCGCCCTGGCTGGAGTTCCGCATCAGGATGGTCTTGAAGAGCACGCGCGCGAGGCCGCGGAAGTCGATGCCGGAGTGCTTGTAGAAGCGGACGTCTTCCGTCGCGACGGCGGCGTGCACGATGTTCGGGGACAGTTCGTCATAAGTGACGAAGGTGCGGTTCTCGATGTGGAACGTGGCCAGGATCTCTCCGCCTTCCGCGATCACCTGCGTCGCGATGTTGCTCTCGGGGTTCTCCAGTTCCTTGAAGGAGGGGATGTCGGCGAAAAGCCACACCAGGAAGATGATGAAAAGGACCAGCGCCACCGGGAGCGTGACGAAGATCCAGAACCATTTCGTTATTTTCTTGCGTGTGTTTTCAGTCATGGCAAAAGTGCATAGCAAACACAAATTTAATAACAAAATTTGGAAAATTGGTGGGTTTATGGTTTACTTTGCAGTCTGAAACCGGAAAACACTATGTCAAACTTGTAAACCAGAACGCTATGGATGGAAGCAAATTAGTGATTGTGGAGTCTCCGACCAAGGCGAACACCATCGGACGGTATCTCGGAAATGATTACGTGGTGAAATCGAGCCGCGGCCACATCCGGGACCTTCAGGACAAGAGCCTGAGCATCGACGTGGAACACGGATTCGCGCCGGAGTACGTCATTCCCGACGACAAGAAGCGGCTGGTGGCGGAACTCCGCAGCGCGGCGGCCAAGGCGTCGTCGGTCCTGCTCGCATCCGATGAGGACCGCGAAGGAGAGGCGATTTCCTGGCACCTGTTCCAGACCCTCGGACTCAAGCGGGAGAATACCCGCCGGATCGTCTTCCACGAGATCACGAAAGATGCGATCCTCTCGGCCATCGAGCATCCCCGCGACATCGACATGAACCTCGTCAACGCGCAGCAGGCCCGCCGCGTCCTCGACCGCCTCGTCGGTTTCGAGCTTTCGCCGATTCTCTGGCGCAAGATCCAGCCGCGGCTCTCCGCCGGCCGTGTCCAGTCCGTCGCCCTGCGCCTGATCGTCGACCGTGAGAAGGAGATCATGGCCTTCAACAGCGAGCCGTTCTGGCGCGTGGACGCCGTTTTCCACCCGGAAGGCCACCCGGCCGCCGTCAAGGTCAAGGCCGTTCTCGACAAGCATTTCGATACCCTGGAGGATGCCCGTACATTCCTGGAGGACAGCATCGGAGCGTCGTTCTCGATCGCATCGCTCGACCGCAAGGAGGGCGTCCGCTTCCCCGCGCCGCCGTTCACGACGTCCACCCTCCAGCAGGAGGCGGCCCGCAAGCTGCATTTCCCCGTCGGCGTCACGATGCGCATCGCGCAGCAGCTCTACGAGCGGGGTCTCATCACCTATATGCGTACCGACTCCACCAACCTCTCCGGCCTGGCGCTCGGCACCGCAAAGAAGTTCATCACCGAGCACTATGGCGCCGATTACGCGAAGACGCGCCAGTACAAGACCCATTCGAAGGGCGCCCAGGAGGCCCACGAGGCCATCCGTCCGACCTTCATCGAGAATGAGCAGATCGAAGGCTCGGCGCAGGAGCAGAAGCTTTACAACCTGATCTGGAAGCGGACCGTCGCCTCCCAGATGGCCGATGCGAAGGTGCTCGGCATCACCCTGAAGATCGCCTCTGACAAGCGCCCGGAGCGCTTCTCCGTCCAGGCGACCCAGGTCCTGTTCGACGGATTCCTCAAACTCTATATGGACGGTCCGGACGAAGAGTCCGCCACCGAGGAAACCCTCCTTCCGAACCTGGAGGTGGGCGACCGGATGGAGGAGAAAGGCATCAGCGCGTCCTGCAAGTTCACGCAGGCGCCGCAGCGCTACTCCGAAGGCACCCTGGTCAAGAAACTGGAGGAACTCGGCATCGGACGTCCTTCCACGTACGGTCCTACGATCGCGACGCTGACCACCGGCCGCGGCTATGTGTTCAAGGGCGACAAGGAAGGCGTGAAGAAGCCTGTGACGAACCTGCAGCTGAAGGGCGGAAAGATCACGGCGACCGAGAAGACGGAAACCGTAGGCGCCGAACGCGGGAAACTGATCCCGCATGAGATCGGCATGATCGTCGTCGACTACCTGGCCGAGAATTTCTCGGATATCATGGACTATGAGTTCACGGCCAACGTGGAGAAGGACTTCGACGACGTGGCGGCGGGCGAGCAGGTCTGGAACGAAATGATCGGCCGTTTCTACACGCCCTTCCACCAGCGGGTGGAGGAGGTGATGCACGACGGCAGGTTCAGCCATGTGAGCCGCGACCTCGGTACCGACCCCGAAGGCAGGATGCTCCAGGCGAAATACGGGAAATTCGGTCCGTACATCCAGCGGGGTGAAGGCGAGGGCGCCGAATATGCCTCTCTGGCGAGGGGCCAGCTGATTGAAAACATCACGCTGGAGGAAGCGATCCAGCTGTTCCGCCTGCCGCGGACGGTCGGCCAGGTCGACGGCGTGGATGTCATCGCCACGAAGGGACGTTTCGGCCCTTATCTCAAATACGGCGACCGGAACATCTCCCTGCCGCGGAACGCCGACCCGCTCAAGGTTACGTTGGAAGAATGCACGGAACTGATCCGGAAGGACGGCGGGAAGGCGTCGGCGAACGCAGTACTGAAAGCGTTCGAGACCAGCGGATTGCAGGTGATCGACGGCCGCTACGGACCCTACATCAAGTACAACGGGGCGAACTACCGTATCCCGAAGGGGACGGACGTGGAGACCCTCACCGAAGAAGCCTGCCTGGCGCTGGTTCAAAGCAACGGACCGACCCGCCATACGGGGCGAAGAAATTTCCGCAAACGTTAGATAATTAAATAATTTTTATTATTTTTGTACTCATATCAGTTATAAATTGAAAGATATGGGCGTATATCACATCGATCAGATCGATCAGAAGATTCTTTCCTTCCTGGTCAACAATGCCAGAATGCCTTTCCTCGAAATCGCGCGCGAGTGCGGCGTTTCCGGTGCGGCTATCCATCAGCGCGTCAAGCGTCTCGAGAGCAACGGTGTCATCACTGGCTCCCGGCTTCTCGTCAAGCCGCAGGCCCTCGGCCTGAACGTATGTGCCTTCATCAGCGTTTCCCTTTCCGAGGCGAACAAATATCCCGAAGTGATCGCGGACCTGAACAAGATCTCCGAAATCGTCGAGTGCCATTTCGTGACGGGCCGGGCCGCGCTCCTCATCAAGGTCTACTGCAGCAACAATGACCACCTGATGGAAATCCTCCTGAACACCATCCAGAATATTCCGTATATCCAGTCCACGGAAACGATGATCTCGCTCGACCAGTCGATCGAGCGTCAGATCTGGGTAAAGGATTACAACAACCCCATGCACCAGCCTGCGCCGCTTTCCAAGCCGAAGGGCGGACGGAAGAAATAGGCGCGCCTACAGGGTCTCGAACGTGAAAGCCTCCCAGGGGAGGGATGCGTCGGCCCCTTCGGTGACCACCCGGTCGGCATGGACCAACAGCGGGAAGTCGGAAAGCGAAAGCGTTCCGGCTTCCGCTTTTTTCCGGATCGCCCGGGCCACCCGCCCGGCCACGACAAGCGATTCGAGCGTGACGCCGGAGAGGATCTCCATGGCCTCTTCGTAGGTTTTCCCTTCTCCAAGCAGGATCCCGATGCGGCGTGTCCTGCCGCCGTAGATGGTCACGTACAGGTCGCCGATACCGATGGCCAGGCTCTCTTCGGAGCCGCCCTGCAGGCGGACGAGCTTGGTCATTTCGCGGACGGCCTGGTAGAAGGCGCCCGCCTGGGAGTTGAAGTGCAGCCCGGCGTCCGGACCCCCCTGGCGGTTCACCAGTCCGATGGTCAGGGCCACGCCCAGGGCGTATGCGTTCTTCAGTGCGACGGCGCTCTCCAGGCCGATGACGTCGCGGGTCAGCGAGATGTGGTAGTAGCTGGTCTGCATCGTCTCCTTCATCATGCGGAGCGCTTCGGCGTCGGTGCCGCAGAAGGCGACTTCCGTCTGGTCGTGCCAGACCAGTTCGTACGAGGTGCAGGGCCCGCCGATCGCGCAGATGCTCCTTTCGATGCCTTGTCGGGAGAGGGCTTCCTGCCAGTATTCGGGGTAGGAAACCAGGGTTCCGTCTTCTTTGCCGATCAGCCCTTTGGTCACGGACAGGACGGGGATATCGGGGGACAGGCGGCCCAGGACGGCCTCGAGGAACCAGTCCACGCCGAAGGACGAGACACCGCAGATGACGAAGTCCGCGCCCCGGACGGCTTCCTCCCACGCTTCGAAGGGGAAAAACCGGACGCCCTCCGGGAACGGCCGCTGGAATTTGGGATGGGTGCCGGTCTTCCGGCAGGTTTCGATGATGTCCCGGTCGAGGGGCGTGCCGACCAGGCGGACGTCGTGTCCGTTCTCACGCAGGGGGAAGGCGAGCGCCGAGCCCATCATCCCGGCCCCGATGATCGTTACCGTTCTTTCCATGATATCATTTCTTGTTGGCCAGTTCCAGTTCGCGCAGCACCCATTTCATGCCGGCATACCGGTCGAGTACCCAGAGGATGTACCGGATGTCGGTGCAGATGCATTTGTTGTATCCTTCGCTGTATGCCGCGTCGCAGGAGAGCGACTCTCCGGTCCCGTCGAAGGCCACGCCGATCAGTTCGCCCCGTCCGTTGAGGACCGGTGAGCCGGAGTTCCCGCCCGTTATGTCGTTGTCGGCGAGGAAGTTGACGTGCATCGTTTTGCCGCCTTTCCCGTCGGGGATGCCCCAGCGGCCCCACTTGCCGTTTTCCAGGAGTTCCCGCTGGCGTTCATCCACCGTGTATTCGTACCGTTCGGGGTCGGCTTTCTGGAGGATGCCCTCCGGCCGGGAGAACCAGTTGTACTCCACGCCGTCCCGGGGCAGGCAGCCGCCGACGGTGCCGTAGCTCAGGCGCATCGTCCCGTTGGCGTCCGGGTACAGCGGCCGGCCCTTTTCTCGCTGCATCCGGTACATGGCGATAGTGTATTCCTTTTCAAGCGCCCGCACGGCGTTCCATTTGTCCAGGTGACCGTTGCGCTGGTTGATCCGCGGGAAGGAGATGTCCGTGAAGAACCGGTACAGCGGGTCCTTCCGCAGCTGCTCCTTCGTCACGGCATCTCCGGGGCCTTCGCCGGCGACGAGGCTGTTCTCCCAGAGCCAGGATGCGCAGGCGGCGTAGTTCGTGCCGAAGCGGCGTGCGAGCGTCTTGGTCTGTTCGCCGAAATAATAGCTGTCCATCGCGGTGTAGACCGTCCGCACCGTTTCTTCCAGCAGGTCGCGCTCCAGCCGCGGGTCCGTGGCCTCCCGTGCTTCCCGCAGGGCGCTCGCGGCCGCCTGGGGCGTCTTCGCATTGCCGGCCCGGAAGTAATATTTCCCGATCTGGGTGCCCGTGAAGACGGACGCCCGGTAGAGGATCTTGTCCTGCTCGCCCTCCTGCATCTGGGCGTATGCTTTCTTCAGGTCGGCGACGAGCGTGCCCCAGCGGGCTTTCCGCCCAGGGTCGGCGTCGATCCACGCCTGCAGTTCCTCCTCCTGGGCGCGCCGCTCGCTGCGGATCCGGAAGCGGTTCAGGCAGAGCGCTTTCCCTGCCTCGCTGCCCTGGAGATTCGTGAGGTTGAAATAAGTCGCCGCATATTTGCGCCGGATGTCGGGATCCGTGTCCATCCACTGCCGCATGAGCGAGATCTGCCGTTCACGCAGCCGGTTCTCCAGCGGAAGGGAGACCGTCTCGTCGAAGCCGATCCCGGCCGACGAACGCGTGCGGTCGGTGCTGCCGGGGTAGCCGAGCACCATCGTGAACGAGCCGGGTGCATAGCCGTCCAGCGAGATCCGGAGCGGCGTCAACCCCCGCACCGGGGCGTCGTTCTCATAGATCCGGTACAGGGCGAAATCGCCGTTGTGACGCGGCCAGGTGTAGTTGTCGGTTTCACCGCCGAAATAGCCGATGCTCACGGGCGGGGCGGCGACGAGCCGGATGTCGTCATACACCTTGTACAGGCAGATCCAGGCCTTTTCGCCGGCCCAGGAGGTGCTGAATACGGCTTCCAGCCCGCTGGATTCGCGGTAGAGCTCTTCCATGCGCGCGGCGATCTTCCGGCTGCCGGGCTGCTCGCCGCGGGCGGCATAGGCGGCTTTCAGTTCCTCCACGTCGTCCGTCACGTCGTAGACCTGTTTGAGGAACCAGGCCTTCTCGCCTTCGAGACGGATTTCCTGGCGCCGGTGCATCGCCCAGAACCCCGTTTCCAGCAGATTCCGTTCCGGGGTGCTCAGCCGGGCGAGGTGGCTGTACGCACAGTGGTGGTTGGTGAGGATGAGTCCGCGTTCGGACAGGACACTGGCCGTGCAGGCGAAGTTCAGCGAGACCACTGCATCGGCCAGGGAGGCGCCGGGGGCGTCCGCATCGTAGATCTGCCCGGCGGAAAGCTGCAGCCCGCGTTCCTGCATCTTCTTTTCCAGGGCCCGGTCGATGTCCTGGACCGGCCACATCCCCTCATCCGCGCGGACGGGCAGGAGGTTGCCCGCCAGGAGCAGGAGACCGGACAGGAGCAGTCGGAGCCGTTGTCGCATCTGCTTGCGCATACGCCTTACCGCTCGCGGATGACGTCTCCGTGTTCCCGGACGACGGTTTCCTTCCACTTCTCGGTGTATCCGGGCCAGAGGATGCGCTCCGGAATGCCCTTCGAATAGGGGCTGTGCTTGAAGGAGCCGTCCTCGTCCTGCGGTTTGACGTTGCCGTCGATGAATTTCACGAGGAGCAGTTCCTCGAGGGCGCACCAGGCGCGGAACTGTTCCTGGGCCGTTTCGACGGAGTAGTCCGTCAGCAGCTTGCGCACCGGGGCGAACCAGTCCTTCGCATCAAGTCCTTTCCGCTCCGCCTTCGGCAGGATGGCGTTGTACGCGGCCAGGGCCTGCTCATCCATGCGGGCGAGCGCGCCTTCCATCTGCTCCCGCTCGAACCGGTCGATCGCTTCGACCACGGTCGGCGCCATGATGTTGTAGGCCTTGTAGCAGGCGTTGGCGATGCGGTTGTTCATCCAGAAGGACGAAGTGGGCGAGTAGGTGAGCAGGTCGCCGTTCCCGACGCGGAAGCACTCCGGGACGCGGTCCGTATTGGTGTAGATGGGCGTCAGGTAGGAGGTGGCGGCATCGTCCGTGCCGAACCACAGCACGCCGCCGATCACATCGGGCAGGTCGTGCCGGGCCTGGCCGACGAACCAGAAGCCGGTCTGCTGGGTGGCGATGGCCCGCTCGTTGACATAGCTCCAGCCGTTCACTTCGAATGTCATCGGCCGCCAGCGGTACGGGAGGGCGTTGCCGCCGGCACCGATGTCGGCGGTCATGTCCATCGGGGTGCCTTCGTAGTGGTCGCGCATCGCATCGGCCACATCCTTGACCGTCAGTTTCCGGGCAGGTTTCACGAAGAGGGGCATCCGGTGCGCCAGGTCCTTGCCCATCGCATAATCCAGCCAGTCGGACGCGGGGGCGGAGACGGTGTTCCCGTTCTCGTCCTCATACGTGAAGACGCCGTCCGTCAGCCGGTTGAAGGCGCTCCAGGCGCGGGCGTCGCACCCGCGCACGGTGCCGAAGTCGTACGGGCAGTAGGCGGCGCTGAAGTCGAAGTCGGCGTCCTCGCCCGAGAAATAGCCGCGCTCGCGGGCGAAGGAGATGACATCCGGCGCATACAGGCAGTTCTCCGGGTCGTCCAGCGGGAAGGTCTGGATCCGCGCCTGGTTGGCGTGCGCACAGATGTATCCGTCCGGAATCCGCCGGGCCACCCAGACGATGCCCTTCTGCGGTGCCTTGCCGATAAGGTCCATCACCCAGGCTTCCTCTTTGTCGGCGATCGAGAAGCTCTCCCCTTCGGAAGCGTAGCCGTATTCGTTGGCCAGGTCGACGATCACGCGGATGGCTTCGCGGGCGGTCCGGGCCCGCTGGAGGGCGATGTAGATCAGCGATCCGTAGTCCATGACCGCCGCGGTGTCCATCAGTTCCTCCCGTCCGCCCCAGGTCGTCTCGCCGATGATCAGCTGGTGCTCATTCATGTTTCCGACCGTCTTGTAGGTGTGCGCAACCTGCGGGATCTGTCCCAGGAAGCGGGCGGTGTCCCATTCGTAGACGTCCAGCATCGTTCCGCTCTTCCAGGATGCGGCGGGGTGGAAGTACAGTTCGCCGTAGAGGGAATGGGAGTCGGCGGCATAAGAGACCATGCTGGCGTTGTCGGCGGATGCGCCGCGCGTAACGATGATGTTGGTGCAGGCTTCGCCGACCGGTCCGGAGACCAGCAGGGCGATGGCGGCACAGAGGAGGGAGCATCTTCTCATTTTGCGTATTCGTTAGATTTGCATTATCTTTGTAAAGATAAGAAGGAAAAAGATAAAGATGAAAAAATATCTGCTTTTGATGGCCGTTCTCCTGTTGGCGGCCGCCACTTTTCCGGGCATGTCGCCGGCCGCATCCGCGCAGACGCCGCAGCAGCCGGAGGGGATGACCCCGGAGATGGAGAAGAAATACAAGGAGTTCTTCGACGGGGAGATCCGCCGCCTTGAGAATACCCTGAAGCTGGAGCCCTGGCAGACGTTCTATGTCGATTCGATCCTGCACCACGACTACGACGCCATGCAGGACGAGCTGAACCAGCTCCGCCTCTCGAAGGTGTCGAACGTGGACATCTACACTTCCGTCAAGGACAAGTGGAACGAACGGATGTACGAGGCGATCCATAAAGTCCTGGACGAGGAGCAGTGGAAGAGATACCTGAAGGGCGGCGCCGACAAGGAACGCCGTGCACGGGAGAAAAGAAAGGCGCGGACGGAGAACGCCACGAAAAAATAACTAACTTTGCCGTCGTTTATCTGAGACCGATATGAAAGAAGAGATAGAACAGCTGCTGTCGCGCGTGAACGACCTCAAGTGCAGCTCTGCCAAGGAAATCGAGGAGGCGCGTGTCGCCCTGCTCGGCAAGAAAGGAGAGATTACCCGCCTGTTCGACGAGTTCCGGACCTGTGCGCCCGAAATGAAGCGCGAGTTCGGCCGCAAGCTCAATGAACTCAAGCAGGCCGCCATCGCCAAGATCGACGAACTCCGTCAGGGCGCGTCATCGGAAAACGTGCAGGAAGGCCCGCTCGAGGACCTTTCGATGCCCGGCAACCCGCTTCCGCTCGGGTCGCGGCACCCCGTTTCGATCGTCCGCCAGCAGATCGTGGACATCTTCCGGAAGTTCGGTTACGACGTGGCCGAAGGGCCCGAGATCGAGGACGACTACCATGTCTTCGAGGCGCTCAACTTCCCGCCGAACCACCCTGCGCGTGACATGCAGGACACGTTCTTCGTCTCTGTCGGCCATCCGAACCCGCTTCTGCTCCGGACCCACACATCTTCGGTGCAGGTGCGTTCCATGGAGTCGATGAAACTGCCGATCCGGGTCATCTGCCCGGGCCGCGTGTTCCGCAACGAGGCGATCTCGGCACGTGCCCACTGCATCTTCCACCAGGTCGAGGGCCTGTATATCGACGAAGACGTCACGTTCGCCGACCTCAAGCAGGCGATCCTCCTCTTCGCCCGCGAGATGTTCGGTCCGGACACGGCCATCCGCATGCGTCCGTCCTACTTCCCGTTCACGGAGCCTTCCTCCGAGGTGGACGTGAGCTGCAACATCTGCCACGGAAAGGGCTGCAACATCTGCAAGGGAACCGGCTGGCTCGAGATTTTGGGCTGCGGCATGGTCGACCCGAATGTGCTGGAAGCCAGCGGCATCGACAGCAAGAAGTACAGCGGCTTCGCTTTCGGCATGGGGCTCGAGCGTATCGCGATGCTCAAGTGGCAGGTCAACGACCTCCGTCACTACTTCGAGAACGACCTCCGCTTCCTGAGCGAGTTCGACACCGCCGTCGAAGTCTAGCCTGCCTGCCCGGTCTGGTCCTGCGGGGGCTTCTCCCGGGGCCGGACTTGAAAAAATTGAAAAAAATATTGCAGGTTTAGAAAAATGTCGTAACTTTGCAATCCCGAAACACCAAAACGGGGTACAAATATTGCGGAAATAGCTCAGTTGGTAGAGCACGACCTTGCCAAGGTCGGGGTCGCGAGTTCGAGTCTCGTTTTCCGCTCAAAAAGGCAGCCAGAAGCGGCTGCCTTTTTTCGCGTAAATCCCTTTCCCCCTCGGCCTGCGGCCGGTCCCCGCCGGGGATTCGCGGCGCTCCGGCCGGTGCCTTCACTGCTTCGATGCCTGCTGCATCTCGCTGACGTTCCGGCACGGCGGCTTGTGCCGCCTTCGTCGCTCCGCTCCTCAAGCCGCGCAGAGGGACCGCCGCGGAAGCGGCGAGGGGGTAACGTGGAGGTTCGCGGATTGCCCGATGGCGAAGCCTCGGCGCTCGAGTCTCGTTTTCCGCTCAAAAAGGCAGCCAGAAGCGGCTGCCTTTTTTCGCGTAAATCCCTTTCCCCCTCGGCCTGCGGCCGGTCCCCGCCGGGGACGCGTAAATCCCTTTCCCCCTCGGCCTGCGGCCGGTCCCCGCCGGGGACATGGCGGCCTTCGCGGCGCTCCGGCGGTGCCTTCTTGTCAAAAGCTAAAGGGGTTCCATGTGGACGATGATGTGCGACTGCGCGCCGAAGCGTTCCTTGAAGCGGCGCTCCACCTCAGAGGCCTTTTCGTGGGCCTCCGAGAGCGGCAGGGTGCCGTCCAGACAGATATGGACCTCGGCGGCGATACGGTTGCCGATGCGGCGGGTGCGCAGGTTGTGGGGGTTCGCCACGCCCGGGACGGCGCGGATGATGTCCATCATTTCCTGTTCCATGTCCGCCGGCAGGGAGCTGTCGGTGAGTTCGCCGAAGCTGGGGCCGAGCAGGTCCCAGGCCACCTTGACCAGCATCGCGCCCACGACGATGGACGCCAGCGGATCCAGTACGGTCCAGCGGCTGCCCAGCAGGATGGCCCCGCCGATGCCGATGGCCGTGCCGACGGAGCTCATCGCATCCGACCGGTGGTGCCACGCATTGGCCTCCATGGCCTTGGAATCCAGGTGCTTGCCCTTGATGCGGGTGTAATGGAACAGACACTCTTTGGCGGCGATGGAGACGAGGGCGGCCCAAAGGGCGATCTTGCCGGGGGCAGGCAGGTTCTCCCCCTGCAGCCAGCTGGCCAGTTTGCCGGCTCCGGACACCACGATGCCTACGGCCGCCGCGGCCAGCGCCAGCCCGATGAACAGCGTCGCCAGCGTCTCGTACTTCCCGTGTCCGTAATCGTGGCTCTCGTCCTGCGGCCTGGCGCTCACGCGCACGAACACCAGCACGACGATGTCCGTCACGAAATCCGACAACGAATGGACGGCGTCTGAAATCATCGCCGCCGAATGTCCCACGAGGCCGGCCACGGCCTTCAGCCCGACCAGCAGGAGGTTCACGACGCTTCCCGTCAGGGTTACCCGGGCAATCTCATCTTCGCGTTTCATACTGCAAAGATACGCAAACCCGTGGGAAAGTGTCTTCCGGACGGGGATTGGTATTATATCTTTGCCCAGGGATTCAAAGGCACTGGAAGTGTTCAATGGAACTATGGAGGGAAGGAAAACCGTATTTGGATGACGGACTTCAACTTCCAGAAAGGATATTACTATTACTACAATGACTTGGCTGGTTCTTTTGAGGTTCCCAAGATGCAACCAGGTAGCATTTAGCATTCCATCTTGCTTTGTAGTTGAAGTGTGAAAAATATTCACCAATTACAAAAGTGAAAGTGGCAATTCGCTGATAATACGATAGTTAAGATATTATCTATAAAACAGGCATTCACTTCTGTGTCCCAGGACTGGAAGTGAATGTTTTTATTTAAGCAAGAAGACGCTTAGAGCCCGGGGGTGTTTTGCGTTATCGGCTGATAGTTAATGAGTTCCATTTCACGCGCCTTCATGACTTTTCGTTTATCCTTTATCGATACCCATCACTGCTCTCTCCAGTCAGGTGAAGCATTTGCTCAAACTTGAACCAATGTGAACTTGACAGGTTTGGACGTTGATTCTAACTTGCACTGTTTGTTTGAAATACATTATTAACCATAAAAAACATACAATCTTATGAACAAGAAGTGTGATTATGTGACTCCGGCTGTGGAGGAGTATATGCTTTTGGAGAGTGCAATCGTTATGGTAAGTGCCGGCGGAGGAAACCAAGGCGGTGGTGGAGATATCGATGATGAAGGCTAAACACTAATAATCAACTTATAATGAAACAATTATATTCGTTAATCATTGCGGTGGCCCTTTCTCTGTTGTGCTTCTCCTGCCAGGAGGCAAAGCAGGACATGCCTGAGGATGACAACGGAATATCAAGCGTGGTCATGAGATTATCTCCATTCGAAGGAGATGATGTTGAGACCAGGACTACATATTCCTACGACGCCTCCGCGAATAAGTTCACTTTCCTTTGGGCGGAAGGCGATGCCGTGGGAATTGTCTCTTCCGAGGGAAGCCAGCTAAAGTTCCCGATCAAGGAAGATTATTTCGGGCAAGTTGACGCTGAGTTCGACGGACGTGGTTTCGCTTTGGTTGCTGGTTCACGTTATTCCAGTTACACGCCCTTCGTGGCTGATTATGACCTGGATCCGTCCGCATTGCCTCTTGACTATACTGGGCAGGTCCAGAGTGGCGATGATAGCACCTCTCATCTCGGCGATTATGGTTTTTCGGCTGCGATTGGTTCAGCTCCAAATTCCGGGATGCTCTATTTCACCTATTTGAACATAGGCTCTCCCCATCGTTACAGAATGCCAGTCCTTCCTGGAACTTACTCAGGCTTGACTGTCTCGGTTGATGAGCCCAAGTATGTGACGAAAGGTACCATCAATCTGAATGCGGAAGACGATGCTTCATTGATCGCGATCAACCCTTCGGAAGTGTCTGAATCCATCCATCTTGATCTTGAGGAGACCACGATGGCGAGTGTCGGCAACCTGCGTTGTTGGATGATGGTGGCTCCGACCAATCTTACCGGAAAAACAATCAGGATGCGGCTCGAGTGTCCTGACGGAACCGCTTTATTATCAGCGGTTGCCGGAGCAGACTGCCCTGCCAATTACCGCAAGCTTTTCTCAGCCAAGACTTCCGTTTACCCTTCGGAGTGGGACGTGGACAGTAATGGAGGAAGCATTTCCATCAGTCTGATCAACTCGACAGATCCCGTGGCAGTATCGGCTGCATCAGGCAATGATTGGATCACCAGTGCTGGCTCATCTACTGACGGACGAGTGACCACTTACACGTTCAATGTGGCAGAGAATACCGGCGGCGCCAGGGAAGGAACGGTTACTTTCACGGAGACGGAATCTAAAATCACCAATACGGTCCAGGTGCACCAGGGAAAGGCCGGTACGGTTATCGGCATTGGCGGCTGGACCACCGAAAACCATTCAGGGACGGCTAACTAATCATATAAGATTATGAAAACCAAAAAGATATTTTTATTTGGGGCAATCGTTGCTGCGACTGCACTGGCCTTTGGCTGCCGGATGGACGAGGGGTTTGAGGTTCCCGTTGAGGAGATGGTTCCCATTTCGATGAGGGGAGATATCAACCAGCTCGCCGTCACCCGTGCTTCCGACAACGGTTTCGCCACCGGCGACCAGGTCGGAATCTGGGCAGTCAATTTTGCAGATGAGGATACTCCCGGCACGCTGACGCTCAAGGACAACCAGGCGACGAATGTCCGTTTCACGTTCGACGGGTCCTCCACGTGGACGCCGGACTACGACATCTACTACAAGGACAAAAATACAAAGGTGGACATCTACGGAATCTATCCGTACACTTCCGCAATTTCATCGATAGAAGCCCAACCTTTTGAGGTTCAGGAAGATCAGAGCACGATTTCCGCTCATGGCGCTATGGGTGGATATGAGGCCAGCGACTTCCTGTGGGCGAAGAGGGAGGCTGTTACTCCCAGCCCCAGCACGGTTCAGCTGCTCTTCCAGCATAAGATGAGCTGTGTGGTCGTGACACTCGAGAAGGGCACCGGTTTTGCGGACGGCGAATTTGAAGCGCTCAGCCAGTCCGTCCTGATCAACAATGTAAAGCGTTCAGCGCTGATCAACCTTGCTACCGGCGAAGTGACGGCGACAGGAGCGGTTTCCGCCCGCAGCACTGTCCCGGCCGCCTACGAGAACGGCTTCCGGGCCATCGTGGTGCCACAGACGGTATCTTCTTCTTGCAGCCTGTTCTCGATCACACTGGGCGGTACGGCATACACTTACAGCGAAGGCTCTGCCTTTACTTATGTGGCCGGCAAGCAGCACAACTTCGCCGTGACAGTGGACAAGAAGGCTGACGGTGGTTACAATGTCACCGTCCAAACCACAATTTCCGCCTGGACCAATGACAACTCCTCTCATGCGTTCGTCGCTAAGGAATATGTCGTCGTGAACGTCGAGACCCCCGGCACCCTGGGTGAGACGCTTACCGCCGCTGGTAAGAACCCCGATGCGATTAAGTACATCAAGGTACTGGGTACCGTCAATGCTGACGACTTCTACTATATGAGGGACCACATGGCTGTGCTTCAAGGGGTTAATATGCAGGAGACGAAGGTAGTGGAAGGGAAGATCCCGGATGGGGCACTATCGGGCAAATCATCGCTCAACAGTTTCTTTTTTCCAGATGGACATCGTGACAATGTTATTACCGTTATAACTGGTCTTAATGATACACGTCTTTCAGGAGCTCTTGTTATTCCTGAAGGAGTTGAATCAGTCGGGGGAATGAATAATACTATGATATCGTCAATTACTTTCCCCTTATCTTTGAAGGAGATACAAGATGGTGCGTTTAATGGTTGCAAAGTCCTTTCGGGTAATCTCTCTTTCCCTGCAGGAATCGAAACAATCGGAAGAGCTGCTTTTTCAGGATGTAATAATATTTCGGGAGAATTAATTCTTCCAGAATCAGTTCGAAGTATCGGTGGAGGAGCCTTCAGAGATTGCCTCGGCTTAATTGGAAAATTGGTGATACCATCCTTTATTTCTGTTATCCACGCAGACACTTTTTATGGGTGTGGATTTACGTCTTTACAACTAAATAGTCGAATTAAAGAGATTGAGCATGGAGCATTCCAAAACTGTCCAATGAAAGGGGAACTTATATTACCAGAAGGAATAGAAAAACTAGGTGGAGGCGCTTTCAAAAAAACTCAGTTTTCTGGAAATTTGGAACTTCCGGCATCACTCTATGATATTGACGGAGAGGTATTCGCTTTTTGTGGAAGGCTTTCAGGCGTAGTTGAGATTCCAGAATCAATAACTATGTTGAAAAATGGCCTATTTAGATCTTGTTCGCAATTAGAAGGTATCATATTGCCCTCATCACTTTCTCTTATTGATGTTGCTGTTTTTAACGATTGCTTTGGTCTTAATTCGATAATATCATATGCGAAGAACCCACCTGTAATTGCTTCATACTCTAGTGATTATAATGATCCTTTTAGAGGAGTGGCTAAAGATAATTTCACCGTTGAAGTCCCAGAATCAAGTGTAAATGAATACGCATACGCTTCAGGATGGAGGGAGTTCCAACGGATTGCTGCCCATCGAGATTTCTCCATTAGTTCTCGTCTTTACAGAGCATTAAACCCAGAGGAAAGCAGAAGTTTTATTCTTAGAGCAGATTCCGGCGCATCCTGGAGAATCGAAGACAAGCCGGATTGGGTCTCTGTCATTCCTTCTTCTGGGACAGGCAAAACAGATGTGACTGTAATTGTCAATACATTAGCTCAAGGCTCCGGCAATCGGACTGGAGAAGTCGTTTTCCTTTTGGAAGGTAAAGATTACCGTAGCACTTTGACGGTGGAGCAGTATGACTATGCTTATGGGGATGGCTCGGTTCTTACTAAACAGACCCATACCAAGGGATTGGGTATTCCATTAGTCTTTCTTGGCGATTGCTACGATGCGGCGGATATTGCTTCTGGTTGCTATCTTGCAGATACAGAAGAAGCAATAGAATATTTCTTTGACATTGAACCCTACAAGTCCTACAAGGATTATTTCGATGTTTATATTGTGTTTGGCAAATCTGAGGAAAGTGGTGTCGGAAGCGACAATACCATCCGGGAGGCCAAATTCGGAACGCAGTATTCATTGACAGGAGGTGTACTTCAAAATAGTGGAACAGAAGCATTCAACTATGCCCGCAAAGCTGATCAAAACATGGACATTAGCAAGGGCTTGGTTGTCATGGTTCTTAATAGTTCCGATTATGGCGGAGTGACCTATATGTGGAATGATGGTTCCGCTGTCGCTTTGTGCCCGAAGAGCGCGGATCCTTACCCCTATGATTTCAGAGGTCTGGTTCAGCATGAGGCTGGTGGCCACGGATTTGGTAAACTTGCTGACGAATACATCTATGTTAATGGTTTCATTGAGTCCTGTAAATGTGATAATAAGCATTTGAAAGAATTCCGAGCCGCTAAGGCTAATGGCTGGTACAAGAACCTTTCCGAGACTGCTAATCGCGACGAAGTCCCATGGAATCTCCTGATGTATCACCCGACATATTCAAACACCGTTGACATCTACGAGGGCGGCTTCTTCCATACCCGTGGCATCTTCCGCAGCGAGCCCAATAGCTGTATGAATAATAACATCCCGTACTACAGCGCCATCTCCCGCCAGGCCATTGTCGAGCGGATCATGGACTACGCCGGAGAACCGTTCAATCTTGACGACTTCTACGCTAACGACGCCGCCGCACTCAATACGAGAGCCAGCGTCGCCGCCTCTCCTGCCTGGGTCCCCAACCCCAGCTCTTCCTCAAATTACAAACATCAACATCCCATCATTATGGGCGATCATCCTGTTCTTAAATAAGTAGAAATGAAAAAGATATTAACATCAATTTCGATACTATTTTTTTTAGTATCCTGCCAGAAACAGGATGCCATCAATGATCCAGGCTTGATGTCCATCCAATTCATCCATCCTTCGGCGGTGACGAGGGCGACGGAGACGGCATTTGAGTCGGGCGACAAAATCGGCCTTTACGTGGTTGAGACCCCGGCTCCGCTGCAGGTCAGCGGCAATTATGTCAACAACCTGCAGGCCACTTTCAACGGCTCGCAATGGACAGGAGATTCCGGCCTTCGCTGGCCTTCAACGGAAAGTGTTTGCGACATCTATGCCTACTATCCTTATATGGAGGTAAGCACGATTACTGCGGCGCCTTTCTCCGTGCTGGAGGATCAGTCGGATGGCTTTGGTGCTTGTGATTTCCTGTGGGGCAAGGCGGCTTCTGTGGCTTACACAACGAATGCGATTCCGGTGCAGTTCAACCACAAACTGTCCAAGATCACCTTGAAACTTGTCAAGAGTGAAAGCTACGTCGGAGACCTGCCTTCCGATGCGGTGTTCTATGTCCATAGCACCGTTCCGGACGCAACGGTAGACCTGACGACCGGTTCCGTGACCAAGGATCCTTACGGGACCGCCAGGACCATCACCTGCCACAAAGTTGACGATGAAACCTACGAGGCTGTCGTCATCCCGCAGCGCCTGAGTTCCCGGACCCCTCTCTTCGAGATGGTCGCCAATGGCGTTTCCTATCTGGTGGAGGGCTCCTTCAACTTCAAGCCCGGCATCAACTACACCTTCAGCGTTACGCTTAACACTTCCACCGAGTCCATCCGCATTGAGATCGGTGGTGAGATCGAGGACTGGAATTAGGTCCCGTTGCTTGAACGAAAGACGCTCGGCAAGGTCGGACCATCAAGGTTCGGCCTTGCTGATTATTTGAGGAATCAGGGAAGACCATTCCCCGTCGTCCTGGGGAAGGGTCTTTGACCGACGAGGGGATCTAAAGCTCAATCACGAGATCCTCGAGCGGCTTGCGCTGGGCGTGGCGTTCGGTGGGCTTGCCTTCGGAGGCGGAAGGGTAGCCGAGGGCGAGCAACCCATAGATGCCGTGCTCGCGCGTCTCGGGAAGGACTTCCCGGATCTTGGAAGGGTCGAAGTCCCAGATCCACATGTTCGCGAGGCCGGCGTCCGTGGCCGTAAGCATGAGGTGCGTCAGGACGATGGCAGCATCGGTCTTCGCCGCATTCACCCCGTCACTGGGGCGGATCCAGGCTTCCTCGTTGCGGCAGCCTACGATAAGGACCACGGGCGCACCATAACAGTCGTTGATCGTCCGGAGCTTTGCAAGGGCCTCTTCGCTTTTCACCACCCAGATGCGGACAGGCTGACAGTTCGCGGCGGAAGGGGCCAGGCGGCCGGCTTCCAGGATCATCTTCAACTTGGCGGCGGATACGGGATAGTTGTCGAACGCGTGGCAGGAATAACGGCTCTCCAAGATGTGCATGAAGGCATCAGACCCGTAGGTGTGCTTGGTGATCTGCTGCTCCATGTCGGAGAAATTGGCGCGGCGAGTCAGTTTCGAGACGTCGCTGAGGCGGCTGAATAACTTCTTCATATCGCTTATGCGTTTTATATACAGACTGCAAGATAATAAAAAAACCAGGAATGGGCAAAATTTGCTAATTTTGCGCCCTGCAAACCAAACGAGTATATCATCGTGAAAAGAATCATTCCCATTATCATTGTAGCGGCCTTGGGGTTCGCTGCCTCCGGATGTGCCACCCTTTCGTCGCTGAATGCCATTGATACCGGTACGGCTGTCTCCGCCGCAAATTTCCATTACGTGAAATCCGTCGCCGGACAATCCACCAGCGTCTATATCCTCGGTCTGGCCGGCGGTGACGATGCCGGAAAAGCCCTTGCGCACCTCAAAGAAAGCGCTGACCTGCAGGACAACCAGGCGCTGGCAAATGTCGCCGTCGTCAATACCCAGCGGATTGTTCTGGGCATCATCATCCGGGTCAAAACAACGGTGACCGCAGACGTGATCGAATTTGAAAGATAGGCAGCGCCGGCAGTCATTGGGGCCTCGGCGCCGGGGCAGCCTTACAGGCGGGCGGCAGGCACGCCCTCGAAGGTGATCTTCACCGGGAGGATCTTCCCGTCGCGGTCAAAGTGGAGCCGCTCGATGCATGTCACCCTGTCGTTGCCGTCCGTGGCACCGAGGGGGTGACGGTGATAGATGATGTAGTAGGTGTCCCTGCCACGCCCTTTGATGACGGAGTGGTGTCCGGCCCCGGTGGCGACAGCAGGATCCGACTCGAGGATCGTGCCGATCCGCTTGAAGGGCCCGAACGGGCTGTCGGACATGGCGTAGGCGACATGATAGTCGGGGCCGGTCCAGCCGCCCTCGCTCCACATGAAATAATACTTCCCTTTCCTTTTGAGCATGAAAGGGCCTTCGACATAGCCTTCCGGCGTGATTTCCTTGAAGAGATCCCCGTCGTCGAACGGCACGATGCTCATGAGGTCGTCTCCCAGGCGGACCATGTTGCAGTGACGCCATCCGCCGTAATACATATAGTAGGTGTCGTCGCTGTCCTTGAAGACGAACTGGTCGATCGGCTGCGCGCCGTTGATCACTTCGTCGATGAGAGGATGACCGAGGGCGTCCTTGAACGGCCCGGCGGGGTTGTCGGCCGTGGCGACGCCGATGCCGCCTTCGCCTTTTTCGTGCATGTCGTTGGCACCGAAGTAGAGGTAATAAGTGCCGTTCCGTTCAATGACGGACGGCGCCCAAAGGGCCCTGCGGAGCCAGGAGATGTTTTCCTGGGAGATGACCTTCTCGTGTTTGGTCCAATGGACGAGGTCCTTGGAGGAGAAGGCATCCATGAACAGCTGTTCGTCGAAGGGCTGGGACCAGGTGGGATAGATCCAGCATTCGTCTCCGAACACGATGCCTTCGGGGTCGGCATACCAGCCTTCAAACAGCGGATTCCCGCTCATCTCGGCGGGTTTTCTCGCGCAGGTGCAGGCCGTCAGCGCCAGCAGGGTGGCAGCAAGGATTCTTTTCATGTCGCAGTGTTCATAATATGGAGATACCGGTCAGTCGACCAGATGGTTCTTGTCGTAGTGAAGGATGCGGGTGGTCCCCTCCAGGATACGATAGCCGTTCTCGGCCAGCGACTCCAGTTCGTTCTCACCGGCGAAGACTTCGGTCGGGGCAATGAAGGCGGTCCGCCGGCGGATGCCGTCCACGATGCGGGATTCACGGGCGATGCCGCCGGTCAGCAGGATTACGTCGACTTTCCCGTCCACGGTGGTGGCAAGGGAGCCGATATATTTGGCGACGTTGAGGCAGAAGGCATCGAGCCAGGTGTCGCACATCGTGTCGCCTTCGGCGGCCCGGCGTTCGATCTCGCGGATGTCGTTCGTCCCGAAGAACGCCATGGCGCCGCCGGCGCCCAGGACGCGGTGCTTCACCTGCTGCTCCGTCATGCCACTGCGGAAGCACATCTCGATCAGGGGGAAGGCCGGGCAGGTGCCGGCGCGTTCCGGCGTGAAGGGCCCGTCGCCGCCCAGCCCGTTGTTGGTGTCGATGACCTTGCCGTCACGGTGCAGGGTGACGGTGATGCCACCGCCCATGTGGGCGACGATGGCGGTCACTTCCCTGGCGTCCAGATGGTGGGTACGGAGGTATTTGCGGACGGTGGCGCGGGCGTTCAGGGCGTGCAGGAAGGCCCGCCGCGGGAATTCGGGAAGCCCGCCGATGCGGCATTCCGGGAGCATTTCGTCGGCCATGGGCGGGTCGGCGATGCAGGCCAGGCACCGCGGCGCGCCCGGCGCCTTCTGCGCGTTGACCGTCGCGGCGATGTCGTCTGCAATGATGGCGGACAGGTTGCAGGCATGGACGCCGTCCCGGCCGGAAAGCAAGACTTCACGCATGTCGGCGTTGACTTCATACACGCCGGTGACCACCGGGGAGAACAGGCCGCCGCGGGCCATGACGATGTCGATGTCTTTCGGGCTGATACCGCTTTCGTGCAGGAATGCCATCACAGCCTCGCGACGCATGCCGTCCTGTTCCAGGACGTTCGCAAAATGCCCCGTATCCGCAGCAGAATGCTCCAGGGTACGGGAAAAGACGGGTTGCCCATCGACAAAGTAACCGACTTTCGTGGAAGTCGATCCGGTGTTGATGGCCAGTACTTTCCCTTTCATGGATGTATCGTTTTTGTAAACGTAAAGATAACGAATCGTTTCTTTCTTTCCAAATGGCGGCGCCAGTGGCCGGGCGTTCGGGGAATCGGAAAAAAATGTATATTTGTCAAGGTATGAAAAGAATCCACCTGCTCCTTCCCTTCCTCGCCGCCTTCTTCCTGGTGGTCCTGGCCGGCGCCCCTGCCTGCGCGCAGCGGGCCGAAGGCCTGTACGGCGGCATCCAGTTCTCTTTCCCCGCCTCGCATGCGGGGAAAACCCTCGGCGTCAAGGGCGGGTACCGGTGGTATCCCTTCGGCCCCGGGCAGCTTTTCTCCCTTTCGACGGAAGCGTCTGTCAATGCCGCATTCCCTTCGCTGTTCTCTTCGCCCGCAGAGGGTGACACGCGGCTGCGGCTCGCCGTCCCGGTCCTCCTGTATGCGGACTATCCGCTGTTTCCCAATCTCCGCCTGCCGTTTTCCGGCAAAGTCTTCCCGCTCTACGCCGGAATTGGTGTAGGCGCGACCTATTTCCACCAAAGCTATGTCAACCTGCCCGCACAAGACTCCTTCTATCCGGAATGGTCGCCGCGGCTCTACCTGGGGTCCGTCGGCATCGAGTACCACTTCCGCCGCGACAAGGCGTCCGACCTGGTGCTGGTGGGACGTTTCAGCCTGAACCGCCTGCGTCGCCTGCTGATGGGCGGCCTGTTCTGACCGGCACATGATTATTGACACATACACCATGAAAAAAACTGTTGTACTGCTTTCGCTGGCCGTCCTGATGGCGGTGTCGCCCGGTGCGGCCGCGCAGAAGAAAACCGACGGCGTCCGTCCCCCGACGATGGGGTGGAGTTCCTGGAACGCGTTCATGCTCGAGATCTCCGACGCCGTGATCATGGACCATGCCGACCTGATGGTCTCCACGGGCCTGAAGGACGCCGGATACACCATCGTCAACATCGACGACGGCTTTTTCGGCTACCGCGACGCCGAAGGGAATATGATTCCGCACGTGACGCGCTTCCCGAACGGCATCAAGCACGTGGTCGACCACATCCATGGGCTCGGCCTGCGCGCGGGCATCTACACCGACGCCGGCGAAATGACCTGCGGGCGGAACTACAACAAGGAGATCAACCCCGCGCCGGTCGGCATCTACGGCCATGAGGAGCAGGACGCCGAGCGCTATTTCAACGAGTGGGGCTTCGACTTCATCAAGATCGACTACTGTGGCGGACACCGCATGCAGGCCGACGAGGAGCAGATGTACACGAACATCCGCAACGTGATCAACCGCGTAGCCAAGCATCCCGTCGAACTGAACATCTGCCGCTGGGACTATCCCGGAACCTGGGTCAGCGGCGTTGCGGAGTCGTGGCGCATCAGCGGCGACATCCGCCCGAAGTGGGCGTTCATCCGGAACATCGTCGCCAAGAACATGTACCTTTCGGCTTATGCGGGCGGCGGCCACTACAACGACATGGACATGCTGGCTCTCGGCTACAACAAGAAGCCGTCCCCGTTCAATGACAACCTGCCGCTCGGCCTGACGTATGAGGAAGAGGAGGCGCACTTCGGCCTGTGGTGCATCTTCTCCTCACCGCTCCTGCTGGGCTGCGACGTGCGCTACATCCCCGAGGAGACGATGAAGATCATCACCAATCCGGAACTGATCGCCGTCAACCAGGATCCGCTGGGCCTCCAGGCCTACGTGGTCCAGCACGAAGGGGAAGGCTATATCTTTGCCAAGGACATCCTCACGCGCTTCGGCAAGGTGCGGGCGGTCGCCCTCTACAACCCTTCCGAGGAAGACATCACCTTCACCCTCCGCCCGGAGGAAATCGACCTGGCCGGGCCCATCAAGGTCCGCGACCTGTGCGCCCGCAAGGACCTGGGCACGGGGAGCAGCCTGCAGATGACCCTGCATGGGCACAGCGCGAAGATCCTGCGCGTGGAAGGACGCCGCCGGCTGGAACAGACCGCCCTGGAGGCGGAATGGGGCTATTGCCCGGCGTTCACGGCCATTGAAAGCGAAGGGGGGAAATATGTCCCGACGCCGGCCGCTTCGATGGGCGCCGCGGTCTACAACCTGGGCGGATCCGCGAAGAACTGCCTGCAGTGGAACGACGTGTACAGCGCCGGCGGGAAATATCACCTGACGCTGACGACCTTGCCCGAGAAGGATGCCGAGATCGTCCTGACCGTGAACGGTGCTGCGCAGACCCTGCGGATCCCCGCGGCCGGCGGAAAGCCGCAGAAGACGACGGTCGCCGTCAAGCTGCGCAAAGGACAGAACCGCATCGAGGTGGGAAACCCCGATGCGGCTTTGCCTCCGGTGGACCGCGTTACGCTGGAGAGGCTGTAACGGATTCTATTTCAGGATTTCCGGAAGATTGACACTGTCGAACGCCTTGGCTCCGAAGCCCAGCGTGTGGTAGTACCGTACGCTGAATTCCGGGCTGGACCGGGTGTACCGGACGTCGTTGAATTTCTTGAGTACGCTGCCTTTCTGGTAGCCGACGGTGAACTCGAGGTGCCCGTTGCCGCTCCGGCTCCGGTGCGAGAGGCCGATCCGCGGTATGGCGAGGAGCCCGTTTGCTTTTTCCTCTACCCGGTGTCTATCAATGAAATTGTCGAAAAGCACGGGGGCGGTTCCCAAGGAAAGGGCGGCGACGGGTGACCAGACCTTGTCCAGGAAGCGGTAGCGGCCGGTCAGGAAGAAGGCCGGTGCGGTGCTCTCCATGCCGGTGGAGATGGCATCCGTGTCAGGAACGAAGGTGAACGCACCGAGGCAGCCTTCGATGCCCAGGCTGATGTGCGGGTTGAATCGGTACCCGATGAACAGCGCCATGAGCGGATCCCATATCACGCTTCCTTCGCCTCTGCTTTCATTGAGGTACGTCGTGTTGGCGACGCCGATGCCGCCACCGATCTCGATTCCCTTGCGGCGGTAAGGCGCCAGGTCCCTTTCCTTTTTGGCGGATCTCCGGTGGAAGTCGAAGGTCGCGTTGAAAAGGAGGGAATGACTCGCCGTACCGCCGTCCAGCAGGATGCCGAGCTGGTAGCCGCCGGTCAGGACCATGTCCAAGGACGGCGACAGGGGGAACATGACACCGGGCGCGACGACGAGTCCTGCGCTGTGATTGTCATGGTCGAAGTCGGGATGGAACGCGAGTCGGTCGCGCAGCAGGAACGAAACGGAAGAGGAGGACGGGAAGTAGATGCGATTCTCCAGGAAAGCGGAGAACGACGGGTCGACCCCTTCCTTGAACGGAATGCTTCCCTGGGCGCCGAAACCGAGGTAGATCTGGTCGGAGACGTCCTTTCCGAGTCCGAATTCCAGGACGCCGCTCGCCATGGCGTAGTCGCCGAACGTGGTTCCGATGCCGAGTCCCGGCGAAACGCGCCAGCCGCGGAAGGCTTCTCCGTCCGCGGAGGCCGTGCCTTTCGAGGATTTGCTGCGGGAGGAACTGACGGCTTCCTTGGTGATTTTCTGCACTTCGTCTGATTTGTAGACGAAGATGCTCCCGTCGGACGTCATGATCTTGATGTTCCCGCCGGCTTCCTGCTCAAGGACGGTCCCCTTGATGATGCTGCCGTTTTTCAGGTATACGGTCTCCTGGTACGTCTGGGCCAGGGCTGCCGCGCCGCAAAGCAGCGTGGCACAGAGGAAAAGAATGAGTCTCTTCATATTCAGGAAATGCTTTTCAGGCTGCAAAGATGCAAATAATTGGTTTAATACACAATGACGACGGGACCAAGGAGGCCGGAATCGTGCATCGGACTGCCCGCGGCGGGGCCGGAGATGGTCCACGTCTTGCGGGCGGATTCCTGCTGGCCGGCATCGAAGACGAGCCGGTTGTACCAGGTGCCCGTCACGTCCACCGTCAGGGTGTTCGTGCCTGCCTGGACGAGGTCGCCGACCGGGAGCCGGTATGGCTCGGTCCAGCGGACGCCCGCGCTCCGGCCGTTCACCTTCACGTCCGCGATGAAGTCCACCTTGCCCAGGTCGAGCTGGAGGTCTTTGCCCACCAGGTTTTCCGGCACTTCGAAGGTGGCTTCGTAGGTGGCGGTGCCGGAGAAGGCGCGGCCTTCTTCGCCCAGGTCGAGGTCCTTCCAGGCTTTCAGGGAGTCCAGCGCGACCGGCCCCGCGGGAGCGCCCCAGCCTTCCGGGAAGCGGACGGTCCAGTTCCCGACGGTGATGCCGCGGCCGCTTGTGGCCGGGAAGGCCTTCGCGTGCGGGGCGCCGGCATCGGCATCCTTGCGGAAGACGATGAAGCCGCCTTCGGCCTCGGCGAGGTCCAGCCGGACCTTCTTCATCCGGCCCCATCCGCGGGCCTTCAGGCTGCGGACCGATCCGTCCACCGGGTTCCACCACTGCGCCTTGCCCTTTCCTTCCAGCCGGACCGTTCCGTGGAAGCGCTCCCCGACGGGGGCTGCGACGAAGTACCAGCGGGCCCCGTCGGCTTCCCGCTCCGACCAGAGCAGGTCCGGGGATCCGCAGGCGAGATGCGGTCGGACACCGAAGGCCTTCAGTCCTTCCTCCAGCGTCATTCCGGCGGCGACGGCGCCCCCGCCGATCTTCGTGACTCTGCCTTCCCGGGCGTCTCCCCAGATGGCGGCGACGGCCTTGTCAAAGCGGGACTGCGTCTGCTCCCCGCCGAGGGTGGCCGGGGAGCGGGGCGCGTCGGCGATGACGCGGGCGCCCGCGCGGATCAGTTCCGCGAGCTTTTCCAGCGTCTCCGGCAGCATCCGCTCGTTCTCGGGGATCCAGAGTACCTCATAGGTGACGCCCTCCGGCGTGACGAGCTTCCCGTCCTTCACGTCCAGGCGGTTCAGGAGGATGTCCGGGTTGCAGTAGTCGTATTTGTACCCGTCCGGGACGCGGAGGTCTCCGGACTGGCGTTTCCCGTTGCCGGTATACTGGAAGGGACGGTGCCCCACCTCGTCACCCAGGTACCAGAGGATGGCGGAAACCGGTTTCCCCCGTTCCAGCAGATAGCTCGTACGGGCGAGGAAGCCGGTGAAGCAAGGCATATACTTCCACCAGGTCTGCCCGCGCAGGAAGGGGGTTCCGATCCCGGAACCGAAGCTGGTGCCCGGCTGCAGGAATCCGACCTGCGGATTGTGCGTATAGGTGTGGAAGACGTTGTGCGTGACGCCTTCGCTCATGTTCACGTTGGCCACTTCGCGGAGCATCTGCCAGTGCTCGTCCCAGGTGAGGGCGAAACTGGTGAAACTTTCCGCCGCCACGCGCGGCTTGCCGTAGACGTGCGCGGCAGAGGCCGTGGGCTTGATGGGCTTGAAGTCCAGGTTGCCCAGCATCGGCACGGTCAGGGGCTGCCAGAACTCGCACATCGGCACGTCGGCGTACTTGTAGTATTCCATCGGGTCCATCGTCACGACGTCGCCGCCGGCCGTCTCGTACTGCACCTTCATCCCCTTCGCATGGGCCTGGTCCGTCATTTCCTTGAAGAAATTCTCGCAGTAGAGTTTGTTCAGGGTGCGCCGCCAGTCGATGAGGAAGCGGCTTGTATTCTCCTGGCTGCCGACCACATAGCCCATCAGGGCGGGGAGGTAGGGGCGCAGGTCATATCCGGCCTCGCCGGAAAAGTCCCGCTCCATCGTTTCGGTCCAGGTCTGGGTCTTGCACTCCCAGCTGTCCATCAGCATGCCGCCGGCCTTTCCGCCCAGCGGTCCGTCCTGCAGTTTCCCGACATAGTTCGTGAACTGCTTCCGGGCGCCCCGGGTGTCGAGCTTGTTGCATTCCCAGCCGGTGGCTTCGGCCGGTGCGGGCCCGTTGCGCATCCCGAAGTTCACGTGGCCGATCCGCAGCACCGTCCACCTGCCGCCCGGGTTCTTGACGCGCAGGACGCCTTCCGCATCCGTCATTTCAGTGAGGTCCACGATCCGGGACGGGTCGACGAAGGCGGCGGGATTCTGCTCCGTATGCTCCTGGAAGGGTTCCTTGGCGGTCAGCGTCCAGCCGGCCTCGCCCCGCCAGTTGTTCTTGCGTGCGGAGGAGAGGAACTGGACGAAGGCGAGGGTGGCGGGGTGTGCGTTCGTCATCGTGAAAGTATAGCTTACCGCATCCGCCGCCTCGTTGCAGGAAAGTTCCAGGTCGTAGTCGTTGTCCTGCCAGTTGGCCATCGGGAGGACGGCGTCCATCAGGGTCTTCTCCTCTCCCGCGGCGTTCTTGGCCGTGAGGACTACGCGGATGCCGGGGTCGTACACCCAGCGTCCGGTGAGGGCGATCCCGTTCGGCAGCCGGAGGGTGCGGATGACGCTTCCGGCCGGGACGGTGAAGGTCGCGCTGCTTGTCGTCCCTTCCGCGAGTTGGAGGGGCTTGGACGCCGTTCCTTCCAGCAGGGCTTTCCAGGCGGGATCATCCGCCCGGACATCCTGCAGCGCGAGCGGCGCGCCCGTGTCGCCTTCCGGGGTCGGAAAAGCAAGGACGCAGATGTCCTGGTAGTTGCGCCAGTCCTCATTGGAAGGCTGGCCCTTGGGCAGGCGGACCGCTACGTCGCCTTCCTGTTCCACGTCGGTGCGGGACCAGACGAGCATCCGCATCGCGTCTTCGGGCTCGATCCACGGCCCGCCGGCCATCGCCCACCCCGGGCAGGTCTGCAGGGAGAAGCGCAGGCCGAGGCTGTCGGCTTTCTTGCCGAGGTATCCCACCAGTTCTTCCCATTCGGGCGTGAGGGCGCGGACCTGATGGTCCGTTTCGGGCCAGGGACCGCCGAAATGGCCGTGGAACCACTGGATACCGGAAAGACCGGAGCCGGCGATGGCTTCCAGGTCGGCGTCGATACCTTCCTTGGAAACGTTGCCGCCGATGAAGTGAAACCAGGTCTCTGGGTAGAAGACCTTGTCCGGCTGGAGGAAAGCGGCCTCGTCCGAGGCGGAGAAGGGGGCGGCCAGTACGGCGGGATCGGCGGCGATGTCCACCGCCTGCCCCCGCAGGGCGGGCGCGGCACAGGCCAGGAACGCGAACGCGGCCAGGGCCGGAAGAAGGGAACGGCTGTCTTTCATATTAATATAATGTATTGATTCTTCTATGCTTGGAATTCCGGTGACACGTAGTTGAAAAGGCTCCGGCAGACTTCGGCGGAGAAGCGGAGGGCCGTCTGCACGAGGGCGGGCCAGTCTTCGGGGCCGAGGTCGCGCGCCTTGTCGCGGAAGATGCCGTCGCGGAGCAGGCCGTAGAGGATGCCCGCGTTGAAGTTGTCGCCGGCCCCGATGGTGGTGACGGTCTCGACCCGCTGCACCGGGAAGGAGGCGCGGGCGCGGGGGGAGAAGACTTCGGTGGCGTCGGCTCCACGGGTGCAGATGAAGACGGGACAGTGCGGGGCGATGTGCGTGCGGTAGACCGCTTCGGCGTCGTCGGTGCCGTAGAGGCCTTCGATGTCCTCGGCCGAGCCGCGGACGATGTCGCTCAGGGCGATGTTCGCTTCGACTTCCCGGCGGATCGTCTCCTTGTCTTCGCTGCGGCTCTTGCGGAAGTTGATGTCGTAATAGACCATCGCACCGGCTTCCCGGGCCGGCCGCAGCATGCGGCGGACCTGCTCGCGGGTGTCGGCGCCGACGGCGAAGGTCGACCCGAACAGCAGGATGTCGCCGGGACCGTAGGTCATCTCGAGTGCCTGGAAGAGGGGGGCTTTCGCGTCGCGGTAGAATTCGTAGCTGGCGTTGTTCTCCGCATCCAGCATGGCGATCGAGATGTTGCTCTGGCAGGCGGCATGGATCACACCCCGCGTGTCGAGATGGTTCTCTTCCATGAAGGCGGTCACCAGGTCGGCTACCTGGTCGTCGCCTGCCTGCGTGACCATCACCAGCGGGACGTCCGGAAAGTCTTTTCCGGCCGTGCGTCCCAGGGATACCATGGAGTTGAAAACCGATCCGCCCGGCACCGCAGCCAGGGCTTCCCCTTCCTTGAGGACGATGTCCAGCACCGTTTCTCCGATGCCGATGATGCTTCTTCCGGTCATGTTCTGGTAATTTGACGAAAGTTACGAAGAATTCTTTTAAATGTAAATGACCGTTTGGTAGTATGATTAAATTTGTTTGATTAAATTTGTAGGCACTGTCATCATCAAAACTGAACGCAGCCATGACAACTCGTTTCCTATCATTTCTGTCAATCCTTGCCGCCGTCCTCATCCTCTTCGCCGGCTGTGACAAGCAGCAGGCCGCTGCGGAGAATCCTTCGCCGGAAGAAGAAGGCCTCGCCGAAGATCCGCAGCCGGAGGTGAAATCCATCGCGGTGTACGAGATTCCCCAGGCGGGGAGCGGAGACCTCTTCACCGGGAAGATGGCCGCCCTGCAGGAGCAGGCAGGCATCTTCGGATTCCGTCTGTTGCGGCAACTCTACGCCGGGGCCGACGTGAATCTTTCTCCGCTCAGCCTCCAGCTGGCGCTGTCCATGCTGATGAACGGGGCGGAAGGAGACACATTCTCGGAAATCCGCTCTGCGCTGGGCCTGTCCGGTGCTTCCCTTCAGGATATCAATGCGATGAGTGCCAGCCTGCTGCGACATCTGTCAGCTTCGGTGGACGGAAAGAGCGCCCAGGTGAAATGCAGCGACCTGATCGTCGTCAACGACAGGATCGGCATCCGGGACGCTTTCCGCAAGAGTGCCGCCGACAACTATTATGCGCCTGTCGCCTCCCTCGACTTCTCCGATCCGAAGCGGGTGCTTTCGCTGGTCAATGACTGGAGCGGCCGCAATACGGAAGGGCTTATCCCCGAACTGATGACCGATCTGCCGGAAAGCGTGATGCTGATGATCCTCAATGCCCTGTATGTCAAGGCCCGGTGGGCGGAAATGCCCTTTGACAGCCGTCAGACCGAAGAGAAGGAATTCACCGCTTCTTCCGGAAAGAAGGGGAAGGTGCAGATGATGCACCGGTCGGCCTTGCCCGCGTTATATGCCGAGCGGCCCGCTTTCTCCGTCGCGCGCCTTTCCCTGTGCGGCCACATGGGCCTGTATATTTTCCTCCCCAAGGAAGGGAAGACGCCGGCGGATGTGCTGGACATCCTGGCGAAGGGGGGCTTTCCTGCGGAGCAGAAGGCGATGGAGTTTGTGGATGAACTGGACTTGCATCTTCCCAAGTTTACGATTTCCAACGATTTCGACTTGAAACGGGCGCTTGATGAACTGGGCATCAAGCAGGCGTTCTCCCCTTGGGCGAACCTGTCCGCCCTGTCGGAAACGGCCCTTTCCGTGGGGCAGGTCCTGCAGAAGAACCGTTTCGCCGTGGATGAATACGGTGTGGAGGGCGCTTCGGTGACCGCAGTCACCGGCGATGCGGCGGCCAACATCCCGGACGAGATCCGGCGCGCCGTGATGAACGTGGACCATGCTTTCGTCTATGTCCTGGCGGACGGGCGGACGGGTGCTGTCCTCTTCACGGGCGTCTGTGAAGGAAACTTTTGACCAAATCAAAAAAAATACTTATCTTTGCGACCCCTATAATGTGTAGGGATCGCATTTTTTTATGTTAAACCATTAAAGATCAAGACAGTGGACACACTTAGCTACAAAACTGTATCCTTGAACAAGGCTACTGTACAGAAAGAGTGGGTCGTCATTGATGCGACGGATATTCCGCTCGGTCGTCTTGCTTCCCGGGTCGCCCTTGTCCTCCGCGGCAAGAACAAGCCCGGCTTCACCCCCCACGTGGACTGCGGTGACAACGTCATCGTCGTCAACGCTGAGAAGGTGGCGCTGAAGGGAAAGAAGATGACGGAACGCGTGTACGTCCGCTACACCGGTTATCCGGGTGGCCAGCGTTTCACCACGCCGAAGGAAATCCTCGCCAAGCGTCCCGCTGAACTCGTGCGGAGATCCGTCAAAGGAATGCTCCCCAAAACCCGTCTTGGCAGCAAGATCCTCGGCAACCTCCATGTTTACGCAGGTCCCGAGCATCCGCACCAGGCGCAGAATCCTAAAGTTATCAAGTTGAACGAAATCTAACAGAGCAAATGGAACAGAAAAACGCCCTTGGAAGACGTAAATCAGCCGTCGCTCGTGTTTATCTTTCGGCCGGTCAAGGCAATGTGACCATCAACGGACGCGCTCTTGAAGACTACTTCAAGGAGGACGCCCTGCGTTACATCGTGAATCAGCCTTTCGCCGTGACCAACACCGAAGGCCAGTTTGACGTGAAGGTGAACATCGTCGGTGGAGGTATCAAAGGTCAGGCGGAAGCCATCCGTCTGGGCATCTCCCGCGCCCTGAGCGATCTGGACCGGGAAGCGTACCGTTCCGCGCTCAAAGCGGAAGGTTTCCTCACCCGCGACGCCCGCGAAGTCGAGCGCAAGAAGCCTGGTCAGCCTGGTGCACGCCGCCGCTTCCAGTTCAGCAAACGTTAGTTTGGCTGCAGGAACCTGCTGATTTATGAAAAAAAGCACAGTCCGGTGCTCCAAATCAGGCGGACCACCTTCCGGATGGGAATCCGGAGCTGCTACCCGCTGATTGCCGTGACTGCGACGAAATCCCGGAGACCGGCCCCGTGCCGCTGCCCCGAGATTGATGAAGAGCCCGGCCAGGAAAAGGCAACGCCTGGCGGGATAGTAAAAACAAAAAAACGATTACATTACAATGCCACGTACAAATTTCCAAGAACTTCTTGATGCAGGCGTACATTTCGGCCACCTGGCACGCAAATGGAACCCCAAGATGGCTCCCTACATCTTCGACCAGAAGAACGGGATCCACATCATCGACCTGCACAAGACCATCGTCAAGATAGACGAGGCTGCCGAAAAGAACTTGCGCGTTCCGGTCGCAAGATCCTCTTCGTCGCCACCAAGAAACAGGCGAAAGACATTGTTTCTGAAAAGGCAACGGCGGTCAACATGCCATCGATCACCGAGCGCTGGGCGGGCGGTATGCTTACCAACTTCCCCACGATCCGCAAGGCGATCAAGAAAATGAACACCATCGACAAGATGAAGGAAGACGGAACCTTCGAGAAACTCGCCAAGCGTGAGCGCCTCCAGGTCAACCGTCAGCGCGAGAAGCTCGAGAAGAACCTCGGTTCCATCAAGGACATGAGCCGTCTTCCCTCCGCCCTCTTCATCGTGGATATCCAGAAAGAAGCCAACGCCGTCAAGGAGGCTGCGCGCCTCAACATCCCGGTTTTCGCAATGGTTGACACGTGTTGCGATCCCACCCCGATTGATTATGTGATTCCGGCGAACGACGACGCGACGAAGTCCATCGAACTGATCATGGATATCCTCTGCAAGGCCATCGAAGAAGGCCTCGCCGAGCGCAAGCTCGAGAAGGAAAAGGAGAGCGAGCAGGAGCAGGCTGAGGGCGACGCCCTCGTGAAGCCCGCCGGCAAGAAGCTGCGCGCCCGCAAGAACGCCAAGCCCGTGGATGTGGAAGCTGAGGCCGAAGCTGCCGAAGCCGCTCCCGCCGAGGCTGCTCCCGCCGAGGAGCCCGAAGCTCCCAAGGCTGAAGAAGAGAAAGCTGAGTAATTTTTTAACGACTACGAGTTATGGCTATTAGTGCACAAGACGTAATGAAGCTGCGCAAGATGACGCAGGCCGGTATGATGGATTGCAAGAAGGCCCTCGAAGAGGCTGAAGGCAATTTCGACCGCGCTATCGAGATCATCCGCGAGAAGGGTAAGCTCGTCGCTGCGAAGCGTGCCGACCGTGAAACGACGGAAGGCCGCGTCGTCGTCCGCGTCGAGGGCGGCAAGGCCGTCCTGGTTTGCCTGGGCTGCGAGACCGACTTCGTTTCCGCTACGCCTGAGTTCAAGGCCCTCGCCGGCGAGATCGCCGACGCTGCCATCGCCGCTTTCCCCGCTGACGCCGAGGCCCTGAAGGCCTGCAAGGCTTCCAACGGCCACACGGTCGAGGAGGAAATCTCCGCGCAGACCGGCAAGACGGGCGAGAAGCATCAGCTGGCCGCCTATGAGAAGCTGGAGGCCCCGTTCGTTTCCGAATATGTCCACTTCAACGGCAAGCTCGGTGCGATCGTCGCTTTCAACAAGGAGGTCCCCGCTGAACTCGGCAAGGGCATCGCGATGCAGGTCGCTTCGATGAACCCGGTCTCCGTCTCCGAGGCGGACTGCCCGAAGGAGGTCATCGAGAACGAGCGTACCGTGGCCATCCAGAAGACCAAGGACGAGCAGGTGCAGAAGGCGATCGACGCCGCGCTGAAGAAGGTCGGTATCAACCCCGCCCATGTCGACAGCGACGCGCACATCGAGTCCAACATGGCCAAGGGCTGGATCACCGCTGACCAGGCGGCCCAGGCCCGCGAGATCATCGCCAAGGTCGGCGCCGAGAAGGCCGCCAACCTGCCGGAGCAGATGGTCCAGAACATCGCGAACGGCCGTGTCCAGAAGTTCCTCAAGGAGAACACCCTCGAGGAGCAGGAGTACCAGATGGGCGACGGCAAGATCTCCGTCAAGGCTGCGATCAACGCGGTCGACAAGGAGGCGAAGGTCATCGCTTTCAAGCGTTTCTCCCTCAGCGACTAATCGGGTTTTCCCCCATAGATGAAAAGAGGGTGACCAAAAAGTCAGATTGACTTAAGGTCATCCTCTTTCTTTATGTTGTTTCAAGTTCGCGGGCGGGTTGTCCTGCAAACCTTCCGCTTCGCTCACGGGCGGCCACGGGTTCGCCAGGACAACCCGCCCGGCTCACTTTCTTTAATAAAAAAATGAAGGCGACTAATAAGTGATTATTGGTCGTCTTCTTTTTTGTGTCGTTGCCGTTCCGGAAGCCGCTCAGGCGCGGGCGTCGAAATGCAGGACGCTGCGGACGGTCATTGACTCGTCGCGGGCGTCCAGGCAGGAGACGGAGTATGCTTCGCCGCCGCGTTCGACGTCCAGGACGATGTGCGCACCGTCTAGGCAGGGCGGCTGGATATCTTCCAGCCAGGAGCTTCCGGCGTCCTCCTGCCGGCGTTCCGCGGGGAAGATACCCGGGCAGACGACGCGGTCACCGGGGTAGAGGGTACGGTCGCAGAGGCGCTCCATGACGGGCGCGACATTGTGCAGCTGGTCCCAAACGCAGGACACCCATACCTGCGGGCGGAGCGCGGAAACAAGGTCGGCCGGCATCGAATAGTGGCCGTGGTGGTTGACTTTCGCCACGTTCACCGGACCGCACACCTTCGCGAGCTCGTCTTCGATCTGGAAAGCGGTCCCGTCCTTCCGGGTGAGGCGGTCGGAGAAGTCGCCGGCCGTGAAGAAGCGGAACGGGCCGTACGAGATGACCATGCCGAGGCTCATTCCGTTCTCGTTCAGTGCCGTCGCCCCGCCGGCCACGATGTCTTCATACAGGTCGGTAATGTGCCCGTCGGGTGCGGCGATCCTTCCGTTTCCGCACAGGTTGAAGACCGAGAAGGAAGGATACCGGGACGGATCGTGGCGCATGGCCACCTGACCGGTCTCGCCGACGCGGAACTTCTCCACCTGCAGGCCGCGGTGCTCCTGCATGTACCGGTAGAAGGCGCGCATGTGCCCCACGCAGCCGCTGTCGTTGCTGTCTTTCACGGGAATCGGGTCGTCGAAGCCGGGCCAGGCCCGGTCGAAGGCCTTCCGGAAGGTCAGGAACTCCGCGGCGTGGGAGAATCCGCTCAGGCAGATCCTTTCCCCGTCGTGTTCGGCATATCCCGCATTGAATCCAGGGAATCCGGCATGGTCGGAATGGTAATGGGAGAGCATCATGTAGTCGACCTCTTTGCCGTGTGGGTTCACCCGCAGCACGTACCGGGCGATCCATTCGCCGGCGTGCCGGTCGGGGGAGGGCAGTACCGGGACGGCCAGTTTTCCCCGCCCGATGGCGTTGTGGTCGCCGCAGTCGAGCAGCATCGTGGTCCCGTCCGGGAAGATCAGGAACATCGATTCCGCGACGCCGGTATAGATGAAATGCACCTGGAAGTGTCCTTTCTTCCAGCCTTTCCAGGCGCGTCCGACGGCCTTGTCGGAGCGCCCCGCCGCCCAGGCGGTCTCCCCCCAGACGCCCAGCATCGCGGCGCCGGATGCGATGGCTGTTGTTTTCAGAAATGTCCTTCTGTCCATGGAGAAATGGGATGACCGCTGATGGTCATCCATGACAAAGATAGGAAAATCTTCCGATCGGCCGCTCCTTCGCGGCCCTTGCGCGGATCTGCCGGGCGTTTTGCCATTCATTGCGCACGGTTACCGGCGGTTGAGGGGCCTGGGAAGGCATCCGGTGTGCCTACCGGTGTCCGGTTGAGGGCATTGCGCACGGTCACCGGCTTCTCAATGGCCTATACGTACGAATGGTGTGACCAATGAGCAAGTTTTGTTTTATTATTCCCTAGAACATCGCTATATTTGGACGAGCAGCCACATGAGGCGGTTGATTTGAAGATGAAGATACAGGGTGCTTTATTAGCGCAGATTCGGCGCGACCTGTCCATGGACGTTCCGTATGTCCGAGGGGAAGACCTTCCGGTCCGGCGGTGCTGGCATTTCTATTCAGATGGCAGGGGGCTTGACGCAATGTTCCTCAATGACCGTGAATATCAAGATGGAATGAATCGGATTTTCTTGATATTCAACGATTTGCCGATAGTCTTGCTGGCTTTTTCATTAATGGATACGCATTTCCATTTTATCCTTTATGGCGATTTTGATACCTGTTGCGGCGCCATCCACGAATATGTGCGTCAGACGTCGAGGTACATTGCGATGAACCGCGATGAACGCAACAAACTGAAGCATGTCCCCATCAATCATCAGCGCATCACGGACAAGCGTTACTTGAAAACCGCCATCTGTTATACCTTGCGGAACGCTCCTGTCGGTGGAATCCCTTTCAACGCTTATGATTATCCGTGGTCCAGCGGTCCGTTGTACTTCCGCCGGACGGGACTGTGGAGTTCTCCGGCGTGGACGATCGACGGACTGGTTCAGAAGCCCTCGTTGAGTGCGCGCCGGCGATATGCCGTTTTCAAGACCAGGAATCCGGCCTTCCGGGAGGCCCTTACGGTAGGAGATCTTGTTTTCCCGGGGGAATATGTTGCTTTCGAAATCGTCGAGGAACTGTTCAAGACGTGCAAGGCGTTTCATTATTTCATGTGCTCCACGAAGGAGGAGACTGTCGAATCCAGGGGAGGCCAACTTCTTTCCCTGTCAATCCCGATCCAGGAATTACGGCAGCACCGTGATGAGATCTGCCGTGAGATGTTCGGGGAAGTCCGGGTCGGCGGTTTGGATGCTGCGCAACGCTTCAGGCTCGCAAGGGTGATCCGGAGCCGATATCTCTGCTCTCCAAAACAGATTGCCCATCTGTGTGGATTGAAGGAGGACGAGTTGGAGCCGTTGTTATAGGCCGGCGACGGGGAAACTGCAAGCAGAGCCGGTCAAGGCCCGTGACGGCGGGTTGGCAGGAGGGGGGAATGGCTCGCCAGGGTAGGATTATGGGATCGGGTCTTCTCAGGAAACGTGATGGCGATTCGGCCGGCGCGACAGGCGTGACAGGCGGGGGAGTATTGCGCACGGTTGCCGGCAGTTGAGGGGCCTGGGAGGGCATCCGGTGTGCTTACTGGTGTCAGGTTGAGGGCATTGCGCACGGTAGCCGGCAGTTGAGGGGCCTGTGAGGGCATCCGGTGTGCTTACTAGTGTCCGTTCGGGGGTATTGCGCACGGTTGCCGGCAGTTGAGGGGCCTGTGAGGGCATCCGGTGTGCTTACCGGTGTCCGTTCGGGGGTATTGCGCACGGTTGCCGGCAGTTGAGGGGCCTGGGAGGGCATCCGGTGTGCTTACTGGTGTTCGATTGGGGGCATTGCGCACGGTAGCTGGCAATGGAGCGGCCTGTGGATGGGATGCGTGTTGCCAATGGCCGGGGGGCCGGGAGGCAGGGAATGGCTGGGGGTGCGGGAGTCGCCGGGAATGGCTGGGGGGGCCGGGAGGCCGGGAATGGCTGGGGGGTGCGGGAGTCGCCGGGAATGGCCGGGAATGGCCGGGATGGCAGGAATCGCCGCCAATAGCCGGGGATGCCCTGGGGTGGGGAGCCGCTTACAGGACGTCGGCGAGGAAGGGACCGGTGACGGAAGCGGGGTCGGCGGCGAGTTGTTCGGGCGTGCC
This sequence comes from uncultured Bacteroidia bacterium, assembly GCA_902801205.1. GTDB lineage: Bacteria > Bacteroidota > Bacteroidia > Bacteroidales > UBA932 > Cryptobacteroides. The sequence continues at coordinate 126,463 of CADCHE010000002.1, forward strand.
CTGGGCGACGATGCGGCCGCCTTTCTCCCCGCCGTCGGGGCCGAGGTCGAAGAGGTAGTCGACGCTCTTGAGGATGTCGAGGTTGTGCTCGATGATGAGGACGGTATTGCCCTGGTCGACCAGCCGTTGGAGAACATCCAGAAGCACCTTGATATCGTCGAAGTGGAGGCCGGTCGTGGGCTCGTCGAGGATGTACAGGGTGTTGCCCGTGGCCTTGCGGAAGAGTTCCGCCGCCAGTTTCATGCGCTGGCTTTCGCCGCCCGAAAGGGTCACCGCCGACTGGCCGAGGTGGACGTAGCCGAGGCCGACGTCGACGAGCGCCTTCAGTTTCTGGGCGATCTTCGGGATCGGAGCGAAGAAGTCGTAGGCCTCGCTGACCGGCATCTCGAGGACTTCGCTGATGTCCTTCCCCTTGTAGTGCACCGCCAGCGTGTCTTCCTTGTAGCGCCGTCCGCGGCATTCGTCGCAGGTGACGTGCACGGAAGGCAGGAAATTCATTTCGATGACCTTGATGCCGGCGCCGTTGCAGGCCTCGCAGCGCCCGCCGGGGACGTTGAAGGAGAAGCGGCCGGCCTTGAAACCGCGGACCTTGGCGTCCGGCGTCTCCTCGAAGAGGTTCCGGATGTCGCCGAACACGCCGGTGAACGTGGCCGGGTTGGAACGCGGCGAACGGCCGATCGGGCTCTGGTCGATCTCGATCAGTTTGTCGATGTTGTCAATCCCTTCCAGGTCGTCGTACGGAAGCGGCTTGAGGGCGGCACGGTAGAACTTGTTCTTCAGGATGGGCATCAGCGTCTCGCTGATGAGCGAGGACTTGCCGCTGCCGCTCACGCCGGCGATGCCGACGAAGCAGCCCAGCGGGATCTCGATGTCGACATGCTTGAGATTGTTCCCGCGGGCACCGTGCAGGGCGAGCGTCAGTCCGTTTCCGCGCCGGCGCATGGCCGGGACAGGAATGCGCTTGCGCCCCTGTAGGTAGTCCAGCGTGATGGAAGGACCGAAGATGCAGCGGGACGCGACCTCGGGGGCGAGTCCGTCGGGGATGCCGTCGCGGGCGGGGTCGTAGGCCATCAGGGCCTTCGTAGGGGCGTTCAGGCAGATCTTCCCGCCTTTCTCGCCGGCCCCGGGACCGACATCCACGAGCCAGTCGGCGCTGACCATCGTCTCCAGGTCGTGCTCGACGACCATCACCGAGTTGCCCTCGTCGCGCAGTTCCTTGAGCGAAGCGATCAGCTTGCGGTTGTCGCGCTGGTGCAGGCCGATGGACGGCTCGTCCAGGATGTAGAGCACGTTCACGAGCTTGGACCCGATCTGGGTCGCCAGGCGGATGCGCTGGCTCTCGCCGCCCGACAGCGAGGCCGTAGGGCGGTTGAGCGACAGGTAGTCCAGGCCGACGTCCAGCATGAACTGTACGCGGTCGACCAGCTCCTTGACGATGTCGCGGGCGATACGGCGCTCGCGTTCCTCCAGCCGGTCGGGAAGTTCCTCCAGCCAGCGGCGCAGCTGGGTCATCTCCATCGCGGCGACTTCCGAGATGGTCTTCCCGTCGATCTTGAAGCAGTTCGTCTGCTCCGCGAGCCGCGTTCCGTGGCAGACGGGGCATACGATCTTGTCGTCGATGTCGTCAACGATGCCGCTGAAGCCGACCATTTCGGAGAGGTTCCCCTCGCCGACCCGGAAAAGTTCGTCGCTGCCGAAGATGATGTGCGACACCGCTTCCTTGGGCACTTCGTCCAGCGGGTCGAACAGGGAGAAGCCGTATTTGCGCGCGATGGCGCGGATGATGTCGAATTTCTTGGTCTCGCGCACCTTGCCCAGCGGGACGATGCCGCCGTCGGCGATGGAGCGCTTCGGGTCCGGGATGATGGCGTCCATGTCCACGTTCACGATCATGCCAAGGCCCTTGCAGTGCGGGCAATAGCCTTCCGGCGAGTTGAAAGAGAACGTATGGGGCGCCGGCTCCTGGAAGGAGAGGCCCGTGTCCGGGTCTACCAGGTGCTTGGAATAGTGGATCAGGTCGTCCTGCCCGTTTTCCAGCATGGCGACGGAGCCCTTGCCGAGGTTCAGGGCCGTCATCACGGAGTCGCGGACGCGCCGCTCGTCGCCCGGCGAGGGCTTGAGCTTGTCCACGACCAGCTCGATGAAGTGGGCCTTGTAGCGGTCCAGGGCATCGACTTCGGAGAGCGGATGAATCTCCCCGTCGATCCGCACGTCCGTGTATCCGCGGCGGCGGAGCTGGTCGAAGAGTTCGCGGTAATGCCCCTTGCGGCCGCGGACCAGCGGCGCGAGCAGGTAGCATTTCTTGCCGGCGAAGCGGCTCATGATGAGCGAGACGATCTGCTCGTCGGTGTAGCGGACCATCTCCTTGCCGGTGGCGGGGGAGTAGGCCTTCGAAGCGCGTGCGTAGAGCAGGCGCAGGAAGTCGAAGATCTCGGTGATCGTGCCGACGGTCGACCGCGGGTTGTTGCCGGTGGTCTTCTGTTCGATGGCGATGATGGGGCTCAGGCCGTCGATGCTCTCCACCTCCGGCTTCTCGAGAATGCCCATGAAATGCTTGGCGTACGTGGAAAGGGTGTCCATGTAGCGGCGCTGCCCTTCCGCGTAGATGGTGTCGAAGGCCAGCGAAGACTTTCCGCTGCCGGAAAGCCCCGTGACGACGACGAACTCCCCGCGCGGAATGTCCAGGCTCACGTTGCGCAGGTTGTGGGCCCGTGCGCCGCGAATCTCGATGTAGTCTTTCTTGATCCCCATAGGGTGCAAAGATACGAAATTACCGCGGGAAACGGTGGTGTCCCGCCCCGGCCGTAATGCGTTTTTCGCCGCCATCGCGCAACGGGACGGAGATGTCGGCGGTCATCCCTGCGGGGATCGTGACTTCCATCGCTTCCGGCTGCAGCGAGACGGTGATGTCTCCCTTGATGGTGGGAACGGTCACCTCCGCCGTCTGCAGCCGCCCGGGCTGCGGGGCGATACGGGCCTTCGTCCAGCCGGGTTCCAGCGGGCGGACGCCCATCAGGCGGAAGGGGATGATGTTGCCCGGTGCGGCGCCCCAGATGTGGTTCCAGTCCTGGTTCGGCTTGAAGGAATCGTCCCAGGCCTCCAGCGAGATGGTCGCTCCGACCTTCAGCATGTTGTACCAGCTGGGTGTCGACCGCGCGGTCATCAAGGCGAGGGCGGCGTCTCCCGCCCCGGCTTCGTACAGGGCCTCGAGCAGGAACTGCGCGGCATATACGCCGCATGACATGCCCTTCGAGACGATGTACTCCGTCACCCGGCCGACGGCCTCCTGCGGCACGAGCCCGAAGGCGAGGGCGAACACGTTGGCGTGCAGCGAACTGTGCTCCGTGCCGATGCCGTCGCGGACACGGGCGTTCCCCGCATCGAAGAAGGCCTGCAGGAAGGCTTCCTTCACCCGCGCGGACGCTGCGGCGAAATGCGCAGCGTCCGCCTCTTTGCCAAGCGCCCGGGCGATGCGTTCCATGTCGCAGAGGGCGCGGTAGTGGAAGGCGTTGACCACGGCGTTGAAGTCGGTGAACACGAACCCGTCGGTGCCGCCCTGGATCCCGTCCACTTCCGGCACCTTCTGGGGCCAGTCCACGATGTCGCGGATGGCCTCTTTCCGGCGGATGGAGGCGAGGAATTCCGGCGTCTGACGGCCGGTGCGCGTGCTGATGAGCCCGTTCTCTTCCGTCAGGGCCTCCAGGCAGTGGGCTTTGAGAAGGTCGTACTGCTGCGCGATGAGGCGCTTGTCGCCGGTGAAGAGGTAGTCGTTCCAGGCGATCATTACGCTCTGCAGGATCCACTCCGTGGGCCAGGTGGGATGCGCCAGCAAGTGTTCCAGCGAGCGCCGCGAGAGGGTGTACTCACGGTCTGCGGCGTAGTGGCAGAGCTGGCCGATCAAGGCGTCCGCTTCATAGGGGATCCGTTCGCGGTCGCCGTCGACGAAGTAGCCGGTGAAGGAGGTCGCCTTCACCGAGTACAGGCAGAGGTCCCAGATGTCGTTCAGCAGGTCATCATCGCACCGGAAGGAGGCTGCGTCGGTGTTTTGCGGGTAGTGGACGTCGCGCCGGTAGATGTCGCGCGGCTCGAGGGGCGGGCATCCGTCCAGCTCGACATAGCGGAACGGCATCACCTCGCCGACGCCCTCGGGCATCTTGATCGCTGCCGAGCCCGTATTGCGCCGGTCGGGCGTCACCGCCACGCGGTAGTGATGCAGTCCCTTTTTCAGGACCAGCTGCTGCCGCTGGTAGCGGACCGTCGTCGTCGGGTTGCGGAGGACATGGCCGTCCGCATCGAGCCGTTCGCCCAGGTGGACGATGACCGTGTCGCCGTCGCGGGCGCCGCGGATGTCCGCCTCCAGCCAGCCGAAGGCCGTCTTCCCGAAGTCGGCCCGGACCCCTTTTTCGTCGAAGCGGAGCACCGGCGGGTAGGTCAGGTCCTTGACGAGGGGGTAATGCGGCGTGGCGTAGGGTTCCAGCCGTTCCGCCGTCTTGAAGCGGCAGGGGGCGGACCAGGTGCACTTGCGCCCGCCGGTGACGATGCCGACCTTCCACCAGTACTCCGTAGAAGGCTGCAGGGCCGCTCCGCCGTAAGGGACGGCGGTGGACTGCCCGCTCCGGACGAGGCCGCTGTCCCAGAGCAGGCCGCTGCCTGTCTCCAGGGCGCTCTCGGAAAGGCCGAGCAGGATCCGGTACCGGCGCTGCGGACGCTCGCCGGGAACGAGCCAGCCGAAATACGGAACGCTGGAGCGGATGAGGGTCTCTCCCGCGTCGGTCCGCAGTCCGGTCTGCGTCAGGAGGTCGGTCGTCAGCCCCGTGGGGGCGCCCGGGTCGGGCTGTGCACCGTCCGGAAGGGCCGGCAGCAGGATGGCCGCGATTGCGGCGGAAAGGAAGAATCGCTTCATAATGTTACAGTAAAAAGCCGATGCCGGCGGTGACGGACAGCAGGAAAGTGGCGATGACCAGCAGCGGAAGAGCCGGGTCCAGCGCCTGCCCGGTCTGTGTCCGGACAATCTGCAAGTGTTTGGTATACAGTGGAATCAGCACGACATAACAGAACCCCCAGGCGTTGTGGGCGGTCAGGGCCGAGAAGACCAGCAAGCAGGCCCATCCGAGGCCGATCAGGAAGAACTGGTATGCCTTGGCACGCTTCTCCCCGAGGCGGATGGCCACCGTCACACGGTTGGTCCGGTCCGTTTCCATGTCGCGGATGTTGTTGACGTTGAGGACCCCGATGCTGAAGGCCCCGATGGCGGAGGCGGGCAGCAGCAGGGCGGCGGAATCCAGGGTGCCGCGGCAGATGAAATAGCCGCCCAGGACGCTCGTCAGCCCGAAGAACAGGAAGACGAACAGGTCGCCCAGGCCCCGGTAGCCGTAGGGATTCCTGCCGAGCGTATAGTGCATGGCGGCCCAGATGGCGGCGGCGCCCAGCGCCATCAGCGCGAGCGACACCGGCTTCATGAGGCTGCCGGTCGAGAAATAGATCATCAGGGCACCGAAGACCAGGCACAGGCCCGCGAAAAGGCGGATCAGTCCCCGGAGGTCTCCCGCCGTGAGCGCTCCGCTCTGCAGGCTGTACTGCGGCCCTTGCCGTCCGTCGCCGTCGGTCCCGCGGAGGAAGTCGCCGAGTTCGTTGGACAGGTTCGAGAGGATCTGCAGGCAGACGGTGGTCAGCAGCAGGAAAACGAGCGTCGGGGCGTGCAGCGGTCCGCTGCGTGCGGCCAGCAGGCTTCCGAGGACGACGCCCGCCAGCGAAAGGGGCAGGGTCCGCAGCCGCATGGAGCGGAGACAGGAGGAGAGGTTCATTGCCGTTTCTTTTTCTCAATGCAAGTTATCGAAAAAAAACGGGGATTCCAAATAGGTGGAACTTTCGTATATTTGCCGTATATGAACATCAAAGTCTTTCCTTGCAACCTTCTCCGGGAGAACGCGTGGCTGCTGTGGGACGGCACCGGGCACGGCGTCGTCGTAGATCCGGGCTTTGCCGGGCCGCAGGAGACCGGCGCGTTCCTGGACTACCTGCGCGCGGAGGGAATCGTCCTCGACGGCATCTGGCTGACGCACGCGCATCCCGACCACATCCTCGGCGCCGCTGCCCTGCAGCGTGCCTTCGACCTCCCCGTCCGGATGGACCCGGCGGAGCGCCTGAGCCTGGATGCCGCGGGCAAAATGGCCGGCGCTGTCGGGCTGGAAGTTCCTGATACATCGTTCCGTACGGAACCGCTGACCGAGGGTGAAACGCTCCGCTGCGGAGACGCGACCTTCCAGGTCATCTCCACGCCCGGGCACTCGGCCGGCGGGGTCTGCTACCATGATGCGGCCGACGGCATCCTCCTGACGGGAGACACCCTCTTCGCCGGCAGCATCGGTCGCACCGACCTGCCGGGCGGCGACTACGAACGCCTGATCGTCAGCATCATGGACAAGCTGATGGGCCTGCCCGGCGATACCGACATCCTGCCCGGGCACGGCGTATATTCGTCCATCTCGCGGGAGCGCGTGGCGAATCCCTTCCTCGAGCCCTGGGGCGAAGCCGAAGAAGATTCGGACGCGTTTTGAGAATCCATAATCGACGATAAAACTTGAAGATGACCCTATGAGAAAGATGTTACCCATCGTGGTTTCCATGCTTGCGGCCGTCGCTGCTGCGGCACAACCCGCCGAACTGTTCCGACCGTACCGGACATCGGACCTCCGCATGCCCTCCGTTCCGGTTTTTGTCAATGACCCGTATTTCTCCGTCTGGTCGCCGTATGACCGCCTGACGGACGGCCCGGTCCGCCATTGGACCGGCAATGAGAAGACGGTCACGGGCCTGCTCCGTGTCGACGGCGCGCTCTACCGCTTCATGGGGGCTGAACAGGCGTGCGTCCTCGATGCGGTGGCACCAGCGGCGGATGCGGGCCCTTGGAAGGGGCGTGTGCTCCGCACCGATCCGGGCGACGGCTGGGAGGCGCCGGCCTTCGACGATGCAGCATGGCCCGAGGAAACGGCCGCCTTCGGCACCAGTCCCGAGTACCCGCATGTCCGTTCGCGCTGGACGCAGACGGGGTCCGATATCTATGTGCGGCGGACGGTGGAGGTGAGTGCGGAAGTCGCCGCCTCCGACCTGTATCTCTGCTATTCCCACGACGATGTCTGCGAGATCTACATCAACGGCGTGCAGGTGGTCAATACCGGAAATACCTGGAAGACGGGGCTCGTCCTCCGTCTGGACGGGGAAAGGAAGGGGTTGGTCAAGGCCGGCAGGAACGTGATCGCGGCGCATTGCCGCAACACCGTCGGCGGAGCCTACCTCGACTTCGGCCTCTCTAGGAACATCCGGGAACCTTTGCCGTACGAAGTGAAGGATGCCGTCCAGCAATCCGTCGACGTGATGGCGACGAACACCTATTACACGTTCGCATGCGGCCCCGTCTTCCTGGACCTGGTGTTCACGGCCCCGATGCTCATCGACGACCTGGACCAGCTGTCCACGCCGGTCAACTTCGTCTCCTACCAGGTCCGCCCGGCGGACGGGAAACGGCATGACGTACAGTTCTACCTGGGCGTTTCTCCGGAGATGTCGGTCAACACCGTCAACCAGCCCACCGTGTCCTCCCTCCTGGACCGGAACGGGGTGCAGTATGCCCGGACGGGGACGGTTGACCAGTCTGTCCTGGCCCGGAAAGGCGACGGGGTCTGCATCGACTGGGGGTATTTCTACCTGCCGGCGGTGAACGGCACCGTGAGCGTCGCCCCGGAGCGGGAGATGCTCGATGCCTTCGCACGGACCGGCCGTCCCGCTCCGTCTGCGGAGGAAATCGTGGCCCGCGCCCACCGGGAGATGCCCGTGCTCGGCTACGTACACGACTTCGGATCGGTGAAGAAGGCTGCGAGCTTCGCCCTGGTGGCGTACGACGAGATCTACGACATCGAGTACATGTACTACCGGTACAAGGGCTACTGGGCACGTGATGGGAAGACCATTTTCGAGGCCATGGCCGATGCCGCCCGCGACTATCCTTCCCTGATGATGCGGTGCCGCGCCCTCGACCGGCGTATCTACGACGACGCCTTCTCCTCCGGCGGGAAGAAATACGCCGAGCTCCTTTCCGGCGCCTACCGCCATGTGATGGCCGCCCACAAGCTGTTCGAAGACAAGGACGGCAACCTGCTCTATTTCTCCAAGGAGAACAATTCCAACGGCTGCGTGAACACCGTGGATCTCACGTACCCGTCCGCGCCGCTCTTCCTGCTCTACAACCCCGAGCTCCTCAAGGGGATGATGACGTCGATCTTCGATTACAGCCTCAGCGGCCGCTGGACGAAGCCTTTCGCCGCGCACGACCTGGGAACCTATCCGATTGCGAACGGGCAGGTGTACGGTGAGGACATGCCGCTGGAGGAAGCGGGCAACATGCTGACACTGACCGCGATGCTGACGATGATCGATGGGGACGCCTCCTATGCCGGGCGCTTCATGCCCCTGCTCCGGACCTGGGCGGACTACCTGTCGGAACACGGCACGGATCCGGCCGACCAGCTCTGCACCGACGACTTTGCCGGCCGCCTGGCGCACAACTGCAACCTGGCCGTCAAGGCCATCATGGGCGTGGCCGGTTTTTCGTTCATCTGCCGGTTCGCGGGGGATGCGGCTGCGGCGGACCGGTACATGGCGCGGGCCCGGGAAATGGCCGTGCAGTGGGAGAAAGATGCCCGCGACGGCGACCACTACAAACTGACGTACGACCGCCCGGGGACCTGGAGCCAGAAATACAACATGGTCTGGGACTTGCTCTGGAAGACGGACCTTTTCCCGAACGGCGCCATGGCGCGCGAAATGGCTTCCTACGCCCCCCGCCAGAACCGGTACGGCCTGCCGCTCGACAGCCGGGCGACCTTCGCCAAGAGCGACTGGATCATGTGGACGGCGGCGATGTCCTCCGACGCGGAGATGTTCCGCTCGTTCCTCGACCCGCTGTACGACTATGTCAACGAAACGCCTTCGCGGGTGCCGATCAGCGACTTGCACGACACGAACACCTCGCGGATGATCGGGATGTACGCCCGTTCCGTCATCGGCGGGTACTGGATGAAGGTCCTCGTGGACCGGATGCGGTGAAGCCCGCGGCTCAGGAGTATTTCCGCGGCAGGCGCAGCAGGATGGCCAGCAGGGCGACGGCGCCCAGGGCGAAGGGATAATACAGGTGGGGGATGATGGCCGTGGCGGCGATGCCGGCCAGGCCGGAAGCCATCAGCATCTGCGCCCCGTAGGGCAGGATGCCCTGCACCAGGCACGAGAAGGTGTCCAGGATGCTGGCCGTCTTGCGGGGGTCGAGCCCGAACCGCTCCGTGATTTCCTTGGCCAATGCTCCGCTCGTGATGATGGCGATGGTGTTGTTGGCCGTACAGACGTTCACCAGGCTCACCAGGGCTGCGATGGAGAGTTCCGCGCCCCGTTTCCCGGTGATGCGCCGCGTCAGGCCGCGGATCATCCATTCCAGTCCGCCGTCCTGCCGGATGAGTTCCAGCAGGCCGCCGGCCAGCATCGTCACGATGATCAGTTCGCCCATCGAGGCGATACCGTCTCCGCACGCTTTCAGGAAGCCGATCCATCCGACGGATCCGCCCAGGATGCCGATCAGCGCGTTGGCGACGGTCCCCGTCACCAGCACGGCCAGCACGTCCATCCCGCAGACGGCCAGCACGATGACGAGCAGGTAGGGGAGGATGAGCAGGGGCTTGACGGCCTCTGCTGCGACAGGCGCCCCTCCGTCCCGGCCCAGGAAGAGATACAGCACCGTCACGGCCAGGGCGGCGGGCAGGGCGATCCACAGGTTGGCCTTGAATTTGTCCGCCATCGCGCAGCCCTGCGTCTTGGTGGCGGCGATGGTGGTGTCGGAGATGAATGACAGGTTGTCGCCGAAGAAGGCGCCCCCGACGATGATGCCCACCAGCAGCGCCGGCTCGGCCGCGGTCTGGGACGCGATGCCGGCGGCGATCGGGACGAGGGCGACGATGGTGCCGACACTCGTGCCCACTGCCATCGAGATGAAGCAGGCGGCCAGGAAGAGGCCGGCGAGGAGCATCTTTCCGGGCAGCAGCCGCAGCGTGATGCCCACTGTGGCGTCCACGGCCCCGATGGCCTTGGCCGATCCGGCGAAGGCGCCTGCCAGGATGAAGATCCACAGCATCAGTAGCACGTTCCGTTCGCCCGCCCCCTTGGAGAATGCGGCGACACGGTCCGGCAGGTTGCCGCCCCGGACCGGGCCGATGGCGACGGCATAGACCGACGCGATGAGGAAGGCGGCGGTGATGGGCACTTTGTAGAAATCGCCGGCGGCGACCGACGAGAGGAGGTACACCAGCAGGAACACCAGCAGCGGGCTGACGGCCATCAGGCCGCTGCCGTTCCCGCGCGGGGCGAAGGTGCCGTCCGAAAGGCGCCCTTTCAGGCCGGCGAACCAGTCGGAGATGTTTTTCCTGGATGTAAGTCCCATACTCTCGGCAAATATAGTGACATTTCCGCAACGGAATCGGATTTTTTTGTTATGTTTGTTGTATGCACATCGGAATCGCAGGAAACATCGGCAGTGGAAAGACCACGCTGACCCGGATGCTGGCAGAGCATTACGGCTGGACCCCTAAATACGAGTCGGTTACCTACAACCCCTACCTGGAGGATTACTACAAGGACATCCCCCGCTGGTCCTACAATCTGGAGACCTATTTCCTGGCCCAGCGCTTCAAGGACCTGCTGGAGATCTCCCGGAGCAAGGACGTGATCATCCAGGACCGCACCCTCTTCGAGGGCGTGCACATCTTCGTGGCCAACAACTATGCGATGGGCAACCTGTCTAAGCGCGACTACGAGACGTACATGGACCTCTTCGGCGTCATGGCCCAGATGGCCGGCGAACCGGACCTGCTGATCTACCTGCGCAGCAGCGTCCCCCACCTGGTGTCGCAGATCCAGAAACGCGGCCGCGACTACGAGCAGAGCATCAGCCTGGAGTACCTGAAAGGGCTTAACGACCGCTATGAGCAGTGGATCGCCGCTTACAAGGGCCGGGTGCTCACCGTCGAGACCGACACCCTCGATTTCCAGAACCGCCCGGAGGACTTCGCCCTGATCACCGACCGGATCGACGCGGAACTTTATGGCCTGTTCCCCTTGGAAAAATAAGGCGGTATGACTATTTTTGTGAAATTCTACTAAATCAACAACGGATATGCACATCGCGGTAGCAGGAAATATCGGCAGCGGAAAGACGACGCTGACCAAGATGCTGGCGGCCCATTTCGGGTGGACCCCGAAATTCGAATCGGTCGATTTCAATCCCTATCTGTCTGATTTCTATGCAGATATGGAACGCTGGTCCTTCAACCTCCAGATCTACTTCCTGAACAAGCGGTTCAAGGATGTGGTGGATATCTCCCGCTGCGACGACATCATCATCCAGGACCGGACCATCTACGAGGACGCCCGGATCTTCGCGCCGAACCTGCACGCCATGGGCCTGATGAGCACCCGTGACTTCGAGAATTACTCCGACCTCTTCGACCTGATGATGTCGCTGGTGAGCAAGCCGGACCTGATGATCTATCTCCGCTCCTCGATCCCGAATCTGGTTTCGCAGATCCAGAAACGCGGCCGCGAGTACGAAAAGAGCATCCGGATCGACTACCTCACCGGGCTGAACAAGCGCTATGAGGACTGGGTCGCCGGTTACGACGGGAAGCTCCTCGTCGTGAACGTCGACGAGATCAAGTTCGAGAACCGCCCCGAGGATTTCCAAACCGTGACGGACCGCATCGAGGCCGAGCTCTTCGGCCTGTTCCCTTCCGTTGAAAAAATCGACCAATAAGACATGAATGAAAGACCGACCCTGATTGAATTCGTGGACAAATACACCCGCGAATTCGCTTCCCATGTGTTCCTCCGCGAGAAGGTGGACGGCACCTGGACGGAAACGACGTTTGACCAAACCCGCAAGGAAGGCCTCCGGATCGCCGCAGGCTTGATGTCGATGGGCATCCGGAAGGGGGACAAGGTGTCCCTCCTCTCCGAAGGACGCAATATGTGGATCCTCGCCGAACTGGGCATCCTGTATGCCGGAGGCGTGAGCGTTCCGCTCTCCATCAAGCTGGAAGAGAGCAACGACCTGACTTTCCGCATCCGGCATTCCGAATCGCGGTTCGTCATCGTTTCGGGCCAGCAGCTGCCGAAGATCCGCCGGATCGCCGCGCAGCTGCCGGAAGTCGAGAAGATCATCGTCCTTGACCCGCAGCCCTCCTACGAGACGCGCGAAGTCCCCATGGAGTGGGTGCAGGCCGTCGGCGACAGCTTCCTGTTCGGCAACCGCGGCAAGGTCGAGGAACGCGCTGCGTCCATCGGCCCCGATGACTATGCCACCATCACCTACACGTCCGGGACGACGGCCGACCCGAAGGGCGTCCTGCTGACCCATCGCAATTATACCGCGAACGTCGAGCAGGCCCATTCGGTCATCAGCATAGAACCGGATTCCACGATGCTCATCATCCTGCCGCTTGACCACTGCTTCGCCCATGTGGCGGGATTCTATACGATGATGTCGTACTGCGGCAGCATCGCCACCGTGCCGGTGGGGGCGAACCCGATGGCCACGCTCCGCAACATCCCCATTGCCATCAAGGAGGTGCGTCCCCACGTGATGCTGTCCGTGCCGGCCCTGGCCCGCAGCTTCAAGAAGAACGTGGAGGCGACGATCAAGAAGCAGGGCCCGAAGGTGGAGCGGCTCTACAACTTCGCGCTCAAGCTCGCGATCTCCTACAACAAGGAATACTACAACCGCGGCGGCTTCTTCCAGCTCTGGAAGAAACCCCTCATCAGCCTGTTCGACCGGCTGATCTTCCGGAAGGTGCGGGAAGGCATGGGCGGCCGCATGAAGTTCTTCGTGGGCGGCGGCGCCTTGCTCGACATCGAGATGCAGCGCTACTGGTGCGCCGTCGGCATCCCCATGTTCCAGGGATACGGCGTCTCCGAGGCGACCCCGGTCATTTCCTCCAATTCGGAAGGGCATGCGATGTTCGGCTCGTCCGGACGGGTCGTCAAGCCGCTGGACATCAAGATCTGTGACGAGGATGGCAACGAGGTCCCGCTCCGCACGAAGGGCGAGATCGTGGTCCGCGGCGAGAACGTGATGGCGGGCTACTGGAAGAACCCCGAGGGCACGGCCGAGGCCCTGCGCGACGGCTGGCTCCACACGGGCGACATGGGGTACATGTACGACGACGAGTTCCTCTATGTCGTGGGCCGCTTCAAGTCGCTGCTGATCTCTTCGGACGGCGAGAAATACAGTCCGGAAGGCTTTGAGGACTCCTTGACCGACGGGTCGAAGTACATCGAGCAGGTGATCCTGCACAACAGCCAGGACCCGTACACGATGGTGCTGATCGTGCCGGCGAAGGACGCCCTGCGTGAATATGCCGCCTCGAAGGGGCTGGATCCCGATACCCGCGAGGGCAAGGTGGAGATGCTCCGCAAGATCCAGGCGGAGATCGACGCCTACAAGAAGGGAGGCACGCACGAAGGGATGTTCCCGGAGCGCTGGCTGCCTGCCGCCGTGGCAGTGCTGCCCGAAGCGTTCACGGAGCAGAACGGCCTGGTCAACAGCACGATGAAGATCGTGCGCGGCAAGGTCGAGAAGCGCTGGGCCGACCGCATCGCCTACGCCTACACGCCCGAAGGGAAGAACCTCCTCAACGAGCAGAACCTCGCGAGCGTCTGAGCCGCTGAAAAATCCCCATAAATGAGGATTGCGATTTCCTCGCGGCCGCTGTACCTTTGCAGTGGTTAAAAGATTCGTGTATGTTCCTTTCTGACCTGAAGACAGGAGAGCGCGCCGTGATCGCCAAAGTGGCCGGTCACGGCAGTTTCCGCAAGCGCTTGATCGAGATGGGGTTCATCCAGGGCAAGACCGTCCGCGTCGTGCTCAACGCCCCGCTGAAGGACCCGGTCGAGTATGAGATCCTGGGGTACAAAGTGTCGCTCCGCCGCGAGGAAGCCGCGCGCATCGAAGTCATCAGTGAAGAGGAGGCGCGGGAACAGATCCACCAGCATGAGGATTTCCACGTGGATTTCGACGCCTCCCGCGAGGAGGACTACCTCGAAAAGGCGATGGAGCACATCGCCACCGAGCGCCACAACGTGATCCGCGTCGCCCTGGTGGGCAATCCCAACTGCGGCAAGACGTCCCTGTTCAACATCGCTTCCGGCAGCCACGAGCACGTGGGCAACTACAGCGGCGTGACGGTGGACGCCAAGGAAGGGACTTTCGAACATGGCGGCTACCGGTTCATCCTGGTGGACCTGCCCGGAACCTATTCGCTCTCAGCCTATTCCCCGGAAGAACTGTACGTGCGGAAGAACCTCGTCGAGCAGGTGCCCGATGTCGTCGTCAACGTGGTGGACGCCTCCAACCTGGAACGCAACCTCTACCTGACCACCCAGCTCATCGACATGAACCTCCGGGTGGTGATGGCGCTGAACATGTACGACGAACTGGAGAAGAAGGGCGACCGCCTCGACATCGACCAGCTGGGCCGGTTGCTCGGCATGCCGGTCTGTCCGACCGTCGGCCGGGACGGAACCGGCGTCGACGCGTTGTTCGATACCGTCATCAAAGTCTATGAGCGCCACGAGGACGTCGTGGCACGCCACATCCACATCAACCACGGCGCCGAACTGGAAAAGAGCATCGTCCGGCTGCGCGACCTCATCTGGCGGAACGAGCGGATCCGGAGCCATTATTCCTCCCGCTACCTCGCCATCAAGTACCTCGAGGGCGACAAGGACATCGAGGCCGTCGTGGCGGCATTGCCGAACCGGGCCGAACTCGAAGCGGCGCGCGCCGAAGAACAGAAGCGCATCGAGTCCCTGTTGAAGACGAACGCCGAATCGGGCATCGTGGACGCGAAATATGCCTTCATCCAGGGCGCTTTGGCGGAGACCTACCAGCCGCATGCGGAGTCGCGCGGGAAGAAGACGGTCACGGACAGGATTGACGCCGTCGTCACGAACAAGTGGCTGGCGTTCCCGATCTTCGTCGTCCTGCTCTTCCTGATCTTCGAGGCGACGTTCACGCTGGGCCAGTATCCGATGGACTGGATCGACGCCCTGGTGAGCTGGCTGGGCGACAAAGTGGCCCTGCTGATGAAGGACGGCTGGTTGAAAGACCTGGTGGTGAACGGGGTGATCGCCGGCGTGGGCTCCGTCCTCGTCTTCCTGCCGAACATCCTCATCCTCTATTTCTTCATCTCCCTGATGGAGGATTCCGGGTACATGGCGCGGTCCGCCTTCATCGTGGACAAGCTGATGCACCGGATCGGGTTGCACGGCAAGTCGTTCATCCCGATGGTGATGGGCTTCGGCTGCAACGTGCCGGCCATCATGGCGACGCGCACCATCGAGAGCCGCAAGTCGCGCCTGATCACGATCGCCCTCGTGCCCTTCATGTCCTGTGCGGGCCGTCTGCCGATCTTCGTGCTCCTGTGCGGCGCCTTCTTCGCCAAGGGAGCGGCCCTTGCGCTGCTGTGCATCTACCTGCTGGGCATCCTCCTGGCCATTGTCACGGCATTGCTGTTCAGTAAGTTCGTGAAGGATGACGACCTTCCCTTCGTGATGGAACTGCCGCCGTACCGGATTCCGACCGGCAAGGCCATCTGGCGCCATACGTGGGAGAAGGGAAAGCAGTACCTGCAGAAGATGGCGACGACGATCCTGATCGCGTCGGTGGTGATCTGGTGCCTGGGGTATTTCCCGCGGAGCAACGATCCGGCCACGCAGCAGGAGAACTCCTATATCGGCCAGATCGGCAAGGCCGTCGCTCCGGCGATGGCGCCGATGGACTTCGACTGGCGGCTGGACGTGGGCCTGCTGACCGGCGTCGCCGCGAAGGAACTCGTCGTCAGTTCGCTGGGTGTGATGTATGCGGGTGAGCCGGCGGAGACGGTGGACGAGAACGATACCCAGTTGCAGGCGGCGCTGGCCGCGTCGGTGTCCTTCCCTTCGGCCATCGCGTTCATGATCTTCGTGCTGCTGTATTTCCCGTGCATCGCTACCTTCGTGGCCATCAAGAACGAGACGGGTAAGTGGAGCTGGGCCATCGGCATCTGCGCCTACACGATCGTCGTCGCCTGGCTGACCGCCTTCATCGGTTTCCACATCGCCGCCCTGCTGGTCTGAGCCCGTCCTGAACGGTTCTTTTTTTGCGTGGTCGCCTGGCGCTGCCACGTGTCTCTTTCGTTCCTTCGGTCTTGATTTTAAAAAAACAATTGCCTATCTTGCCGGAAATCTAAAGATACACACAATGGAAACCAAAACCTATATCACGCTTTCCCGGCTTGCAGTGCTGCTGCTTTTCCTGTCATGCGGTATTTCGTTGCCCGCCCAGACGGTAAACTACACCTATGACAACGCGGGCAACCGGACGGGAAGGACCGTCTCCCCGGCGGCGAATGCCGCTCCGTCGCCCGTTGCCTTCACTGTCGATACCGCCCTGCTCCGTCAGGCGGCTTCGGCACGGCAACCGGCTCAAACTTTTAATTTGTCAAAAAGTCATAATGTATCACCTTATCCGCCACTGATAGTATTGGATGGGCTTGAAATCACCCGAGAAGAAATTGAAGAATGGGGAATTGAAAAAAAGGTTATCAAGAGAATTAAACTTGATTCAGAGAGCGAATGCTCATCACGTGGGTACTGTGGAATAATTCGGCTATATTCAAAAATGTTGATTTCGTTGGATGGCAGCCTGCTTGTAAACAGTAAAGAAAAAGAAGACTCTCTGTCAAAGATTAAGCGAGAAGACATCTCATTAATCAAGATGATTGATAAGCAAGAGGCAGTAAGGCAGTATGGGAAAAAAGGGAAATATGGCGCCCTGCTGATACAAACCGAAAATCCCTGCCGCGGGCGCGCGAGGGGCACCACCTGTAGCGCTCAAATAGGTACCGGCTGCGGCGGGCCGTCTCTTCATTGACCGATCCCGCACGTCACCGCGGCGGGAATCGTTCTTTTCAAAAAGATGTTTTTCATCGTCATACGTTTTTTGGTTATCTTCCGGCAAAGTGACGAAGATACGGCTCTTACACAAGACTATTGTTTTGACGGTTGCCGATTTTTTCATTATCTTGCCGGAAATCTAAAGATACATACAATGGTAACCAAAACCTATATCACGCTTTCCCGGCTTGCAGCGCTGCTGCTTTTCCTGTCATGCGGTATTTCGTTGCCCGCCCAGACGGTAATCTATGCTGGATACGGTGGAGCGAGAATTGGATATAACAGCGAATAAACATTAGGGGGCCAATACAAAATGGGTTTCATAACTTGTTTCAATACCCTCATTTTGAAATACAGGATATTGCTGACAAATTCTATTTTGGTTATTACTCCATACTTGTTTTATTGACGTAATAATACTACTTAAATGAGAACGTATGACTTTATATTGTTAGTCTTTGTTATTGTTTTATTTAACAACAGCAGTTGCGAAAGAGAGTACCATTCACTCACAAAAAACAATCAGTATTCTCTTACTGTAAAGAACAATTCAGCAGAAACAATCCTTTTTGAGTATCACCTCAACGCTCAACTTGATTCCTTTTGCTTTAAAACAGAGAACACAACAAAAATGGAATTTCGAACTTTAGTCCATGAACTATATGTAAATCCATTTTCAACCAGAGACTTTGGGATTGACTTTATAATTAGAAAGTTACAAGCAGAAGCCAATGCGACATGGACCGTTCAGGTATTTCACCTTTCTGACATAGAAACTATGCCGTGTGAAGAATTCAATCAGAAGCCCCCGATTAAAAAAGAAAAGATATTTACTTTAGCTGATTTCCCCGATCTGGAAACGCGCAATAACTGGACGTTCGTCTATCCTTGACTTTTATTCCAGCTACCGACGCTCGCTCTAATGAATGGCAAAGGCGGGATAAAATGCAGTATGTTTACCGTAACAACAATATTTCTTTCACTCCTGCTGCCATTGCAGTTGTTCTTCAATTTTTCCCCTGCCGCCCGGATTGACGGTTTGGGGGAACTGGAGCAGCACATGATCCGTCCGACGCAAGTCTCCTGCAGGGACTCGGTCCTTCTGCTGGAGCAGTACCCCGTAGCCGATGCGATTGCCGGTTCACTGATTGACAAGGAGATTGTATATCCCTGGAGGCGCCCGCCGAAGGACCCGATGGGGCCAGACTATGAATCCTTCCTGCATCGTACCTACAGGGAGAATCTTCACTTCACCTATTGCGGGGATTTGCTTCTTTCCTTAAAATACAGGTCCATCCTCCTCCTTCTATCAGATCATCAGATGAAGTCCAAGACGCGTTTGATCCTCATCAACGCAAATCAGGACGAAATTCTTTCCCGCGTATTCCTCATTCCCGATCTGGAAACAAGTACGATAACCGTCGATCCCGGTAATTACCTGTTCCACATAGAAACGACGGAAGAGGACCGCTTCTACATCGAAAAGACATTGCAGACACTGCTCATCAACCCCGTCTCCGGCCAATTCTCCGAGGTGTATGTCCCCCGGATCACCAAAACAAGGAAGGAAAAAACAAAACGCGTCTGGATGCCATTGAAAGAATCCCCGCCGGACGAGGACCCCATCATCATCGATTGATCTCAGAGACTCACTGCCAAAAGTCCGGTTTTGCTTTTTGAAAGCGATTGCGTATCTTGCCAGTGATTAAAAAGGGAAACGTATGAGAAAAACGATGCTTTTGTCGGCAGGACTGGCCTTAGCCGCCCTGCTTTCAGCGTGTCTTGCGAACCGGAAAGAGGGAACAGGTACGGAGAAAGGATATGTCTCTTTGATGCAGGATCGTTTTTTCAAACGAGGATTCAATGTCTGGGGCATGGGATTGCCGATCTATGGTGATGAAATCGAGCTTTATGGCGGCGATTATGAAAAACAAACCAGCGTCAACTTCGATTATGACATCGCTCAGGCGGAGAAGCCGGTCTGGAAACTGCAGCAATGGGCGACCCGCTATCCATTCCATGACAAAGAGAATACGGCCGACCCGTTCGATTATCGTTTCACGGTTGCAGGCGATGGAGAATACCTGTATGAAAACCGCTCCAAAACCGTGGCGGTAAATACGAATACAAGCGAATTCAGACTGGCTTTAAAGGCGAGCGAGTGTTACAAAAGGCCGCGGGAAGAAAACCAGGAATGGCCCCATCTGCTGCTCAGCCAGGATTTCGGCACGGCCGCTGAACCGACAAGGCAGATGATCGTATCCAATGCGCGTTCCCTGAAAGTGAAGCTCGACATGAAGATGAATTCATTTGTCGACCATATGGGCGAAAGCGCCGATCCGGCCCTTCACGCTGCGATCTGCATGCTGTACCTGTTCGTCCAATACCAACCGGAAGGAAGCAACGGGTACAAAGACATGATCTGGCTCGGGATGTCGCTGTTCGACAACAGGGTAGCCTATCCGGAAGGGATGAGCAGGATCGATGGCGGGAAAGCCAGCGCCAGCGGGAAATGGATCTATAACATCGACACGCGCCATTTCCTGAATCCGGAGAACAATATCTATGACGCCGAAGGGAACATCCAGTATGATAAATGGGTGACGGTGGATTTTGAAATCCTGCCGTTCATCGACCAGGCGCTGAAGGAAGCGCAGGCCGGCGGGTGCATGCAAGGCGCCACTTGGGCCGACTTGCAGATCAGCGGGATGTATATCGGGTTCGAGCTGCCGGGTACATACGATATCGACATGTCATTCAGGAATTTGGATATCGCCGCCCGCCCGGCCCGGGTCAGTCGCCGAGCGAGAGGAAGGTGACGGAGTGGGCCGGAATGGTGACGGCCCCGCCTTTCACCGGAAGCGCCTTGTCATAGGGCTTGACCCTGTCCTCGTGACCGATATCGTTGAAGTCGTCGGGGGAACTGCCGGAAAGGATCCGCGCCTGGACCTTCCTGGGCGTTTTCAGCCCCAGCCCTTGGAAGTCGAGGGTCAGGGACTGGTCGTTCTCCGGGTCCTTGTTGGCGACGGCATACACGAACCGCTTCCCTTCTGCATCGGCGGTGAGGATGACATCCAGCACCCCGGTCGACCGGTCCCCGTTGGTCAGTTTCCCGACCGTTTCCTCCGTCGGGACCACGTAGGGCAGCAGCCCGTTGGAGTACATCTGAAGGGCGTAGTAGATGACCCGCTTGACGATGCCTTCCGGGTGGACGAAGATGGCGCCACGGGTGTTGACGATGGTGGAGAAGCAGGTGAAATCAATCACGTCGCAGTGGCGCAGACAGGTGTTCAGGAAGCAGGCGGCATAGACCGCATCCGAAAGGGTGTAGGTGGACGGGATGTCGTTCTCCCGCCTGGAAGCGAAGTCGAAGCCGTGCTTCGGGTCTCCCATGCCGCGGTGGATCCAGCCGCGGAGCTGCCACTCATCGATGACCAGTTTCATCTTTCCTCCGCCGTATCCGGCTTCTTCCAGGATGGACAGGGCGGTGGAAATCTGCGCTTCGGGCATGCCGGTCTCCATCATGATCTCGAGGAAGGACTTTCCGGTTCCCTCCCAGCCGCAGTGGAAGGCGATGAAATCGAGGAGGTGTCCGGCATTCTGGAGAAGCGGGAGCATGGCCTCCCGGGTGGTCAGGGAAGAAGCCCCGATCCGGATGTCCTTGTCTGTCACCAGCATCATCTTTGCGCCTTCGCGGACCAGGGGCCCCCATTCCTGGGGCGTCTTGAACTGCATTTCCCAGGGCGCGAGATTCTCATTGCCGATGCACCAGTATTTGACATGATGCGGCTCTTGGAAGCCGTTGGCGATGCGCTGCCGGCCCCAGTAGCCGATGTTCAGGTTGCAGTACTCCACCCAGTCGCTCATCTCTTCCAGGGATCCTGTACCGGCGTTGGTGATGATGTAGGGCTCACACCCGATCTTGCGGCACCATTTGATGAATTCGTCCGTGCCGAAAGTGTTCGGCTCCTCGACCCCCCAGGTCTTGTCGAAGGCGGGACGACGCGTTGCCCCGATGGCGTCTTTCCAGTGGTAGGTAGAGGCGAAGCAACCGCCGGGCCACCGCATGACCGGGACCTTCAGGGCCTTGACCGCTTCAATCACGTCCGTCCGGAAGCCGTCCTCGTCGGAGAGGGGATTTCCCGGATCGTAGATGCCGCCGTAGATCTGGTTGTCGAAATGTTCGATGAACTGGCCGAACATCATCGGGTTGTAAGGGAGGGCTTTGGCGCCGCTTTTGACGATCGTCGTATTCTGGGCGGAAAGCAGGGTGCCCGCCAGCAGCAGGAAGGGGAGGATGAGCCTTTTCATGATGTGTGGGTTATGGAACAAAGATAATAAAAAAACGGCCCGCAGCAACGGGCCGTCTTTTAAGAGGAAGGGGATCGCCTACACGTGGAAGGCCACGCGGAGTTCCTCGATCTCCTTGTCGGTGATCGGCTTGAGGTTGCCCAGCGGGGCGGCCATGACGAGGGAGCGGGCGCTGAAGTCGGCCACCTCCAGGCGGTCGAACGTGTTGATCAGCTTGTCGCCCGTCACCACCACGCCGTCGTTCGCGATCAGCACGCAGGGCTTCTGGCGGAACTCCTCGGCAAGGTTGTTCAGGTCGTCGTACTGGCTTCCGAACGGGAAGATCGGGATGTCCTGCAGGAAGATCCAGGCCTCCGGGATCGTGCGCACGTCGAACTTGACGCCTGTCGTGCAGAACGCCATCAGCGAAGGGGACTGCGTCATGATGATGCTGTTCACCTTCGGGTTGCGGCGGTAGATCTCGTAGTGGAGGGCGACGGCCCGCGAGGCCATCTTGCCGGCTTCCACCATGCCGTCCTTCACCTGGACGATGTCTTCCGGATCGAGGTCCCAGCGCTGCACGTTGGAAGGCGTGATCAGGAAGTCGTTGCCGCGCCAGCGGACGGAGGCCGTACCGTACGAGCTGCACATCAGCCCCTGGGAGCAGGCCCGGCGGACGATGGTGCAGATCTCCGAACGGATGGCCCGCTCATCGGACGGATGCTTCACGCCCATGAAGTGCTGGAACGGCGTATTGATCGCCTGCTCGTGCTTGAGGATCTGCTCCTGGGTCAGGAAATTGGGCTTGCCGAGCGTCTTGGCGTTGAGGATGGTCCGGGCGCAGAGCTCCAGCGTCTCGAAGCGCTGGTATGCGTCGGCGATGTCTTCGCCCATCAACACCACGCCGTGGTTCTCCATGATGACCGCCTTGTAGTCGGGGTTGCTCTTGAATTCCTTGACAATCATTTCGCCGAGCTTCTCGCTGCCCGGCAGGGCATACGGCGCGAAGCCGACGGGTCCGCAGACGGCCCGCGCCTGCGGCAGGATGCTCGTGTCCGGCACCTTGTGGACGACACTGAACGTGACCAGTCCCGGCGGATGGGCGTGGATGACCGACCGCATGTGCGGATACATCTTGTAGATGGCCCGGTGGAACGGGTATTCCGACGAAGGACGGTGGGGGCCGACGATGGTCCCGTCGGCCTTCACGCACATGATGTCGGAAGGCTTCAGGGACCCTTTGTCGATGCCCGCAGGGGTGATCCAGATGTCGCCGTTTTCATCCATGATGGAGACGTTCCCGCCGGAGGTGGTCGTCATTCCGCTCCGGTAGATCCGGCCGATGATGATGGCGATCTGCTCGGCGGGGTGCATCAGCGTTACATCCAGTTGTTTCATGATTTGCTTGATTTAAATGACGTTATGCCAACATGACCTGGCCGCCGGAGATCGGAATCGCCTGGCCGGTTTCGTTGGTCTGCTCGATGGCGTAGAGGATGGCCCGGCAGACATCCACCGGGTTGCAGCCCTTGCGCATCGGCACCTGGGCGAGGTAGAAGTTCTTCACGTCCTCGACCGTCTTCGCGCCGGGCACCTTGCCGGCGTTCAGGTACTGGATGAACAGGCCGTTGACCGGGTCGCTCCACAGCGGACCGTCGTAATAGTTGCCCGGGCACACGCTGTTGACCTTCACGCGGAAGGGCGCGAGTTCGAGGGCGAAGGACTGCGTCAGGCCGATGCCGCCGAACTTGCCGCCGGCATAGGCGAAGTTCGCCTTGCTGCCGCGCAGGCCGCTCTTGGAGTTGACCTGGACGATGTCGGCGAAGTACTCGGGATCGGCCGCCGTCTCGATCTTCATGATGTGCGAGGCGACCTTGGCGCAGAAGAAGTAGGCTTCGTAGTTGATCTTGGTGACGAACTCGAAGTTCTGGGGCGTCATCTCCTCCAGACCGCCCGCGCGGACGACACCGGCGTTGGAGACGAACACGTCAAGGGCGCCGAAGTTGACGATGGTCTCCTTCATCAGGTTGGCCAGCGAGTCGAGGTCGGCCACGTTCGTCTTCACGAAGATGGCCTTGTTGCCCTTGGCGATTTCGTTGAAGGAGGCGGCGGTCTTTGCGCCCACCACGTCGTTGAGGTCGGCCACCACGATGTTGGCGCCCTGGGTCATCAGTTCACGCGCGATGCCCTCGCCGAAGCCCTGGGCGGCGCCGGTGACGATGATGGTCTTGCCCTCGGCGCGGCCCTTCGCACCGGTGGCAGCCACCTTGCGGCGGTAGTTCTCCACCTCCCAGTTGTCGATGAAGTTGATCCAGGCCGGCTCCATGGCGTGCTCGCCGCCGAAGCCCTGGGCGTAGAAGGCCACCTTCATCGCGTCGTAGAAGACCTCGGTGATGATCTGGGCGTTCTTGGCGTTGTCGCCCACGGCCACGAGGCCGATGCCGTTGATGAGCAGCACCTTGGGGGTGTAGCCCTTGCGTGCGACGAAATCTTCGATCTTCTGCTCGGCTTCCTTGCATTTCTCTTCGGGCGTCTCGGCGCCGATGTAGATGTACTCGCTCTTGCAGTAGACGATGATGTCCGGGGTGAACGGCTTCCCGACTTTGGCCGCGGCGGCCTCGTCGGCGATGAACTTGTCCACCAGGGCATCCTTGGTGACCTTGAGGGTCTTCAGGCCGCGGCCGCTGCGGGACAGGAACTGGCGGATGGCCGGGATGACCTCGGTGACACAGTCGCAGACGGGAGACTCGCCGGCGGGGAGTTCCTCCGTGCGGGCGAGGATCTTCTCCAACACCTCGGCGTAGATGGCGTCGATCTCCTCGGTGGTGTCGGCGGCCACGAAGATGCCGTGGTTCTGCAGGAAGATGACCTGCGGCTCGGCGCCGTTGGCGGTCTTGTAGGCCTGGATGCGGTCATAGACCTTCTTGAAGAGGGTGTAACCCGGGTCGGTGTATTCGATGTACAGGGCCTTCGGGAAGAGTTCCTTGCAGGTGGCTTCCGCCTGGGCGGAGCACATCAGGCCGTTGACCGCCGTCGGGTGCAGGTGCACCACGTAGGCGAAGTTCATGCAGTTGTGAAGAGACGTCTCGACGGAAGGACGGCGGTCCTTCGTGATGCACGCGGCGGCGAGGTCGTTCTTGACCTGCTCCTCGCGCAGGGCCGTGTCGGTGCTGTAGACTTTCTCGCCCATCGGGTTGAGGAGGGCACGGTCGAGGACCGCGAATCCGTCTTCGGTGATGGTGGCGAGGGCGTGGCCGCTGGCCTTCACCCACAGTTTCTCGGCATTCTTGTAAGAGGTGTTTCCGCCTCCGGCAATGACAAAGCGCGCGTCGCACCCGTATTTGCGGGAGACGGCAACCAGATTCTCAATCTCTTTCATTTTATAGATACTTGATTATGAATTGTTTCCTTACTCTTCCACCGCTTTCTCGATGAGTTCGGCACCGGCGTCCGCGCCTTCCAGGCCGGCCTGGTGGGCGGCCACGATGCACGCGCCGCGGTAGTTCGTCGCGCGGAGTTTCTCGGACAGGCCTTCCGCGTGGTCGCGGGTCCGCAGGCGGATCGGCTCCAGGGCGGGCGTGTTGTGCTCGGACCCGAAGGTGACGGTGAAGCCCTCGTCCTGGAGATAGTCGGAATACTGCTCGAGCACGGCGGTCGTGTTGCGGGTGGTGATGAACTCCACGGAGGTGAAACCGCGCTTCTTCAGCGTGTCGGCCGCTTTCTGCAGGTCGCCTTCGAAGTCGGTGAAATTGCCCTTGGCGTCGTCGGCGAGGAACGGATAGGTGGGGATGCCGCCGGCGGCCTTGATGATGTCGCAGACCGTCTCCATCGGCAGGAATGCCTTCGGATCCTCGGGAACGAAGGCCGCGCCGCCGCTCTTGAGGAGCTTGCTGCGGATCTCGTTCTCCACGGCCGCGTTGTTGTCGAGGGAGGACTTCAGCGGGTTGCCGCCGAAGACCTGCTCGTAGAGTGACAGTTTGTCAGCCTCGGTCTTCGCCTTGGCGTCGACCGCCATGCGCAGGGCCGTGGCGAGGTGACGCTCGCGGACCGAACCGCGGGTGAGGTCCTTCACGACGGCGGCGAAGTCGATGTGCAGGCCGGACCCGATGGCGGCCAGATGGTCGTTCAGCTTCGCGCACATCCGCTCCACCTGGGCGTTGGACTCGGCCTTGACGGCGGCCAGCTGCCGGGCGGGCTCGCCCTTCAGGATCACCGGGTAGGCGAGACCCTTGCCGCTGAGGTAGGTGCGGCCGGGGTTGTTGGGGTCGTTGACCCGCAGGCCGGCGGCCTGGTCTTCGCTGTTGAGGGAGATGAATTCGATGTTGAACAGGGGATAGAGCTTGCGTTCGGCGCATTTCTCCTTCCATTCTCCATAACCGTCAAGGCTATAGAAGTCATTGATACCTACCACCTTGACACCTTCTTCCCGGGCCATGTCGAGGGCCTGCTTCACATCTTTGAAAGCACTGAAGGAATACGGGGTGTGCAAATGGGCGTTGACATCAAAAATCTTTTTCATATGAATAGCTTTAAATGATCATTCGCAGTAAGTGTCTGCTGCAATCTTCGTTCCGCAAAAACGCGGGTGCCGCAAAACGTCTTCAAAGTTACTAAATATTCCACCTATTTTAGAAAATAATTCGTAAGTTTGTAAGAAATGCAATAACACTTTTTAGAAAATGAACCCCATGAAACGCTTCTTTGTTCTCGCGCTGAGCGCCTTGGCGCTGGTGCAGGCCGTTTCCGCACAGCCCGCCGACCCGAAGGTCCAGCGGAAGGAGACGGAGTTTGTCAACGATTACATCACCCCGACCCGCATCGTCTGCTCCTCCGGATCGATCAAGGGACAGGAGAACCTCCTGAACCCCTATGTCGGCCAGGTGTCCACTTCCGAGCCGAAGGTGACCGTCTTCCGGTCCACCGCGGACAAGAAGAGTTCCATCCTGCTGGACTTCGGCAAGGAGATCCAGGGCGGCATCCAGATCGTCCAGGCCATTGCCGGCAACCAGAAGGCGGTCCGTTTCCGCCTCTGCCTGGGCGAGTCCGTCAGCGAGGCCCTGAGCAGCGTGGACGAGAAGGGGACGACGGCTACCAACGAGCACTCCGTCCGTGACTTCGAAATCTCCGTGCCCTGGCTGGGCGCCGTCGAATACGGCAACAGCGGCTTCCGCTTCGCCCGTCTCGACCTGCTGGACTGCGACATCGATGTCCCGATCCTGGCCGTCCGCGCCATCGCCCGCTACCGCGATATCCCGTACCTGGGCTCCTTCAAGTGCAATGACGACCGCTTGAACCAGATCTGGCAGACGGGTGCCTACACCGTCCACCTCAACATGCAGGACTACCTGTGGGACGGCATCAAGCGCGACCGCCTTGTCTGGATCGGTGACATGCATCCGGAAGTGATGGCGGTGAACACCGTCTTCGGCAACCACAAGGTGGTCCAGAAGAGCCTCGACTACGTGCGCGACGGGACGCCCGTCTCCAGCTGGATGAACGGCATCTGCTCCTACTCCCTCTGGTGGATCATCATCCATCACCATCTCTACGAGTGGTACGGCGACAAAGCGTACCTCAAGGAGCAGCAGGCGTACCTGACCGACCTGCTCCACAATGTGATGAAGAACATGGACGGCACGAAGGAGGCCTATTCCGCCGGCCGTTTCATCGACTGGCCTTCCAACGACAAGCCGGCCGTGATCCACGCCGGCCTGCAGGCCCTCTCCGTCCGCGCCCTCGAAGCGGGTGCCGACATGGCGGGCTGGCTCGGTGACAAGGCGCTCCAGAAGGAGTGCAAGATGGTCGCCAAGCGCCTGCGCAAATACGTTCCGGACAACATGGGCAACAGCCAGGCGGCCGCCCTGCTTTCCATCCAGGGCATGCTCGACGCGAAGAAGGCTTCGAAGATCATCATCGACAACGGTGCCGACCAGTGCACCTCCTTCATGGGCTACTACCTGCTCGAGGCCCTCGCCAAGAGTGGTGACTACCAGGCCGCGATGGACCTGATCTCCGAATACTGGGGCCGCATGCTCGACCTGGGCGCCACCACGTTCTGGGAGGATTTCAACTATGTGAACGCCAAGAATGCGGGCCGCATCGACGAGATCGTCCCCGAAGGCAAGTTCGACATCCACGCCGACGGCGGTGCCTACTGCTACGTCGGCCTGCGCCACAGTTTCTGCCACGGCTGGGCTTCCGGTCCCACCACCTGGCTGAGCCGCCACGTCCTCGGCATCGAGCCGGTCGAAGCCGGCTTTGCCAAGGTCCGGATCGAACCGCACCTGGGGAACCTGACCTGGGCGGAAGGTACCTTCCCGACGCCGAAGGGCGTCATCAAGGTGTCCCACAAGAAGGGCGCCGACGGCAAGGTCGTCTCCACGGTCGAGGTCCCCGAGGGCATCGAGGTGGTGAAATAGCTTTTAGATGATGACGCCGGATGGTACGCAGGTGGTTGATATGGCTTTGCGCGGGAATCGCCCTGATGGCGGCGCTGCCCGGCTGCTTCCCGGAGAAGGCACCGGTGGAAGCGGCGGGCACATTCCCCCTGAGCGCCGGCCTGACCGCCTATCTTGCGGACCATCCGGACGCCTTCCCCGGCACGCTGCACCTCAACATCCTGCCGGACGGCCGCATCGCGAAGCAGGGGTCGACGCTCTCGCTCGTTACGCGGCTTGTCATCCGTGATCCGGAGAACAAGTACGGCATTACGCAGCTGGACGACCTGATGGGGTATCTTTCCTCGCTGCAGGAAGTGACGGTCGAAGGGACCGGCATCCGCAGCCTCCCGCTGGCGGGGCGAGGGGAACTGACCCGCGTGGAATGCGCGGGCAGCCATTCCCTGACCCGCCTGGATTTCTCCGGCTGCGCGAAGCTCCTCTCTCTGAAGGCTACGGACTGTGCGCTGGAACAGGTCGTGCTGGGTTCCCATCCGCTTTTGGGAACCGTGCACCTGGCGGGCAACCGTCTGGAAAGCCTGGACCTTTCCGGCTGCCCGGCCTTGTGGAACCTCGATCTGTCCCGCAACCGCTTGTTGCAGCTGGATATCTCCTCTTTCGAGGGGCTGTCGGCCTGGGACGTGACCGGGCAGGCTTCTGCGGAGCTGCATCTCCGGCTCCGGCACGACCAGCTGGGCGAGGGCGGAAAGATGGACGGGAACGTCCGCCGTTCCTATTCGGATGTGGATTTCCTGCAGACGGAATGGGTGGGAAGTGTCTCCGCCACCGATGCGAGGGTCTGGGTCAAGGTCTCGTCCATGCCCGGCGCCGTGCGGGAGCGCGGGGTCTTTTTCTCCAAAGAGACGGATGATCCGTATGTCGGGAACGGCATCCGGGTGAAGGCGTCGCAGGAAAAGGAGCGCTTCCTGTGCTGGCTGGACGGGTTGGAACCGGAAACGACGTACCACGTCAGGGGCTATCTCTCCGTCCTCGTGCAGGATGTTCCGACTTATTACTACGGCGAGGTTCTGTCATTTACCACGGCCAGCACGGCCGCTCCCGCCCTGCCGGATGGGGAACGGCTCATTTCCTTTGCCGACGAGGAGGTCAGGAAGATCTGTGTCGGGCACTGGGATGCGGACGGGGACGGGGAACTGTCCTTCGCGGAGGCATCGGCCGTCTCGGATATTTCGGAGGCCTTCCAGCGGCAGTCGATCCGTTCCTTCGAGGAATTGCGCTTCTTTACCGGCTTGAAACGGATCCCTCCCTATGCCTTCGAGGCATGCACTTCCCTGTCGAAGATCGCGTTCCCGTCCTCCCTCGAATCCATCGGGGAGTATGCGTTTGCCGGATGCTCCTCTTTGAAAATGCTGGACATTCCCCCGCTGGAAACGATTGAAAGCGGTGTGTTTGCAGGAAGCGGGCTGGTATTTGCGGACGTTCCCGAGGGGGTGAAGGCCCTTGCATCCTTCGTCTTCGACAACTGTCGGGAACTGGGGAGCGTCCATCTCCCTTCCAGCCTTGAAAGCATTGGTAAGAATGCGTTTTACGGGTGCGTTGCCTTGAACGACGTGCAGATGGGCGACCATGTCCGGGAAATCGACGACCATGCCTTCGATGGCGCGGCGGTCCTCGCTTCCATTGCGCTTCCCGGCTCCTTGCGGAGGCTGGGCCGGTGCGTCTTCAGCGACTGCATGTCCTTGCGCGGACTTGCGCTGCCGGAAGGAATGGAAGAATGGGGCCGCAGTTCCGTCTATCATTCCGGAATCGAGACCATTACGCTGCCCGCTTCGTTGCAGCGGATTTCCTCTTTGGCTTTGGAAGGATGTCGCGGGCTGAAGACCCTCACCGTGAGAGCGAAGACTCCTCCCGTTGTTTTCCAAGAAACCGAAGCCGCCATGGACAGCTCCGCCCAGGACCAACCGCTGGGAGCCCCCGAAACGCTCGAAAAGGTAAAGGTCCCGGATCTGTTTGCCTATCAACATGCCGTCGGCTGGGCGGATTTCGCCCATAAACTGCACTGATTTTTTGAATGGATTGATTTAAAACCGATCATATGGACAGAAGAAACTTTTTGAAGGCAACGGGCGCCGCTGCGGCGGGCCTGGCCGTCGCGGGCCTCGCGCCCGAGGCCGCCGCTTGGAGCAAACAGGAGAAAGCCCTGTTCGGACCGAAGATGAAGGGACACTTCACGATGAAGCAGATCTCTTCGGTCACCGACACCATCGGCAACTCCTATCTTTTCCGTACGAAAGGCGGGAAGGTAATCATTGTCGACGGCGGCTTCGAGACCGAGTCCGACAACCTCCGGAAAAACATCGCCGAGGCAGGCGGGCACGTGGACTACTGGTTCATCACGCATCCGCATCAGGACCACATGGGGGCCTTCGACTCCATTTTGCGGGACCGGCGGGGCCTCACCATCGACAAGCTCGTGTACTCCCGTGTTCCGGACGCCTTCCTGGACTGTGAACCGAGCAATGCCGCCGACGCACGGCGGTACTACCGGACCATCGACGACACGACTTCGGGCATCGACTTCATCGACCTGCACACCGACGGTCACCGCTTCGACATCGACGGCATCGGGATCATGGTCCTCTGCGTGGCCCATCCGGAAATGGAACGGAAGCACTACAACAACATGTCGATGATCATCCGCTTCTGGGACGACAAGAAGAGTGTCGTGATGCTGGGCGACGCCGGCGTGGAATGCGGTGACCAGGTCCTGGCGAAGTATCCGAAGGAACTCAACTGCGACTACATGCAGATGGCCCACCACGGCCAGAGCGGCTGCTCCGAGGCCTTCTACAAGGCCATCGACTTCCGTGCGTGCCTGTGGCCTACGCCCTCCTGGGTATGGGACCCGGCCCCGCAGCATACCCACCTGAAGACGCGTGACACCCGTCGCTGGATGGACGAGAAGGGCATTACCGAGCACCACGTGAGCTGCTTGGAGAAGGACTGGATCCTGCTTTGACCTCTTTACCCAGGCTGTTATGGACAGACGCGATTTCCTGAGGGTAGGGGCGGCCTCCGCCGCCGCCCTCGCCTTTCCCGGTGCGGTGCAGGCTGCTCCGCGCGGCAACGTGGCCGGTCCCGACGGTGACCGGATGCGCGGGCATTTCTCGATGACGCAGATCTCCTCCGTGCTGAATACGCACGGGAATGCCTACCTGTTCCAAACCCGGGGCGGGAAGGTCGTCATGGTCGACGGCGGCTTCGAGGCGGAAGCGGGCCATGTGCGTGAACTGCTCTGGAAGGCGGGGAACCATGTCGACCTGTGGTTCATCTCACATCCGCACCGCGACCACATGGGCGCTTTCGACGAGATCCTGAAGGACCCGCAGGGGATATCCGTTGACAAGGTCGTCTATTCCCGGGTGCCTGACAGCTACCTCGACCTGGAGGGCGAGGCCGGCTATGCCCGCGGCTATTACCGGACGCTCGACTCGCTGCCCGCCGGTTCGACCGATGTCGTGAACCTGCACAATACCGGCCAGCGCTTCGACATCGACGGTATCGGCATCAAGGTCCTCGGCGTCTCCAATCCGGAGATCCGGGTCAATCCCTACAACAACCAGTCGGTGGTCATCCGCTTGTGGGACGACAGCAAGTCGGTCGTCCTGCTGGGCGATGCGGGCATCGAGGCCGGCGACAAGCTGCTTGCCTCGCCGCACCGTGCCTGGCTGGACTGCGACTACATGCAGATGGCCCACCACGGCCAGAGCGGTTGTTCGGAGGCCTTCTACAAAGCCATCGACTTCCGCGCCTGCCTGTGGCCGGCACCGATGTGGCTCTGGGAACCGGCGCCGCAGCATGCGCACCTCAAGACACGCGAAACCCGCCGCTGGATGGACGAGAAGGGAATCACCGAACACCATGTCGCCTGCCTGGAAGTCGACTGGGTATTGGAGTAGTTTTTTCTGTTTCCATGAACTGGAGAAACATCCTCTTGCTGCTGATCCTGCTGGTCGCGGGCTGTTCACAGGGGCGTGAACAGCCGCTTCCTGATCCGGAACCGGAACGCCCGGCGGGCAGCATCTATCCCCTCCCTGCCAGCCTGACGTCGTATTTCCGGGACCATCCCGACGCGCTGCAGAACGTGGGAAGTACTGTCGAGATCAATCCTGACGGAACCATTCCCCGCCATAAGAACGTTCCGCACGCCACCTTGATCCGGATCAAGGATCCGGAGAATCAGTACGGCATCGACAGCATCGACGAACTAATCGCGCTCTTTCCGGACGTCGAGCTGCTTGAATTGAAAGGGACTGCCGTCCGTGCCTTCCGGGGCAATGTCCCATCCCTGATGTCCCTCAGATGGGACGGTGCCTCCTGCCTGACCGAACTGGACCTCTCGTCCGCAAAGGAGAAACTCCGCCTGCTTTCGATCAGCGGGGCGCCGCTGAGGAAGTTGGATCTTTCCGGCTTTTCTTCGCTCGCGGACCTTTCGGTCGCCGATGGCGGGCTGACGGAGTTGAACCTGGAAGGCGCGAGCAGCTTGTGGTCTCTTTCCCTTTCCGGTCTCCCGTTGGAGAGGCTGGATATTTCTGACTGCGACCCGCTCCAGCGGGCCGATCTGTCCGGACTGGCCAGCCTGCAGACGCTTCGCTTGCTGCTGCCTCAAGAGCCCGTCGTGCAACTGGGCGAGAACCGGACGGTGCAACTCCAATTCGCCGACCTGACCGGTGTGCAGACGCGGTCGGTCCTGACGCGTTCCGCCCAGAGCGTGGAAGTCAGGGTGGAAGTGAGTCCGGCCCTGAGCCAGCCCCTCGAACAGGGCGTACTGCTCTCCTCCACCGATCCGAATCCCTCTTTCTCCTCGGCCGGTGTGACGGTCGTCAAGGCCGAAACCAAGGACAAGACCTTCTCGGTCCTGCTGGAAGGCCTCATGCCCGCGACGACTTACCATGTGCGGGGGTACTTCCGGCATATGGCGGGCGACAAGGTCGTTACGCTGTATGGGGACCTCCTTTCCTTCGAGCTCGACCTCCTGGACAGGGAGTCGATCGTTACGTCCTATGTCGACCTGGGCCTTTCCGTCATGTGGGCGGACCAGAGCATCGGAATGGGCAATCCGGACGGAACCGGTGAAACCTTGCCGCCGCTGACATATGCCTGGGGTGCCGCCTCGACAAGCGGGGCGCCGCTGCAAGGGTCTGTATCCGGCAATCTGGACCGGGACCGGGACGCTGCCACCGTACACTGGAAGGGGGGCTGGCGGCTGCCTACCCGCGAAGAGGTCCAGGAACTGCTGGACAATTGCGATTTCATTCCTTCCCATACCGTTTCCGGAGGATTCACCGTCCGGAGCCGCATCAACGGGAGGACGATCTCCCTTCCTCCCCGCTTCCCGGACGCTGCCTCTCCGGCGAAGGAGAGCGCTTTCTGGACCTCTTCACCGGCGTCGGATCCGGGGGAAGCCTTGGCCTTCCATGCGTCCTGGATGAATGCGAGCGCCCCTCCCTCCGTGGAATTGATCCCGATGCCGCGTGAAACGGATCTGGAAATCCGGCCGGTCTACGGCCGCAGGCCCGGCGACCGTTTCATCGCTTTCCGGGATCCGGAAATCCGTCGGATCTGCACGAAGCATTGGGATACCGACGGCGATGGAGAGCTTTCGGAGGAAGAAGCGGCCGCCGTCACGGATATCGGGCTGGCTTTCAAGGACAACATCTCGATCACTTCTTTCGACGAGTTCGCTTTCTTCACGGGATTGAAATCCCTTCCGAGCGGCGCGTTCAGCGGCTCCAACCTTGTCACGGTCACCTTCCCTGCACAAATCCAGCGGATCCCTGAGCAGGCCTTCGCACAGTGCCTGGACCTGCAGCGGGTCGAGCTCCCGGACCAGTTGACGGACATCGGTGCGGAAGCTTTCTCCGGTTGTGGCTCCCTGGAGGCCATCCAATTCCCGCCCGGACTTGATTTCATCGGTGCGGAAGCTTTCCGGGGATGCAGAACGCTGCAGGAGGTCATCCTGCCTTCTTCTACCACCCGTATCAGGAAGGGTACCTTCCAGGGCTGTTCGTCCCTGGCCGTCTGCCCCTTGCCGGAAACGGTCGTGGAAGTGGAGGAAGACGCCTTCCAGGCGTGTTCCAGCTTGAAAGCGCT
Source organism: uncultured Bacteroidia bacterium (assembly GCA_902801205.1). GTDB lineage: Bacteria > Bacteroidota > Bacteroidia > Bacteroidales > UBA932 > Cryptobacteroides. The sequence continues at coordinate 160,332 of CADCHE010000002.1, forward strand.
GGATCTGCCTCCTTCCGTGCGCCGCATCGGGCCGTCGGCATTCTCCGACTGCAGTGAGCTGGCATCGCTGACCTTCTCCGGCCCGGTGGAGGAGATTGGTGAAAGCGCCTTCGCCCGATGCGGGAAAATCATTTCGTTCACCCTTCCGGCAGCACTGCGCGTCCTGGGCAACTATGCGTTCGCCGGGTGCCGTTCCCTCGGCTATCTCATGCTCCCCGGACTTGAATCCATCCCTACAGGCCTATGTGGCGGCTGCACCTCCCTTGAAACCGTCTACTTCTCCGATGATACGCGCGTGATCGGTTCCCAGGCGTTCATCTCCTGCCCCAATTTGAAGACGGTGCTTTTCCCTAAGAACCTGGAGACAATCCAGAATAAAGCCTTCTCCGGCACGTCGCTGAGCGTCGTTTCCCTGGGGGAGAAGATGGTTTCCATCGGAGAAAGTGCTTTCGAGTCCTGCGTGAGGCTGAAAACGCTGTCGCTGGCTCCCGTCAAGGAGGGCGCGGTGATCGGAAAGTCCGCTTTCTGCGGTTGCACGTCGCTTGGCGACATTTCCCTGGGAGAGGGATGGAGGCAGATTGCCAACCAAGCCTTCTCCCGGTGCACTGCTCTCCCGGGCATCGTGCTTCCGGAGAGTGCGGTAGAGCTGGGACGAGGCGTTTTCGAAGGGTGCGTGGCGCTGACGTCCGTTCACCTTCCCGCACAGCTTTCACTCCTGAATGCCGAGTTGTTCAAGAACTGTTCGCTGACCGAGATCGTTTTGCCGAGCCGCCTGATCGCGCTGAGGGAGTATGCCTTGTCCGGCAACTCCATCGAACGCATCGTCATTCCGTCCAGCGTCATTTCTGTGGATGCCCATGGCTTGTATGGCCTGTCTTCCCTGAAGGAACTCGTCCTGCTTCCCAAGACACCTCCCGCCATACCCGCCGATCTGTACGATCCGAAGGACGGCCCTATGGTGACGGATGCGGCCGGACTGACCCGCGTCTATATCCCGAAGGGGACTCGGGAGACCTACCTGAAAGACAAGGGGTGGGGGCATTTTGCGGCTCTCTTTTCCGAGGGCGTACCCTCGTGGTATGAAGAACCATAGTTTAAACATATCATACAATCCAATGATCAGAACAATGAATCGAACCTGCAAACTGGCCCTGGGTGCGCTGCTGGCCACGGTCGTCCTCTGCGCCGTTTCCTGCGCCGGTCCGCAAGAGAAGAAGAACGAAGAAAAGACGTACGTCTGTGCCTACGTCTGGCCTTCCTGCCATGATGACCCGCTGGCCCATAAGTGGCTCTGGGAAGAGGGTATCGGCGAATGGGAGGTGATCAAGCAGGGAGACAAGCGTTTCCCCGAACACTACCAGCCCCGCCAGCCGCTCTGGGGGTATGAAATGGACAACGACCCTGTCGTGGTGGAGAAGTGGATCCAGACCGCCCTCAAGTACGGCATCAACACCTTCATCTACGACTGGTACTGGTACAACGACCCGGAAGGATACAGCGGCCCGTATCTCGAAAGCGCGCTGAACGACGGTTTCCTGGGCGCACCGAGCCACAGCAAGATGAACTTCTACATCATGTGGGCCAACCACGACGTGAAGTACAACTACTGGAACTATCACAAGTGGGGCGACAACGAAGAGCGTCTCTTCAACCCCGACGTGGACTGGGACCAGTTCAAGAAGGTGGTCGCCCGCGTCATCTCCCAGTATTTCACGCAGCCCGAGTATGTGAAGATCGACGGCTGCCCGGTGCTGGGCATCTTCTCGATCGGCAACTTCATCCGCAGCTTCGGCTCCCTGGACGAGGCGGCCAAGGCGATGGCGTACTTCCGTGAGGAGGTCAAGAAAGCCGGTTTTCCGGACCTGCACCTGCAGGAGATCCAGGGCGGCGGCTACCGCATGTCCGATGAGACCATCCGGCGGATGCAGCAGAACATCGCCGCGCTGGGCATCAACAGCGAAGCGCTGTACAACATGGGCGGCTTCCACGAGGACTACCTGCTCTACGGCAAGGAATCGATCGAGATCCGCAAGCAGTGGGACGCGGCGTTCGACGTGCCTGTCTTCCCGTGCGTCTCGATCGGCTGGGACGACACGCCCCGGTTCCCGGGCAAGGGTCCTGGCGACTGCTCCCGCTACAACCAAACCCCGCAGGCGTTCGCTGCGTTCCTGGCCAAGGCCAAGGAGTACATGGACGCGCATACCGACCAGCCCCGTTTCATGATGATCAACGCCTGGAACGAATGGGTGGAGGGCAGCTACCTCCTGCCGGACCGCATGCACGGCTTCGGATACCTGCAGGCCGTCCGCGACGTCCTTGACGGGAAGTACGACAATCCCACGCCGGAAGCGGGCCGCTGACGCGCGGCGCACTTTCCGGAAACGCTTTTCCCGGAGCCCGTTTTCCGAAGCGGCGCTCCGGTTTTTCCTTTTCATCCGTTTTTTTCTGCAATCGTTTGCAGAATTGATAAAAAGTTATATATTTGCGAAAAGGGTTTTATTTTACGGGTAAATGCAAACGATTGCAAAATGGATATGAATCGCTTCAGATATTCAGGCGGATGGCTCCTTTTCGTAATGGGAGTCCTGCTTATGTCGCTGTCGGCGGGCTGTTGCGTCCAGCGCCGGATCGTGGTTTCCAATCCGAGTGATTTCGACCGCTTGGGCGAAATGGTGGAAGTTCCCGTGGAGGGGCTCGGCCTTCCCGCCGGAAGGACGTTTTCCCTGCAGGACGGCGAAGGCGGCGCGGTTCCGTTCCAGCTGACCTATGACGGAAAGCTGATCTTCCAGGCCGACGTGCCTGCCGGCGGAAAAGCGGCCTACCGGCTCGTCTGCGACAAGGCCGGCGATCCGGCTCCGGTGTTCGACACCGTGGCCTGCGGCTCCCACCGCGACGACCGGCTGGACGACATCGCCTGGGAAAACGACCGGACGGCCTTCCGGGCGTTCGGTCCCCGGCTCCAGGCTTCCGGCGCCCGTTCGTTCGGGTACGACGTGTTCACCAAGAGCGTCCGCTACCCGGTGGTGGACGAGCGCTACCGGCTCCAGCGCAAGGGCAAGAGCATCCATGCAGACAACGGAAACGGCATGGATGTGTACGAAGTGGGCCCGACGCTGGGCTGCGGGACCTCCGCCCTGCTGAATGGCGGAGAGATCGTCTATCCCTGGTGCTACAAGGAGTATGAAATCCTCGACAACGGTCCGCTCCGTTTCACCGTCCGGCTGACGTATGGCCCGGAAACGGTGGGGAGCGACACGGCGGTCGTGGAGACCCGGCTCCTGTCCCTGGACGCCGGCTCTTATTTAAATAAGGTGGTCGTCCGTTATGACGGCCTGTCGTCGGGCGCGACGGCGGCGGCGGGCATCGTCGTCCACAAGGAGAACCCGGACGACGGCTTCATCGACGCAGGGGAGGGAATCCTGGCCTATCCCGACCTGGGCGGCAGCGCCGACCGGCGGCACGGCCTCATCTTCTGCGGCGTCTTGCGTCCCGGCGGTTTCGACCGGGCGGCTTACGTGACGCTCAATCCGGACGGCAGTCCGATCTCGGACGGAGCCACCGGCCATCTGCTGGGCTCCTGCGCCTATGCGCCCGGCTCGGAATTCACCTACTGGTTCGGCAGCGGCTGGACGAAGGCCCTGCCTGCGGAGAAGGGAGGGAATACCCCCGTAAAGGATTTCGAGGCGTGGAAGGCGGTCCTGCGTGACGCCGCCCGGCGCATCGCGCAGCCGCTGGTGGTTGAGGTATCCGGCCGCTGACATCCGGCCCGGCCCGCTGATACCCGCTGTTTATGTTTGAGAACCTGAAATGTTGTTTATCATATGAAAAAAACGATTCAATGTCTTGCCGCCGGGGCCCTGCTTGTACTGTTGCCCGGCCTTCTGGCGACCTCCTGCATCCGGGAGGATAACAATGCCGTCAGGCTGCAGGTCAAGGATTTGCCGGAGACGGTGACTTTCGCGGCCGTCCCTGCGGCCCCGGAAGCGTTCACCATCGATGCGAAAGAAATCTGGGTCATCCGGAAAAAGGGTCTGGACTGGATTTCCGTCGATCCGGGGAGCGGTGGCAGCGGAACGTATCCGATCCACCTGTCGTCGGACGTCAATGAGTGGGAGTTCCCCCGAGAAGGGGAGCTGATCATCGCCTCTCCTTCCTTCACCAAGACGGTCAAGGTCGTCCAGGAAGCCGCCGTCATCATCGGTGCGGTGGATTTTTCCGGATTTGAAGGGGAGACGTTCCGGATTCCTTCCATGGAAGGATCCTATTCTTTTGAAATGACCGCCAACCTGGAGTGGACGGTATCCCTCCGCGACCTTCCTTGGGCAACGTTCTCTCCGACGGAAGGCGTGCGGAAGACGCCGACGGCGGTTACCGTTTCCGCGCAGGCGAACGAGGTGACCGAGCCGCGTACCGGCTACATCGACTTTACGATGCCCGACGGAACGGTCGTGACGCTGGCCGTCGAACAGGAAGCGTTCGATGCGGAGCTCTCGCTGTCCGTGAATTCCGTGACGGCCTCGGCATCCGGCACCGTCGAGCCGGAAACCGTCATCCTTTTCTCCAATGCCGAGTGGACCTCGTCTTCCGATGCCGACTGGCTGTCGGTGGAACCTGCGAGCGGTGAAGCCGGCGAAACCCCGGTGAAGATCATCGCCGGAAGCAATGCGACGGCAAAAGACCGGGAGGGGAAGGTCGTGTTCGACAACCATGGCAGGAAAATGGAATTGACCGTCACCCAGTATTGGGAGCGCCTGGACCTGTCCGCCGAAACGGTCGCATTGAATCCGCAGGGAACCGGATCCGCCGCGGACGGCGAGCCCTGCCAGGTCGACCTGCAGGCCAGCGGCCCCTGGACGGTCTCGGCTCCGGACTGGATTACCGTCTCTCCGGCGTCCGGTGACGGAGATGCCGTCCTTACGGTGCGTGCGACGCAAAACGACATCGACGACCGTCAGGGCGAGATAACGGTGACTTGCGGCCGCCTGACGGGCGTCATCACCGTCAGCCAGGAGTACGGTTCGCCCGATTTCATCGATCTGGTCAAGGAACAGGAACTGGTCTGGCCGACGAAGGATACGAAGGCCGCCGTCGAGGCATATTCTCCGGAGTGGGTCTCGAAGGGCATCGGCCGTCCTTCTACGCACGCCGATCTCGCCTATTGCCAGTGGGTCGCCTGCGAAGCCAGCCTGGCGATGGGATTCAATCTGCTGTATGTCATCGCCAGCAACGGCAACCTCGTGAGCCGCAACAACTGGACGGACGACGCCCTGGTCTTCCATATCCCCGTGCTTTCGCTGCCGGCCGGGAAGACGGTCCGTTTCCTCTTCAACATGCAGGGCCTCGGCGGCCAGCCTGCCTATTGGGCGGCCGAAATCAACCTGGACGGGACCTGGGTCATGATGGATACCGGGGCGACATACCAGTCCCCTAACCTTCAGGCGCCGGCGAACCTCTTCTTGAGCGTGACGGGATCCCTGCCGTTCGAAGCGAGGTATGTCGTGCCGGAAACCATCAAGAAGAAAGAAATCCAGCTTCGGATCCGTGTCGCTGACGGAACATTCGCCATCAACGGCACGACGATTTCGACGGTGGCCGGCAAGAGTTCGTCCCTGCGTTTCCAGGCCAACAGCAATTACGGCGGACAGGGAATGACCGTCCGGGTCGAATAGAATGAGATAACATAAAAGATAACCATCATGAAAAAAGCATTCTTCACCATCTGCATCCTCCTGGCAGCCTGGAGCCTTCCCGCCCAGGAGCCCGGCGTACTCAATAACACGAAGGTGGACGGTTTCCGTCCGATCTGGTTCGATCTCGGCCAGAAGAGCGAGTACGGTTCCAAGTACATCGGCGCCTTCGGTACCTATACGATGAAGCATCGTCCGCTGGCCATCTACAGCGCGGAGGTGGACAAGACCTTCTTTGTCTTCGGCGGGACGACGGAAGAAAAGCAGCGGCACCTGCTGTGCATGATCAGCTGCTACGACCACAAGACCGGGATGGTACAGAAGCCGACGGTCGTCTACGACAAGGGAAAGGTCAACGATCCACATGACAACCCGGCCCTCCTGATCGACCCGGACGGCTATCTCTGGGTGTACGTGGCCGGCAGAGGCAACCACCGGATCGGATTCCGCTATCGCTCGGTCCGGCCGTTCGATATCTCCGCTTTCGAGGAAAAGGGCGGCGGCATCATGGCCTATCCCCAGCCGTATTATGTGGAAGGGAAGGGACATTTCCTGTTCGAGACGCGTTACGACGGTGTCCGCCGGCTGTTCTATCAGACTTCGCCGGACGGTGTCCACTGGTCTGACTACCACCCGATCGCCAGCATCATCGACCCGGCGCTGGGCGAGACCAAGTCCGGCCACTACCAGATCACGGGCCGTTGCGGCGACAAGCTGGTGACGGCGTTCAACCGGCACCTGGATGGCAACTGCGACACCCGGACCAACATCTACTTCCTCCAGACGACCGATTTCGGCGAGCACTGGACGCTGGTGGACGGCACGCCCGTCTCCCTTCCGGTCACCGACAGGAATGCTCCGTGCAAGATCCTCGACGTGGAACACAACGGACAGAACTGCTACATCAAAGATGTCAACTTTGACACGGAAGGGAATCCGATCATCCTCTATGTGACCAGCTACGGCCACCAGCCCGGCCCGAAACAGGGTCCTCGGGAATGGTACACGGCGCACTGGACGGGGAAGAAGTGGGACTTCCGTTTCATCACCACATCAACGAACAATTATGACTCCGGCTCCATCTGGGTCGACGGGAAAACGTGGACGGTCATCGCACCGACCGCGCCCGGCCCGCAGAAGTGGGGCCAGGGCGGAGAGGTGGAATCCTGGGTCAGCCGCAACAACGGGAAGACCTGGAAACTGGCCATCCGGTATACCGCCAATTCTCCGTTCAACCACTGCTATGTCCGCCGTCCGGTCGACTGCAAGGATCCGTTCTGGTGCTTCTGGGCTGACGGCAATTCGGACGTGTTCTCGATTTCTCATTTCTTCTTCGCCGATTCGAAGGGGAATGTCTTCCGGCTTCCTTACGAGATCGCTCCTGACGAGGAATGGGTGAAGCCCGAGCCGGTGACGTTCGATTTCGACGCTCCGCTGTAGTCGTCATTGGATTAACTTACGATTTTACCTATGATTGCAAAAAAACTATTGACCAGGCTTCTTGCCGCGGCCCCGCTGCTGCTCCTGCTCTCCGTCCTGGCCGCCGGCCAGACGAAGACCATCGTGGCGAACGGTGTCATCGTGGACGAAGAGGGCTTGCCTGTCATCGGTGCGGCTGTCTACCTGCCTGAAACGCCGTCCGTCGGTACTTCGACGGATGAAAAGGGCCGTTTCTCGCTGAAGGTGGCGGAAGGCGCCGTCCTCGTCGCTTCCTCGACGGGATATGAGGATGTCCGTTTCACGGCGGGTACGAACTTGAAGATCAGGATGAAGTTCTCCGTCACGATGCTGAATGAAACGGTCGTCGTCGGCTACGGCGTCCAGCGGAAGGAGTCCGTGGTCGGCGCCATCTCCCAGATCGAGACCGAATCGATCGTCAATTCCGGTCTGACCAACGTGACCCAGGCCATTGCCGGTAAACTCTCCGGCGTCGTGACCCTGCAGTCTTCCGGCGCGCCCGGAAGCGACGACGCTTCCATCTATGTCCGTGGCGTTTCCAGTTGGAACGGTTCCTCTCCGCTGGTCATGGTCGACGGTGTGGAACGTGCCTTCAACACCCTGGATCCCAACGAGATCGCAACGGTTTCCGTCCTGAAGGACGCCTCCGCGACCGCCGTGTTTGGCGCCAAGGGGGCCAACGGTGTCATCCTGGTGACGACCCGCGGCGGGCAGAAGGGGAAACCGACCCTGAGCGCATCCGTCGCCCATGCCTTCAAGTTCACCGCCCTGATTCCCGAGCACCAGGACGCCTACACGACGGTTTCGGGCTTGAATGTTGCCTACAAGAACAACCAAAGCTGGTCGCAGCTGGTATCGGACTATGACCTCGAACAGTTCAGGCATCCGTCTTCCGATATCAATTCTATCCGGTATCCGGACAACAACTGGTACGACCTGCTGATGCGGGACGTCGCCCACTCGACCAACGGGAACTTGAACATGTCCGGCGGTACGGACCGGACACGCTACTTCGTCTCGCTCGGGTACAAGCACGACGGATCGATCTTCAAGAAGCAGAAGTTCGACAAGACCAACTACAACTTCCAGCGCCTGAACTACCGCGCGAACCTGGATTTCGACGTGACGGACTATACGACGATTTCTTACCGGGTCGGCGGCAGCATCGGTATCCGCAATGTGCCGGGCTCCTCCCCGATTTCGTCCCTCTTTTCATCTTCGACCGTTTCTTTCCCGGCGTATTATCCGGCCTGGGTGCTGGAGCAGATTCCCGACTGGGATTATCCCAATGCCAGCGGCGAGCGGATGGTGACGGCGGGGCAGGCGAGATGGACCACCTATTACGGCCATCCGTACAACAAACTGAACATCCCGACCTATGACGAGTATACGTCGACGAACCTCTTCACCGACCTGCTTTTCAAACAGCGGCTGGACATGCTGCTCGAAGGGCTGTCGCTGTCGGGGAAATTCTCCTTCAGCACGGACATGACCCGTGTTTCGGAGTCGGTCAGCAAGTCGACGCCTACTTATTATCTGAACTGGGACTACTACGACAGCGGCCAGGTCAATCCCTGGATCTCCAGCGTGTCCGGCACCAATGTCGTTGAAGATACGCCGTTCGCGGCGACGCAGGGGGATGTCTCCAGCCATTCCTACAGCCTGTACTGGGAGGCGTCCGCCAACTACGACAGGACATGGAACAACCACCACGTCACGGTGATGGGGCTCATCAACCAGCAGGAAAAAAAGAGCAACTACAGTTTCCCGTACCGGAGCATGGGCCTGGTCGGCCGCGTGACGTATGACTTCGCCCACAAGTATCTCTTCGAAGGGAACGTAGGTTATACGGGGTCCGAGCAGTTCGCTCCTGCCAACCGGTTCGGCCTGTTCCCTTCCATGGCGGTGGGTTATATCGTTTCGAATGAGAAATGGTGGAAGCGGGCCATGCCCTGGTGGTCCAAGATGAAAATGCGCTACTCCGACGGCTATGTCGGAAGCGATTCCGCCGCATCCCGGTGGCTGTACTACAGCTCCTATTCCAAGAGCGGGGGATACATCTACCAGGATTCCGCCGCCAACGAGGTCGCCCAGTGGGAAATGGCGCACAAGCGCGACATCGGTATCGAAATGGGCTGGTTCAAGAACCGCCTGACCGCCGAGGTCGACCTTTTCGAAGAGCACCGTACGAACATGCTGGTGGATCCCGTCATCCCGTTCCTGGTCGGTGTCGACTACAAGCAGGTCAACAAGGGAGAGATGAAGAAGCACGGCTTCGAAGTGGAACTCAAGTGGTCGGACCGCCTGGCCGGCGGCCTGGGCTACTATGTATCCACCATGCTCTCCTTCAATGAAAACCGGATCATCAACTATGAGGATCCTCCCTATCTCCCTGATTACCAGAAGGTGGCCGGAAAGCCTTATGCAGGACAGCAGAGCGGCGTTTCCGTCGTCGACAGCGGTTACTACACCTCCGTGGACGATATCCATAACTACCCGTCATACGCCGCGGACTGGACGTATGTCCCCGTCGGCGCCTACAAGTACCTGGACTACCGGGCGGATGGCCTGTTGAACGTCAACGACCTCCATTCGATTCCGGGCAGCCAGTATCCGTCCACGCTCATGTCGCTGGGATTCGGCTTCAGCTGGAAAGGGTGGGAGTTCAATGCCCTCTTCTACGGAAACTACGGGAAATATGCGAATTACAACGCTTCCTATGAAGTCGATTTCGTCAAGGGAGACGTCCGCCTGAGCAAGTCGATGGCCGACTTCTGGAGCCCGACGAATCCCGATGCCGGTCACGCCACGCTGGTGTTCAACGGCTCCGCAGGTCACCCGATGTATTCCTGGGCCGGCATCACGGCCGGCCAGACGGTCCTGATGGGCCTGCAAGGCAGGACCTGGCGTCAGGTCGACTACCTGAACCTGCGGGACCTGTATCTGGGATACACGTTCGACAAGAATGTCCTCAAGTCGCAGATCGGAATCAATTCCCTGACGTTGTACCTGACGGGGAACAACCTGCTCTATTTTACCGACCTGATCAGCGGAAATCCGGAACTGACCTCGTTCACGACCGGTGCGTACCCGCTGATGAAGACGGTTCAGTTCGGCCTCAAAGTCGGTTTTTAATACATTGCTGCGATGAAGAAGATTATCATTATACTATTCGCTTTTCTGGGGCTGGGAGCATGCTCATATTTGGACATTTCGCCGGATCTGGGCCTGTCCGAAGAGGACGTCTTCACCAAGGTCAAGGAGTACAAGGCCTTTCTGAACGCCGCCTATGACGGAACCGGAAAACGTGCCGGAACCAAGTCCGACAACGGGTATCTGAACCTGCTGTACGGGTCCTTCCCGCTGCGGATGGACGCAAACGCCTACCGTTATGCCTTCGTGACGATGACGGACATCGCCGACGCCGGCCGCCAGAACCTGCGTTCGCAGACCATCAAGCTGGGCGTTCTCGGTGAAAACAACGCCTTCGTCGATGACCGCATGCCGATTTTCCAGGCTATGTTCCGCTGCATCCGCGTAGCGAACATGTGCATCGAGAAGATCGACATGATCCAGGACGGGACGCCCGAAGAGATTGAAGACATTCTCGGCCAGTCCTACTTTATCCGGGCATGGGCCCACATGACGCTCTGCAACTATTTCGGCGGGATGCCGTATCTGGACCATGCGCTCCGGGCGGATGAGGACTTCGACCTTCCGCGCGAGACGGCGGCTGAGACCTATATCCGTGCTGCCGCCGATTTCAAGGAGGCCTACGACCACTTCCAGCGCTGCGGCCGGGTCCGTCGCGACCCGGGTCCCGGCCAGGCCGGCCACTTGAGCCATTCGGAGCAGAACAAGCCGAACGGCGTGGCGGCGATGGCGCTCCGCGGACGCTGCCTGCTGTATGCGGCAAGTCCGCTGAACAACCCCTCCGGCGATGCCGCCCTGTGGAAGGAGGCCGCCGATGCCAACGCGGAGGCCCTTTCGATCGCCGCCCGATATGAGTACGATCTCCTTTCCTGGGAGCATTGGACGGACAATGTCTACGGCGTATCGTATACCAACGAACAGTTGTGGGCCTGGAATTTCGGCAAGTCCCAGGCCAGCGGCGGCTACGTGCTCAATTTCCTGGCGCACGGCATCCACAACAGCACGACGGGCGGCGGGGTGATGCCGACGCAGAACTGCGTAGACATGTACGAGACCCGCTGGGGCGATCCGCTCTTTACCGAAGCCGAACGTGAAGATGCCTACCGGCAGACCGGAGAAGGCGTCGCCGGCCCGGACGGGCAGCTCCATCATTACTATGAGCAGAATCCTTATCAGAACCGCGATCCGCGGATGACGAAAACCATCATCTATGACGGTACGACCGCGTGGAGCGGCACGTCGGGGAAGCCCATCAACATCTATTACGACGGGAAGACCTGGCCGACGACTTCGCTGAACGGCAAGAACCGCACCTTCGGCGCGACCTGGAACTCCTTGAACCGCGCCGTCACCAGCACGGGTTACTACTGCGCCCTCCGGTGGGACGGAAACTACCTGGGCACGAGCTATCAGGTGACGGAGCCGCTCATCCGCCTGGCGGAGGTGTACCTGAACTACGCGGAAGCGACCAATGAGGCCTTCGGCCCCACCGGAACGGCCGGGGGACAAGGCCTGACAGCCCTGGATGCAGTCAATGCGATCCGTTCCCGTGCCGGGATGCCGGACGTCCAGGAACGCTTTGCGGGCAGCAGGGAATCGCTGCGGGACAGGATCCGTAACGAACGCAATGTCGAGTTCATGTTCGAGGGGCACCATTATTACATCGATGAACGCCGCTGGTGCATCGCGGAAAGCCGGATGAAGGCCCCGCTCATGGGCATGTTCATCGAGAAGACAGCCGTAGATGCCGTACATCCCAATGGAAAGGCGTACACCCGCACCCCGATCCTCTTCCAGTCCAACTGGAAGAGCGCGATGAATTATTTCTTCCTTCCCAATGAGGAAGCCAACAAGCTCAAGAATTTTGTCAACAATGAAATGTGGTAGTATCGCTATGAAAAGAATGCTGAAACCATTGCTGCTGGCGGTTCTTGCCGGATTGTCGCCCTTCTCCGCGGCCTTGTCCGCGCAGGAGAGAGCCGGAACGGCGGTTGACAGTCTTCTGGCCGAGAAGGTGTACCTTCCGGTCGGCCGGGAAGGATCGAAGTACCTGACGACGGGCACCGCCCGGTCATGGTCGGGCGAGATAATCGAGAAATACCCGGGCGTAGATATCAAGAACTCCTTTACGGGCGTCATCCCGGGGCTGTTCGTCACCGAGAATACCGGCGCGACGGGCGTTCAGTTCGGCGCGTCCAACGTCGGCCTTCAGGTCCGGGGCTTCTCCGTAGGAACCTACATCGTCGACGACATCGTCATCCCCCATGCTTCGGAACTTCCGCTGAACCCGGAGGAGATCGAGTCCGTCACCGTCATATCCGACATCGTGGACAAGGCCCGTTTCGGTCCGGAAGCCGCCCGGGGAGTGGTCTATATCCGCACCCTCCGCGGCCTGAACAACACCCGGAAAGTCTATGCCGGCTACGAGCGTGGCGTCGATGTCGTCGGCCTGATGCCCGAGTGGGTGGACGGTGTGGAATACGTCCGCCTGAACAACTGGGCGCGTGAAGCGGCGGGTTACCCGACGCGGTTTACGGAGGAATCCTTCTCCGCGTACGCCCGGCGCAATCCGCTCGACTGGACTTATCCCAACGTGGACTACAAGGACCTGGTATTCAAGAATACCCGGGACTACCATAAGGGCTATGTTACGGTCCGCGGGGGCGGAGACCGGGTCCTCTACAGCGGGAACCTGGGGTTCGTCAACCAGGGCGACATCTACAAAGTCGGCGATCCGTCGAACTACAACCGGTTCAACGCCAAGATGAACATCGACCTGAACGTGACGCGGGAACTGAGCGTCAACTTCAGTTTCCTCGGCATCCTCTCGCTGCGCAACTCCCTGCTCTCCGCCTACGGCGAGGGGGGAAGCGCACAGTCTTTCGACAACATCTGGAGCCGGGTCCGGAACACGCCGCCCGTCGAGTACCCGCTGTACCTGGACGACGACGAGGACACCGGTAAGCGCAACTATGCGGTGACCACCGCCTATCCGCACCATCCCTATGCCTCCGCGGCCGAGACCGGCCATTACAAGGAGCGCACGCGGGTCGGCGTGACGAAGGCCCTGATCACCTATGACCTGGACCGTTTCATCAAGGGGCTGAAATCCGAGACCCAGATTTCCTACAACCTGGCTTACACCGTCCGTGGCGGCCAGGGGCAGGACTACGTGGCCTGGCTTTTCAACCCGGCGGACAGCAGCCGCGCCGTGACGTCGCATACGGGGGTTTCCCAGTCGTCCGAGTCGGCCTATATCACGCCGATCTATCTGCAGGGCATCCAGTTCCACGAGAAAGTGTCGCACGGGCTGTCCAGGCGGAATTTCGACTTGAACACCTCTTTCACCTATTACCGTTCCCGGACAGGCTATTCCTCCGACGGCGCCTACCACAAGCAGCAGAACTACATCCTGACCGCCGACTGGCAGTATCGGAAGAAGTATGTCGCGGAACTTGCCGTCAACTATGCCGGCACTTCCGCCCGCAAGCGGGGTCACCGGTACGAACTCTTCCCGGCTCTCGGACTGGGATGGATCGTTACCGGCGAACCTTGGATGGAAGGCGCCCGGTGGCTGGATTATCTCAAGCTGCGGGCCCAGGCCGGTATCCTGGGATATGAGCCCTACGGGACGCAGTACTACTGGGAAAGTTACTACACGGCGACCGGATCCATCTCGTATGGACCGTATTCCACCAACCAGTGGTTCGGAAGCGGTTCCTTCTCGGCGACCGGAACGAATGCGAACCGTATCGCCAACGAGAACCTGGGCTGGGAGAAGAACAAGGAATACAGCGCCGGCTTCGACGCCGTCCTTTTCGGCCGGCTTTCCGTGGGCTATACCCACTACAACAGCCTGCGTGACGGCATCGTGGTGGATGTCGCGAATGTCCTTCCGCTCTTCTACGGCGCGTCTTCGATGATGGACAACTACAACCAGATCTACTACCGCGGAGACGAGGTTTCCCTGACCTGGGAGGACCGGGTCGGCAACGTCCGCTATCGCATCGGCGGGTTCCTCCTGCACGACGAAGCCCGTTACGGAAACTACAACGAGTCGACGTCCTTCGACAACCTCCGGCACGCGGGGAAACCGGTCAGCGCCGTTTACGGGTACGACTACATCGGGAAGTTCATGACGCCGGAAGAGGCCTCCTCCTCCGTCCAGACGTTCGATTCCGAGACCCATGTCGGCGACTTGAAGTACGCGGATGTCACCGGCGACGGCTCTGTCGATTCCAACGACCGGACGATCATCGGCGACACGCGTCCGAAACTCCAGTACGCCCTGAACCTCTACCTGGCGTACAAGGGTTTCGACCTGACGGTGGTCGGCACCGGGAAGGCCTTGTTCGACAGATACCTGACGAACGGGTACTTCTTCATGGGGTCCGGCGACGGCAACTACTCCAAGTTCATTTATGACGAGCGCTATCCGCGCCTGTCCTACGTCCATTCCTCCAACAATTTCGTCACGAGCAACTACTGGCGGGTGGACGGCGGTTTCTTCAAGATCCAGAATGCCGAACTCGGTTACAATATCCGGACGAAGATGAAGGGAGACTTCTCGCTCAGCGGGATCCGTCTCTTTGTCCGCGGCGCGAATCTCCTGACGTTCACGAATGTGCCTTACGTGGATCCCGAGAGCCCGTCTGCAGGTGTTTCCGAGTATCCGCTGTTCCGGACCTTCACCGGCGGTGTCAAGTTAACTTTCTAAGCAGCGATTGAAATGGAAAAGAATAAGTTAGGAATGATGATGACGGGCCTGGCGGTCCTCTGCCTGCTGCTGCCGGGCTGCGAAAGTGTCCTGGATCCGATGCCGAACGGCCATTACACGGACGAGAATCTCTCGGAGTACCCGACCAAGCTGCGCGGCTTCGTCGACAAGGCCTATTCGCTGGCCAACGTGGAGACCTACCAGTCCAACGAGTACATCTACCTGGACTGCGCGACGGAGGACGGCGTGCTGACGTCTCCCGGCGCCGCGCTCCGGAAGTTCGCGCAGGGGGCGATCAATCCCTCTGAAGATCCGTTCGACACGTTCTGGGAGCGTGACTATCAGGGAATCTACTACTGCAACCGTTTCCTCAAGGACGACAAGGGCCTGAATACGCAGTACCTGATCTCGCACGAGGCAGACAGCCTGCTCCGTCACAACTACCAGGGCGACGCCTTCGCGCTGCGCGCCTGGTTCACCTATGACCTGCTCAGCAAGTTCGGCGGCGTCGACCTATCCGGCAACCTGTCGGGCGTTCCGATCATCGACGGTTATTTCGAGCAGAGCGAAGTCGATCCGGCCAGCTGGAAGCGGCCGTCTTTCGACGAGTGCGTGCGGCAGATCCTCAAGGACTGCGACAAGGCGCTGGAATACCTGCCGGTCGCCAACCGTGACTGGCTGGCCGTCAACACCCAGGTCCAGGGCGCCTGCCGCTGGCAGAAATTCGACAAGCAGTCCGTCACCGCGCTCAAGGCCTTGACGTACCTGCTCTGGGCGTCGGATGCGTTCAACCCCCAGCAGGACATGTCGCGGTGGGAAAATGCAGCCCGGTATGCCTGGGAAGCCATGCAGTTCAAGCTCAATGAAGACGGCTCGCACGGTTTCAATCCGCTTGCCGCCTATGATTTCCTGGATCCGAACAACAAGGATGCGCTGCTGATCTCCCGCAATTCCGGAAAGACGGCGACGATGGAAACGAGCCAGTATCCCAATGACTTCCGGGGAAGCGCCACCTATACGCCGAGCCAGAATCTCGTCGACGCGTTCCCGATGGCCAACGGGTATCCCATTTCCGATGCGCGGAGCGGCTATGACCCGCAGCATCCCTTCGACGGACGCGACCCGCGGTTCTATGCGGCCATTTTCTATCACGGCGCCACGGCCGACCGGAACGGGAAAGCCGGCGACGTGATGTACACCTTCGACATGGCGGGGAAGGACAAGGCGGGACTCCAGAAGAACGGCCTGACCAACTACTTCCTCAAGAAGCACCTGTACATGGGGTGGAACGGCTCCGACCAGACGGTCCAGACGATGCCGCGCTGCGTCGTCTACATCGGCTGGCGGGACATGGTGTTCGCCTTCGCCGAAGCGGCCAACCGGGTCGGCGGACCTGCGGACGACCGGTTCGGCCTTTCCGCCAGGGACGCGCTTGCCTATGTCCGTTCCCGGGCGAGCTATGACGGCAAGCCGGGCCTGGGCGCCTCATCCGATCCCTATCTGGACGAGTGCGCGGCCAGCTGGGAGGCTTTCGAGCAGCTTCTGCGGAACGAACGCCGAATCGAATTCTGTTTCGAAGGGAAGCGTTTCTCGGACCTTACGCGCTGGGGCGTTCCGCTTTCCGAGCGCAATGTCCCAGTCTACCGGGCGGAGGTGACCGCCGAGGCGGACGGAAGCGTCTCATACGGAAAATCACCCGTCTATACGCTCAACCTCCGTTCCCCTTACCTGCCCATCCCGTACGTGGACATGCAGCGGGCCGCCGGACTGGTCCAGAATGAAGGGTGGAGCAATTGGTCCAGACAGTAAGTGTGCGAGTTTAACCATCCTAATGATTTGACAGAATGGAAAAGATGAAAAAGATATTCCTGCTTCCGCTGGCGCTGTTCACCCTTGCCGGATGTTACGACGAATACGTGAAGGACTATGATTACTCGGCCGTCTATGTGGCCAGCCAGTATGACCTGCGTTCGCTCGTTGTCGGAGAAGGGATGAAATTCGATTTCGGTGTCGTGCTGGCCGGCGTGATGGACAATGCGGAAGACCGGACGGTCCGTTTCGTGCTGGATGACGAACTGGTTGCCGGAGACTTGTCCGCCTTCGGCGGCGACGAGTCGTTCACGGCCATGGACGGCATGAAAGGAAACGCTCCTGTCGGTACGCTCAGCCAGCGGTACGTGACGGATGCGGTGGCCGCGTCGGGCATTGCTTCCCTGACGCCGCTGCCGTCGACGCATTTCACGCTGAGCAGCAACGGAAAGATGGTGATCGGCAGGGGGAACCATACGGGCACCGTCACCTTCAAGGCGGATTCGCTTGCCTTCCTGTCGGACGAGCATGCCGGCAAGGCGCCCTTCTATGCCATCGGATACCGTGTCGTGTCGGCCGACGCCGACACGGTGCTGCTGTCCAAGTCCTTCGGAATCATCGCCCTGCGGTGTGAAAACACCTTCTTCGGGTACTGGTACCATGGCGGCAAATGCCGTGTGACCTCCGCGGACGGCGAGGTGACCGAAGCGGCCTATCCGACGCGGATTCCTGCGGACGACAATACCTCGAGCGTGTATGAACTGACGACGGATACACCGTATTCCGTTACGACGAACTACTTCCACAACCAGAAGGGCGCCGCCATGCTCATTTCGATGGAAGACGGGCAGATCCGCGTGTCTTCCAACGACGGAAGCATCACCGACACCGGCTCCTCCTGGAACAGGAGCAAGCTCTTGCAAGGAAGGAAGCTGTTCCTCAACTACACGTATTCCTCCCCGGACGGTACGGTGACGGAAGTGACGGACACGCTCACGTTCCGCAACCGCATCCGCGACGGCGTGAACGAATGGCAGGACGAAAATCCCCAGCATTACAAATAAAGACGCATACATAAAGACGCATACCGCAATATGAAAAAGATCATCCTTCTTGCCGCCCTTCTCCTGCCGGCCCTGGCGGCTCCGGCCCAGACCTATTGGAACCAGCGCCTGAAAATCATCCCGTTCCGGGCGCCGGTCGGAGAGAACCCCGAATTCCTGGACCTCAACGGCGACGGCCGCCAGGACGCGGTGAAAAGCTACATCGCGGACGGCATTCCCATCCTGTGGCTGGACGATGACGGGAACATGAAGGAAGGCGCCCTGGAAGGCGACACCGTGAACGACTGCCTGCTCGTCGACCGCGACAAGGACGGGGCGTACGACCTGATCGTCAAGTTCGCCGACCTGACGGGCAACGGTGTCACCGACCTGCAGCTGATCATCGACTATCCCAAATTCGGGCGGAAGAACCCGAACTTCATGTATGTCTTCGACGATGACAAGGACGGCGTGTTCAACTACATCAACTGGTCGGACCTCACCCTCCTCTGCTGGGAGAAGAACGGCCTGTCGGACTTCTACACCGACTACAGCGGCAACTCCACGTTCCTGAAGACGCATCGGATCCCGGATGTCCTCGAAGACCTGCGCTTTAACTGGGAGAATCCCTTCCTCTTCTATGATTACGACGGCGACGGCCTCACCGAGATGGCGGTGCGCTTCTGCGACAATCCCCTTCCCGACCCGGAAGCGGAGAAGGCGGGCTACGCCCTGTCGCAGCACCAGGGCTGGATGGGCTGGTTCTCGATGGGCATCGACATGGACAACGACAATGCCGCCGGCAACGACTTCGACTTCGACATGACCCTCCATTATTCGGCGAAGAAGGGCTTCGAGTATACCGACTGCGTCCATCCGCTCCGCAACATGCGCGGCCTTCCGGAGGCGGACCGCTTCTTCCCCGACCCGCGTTTCCGGCAGCTGACCGAGCTGATCTATCCGGACCGCTACCAGGCCTTCGACAAGGCCTTCTCCGGCCAGTGGACGTCCGCCCGCTTCACCTGGGACGAGGACGACGACTGCGGCCGCTGGGAACGCGTGGAACTGTATGAGGACCGGAATCCCTTCCCGATCGGTGCCGGCAAGGGCGGCGTCGACAACCACGGCCAGGCCGACGTGTCGGGCGACCGGGGCGAGTGGGACACGGACTTCTCCGGCGGCGGCGACATCTATGTCGGCCGGTTCGACGGACGCATCCACCTGTACGGCGCCGAGCGCGGTGTCTGGCGCATCGACCAGAACACGCTCTACTACCAGGGCTACAACCGGACCTTCCAGGGCACGATGCCCAAGTCCTGCGCCACGGTGGAATACCTCGACGAGAACGAAAACGGCTTCCTGGACGCGGTCAAGTACGACCTGGACGGCGACAAGGAATACGAATTCGAGGTGTCGCTCTTCGAACTCGGCCTGGACGACAAGTGCGAGGTGCTGGATGTCTCGAAGATGAAGTACAAGGACTACACGAAGCTGTTCAAGAAGGTTGCGAACGGGATGTGGAAGCGGACGCAGGACGCCCTCAAAGTGGCCCGCGCCTACGACATCCCTGTGCTGTGGTACGCCAAGCTCCTGAGCCCGAACACGCTGCGCGAGCGCTACCACGACGGCTGGTGGTTCCAGTTCTATCTGTACAAGGACCTGGAGGACAAGTTCGTCCGGGAAGGGGACACCGCGTCGCTGATGCGCCTGAACAAGGCGTACTACTCCGGCGACTGGAAACTGATGCTGCAATGACACCCCGCAAACCGACCATCCGCGACATCGCGCGCCGTCTCGGTGTCAACGCCTCGACCGTGTCACGCGCCCTCTCCGGAAGCGAGCTGGTCAAGGAGGAGACCCGCAGGCGTATCCTGCGTGAAGCGAAGCAGTGCGGGTACGAAAACAACCCGATCGCCACGTCGCTCCGGAAGGGGGTGACCGAGACGGTCGGCATCGTCGTCCCCAGGATCAACCGGCAGTTCTTCGCCAACGTGATCAGCCACGCGGAGCGGGAACTCAACCAGGCCGGTTACAGCGTGATCATCTGCCAGACCTCCGAGCGGCTACAGGACGAGAAACGGGTGCTCAAGGCCCTGATCCGCAGCCAGGTCGCCGGCATCATCATGTCCCATTCCATCGAGGACCCGGACTCGTCGCACATCCGCGCCATCGTCCCGTCCCGGATCAAGCTGGTGCAGTTCGACCGCGTCTTCTACGACCTCCCCGGCGCGAAGATCGTCAACGACAATTTCCGGGGCGGCTACGAAGCCACGCGCCACCTGATCGAGAAGGGATACCGGAAGATCGGGATGCTGGCCGGTTACATGAACACCGACCTGTACCGCGAGCGCCTGCGGGGCTACAAACAGGCCCTGCTGGACGCCGGCCGGCCCGTCGACGAAGACATCATCTTCCTGGACACGATCGTCCGCGAGACCGGGTTCGAGAACGGGCTGAAGGCCATCGACAAGGGCTGCGACGCCCTGTACAGCGCCGGCGACTTCTCCGCCCTCGGGGCCATCGAAGCCGCCCGGGAACGGGGACTCCGCTGCCCGGACCGCTTCGGTATCGTCGGGACGGCGAATGAAATCTTCGATGCGCTGATGTCCCCGTCCATGAGTTCGCTGGAACTCCACCCCGACATCCTCGGGCAGTTGGCCGCCCGGTCCTTCCTCGAAGCGGTCCGTACAGGTGGGGAACCCTCTTCCGCGACGGTGGAGGTGAACCTCAAAGTCCGCGAATCGTCATCGGGCTTCCGTTAGCGGCCGGTCGTTCCAGATACTGTCTACCGTGTCTATGCGGAGGTCGGAGATGCTGATTTCCGTGCCCCAGAACCGGAATCCGCTCCGGTCCCCGTCGGTGCGGCGTTGCGCCGACCAGCTGAACAAGCCTCCGTCCAGGAAGACTTCCACGCCCGTGCGGTCGATGTAGACATCCATTTCCAAGGCCATGGATGCCGGGTCCTGCAGGCCGTAGAACCACCCGTTCACGGTGTCGTGGCTGGCATCGTACAGCACCAGGTGCTCGTTGTTCAGGATGAGCCCGGCGGATGTGGCGTATCGCAGGTGCAGCCGGGCATGGATGTGCAGGCCGTCCGCGGCGGCATACGCATTGAGTGCAGCGGAGGCTTCCGCTTCGTCCAAGGGCCTTTCCGCCGTGAACTGCCGGTGCAGGAGGCCTTCGACCTCGGTCACCGGCCGGCTGCAGAGGCGGATGCCGTCTTTCGTGGTGCGGAGCGTCAACTCCGTGGGCAGCTGCATCTGGCAGTTGAACGGCATGCCCGGCTGCTCGATCTGTCCCCAGCCGATTTGGATGCGCCGTCCGTCCGGGGTGTCGGAGAACGTCTGGCTTGCATAGATCTTCCCGGCGGTGTAGTGCCGCTTCGGCCCGTCCGGCGTGAAGGTCTTCCCGTCGAAATTGCCTGTCAGATAAGAACCGGAAGCACCGTACATCACCCATTTCGTCCGGGAAGGATCGCCGTCCACCGGCAGTTCGAAGAGGTCGGGGCATTCCCAGAAGCCCGGCAAGTGGCTCTGCCAAGCCCAGTTCCTGAGGTCTTGGGACGTGTAGATGGAATGCCCGCCGCGCTCGAAGAGCACCATGACCCAGTGCTTCCCCGGCGCGTACCAGAGCAGGCGCGGGTCGCGGGTGTCACCGCTGTTCCAGCGGATGCCCGAGTCGATGACAGGGTTGCCTGCGTATTTGACCAGGGTACGGCCGCCGTCGAGGCTGTAAGCCATGCATTGTGTCTGACGCGCCCCGTGGGCGGTGTAGGCGTAGACGATGGGCGGGTTTTGCGCGGTGCCCCAGCCGCTGGTGTTGTCCTTGTCCACGACCGCCGATCCGGAGAACATCGCGCCCAGCGCGTCCGGGAAGAGCGCATCGTCCAGTTCCTCCCAGTGCACCAGATCACGGCTCACGGCGTGCCCCCAGTGCATGTTTCCCCAGTCACGGTCGTACGGATTGTGTTGGTAGTAAAGGTGGTAGACCCCGTTATGACAGACCAGCCCGTTGGGGTCGTTGGTCCAGCCGCGGCGTGTCGTGAAGTGGAACTGCGGGCGGAGGCGTTCACGGTACAGCGCCGCCTGTCCGACGATGGTGTCGGCCTGGAAGACCTTGTCCAGCGCCTCCTGCGTGCCGCCGTAGCGGAGGGTGAGGCGGCGGCCCTGCCAGGCGGACAGGTCCTTGAAGACCCAGTATTCGGGTTCGCCTTCCGCGATGCGCACTTCCACGTTCAGGACGGAACCGCCCTCAGGCTGCATCGACAGGGGAGCGCGCCCCACGGCGTGCGAAACGGGGATGTTCAGGTAGCGTTGCCGTACGGTCAGCGTCTTCTCTGCAGGGGTCTGGGCCTGCAATGCGCCCGTTGCTGCCAGGAGGAGGGCGGCGGTCAGGCTCGTTAATGCAGTGTGGTGCATGGGATCAGTCGTTGAAAAGGTCGTGGAGGACATCCAGCGAACGGATGCGGATGGCCGATTCGGTGTGGTGCTCGAGGTAGGCGAGGACGGCGCGGGCGATCCCGCTTCGGTCTTCCCCGCGGAGCGGATAGAGCAGCGCCTCCTCGAACGGCAGCGTGAGGAGGGCGTCGATGTGCCGGAGCTGCCCGCCGGCGAAGGGGGCGAGCCCCCTGGGGTCGGCAGCGAATCCGAGGATGCCGCACAGCGACAGGAGGAAGAGCAGGTGAAAGTTGGAGAAATCGCTTTCCAGAGCGTTCAGCGTGAGGATCTGCTTCTTCAGCCAGTCCGCCAAGCCTTCTTCGTTCGTGTCTTCCTTCACCACCCGGTAGAGGACTTCGCTCATGAAGAGCGTCATCGAATTCTTGTACAGGTTCCTGCGGATGCCTTCCAGCGGGTCCAGGAGCGTGAAGCTGCCGGCGTGCCAGAGGGAGGAACGGGGATTGGGAGAGACCTCCGCTTCCACCAGGTTCAGCGGCAGGAAGAGGGTCATGGCGCTCTTCGGACCGACCCGCACCAGGAAACCCCGCCGTCCGTACGCCTGGCTGAGGGTGTGGAGGACGACGGAATGCTCCCGGAACTTGGTGTGGCCGAGGACGATCAGCTCAACTTTTTCCTTCATGGAGGAAGGCGGCCATGGCCCGGAGGGCGTTCCCCCGGTGTGAGATTTCGTTCTTCTGCTCCTCGGTGATGTCGGCGGCGGTCTGGCCGGGATATGCGTCCGGGATGAAGACGGGGTCGTACCCGAAACCGCCCTTCCCGGAGCGCCGGAGGGCGATCCGCCCTTCCATCACGCCTTCGAAGAAATGCGGTTTTCCGCCGAGGATCAGCGTGACGACGCTGCGGAACCGGGCCTTCCGGTCGACGCCGGGGGTGTGGAACCCGTAAGTCCGGGCGACGGCGGCCTCGCGTTCGCGGAGGGCCATCTCCCGCAGCAACTTGTCCATGTTCGCCCCGAAGTCCTTGCTCTCGCCGGCGTATCGGGCCGTGTGCACGCCGGGGGCGCCCCCCAGCAGGTCCACTTCCAGCCCCGTATCGTCTGCGAAGCAGTCGCAGCCGGTACGTTCATACAGATATTCCGCCTTCTGCAGCGAGTTTCCCTGCAGGGTGTCCGCCGTTTCGGGAATGTCTTCCGTGATGCCCATCCGGGCGGGCGTTACCAGTTCGAATCCTTCGCCCAGGATCTCCTGGGCCTCCCGCAGTTTGCCGGGATTGCCTGTCGCAAAGATCAGTTTCATAGATGCTCGTGAATGAATTTCCAGGCGGGTGCCTTGTAGTACCGGTGCCCGCCGTCGCCCACCGCCAGGGCGCAGGCGCCCTGTCCGGCCGCCTTGAAGATGGCTTCCGTCTTGCGGAACTCCGCCTTCGCAGCCTCCAGCGGGAAGATCGTGTCGTCCTTCCCCTGGATGATGAGCAGGTTCCGCCCGGCGACCAGGCCGGCGACGTCGCCCATGTTCCCCAGGTTCAGCATGCCCGGCAGGTAGTTGCACTCGCAATGGCGGATGTTTCCGATGCTGGCTTCATAGGAGGAGAAGGCGCCCGAGGGGATGCAGATGGCGATGCGTGTGTCCACCGCGCCGGCATAGAGGGTGGCGGTGCCGCCGCCCGAATGTCCCGAGACGACGATCCGGTCCGGATCGGCCTGCAGGTCCGCCAGGGCCCAGTCGATGAGCTTCATGATGTCCCAGACGCGTTCGCCCACCGGCGTGCGTCCGATCAGCAGGTCGTGCAGCATGTAGTCGTGGCAGGAGCTGGTCGCATCGGCCTTCAGGTCCTGCCGTGTGCGGGTCTTCCCGAAGGCGCGGGCCGTCGGGGCGATGGCGAGGAACCCTTCGCGGACCGCCTGGAGCGCGATATTGCGTTCCCCGTCTTCCGCCAGGACGCGGTCGTTTTCATTCCAGTAGACCCCGGCGAACAGCTCCGTGTTCTTGGAGTGGCCGTGCGGGGTGATCATCAAGGGCAGCGGCCCCGTAACGCCGGCGGGCCGCAGGACGACGACGGGCAGCAGCACGTCCGGCTCCGTCCAGACTTCCCAGCGTTCGCGGGTCGCGAAGCCCAGGTCTTCGCTGTCGATCTGGCGGGCCGTCGGGACGAATCCTTTCATCTCGCTGCGCATCCGGTCGAGGCCGAGCGTCTTCTCCAGGTCGGAGCGGAACCGTTTCTGCCAGCGACGCACGCTGCCGTGCCAGTGTTCCCAGGCGTAGATGCCGTCGGCACGGCCGTACAGGGCGTTGAAATGGTCGTCGGCGAGCGGGAATTCCGCGTCTGCGGCATATGTTTTGCCGGAGGATGTCTTCGCGGGCGCCTGCGTCCGGGCCGGAACGGCCGGAAGCAGGAGCAGCAGGCACAACAGGATACTGATTCTTTGCATAGGCGGGAAGTGTTATCTTGTACAAACCTACGAAAAAGTTTATATTTTTGCACAAATTCGGCGATATGAAAATGAGAAGATTTGTTTTGGCTGCGCTGGCCGCGCTGGCGGTGACCACTGCCTACGGCCAGTCGAACGGCTTCAAGCTCGGCAAATGGACGGAGATCCACAATGCGGTGCTCAAGGAGCTCAACCGCTCGTATGTGGATTCCCTGCCCGTCGACCGCATCAGCCTGGCGGGCATCGACGCGATGCTGGAAGAACTGGATCCATACACCGTATATATTCCGGAAGAAGAGAATGAAAACCTCCAGATGATGATCGCCAAGACTTACGGAGGCATCGGCGCCATCATCTACAAGCCCGACCGGAACGGCTCCGTCATCATCGACGAACCCTATGCCGGGTCTCCGGCTGCCCGGGCCGGCTTGCGCTGCGGCGATGAGATCGTCGCCATCGACGGCGCGACGACGGCGGGACTCACCTCGCAGGAGTCTTCCGACCGGATGAAAGGAAAGCCCGGCACTTCCGTTACCTTCCGGGTGCACAAGGTGCGTACGGCCGACACCGTCGACGTCAAGATCACCCGGGAGCGGATCCATCTGCCCGACGTGGAATACGCCGGGATGCTGTCCGACGGAAAGACCGGTTACATCTACCAGAGCGGCTTCACCGAGAATGTCTCCGGTGCCGTCCGCGAGGCCTTCCTCTCCCTCAAGGCGCAGGGCATGGAGAAGCTGGTGCTGGATCTGCGCGGCAACGGCGGCGGCGTCCTGCAGGAGGCCGTCTCGATCGTCTCGCTCTTCGTCCCGAAGGGTTCCCTGGTCGTTTCCGCCCGGGGAAACAACTCCCTCGAGACCCGTGAATACCGCACCACCACCCATCCCATCGACACGGAGATTCCGATCGTCGTGCTGGTCAACCGCTTCTCGGCTTCGGCTTCGGAGATCGTCTCCGGCGCCCTGCAGGACTTGGACCGCGCGACCATCATGGGGCAGCGCACCTTCGGGAAAGGCCTCGTCCAGAGCATCCGGCCCCTGCCCTACAACGGGCAGCTGAAGGTGACGACGGCCAAGTACTACACCCCGTCCGGCCGCTGCGTCCAGGCCATCGACTACGCGAACCGCGGCGAGGACGGCGAGGCGCTCCAGATTCCCGATTCGCTTACGCATGAGTTCAAGACGGCCGGGGGACGGACCGTCCGCGACGGCGGCGGCATCACGCCCGACGTCGTTCTGGAACCGCACACCTACAGCCGGCTCGCCCTGTCGCTGTTCAACTACAGCTCCGTCCCGAGCGAATACACGCTCCGGTACGTCCGCAGCCACCCCGAGGCCGATGCGGATTTCCGCCTCTCCGACGCGGACTATGAGGATTTCATCGCCTTCGCCAAGACGCAGGACTTCGACTACCGCTCTTCCGCCAAGGCCCTCTTCGACCAGATGAAGAAGGAACTGGAGGAGGACGGCCTGGCCGGCACGATGACCGAGCAACTGGATGCCCTGCAGAAGGCCATCGAAATGGACAAGGAGACGTACCTGCGCCTCAAGAAGGATGAGATCGTGCCCCTGCTCGAGGAACGGATCGCCGCCCGGTACCATTTCCAGGAGGCCGGGATCCGCGTCCGGCTGCGTTACGACGAGGAGCTGAAAGACGCGTTGACGCGCCCGCTCATCGCCCTGTAGGAAGCTGTGATGATTTCCTTGCAGTTACCGTCCGAAATGCGTACATTTGCATTCCGGACGGTTTTTCGTCCGCAACGCACAGAACTATGGCAGTCGATTATGAAAAGGCAGGCGTCAGCCTCGAGGCAGGCTACGACGTCGTACGGCGGATCAAGAAGCATGTGGCATCCACGGCCCGTCCGGGCGTGATGGGGAACATCGGCGCGTTCGGCGGGATGTTCGACCTCTCCTCGCTCGGCGTGAAGGAGCCGGTCCTGGTGAGCGGCACCGACGGCGTCGGGACGAAACTCAAGATCGCTTTCGCGATGGACAAACACGACACCATCGGTATCGACGCCGTAGCCATGTGCGTCAACGATGTGCTCGCACAGGGGGCGGAGCCCCTCTTCTTCCTGGATTATGTCGCCCAGGGCAAGACGCGGCCGGAGGTGGTGGAAGCCATCGTGGCCGGTGTCGCCGAGGGCTGCCGGCAGGCCGGATGCGCCCTGGTGGGCGGTGAGACGGCCGAGATGCCGGGCATGTACGCCGACGGCGAGTACGACATCGCCGGCTACACGACGGGCGTGGTCGAGAAGGCCCGCCTGATCGACGGCACCCGCGTGAAGGCGGGCGACGTGCTGCTGGGCATCGCATCCACCGGCGTCCACAGCAACGGGTTCAGCCTCGTCCGCAAGATTTTCTCCGACGCCGGGCTCGACCTGCACAAGGCCTATCCCGAACTGGACGGCTCCGTCTCGACGGACGGCGATCCTTCCGCACCCCGCACGGCGGGCGCCCCGCTCGGCCTGGTGGCCCTGACGCCGACCCGCATCTACGTGAAGCAGGTGCTGGATGTCATCCGCCACTGCGACGTACACGGCGTCGCCCACATCACGGGCGGCGGCTTCGACGAGAACATCCCCCGCATCCTGCAGGAAGGCCAGGGTATCGAAATCCAGGAAGGGACCTGGGAGATCCTCCCGATCTTCCGTTTCCTGGAGGCACAGGGCCGCATCCCGCACCGCGAGATGTTCAATATCTTCAACATGGGTATCGGCATGGTCCTCGCCATGGACGCCGCGCAGGTTCCCGAGGCGCAGGAGCGTCTCGCCGCCTTCGGCGACCGGGCCACGGTGATCGGCCGCGTGACGGATCGTCCCGGCGTCGTGATCCTGTGATGAAACGCCGGCTTGCCATATTCGCCAGCGGCGCGGGCTCGAATTTCGAGGCCATCGCCCGGGCGTGCGCCGACGGCACCCTGCCCGCGGAGGCGGTGCTGATGGTCTGTGACCGGCCCGGCGCGGCGGTCATCGAGCGCGCGGAAAGGCTGGGGGTCCCGTCATTCGTGTTCTCTCCGAAATCCTATGAGTCCAAGGCGGCGTACGAGCAGGAGATCGTCTCCCGGCTCCGGGAGGCCGGCGTGGACTTCATCTGCCTGGCCGGCTACATGCGCATCCTCTCGGACGTCCTGCTGGACGCCTATGGCGGACGCATCGTCAACATCCACCCTTCCCTGCTTCCCGCGTTCCGGGGGGCGCATGCCGTTGAACAGGCGGTTGCCTACGGCGTGAAGGTGTACGGAATCACGGTCCACTTCGTAGATGCCAGCCTGGACGGCGGGCGGATCCTTGCCCAGGAGGCGTTCCCCTATGAAGGGAATGACCCGGAGGAGGTCCACCGCATCGGCCAGCGGATCGAGCACCGGCTGTATGTCGAAACGCTCCGCCGGCTTTTCAACCAAGAAATTTCTTAAACGAACCATACAATGAGAGCTTTGATCAGTGTCAGCGACAAGCGCGGGGTGGTGGAATTCGCCCGGAGCTTGTCCGAACTCGGTTGGGAGATCCTCTCCACGAGCGGAACGATGAAAATGTTGAAGGAAGCGGGCATCCCCGTGGTGAGCGTGAGCGACGTGACCGGTTTCCCGGAAATCTGCGACGGCCGCGTGAAAACGCTCCATCCCAAAATCCACGGTGCCCTGCTGGCTCGCCGCGACATCCCGGACCACATGGCCCAGATCGCCGCGAACGGCATCGAGAAGATCGACCTCGTGTGCGTCAATCTCTATCCGTTCCGTGAGACCATCGCCAAGCCGGACGTGACAATGGAGGATGCCGTGGAGCACATCGATATCGGCGGTCCTTCGATGCTGCGCAGCGCCGCCAAGAACTGGGCGGCCGTCACCGTCGTCGTGAACCCCGAGGACTATGCCACCGTGCTGGCCGAGATCCGCGCCACCGGCGACACGACTCCGGCCACCCGCCTGCAGCTTTCCGCCAAGGCCTACACCCATACCGCCGAATACGACAGCGCCATCGCGACGTACATGCGCGCCCAGGCCGGCCTTCCGGAGAAACTGTTCCTGGAATTCGATGCGTGCCAGGGCCTCCGTTACGGCGAGAACCCGCACCAGCAGGCCATGTTCTACAAGAGCCTGCAGCCGGTTCCCTTCTCGCTGGCAACGGCCGAGCAACTGAACGGCAAGGAGCTCTCTTACAACAACATCCAGGATGCGAACGCCGCGCTGAACATCGTCCGTTGCTTCGACGAACCGTTCGCCGTGGGCCTCAAGCACATGAACCCGTGCGGGGCCGCCGTGGGCACCGATGTCCTCGACGCCTGGAAGAAGGCCTATGCGGCCGACAAGACCAGCATCTTCGGCGGCATCGTCGCCTTCAACCGCGAGGTCGACCTGGCGACGGCCGAGCTGCTCAAGCCCATCTTCCTGGAGATCGTCATGGCGCCTTCCTTCGCGCCGGACGCCCTGGAGCTCCTGCGCACCAAGAAGAACCTGCGCGTGCTGCGGGTGGACATGACCCGGTCCGATGCCGTGCAGAAGCAGTATGTCTCCGTGAACGGTGGCCTGCTGGTGCAGGACCTCGACCGTTTCGGCGCGCCTGTCTCGGCGGAGCAGTGCGTCACCGCTGTGAAGCCGACGCCGGCCCAGCTGCTTGACCTTGCCTTCGGATGGAAGATCGTCGGCAACGTCAAGTCCAACGCGATCGTGGTGGTGAAGGACGGGATGACGCTCGGTGTCGGTGCCGGTCAGATGAACCGCATCGGCTCGGCGAAGATCGCCCTCGAGCAGGCGGAGAAAACGCTCTCCGAAGAAGGCCGCGACATCCGCAGCGAAGGCCTCGTGCTGGCCTCGGACGGTTTCTTCCCGTTCGACGACTGCGTCACCCTGGCCGCGGAGTACGGTGTGAAGGCCATCGTGCAGCCTGGCGGCAGCATCCGTGACGAAGACTCCGTCCGGAAGGCCGACGAGAACGGCATCACGATGCTCTTTACCGGCGAGCGCCACTTCAAGCACTGAGAATCAGAATATTATAATAGGACATACCATGAATCGACCGACTGGTTTCAGGTGCGGCTTTGCCGCCGTTTCGATGCTGCTGACCCTTTGTCCCCTCCTGCATGCCGCACCCGGGGGCACGGTCGCCGACCCTTACAAAGTGACGGCCGCGGAGTATTCCCGGGAACCGCTGAGCCCGCTGCTCTACGGCAACTTCATCGAACTGGGCTACGGTCTCCAGGTGGAGGCGATGTACGGGGAGATGCTGTTCAACCGGAGTTTTGAGCGTTTCCTGCCGTACCGGTCGATCAACAAGTCCTGGTATGACCTGTATTTCGACGAATCGCATCCCGAAAAGGGATACGAGAAGGACTGGAGCAAATTCGACTGGTACCACAGCGGCTACGAACACAACAGTTGGTACGCCGCCCCGGGTACCCCGGGGAAGGGCAGCTGCATCGCGGACGAGGATACCTTCTTCCTCACGGAGACGCCGCAGCGGAAGGTGACCCTGACGCCCGTCGAAGGGGGATCCGGGCACGGGAGGCAGTGCCTGCGGGTCCGCAATGACGAAGACGCCCGCTGGGCCGCCCTGGCCCAGGACGGGAAGTACCTCGTCAAGGGAAAGACGTACGCGTTCGGCGGCATGCTCAGATCGGAAGGCGGCCCGGTCGGCGCCGAAATCCGCATCTACCCGCAGGGAAAGTGGGAGGATCCGGTCGCGGTGATCCCGCTCGAGGCCGTCGCGGACACGTTCGCCCGCCGGGAGTGCGTGTTCGAGAATCCGTCGTTCGAAGGCTATGCCACCTTCAGTCTGTGGATCCCGCCGAAATCGACGGTTGTCGTGGACGATTTCACCCTCAAGGCGACGGACAACTACTACGGATGGCGTCCCGAGGTCGTCGAGATCTTCAAGCAACTGGCCCCCAAAGTGGTCCGTTTCCCCGGCGGCTGCTTCGCCTCGTTCTATGACTGGCGCGAGGGTGTGGGCCCGCTCTCGGAGCGCGTCCCGACCGATTCCTATTTCTGGGGCGGTCTGAACTACAACGACGTGGGTACGGCGGAATTCGCGATGCTCTGCAAGGCGGCCGGGGCACAGATGCAGATGTGCGTGAACGTCTACCATCCTTCCAAGCGGCAGTACGACGTGGATTTCCCGGAAGGGCAGAGCCGGCTGGACTACAGTTTTCCGAAGTTCATGAGCCTTTCCGAAGGCGCCCGTTCGGCGGCCGACTGGGTGGCCTACTGCAACCTGCCGGCCGGGTCGCACCCGATGGCGGACCTGCGGGCTGCACACGGCTTCCCCGAGCCTTTCGGCGTACAGTTCTGGGAACTGGACAACGAGGTGTTCCGCTGGTACGAAGCCGATGATTACGCCCTGGCGGCGGTGGTGTATTCCCGTGCGATGAAGGCGGTGGATCCCACCATCAAGACCGGCCTTTCTTCCTATGGCGGCCGTCCCGGAAGGCCGGGATTCCACGAGGCGCTCGACGACATGCTGCGGATCGCCGGGAAGGACATCGATTTCCTCGCCGACCGGGCCGATGCCGACCAGATGACGCGGGCGATGATCGCCAAGGTGCGCGCATACAACGCCGCCAACGGCACGGATATCAAATACTGCGACACGGAGTGGCTCGCTTACAACACCGACCGAAAACGGGACGCCTACAACATGGCGGAGCGCGGAGAGGCCACGAAGTCCTTTATGTTCAGCAAGTGGATGTATGCCCTCAACCTGCTGAAAAACTTCATGGGATTCCAGCGGATGGGCGACGAGATGCTGTTCGTGAATTTCAACAACCTGGCGAACACCCACAGCCAGTGCACGATGGATACGCCCAAGGAGGGCGCGTTCCTGACGGCTTCCGGCCGTGCGATGGCGTTCCTCTCGCATTCCCCGGCCGCGCGTGTCCTGCACATCGCGGACTATGCGCCCGGCATGGAGGAGGATTTCCAGGTCCAGGCTGCCTGGGACCGCGACCGGCGCCGCCTTGTCCTCTATGTGTGCAACCGTACGGCCACGGCGCGCAAGGCCGTCTTCGACCTGTCCGCCCTCGGACGCCGGTTCACCTCGGCTGCACAGACGCGCCTGGTCGCCGACGGTCCGATGGCGATGAACACGCTGTCCGAGCCGGACGCCGTCAAGGTGCTGGAAAAGAAGGGGAAGGCGCCGGTCCGCAAAGACCTTTGCACCGTCGACGCCCCCGCCTGGTCCTTCACGGAACTCGTGCTGGAGTAGGGGGAATCAGGGATTTCAATCGATGACCTGGGGCGTCGGCTCGTAGCCGTAATAGTAGCCCAGCATCAGGATCAGGCCCGTCCGGCTGTCATGCAGGACGAAGACGAAGGGGTGGGTGGCCCGGAAGGCCGTAGTGAAGGCAGCGGCGGCGGACCGTGTCTGAAGCGGATTCTTCTCGCGGAGACTCCTGTAGGAACCGGCCGAAGCATGGACTCCCCCTTCGTCCATCGAAAAGGTGTTCGCCTGATGGAAATAATAGGGATCGATCGGCATTCCTACGGGCAACTCCTCGGTATCGAGCCGCCATGAGCAGCGGCCGGTCCCTTCCAGTTTCGGCAATGTGATTTTCACACGTTCTTTTTTCCGCCCGGCCAGGGCTTCCGCCCAGACCTTCCCGTTCAGGGTCGAAATCCATGCGTAAAGGTCCTCATGCTTGGAGGGAAGAAGGATGGACAGGCTGCAGCTGCCTTTTCCTAAAGGAAGCGTCAGCAAAGAGAAGGAATAGGTATGGTAATAATCGAATGAGAGATCCGGGTCCTCCAGGTTCATGTATTCGACGATGGGTCGCTTCGTGATCTTTTCACCGGGATAAAAATAGCCTTCCGTCGTATTCGCCTTGTCGAACGGCCAGGTCCAGTCCGCTTGGAAAAAGAGGGTGTTCAGGAAGATTGCCTTGGGTTCGTTTTGGTAATAGGAAAACGCGGCCTGCCGCCCGTGCGTCTTCTCCGCCACCCACGCGCTGATCCGGTCGCGAGTCTCCTCGCTTTTGGAGAAGTCGACATCCAGCAGGTCCGCTTTGTATTTTTCGGTAACCGCCGCCCGGAACGCGTCGAGGCCGGTCAGGCTCTTGTCGAGGGCCACGCCGTTGGCGATTTCCAGCTGCGCATCTTCCGCGTCGAGGGAGGACATCCACTCCGCCTGGCTACTGCAGAAGGCCTTCAGCGCCGCGATGTCGCTTTCGCTGAAAAAGTCGTTTTTGACGGAAGTTTTCCCCTCCGAGAGCATTCCGTACAGGCAGGTGACTGCGGCGGGGGAGAAGGCGGCGTATTTCTTCCCGCGGTTTTCGTAAAGCGTCCGGAATGCTTTCGAATTCAATTTGGTCAGGAAATCCTCCTCCTCGACTTCCGCCGGGTCCTGCGTCTCCCCGCCCGGTGTCACCTGCGTGGTGTCCTGATTCGGAACCGTGGTCGATTCCTCTTCCGGGAGCGGCTCGGGAGGAACATCTTGCTTCCCGCAGGCGGCGAGCAGGAAGAGCATGCAGCAGGCAATCAGGAAATAGGGTCTCATCTGGTTATTTTTTTCAAAAGATAGTAAAAAAGGAGATCATTCCCGGTGGTCGTTCCGGTACTGGGAGGGGGTGCAGCCTTCGTACTTCCTGAAGAGCCGTGCGACGTTCGTGCTGTCGGAGAAGCCGGACCGGGCGGCCGCCTCCTTGATGGACAGGTCCGTCGTCCGGAGCAGGCGGCGGAACTGACTGATGCGGAGCGTTTCCAGATAGGAGAGCATCGTCATCGGCGCCATCTCCTTCTTGAAACGGATCTCGATCGCCCGGCGCGACAGCGGGATGGCGGCCAGCGCTTCGTCCAGCGAGAACGCTTCCTGGTAGTGGTCTTCGAAGAAGGCGGCAATCTGCTTCACGTAGGCGTCCTGGATCTCCTGACGCCGGGTGGACATCCGCTCTACGATGCGGACCGGTTCGATCGGGACACGCTCCACCCAGACCTGCCCGCGTCCGACCATCTCGAAGATGGCGCGCCCGATCTCCCAGCCCTGCTTCTCGAAGTCCAGCCGGATCGAGGAGATGCTGGGATAGGAAATGTTGCACAGGAACTCGTCGTCGTCGACGCCCAGCAAAGCCAGCTCGTCCGGGATCCGGATGCCGCTGGACAGGCAGATTTCGGTGACGTGCCGGGCCATGGCGTCGTTGCAGGTGAACAGGGCGACAGGCTTGGGAAGGGCGCGGAGCCAAGCCGTGATCTGCGTCCATTCCCGCGAGACGTCGTCGGCCTTGTAGGTGGCGACCGACAGGTCGCGCTCCCCCAGGCGGTCCGCGAAACCCTCCAGCCGCTGCTCCGACCAGATGATGTCCTTCAGGCCGAGGAAGGCATATCGGTCGTAATGTTGGTGCAGGAAGAAGTCCGCGGCAATCCGCCCGATCCGCTGGTAGTTGCCGGTGGCCATGGAAATCTCCTTGTAGACTTTGTAGTTGGTGCGGACGAAGATCGGGATTCCGAGCGACAGCGCCGCCTGCACGTCGATGTCATACCAGACTCCGTAGATGGCATCCACTTGCAGGGAACGGGCCATGCTGACGATCTTCCGGGAATGGCCGCTGCGCTCGACGTCGATGTTCGACATCGGGTACAGGATGCAGCCGCCGTGCGCGTCGGCGTAGCTGACCAGCCCCTGGAGGAGCCGGCGCTCCGACTGGCTGGAATAGTCGATGACTGTCAGGATCTTGATCATGGGACAAAATTAAGAAAGTATTTCGCAAATGAAGATTATTCTTCGTTTTTTATCGCAAATAACATATGTAATATTTATTTATTTTGTATTCACAATACCACGTAATTTCTTATCACTGTTGCAATATGGCACCTTTGACACGCAGATCTTTCCTGAAAACCTCCCTGGCCGCCGGTACCGGCCTGGCCATCGCGCCGTCCATCAGCGCGCCCATCTTTGCCCGTTCTTCCGTCCTCAAGGGCCCCTCGGCCCCGTCCAACCGCATCAACATCGGCGTGATCGGCACCGGACGTATCGCCCGTGACCACGACATGCCGGGCGTGATGAAGTATGACGACAACCGCATCATCGCCGTCTGCGACCTGGACGCCCACCGCGTGCAGGAAGCCAAGCAGTATGTCGAGGCCGGATACAAGAAACGCTTCGGGAAATGCGACGTGGACATCGCGACGTACGAGCATTACGAGGAACTGCTCGCCCGCCCCGACATCGATGCCGTCATCATCTGCACCCCCGACCACTGGCATGCCAAGCCCGCGGTGGACGCCGCCCGGGCCGGCAAGGATATCTACCTGGAGAAACCCACTTCGCTGACGATCCAGGAAGGCCGCATCATGAGCAATGCGGTCAATGCCACCGGCGTGATCTTCCAGCTGGGCACCCAGCAGCGCTCTTCCGAGCAGTTCCGCTATGCCTGCGAGCTGGTCCGGAACGGCCGGATCGGCGAACTGAAGACGATCG
This sequence comes from uncultured Bacteroidia bacterium, assembly GCA_902801205.1. Taxonomy (GTDB): domain Bacteria; phylum Bacteroidota; class Bacteroidia; order Bacteroidales; family UBA932; genus Cryptobacteroides. The sequence goes on from CADCHE010000002.1 coordinate 195,432, forward strand.
ACGTGCGCCTGCCCGGCGACCCGTCCGGCGGAAATCCGGAACCGATGCCGGTCCCCGATGGCTTCAATTACGAAAAATGGCTGGGCTCCACGCCGTACGTCCCCTATACCGTCGACCGCGTCCATCCCCAGAAGGGATACGGCCGTCCGGGCTGGCTCCGCTGCCAGCAGTTCGGCGCCGGGATGATCACCGGCTGGGGCAACCACCACTTCGACATCGCGCAGTGGGCGATGGGGACGGAGTATTCCGGCCCGGTCGAGATCTACGGGGAGGCACAGTTTGCCGACAACGGCCTCTGGGACGTGCACGGCGCCTATGCGACGGAGATGAAATACGCCAACGGCGTCGTCGTCACGGGCACCACGGATTCGAAGGAAAAGCCGAACGGGCTGCTCTTCACCGGCACGGAAGGCTGGATCTTCGTCAGCCGCGGGAATTACCAGGCTTCGGCCAACGATCCGGTGACGAACACCGCTTCTCCGCTCAAGGCGTCCAACCCGAAGATCATCACTTCCGGCTTGAAGGAGGATGAAATCCACCTGTATATGAGCAACGACCATCACCGCAACTGGCTGGACAGCATCCGCTCCCGCATGCCGGCCATCTCGCCGGCGGAGGTCGGACACCGTTCCTGCTCGGTCTGCCTGCTGCAGCACATCGCCATGATCCTGAACCGCCGCCTGTACTGGGATCCCGTCATGGAGCGGTTCAAGAACGACGACGAAGCCAATGCGATGCTGAGCCGCCCGATGCGTTTCCCTTATTCGATCGACCGTGGACTGTAGGCGTATGACGAAGAAACTGTTGGCCCTGCTGTCGCTGGCGGCTGTCCTGACGACGGCCTGCGGCCCTTCCCGCCAGGCGGGAAGCAGCCGCGGCATGTCGGTGCGGGACGACGGGCGCGCGGTGACGCTGCTGAGCGCCGGGAAGCCCGTCTTGTCCTACAACTATGCCGTGACGCCGGCACCGGAGGGCGTCAGCGACGTCTACGCCCGGAGCGGTTACATCCATCCGGCCTGGACGCCGTCCGGATTCGTCCTGACGGAGATCCAGCCGCGTGACCATTACCACCACTACGGCATCTGGAATCCCTGGACCAAAGTCGAGTACGAGGGGAAGCTGTATGACCTGTGGAACCTGGGCGAACGGAAGGGGACGGTCCGCGCACGGCGGATCGACGCCGTGTATGCGAAGCGGAAGACGTGCGGCTTCGACGCCACCCTGGACCACGTCGCCTTCACGCCGGAAGGGGAGAAGGCCATCCTGGAAGAACAGTGGCGGGTGCGGGCGCAGGAGGTCCCCGAGGGCTTCCTCTGGGATTTCGAGTCGCGCCTGACACCGTCCTCCGGCAGGCCGGTCACGATCAAAGCCTACCGTTACCAGGGCTTCAGCATCCGCGCAAATGCCTCCTGGACGCGGCAGAACAGCACCATGCTGACCTCCGAAGGGCTGGAACGTCCGCAGATCGACGGTTCCCGCGCCCGCTGGATCCTCGTCGAAGGGGAGACCGGGCCCGGACGCAGGGGCGGTTTCCTGTTCCTGGCCGCGAAAGAGAATTATGAAGCGCCTGAACCGCTCCGCATCTGGAACGAGGAGGCCAACGGCGGGCGGGGCGACGTGTTCGTCAACTTCTGCCCGACGAAGATGAAAGACTGGACCTTGGAACCGGGGCACACCTATGTGCTCCGCTACCGCGTCCTGACCTTCGACGGAACGGTCGCTCCCGAGACGGCGGAACGCTTGTGGGAGGCCTTTGCCGCCGGAAACAAAGAATAACTCACTGAAAAATGAAACAGATCCTTTTATCCCTTTCCCTTGCCCTGACGCTGGCCGCGGGCTCCGCCCTGGCGCAGGCGCAGAAAGTCAATGCCGTCCGCATCGGCAACCGCATCGATGTCACCATCGGTGGCCAGTTCTTCACCAGCTACCGGTTCGAGGAGGACGAGAAGTATCCGTTCTTCTTCCCGGTCAACGGCCCGAAGTCGGGCGGCAGTGTCACCTCGATGCGCAACGGGACGTACCCGCATCACTCCTCCCTCTTCTTCGGCTGCGACCGCGTCAATGGCGGGAACTACTGGCAGGAAGGCCTGGAACGGGGACGCATCGTTTCCGTCGGCGCGCGGGTCGTGCAGACGGGCGGCGAGAAGGCCGTCATCGTGGACGAGTGCATCTGGAAGCGTCCGGATGCGGATGCTCCGATCAAGGACAAGCGCACCATCACGGTGTCGGCGCCCGTTCCGGGGCTGTATGTCCTTGATTTCGACATCGAAATGGAGATGCTGATCGACGTCACCATCCTGAAGACCAACCACTCCCTGTTCAGCGCACGGATCGCGGAGGACCTGACGGTCCGCCAGGGCGGTACGATGGTGAACCGCGAGGGGAACAAGGGCGAGAAGGAAACCTTCGGGACGCCCTCGCCCTGGATGGACTGCTACGGTGCGCGCAAGACGGGCACGGAGGGCATCGCCATCCTCCAGCACCCTTCGAGCCGCTGGTATCCTTCCCGCTGGTTCACGCGTGACTACGGCTTCATGTCGCCGACGCCGATGTGGTGGCCGGCGAACGACCAAGAAACCCGCATGAGCAAGGGAGAGAAAGTGAAGCTGCGCTACCGTGTGCTGGTGCATGAAGGCGATACCGCCCAGGCCGGCATCGCCGCGCTCTTCGATGCCTATTGTAAAGAGTAAGAAGATGAAACGACTGTCTGCATTCCTGTTGCTTGCGCTGGCCGTGTCCGCCTGCTCTTCCCGCAAGGAGGTCGTCCTGCTGACCCTGGATCCGGGCCACTTCCACGCGGCCCTCGTCCAGAAGGTCCAGTACCCCGGGGTCTCCCGCGACGTGTATGTCTATGCGCCGGAGGGAGAGGACCTGGAGCAGCACCTCGCCAAGGTCGAGGCCTACAACACCCGCCCCGAAGATCCGACGGACTGGAACGAGGTCGTCTACCGCGGGGAGGATTTCCTGGACCGGATGCTCACGGAGAAGAAAGGGAACGTGATGGTGACCGCCGGCAACAACGCCAAGAAGACGGAGTACATCGCACGGACCCTGGAAGCCGGCATCAACGTGCTGGCCGACAAGCCGATGGCGATTGACGAGGCGCATTTCGCCCTGCTGGAGAAATGCTTCGACACCGCCCGGGAGAAAGGCGTGCTGCTGTACGACATCATGACCGAGCGCTTCGAGATCTCCACGATCCTGCAGCGCGAACTTTCGATGATTCCGGCCCTCTACGGCGAGCAGCGGAAGGGGAGCCTGGAGGAACCCGCCATCACCAAGGAAAGCGTGCATCACTTCTACAAGAACGTGTCCGGCAACGCCCTGGTCCGCCCGGCGTGGTTCTACGATGTCCGCCAGCAGGGGGAAGGCATCGCCGACGTGATGGTGCACCTGGTGGACCTGGTCCAATGGGAGTGCTTCCCGGAGCAGGCCCTGGACTATCGCAAGGACATCGAACTGCTGGCCGCGCGGCACTGGACGACGCCGGTCAGCCGGGCCCAGTTCAAGGCTTCCACCGGCCTGGACGACTTCCCGGCGTTCCTGCAGGGCGACGTGGTGGACGACACGCTGCAGGTGTATGCCAACGGCCAAATCGACTATGCCCTGAAGGGCGTGCATGCGAAGGTGACCGTCACCTGGGCCTTCGAACCGCCCGCCGGCGGCGGGGACACCCACTATTCTACGATGCGCGGGACGAAGGCCGACCTGGTGATCCGCCAGGGGCCGGAGCAGGGGTTCAAACCGGAGCTCTACATCGAGCCCTGCGCCCCTCTAGGGGACGTGGAGGCAGCGTTTGCCCCGGTTGCCGGGAAGTATCCCGGCGTGGCCCTGGAACCCTGTGGAACGGGCTGGCATGTGGTCATTCCCGACACCTACCGGGTGGGACATGAGGCCCATTTCGGTGAAGTGACACGCCATTTCCTGGAATACCTTTCCGAAGGCACCCTGCCGGCGTGGGAAGTCCCGAACATGCTTGCCAAATACTATACGACAACCCAGGCCTGGAAGATGGCCAGAGAATAAAGCCGCAACCTATGGAAAAAACTTTTTCAATTGCTGGGAAGGTCGCCGTCATCACCGGCGCCGCCGGGGTCCTCGGTGGATCCATCGCCCGTCATTTCGCCGCACAAGGCGCGAAGGTCGCTGCGCTGGTCCATCGGGAGGAGCAGGTCGCCCCGACCTTGGAACGCCTCTCCACCTACGGCGGCGACCCTGCCTGCCATGCCTGTGACGTAATGGATGTCGCTGCGCTGCGGGGCATTGCCGATGCGGTCTGCCGCCGTTACGGCCGCATCGATATCCTCGTCAACGTGGCGGGCGGGCAGGTGCCCGGTTCCAACGTCATGCCCGACCAGCACTTCTGGGAAATGGACCTTGAAAAATGGGACAAGGTCCTGGAACTGAACCTCGACGGCACCGTCTATCCCTGCCATGTCTTCAGCGAGGTCTTCGCCCGCCAGAAGGCCGGGTGCATCTTGAACATCTCTTCCATGGCGGCCTATGCGGCACTGACCCGGGTTCCCGGGTACGGCGCGGCCAAGGAAGGGGTTTCCAATTTCACCCGCTGGCTGGCCGCCGAACTCGCCCTCAAGTACGGGGACGGGATCCGGGTCAACGCCCTCGCCCCGGGCTTCTTCATCGGCAAGCAGAACCGTGCGGTCCTGCTCAACGAAGACGGGTCGCTGACCGAGCGTTCCCACAAGGTGATCGCCAAGACCCCGATGGGTCGCTTCGGCGATATCGACGAACTCAACGGCGCCGCCCAGTTCCTGTGCAGCGACGCCGCCAGCTTCATCACCGGCGTCGTCCTCCCCGTCGACGGCGGGTTCAGCTCCTTCAGCGGCGTCTAGACAGCGCGGCCATCATCCCTTCCACCTGGCCGAGCGCGAGCATCCGGCCGAGGAAACTGTAGCCGGGCGGATAGCCTTTCTCCCGGTCGGCGGGCAGCAGCTTGCCGTGGTCCACGCGCATGGGAAGGCGCCGCGGGTCCGCCTCGAAGATGCGGACCAGTTCGGGAATGTCCGCCCGGCCGCCAGTGTGCGGCGCTTCCATGAAATCGCCGCCCGGCAGCAGCTGGCAGCTCCGCAGGTGGACGAAATGGGTCCGGTTCCGGAAGCGGCGGGCCATCCGGACGACGTCGTTGCGCGCCGCGCTGGACAGGGTGCCGGCGCAGAAGGTGAGCCCGTTGTGCGGATTGTCCACGCAGGAGAGGATCCAGTCGATGTCCTCCTCGTCCGTGGCGATGCGCGGCAGCCCGAAGACGCGGTGCATGGGCGGATCGTCGGGATGGATGCAGAGGTCGATCCCGTACCGGTCGCAGACGGGCATGACGGCTTCCAGGAAAACTTGCAGGTTCTTCCGCAGGTCCGTGGCGGAGAGCCCGTCGTACCGGGCGAGCAGCTCGCGGAACTTCCGGACCGGCTCCGCGTCGTTCTCGTCGAAGTTCCCGCTGATGAATCCCTGGGTCTTGGTGATGATCGTATCGATGAGACCGGACCGCTCCTGCGGCGTGATGACCCGTGAGAGGGCTTCCACCTTTTCCAGGGTTTCCGGCGGATAGTCGGCAGCCGCGCCGCTCCTTTCCAGGATGTGGATGTCGAAATAGGCGAAGCGGACGAAGTCGAAATACAGGGTCGTCGCCCCGTCCGGAAGGGGATGCTCCAGGTCGGTGCGGATCCAGTCGATGACCGGCATGAAATTGTAGCAGACGGTCCGGATGCCGCAGCGCCCCAGGTTCTCCAGGCTCTGCCGGTAATGTTCGATCAGGACATCCCTTTCCGGGCCGCCGTATTTGATCGCTTCGCTCACTGGCAGGCTCTCTACCACGGACCATCGCAGCCCCGCCGATTCGATCTTCCGTTTCAGGGACAGGATTTCCTCTTCCGTCCAGACGGCGCCGTTCGGCAGGTCATACAGGGCCGTGACAATCCCTTCCACGCCGATCTGGCGCAGGGTTTCCAGGCGGACCGGATCGTCCGGGCCGAACCATCTCCAGGTCTTTTCCATCATGTTGCGCTTTCGCTTTCTGTAAATATAAGGAAAAACCCGGAAAAACCGTCGGGCCGGGCGAGAAGATTCGGGAAAGGATGCTTATCTTTGTAGGAACAATGAACGAATCGGTTATGAAAACAGTCTTGGTCGTCGGCAGCGGCGGACGGGAGCACGCCATCGTGGATGCCCTCAGCCGCTCTTCACAGGTCGGAAAGATTTACTGCGCCCCCGGCAACGCCGGCATCGCCGCGCAGGCGGAATGTGTCCCGCTGAAGGACACGCAGGTGGAAGAACTGCTCGCTTTCGCGCAGGAGAAACAGGTCGACCTGACGGTCGTCGGTCCCGAAGTCTCGCTGTCTGCGGGCATCGCGGATGCCTTCCGCGCGGCCGGGCAACGGATCTTCGGTCCTTCCAGGGCGGCGGCCCGCATCGAGTCCAGCAAGGATTTCGCCAAGGGGCTGATGGCGCGCCACGGCGTGCCGACGGCTGCCTACCGCACCTTCGACGCCTACGACGAGGCGTTGGAATATGTCCGCGGCGGTTCTTTCCCCGTGGTGCTCAAGTACGACGGCCTGGCCGCCGGAAAGGGTGTCGTCATTCCGGAAGATTTCGAATCCGCCCGCGCCGCCCTGAAGGACATGCTGCTGGAGGACAAGTTCGGCAAGGGGAAGGTGGTCGTGGAGGAGTTCATGACCGGCCCTGAATTCTCCTTCCTGTGCTTCGTGGACGGTCCGACGGTGGTGCCGATGGTGCTCTCGCAGGACCACAAGCGCGCCTTCGACGGGGACAAAGGTCCCAATACGGGCGGCATGGGCGCCTATACGCCGCTGCCTTTCATCACGGAGGAGGACCGGCAGGATGCGCTCGAGCACATCATGAAACCGGTGGCCGCCGCCCTCGTGGAAGAGGGCTGCCCGTTCTGGGGCGTGCTCTACGGCGGCTTGATGAAGACCCCGCAGGGCATCAAGGTGGTGGAGTTCAACTGCCGTTTCGGTGACCCGGAGACGGAGGTCGTGCTTCCGCGCCTGCAGTCCGACATCTACGATGTCTTCTGTGCCACGGCGGACGGTACGCTGGACGCCCTGCCGCCGCTGCGCTGGTCGGAAGAGGCCGTGCTCGGGATCGTGCTGGCCTCCAAGGGCTATCCGGGGTCCTATGACAAGGGCGTGCCCATCGAGGGACTCGCCGAAGCCGCCGCCCTGCCCGGGGTGCGGCTCTATCACATGGGAACGAAGATGCAGGACGGGAAGACGGTCACCGCCGGCGGCCGCGTGCTGATGGCCGTGGCGCAGGCTCCGACCCTCCCCGAGGCCAACGCCCGCGCCCTGCAGGCCGTCGCCGCCATCCGCTGCGAGGGCCTCTTCCATCGCTCCGACATCGGACACCAGGCTTTGTAATCAATCAGCATCATCCTTATGATCATCAGTGGTAAAGACCTTGCGGCATCTCTGAAGGCCGCGATGGCGGAACAGGTCGCCGCCTTTCCTGAACAATACGGCCGCGTGCCGCACCTGGTCGTGATCCTCGTGGGAGAGGACCCCGGCAGCCAGACGTATGTCCGCAACAAGGAGAAAGCCTGCGAAGTGGTGGGGCTGAAGCACACCACCTACCGGCTTCCGGCCGACACTTCCGAAGCCGCCGTCCTGGACCTCATCGCCTCGCTCAACGCCGACGACGGCGTCGACGGCATCCTCGTCCAGCTGCCCCTGCCCGCCCAGATCAGCGAGCCCAAGGTAATCGAAGCCATCGCGCACGAGAAAGACGTGGACGGCTTCCACCCGCTCAATACCGCCGCCTTGTGGCAGAAGCGCCCGAATGCCTCCTGCACCGTTCCGTGCACGCCGGAAGGCATTATCAAGCTGCTGGAGGCCGGTGGGGTCGAGATTGCCGGCAAGCATGCCGTCGTCCTCGGCCGCAGCCAGATCGTCGGCCTGCCCGTGGCCAAACTCCTGCTTGACCGCAACGCCACCGTGACCATCTGCCATTCCCGTACGCGTGACCTGGCCTCCGTGACGCGCCAGGCCGACATCCTCGTCGTCGCCATCGGCCGGGCCAAGTTCGTGACCGGCGACATGGTGAAGGACGGGGCCGCCGTCATCGACGTGGGCATGGACCGGGACGAGAACGGCAAGCTCTGCGGCGACGTCGACTTCGCCTCCGTGGAACCCAAGGCCTCCGTCATCACGCCGGTGCCGGGCGGTGTGGGCCCCATGACCATCTGCTGCCTGATGGAGAATGCCATCGGCTGCTTCCTCCGAAAAATGCAAAACCGGTAATCATGAAAAGAATCGCCCTCCTGGCCGCGGCCTTCCTGGCAGCGACGGCCTCGCTCCTGGCCTCGGACGCTCCTTCCGGCAAGAAGGAAGTCGGCATCTTCTATTTCGTCTGGATGGGGCAGCACCCCTCCGAGCAGACGGGCAACTATGACATTACGAAACTCCTCGCCGAGCACCCGGATGATCTGTACGCCACGAAGGGAACGCCCCGGAGCCCCCTGCACAAGTACCATTTCTGGTCGGAGCCCCTGTACGGGTATTACAACAGCGCCGACCCGTGGGTCATCGCGCGGCACGTGGAGCTCTTCATGGCCGCGGGGGTCGATTACCTGATCCTCGACACGACCAACGGCTTCTGCTACCCGAACGTGGTGCATACATTGCTGGAGACCCTGCTGGCCTTCCAGCAGAAGGGATATGATGTCCCGAAGGTCTCGTTCTACACCAACGGGGGGTCCGGGAAGGTGGTGCACGACCTCTTCTACGCCTTCTACGTGGGCGGGAAGTACGACAGTGTCTGGTACAAGCCGGCCGGGCGTCCGCTGATCATCGGCGTGACCCGCGCCAACAAGGGGACGACGGACCAGGGGCGTCCGAACTATATCAAAGATGACTACCTCGGCTTTTTCGACGTGCGCGAGTCGCAGTGGCCGACGATGCCGCCCGACGAGCATGCCTTCCCCTGGATGGACTGGGAGTATCCGCAGCGCAATTACAGCGGCGTCGTTTCCGTATCGGTGGCGCAGCATTCCACGAAGAAGATCATCTTCTCCGACCTGGAGAACGGCCGCGGCCGGGGGTACGATGCCCCGACGGGCCGGAACCTGCATGACCAGGTCCGTTCCGGCCATAATTTCCAGAACCAGTGGAACACCGCCCTGCGCCAGCCCGACAAGGTGTCGAACGTCTTCATGACGGGCTGGAACGAGTGGGTGGCCATCAAGTACGTCTTCGACGGGAAGGTGGGCTTCGTGGACACCTTCAACGAGGAGTTCTCGCGCGACATCGAGATGATGAAGGGCGGCTACGGCGACAGTTTCTACCTGCAGATGGCCCGCAATATCCGCAGCTTCAAGGGGGCGGATCCCGTCCTGACGGCGCCGGTGCGCGAAGGGGCGGAATGGGTCTATGCCGATCCTGAGGGGGATGCCCTCGTCCGTGATTTCGTCGATTTCGCCGGTACGGACCGCTATCGGGACGAAAGCGCCCGCAACGACATCGTCCGCACGGCCGTCTCGCACGACGGGAAGGCCGTCCGCTTCCGGATTACGGCGGCTTCCGACCTCACGGCCTGGACACCGGGCGACTCCACGTGGATGAACATCCTCGTGCAGGTGGGGGACACTGTCGGGAAAGCGTTCCCGTTTGATTTCCTGATCGGGCGCCATCCTTCCGCCGGGAAGACCAGCATCGAGCGTGTCACGGCCGCCGGGGTCCGTCCCTGCGGGGAGGCCGTCTGCACGGTCTCCGGACGGGAAATGACGGTGACGGTGCCGCTGGAAGCCCTGGGCCTCGCCCCGGACTTCGTGCATTTCCGCTTCAAGGTGTCGGACCACGTGACGAAGCCGTTCGACATGATGGACTACTACGTGAGCGGCGACAGCGCGCCGATCGGCCGCCTGACCTATGAATACGGACACAGGAACGTGGTGTTCAGCCGGTTGCTGGACGACGGCGCCCCGCTCGGGGAATTCGCCCTCGAGGGCGGCGTGCAGGCCGGCGCCACGCCGGAAGGCCTGCGGGTGAACGCCGGCGGCCGCGTGCGCCTGAACCGCTATTACTCGCTGGGCGAGCGTACGGCCCGCTACGATGTGGCTTTCAGCCCGGATGCGAAGGCCTTCTTCCGCTCCGATTCGGGCGACTATGGCTTCGAGGTGGATGTCCCCGGAAAGACGGTTTCGGCCGGCGGGGTCGTCAAGCCTGCTCCGTTCCTCGACCCGGCGCACGGGTACGTCGTCACCGTGGACCACGCCTACCTGCGCAACACCGCCCGGCTGACCGACAAGACGACGGGCGAATCCGTAGAGGTCGTCCTGGAGTCGGACGGTGCCGGCGGCGTGGGCAAGGGCGCCCTGCAGCCCGGCTACAGCGCCGGCGCGATGTGGGACTACTACTGTTTCGGCCTGTCCGCCGGCGAGGCGCTGACGGTGCGCCGGATGGATGTCTTCTCCGTGGACGAGGAGGTCTTCCTGATGATTTACGGCGACTCCATCACGCAGCCCGACGGTTATTTCCCGAAGAAAGATTTCCCGAAAGCCTGGACGATGCAGATCTGCTCGAACGTCAAGGGAAAGGCGGTCTGCAGCGGCCGCGGGGGCTGCACGATCAACGAAGTGCTGCTCCGCATCCCGAACGAGCTGCCCGCCATCCGCCCGAAATACGTGATGGTCACGATCGGTACCAACGGCGGCAATACCGAGGAGAATCTTTCCCGCCTGGTGGAATACATCTTCTCGCAGGGCAGTATCCCGATCCTGAACAACATCCCCAGCAACGAGAGCGGCACCCAGGTGGAGGCCAACCGCCTGATCGACCGCGTCCGGGAAAAGTACGGCTTGAAGGGCTGCCGCTTCGACCTGGCGACCTCCCTGGCCGGTGACGGCATGGAGGTGGACAAGACGATGATGTTCTGGGAGAACTATCCGCCCGAGGTTTTCGGCGGCTGGCAGGTCTGGCACCACCCGAACGACAAGGGCGGCACGGCGATGTACCTGCGTTCCCGCCAGGATGTCCCTGAACTGTACTGAGTTACGAATATTGGAACAGAAGAATGAACAACGGAAACCGGCCGGCGGCCCCGAGGCTGTCCGGCTGGTTGTCTTCGATTTTGACGGTACGCTGGGTGACACCCGGCGGAACATCATCCTGACGATGCAGGAGACGCTCCGGCGGCTGGGGCTGCCTTTCGTCGGCGACGAGGATTGCGCGGCGACGATCGGCCTGCCGTTGCCCGAGTGCTTCCGGCAGGTGGTCCCGTCCTGCGACGACGCCCTGGCCGACCTGTGCACGGAGACGTACCGGAAGGTCTTCAAAGAGAACCTCGCCGTGCTGACGCCCGCGCTGTTTCCCGGGGTGCGGGAGACGCTCGCGGCCCTGGACGCCCGGGGCGTCCGCATGACGGTGGCCACTTCCCGTTCCTCGGCTTCGCTGCACCATTTCCTGCGTGACATGCAGATCGACGGCTTCATCGGCTACGCCCTGGGCATGGACGACGTCGCCGCCTGCAAGCCAGCGCCGGACGCCGTGCTGAAGACCCTGCAGGATCTCGGTTTCGCCCCGGAGGAAGCCTTGGTGGTGGGGGACATGCCGGTCGACATCCGGATGGGCCGTTCGGCCGGTGTCCGCACCTGCGGCGTCACCTACGGCAACGGCTCCCGCGAAGCGCTCCTCGCCGCCGGCGCCGACTTCCTCGTCGACACCCTCCCCGAACTGCTCCGCCTCATTCCCTTTCCTCTGGACTAGCCCCCGGCCCTGGTCCTGCCCCGTCGGCCCGGGCGGAAGCGTATGCTGATAAAGATACATGAAGTGTCATCTTTGGATAGTGGCGTTGGTTATTTCGGCCTCCTCGCGGGGAATAACTCATAATCCTCTTCTAACCAGATACAAGGTATCCCATTATAATGATCACGTATCCTATCAACGATATGATGGTGATCCCATACTGCAGCTCTTTCCAGTTCTTTACATTCATCCCAAGTAGATGGAGTTATTGAGCCCGTATTGGGGTTATAGCGTTCAAACTCTTGTTTGTCAAAACGATGGTGAATAAACTCATCGGGCATTTCACGAAACTCTTCTCTAATAGGCATCATCCCAATGATGGGCCAATAACCACGTGTGATAATGTAACTATACACCGAAGCAACAAACAGAACAGGTTTATTATGTAATAAAGACAGATCAGTTAAATGTTCATTGCTTCTGAAATCAAAAAAAACACATTGTTTTGTATATACAATTTGAGCATACACGTAATAGAGTCCCTCAATATCAATTTCAAGAATCGCACCTGCCCTTTCTCTTTGTCTTTTAATAATGGGTGTCTTCATTGCTGGGATCTTATCTATTCTCCAAATTGGCCTCCCCTATCTTCAAGGGCGCGAAATAATGTAAGGCTGTCACTGAAAGAGGCAATATGATGTTTGATGACACTGTCTCGATACGCACGATCTTTTTCCCTGTCATAAATAAAGTACTTATTCTTATCTACATGGAAAGTGTTATCAATAAGATAATACATTATCGTGCCGTCTTTTTTCTCTCCAGTGACTATGATGTACTTGTTTCTTTTTGAAACGTGTGTTACAGAAACATCAGGGATTACTTTGATACCATCATTTACGAATCCCCTGGCCTTGTATGAATGCACGATACCCTTGCAGTGTGGGTCCTCAAATACATAGTATAGTCCATTGCCTAGATTCTCGGATCCCCAAAACGAGGGGAACAGTTCTTGGGATAAAGCCAGGGCAATGGACAATACGGGAAAGAATAGTAGCAGACCGATCGTGCAGCCGATCAATACATTATCCCTATGTTTTCTCTTATCTTCCACGGTTATCAATAATATCCGGATTATTATCTGGTTTTTGATGGAACCGTCATTACATGTCCGACACCATAATAGAATGCTTTAAAGGCAGCATCGTGAGGTCTCTTTGCCCTTTTTAGCTCAAATGCGATTGCTTTATCACGGAAAAAAGAACCTCGATCAAGGTCACGTTACATACGCCTAAAGCCTCAGTACCGGAAGATCGCGCAGTCGCCGGCGTCGAGGCGGTAGGAGAGGATGCCCTTTTTGAGCGGGGTGATACTGCCGTCTTTGCCGATCGAAGCGGCAGCGCCGCTGAAGGCGATATCGTAGGCGATGCTCTTGTCGACGCTCCGGCTGACGAGCATCAGGTACCGTACCCCCTTGTTCTCGAGGAGGGAAACCAGGGCATCCTGTCCCTTGGTATCCAGTTTGGACACGCCCTCGGGCAGTTTCGTCAGCAGGGTCATGTCCCGCGGAATGTTCCCGCCGGTGAAGAGGACCTCCTTCACCTTGGCGCCCATGAAGACGCCCGCCCGCGCCTGCAGTTCCTGGTTCATCGCCTTGGCGAGCGCATAGGTGGCCGTCTTCTGCCCCTGCTGGTTGATCGGCGCATCGTGGAAGTCCCAGGTATCCGTCCCCGGATTCCAATAGGTGAAATACTGCAGGCCCTGCGCGCCGAACGCCAGGTCGGTGTAGAACTGAAGCCGCAGCGAGGCCATCGTCGGCAGCGGATACGGGTTGTGGGCCGTGGAAAGGGCGAAGGCCCAGAACGGCAGGCCGGCCTTTTCCGATTCGCGGGCGATGAGGGCCAGGTTGCCGTACCAGGACTTCCGTATGCCGGAGGTGGTGACCGGGTAGTAGTCGAAAGAGACCATCGGGAGTTTCACGATCCGGATGAAATCTTTGACGTAGTCCTCATACGACGTGCTGAGGACGGAGGGGTTGACATAGTCGGGGAATAGGTTCAGGTACAGCGGATGGCTGGCGTCCACTTCGCGGATCCGGTCCGCCCAGGCGGCCAGGTCGGGGAAATCGGCATTCGTCGGCTCGTCCTGCAGGTAGTATCCGTAGAGGGCGGGATGGCCCTTGACGCGGCGGACGGTGTTCTGCGTGTCGGAGCGGAGCGCGTTGCAGGCGAACAGGAGCTTCACGCCTGCCGAGTTGGCGCAGTCCAGCGCCCGGAGCGCGTCGTCGAGTGGCCCGAAGAAGGTCATGCTGACATTGAATCCGGCATCCTTGAGGGTCCGGTATTGGTCGATGGTCGTGAAATTCTCAGGGATGCTGTACCAGGCCAGGATCGGAATGGGCTCGTCCGAAGTGACATACTCCACAGGTGTTTCCTCTTCCGGTTCCGTTCCCTCTTCCGGTTTTCCTTCCGCGGCGGGTTCCGTCTTTCCGCAGCCCGCCAGGAGCCCGAACAGCAGCGCTGCCGCAATGATCCGTCGAATTGTCATAATGATTCTATCCATTTTGGTAAAGATACGTTTTTTTTCAGTATCTTGTTCCGGAATCCCTAATTCGGCAGATTATGAAAAGGACAGGATGGATATGGCCCGTGCTGCTGATGCTCTCTTGCAGCGGCCCGAGTCCGGAGCGACGGGCGGAAGCCTTGGTCTCCGCCCTGACGCTGGAGCAGAAAGCGAACCTGATGATGCATCACTCCGCGCCCGTGGAAGCGCTGGGCATCCCCGCCTACAACTGGTGGAACGAGGCGCTGCACGGCGTGGCGCGCAACGGGAAGGCGACGGTCTTCCCGATGCCGGTCGGTATGGCGGCTTCTTTCGATGAACCGCTTGTGTACGAGGTGTTTACGGCGGTCAGCGACGAGGCCCGGGTCAAGAATCGGCAGGCCCTGGCGGCTACCGGGGTCGCCGGACAGTACCAGGGACTGACCTTCTGGACGCCGAACATCAACATCTTCCGTGACCCGCGCTGGGGCCGCGGTATGGAGACCTACGGAGAAGATCCTTACCTGACCGGTCAGCTGGGCATGGCGGTTGTCCGCGGATTGCAGGGCGACCTGGACGCGCCCATCCTCAAGGCGCATGCCTGCGCCAAGCATTTCGCCGTCCATTCCGGGCCGGAGCAGGACCGCCACCGCTTCGATGCGCAGGTCTCCGAGCGCGACCTCCGCGAGACGTATCTTCCGGCGTTCAAGGACTTGGTCACGAAGGCCGGCGTGCAGGAAGTGATGATCGCATACAACCGCTTCCGCGGGGAACCGTGCGGGGCCAGCGACTACCTGGTCAACCAGGTGCTGCGGGGCGAATGGGGCTACAAGGGGATCGTCCTCTCCGACTGCTGGGCCATCGCGGATTTCTACGTCCCCGGACGGCACGGTTACAGCCCTGATGCCGCCCATGCCGTCGCGGCCGCCGTCCACACCGGGACGGACCTGAACTGCGGGGAATCCTATGCCCACATCGTGGAGGCGGTGGAAACGGGTCTGCTCGACCCGGCCGACGTGGACCGTTCGCTGGTCCGCCTGCTGGCCGCCCGCATCCGGCTGGGGGAACTGGACGCCCAGCCTACGCCCTGGGACGCCCTGGACGACGGAATCCTTGAAGGCCCCGCCCACCTGGCACTGTCTCGGAAGATGGCCGGGGAATCCATCGTGCTCCTCCAGAACAGGGGCGGTATCCTGCCCCTCGCTCCTGCCGGGCGGATCGCCCTGGTCGGACCGAACGCCGACGACCGGGAGATGATGTGGGGCAACTACAATGCCATCCCTGACGGAACCGTGACGCTGCAGGATGCTTTGCAGGCCCGTGTGGGCGACCTGGTGACCGTGCGCGGCTGCGGCCTTACCGACGGGGCGGAGGAGGACGTGCTCCAGCAGCTCGAGGGAGTCGACGTCGTCATCTTCGCGGGCGGCATTTCGCCGAGGCTGGAAGGGGAGGAAATGTCGGTTGCCATTCCGGGCTTCGCCGGCGGAGACCGTACCAGCATCGAACTGCCTCAGGTGCAGCGCGATCTGCTGAAGCGCCTGCACGATGCCGGGAAGAAACTGATCCTCGTCAATTTCTCCGGTTCCGCGGTGGGCCTGGAGCCAGAGACGGAATCCTGCGACGCCATCCTGCAGGCCTGGTATCCGGGGCAGGAAGGCGGAACGGCCCTGGCCGACATCCTCTTCGGCGATGTCGTCCCCTCCGGGAAACTGCCGGTCACCTTCTACCGGAACGTCGGGCAGTTGCCGGACTTCTCCGACTATGCCATGAAGGGCCGCACCTACCGCTATTTCGAAGGCGACCCGCTCTATCCCTTCGGTTTCGGCCTCAGTTACACGACTTTCTCGTACGGGCAGGCCCGGGTGAAGGGCCGGAACCTCGTGATCCCGGTGACCAACACCGGCACATGCGACGCGGAGGAAGTCGTCCAGCTCTATGTCCGCCGCCCGGATGACGTGGACGGCCCGCTGAAGAGCCTGCGTGGTTTCCGGCGGGTGTCCGTTCCGGCCGGAGCGACCGTCGAAGTCCGTTTCCCGCTCGACGGGGAGGTCTTCCTGGGCTGGTCCGAAAAAGAGCAGGACATGGTTCCGCTCCGCGGTGACTGGGAACTCCTCTATGGGGGATCCTCGGATGCGCTGCAGTCCCTTCCTTACCGTTATTAGAACAACATTAGAACAACAACCTCATGCATATGAAAAGACTCCTTCCCCTTTTCCTGGCCGCCCTCGCTGCGGCAGGTTGCAACGGCGGGCCGCTCGCCGGGTTCAAGGCCGACGCGCCGTCCGGCGCTCCGGAACCCGTTGCGGAAAGCCGCCTCGACTACAACGGCTACACCAACCACTGGCAGAGTGTGTACCGCACCCATTACAAATACGGCAACCTGTACCGGGTCAACCTGCCCGATCTCGCGAAGGGTGTCGCCCAGTCGAAGCGTGACTTGGCCGCCGCCCTCGGCCTGCCGGGCCTGCAGGTGCAGGAAGGCTTCTTCGCCGGCCTGAGCGCGGCGCCTTACAAAGTCCTGGACAATCCGGACGAGGCGGCGCTCAAGGAGGCCCTGCGGACGGACGGCGCCGTCCTGGCCTTCGTGGAGGATACCGCTCCGCTCGCCGCCGCGCTGCAGGAAAAGAATCCGAACGCCCTTCCCGACATCGGGAGTTACCAGACCCGCGACCCGGAATTCCGGCCGCTGGACGCCTTCTGCCTGCGGAACGGCAACAGGAAACTCTTCGCCGTCACCGGTCCGCACGAAGGCCTCGAGGCCTTCCGTGCGCTGCTTGAGCGTACGCTGGACATCATCGGCACCTACGAACTCAAGCGCGGCTGGTTCGGGGCGGCGACCCTGGTGCGGAGCGTGACCTGTACGCCCGGCAATCCCATCGACGTGATGGGACTGGGCATGAACGAAGGCAATTCCTGGTTCGTTTTCTCCGGCCTGTATGAGTTCCTGGTCGGCGGCGAACTGGCACGGTGGGTCTCGGAAGCCGGTGCGGAGGTGGTTACCGACCTGGGCACTTCACCCATCTACGGCTGCGACGATTATGAAGGCCTGCAGGTCCAGGAAATGCGCTCGACCGACGATTGGCTGAAATTCCGCGACGCCAAACACGGCTACCTCTTCCGCGGCATCCCTGCCACGGGCCAGGATCCGAACGAACGCTATGACGGTTATTTCGCTTCCGTGGGCAACGCCCGCCAGCTGGCCCAATGGGACAAACCCTTCGTCTTGCTGACAGGCGAAGCGCTCGGCGGCCTGACGAACAGCATGGTCCTCTTTCATCCCAAGGGAACGCCGTTCGACCGCGCCGCCCTGTGGGACGCGATCCTCTCCCGCAGGGAAGTGGGCGTGGCCGAAGGAGGCGTAATCCTGGGCCCTGACCGGTTCCGCCAGGCGATGCAACTGCTGCTCCTGGACCGGGACTACCTGGAGGAGTATTTCGGTGACAAGGTCAACATGGAAGCCTCTGTCCAGGGGCATACCCTGCAGGTGACGGTTACCAACCTGTATCCCCACGAGGTGAAGGGCACCTTCTCCCTGCAGCTGCCCGATCACCTTTCTCTCGCTGGTGACGCGTCCCGTCCGCTGCGGCTTGCCGCCGGGGAGCGGCAGTGCCTGACGTTCGAACTGCTGCCGACGGCGGCTTCGATGGGCCGTCTGAGCGCCGTGGTTCCCCGCTTCGACTGGGGGGACGGTGCCAAGTCGGTGATGGCGTCGGTCAACCTGCCGCCGGCCGTTTCCACGCACGAACTGCTGTATGGCCCCGCGGGTGAAGTGAAGTTCCCCGTGTCGGTCCACAATATGACGACGGAACCGACTGTTTCCGTGAAGGTTACTGCTACGGACGCCGCCGGGAAGGAAGCCTTTTCCGAGGAGCGCACCTGCGAGGTGGCGAAGGCTGCCAGCGCGAAACTGGAATTCGACCTGCCACTCGCGGGCGGCGCCTACACCGTGACGGCCGAAGCGATGGGAATCACGGCGCAGACCCAGCTCGGGGTCGGCGCGGAGCCCGGGAACGTGACCCTGCAGGCGGTCGACCTCAATGGCGACGGCGTGGACGAATATGTGATGGAGAACGACAAGGTGCGGGTGACGCTGCTTACCACCGGCGCCCGCGTCATCGAGTATTATGTGAAAGAAAAGGACGACAATGTCTTCTTCAAGCTCTGGCCCGAGAAGCCCGTCGACGACGACCGGGCCAACCGGGAATGGGGGTTCTACCCGTATGGCGGTTTCGAGGACTTCCTCGGACAGGCCAGCGTGGAGACCCACAAGGTCTACCGGGCGGAAGTCGTGCACGACGGCGGCGCCTATGCGGAGGTGCGGATGCGGGCCGACTACTACGGCAGCGTCATCGAGAAGGTCTTCACCCTCTATGGCGGATCGCCCCTGCTGGGCATCCGTTTCGCCCTCGACATGGCGCATCCCGAGATGAACGTCCTCGGGCCGCAGCCCATCGTCGAGATCGGGAAGGCCCACGGCCTGGAAGACCATTTCCTCATTCCCGAGGCAGACGGCATCCACACCTACCGGATGAACCCGGACTACTATTACGGGAAGATGCTCTTCCCTGTGGAGGGATGGAATGCGGCGTACGATACCCGGGAGCACATTTCCTTCGTCGGCGCCTTCCCCGTCCACCGGCCCTATTACCTGCACATGTGGATGAACCTGCCGATGAACGGCGATTCCCACTATTCCTACGCGGAACTTCAGCCCTGGCTGCCGCTCTACATGTACAACACCTCGTATTTCTCCTACTACATGTGGGCAGACGGTGCCCCGTGGGAGTCGGGCCTGCAGGCCCTGCGGGACAGAAACCTGATCACGAAATAAAGATACCGACATGAACCGAACACGTTTGATGCTGTTGTCCGCGTCCGTCGCCGCGCTGAGCGCCTGCGGCGGTCCCGCCCCGGTCGCTACCGAGGACCCTGAAGGAAAGGGGGAGCGGGTGTGGACCCTTTCGATGAACAAGATCTGCAAGGAATGGGACGGCCAGTGGCAGGGCATGACCGTCGCCTCCGACGGCGCCTGCTACTTCGGGTCTTCAACCCATTCCAAGGGGCACGGGGCGGGCTTCCATAAGTTCGACCCGGCCACCTGGCGCCACACGATGCTGGCCGAAGACATGACCTATGTCTGCGGCGAACAGGACACCCCTTCCCAGCAGGGCAAGGTCCACAGTCCGGTCGTCGAATGCGACGGCTGGCTGTATTTCACCACGCACCTGTCGAATTACTGGAAGGAAGGGATCGAGAACTACACCGGTGCGCATGTGATGGGGTACTGCATGGCCACGGGCGAGTTCCGCGACTTGGGGATCGTCAAACCCCGCTATTCCATCTATTCGGCCATCGGCGTGGACCCGGTGCGGAAGAAACTGTATGTCTTCGTCGTCCCCTTCCTGGAGGAGCTCTACGAGTCCGACGGCTGCCACCTGTACAGTGTCGACATCGCCACCGGTGAAAAGGAAGACCTCGCCCTGGTGGTGCCCGGACGCAAGGGCGCCGCGTTCTGGTTCTTCGTGGACAACCGCGGCGATGTCTGGTTCTCCCTCTGGAAGAAGCACTATGACTACGACAATGACCGGGGCAACCTGTATGTCTGGCGGGCGGAGGACAAGAAACTTGAGACCTTCGTGGACGTCCTGCCGAAGGGCCGCCTGATCGACGGGACGCCGGTTACGGACGAGACCCTGCTCTCACAGCGGTGCTGGACCTGGGTGTCCCCGCTGCCCGGCCGCGAGAAATGCTACTTCACGATGGGCTGCCTGGGCGGCGGTGACGAGCGGCTCTGGCGCTTCGACCCGTCGAAGGACATCGCCTCCGGGGAAGCCTTCGAAGAAGTCGCATCCGTCGGCTCCACCTATTTCGAGTCCGCCATCGGCGGCGACCGCTTCTATTTCATCCAATATGAAGACTTGCAGGACGCCCGGACGCTGTTCTCGGAAGACGAGCGGGAGGTCGATCCCGACGGCCCCGGCTATGTGGACCGGAAACTCCACCTGCGCAGCATTTCACTCAAGGAAGGTGACGATCCCAACGTGATCACCGACCATGGTCCCGTGGTCGATGCCGAAGGCCGTGCCGCGCGGATGATCATGTCCATGGCGGCCGACGACAAGGGTCGGGTGTACACCTACGGCAGCTGGCATGTGAAGTCGTTCAAGGAGGCGACGTTGCAGTACCTCCTGTTCGAGTATCCGAACGGCGACCTGTACCGTCTCGTGAAGCGCGGGGAATTCTTCGCCGTGATCGATACGCACGCGGAATAGCGGCGGATCCGGCAGGTGCCCCCGTAAACCCGTGGCCGCCCGTGGCCTCGTGAACGGGCGGGGCCCGCGCCGTCAGGCGTGGGAGGGATGGAGCGAAGCGTCAGGTTTGCGGGGCACCTGCCGGACCCGCAGATCATTCAGGAAGATTCGTCAGCCTTCGATGGAACCGATGTCGATGAGGCCGTTCAGGATGGCGTAGACCGTCAGACCGGCCACCGTCTTGATGCCGGTCTTGCGGGTGATGTTCTTGCGGTGGGTGATTACCGTGTAGATCGACAGGTTGAAGCGGTCGGCGATCTGTTTGTTCAGCATGCCCTTCGCCACGCACACGAGGATTTCCTTCTCGCGGTCCGACAGCTCGCTCTCGTCCGGTCGGACCGGCTCGTTCTTGCGGATGTGTACGTCCCCGCCGACCGGCAGCTCCGACACCAGCCCGACGACTTCGTTCCCGTCCGTGTCCGCGCCGATCTTCTCCAGGCAGCGGTCGATGACCTGCTGCGGCACCACCAGAATGACTTTGTTCCCGTTACCTGCCATTGCCGAGCAGTTTGTCCATCATGGGAACGAGCATCAAGTCTTCCACGGCGGTATGCTGCTCCAGGTCGTACTTGAGCTGGTAGATGTTCGTGAGGACGCAAGCGATCAGCGCGTCGTCGCACACCTTCGGGAGATACTTCATCACGATGTTCTTCAGGTCCTCGATCTTCTCGTCGATCCGGTGGTGGTTGTCCTCGATCTTGCGGTAAGGCGTTGCCTTTGCATCCGGCTGCACCGAGGCTTCCAGCAGAGGGAAGACCTTTTTCTCCTCGTAGCGGAAGTGCCGTTCCAGTTCCGCCTTGTAGTCGGCATAAAATTTCCGGATCACGGCCCGGTGCTGCTCGTCGCAGGGTTCCAGCATCCGGTCGATCGACGTGGCGAGAGACCCGAGGGCATGCCCCAGATAGTGGTCGTGCGATTTGTGCAGGTAGGTGAGGAGCGTCTTGACATCAGCCCGTTCAAGGTCCTCCGCAGAAGGAGCGTACTCCTTGAACGTGTAGATGTTGCAGATCAGCAGGAAGGTCGGAGCGTCAACCCCGTACTTCTGGCAGGCCTCCGCGACGGACGCCTGTCCGATGGCGAAGCCGAGACCCGTCCGGACCATGATGCCCAGAATGGCGGGATTCCGGTCGATCAGGTCGGAAAGCGGCTGCGCGGGCGTGAAGAGGTCGGGAATCATCACGGCTGGAACGGACTGAGTTTGTGGATGGCGAGGCCGGAGCGCAGCTTGGGTTCGAACCACGTCGTCTTGGGCGGCATGATGTTGCCCGTGTCGGCGATGTCGATCAGCTGCTGCATCGAGACGGGGTACAGGGCGAAAGCGACGGTCATCTCTCCGCTGTCCACCCGGCGCGAAAGCTCGCCCAGTCCCCGGATACCGCCGACGAAATCAATCCGTTTGTCGGTCCGCAGGTCCTTGATTCCCAAGATCTTGTCCAGTACCAGGTTGGAGAGGATGGTCACGTCCAGCACCCCGATCGGGTCGGTGTCGTCGTATCGTCCGGGCTTCGCGTCCAGCACGTACCAGCGGCCGCCCAGGTACATCGTGAACTGGTGCAGCCGGGCGGGGGCCTCCTGCGCGGCGCCCTTTTC
Organism: uncultured Bacteroidia bacterium; assembly: GCA_902801205.1. Taxonomy (GTDB): domain Bacteria; phylum Bacteroidota; class Bacteroidia; order Bacteroidales; family UBA932; genus Cryptobacteroides. The sequence goes on from CADCHE010000002.1 coordinate 217,585, forward strand.
CGTCACCTCGAAATCTTCCTGCAGTGCGGCGAGGAAGGCTTCCGGCGTCAGGCCGTTGAGGTCTTTCACCACCCGGTTGTAGTCGAGGATCTTGAGTTGGCTCTCCGGGAAGCACACCGCCATGAAGAAGTTGTACTCCTCGTCACCGGTGTGCGCGGGATTCTGTGCGCGTTTCTCTGCACCCACACGGGCGGCGGCTGCCGTCCGGTGGTGTCCGTCCGCCACGTAGAAGGCATCGACTTCATCGCGGAAAGCGGCGGTGATCCGGTCGTTCAGGGCCTCGTCGACCAGCCAGAACCGGTGGCCGAAGCCGTTCTCGTCCGTGAAATCGTATTCCGGCTCGCCTGCGGCCGTCCGGGAGACGATTTCCGCAAGCGTCGCGTTGTCCTTGAAAGCAAAGAAGACCGGTTCGATGTTGGCGTTCTGGATGCGGACGTGGACCATCCGGTCGTCTTCCTTGTCCTTGCGCGTCAGCTCGTGCTTCTTGATCTTTCCGGAGGTGTAGTCGTCCGTGTGCGCGCACAGGACGATGCCGTACTGCGTACGGTCACCCATCGTCTGGGCGTAGACGTAGTAGCGTTCGGCGGGATCCTGCACCAGCCAGCCCCGTTCCTGCCACACCTGGAAGTTCCGGACGGCGCGGTCGTAGACCTGCGGTTCGTCGTCGCGGGGGATCGGCGTGAAATCGATCTCGGGTTTAGTGATGTGCAGCAGCGACTTCTCGCCGGCCGTCCGGCGGGCCTCCTCGGAATTCAGCACGTCATACGGCTGGGCGGAGACCTCCGTGACGTATTTCTTGGGCGGCCGGACGGCCGCGAAAGGCTTGACGCGTACCATAAGGGTCGGGCTTTACTTGTTGACTTGGAAACGGGTGTTGCCGGTGGCGAAGAAGTCCACGATCTGTCGGGCGGCGGCCAGGCCGGCGTTCAGGTTCGCCTCGGCCGTCTGGGCGCCCATCTTCTTGGGCGTGGCGAAGATCCGTGTGCCGAACTTCTCACGCAGCGCCTCGTATCCGCCGGGAGCGACGTCCGTGACATACTTCAGGTCGGGACGCTCTTCCAGCGCCTTCTCCAGGCCGGCTTCGTCGATGACTTCCTTGCGGGCGGTGTTCACCAGGCAGGCCCCCTTCGGCATCTTGGTGATGAGGTCGTATCCGATGGATCCGACCGTCTGGGGCGTCGCGGGAATGTGGATGGACACGAAGTCGCAGCCGGCGTAGAGGTCTTCCAGGGTGGCGGCGGGTTCGGCGCCGGCCTCGCGGATCTTGTCCTCCGGGATGAAGGGATCGATCGCCTTCACCTTCATGCCGAGGGCTTCGGCTTTCTTGCCGACGAGGCGGCCGACATTGCCGAACGCCTGGATGCCCACGGTCTTGCCCATGATTTCGGAGCCCGTCGCGGGCGTGAACTGGCCGCGGCTCATGAAGATCATCATCGCGATGGCCAGCTCGGCCACGGCGTTGGCGTTCTGCCCGGGGGTGTTCATCACCACGATGCCCCGCGCGGAAGCCGCGGCGAGGTCGACGTTGTCGTAGCCCGCGCCGGCGCGTACCACGATCTTGAGTGCGGGGGCGGCCGCAATGACATCGGCGGTCACCTTGTCGGAACGGATGATGAGGGCGTCCGCATCGGCGGCCGCCGCTTTCAGCGCTTCGGCGTCTTCATATTTCTCCAGGGCGGCGAAGGTATGTCCGGCCGCCGTGACGATCTCCTTGATCCCCGCCACCGCGGCAGCGGAGAAAGGCTTCTGGGTCGCAACCAAAATCTTCATGGCCGATTATTTTTTCAGTTTTTCAAAAGCTTGCATGCAGTCCACGAGCGCCTGGACATCCTCGACGGTGCAGGCGTTGTAGATGGAGGCGCGGAAGCCGCCGACGGAGCGGTGTCCCTTGATGCCCACCATGTCGTGCTCCTTGGCGAAGGCAAGGAATTCGTCCTGCAGGTCCTCGTAGCCGGGGGCCATGACGAAGCAGACGTTCATGTCGGAACGGTCCTCCTTCGCCGCGGTGCCGACGAAGAGCGGATTCCGGTCGATCTCGGCGTACAGCAGGTCGGCCTTGCGGCGGTTGACCGCGTGGATGGCTTCGACGCCGCCGATGCCTTTCAGCCACTTCAGCGTCTCGTACATCACGTAGATCGAGAACACGGGCGGGGTGTTGAACATCGAAAGCTTGTCGATGTGCGTGCGGTAGTCGAGCATCGTCGGAATGTAGCGGGAGACCTTGCCGAGGGCGTCCTTGCGCACGATGGCGAAGATCACGCCGGCGGGGCCGACGTTCTTCTGCGCGCCGCCGTAGATGAGGGCATACTTCGACACGTCGACCGGACGGCTCATGATGTCGGAGCTCATGTCGGCGATGAGCGGGACCGGGCAGTCGATGTCTTCCTTGATCTCCGTCCCGTAGATGGTGTTGTTCGTCGTGATGTGGAAGTAGTCGATGTCTTCGGGGATCACGTATCCTTTCGGGATGTAGGAGTAGTTCTTGTCCGCGGAGCTGGCGAGGGCGTAGGCGTCGCCCAGCCCCTTGGCTTCCTTGAGGGCCTTCTTCGCCCAGACGCCCGTTTCCAGATAGGCCGCCTTCTTCTCGAGGAAGTTCATCGCCACGTAGAGGAACTGCAGGGAGGCGCCGCCGCCCAGGAAGACCACTTCGTGCGTATCGGGGATGTTCAGCAGTTCTTTCCACAGGGCGCGGCACTCGTTCATCACTTCGTCCCACTCCTTGGTGCGGTGGGAGATGCTGATCAGGGAGACGCCGGTGCCTTTGAAATCTTTCAGCGCTTCGATGGCCTTGTCGATGGCCACCTGGGGCAGCAGGCAGGGGCCTGCATTGAATACGTGTTTCTTACCCATATCGAGATGTTCTTTATGTATTATCTTGTCATAGAAAGCAAAGATAGTGATTTTATCTGTATCCCAAAAGGCATGAGATGATGGCCATCCGGACATACATGCCGTCGCCCGCCTGCTTGAAATACCAGGCGTACGGCGTCTCATCCACGTCGGTGGCGATCTCGTTCACGCGGGGGAGGGGATGGAGGATCTTCATGCCTTCCCGCACACCGCCGAGCATGCCGGCCGTCAAGCGGTAGACGTCCTTCACCTTTTCGTATTCCTCGCGGTCCGGGAATCGTTCCTGCTGCACGCGGGTCATGTAGAGGATGTCGCAGTCGTTCAGCGCCGTTTCCATCCGTTCGGTCTGGACATAGGAGATGCCCTTGGCGTCCAGCGCCTCCAGGTACTTGCGGGGCATCCGCAGCTCCTCCGGGGCGGTGAATACGAAATGCGGCGAGAAGTGCGAGAGGGCTTCCACCAGGGAGTGGACGGCCCGTCCGTACTTGAGGTCGCCGACCATGTTGACGTCCAGTCCGTCGAGCCGGCCCTGCGTCTTGCGGATCGCATAGAGGTCGAGAAGCGTCTGCGTCGGGTGCTGGTTGGCGCCGTCCCCGGCGTTGATGACCGGCACGGAGGCGACCTGGGCGGCGATGTCCGCCGCGCCGGCGAGCGGATGGCGCATCACGATCATGTCGACATAGTTGGAGACGATGCGGATCGTGTCTTCCAGGGTCTCGCCCTTGGTCTGGCTGGTGTTCCGGTTGTCGGGGAATCCGATGACGCGGGCGCCGAGGCGGGCGACGGCCGCTTCGAACGAGAGGCGGGTCCGGGTGGAGGGTTCGAAGAACAGGCAGGCGACGACTTTCCCGTCGAGGAAGTGCTGCTCGCGGTTGGCTTCGAATTCGCGGGCGACTTCGAGGATGTGGAGGATCTCTTCTTTCGTGAGGTCCTGGATGGAAATCAAGTTCTTGGGCATATCTTTCATTTATAATTCTTCGGTCTGGCAGTCTCCGATGCCTGCGGTCCGCGAAAGGAAATCCGCTTCCGCGGCGAGGCGCACGCGCGTCTCCAGGGAGCACCGCTGGGAGAAGTCCTGCGCCCGCTGGGGCAGGTCCATCTCCTTGAGCAGCTTCATCACGTCATTCATCTTGTCGTAGCCGAAGCGGAGGCGGAACCACTTGCCGGCGACCTTCTCCACCGTACCGGCCTGCTCCAGGGCATCGGCCGTGGCCGTCCGGTAGGCCCGGATGAGCCCCGGGATCCCCAGCTTGATGCCGCCGAAATACCGGACGACGACCACCAGGACGTCACTCAGCCCGCGGGAGTCGATCTGCCCGAGGATGGGCCGCCCGGCGGAGGAGGACGGCTCTCCGTCGTCGTTCGCCCGAAATCGGTCGCCCAGGTGACCCAGGCGGTAGGCATAACAGTGGTGGCGCGCGTCGTGGTACTTCTTCCGGAGCGCCTGGACGCGGTCTTTGATCTCTTCTTCGTTCTCTACGGGATAGGCGAAAGCGAGGAAGCGGCTCCCGTTGTCTTTGAACAAGCCTTCCGCAGGAGCGGGAATGCTCCTGTACGTGTCTCGGATGGTATCTGTCGTCGCTCCCATGTTTCGGCTTACGAAATTAGTGTTTTTCACTTTATTTTGCAACGGAAGCGGAATTTTTGTAAATTTGGTTTCCGAAAACAGAATCTTCGTTGCGATGATTTTTACTTACAGAGTGACTTTGTCCGGTATCAAAGGTTTTTTCCGCCTCTACAAGATGGACGGCGGGACGACTTTGTACGCTTTCCATAAACAGATGCGGGCCGACATGGAATTCCCGCAGGATCAATTGATTTTGTTCAAGGCGCTGGACGCCGGCGGCGGAGTCGTCGGGCGGTACGGCCTCTTCGACCTGGGCAGCGGTGCGGTCGATGCCGTCACCGTGGCGCAGACGGTCGGAGCCGGTGCCGTGTCCTTCGTGTATTTCTACGACGTGCCCAACCGCAAGAGCGTGAACATCACCCTCGAAGCGACAGAAGAAGGGACGGGGCCCGCACCGGTCCTGGTGGATGTCAAGGGCCCGAATCCGATCGACTTTGAAAACGGCTACGTTGCCTTCGAGGACCTTCCCGAACACCAGCGTCACCTGCCCGGCCAGAAACCGGACTGGAGCGACCTGCTCTCCGGCGGCTTGTCGGACGATGACTTGGATGACGCGGACGACGATGATGACGACGCGGACGAGGAAGATCCGGACGACGACACCCCCGAAGTCTTCGACGGCACCGAAGACCTGAACCTGTAGCGTATATGTCCGCATCCCGGCGCCGCCTGCTCATCCTCCTGGGCCCCACCGCCGTCGGGAAAACCGATTACAGCATCACCCTTGCCCGGAAGCATGGCTCTCCGGTCATTTCCTGCGACGCCCGCCAGATTTTCCGGCAGATGGCCATCGGCACGGCCGTCCCGTCGCCGGAGCAGTTGCGCGCCGTTCCGCACCATTTCATCCAGACGGTGCCCGTCGACTGCGCCTACACGGCCGGTGACTATGAACTCGAGGCGGTGTCCCTGCTCGAGCGGCTGTTCGACGAAGGACATGAGACCCTCGTGATGACGGGCGGGTCCATGTTCTACATCGACGCTGTCTGCCGCGGGCTGGACGATCTTCCGGACGGGGATCCCGTCCTGCGCCGGGAACTGTGGGACCGCCTGCGGACAGAGGGCGTGGCGCCGCTGGCGGAGGAACTCCACCGGCTGGACCCCGCGACCTATGCCGTCATCGACCGCTCCAACAGCCAGCGCGTCATCCGCGCCCTGGAAGTCTGCCTCTTGACGGGCCGGCCGTTTTCTTCCTACAAGACGGGAACGGTGAAGCGCCGCAGTTTCACGATCGAGAAAATCGGTCTGGAGCGACCGCGTGCGGAACTCTATGCTCGCATCGACGCGCGTGTGGGCCGCATGCTGGAAGACGGGCTCGTGGAAGAGGTGCGTTCCCTGCTGCCGTACCGGGAATGCCAGGCACTGCAGACGGTGGGATACCGCGAGATTTTCGATTATCTGGATGGACGGACCGGCCTGGAGGAGGCTGCGGACCGGATCCGGGTGAACACGCGGCATTATGCCAAGCGGCAGCTCACCTGGTGGCGGCGCGACCCGGATATCCGCTGGATCCCGGCGGAAGGCTGATTGGCCGTCAGCGGAGCGAGTTCATTGCGGATTCCAGCCAGGGTTTGCGGGAAGAGAACCAGTTCTTGGCCGTATTCACGTTGGTTCTGATGGAGTGGAGGCTGGACCCCCAGCGTTTCTTGTCGAGGGGGATGGATGCCTGGAGGGCGGCTGCCTCTTCCGATGCGGCGAAAGTGTCCACGAAGGAGATGACCTGGTCGAAGATCGTAGGTGCGACCGCGTCCCAGCGGGCGAGGTATTCTTTCTTGAAGGCCGTGTTCCGGTTGCTGAGCAGCCGCGGGTAGTAGAACGCGCCATAGTTGTGGACGTTCGACCAGTTGCCGTTCATCTGGTAGATGCTGTCGAAGTCCCACAGGTTCGCCATCATGAGCTTGGACTTGTCCGTATTGTCGAACTTGGTCAGGAAGAGGTTCGACCCGGCGCAGTCGAGGTTCCCCAGGATGTCGCAGGCAAGCAGCCAGCCCGCGAACGAGGGAACGTCGATCACCTGCTCGTAAGCGCCCGCATTCCGGATCCGGCCTTCCACCTCGCCGATGAAACGCGTGATGTAGGAGATCTGCTCATCGGTCACATCCTCGTCGTCCGGATACTTGAACGTATAGGCCATGCTGTAGTTCCAGCCGTTGGTGAAATAGACTTCCTCGTTCCACCAATACGCATCGTATTCGATGACATAGCCGGTCTTGTCGACATTCAGGCGGCAGTCCGTGTTGCGTTTCACGGCTTCCGTGAGCATATACAGCCCCCGGTAGTCGCCGTTTACCACGAGGTTCACGATGCGGTAGGCAGGGGTCCACTGCTGCCCGATGAGTTCGTTGACCTTGAACCCGACCATCGTGCGCATGTTGTCGTAGCGGAGCAGGGTCCACTCCTTGTCCTTGTATTTGGCGTCATTGCCCCGCCCGAGCATGTCGCCCTTTTTCTGGAGCTTGAACTTGAAGGGCTTCTTCGCGCCGTAGGCGCTCGTGTTGCCGCGGATCTTGATGGTCATGCCGCGCTCGTCCTTCAAGTAGCCGCCGCTGTGGTAGAGGACGCGGTCGCCGTTGTACACGGTCACCCGGCCGGGGACTTTCGTGGCGTTCTTGGTGCCGGCTCCGTTGCATCCCGGCGGATGGGCGACGTATTCACAGGTCGGCTCTTCTCCGCCGACCGTCTCTACGACCACGAGGGTGAGTCCGGTGGCGAGCAGGTCTTCCACCTGCTGGTTGGTTTCACAGTGGATGGCGGCGGGTCCGGTCCGGCTGCTCCGGCCGTATCGGTCGGTCAGGGAAAAGGAAAGCCGGCCGTCATAAACGGTCCGCAGGCATTTGTCCGCCACGAAGGCGCGGTAGCGTCCCGGCCCGGCGTAGGCGGGCGCCGGCTCGATCTTCACCAGCTCCCAGTTGTCGCCCGAGCCGGCTTCGGTGTGCATGCGGACGGCGCAGTCCGCGGCACCGACATCGTGCTTGAAGTCGGCGTCGTAAGGGGTCACCTGGAACTCGAAGTAAACCGTGTCGCCGGTGGCCAGGGACACGGAGTCGGTTACCATGGAGATGGTGATCGGGTTGTCCTTGACAACAACCGGGTCAGGCGTATTCTCCTCCCGGCCGGAGCAGGCGGCGAGCGCCGCTCCGGCCAGGATCCAGAGGATGCGGGAGAGTCTGCGCGCTTCCATGGCGACAGGAGTTTGGCCGGCTAGAACGGCAGGTCGTCGTCCGCCGAGGCGGGCATGTCGTCCAGGGTCGGGGCCGGAGCGGCCGGCGGCATGGCTGCCGGCGCAGCGGGAGCGGCTGCCGGTGCGGGAGCGGCCTGTCCGGCCGGGGCGAGACGCCAGACACGGAGGTCGTTGTACCAGCGTCCGTTGTATTCCCGGGCGCGCAGGTTGAAGGAAACGCGCACGGTGTCGCCCTCGGCGAACTTGCCCAGTTCGGCGACTTTGTCGTCTCCGAACGCGGTGAAACAAGCCTGCGCCGTAAAATTGCCGTCGGGGTACTCCAGGACGAAATCCTGTTTCGACCAGGTCCCGCGGGCGCTGGTGCCGCTCTGCGGAGCAAGTTTCCGGTAAATCTTGCCTTCGATTTCGAGGTTGGCCATGGTATTCGCTGCTTTAGGGTTTCTTTTGACGAAAAGAGCCTGTCCCGACAATACGCCGGTCACAGGCTCTCTCTGATGACGGATGCTTTACTCCTGCTCCTTCGGAACGAAGCGCTTCACGGAGTCAAGCTGGATGTCGAACACCAGCGTGGCGTTGGGCTCGATGGCGCCCTGGCCATTCTCGCCGTAACCCAGGTTGGAAGGGACGAAGAGTTTGCCCTTGCCGCCCTCGCCGAAGAGCTGCATGCCCTCGGTCCAGCCGGGGATCACGCGGTTCAGCTGCAGCATGACGGACTCGTCCTCCGGCTTGACCTCTTCGATCATGGTGCCGTCCGCAAGCGAGAGCTTGTAGTGGACGAAAACGGTGTCGCGTTCGCCGGGCTTCACATCGTTGCCGGCTTCCTCGATGATGTACTGCAGACCGCTGGCAGTCTCCTGCACGCCCTCCTTGGCCTTGTTGGCAGCCAGGAACTTGGATTCTTTCTCCTGGTTCTCGGCAGCGGTGTAGGCGCGGCGCTTCTCGATGAAGGCAGGGAAGAGGGTGTTGACATCCTCAGGATTGATCTTGAACTGGTCGCCGAAGTCGGGGTCGCGCTGGTTGCCCTTGGCGTTCACATAGTCCACGATACCCTGCTTGATCTGGCTGAAGTTGAGTTCCTTCATGCTCTTGGCGAAGTTGTAGCCCTTGATCAGGCCGCCCAGCTGGGTGCCGAGCAGGTAGCTGACGGAATCGATTTCTCCCTTGGTGGGAAGGAGGTCTTTCAGGTTGGTGGTCGCTTCAGCGACGGGTGCGGCGACACCGGTGCTGTCTGCTCCGGCGGTGGTGCCGGCGGGTTTCCCGGAGTTGCAAGCCACGGCGGCACACAGGACTGCCGCGGCGGCGATGAATCGGATGGTCTTCATACGTTTATGAATATTAAATAATTGCCAAAAGTTAAAAATCGGTGCAAAGATAGCAAATTATTCGCCATTATGCTTGCGAAAACGGAAAACTTCTCCTAAATTAGGAAAGATTTTTGATGCGCTTATGGATATCGATTCTTTGACGCTCCGTGCCAAACTAAAACATTTCTTCGGATTCGATTCTTTCAAGGGGGACCAGGAACGGATCATCCGGAACCTGATCGAAGGGAAAGACACCTTCGTGCTGATGCCCACGGGCGGTGGCAAGTCTCTCTGTTTCCAGCTCCCGGCACTCGTCCTGCCGGGAACCGCCGTCGTCATTTCCCCGCTGATCGCCCTGATGAAGAACCAGGTGGACGTGATCCGCGGCTTCGTGTCGGAGGAGACGGGAATCGCCCATTTCCTGAATTCCTCGCTCGGGAAGGCACAGATCCAGGAGGTCCGGGGTGACGTCCTTTCCGGCGTGACGAAACTCCTGTACGTCGCACCGGAATCGCTGACGAAGGAGGAGAACGTCGAGCTGCTCCGCGAAGTGAAGGTTTCCTTCTACGCCGTGGACGAAGCGCACTGCATTTCCGAGTGGGGCCACGATTTCCGCCCCGAGTACCGCCGGATCCGCAACATCATCCAGGAAATCGGGCGCGCGCCGATCATCGCCCTCACCGCGACGGCTACGCCGAAGGTGCAGAGCGATATCCAGAAGAACCTCGGCATCCTGGATGCCACGGTCTTCAAGTCGTCCTTCAACCGCCCGAACCTCTTCTACGGCATCCGTGACAAGGTGGAGCCCGAGAAGGACATGATCCGCTATATCAAGCAGCATCCCGGCTGCTCCGGCATCATCTACTGCCTGAGCCGGAAGAAAGTGGAGGAGATTGCCAACCTGCTGAATATCAATGGAATCAAAGCGCTTCCGTACCATGCGGGCCTGGATGCGAAGGTGCGGGCCGAGAACCAGGACCGCTTCCTGATGGAGGATGTCGACGTGATCGTAGCCACCATCGCCTTCGGCATGGGCATCGACAAACCGGATGTCCGCTTCGTCATCCATTACGACATTCCCAAGAGCATCGAAGGCTATTACCAGGAGACCGGTCGCGCCGGCCGTGACGACAAGCCTTCCGACTGCATCACCTACTACAGCTACAAGGACATCCAGAAGTTGGAGAAGTTCATGCAGGGCAAGCCCGTCGCCGAGCAGGAGATCGGGCGGCAGCTCCTCATGGAGACCGTCGCCTACGCCGAATCCAACCAGTGCCGCCGCAAGCTGCTGCTGAACTATTTCGGAGAGGACTATCCCGCCGACAACTGCGGCGCCTGTGACAACTGCCTCAACCCGCGGAAGACATTCGACGGGCGGAAGGAGATGATGCTGGTGATCCGCCTGATCCTGTCGCTCCCGGAGCATTTCAAGATCGACCACCTCTCCCACATCCTCGCGGGCGACTCGAACGCGATGATCAAGTCCTACCACCACGACAAGCTGCCTGTCTTCGGCGCCGGCCGCGACCATACCGACCGTTTCTGGTCCGCGGTCATCCACCAGGGGCTCGTGATGCACCTGCTCGAAAAGGAGATCGAGACGTACGGCCTGCTTTACGTGACCGAGAAAGGCAAGGAATTCTACCGCCATCCCTATGAGATCCGGCTCGTGGAAGACCGGGTCTTCCAGGGCCGCGGAAGCGATGACGAGGACGACGAGGAGACGGCGGCCGTCGGTGCGGCGATGCGCGGCGGCGGGGGCGGGGGAGACGCCCAGTTGCTGGCGATGCTCAAGGACCTGCGCCGCGACCTCGCCCACAAACTCGGGCTCCAGCCCTGGATCCTCTTCGGGGATCCGGCGCTCGAGGACATGTCGATTCTCTATCCGGTCACGCTCGAGGAACTGCACGGCTGCCAGGGTGTCGGCGAAGGCAAGGCGAAGAAGTTCGGCGGGCCCTTCGTGGACCTGATCCGGAAGTACGTGGAAGACAATGAGATCGAACGCCCGGAAGACTTCGTCGTGAAGTCCGCGCCTTCCAAGGCGGCCAGCAAGATCTTCATCATCTCCAGCGTGGACCGGCGGCTCTCCCTGGACGACATCGCCGAGGCCCGCGGCATGGAGATGTCCGAACTGATGGACGAGATCGAGGCCATCGTTTCTTCCGGCACCAAGCTGGACCTCAACTACTACATCCGGCAGGAAGTGGACGAGGACGTCGTCGACGACATCTTCGCCTATTTCCGCGACGAGGCCACGTCCGATTCCGTCGAGGCGGCGATCGAGGCGCTCGGACCGGACTACGAGGAGATGGAGATCCGCCTGGTGCGGATCAAGTTCCTCTGCGAGGTCGCTTCCTGACGGTTATTTCCCGAGGGTTTTGCTGCCGACATACCGTGAGAGCGCCTCACGGTACAGGTCGCCGACCGGCAGGGACGCGCCGTCTTCCATCAGGACATGCCCCTTGCTCACCTGGCTGATCCGATCCAGGTTGACGAGATAGGACTTGTGGATCCGCAGGAACCGCCGCGCCGGCAGGCTCTCCTCCAGTTTCTTCATGCTCAACAGGACGATGGCCGGCTCCTTCTCGCCGGCGATGCGGATTTTCAGGTATTCGCCCATTCCCTGGACATGGATGATGTCCGGAATCCGGACGCGGACCATCCGGTGCTCCATCTTGAAAAAGAGCGTGTCTTCTTCCGGCGCGGAAACGGGGGCCGCTTCCGGGGCGGCTGCGGCGTGCAGCAGGTCGTACTGCCGTTTGACTTTCTTGGCAGCGACGAGGAACTCGTCCAGCCCGAACGGCTTCATGAGGTAGTCGACGGCGTTCACCTTGAAGCCTTCGACCGCATACTGCGGATAGGCGGTCGTGAAGACGACCAGCGGCGGGTCGGCGAGCGCCTTCACGAAGTCCATCCCGCCCAGGTCCGGCATGTTGATGTCGGTGAAGATGGCGTCGATGGGCTCGTGGGCGAGGACTTTCCGGGCCTCCAGCGCGCTCGGGCAGGAGGCGACCCATTCCAGGAAGTCGGTTTTCGCGATGTAGGATTCCAGCTGGCGGAGGGCCAGCGGTTCGTCGTCGATGGCAAGGCAGCGTATCATGTCTTTTCGGTCTGGGTGGCGATGGCTCCGACGGTGTCGGGCAGGAACAAGTCGATGGTGAAGACGCCGTCCTCCTGTCCGGAGGCGAGGCGGTACCGGTTTTCGTAGATCAGGTCGAGGCGCCGGCGCGTGTTCTCCATGCCGATGCCGCCGTCTTTCCCGGACGCCTTGGAGGCGTGGAGGAAGTTCCGGCAAGTGAAGTGCAGGCCGCCGTCCGCCGCTTCCAGCCGCACGTCGATGAACGAGGGCGACTCGTAGCTGACGCCGTGCTTGAAGGCGTTCTCCACGAAGGTGATGAGCAGCAGTGGCGGGATTTCCATCCCGGGCAGGCTGTCGGGCAGGGCGAGGGAGACCCGCACCGTGTCGTTGTAGCGCAGGCGCATCAGCGACACATACTGGCGCAGGAAATCCGTTTCTTTCTCGAGCGGGATCGTGGGCTTGTCCCCCTCGTAGAGGACATACCGCATCAGCTTCGACAGGTGGAGGATGCTGCTTTTCGCCTGCTCCGGATCGATGTCCACAAGGACGTGGATGTTGTTGAGCGTGTTCATGAAGAAGTGCGGGCTGATCTGGTAGCGCAGGTACTGCAGCTGGGTTTCCAGGTGCTTCTGCTCCAGTTCGCGCATGCGCCGCTCACCTTCCAGGGAGAGGAAGAACATCTTCACGAGCAGGTTCAGTCCGATGACGAGGAGGGCCAGGATCAGGGTGATCGCTTCAGGCTTGAGGGGATGGAAAAACAGCTGTTTCTCCTTCCGGTCTTTCCGCGGTCCGTCCGGTCGCCCTTCCGGCGGCCTTGCCGGGGCGGTCCGCAGCTGCGGACCGTGCATCTGTTCCATGTGCGGCCCCGCGTGCGGGTCGGGCCCCTTGTCCGTCCGCCGGCTCATGCAGAGGGTGAACCCGGTGATCAGCGCCAGCGTGAGGACGGCATACAGGAGTTTCCGTTTCTTGTGAAGGTACAGCCCCGAGAGGAAGATGTCATGGACCAGGAAGAGCGCGAGGAAGGGAAGCAGCCGCAGCCAGGCGGTCCGGATCCCCGGCCACGCGTTCTCTTCGGCGGTGAACAGCGCCGACAGGGGCGCCAGGAAAAGGAGGCCCCAAACGATGATGTAGATGATGCGTTCCTGACGTTTTCCGCTCATGTCCGACAAAGCCATATCCGCTATCAATTATAGTGTTTTCTTTCGATTTTGCAAAACGCAAACGTCCGAAAGTACGGCATCCGGCCGGGAAATCCAATCTTTTTCAACCAAACGGCCTTTTTGTCCGGTCAAACCGGTGCCTGCGGGGGATGATCCGCCTGCGGGGCGTTCATCGGTCCGTACGGCCCGTTCGTTGAAAAAAATTCCGGAAACGGAAAGAGGAACGTACCTTGCGCCATGCAGCCCGGCGTGGCTGTCCACTTTAAAAACTGTAATGCGATGAAAACGAAATATGAATGCAGGGCATCCGTGGCACTGGCCGCCCTTATGCTGGCCCTCTCCGGATGCATCCAGGACGAGATCCTCTATGCGGGTACCTCCAACAGCGACGCCGTCAGTGAAAACACAGCGACCGACTGCTCTTCTTCCGGCTCCTCTTCTGGCGGAACCACCTCCGGCGGCGGTTCCTCTTCCGGTACCGGCACCGTGACGGCGCCGGTCATCACCGTGGAGGAAGTGGCGGCCGACCTGGTCGCCAACACCACCTTCGACCGGACGATCCGGATCGTCTACGCCGCCGCCGGGGCGACGGTCACCGGCGACGAAAACAAGATCGTTTCCGTCAACGGGAACGACGTCACGGTCGACAACACCGGCGACACCGCCGAGAAAGTCAAGTTCGTCCTCAGCGGGAAGTCCTCCGACGGCTTCTTCAAAGTGTACAACAGCCAGCGGCAGGCGATCGTCCTGGACGGACTCGACCTGAAGAACCCTGCCGGTGCGGCGATCAACAACCAGGGCAAGAAACGCTGCTTCGTCGTGGTGCAGGGCGACAACGCTCTCGCCGACGGTCCATCCTACACCGACACCCCGTCCGACGAGGACGAGAAGGGCGTCTTCTTCAGCGAAGGCCAGCTGCTGTTCAGCGGCGACGGTACGCTCACGGTTACGGCCACCGGAAAGTCGGGCATCGTATCGGACGACTATGTCCGCTTCCTCGCCGCCCCTGTGGTGAAGGTGACTTCTTCCGCCGGACACGGCATCCGTGGCAAGGACGCCGTCATCGTTACGGACGGAACCCTTACGGCAGACGTGTCCGCGCAGATGAAGAAAGGGGTTTCCTCCGACTCGCTGGTACGCTTCGAAGGCGGTGCCACGACCCTGAAAATCACGGGAGGAACCGCGTATGACAGTGAAGACAAAGACTATTCGGGATCGGCCGGCGTGAAAGCCGACCAGGTCTTCCAGATGCTTGGCGGCTCGCTGACGGTCACCAACGCCGGCACCGGCGGCAAGGGCATCAGCGGCGACGGCGCCGGATACTTCCAGGGCGGCACCGTGTCGGTCACTGTGACGGGGAGCAATTACGGATCCTCTTCTTCGGGCGGACGCCCCGGCAGTTCCTCGTCCAGCAGTTCCTCCGTCGCGGCCAAGGGCATCAAGTTCGACGGCAACCTCTATTTCACCGGTGCATCCGTGCAGGTCAGCGCCAAGGCGCACGAAGGCATCGAATCCAAGGGGACCATCCTCGTTTCCGACGGTATGGTGAGCAGCGTCTCCTCCGGCGACGACGCCATCAACGCCAGCTCGACATTTACCATCACGGGAGGATTTGTCAGCGGTATCTCTTCGGCCAATGACGGCCTTGATGCGAACGGCAACCTCTACATCAAGGGCGGTGTCGTCTATGCGGCGGGAGCCGGTTCCCCGGAAGTGGCGGTCGACGCCAATACGGAGGGTGGATACAAGCTCTACGTGGAAGGGGGCGTTCTCTTCGCGATCGGCGGCCTGGAGAACGGCGCCAGCCTGAGCCAGGGCTGCTATTCGGCCTCCTCCTGGTCCAGGGGCACCTGGTACGGTGTGACGGTCGGCTCCACTTCCCATGCCTTCAAGACTCCTTCTTCCGGCGGTTCCGGACTGATCGTTTCCGGCGCCTCGCAGCCTTCGGTCCAAGCCGGCGTCACCGCAACGGGCGGCACGGCTTCCCCGGACGGGGCGGCGCGCCTGGACTGCACCCTCTCCGGGGGCAGCAGCGTAAGCCTGTCGGCCTATTCCGGCGGCAACGGCATGGGTGGTAACGGCATGGGCGGCGGCTGGGGACCGCGCTAAGTTCTGTGGCCTTCTTTTTGTTATTTCCCGAATTTTCCGATATTTGTACATTCAAAGGGAGATGAAAGCCATGAAAAAGACATTCGCGATGCTGTCCGTCCTCGCCGCCGCGCTGCTGCTCTGCAGCCCCGTCGGCGCGCAGGATGCGCAGAAAATAAACAAGAAGAACCTGGTCATCAAGGAGTGGAACACCGACGTGCGGACCAACCGGAAAGTCCTCGACCAAGTGACGACATACAATTCCGATGGCAAGAAGATCGACGAGGTGGAGTACGGGTCCAGCGGACAGAAGTGGCGCAAGCGCTACGAGTATGGCGCGGACGGCAAGGTCAGCAAGGAAATGCTCTATGATGAGAACAACCGCCTGGTGAATTACAAGAAGATCGAATACAACGAGTTCGGCCGGAAGAAAGTTCAGTACACCTACAACCCGAAGGGGAAGCTGGTGAGCGTCAAAGTCTATGAATATATCATAGAAGATGAATGACTTCCCGCATACGGATTTCTCGGAAGCACTGGGTGCGCTGGGTCCCATCACCCTCGAGGAGATGGACGGAATCACCTTGATGAACCGCATCGATACCAAGTACCTGACCGATGAGGCGACCCTCCTGAAGATCCTTTCCGATGCGGCTCGCGACGGATACCGGGTCCTGGAAGTGAACGGAGATCGGATCGGAGCCTATGACTCGGTCTATTTCGATACGGAAGGCATGAAGTGCTTCCTGGACCACCACAACCGCCGCCTGGTACGCCAGAAAGTCCGGACCCGTTCTTATGTGAAGCAGGGAAAATCCTTCCTGGAAATCAAGCGGAAGAACAACAAGGGACGGACCAGCAAGAAGCGGATTGCGATTCCTGTGTCAGAGATGATGGATTTCCGGGAGGATGCCCAAGCGACCGCCTTCCTGGCTGAGCATTCCTGGTTCACGGCGGCGGACCTTTTCCCTTCCGCCGAAACCTCTTTCCAGCGCATTACCCTGGTGAATGCGGCGGAGACAGAGCGGCTGACTATCGATACGGCGTTGTATTTCAGGAATTTCCGTACAGGGAAGGAGGCTTCTCTCCGCAATGCCGTCATCATCGAACTCAAGCAGGACGGACGTGCCTCCAGTCCGATGAAGGGCATCCTCCTGAACCACCGGGTGAAGCCTGTCCGGATCAGCAAATACTGTATTGCCGTCACACTCACGGCGGAGCACCTCAAGACAGGACGCTTCAAGACGAAGGTCCGTACCATAGAAAAAGTGATCAACCATAAAATTATGACGATATGATTTCGATGCAAGATTTGGGCGAATTCGCTCTTGAAGATGAAGCCATCGATGTGCAAACCATTTCGGAGGCGATGATGACCACGGCCCAAAGCCTGACGGAACTGGCCATCCGCTTCTTCCTTAACTTGTTGGTCTGCTGGATCCTCGTGCAGTTCTTCTACTACCGGAAGAGCCGTCGTCGCGATTATTACTTCACCTTCATGGTGTTCTCCTCGGCAATGCTGATGCTGCTCTACGTGATGGGTAACGTGGAAGTGGGCGTCGGGCTCACCCTGGGTTTGTTCGCCATTTTCGGAGTCATTCGCTATCGGACGGAAACCGTGCCTATCCGGGAGATGACCTACCTCTTCGTCATCATCGCCCTTGCTGCCGTGAACGGGCTGGCGCCGATCTACAAGCTTTCGGGGATCGTCACGGAGCATCCGCACTATGTCCTTTCCACGGGCGGTATACTGGTGACGGTCCTGGCCAATGCGCTGGTCGTGCTGCTGATCTGGGTGCTGGAAAGCGAGCGGCTGCTCAAGCATACGTCCACGAAACTGGTGCAGTACGACCGGATCGAGCTCATCGTGCCGGAGCGCCGTGCGGAACTGGTCGCCGACCTGGAGAAACGCGTCGGTGTCAAGGTGGACAACCTGGAGGTGGGCCATGTGGATTTCCTCAAGGACTCCGCCTTCATCAAGATTTACTATACCCTGCCCAAGGACCAGACCGGATCGATCGATACGCTGACCCGGGCCAAGGATTTCGTCGAACAATAAACCCCGTCAGTCATGAAATACAGAATGGCCATCCTCGCGCTGTGCTGCGCGCTCCTGCCGGTCTGCGCTTCTGCGCAGGGCACGGACAATGAACAAGAATCTGCGATCCGCGGCCGGATCGGCGCGCAGGTCGACAAGAAGATCGTCAAGGGCCTGCATGTCGCCCTGGACGGCGAGCTCCGTACGGAGGACAACTTCTCCGACGTGGGACGCTGGCAGGCGGGCGTATCGGTCAGCTACAAGTTCCTGCCTTTCCTTAAGGCTTCCGTGGGCGGCCTTTACATCTCGAACCGGAACGGCTCGGGCGAGTGGGAACCGCGCCAGCGGGTCTACGGCGACCTGATGGGGACGCTCAAGTGGGGCGACTGGCGGTTCTCCCTGAAGGAGCGGCTGCAGATGACGCACCGCGAGGTGAACAACAAGTTCCAGAATGTCCCTAACGCCCTGGCACTCAAGAGCCGTATCAAAGCTTCGTACAAAGGCTTCGGCGCCGTTGAACCCTACGCCTTCGTGGAATTGCGCGCCGCGCTCAACGACCCTGCCTGCACGGCCACGTGGAACGGTTCTTCCTATACTTCATATGCCTTCAAGGGGTATTCGGACACGTACCTGAACCGGACGCGCGCCGCACTCGGCGTAGAGTGGTCGCTGAGCAAGCAGCATGCGATCGATTTCTACGTGCTGAACGACTGGTGCCGCGACAAGAACATCGACACCAACAAGGAAGGGACGAAACTCAAGTCGCTGACATACGACCGTATGTTCCTGACCTCGTTCGGGATCGGATATTCGTTCTCCTTCTAGGGAAGGGCGGTCAGATCGTGACCAGCCTGGGTTTCCGGCGCTCGAAATAGGCGAGCCTGCGGAAGCCCAGGCTCTTTACATACTGGCCGTAGTACTGGAATTTGTCGCCCACCCGCTCGGGGTTGTGGGAGTCGGAGCCGAGGGTGATCAGTTCACCGCCCAGTTCCAGGAAACGGAGCAGGATGTTCCGGTCGAGCTGCGGGGTGCGGAGGCCGTATCGCTGATAGGTCTTTGTGTTGATTTCCAAGGCTTTCCCGTTCTCTGCCAGGAAGCGGAGGATCTCGTCGAAGTGGGCGGGGAAGTCGCGGTACAGGAAACTCTCCACCGGATAGGGTGCATACCGGGCCACGTAATCGAAATGGCCCATGACGTCGAAGTCGTCGCCCAGGAAGCGGAGCTCCTTGAAGAGGACGTCGAGGTAGTGCCCGTAGGCCTCTTTCCAAGTCTTCCCGCGGTAGTAGCGGTCGCCCCAGTAGGGGTCGGCGTCGTCGATGTAGTGGAGGGAGGCGATGACCTGGTCGAACTGCCACGTCCGGAAATAGTCACGGATCTGCTCCCGGCAGCTTTCCTGTACGCCGATCTCTACGCCTTTCAATACGCGGAACTTCTTGGAGGCACCCTTGACGAGGGAGCCTTCGGCAACCCGGCCGGCCAGGCGGTCGAGTTCCTCCTGCTGCGCACGGACATCGAATTCCTCTTTCTGCAGGGGTTCGAAATCCGCTTTCATCGGGGGAACGTAAAAGTCGCAATGGTCAGTGAAACAGATGCCTCCCAGCCCTTTTTCCAGGGCGGAAACCACGCTTTTCTCCGCGGTCGTGCGTTCACCGTCGAAAGAAAACTGGCTATGATTGTGACAATCGAAATACATATTCGGTCACGAATATAGGCAAAAATTCTTAAATTTGTCTTTCCTATCTGACAGAAGTATGATAACATTCGGATACAAGTCCCGGTTCAGCAGCATCCTGCGGGCGTTGGCGGCCATCGCCGTCGGCCTGGTGATGGTCATCGGGAACGATGCGACGACGACGGTGGTGCGCATCATCGCCTCCTTCCTTTTCGCCGCAGGCGTGGTTTCCCTCGTCTATGGGTACGTGCACCGCGCCACGGGCGCCCTCTCCCTGATGGTGACCAACGCCATCGTGGACATGGTCCTCGGCCTGGTGCTCTTCCTCAGCCCCCAGCTGGTTTCGGACATGATCGTCTTTCTGGTCGGCTTCGTCCTGCTGGCGTTCGGCGTCATCCAGCTGATCGCCCTCATCGGCAGCGTGCGGATGCTGGGCGGCGGGTTCCTGCCGCTCCTGCTGCCCGCCCTGGCGGTGGTTGGCGGTATTTTCCTGCTGGTCAATCCGTTCAGTATCAAGGTGATGACAATCGTCGCCGGGTGCATGCTGGTGTACTACGGGGTGAGTGAACTGTTCTCTGCCTGGAAGGTCGGCAAGGCGAAGGAAGCGTATGAGATCCAGTTCGCGCGGGAACGCGAAACCGCGTCCGCGGGTGACGGAGGCCGGATCGACACCTCCTCCCTGTCTGACGCCAAGGAGGCCGAATTCCAGAAAGTAGACGAATAAAGCGGGTAGAAGAGCATGATTCCGCAGGAGACCGTCCAGAAGATCCTGGACACCGCGCGTGTCGAGGAGGTCATCGGTGATTTCGTGGCGCTGCGGCGTCGCGGCGCCGAGTTCTGGGCGTGTTGTCCTTTCCACAACGAGAAGACGCCGTCGTTCCACATCATGCCGGCCAAGGGCTCTTATTACTGCTTCGGCTGCCACAAGGGCGGCTCGGCGGTCGGTTTCATCATGGACTACGAGCACATGTCGTACGTGGAGGCGCTCCGCTACCTGGCGCGGAAGTACCATATCGAGGTGGTTGAGTCCGAGGAAACGGCCGAAGACATCGCCTCGCGGCAGCGCAGCGAGAGCCTGATGCTGGTCTCCGAATTCGCGGGCGGTTTTTTCCGCGAGCAGCTTGCCACGACGGAGGGCCGGAGCGTCGCGCTCGCCTATTTCCATTCCCGGGGGCTGGAAGACGCCACCATCGAAAAATACGGCCTCGGCTGGGCCCCTTCCGGCCGCTCGGCCTTCACGGCGGCAGCGCGGGAGAAAGGCTTCAAGGAAGAATACCTTCTCGACACCGGCCTGTGTGCCCGGTACGAGACGGACGGGCAGCTGCACGACCGCTTCTATGAGCGGGTGGTCTTCCCCATCCACTCCGTCAGCGGCCGCGTGGTCGCCTTTGGGGCGCGGACCCTCCGCTCCGACAAGACGGTGGCGAAGTATGTCAACTCCAAGGAGTCCGACATCTATGTCAAGAACAAGTCGCTTTACGGCATCTGGTTCGCCAAGAACGAGATGGCCCGCAAGAACAAATGCTACCTCGTGGAGGGGTACCTGGACGTGCTGTCCATGCACCAGCTCGGCATCACCAACGTGGTCGCCTCCAGTGGTACGGCCCTGACGGAAGGACAGATCCGCCTGATCCGCCGCTTTACCGAGAATGTGACGATCATGTACGACGGCGACGCGGCCGGCATCCACGCCGCCCTGCGCGGCATCGACATGTTCCTGCGTGAAGGAATGAACGTGAAAGTGGTCCTCATCCCGGACGGGGATGACCCGGACTCCTATGCCCGGAAACATACCCTGGAGGAAATGGAGGCTTTCCTGGCCGCGTCCGAGCAGGATTTCGTCACCTTCAAGGCTTCCCTGCTGCTGGAAGGCACGGAACGTGACCCGCTGCGGCGCGCGGAGGTGATCAACGACATCGCCGACAGCATCGCGCAGATTCCCGACGCCGTCAAGCGGACGGTCTATGTCGATTTCCTGAGCCGCGAGTTCGACATCCGTCCCGCGGCGCTGGAGGAACGTTTGTCGCGTGCCCGAACCAAAATTCTCGAAGAAGAACGGGTGAAAGTCCGCCGGGAAGCGCAGGCGCAGGGCGGGCAGCAGGGAGCGTCTCCCGACGTCCTGCCGGCAGGCGCGGAAACCGCTCCGCCGGTCATGGCCATGAATGCGGACCCGCTGCTGGAATCGGCAGAACGCGACTTGCTGAACTTCATCCTTGCGGACGGGACGGACCCGCTGGTCTTCGCCAGCGATTCGGAATTCTATCCCGGTGACGGTGAAGAGATGCCGACGGTGTTCGAATTCATCGCCTCCGCCGTCGAGGACGATGGGGCCGCATTCACGCATCCTGCCTTTGAGCGGGCCTACCGTGCCTATGCGCAGTTCTATGACGAGGGACTGTCGCAGGATGAAATCGTCAAACGTCTCCTGGACGGAGAAGACCGGACCGTAGCGGCCGTGGCCGCCGCCCTGTCCGGGGAAGAAAAATACACGCTGACCATCAGCGGATTGAGAAACGCGATGATGTCCCGGCCCTCCTGGTTGACAAAATATGTCCCGAAGGCCATCCTGGTCTTTCAGGAGGCCCGTCTGGAGCACCGGCTCGCGCAGCTGCGCGGGGAACTCGCCGCGGACGGTGCACCTTTGGAAACGCTGCTGCAGCAGATCAAGGACATGCAGCAGATGCTCCACAAGGTCAAGGTGCGCCTGGGAAGGGAAAAAGAATAAGAACTAGATATGGAAAAAGCATTCAAGAGAACACTGGTGACCTGCGCGCTGCCTTATGCGAACGGTCCTGTACACATCGGACACCTGGCCGGCGTCTACGTCCCTGCCGACATCTATGTACGCTACCTGCGGATGAAGGGGGAGGACGTGCTGTACGTGTGCGGCTCCGACGAGCACGGCGTGCCCATCACCATCAAGGCCCGCCAGCAGGGCGTATCCCCGCAGGACATCGTGGACAAGTACCACGGTATCATCAAGCAGTCTTTCACCGGCCTCGGTATCAACTTCGACATCTACGGACGGACCTCTTCGCCGGTGCATGCGGCGAATGCGTCGGAATTCTTCCGGAAACTGTACGATGGCGGGAAGTTCATCACCCGCGAGACGGAGCAGTACTACGATCCTGAGGCGAAAACCTTCCTGGCCGACCGCTACATCGTCGGCACCTGCCCCAAGTGCGGCAATCCCGACGCCTACGGCGACCAGTGCGAGAAGTGCGGCAGCACGCTCAGCCCGGAGGAACTGCTGGACCCGCGTTCGAAACTCAGCGGCGCCCAGCCCGTGAAGAAGAAGACGACCCACTGGTACCTGCCGCTCGACCAGTACGAAGGCTGGCTGAAGGAGTGGATCCTGGACGGCCACAAGGAGTGGCGCGGCAATGTGTACGGCCAGTGCAAGAGCTGGATCGACGGCGGCTTGCTGCCGCGTGCCGTGAGCCGTGACCTGGACTGGGGTGTGCCCGTTCCCGTCGAAGGAGCCGAGGGCAAGGTGCTCTATGTCTGGTTCGACGCGCCGATCGGTTACATCTCCAATACGCAGGAACTCCTCCCGCAGAGCTGGGAAACCTGGTGGAAGCGCGAAGACACCCGTCTCGTCCACTTCATCGGCAAGGACAACATCGTCTTCCACTGCATCGTCTTCCCGTCGATGCTCAAGGCCTACGGCGACTACATCCTGCCGGACAATGTGCCGGCCAACGAGTTCCTGAACCTGGAAGGGGACAAGATCTCCACCTCCCGCGGCTGGGCCGTCTGGGCGCACGAGTTCCTGGAAGACTTCCCCGGGAAGGCGGATGTGATGCGTTACGTGCTTACGGCCAACGCGCCCGAGACGAAGGACAATGACTTCAGTTGGAAAGACTTCCAGACACGCAACAACAGCGAGCTCGTGGCGGTGTTCGGCAACTTCGTCAACCGTGCCGTCGTATTGACACACAAGTACTTCGGTGGCCGTGTCCCTGCGTGCGGTGCGCTGCAGGAGGTCGACCGTGCCGTGCTCGACGAGATTCCCGCGCTCCGGGAATCCCTGGAAAAGAACCTCGACACCTTCCACTTCCGCGAGGCGCTGAAGGATGCGATGAACATCGCCCGCGCCGGCAACAAGTACATCTCCGATACGGAGCCCTGGAAGGTGGCCAAGACCGACATGGACCGCTGTGCGACCATCCTGAACGTTTCCCTGCAGATCTGCGCCGACCTTTCGCTGGCCTTCGAGCCCTTCACGCCTTTCGCGGCTGAGCGTCTGCGCGCGATGCTGAATGTCGGCTTGCAGGCCGGTTTCGACCACCGCAAGGGGGAACAGGAGACGGTCAATACCTACAAGGAAGGCGAAGCGGCCGCACTGCATACGGTCTCCGGTCCGGCTTCCGCCCCCGCCAGTACAGGCATCTGCCTGCAGTGGGCGCAGCTCGGCGACGCCACCCTCCTGCCCGAAGGACATGCGATCGGGGAGCCTGAACTCCTGTTTGCGAAGATCGAGGATGCGGCGATCGACGCCCAGCTCGCCCGCCTGGATGCCATCCGCGCCGCGCGCGAGGCGGCGGCCAAGGCCGAGGCAGCGAACGCCGTCGCTCCGCAGCGGGACGAGTGCTCCTTCGAGGATTTCGAAAAGATGGACATCCGCACCGCCACCGTCCTGGAGGCGGAACGGGTTCCGAAGACGGATAAACTGCTGAAACTTACCATCGACACGGGCATCGACCGTCGGACGATCGTTTCCGGGATCGCGGAATTCTATACCCCCGAGCAGATGCTGGGCAAACAGATCTGCATCCTGGCGAACCTCAAACCGCGGATGATCCGCGGCATCGAATCGAAGGGCATGATCCTGATGGCCAAGCAGGGCGACGGCACGATGCGGTTCGTCACCCCTGCCGAAGCAGTCACCAACGGTGCCCAGATCGGGTAGGAACCATCCGTTCCGCTCCGGCCTCCTTGGAAAGACCATTCGCCCGGACAGGGATGCACGAAGTGCAAGTTGGTCTTTCCAAGGAGGCCGGAGCGTTAAGGGTACTGCGGGTTACTTCCGCACAGCGGAACACTGGGCGCCGAGGGCCTTGAGGGCATTGACCAGTTCGGACGTCACCCCCACCTTGAACTTCGTGGAGTGGAACTCGATGTTGTAGCGGGTCTGCTCGTCGAAGAGCGTGATCTTCAGCTCCACCGGCCCCGGATTCGCCTTCACCAGCGCAACCAGCTTCTTGCGGAAATCTGCCGTCAGCATCTTCGTCGAAACCCCCACCGTGAATGCGGACAGCTTTTCTTCGGAGACGTTTCCGAGCAGCAGGATCTTGCTGATCCTGAACGAATAAGGAGCAGTCTTCCCTTGCTGGCGTTCCTCCGGCTTGAGACGGTATTTCTCATCGATGTCGCCTTCGATGAACAGACAGGCATGCGGCACCAGGTAGCTCATGAACTGTTCGTGGTCCTTTCCGAACAAGGCCAGTTCGTAGCTGCCGCTGAAATCTTCCAGCATCGTCCGCGAGTACGGCTTCCCGTTTTTGGCCGTCAGCGTCTTCATGTCGGTGACCATGCCCGCGATGCAGACCGGCATCTTCTTCTTCATCTTTTCGCAGGCCGCCACCTTGAGCGACAGTTCCGACAGCGGGCAGGTGACGAAGGTATCCATCTCGAAGGCGTACTTGTCCAGGGGGTGCGAGGAGATGTAGGTCCCCACCAGTTCCTTTTCGCGCTGCAGCAGGTCTAGGTCGTTCTCCTCTCCGACCATCTCCGGAACTTCCGGGCGCACCGGCTTGAGTTCTTCCATTTCACCGAACAGCGAAGCGCTCGTGTCGAAACTGCTCTTCCCGTACAGGTCGGCATACTTCACCAATTCATCCAGGAACAGCTCGTTGTTCTTGCACGGAAGCAGGTACTGGCTCCGCTTGTAACCGAAGGAGTCGAACGCGCCGGAGAACACCAGGCATTCGGCCGCCTTCCGGTTCAGCACGCCCTTCGCGGAGATCCGCTCCACGAAGTCGAACAAGTCGGCGAACGGCCCCCCCTTCGCCCGCTCCTCGATGATGGCGTCGACCACGTTCGAACCGAATCCCTTGATGCCGCCCAGACCGAAACGGACGCTGCCGGCCTTGTTCACGTTGAAGTGCAGGTCGCTCTCGTTGACATCCGGGTTCAGGACGGGAACGCGGTTCTTCTTGCAGTCGTCCATGATCTTCTTGATTTCCTCCATGCTCTTGGCATTGCTCAGGCAGGAGGCGTAGAATTCGGCCGGATAGTGGCACTTGAGCCAGCCGGTCTGGTAGCTGACCCAGGCGTAGCAGGTGGCGTGCGACTTGTTGAAGGCGTACTGGGCGAATTTCTCCCAGTCCTTCCAGATCTTGTCCAGCACCTTCTCGGGGTGGCCGTTGGCGATGCCGCCCGACATGAACTTGTCCTTCAAGGAGTTCAGGATGTCGATCTGCTTCTTCCCCATAGCCTTGCGGAGCTTGTCCGCCTCGCCTTTGGTGAAACCGGCCAGCCTCTGCGAAAGGAGCATCACCTGCTCCTGGTAGACCGTGACACCATAGGTGTCGTTGAGGAATTCTTCCATTTCGGGAAGGTCGTACTCGATCGGCTGCAGGCCCAGTTTCCGTTCGACGAAATCCGGGATGTAATCCATCGGGCCCGGACGGTACAGGGCGTTCATGGCGATCAGGTCTTCGAACCGCTCGGGGTGCAGCTTCTGCAGCCAGGTCTTCATGCCTTCGGATTCGAACTGGAATACGCTGGTCGTGTCGCCGCGTCCGTAGAGTTCGTAGGTCGGCTTGTCGTCGATGGGGATGGCTTCGATGTCGATGTCCTCGCCGGTCCGTTCCTTGATGAGGTCCAGGCAGTTGTGGATGATCGTCAAGGTGATGAGGCCCAGGAAGTCCATCTTCAGCATGCCCACGTCCTCGATGTAGTGGCCGTCGTACTGCGAGATGCGCACGTCCTCGCCCGTTTCCTTGTCCTTGGTTACGGAAATGGGCAGGAAGTCGGTCAGGTCACCGCGGCCGATGATGGTTGCGCAGGCGTGTACGCCCACCTGCCGGACGCTGCCTTCCAGCGCCTGGGCGTACCGGAGGACCTCCTTGTTGATCTCCGTCCCGTTCTTGAGTTCGTTGATGAATTCAGGCACCAGCCGGAAGCAGTTCTTGAGCGTGATCTTGACGTCGACGTCCTCCATGCCGCGCTGGAACATCTTCTTGACCAGGACCTTCTGCCCCTCGTGCTCGGGGTCGTCCACTTCGACTTCCTTCTCGACCTGCTTGAATCCGGGCCTGAGCGTGTCCAGCTTGGGGTTGAAAGGATATTCCCGCTCCTTCTTCTCGCTGAGCCGGTCCGGCACCATCTTCGTCAGGCGGTTCGACTCGTCCAGCGAGAGGTGGCTGATGCGCGCCACGTCCTTGATGGCGCTCTTGGCCGCCATGGTCCCGAAGGTAATGACCCGTGAAACGTGGCTTTCCCCGTAGGTCTTTTCGACGTATTCGTGCGCCTTGGTGAGGTCTTCGAAGTCTACGTCGATATCCGGCATGGAGATGCGGTCCGGGTTGAGGAAACGCTCGAACAGGAGTTGGTATCGGATCGGATCCAGGTTCGTGATTTTCAAGCAGTAAGCGACGACGGAACCGGCGGCGGAGCCTCGGCCCGGCCCCACCATGCTCCCCATCGCGCGCGACGCGGCGATGTAGTCCTGGACGATCAGGAAGTAGTCCGGGAAGCCCATCCGGCTGATGGTCTTGAGCTCGAAGTCGATGCGTTCCTGCTGTTCGGGGGTCAGCGTCTCGCCGTACCGCTTGTGCGCACCCTCGTAGGTGAGGTGGCACAGGTAGGCGACCGAGTGGCAGAATCCGTCACCCCGGTAGTTGCCCTTCTTGTCACAGCGGCCCGCGTCGATGACGTCCTTGTACCGCTCCATCTGGGCGTCGATGTCCTGCATGAACGCCGGGTCGATCTCGTAGACCGGAAGCACCGGGTCGCGGTCGATGCTGTAAGACTCCACCTTGTCCACGATCTCCTGGGTGTTGGCGATGGTTTCCGGATGCCCCGGGAACAGGGCGAGCATCTCTTCCTCGCTCTTGAGGTACTCCTGCTGCGTATAGCGCAGCCGTCCCGGGTCGTCGATGAAGGCGTTGGTATTCAGACAGATGAGTCGGTCGTGAACGGGGCCGTCCTCCTTCCGGACGAAGTGGACGTCGTTCGTCGCGATGACCTTCACCCCGTACTGCTCCGCCAGGTCGAAGAGCACTTCCGTGTATTCTTTCTCGCGTTCGTAGACCTCCTGCGACTGCCCCGGCACCTCGGTCTTGTGGAGCATCACTTCCAGGTAGTAGTCGTCTCCGAACAGGCGCTTGTGCCATTGGATCGCCTCGCCGGCCGCCTGCAGGTCGCCTGCGAGGATCTTCTGCGGGATCTCGCCCGCCATGCACGCAGAAGAGCAGATGAGCCCCTCGTGGTACTGTTCCAGCACCTCGTGCCGAACGCGCGGCTTCCCGTAGTACATGCCCTCGATGTGCCCGGTCGAGACGATCTTGACGAGGTTTTTGTAGCCCTGGTAGTCCTTCGCCAGCAGGATCAGGTGGTAGTAGGCGCGGTGCGCCTGGTCCTTCAGCTTGTGGTCGTACCCCCGCGTCACGTAGATCTCGCAGCCGATGATGGGTTTCACCGCCGGATGCTTTTTCGCGAACTTGAAGAACTCCTTGACGCCGTACAGGTTGCCGTGGTCCGTGATCGCCAGGGCGGACTGCCCCAGCTCTTCCGCGCGGGCGAATAGGTTGTCGATGGAGGCCTGTCCGTCGAGGATGGAATACTGTGTATGGACGTGTAGATGCGTGAAAGACATGATCCGGGCTTTTAAGGTGTCTACAAAGATACCCAAAAAGCCCGGACGTTCAAAGGAAAGTTTTCAACAGACGTCCGTCAGCGTCCCGTGATGATGCGGTGGTCTTTTTCGCGGTCGATGCCGACGCGGACCGCAAGCTGTTCGCGGCGTTCCCGGAGCATCTCCCGGTGGCGGATTACCCAGTTTTCAACGTAGACCGCGGCGCACGCCAGGAAGA
The DNA here is from genome assembly GCA_902801205.1 of uncultured Bacteroidia bacterium. Classification (GTDB taxonomy): domain Bacteria; phylum Bacteroidota; class Bacteroidia; order Bacteroidales; family UBA932; genus Cryptobacteroides. Next base: position 245,622 of record CADCHE010000002.1, read on the forward strand.
AGAAGACGATGGTCTGGACCGTCAGCGCCCGGATCTGGGTGGCGGCAGCGGCGATGTCACCGCCTGCCGTGCTCAGGTTGATGAATCCCTGTACCGCGAAGGTGGACGGGAAGAACCAGGAGACGACCTTCCAGAAAGCCGGGAAGGCGACGGACGGCCAGCTGCACCCGGTCAGGAAGATGGCGACCGGCGAGATGGCGAGGAAGAGGACGAAGACGCTTTCACGCCGGGTGATGACGGTGCTGCATGTCATGCTGAAGAACACGCAGTCGGTGACGAAGATGACCAGCAGCGCAAGGACATCGGTGAAGGTGCCGCGCTGCGGGATCCCGAAGATCGCCGGGACGATGAAGGTGATGTACGCGCCGATGGCCAGGTACAGCAGCCAGTAGGCGGCACCGCGCCCCAGGACCACCCGGACGACCCCGTTGCCTTCGAGTTTGTCCGGCAGGGAGGCGAAACTGTGGTTCCGCTCGCGGGCCGTGCCCACCAGCAGCGACATGCCGTAGAACATGGTCTGCTGGATGATCAGCATCAGGATGGCGGAGATCAGGAAGAAACCGTAGTCGAACGCCCGGTTGAAGGGGTTGTTGTCTTCATACTGGACCGGCTTGACGCTCTGCAGGGCGGCCTGGTCCGTCAGGCCGGCGGCCGCGAACCGCTCCATCTGGATGGAGCCGATCTCGTGCAGCATCACGAAGTTGGTGGCCATCAAGGCGTTCTTGTAATACAGGAAGCTGCTCATGTCGGCATAGACCGAGAAGACGGCGGTCTGCCCTTCGGCGAGTTTCCTGCCGAAGTCGGACGGGAAGCGGATGATGCCGTTGACCTTCCGTTCCTGCATCAGGCGTTCCGCCTCGGCCATGTTCACGCACTTGGCGGCGACGCGGACCTCGCGGGTGGCATCGATCTCCCGGATGAAACGGCGGCTGTCCGAGCATGCGGCATCGTCCACGACGGCGACGGGCGTGTCCTCCAGGATGCCGTTCATGTAGATGACGTTGTACAGGAGCGGGTAGAGCAGCCCGGCGACGAAGAAGATCAGCAGGACGCCGCCGTCGTGGAAGATCTGGTGCAGCTCGTGCATCATGATGTCGCGCCAGTCGCGCAGCCATTGTTTGATATATTGCATCATGGCATTAGTCTTTGGGATAGTTCTGATAGATGTACGCTTTCTTCAGCCGCTGAAGTCCCAACAGCGGGACGAAGAGGAAGCAGAGCAGCCAGACCACCTCTTTCCACCAGCCTGCGAAGCCGGCGCCGAAGATGGCCTCCTGGACATAGAACAGGTAATAGTGGCGGATCGGGAAGATCGACCCGAGCCCCTGGATCCAGGGCGTCATCGCCTCCAACGGCAGCGTGAATCCGGCGAGGGAGAAACCCAGTACGCTGTACAGGGCACCGACGCTCAGCGCCAGCCGGGGCACCGGCAGCATCTCCAGGATGAAGATCGCGACGGCCTCGCTGGCGACCACCAGCAGGAAGATGGCCAGGAACATGTTCCAGATGGAACCCGCCATCGGGAAATGCAGCTGGTGGTAGAGGATGAGCACGAGGATGAAGCCGATGGTGGAGAAGATGCCGGTCCAGACGATCAGCTTGCCGGCCAGCGCATTCAAGATCGACCCGCCGGCCGTGTCGAGCAGGTGCCGCGACGTTCCGAACTTGAGTTCCGCGCCCAGCGAGTAGATGAGGATGATGATCACGATCATCTCCAGGATGGCGGGCAGCAGTACGTTGCACAGGTAGTAGCTGTAGTTGGTGGTCGTGTTTCCGATCTGGTGCGTGTCGATGTCCACCGGCCGGATCATGCCCATGATCGCGTCGTCGTTGTATCCTTTGGCGCGGAGCACCTGCCGCTGTACGGCACCGTTCGTGAGGTTGGTCATCAACAGCAGGCTCTTCCACGACAGGGCGCCGGAAACGAAGTACAGGCCGTTCACGTAGAAGGTGATCTTCGGCTGCCGGTTGGCATTGATGTCTTCGCCGAGCCCCTCCGGGAGAAGGCATACGGCTGAGATCCTGCCGCTGACGAGGTCTTCGCGCGCCTGCTCGAAAGACGGGTAGTGGACGACCTCCGAAAGCTGTGTCGCGTCGAGTTGCCGGACGAATTCCCGCGAGATCGAAGAACCGTCCAGGTCGACGGTGCCTACCGGGATGTCGTGGGGCAGCCCGTCCCGCATCAGCGACAGGAAGAACACGGTGCAGAAAGTGATCACGCCGACCGTGCCCACCAGATACAGGGGGCGGTTCCGCAAGATGCGGAATTCACGGCCGATGACCGCCTTGATATTCTGCCAAGTTCCCATAACGATTTGTCCCTTTCTCTTTCTTTACTGTTTGACGATGGCGGACATGCCGGGCAGGACCCCTTCCAGGGGCTCCTGCGGGACGGCGCGGACCTCGAACGTCTTGGCGTCGTACAGGCCTGTCTCCTTTGTGGCCTTCCAGGTGGCGTAGGATTCGCGCACCGCGCGGTAGTTCACCACGGCAGACACTTCGCGACCGTCCAGGGCCGGAAGCATGACCGTGAGAACGTCCCCTTCCTTCATCCCGTGCAGGTAGTCTTCACGGATGTTGAAGGTGAACCACAGGTCGCCGGTGTCGGTGATGCTGGCCACAGGTGCGCCCGTGCCGACCAGCTCGCCCACCTTGGGATAGATCGCAGAAACGATTCCGTCGGTGGGGGAGACCAGGTAGAGTTCGCCCAGGTAGGATTCCACCTCCATGACCGCACCCTCCGCCTGGTTCACAAGGGCCTGCGCAGCAGCCTTGTCCTCGCTGCGGGCGCCGTTGAGGGCCATCTCATACTGGCTCTTGGCCGCCTTGGTCTGGGCGACGGCGGCGTCGTACTTCGCCTTGGTCTCGTCGTATTTCTGGGCGGCGATCACCTTCTGGTCGTAAAGCCGCTGCACGCGGTCGAGCGATTTGCGCATCACCTCTTCCTGTACCAGGGCCTGCTGGTAGAGTTCGTAGGCGCCGGTGATCTGCTCGCTGCGGGCACCGTTGCGGGCCTTGAGACTCTGGGCGCGGGCGGCGTCGCGGGCGGCCGAAGCCTGTGCGAGTTTGGCGCGGACTTCCGGCGAATCGATCCGGGCGATGGTGTCGCCCTTCTGGACGCGCTGTCCTTCTTTGACATAGATTTCCTCGATGCGGCCGGGAACCTTTCCGGATACCCGGTATTCGCTGGCTTCCGCCTCGCCCTGGATGACGAGCGGCTTGGGTTTCGTGACGATGTAACCGAGGATAGCGATGAGCAGGATGATTGCGATGAGCGCTACGACTCCGATGACCAGGTTGTAGCTTTTCTTGTTCTTTTCCATATCTGTATCTTTTTATTATTCAACGGTATGATTTCCTTCCGCCTTGTCCAGGGCGGCTGCGAGCATCTGGAGTTCGATGCCGGCGTCGATGTATTCGGAGTGGGCCTGCAGCCAGGCAGTCTGGGCCGCCAGGGCGGTATTGGCGCTGATCACGCCCTCCTCGAAACCGACGGTGGCGGTGCGCAGGTTCTCTTCCGCGCTCAGCAGGTTGTTGCGGGCCATCGTGAGTTTCTCCAGCGACTCGTTCTCTTGCTTGCGCAGCTGGGTGACCTGCAGTTGGATCATCTCCTTCGCGTCGGACAGCTGCGACCGGTACAGGGTGGCTTCCGCCTTGGCCTTGCGGGTCTTGGAGAGGGCCTCGAAGGCATGGAAGATCGGGATGTTCACCATGACGCCCGCGTTCAGCATGCCTCCCCAGTCTTTCTGGAAACCATTGTACAGGTTGGGGTTCGTCACCACATAGTTGGCGGTGAGAGCAACCTTCGGCAGCATGTCCGCCCGGGTCACGGCGACCTTCTTGTCATAGATGCGTGCAGCGAGGTCGAGGCTCCGGGTCTCGGGCCGGTCGGCGAAGATCTCATCCATGTCTTTTTCTCCGAGGATTTCCGGCACGGGAACGGCGTCATCCAGCTCGTCGGTCAGCACGATCTCCTCTTCCAGCGGCAGGCCGACCTGTTTGCAGAGCAGCATCTTCGAAAGGGACAGCCCGTTGGTCGCTTTGGTCAGCAGCATCTCCGCCTCGTTGGCCTTGACGCGGATCTGCAGGGCGTCCGACTCCGTCGCCACCCCTTCTTTCACGGACAGGTCGACATCGTGCTCCATCTGGTGGAGCAGGTCGGCGTACGTTTCGGCCAGTTTGTGCTTCGCGGCCAGTGAGACGATCTGCCAGTAGGTGCGGTCCACATTCAGGATCACCTCCTGGTACTGCTGGTCGTACTGCGTCTTGGAGAGGTCTTCCGCCAGGCGGGCGATCTGGTTCGCGGCGATGATCTTGCCACCCATGAAGACGGGCTGCTGCACGCTCACGACCCCGGCGAAGATGTTCTGCATGTCCGGGTGGAAGGCGTCGTCGATCTCCTTGCCCAGCGCGTTGAGGGCGTCGCTGAGGTCTGCTTGCGACAGGGCACCGAGGACGGTCTGCCACATCGGGCTCTTCATGTACTCCATGGCCGCCGCCGGGTTGGAGGTGATTGCCTGCATCAGCCCTTCGGAGAAGGCCTGCGCTCCGGTATGCACCGCCGTGCCCATGTTCTGCAACCGGGCGGAAGTCGCGTCTCCGACCAGGTTGATGCTCTTGTCATTATATAGGTAAGCACCGGTCGCGGAGATGTTGGGGAAATAGTTCGCTCGCGCGATGTTCCGGTCGTACCCGGCCATCCGGATCCGGGTCTGCGCCTGGGAGAGGGTCGCGTCGTTCTCGACGGCCATCCGGCGGCATTCCTCCAGCGAAAGGGTCCGCTGTGCGCGGAGCAGGCCCTGGGGCAGTGTCAGTACCAGGGACAGCAGGAGGAACAAGGGGAATCTTTTCATATCCATATCTTTATCAGTTTTGTCTTTCTGGACCAGGCATGGCTGCAAAAAAGTTGCCTGTATTCTACCAAATGATTTTCATTTCCGGCGTATTTGTGTCCAAAAAGTCGAATTTTCGACCTTTTTGCACATCCTTCCTCTGATTTTTACTATACTTGCAGCAGAATCATCGGATACCATGCCGGAATCTTTGAACAATATCGATGCGAAGCAGGTCATCGGCCTGCCAAATGTGCAGGGCCTGTCCTCTCTGGGTGACGATCTGTTCCTGTTGGACGTCAGTTACGACCGGAACATCACCCTGCTCGCCCATCCGTGCAGGATCGACGCCTATGCCGCCATCCTGTGCCGGCACGGCGAACTGGATGTCGAGATCAACCTGCGGCGCCATACGATCCGGGAGAACACCCTCCTGGTCGGGACGCCGGGCAGCATCGTGCATGTGGTGCCTCCCGAGAGCAGGCAGGCGCAGCCGTCGTTCACCGCCCTGATTATCTCGAAGGAGTATCTGTCCAGCTTCAACTTTGACTTGAGCAAATTACAGGGACTCCATCCGCGGCTGTTCTCCGATCCCTTCGTGCAGCTGTCCGAGGAAGAGCTCGATTACAGCCTGCAGTTTGTTGCATTGCTGCAGAAAGTGACCGGTGCTCCGGACGTCCCGCACCGGCGGGAAGTGGTCGGCTCCCTGGTCTCTTCCATGTTCTATCTCTTCGCGGGGCTGCTGCAGTCGCGCTCGGACCAGCATGCGGGCCAGCCGCATGTCCCGGGCAACCGGAACGCGCTGCTGTTCGAGCAGTTCATGCAGCTGGCAGCGGAATACCACTTGTCGGAACGGGGGACGTCCTTCTACGCGGAGCGCCTGGGACTGACGCCCAAGTATTTCTCCAAACTGGTCAAGCAGGTGAGCGGCCGCTCCGCCCCCGAGTGGATCAACGCCTTTGTGGTGATGGAGGCGAAGAGCCTGCTCAAGTACTCCTCCCTGAGCATCAAGGAGATCGTCTTCCGGCTCGGATTCCCGAATTCATCCGTGTTCTACAAGTTTTTCCGGACGCATACCGGACAGACCCCGACGGAGTACCGTGAAGGTTAGCGGATTATGAGCGAATGGTTTCTTAAAATCTTTAAAATTGTTTACTAAAATATATTTTAAATTTTAAGGACAATCGTTTTAATTTTTCTCAAAAAATCGTTGTTTATTCCATTTTTCTTACATATCTTTGCACCCAGACATGCAAAAGTTCTCTTTTTTGTTGTCTATTTGTTAAGTTCGTTTTATATACAGCAGACCGTCGCTTTGGGGAAAGCGGCGGTCTTTCTTTTGCGCCTGTTGCTGTTGATTCTTTTTTTTTGTAGATTTGTGGAGGTATACACCCGGATAATTTGATCACATTATAATCTTAAATCAAATGGGAAAGAATAATTCTAATCTTCCTGCGATCATCGTAATGTTCGCGCTGTTCTTTATCATTGCGTTCGTGACCAACCTCGCCGGCTCGATGGGCGTCGTGGTTACCAACCAGTTCGGCGCGTCCAAGGCGCTCTCGCAGCTCGGTACCCTGGCCAACTTCATCGCCTATGCCTGCATGGGCATCCCCGCCGGCATCATCCTCAAGCGGAAAGGCTACAAGTTTACTTCCATCCTTGCCGTGATCATCGGCCTCGTGGGTGTGGGCGTACAGTTCCTCTCCGGTTATGCCGAGTCCTTCGGCGTGTATGTCCTCGGCGCATTCATCGCCGGCTTCTCGATGTGCATGCTGAATATCGTCGTCAACCCGATGCTCAACACCCTGGGCGGCGGCGGAAACCGGGGCAACCAGCTGATCCAGTACGGCGGCTCCTGCAACTCCATCGGCGCCACCCTGTCCCCGATGCTGGCCGGCTGGCTGGTCGGCGGCAGCATTGAGAACGCGACGGTTGCCAAGACCGCTCCCGTGATGATCATCGCGATGGCCATCTTCGCCCTCGCCCTCGTCATCATCGCCCTCACCGACATCCCCGAGCCGCACATGGAGACCCCCGAGGAGAAGGCTGCCCGCCTGTCCGGAACGGTTGCGAAGGATCCGCACGGACCGCTTTCTTTCCGTCACTTCCTCCTGGGCGCCATCGCCATCTTCTTCTATGTAGGTATTGAAGTGGGTATCCCGAACACCGCCAACGTGTATTATTCCGGTCTTGAGTGGGTCGGCCCCGCCCTTGCGGGTACGATGGTCGGCGGCTACTGGCTCTGCATGCTGATCGGCCGTCTCTTCGGCGCCGGCCTGGGCGGCAAGATCAGCAGCAAGAAAATGCTGCTCTGGACCTCGCTTGTCGCGATCCTCTTCCTGCTCTGCGTCATCTTCATCCCTGCGACTGCCCAGGTTACCCTCTTCGGCAAGACGCTTCCGATCGGTCTCGTGTTCATCCTCCTCTGCGGCCTGTGCACCTCCATCATGTGGGGCGCCATCTTCAACCTGGCTGTCGAAGGACTGGGCAAGTACACTGCGCTGGCATCCGGCATCTTCATGACCCTCGTCTGCGGTGGCGGTATTATCCCGTTCATCCAGAACGCGATCGCCGACAAGGTGGGCTCGCTCCAGAGCTACTGGCTGCTTATCCTCTGCCTGGCTTACCTGGTCTACTATGCCGTTTCCGGATCCAAGAACGTGAACAAGGACATTGTAGTTGATTAATCGATATGAACAATCTTGAAAAGAAATTCGTGGTCGGCGTAGACATCGGCGGCCAGAGCGCGAAATGCGGCGTCGTGGACGCCCGGGGCAACGTAATCGCCCAGACGCGCATCGTGTCGAACACCCAGACGGAGGCCGAGGACTTCGTGAAGGAACTGGCCGTGGCGCTCAAGGGCATCATCGCCCAGGCAGGTGCCGAAGGCCAGGTCCGCGGCATCGGCGTGGGAGCCCCGAACGGCAACCACTATACCGGGCAGATCGAGGGCGCCGTGAACCTCACGTGGGGGGCCGGCCGTGTCATCGACCTGGCCAAGATGCTCTCCGCTGAGATGGACGGCATTCCTGTCGCCCTGACCAACGACGCGAATGCGGCCGCCATGGGTGAAATGACCTACGGCGCCGCCCGCGGCATGAAGGACTTCATCATGATTACCCTGGGTACGGGTGTCGGCAGCGGCATCGTCGTGAACGGGGAAGTGGTCTACGGTCATGACGGCTTTGCCGGCGAACTGGGCCACACGGCCATCGTCCGTCACAACGGCCGTCCCTGCAACTGCGGGAAGACGGGTTGCCTGGAGGCATACGCTTCCGCGTCCGGTCTGTGCCGTACCGCCCGCGAATGGCTGGAACTCACCGACGAACCTTCCATCATGCGCAGCTACGACGTGCTGACGCCCATCAATATCTTCGATGCGGCCAAGCAGGGAGACAAGCTTGCCCAGAAGGTCTTCGAATATGCCGGGACGATGCTGGGTATGGCTTTCGCCGACTTCATCCAGTTCTCCGCTCCGGAGGCGATCGTGCTGTTCGGCGGCCTGACGCATTCGCGCGAGTTCTTCACGGATGCGATCGAGAAGGCGATGAACGCCAACGTGCTGCCGCTGTGGCGCGGTAAGGTGAAGATCATCTATTCCGAGTTGAAAGAATCCGATGCGGCCATCCTCGGCGCTTCTGCGCTGGCCTGGGAACTGTAACGTCGGAATCGTGATTCCAAGGGCCGGCCTGTTTTCGGGCCGGCCTTTTTTATTTCCCGTTAAACTTCTGTACCGTACAGGGGTCATAGTATCGTTATGCGTCCTTTCTTCCGTTACCTGTCCGCCTTCCTGGCGGTCCTTTTGTTTTGGGCCTCTTCCGCCGCCGCCCAAAGCCGGTTCAACGTGACCCTGTCCCTGGCGGATTCGGCCAGCGGCGATCCGGTCGGATTCGCCACCGTCTCCATTTCCAAACCGTCGGGAAGCAAGGAGACCGTCGTCGCTTATGCCTTGTCCGGATCGGAAGGCAAAGCGGTGCTGGAGCGCGTGAAGCCGGGAACGTACAAACTGAAGGTGGAGTTGCTCGGGTACAAGCCCATCGAAAGGGAACTGAAGGTAGAGAAGGAAGACGTCGACCTGGGCTTGCTGAAGATGGTGCTGGACGTGAAACAGCTGGAAGCTGCGGCCGTCTCCGCGCAGGTGACCCCGGTCACCGTCAAGGAAGATACGGTGGAATACAACGCCCTGGCTTTCAAGACCACCGATACCGACATGCTGGAGGACCTGCTGAAGAAGCTGCCCGGCGTGGAGGTGGAGGAGGACGGAACGGTGAAGGTCAACGGCGAAACCGTCACCAAGATCACGGTGGAGGGCCGGACCTTCTTCCTCAACGACCCCCAGCTGGCCACCAAGAACATCACTGCCAAGATGGTGCACAAGGTGAAAGCCATCCAGAAGAAGACCGACCAGGCGGAGTTTACCGGCATCGACGACGGGGAGCGCGAGACGGTGCTGGACATCTCTTTCCGGCCCGGCATGGGCAACGGTCTGTTCGGCAATGTGAACGGCGGCATCGGCCACGATGTCCACGGCAAGTCGAACACCACCCTGGTGAACGACGACGGGGGAGACACCCGCTTCCTGGGCGGTGCCTTCCTGGGGAATTTCAGCAAGAAACGGCAGTTGTCCGTGGTACTCAACACCAACAACACCAACAATGAAGGCGCCACCAACACGACCATGCGCTCCATGCAGGCCGCGCGCGGAGGCGGGGGCGGAGGCGGCATCACGACATCCTTCGTCGGCGGCCTCAACGGCTCCTGGATGCTCGGCGACAATCCGGCCGACCGGTCGGAGGCTTCGGGGAACTACGTGTTCAATGCCAGCAACAATGTCTCCGAACAGACCACGCGCCGCATTTCCTACTTGAACGACCATGATCTCCTCTACGACAATGAGCGCACCGGCGGCTCCACCTCGAGCGGCCACCGGCTCGGTATCCGCGTGAACTACAAGGTGTCGGAGAACACGACCCTTCTCTTCGAGCCTTCGGTGGACTATGGCCGGGGCTCGTACGACAACGATACGCGGTTCCGGACCGACACGCGCTATACCGGCCGGCAATACACTTCCAGTGAAGGCTTTACGTCGACCAACGGCGGGCACGACCGGCTTTCGACGTCGGGCCGGTTCCTGCTGCGGCAACGGATCGGCATTCCCGGCCGTACCCTGACGGTCGGCGCCAACTACTCCCTGGGCCGGAACGTGACGGACGGCTACAACCAGTCCCTGACCCGCTCCTACCTGTCGGAAGACATGACGGAATTCCGTGACTCGCTGATCAACCAGCGTTTCCACACGGTCGGCGGCAATGCGTCGGTCGGCGGAAACCTCACCTACACCGAGCCGCTCGGGAACGGCTTCTACCTGGCCGGGAACTACAGCATCAACTGGGGCACCTCCCGTTCCCGGAAGGATACGTACGACAGCGGTTCCTTCGACCGGTCGTCGTTCTATTCCCTGCCGGTCTACAACCCCGTCGGAGAGCAGGCGGACATCACCTATTCCAACAATATCGTCAACACGCACATCACGCAGCGCGCCGGCATCAATCTCAACTACCAGGTCCAGCGGAAACTCAACCTGCAGGTCGGCGCCGGGGTGAATCCGACAACGACCCACAACCGGACCCTGCGCCGCGGCGTGGAAAGCAGCTACGACAGCACGGTGTGGAACTGGTCCCCGCAGGCGAGTTTCATGTACCGGTTTTCCGAGAGCAACAACATCCGTTTCTCCTACCGCGGGTCCTCGTCGCAGCCTTCCGTTTCGCAGTTGATGCCGGTTCCGGACAACGCCAACCCGATGCGCGTCTCCTTCGGTAATCCGTACCTGTTGCCTTCTTTCAGCCACAGTACTTCGGTGAACTTCACGTACGCAAACCGGCAGCGCATGTCGTTCCTGAATTTCTCGATGGGCGGATCGCTCGTCCAGAATCCGATCGTGAATGCGCTCTGGTACGGCGACGGTGGGGCCCAGTACACGATGCCGGTGAACGGACGGAACGCGCCGTCCGTGAACATGAATGCCACGTACAACACCCCGCTGTGGGATACCGGCCTGTCCGTCGCCACCTCGACCAACGCTTCCTGGTCGTCGCACTGCTCCTACATCGGGGAAGGCATCCGGACGGACGACTATTATTCCGAGGGAGAGTTCGACTACGAACGCTTCAACCGGGAATACGGCGACATCGAGTCGACCGGTGATTTTTCCCGCAACGGCACCCGCTCCGCCAACCTCGGCGGAAACCTGCGCCTGACCTACCGGAAGAACGCGCTCGAACTGACGCTCGGCGGCGGCACCAACTACCGTCATTCTTGGTACGACATCGCCCGTGCGACGGTGCATCCGACCTGGAACAATTCGGCTAGTTTCACCGCCCATTATACGTTCGAACAGATCGGCCTGACGATGACATCCCGTACCTCCTACCGCTGGTACGCCGGTTATACGACGCAGATGCCCGACCAGTTGAACTGGTATGCGGAGATCGGCAAGTCGCTCTTCAAGAAGAAGGGAAGCCTGTCGCTCTGCGCCTACGACCTGATGGGACAGAACCGGGCCATCTCCGTCAACGACCAGTCCAACTCGCACAGCGAATCCATCTCCAAGACCCTGGGACGGTATATCATCCTGCGGTTCGTGTACCAGTTCAACAACCGCAATTTCGGTGGCGGCCGCGGCGGTCGCGGGGGCTTCGGCGGCGGTCGGGGCGGATACGGCGGCGGTTTCGGCGGCTATGGCGGTGGCGGTTTCCCCGCCGACTAATCCCCGCATTGGGCATAAAAGGTAACCGCCGCGTGCTTCACAGCAAGCGGCGGCCGTTGTTTTAACCTAAAACTTAACCTATGAAAAAACTATTCGGGATTCAATGCAACAAAAACAATGCCGTTCTGTTGCATTTTCCATTGCATTTTCATCATTCTTCTTCCAGACGGACTTCTTTGATGCGGACATCCTTGATCGGACGGTCACGCATATCCGTTGCCACCTGGGCGATCCGGTCGACGACATCGAGGCCCGCAACTGTCTCACCGAAAACGGTATACGCTCCATCCAGCTGGGCGCAGGCGGCCGCATCCTGGACGATGTAGAACTGCGAACCGGACGATTCCTTGTACGGGTTGGCCGCATCGCCGCGCCGGGCCGCCGCCAGCGCACCTTTCTTGTGTTTGTGCGCGGGAACGAATTCGGCGGGAATGGTGTAACCGGGGCCGCCCTGCCCGTATTTCTGTACGGCGGCCGCGGAGGTGTCGCGGGTGTACGGGTCTCCGCCCTGGATCATGAATCCGTTGATCACGCGGTGGAAGAGCAGGCTGTCATAGTAGCCGGTGAGGGCGAGTTTCGCGAAATTCTCCCGATGCTTGGGCGTGTCCTTGTACAGTTTGACCTTGATCGTCCCGAGGTTGGTGACGATCGAGAAGACCGGTTCATCCGGCAGGGTCTTGATCTTTTCCATGGCTGTTGCTTCCTTTTCATTTGCGACTTCATTTGCGACGGCTTCCAGGGAATCCACAATGGCTTGCTGGCGGGCAAGTTCCTGCTCCAGCGCCGCTTTCTGTGCCGCTTTGTTGTTGCATCCCGTCAGCATCGCCGCCGCGGCAAGGCAGCAGAGGACGGGCAGAATCATTCTTTTCATACTCAATATGTTCTGTAATTGTATCCCAGTTGTTTGAAGATTTCATAGCCCTTCCGCTTCAGGCTCGCGTAGAACCGCCCGTAGTCTTTCGCATCGCGCGGGCTCCACTGCACTTCCGCCAGGGCGACCATCCGCGGCAGGAGCATGTACTCCATGTGTTCCTGCGTGGCGATGTACTCGGTCCACATGTTCGCCTGCACCCCGAGGATGTGCCCTTCCGCGGAGGCGTCCAGCCCCTCGAAGGGCTCGTAGGAATAGGCCTTGTCCAGCGGGAGGAAGTGACCGTGTCCGAGTGGCTCGGTGGACGGATCCTCACTCTGGAGATAGTTCAGGTAGCAGTACCATTTCGGCGTCATGATGACGTCGTATCCGGCTGCGGCTGCCTGCTGGCCGCTCTCGACGCCCCGCCACGACATCACCGTGGCCCCTTCGGCGAGGTCGCCCTCGAAGATCTCGTCCCAACCGATGATCTTGCGGCCGTGCTCCGCGAGAAATTTCTGCACGCGGGCGGTGACGTAGTTCTGCAGGTACACTTCCGCGGAATGCTTCCCGTCGGCTTTCAGGCCGAGCTGGCGGATGCGCTCCTGGCACGAGGGGCAATGCGACCATTCCTTCTTGGGGCATTCGTCTCCGCCGATGTGGAAGTACTCCGACGGGAAGATGTCCATCAGCTCCGTAAAGACGTCCTCGAGGAATTGGTACGACTCCTCCTTGCCGGCGCAGAGCACCTCTTCGGAGACGCCCCAGGTCGTGCGGACGGTGTACGGACCGCCGGTGCATCCCAGCTGCGGATAGGCGGCCAGGGCGCCCTGCATGTGTCCGGGCAGGTCGATTTCAGGGATGACCGTGATGCCCCGTTCTTCCGCATAGGCGACGATTTCGCGCATCTGGTCCTGGGTATAGTAGCCCCCGTACCGGACACCGTCGTTGCTGTCGAAGTCCTTCCCGACCATGGTGCCGGTGCGGAAAGCGCCCACCTGGGTGAGCCGGGGATATTTCTTGATCTCCACGCGCCATCCCTGGTCGTCGGTCAGGTGCCAGTGGAACCGGTTCATCTTGAAGAGCAGCATCAGGTCGAGCGTCTTCTTGATGTCTTCTACCGGATAGAAGTGCCGCGAACAGTCGAGCAGCAGACCGCGGTAGCCGAACCGGGGTTTGTCCGCAATCTTCACGCAGGGCATCGGGAAGTGTTCCGACGCGTCGGTCTGCATGCCGAAGATCGAGACCGGCATCAGTTGCCGCAGGGTCTGGAGCGCATACAGGAAACCGCTGTGCCCGCCGGCCTTGACGATGCAGGCCTTCGGGGAAATGTCAATGGTATAGGCTTCGTCGCCCATCGCCTCCTCTTTCAGGAAGAGGAAGCCCTTGGTGCGTTTGCTTTCCGCCGCGGCGGGCGTCAGTCCGACAGGCGAGGCGAACGAGCAGGTGCGGCCGCTCACGAAGGTGATCCGGTCTGCCAGGGCACGGATGGCCCGCTGTGTCCGGACTTCGATCCTCGGGTCGCAGTTGAAGTAGGCGCCTGCCGCACGGAAGGTGCCTTTCCCCGTTTCGACAAGGGCGGGGCGGGGGATGACGTCGACCGTCAGGTCGTCCTTCGCCCGGAGCGCGGGAGAGGCGAGGCAGCAGGCGGCCAGCAGAAGGAGGAGGGAGATTCTTTTCATGATGTTCTCGATGGGGGTCAATAGAGCAGGAATCCCAGGATGCCGCCCGCGACAATGAGTGCGATCGGCTTGATTTTCAAGAAGAAAGAGGCGAGCAGGGCGGCGCCCAGCAACAGCCAGCTCCGCAGGTCCGGGAAGTTGTCGCGGACGATGGAGAAGGCGGGGTGGGAAAAGAGCGGCGTTCCGTCCCAGGAGACGTTGAGGGCAAGGATGACGGCCGCTGCGGCGATCAAGCCGACCACGGCTGGACGGATCCAGGCCATCACGCCTTCGAAGAGCGGGCTGCCCTTCACATGCGTGTAGAACTTCACCAGCAGGAGCACGATGATGAAGGACGGCAGCGAGATGGCCAGCGTGGCTGTAAAGGACCCCAGGATGCCCATCAGGTGCCCAGTCCCGGCCTCCTGCATGACGGTGTAGCCACAGAAGGTGGCGCAGTTGATGCCGATCGGCCCCGGCGTCATCTGCGAGATGGCGACGATGTCCGTGAAAGCGCTTTCGCTCATCCATCCGTGCGCCACGACCACCTGCGTCTGGATCAGCGACAGCATGGCGTACCCGCCGCCGAACGTGAACATCCCGATCAGGAAGAACACGCCGAACAACTGCAGGAGGATGAGGGTCTCGTTCATTTCCGCTGCCTGTAGAGGGTGACGCCCGCGCCGGTCACGGCCAGGGCGGCCAGGACCCAGATCGGTGATACTTTCAGGAAGGCCACCAGCACCAGCGTGCCGGCCGCGATGACCCAGGGCAGGATGCCGCTGCCCATCTGCCGCGCCATGCGCACGACGGGCACGGCGATGAGCGCGACGACGACCGGACGGATGCCCTTGAAGACGCGCTCCACGACCGGATGGTCAGCGTAGCCCCGGAATACCATGGCAATCAGGAGGATAGCTACGAAAGAGGGAAGGATCGTGCCGAGCGTGGCGGCGATGCTGCCCTTCAGTCCGCGCAGCCGGTAGCCCGTGAAGATGGACACGTTCACGGCCAGGACACCGGGGGCGGACTGGGCCAGCGCGATGATGTCCGGCAGTTCCTCGTCGGAAATCCAGCCGCGTGTGGTCAGTTCGTCCCGGATGAGCGGAATCATAGCGTAGCCGCCCCCGATGGTGAAGGCGCCGATTTTGGCGAAGACGCCGAAAATCTGCCGGAGCGACGCCATGTCCACGTTATTCCTTGTACAAGAAGTTGAAGCGGCCGCCGGGGGCCACGTCACCGTTTACGTAGAAATCGAGGATGTTGCCGGCTTCCTGCATGTTGTCGCTCCACTTGAACTCGAAGTCGAGCTTGCCGGAGACACCGAGGGCCGACTTGGCCACCTTGATCTCCATCTTGTTCTTCTTGACGGCGTACGTGAATGTGCCGGCATCCTCCCATTTCCATTCCGGTCCGGTGCATTTGGAAATGATGCCGGTGTCGTCGGAGTCGGGATTCTTGTAGTTCAGGCAGAAATCATAGCCCTTCCAGCCGGTCTTGACGTTCCGGTCGATGTTGATGAAGAGCCGCATCCAGCCCTCGCCGCTCTTCGGGGTGATGTCCTCGGCCGTCTCGATGTAGAAGTAAATGTTGTCCTTGTCCCTGGCCACGCGGGCGTCGACGAAATCGTTCCGCCCGGTTTTGTTCGTGTAGATGATCCCGCTCTTGGAGTGCTGCGGGTGCGAGCGGTGCATCGTATTGCCCTTGTAGTGCTTGAAGTCCGGCGAAACCTTGTCCCAGCCCTCGAAGGCGCCGATGGTGACCGTCTTTTCCGCCGACAGGCGCGCCGGGCGGCTCACACCTTTGTACTTGCGCACGTTCATCGCCAGCTGGTAGTAGTAGTTGTCGCCGTGGTCGCCCCACTCGGCATTGGGCTCGATGTCGCGGCTGTGCTCCCAGTCGTACTGGTCCGGGAAGGCGAAGGGTTTCCAGGGATTGTCCGGCGGCCAGTTCGGCTGCTTGCCGGCGATCCACTCGTTCCATCCGGTGACGAAGACATGGCGGGGGTGGTACTGGATGGCCCGGTCCCACTGTTCCTGGAAGTTGAGTCCCTTGACATAGGCCCCTTCCGAGGTGTCGTGCCCTTTGGCTTTGGTATAGCTCCGCCCGTATGCCCCGGGGGCGTTGAACGCATAGCAGTGGCCGCCGCTTTCGTCCCGCGCGTTCTGCGCCACGCCGACGGTCATCAACTCTCCGCGGTTGTATTCATGCTGCGGGTAGCACTCCAGCCATCCCCAGGTGACACCGCTTCCTCCATTGACATAGTCGGGCTGTCCGGGCCGCCATTCGAACATGCTCTTGATGATCTGGTCGTCGCCGTAGTCGGAGAGGTTGTTCGGGTAAGCCATCAGGACGGGCCTTCCGTTGATGCGGAACCACAGGTCGTCATGCACGTGGTTCTTGTAGATGTTCTTGTACAGCTTGCGCAGCGCGGACAGCGACCCTTCCGTCGGACCGAAGGCAAGCATGAAGGAGATCTGGGGCACCTTGACGCCGTCCCGTTTGGCCTGCGCCCAGGTTTCCATCAGCGCCTCGGTCGATTCTTCCCAGATGAAGTCGCCGTTCGTGCAGTCGAAGAAGACGGCGTCTACACCGGCGTCGGCCAGCAGTTCCGCGTGCTTGCGGAGCACCCACTTGTCGGTGGTGCGGTAGTACCCGAAGAGGGGCTGCCCCCAGAAGCAGGGCTGCAGTTCCTGCCCCCATACGGGATGGTTGTAGTCGTTCATCGCTTCCGGATGTTCCCGCTGCACCTTGCTGATGTTGACGACGCTCGGATAGTTGAGCTGCCGGCTGTCGTGCCAGGTCCAGTAGAACATCAGGACCTTGTAGTCTATCGGCTTCGCCGGGGCTTCCTGGTAGTCGGGCATCGAGCGGCCGAGCTCGTCGACGGCCACCCACTGGTCGGGCGTGACGACATCCACCTGCACGGTTTCTTCTTCATCGGGTTTTTCATCCGGCTGGGGTTCTTCCGGCGTTTCGCCTCCCTTTCCGCAGGCGGCGAACGCCAGGGCTGCGGCGGCGAGGAAGGCCATTGTCTTCAGTTGTTTCATCTTGGTCATATTAATCAGTTTTCCGGGGCATGTGTCCCGGGATCATCTTTCAAAGATAGTTATTTTTTGCAAAAGGAAGCCTTCCCTATTTTATGGGAAAAGAATTATATTTGTATTCTATATGAAAATCAACATGAAAAAAGTCTTTTCCTTCTGCCTTCCCCTGCTGCTGGCGGCGGTCATGCTGCCCGGCTGCGGAAAATCCGATCCGAAGGATCCCGGAACGCCCCCCCAGAAAGAAGACCCGGTCAAACCGGCGCCCGAGCCGGAACCGGAAGCCGCCCCGCAGGCGGACCTGCTGGACGTCGTCTTCTCCCCGGACGGGAGTGCGAAAGACGTCTCCACCGGCCGGCGGACGGTCCGGTATCTTCCCGGCGCGGACCTGGTCACCTATCAGAACGAGGCCTACGGCCGCTGCGTGGCCGCATTCAACCGCAAGATGGGTTCTTCCGTCTCCAGCGGCTTCTACCGGGTGGACTACGCGGATGACGAGGCGCTGCGGAAGGCGCTCGCCGACGGCCATTCGCTCGAGGTCGTCTTCAAGGCGAACCATACCTCCGACGGCTCCGCCGAGGTGAAGGTGTTCAGCTCCCACCAGTCGGGCGGAACAGGATTCCTGATCTCCACCTCCGCCCGCGGGACGCAGTTCAACTTCCTCCCGAACGTGAGCACGGACGGCAAGTCGAAATGGATCTGGACGCCGTGCGGCTTCACCCCGCAGGCCGGCGTGTACTATCATGCCGTGGGCGTCTGGAACAAGAAGGAAGGAAAGTCCTACCTCTATGTCGACGGGGTGATGAAGGGCAAGTCCGACGCTTCCGGCGAACTGAATTTCCCCACACCGGCCTCCTGCCTGTGGTTCGGGATCGGCGGCGACCCCGGCGGCGACAACGCCGACTCCGCCTGGGACGGCGAGGTGGTGCTGGCCCGTATCTACGACGATCCGCTTACGGCCTCGCAGGTGAAACTCTTGTATGAGCAGGTGAAACAACCCGTGCAGCCGCCCCATCTGGAGGTGTCCGACGTCAGCTTCCTGCCCGAAGCGCGGGTCTCCGCCGGCAACCGGTACCGCATCTATGGAAAGGGGTTCAAGGAGGGGGACAAGATCCGTTTCGTGACGGAGGACGGCAGCCGCCAGTACGATTGCGAGACTGCTTTCGGCGACGGCTTCGTCGCGGCGGAGATCCCCGCCACCCTGGCGGAGGGCAGCTACAAACTCTTTGCGGTCCGCGGCGACGGTGTGCTGCCGCTCGGCCGGACCCGGATCCACCTCGGCGGTACGCCGGCGTCGGCGGGCGGAACGAAGATCGTCGCCCACCGCGGTTTCCACACCTCTTCCGTTTCCGAGAACTCCATCGCCGCCCTGAAGAAGGCCCAGGAGCTGGGCATCTACGGGGCCGAGTTCGACGTATGGATTACCTTGGACGGGGTCGTGGTCGTGAACCATGACCCGAAGCTCCCCGGCGACAGCCATACCATCCAGGATTCCAACTTCGCCGACATCAAGGATGTCAAGCTGAGCAACGGCGAGAAGGTGCCGACCCTGGAGGATTACCTCCTGCAGGGCAAGGAGGACAAGGACACGCGCCTGGTGCTCGAGATCAAGTCGCACAGCACGGCGGCGCGGAACAATGCCTGCGTGGACGCCTGCGTGGCCATGGTCAAGGAGATGGACCTGACGGGGCAGGTGGACTGGATCGCCTTCAGCCTCGACAACTGCAAGCGGGTCAAGTCCCTGCTGCCCGACGCTACGGTGGAGTACCTGAGCGGCAACATGGATCCCGCTTCGCTGCATGCGCTCGGCATCGACGGTATCGACTACCAGACGACGGTGTTGGATGCCCATCCGGACTGGATCGGCGCTGCGCATGACCTGGGGATGGTCGTGAATGTGTGGACGGTCGACGGATCCGCTGCCATGCTCAAGTACATCGGGCAAGGTGTCGACTTTATCACGACCAACAAGCCCGACCTGCTCAAAGAACTTTTATCGCGTACTTATATTACTGCTGAATAGACATGAAACGTATCGCCTGCATCCTGCTCGCGGCTGCGGCCCTCTTTGCCGCCGGCTGCGCCCCCAAGGCCGAACCTTCGGTCATCTGTACCGGAGAAGATTATTACGAAGGCTCCTGGTACGCCTTCCGGAAAGCTTTCGATTGGAAAGGCGACCCTTCGGACGCTGTCCTGACGATCGAGGCGGACACCAAGTACTGGCTCTGGATCAACGGAGAGCTGGTGGTCCGCGAGGGCAACCTCAAGCGCGGCCCGAACCGTACCGACGGCTATTTCGACCGGATCGAGAACGTTCCCGGCATCGTGAAAGGGCACAATGAGGTGGCTGTCCTCGTCGACTTCCACGGGCGCAAGAGCGTCAACCACATCACGACGCCGACGGCCGGCCTGCAGTTCGACCTGAAAGGCCGGCGCGACCGCATCGTCAGCGACGCCTCCTGGAAGGCCGTCCGGCATCCGGCATTCTACGTTCCCTTTGGCGGCTGCCCGAACAGCCGGCTCTCCGAGTCGAACATCGGCTACGATGCCCGGAAGGAGATCGGTTTCCATGAGAAGGGCTTCGACGACTCGGCCTGGCCCGCCGCCGTCGCCCTGACCCGCGAGGAAGCCGGCTGGGGCAAGAGCGTCGAGCGCCCGATTCCCCAGTGGAAAGACTACGGCTTGAAGGACTACGTCTCCACCCGGATGGAAGGACGGGAACTCATCTGCGTGCTGCCTTATGACTGCCAGGTGACGCCCTACATCAAGGTGAAGGCGCCTGAAGGGAAGATCATCGACATCTACACCGACCTGTACGGGATGCCTGTCATCGAGGGGGTGGAGCCGCTGGATGACCCGCACTACAACCCGTACGCTGGGGTGGAGACCTTCATCGACGATGCGACGAAGGAGGCCAGCGACAAGGCCCGCCCCCTCGATCCGAACCACAACCGGCCCATCTCCGAGACCCTGGCGATGACTGAAAAGGACTACGGCGTCCGCTTCATGTCCTTCCCGCTGCTCTGCACCCGGGCCCAGTACACGACCCGCGAAGGCGTGCAGGAACACGAGACGCCGGGCTGGATGAACGGCATGGAGGTCCACTACAGCATCCCCGAAGGCGTGGAGGTGCTGGAGGTGATGTTCCGCGAAAGCGGTTACGATACCTCCTTCGCCGGCTCGTTCGAGTGCGACGATCCTTTCCTCAACACCCTCTGGGAGCGTGCCGCCCGCACCCTCTACGTGAACATGCGCGACAATTTCTTCGACTGCCCGCACCGCGAGCGCGGCCAGTGGATCGGCGACGCCGCCAACGAGGCCATCCAGACGTACTACGCCTTCGATCCGTCCGCATTCGCGATGACGGCCAAGGCCATGCGTGAACTCGCCGGCTTCCAGGAGGAGAACGGGTCCATGTACGGCCCGACTCCGGGGTACAATTACGGCGAACTGGTCACCCAGACGACCGCCTTCCTGAGCTGCGCCGTGCCGGAGTACTACCTGTATACGGGCGACATCGCGCCGCTGCGCGACATCTATCCCCAGTTCAAGAAGTACCTCCCGCTGTGGAAGATGGGCGACGACGGCCTCATCCAGGAGCGCCGGGCGGACATCGGCACGCCCATCGCCAACTGGGGCGACTGGGGCGAGAACAAGGACATGATGCTCCTCTACAATGCCTGGAACACCGTCCTGCTGGCGACGGCCGAGCAGTATGCCACCCTGATGGACGATGCGGAGCTGGCCGCCTGGGCGCGGGAGCGCCGTGCCGGGCTGATCGACAAGATCAATGAACGCTATTGGACGGGAAACTTCTATCAGTCTGAAGGTTACAAGGGATGCCCGGATGAGCGCGGCCAGGCCGTGGCCGTGATCGGCGGCGTGGTCGATCCGTCGAAGTACGATGCCCTGCGCCCCTTCTTCCAGGAGCATTTCCATGCCAGTCCTTACATGGAGTATTACGTGTTGCGCGCCCTTTGCGAGATGGGTTTCTGCCAGGATGCCCTCGACCGGATGCGCGGCCGTTACGCCGAAATGATCGCCGCCGATTATTCCACGCTGTGGGAACTGTTCGGCGACGGCAGCGGCAAGAGCGACTCCTACAACCATGCCTGGAGCGGCGGTCCGCTGGTGATCCTTTCGCGCTACATCGCCGGCATCAGCCCGCTGGAGCCCGGTTTCACCCGCTTCCGCGTGGCGCCCGAGCTGTGCGACCTGCACCGGGTTCATGCCGACGTCTCTTCCGTGAAGGGAATGATTTCCGTGACGGTGGAGAAGGCGGACGACGGTTCACTCACGGCGAAGGTCACTGTTCCGCAGGGGACGGAGGCCGAGTTCGTCGCTCCCGCCGGCTATGCGGTTGTCTCCCTGGACGGCGCCGAGGCGGCGGACCGCCCGGCCCTCGCTCCCGGCGAGCATGTCGTGAAGGCGGTTCTCCGATAGGCTGAGACGTTGAAAACACCCGGGAAACATCGTTTTCCGGCAAGATAATCAAGAATCGTAAAAACCGCGCCGAAGCCTGGCCGCTCCGCGCGGTTTAAATCTGCGGTAGCTTGGGGCGCGTATTACTGTTCACGAAATGATTCGTGCTGCCCGGTATGGAATCATACTTTACAAAATGATAAGTCAAGTCTTCTGTGTAGAATTTCATTCAATGACAACAAGGTCTTCTTTTACTTTTATGGGTATTGTTTCGGCGCTTTTCAATAATTCCAGTTTTCCGTTTCCTTTCAATGATAAGACGTATTGTCCTGTAATTATCTTCGGATTGTTTACATCAAGATATTCGATGTCGACTAGATGGATTATGCCATTGCAGATGCTTTCGACAAGACGTTTCATTTTTTTACCGGCAAAGAAAGTGAGCTCTATGCATGAAATGCATTTTCCCCTTTTTAAATTAAGCAAGAAATAGTTTCTTGAAGAATCCGGAGTGTATCTGAACTTACTGTAAATGATGATTGACCTGACATTCCTTTTAATAGAGATATCGCCGAGATAATAATAACACAATTGGTCCCGAAGGAAGCCATAATCATCGCCAATTATTCTGTTGGCCGGATAGAAAAAGTCGAAGATCCCTTGTTTAAAAAGAGAATCCATAAACAGCGAGTCTATAAGTACTCCTTCCCTTCGTTTTAGCGAGTCAAGGCATGTTAATACGGAAATAGACACATGCTTATTCACGTGCTTATTACTGATTTCTAATATTTGATTCGATATGCGAATGGGAGACTGATAATTCGTGAAGAAGGATTTATGAGGAAGTCCTATAAGCAGAAGAGAGAAAAGGAGGATTTTAAAAGAACTCATATGCTTTTTATGATAGGAAAGTTAATATAAATCAAATTCAATAAGAAAGAGGAACTGTGTCTTTTGTATAAGTTTCATTGTCTTCGTTATTGACTCTTTTATATACAAAAGAAAGTCGTGTCATTTACTATTTTTCCATAATAACTAGAAGTCACAACTTTTAGTGGACATGAACAATCTTAAAAGATTGTGCAAAAAGACTTATCGTGCTTCCTGTGCTATTCATCTCAATGCAAAAGAACGAAATAACATGATTCCTCCACTGAGGATTCATCGTTTTGAAATCGCGTACCTCCTGACTGTTGTTGTCGCGAGAGAATGCATCGAGGATGGGTTCTCCACCATTTCCGACGATGACTCCGAAGTTGTATTTAATGGTTGCGGAAAAGACGTTCTCAAAAATGATCGTTTCTGTTCTTTCCGAATCGTACCATTGTACCATTATTGAAATCGTGTCTGCCTTTCCAGGCCGCGTCCGGTCTATTCCAACATTAAGGAGCACTGAGTCGTGCCACCATAGATCATCAAAATGAGTTATTTCGGCCATGATTCTAAATCCTTATAATGTTTTTTAGTATTGTTTATATGATAATGGCTGTAGTTCGGCCCTTTTTTCCCTAATGGCGTCGCATGATCAATTCTAATTTTTTCAACAAAGACACCAGGCCGCCGATGTAGTACCGGGTGAGCAGGGCCGGTGAACCGGACCATGCCGCGGGTGGCCACGTCGCGGATCTCTTCGCCAGCCATAGAGGCAAACGTGTGAATCGCCATACCTAAGAATCTAATAATCAGAGATAAGTTGCATCCAACGTAACTTAGGCGATAATACATCTTCCGTAGCTCTATTTGTCAGGTAGTCATATGCATCGAATACTTCATAAGTGTTCGAATCAATGATACGTAAAACACGTATTTCCCCATTTTTGATAATCCAGTATAATTCAGTACAAAAACTATTATTAAGATCCATTATATTATAAATCTTAAACACGAACTCCGGACGATTCTCATCAATATAATGAATTAGTATCGTTAGTTTTTTTGTAACATTAGGATGACAATGTGACAATTTAATCTCAGATAAAACAATTCTCTTTTTCTTTCTTTTTCCGCGATATCTAAACCAATTGTAATCGTAGTTGACACAACTGTATATTCGCTCCCTTTCTATATCTATTCCCATACTATAGATTAAGCAAGGTGTTTCTTTATCGAGTAGGTCGAACATATGTTCGCGAAGATATTCGATTGATAAACCATCAAGCAAATGCTCGTCTGCAAAGTTCATCACCTCTGATATGTAAAACAGCGAGTCATTGGATCTGAAACGAGAATCCTTAGTGAAAGAAGAAGTGAAGCTTTTTATAAATGAAGAATAGCGAGGATTTTGAGCATTACAAACAGTAGCACAAATGAGGATAAACAAAAAGGTTTTAAGTCTATTCATTATCTAGAAGAATTATCTTTTTCATACTTTAATGATTTAATAAACAATAGGATAAACACTGTGCAGGCAACCAAAAACCGCACGACAGGAAAAGCAGCAGCGCTGCAAGCCGGGACAGGGTGATATCTGTTTTGGTTACCATTGTATGTGTCTTTAGATTTCCGGCAAGATAATAAATCTATTTAAAAACGGCAAGGGGCAGCGAAAATAATGAGAACGGGGCGGAGAGTGTATACGAACGCACCCCAAGCGCATTGTGTAACTGAAAGCAAAATTGAAACGGCCAGCAGGTTCTTTACGAAACGATTCGCAGCCTGGGTGGCTTTTTGACAACCTCGTGATGTTCGTGCTCCGAATCATTTGGTTATAGTCAAAGTTACAATATTTAAGTATTTGAGAATATGTGATTTATTTATTGCTGTTCAAAAATAATTTTGTGTTTTTGACAAGAATGCGTATCTTGGGGAAAACACGGAACTGATGACTGCGGACACCCCCTTGGCAAAGACCCATCTTTCGGTCGACTGTACGGTCCTGGGCTTCGACGGGAAGCGCCTGGAAGTGCTGCTCGTCCGCCGGACCGGCGAAGAAGGCGGCCGCCGTTTCCATGACATGAAACTGCCCGGCAGCCTGATCTGGGAAGACGAGGAACTGGACAGCGCCGCCCGGCGCGTCCTGACCGAGTTGACCGGCCTCAAGCACGTGCCCCTGACCCAGTTCCGCGCCTTCGGCTCGAAAGACCGGACCAAGGACCCCAAGGATGTCCACTGGCTCGAGCATGCGCAGAAGGCCCGCGTCGGGCGGATCGTCACCGTCGCCTACATCGCCCTCGTGAAAATCGACCGGATCCTCGTCCGCGAGATGGAAGGGACCGAAGCCCTGTGGGTGCCGGTCGACGCCGTCCCGCCCCTGGCCTTCGACCACAATGAAATCATCTCCGCGGCCCTTTCCTACGAACGGACGCTCGCATCGCGCGACCCGTCCGTGCTGTTCGATCTGCTGCCGCGCAAGTTCACCGCCACCGCCCTGCGCAACCTCTACGAAGTCGTCTTCGGACGGCGGCTCAATCCCTCCAACTTCTACAAGCAGATGGCGCGGATGCCCTATGTCGTCGCCCTCGACGAGTTCGAGCGCGGCGTGGACCACCGGGCCGCCCGGTACTACCGTTTCGACAAAAAGCAATACGATATAATCAGACTCTGACAGCCTATGTATCTCCTGGGTTACGATATCGGAAGTTCTTCCGTCAAGGCCGCGCTCCTGGATGCGGACAGCGGCCGGTGCGTCGCCAGCGCCTATTCCCCCGACAGTGAAGCCCCCATCCGTTCCGTCCGTCCCGGTTTCGCCGAGCAGGATCCGGCCGACTGGTGGTCCTATCTGCAGGCAGCGACCGCCAAGGTGCTCTCACAGGCCCGTGCGGAGGCGTCTGCACGCGGGCGTGCCTTTTCTCCCGCCGACATCCGCGCGGTCGGCATCTCTTACCAGATGCACGGACTCGTGTGCGTGGACCGCGACCTGGAAGTCCTGCGTCCCGCCATCATCTGGTGCGATTCGCGGGCGGTTCCCTACGGGGAGAAAGCTGCTGCGGCGCTGGGCGGCGACTGGTGCCTGGAGCACCTGCTGAACGCCCCCGGCAATTTCACGGCCGCCAAGCTGGCCTGGGTGAAGGAGAACGAACCGGCGCTCTTCGCGCGTATTTCCAAGGTCATGCTGCCGGGCGACTATATCGCGCTCCGGCTCACCGGAACCTTGGGGACGACGGTGGGCGGTCTTTCCGAAGGCATCTTCTGGGATTTCCGGGAGAACCGCCCCTCCGGCCGCCTGCTGGCGCATTTCGGCTTCGACGCGGACCTGCTTCCGCCCGTGCTGCCGACCTTCGGCCCGCAGGGGCGGCTGACTGCCTCCGCAGCCGCCGCGCTCGGCCTCGCCGCCGGGACGCCGGTGACTTACCGCGCCGGTGACCAGCCGAACAACGCCCTGTCCCTCAATGTGCTGGAGCCCGGCGAAGTGGCGGCGACGGCCGGCACTTCCGGTGTGGTGTACGGTGTGAGCGGAGAGGTGAACTACGACCCGCTCTCCCGCGTGAATACCTTCGCGCACGTCAACCATGCGGCGGACCGTCCGCGCCTGGGCATCCTCCTGTGCGTGAACGGCGCCGGCATCGTCAATGCCTGGGCCCGCCGGAACGTGTGCCCGGACGGCATCGGTTACGGGCAGATGAACGACCTGGCCGCCACCGTCGCGCCCGGCTGCGACGGGCTCCGTGTCCTGCCGTTCGGCAACGGGGCGGAGCGGATGCTGGGCAACCGCAACGTCGGCTGCTCCGTCCATGGACTGGATGTGAACCGCCACGGCCGCGCGCACCTGCTGCGGGCGGTGAACGAGGCGGTCGCCTTCTCCTTCAAGTACGGCATGGACATCATGGCGGGCATGGGCATGCAGCCGCGCACGATCCGTGCCGGGAAGTGCAACATGTTCCTGAACCCTTCCTTCCGCGAAGCGCTCGCCGGCACGACCGGCGCCGCGATCGAGCTCTACGATACCGACGGGGCGGTGGGTGCGGCCCGCGGCGCGGGCATGGGTGCGGGTGTCTACCGCGATGCGGCCGAAGCCTTCTCCACGCTGGAGCGGCTGGAGGTGGTGGAACCCGCCTTCTGCGAGGCGTACGCCCAGACGTATGCGTCCTGGAAGGAACTGCTTGACAGACAATGAATCATAATAAATAAACAGACTAAGACATGAAAGAGTATTTCCCGCAGATCGGCAAGATCCCCTTCGAGGGCGCCGACAGCAAGAACCCCCTTGCTTTCCATTATTATGAACCCGAACGCGTCGTCCTCGGCCGCAAGATGAAGGACTGGCTGAAATTCGCGATGGCCTGGTGGCATACCCTGGGCCAGGCGTCGGGTGACCCGTTCGGCGGCCAGACCCGCCACTACGCCTGGGACGAGGGCGAGTGCCCCGTCTGCCGCGCGAAGGCCAAGGCGGACGCCGGTTTCGAGATCATGACGAAACTGGGCATCGAGTATTTCTGCTTCCACGACGTCGACCTCATCGAAGAGGCCCCGACCATCGCGGAGTACGAGGAGCGCATGAAGACCATCACCGACTACCTGCAGGAGAAGATGGCGCAGACCGGCATCAAACTGCTGTGGGGCACCGCGAACGTCTTCGGGCACGAGCGGTACATGAACGGCGCCGCCACCAACCCCGACTTCGACGTCGTCGCCCGGGCCGCGGTGCAGATCAAGAACGCCATCGACGCCACCATCAAGCTCGGCGGTACGAATTACGTGTTCTGGGGCGGCCGTGAAGGCTACATGAGCCTGCTGAACACCCAGATGCAGCGCGAGAAGGACCACCTGGCGAACATGCTGAAGGCGGCGCGCGACTACGCCCGCGCCAAAGGGTTCACCGGCACCTTCCTGATCGAGCCGAAGCCGATGGAACCGACCAAGCACCAGTACGATACCGACACCGAGACGGTGATCGGCTTCCTCCGGGCGAACGGCCTGGACAAGGACTTTAAGGTGAACATCGAGGTGAATCACGCCACCCTGGCAGGCCACACCTTCGAGCACGAACTGGCCGTGGCCGTTGACAACGGCCTGCTGGGCAGCATCGACGCCAACCGCGGCGACGCCCAGAACGGCTGGGACACCGACCAGTTCCCGATCGACAACTTCGAGCTGACGCAGGCGATGCTGCAGATCATCCGCAACGGCGGGTTCGGCAACGGCGGCACCAATTTCGACGCCAAGCTCCGCCGCAACTCTACCGACCCGGAGGACATCTTCATCGCGCACATCAGCGGCATGGACGCCCTGGCGCGCGCCCTGCTGAACGCGGCCGCCATCGTGAAGGAATCCCCGATTCCCGCGATGGTCAAGGAGCGCTACGCTTCCTTTGACGGCGGGAAGGGCAAGGAATTCGAGGAAGGGAAACTCTCCCTGGAAGACCTGGTGGCCTATGCCAAAGAGCATGGCGAGCCGGCGAAGACGTCCGGTAAGCAGGAACTGTACGAGACCATTGTCGCCCTTTACTGCAAGTAGCGATGGAAACGACTCTCAAGAAAGGGAATCCCTTCTTCTTGACCGGCATCGTGCTTGTCGCCGTGCTGGGCGGATTGCTGTTCGGGTACGATACAGCAGTCATCTCCGGGGCGGAGAAGGGGCTGCAGGCCTTCTTCAGCGGGGCGTCTGATTTCAGCTATACGGACGCCTTGCACGGCTTCACGACCTCCAGCGCCCTGATCGGCTGCGTCATCGGCGCCCTTCTTTCCGGCCTCCTGGCGGCACGCCTGGGACGCAAACGTTCCCTTTTCGTCGCCGGTATCCTCTTTCTGCTCAGCGCCTTGGGCTCCTATGCCCCCGAATTCCTCTTTTTCAAGAAGGGGGTCCCGACCCTGGGGCTGCTGGTCGCTTTCAACGGCTACCGCATCCTGGGCGGCATCGGCGTCGGAATCGCCTCGGCGCTCTGCCCGATGTATATCGCCGAAGTGTCTCCCGCCGGGAAACGTGGCAAACTGGTCTCCTGGAACCAGTTCGCCATCATCTTCGGCCAGCTGGTCGTCTATTTCGTGAACTACCTGATCGTCCGCTCCCATGCCTCCGATCCGCAGGTGGCGGCCTGGACACAGGCTGTGGGCTGGCGGGTGATGTTCGTTTCCGAAGCGGTGCCCGCGGCGCTTTTCGCCCTGCTGATCCTCCTGGTGCCCGAAACGCCGCGCTATCTGGCCCTGGTCGGCCGGGATGACAAGGCGCTCGAGGTCCTGAGCCGCATCAACGGTGAGGACCGCGCCCGCGAGATCCTCTCGGAGATCAAGGACACCCTGACCGAAAAGACGGAGAAGCTCTTCTCCTACGGCTGGATGGTCATCTTCGTCGGCTGCATGCTCAGCGTCTTCCAGCAGATCATCGGCATCAACGCCGTGCTGTACTTCGCGCCGCGCATCTTCGAATCGATGGGGGTGAGCAACAACATGCTCTTCACCGTCATCATGGGCGTCATCAACATCACGTTCACCCTGCTGGCCGTGTTCACTGTGGAGAAGTTCGGACGCAAGCCGCTGCTGATCACCGGGTCCCTGGGCATGGCCGTCGGCGCCCTGGGCGTGGCGCTCTCCAATGTCGTGAGCCTGCCCGCCGTGGTGCCCGTCCTCAGCATCATGGTCTACAGCGCCTGCTTCATGTTCAGCTGGGGGCCGATCTGCTGGGTCTATATGGCGGAACTGTTCCCGAATACCATCCGGAGCGCCGCCACGGCCGTCGCCGTCGCCTTCCAGTGGATCTTCAATTTCCTGGTCTCGTCCACCTTCGTGCCGATGTACAACATGCGGCTGGGGGCGATGGGTGACCGTTTCGGGCACTTCTTCGCCTATGCCCTTTACGGCGTCATCTGCCTGGTGGCCGCTGTCTTCGTGTGGCGGCTGGTTCCGGAGACCAAGGGCAAAACCCTCGAACAGATGTCCGCCCTCTGGCGGGAAAGAAACGCAAAGAAAATGAAAGATGCATAGACTCCTTCCTTTACTGGCCTCCGCCTGCCTGCTGGCGGTGTCCTGCGGACGGCACATCGATCCTTCCCGCGTGGTGACCAATCCGATCGACGTCGACTATGCGTTCACGCACCACCATCCCGAGGGCGGGCGCGAGGCGGCCGACCCGGTGGTGGCCGTCTTCGAAGGCCGCTACTACTTGTTCCCTTCCATGTCGTACGGCTACTGGAGCTCGGACGACATGCAGCATTGGAAGTTCATCACCAACGACTTCATGCCATTCGGCGACTATGCGCCGGCGGTCATGGTCTACAAGGGAGAACTCTACTGGGCCGTTTCGTTCCACAACCAGCTCTACAAGACGGCTACGCCGGAGGACGGAGACTCCTGGACGCTGGCGGCGGACACGCTGAACGCCTACATCGACCAGCCGGAGCGGACCATCGTGGATCCCTACCTGTTCCCGGACGACGACGGGCGCGTCTACTACTACTGGGGCTGCTCCATGGTCGACCCGATCCGGGGCGTGGAACTGGATCCGGAGAACGGATTCCGGCCCAAGACGCAGCCGTTCGACCTCATCCCGCACAACGAGAAAGTGTACGGCTGGGAGTGCCGCGGCGCGAACAACGACACCGCCGACCCGAGTTCCAACGAGGGGGGGGCAATGTGCAAGCGCGACGGGAAGTACTACCTGCAGTATGCAGGCCCCGGCACGGAATGGGACATCTACGGTGACGGCGTCTATGTGAGCGACTCCCCGCTGGGACCTTTCACGCACTGCGACGATTCGCCCTTCAGCATCAAACCCGGCGGCTGGATGCCCGGTGCGGGCCACGGCGACACGTTCCAGGACAAGTACGGGAACTGGTGGCACGTGGCTTCCACCGTCATCAGCCGGCGTTTCCTCTTCGAGCGCCGGATCGGCTTCTTCCCGGTCTTTTTCACGCCGGAAGGCGACATGCACGCGATGACCGACTTCTCGGATTTCCCGTACGTGCTGCCCGACCGCAAGGTCGATTGGACGAAGGAATCGCCCTGGACGGGCTGGATGGACCTTTCGCTCGGGAAGACGGCGGCCGCCTCCTCCGAGAAGGAAGGGCATCCCGCCGCCCTGGCCGCGGACGGCGACATCAAGACTTGGTGGAGCGCCGCGACGGGTGGGGCCGGCGAGTGGCTGTGCATCGACCTCGGACGGAAATGCCGTGTGAACGCCGTGCAGCCCAACTTCGCCGACGAGGACTTCGGCATGTTCGAGGCGGGGAAGGAGAAATCGCCCTACCGCTATGTCGTGGAGGTCTCCGCCGACGGTGCGTCCTGGAAGCAGGTCTTCGACCGTTCGGAAAGCGCGGATACGCGACCGCACGAGCTGCTGGTGCTCGACAAGCCCGTGAAGGCGCGCTATGTGCGCCTGACGTCCACCTCCGCCCTCACGGGGAAACTCTCCCTGCACGACCTGCGGGTGTTCGGCCTGGCACGGGGCGCCAAACCTGCTGCGGCGACCGGCCTGAAGGTAGTCCGGGAGGCGGACCGGCGCCGCATGGAACTCTCCTGGCAGCCGGCCTCCGGTGCGACGGCCTACATCGTCCGCTGGGGACTGCGCCCCGATGCGCTCTTCAGCGCCTGCCAGACATCGGAGACGAAGCTCGAAAAGGGGCTCTTCTCCACCGACCAGTCCTATTGTTTCCGGGTGGACGCGATCGGCGACACCGGCATCACGCCTGGGAAAGAAATCATCTGCGTTGAATAATGAACAGACTGTGAATATGATGAAACGAGTTTTAACCCTGGCCTTCTGCTTCCTGGCCGTTTCGGCGTCCCTGCTTGCGCAAGGACGGCCTGACCGCCGGAAAACCGGGCCGAAACACTATGACGTGGCCGCTTACCTGTACCCGGCCTATGCCTATAACGACCCGCGCCTGCGCCCCTTCTGGCCTTCCGGCATGGGTGAGTGGGAGACGGTGCTGACGATGCAGCAGCGCAACCCCGGCCACTACTGGAACCGGATGCCCCTGTGGGGACCGGTCAACGAGGCCGATCCGGCCGTAATGGAGATGGAGATCGAACAGGCGACCCGGCACGGCGTGAACGTGTTCATCTTCGACTGGTACTGGTATGACAACCGTCCCTTCATGGAGACAACCCTCACGGACGGCTTCCTGAAAGCGCGCAACCGCGACAAGATGCAGTTCTATCTGATGTGGGCCAACCATCCTTGCGGCAACGCTTGGGACACCCGTATCTCGAACCTCGATCCGGACAACGTCATCTGGACCGGTGAAGTGGACCGCGACGAGTTCGAGAAGGTCTGCAAGCGGAACATCGAACTGTTCTTCAAGCAGCCCAACTATTACAAGATTGACGGCAAACCCGTCTTCATGATCTACGAGGTGACGAACTTCATCAAGGGGATCGGCGGTGTCGAGGCTGCTTCCGATGCGCTGGCCTGGTTCCGCAATGAGGTGAAGAAGGCCGGTTTCCCGGACCTTGAACTCCAGTTCACGATGTACTCCACCCAGTTCAACTACAGCGGCGTGGATGCCGGCAAACAGGGGCGTCCCGGGGCGGAATTCATGCGGAAACTGGGTTTTACCAGCCTCTCGCACTACCAGTTCTGCCACTTTGTCTGGCCGGACGGAGACTACGAGGAGATCCTCTCGCACGTCTATCCCGAATGGGAACGGATCGATGCCGACTTCGACATGCCCTACTACCCGCACGTGACGGTCGGCTGGGACAACAGTCCGCGCTACGGTACGAGCCCGGTGATCAAGGAGAACACCCCGGAGCGCTTCGCCGAGGCGCTGCGCCATGCCCGTGCCTTCCTGGACGCGCGTCCGGACTTGCATCCGCTCGTCACCATCAACTCCTGGAACGAATGGACGGAGACGAGCTATCTCCAGCCGGACAATGTCTACGGGTACGGCTACCTGGAAGCCGTGAAGAAGGTTTTCATGGATGGTGAGTGATGAAACGGCTGCTTATCCTGATCCTTTCCCTGCTCGCCGCCTGGCAGGGACTGTCCGCCCAGAACACCGCCCGGGTGCGGGCCGGGGCGGAACGGATCGTTTATAATCCGATGATATTCGGCGGCTTTCTGGAACATTTCGATACCCAGGTCTACGGCGGCGTCTACTGCCCCGGCAGCCCGCTCTCGGACGAGGACGGGTTCCGCAAGGACGTCCTTGAAGCCGTCCGGGAACTGAAGGTTCCCATCGTCCGCTGGCCCGGTGGCTGCTTCGTCTCCGCCTATCACTGGAAAGACGGGGTGGGCCCGGACCGGCAAAGCGTCTGGGACAAGGCCTGGCAGGTGGAGGAACCGAATACTTTCGGGACCGACGAGTTCGTCAAGTGGTGCCGGAAAGCGGGCTGTGAGCCGTACATCTGCACGAATGCCGGCACCGGCACGATGGAAGAGATGAGCGACTGGGTGGAGTACTGCAACCTGACGACGGGCAAGTTCGCCCGCCAGCGGGCTGCCAACGGCTCCCCGGAACCGTTCAACGTCAAGTACTGGAGCATCGGGAACGAGAACTGGGGCATGCACGAGATGGGCGAGAAAACCGTCCAGGAGTGGGGCCATCTCGTCACCGAGTCCGCCAAGCTGATGCGCAGCGTCGACAAGGACATCGTCCTCTTCGCCGCCGCGATGCCGGACCGGCGGTGGACCCTGCCCCTGCTGCAGTCGGCGGGCTACCTGCTCGACGAGGTGTCCATCCACGACTACTGGGATGGCGACCTGCACTTCACCTACAACCCCAAATCCTATCTGGAGTGCATGATGATGACGGACGGACCGGAGAAGGACATCCGCGCGACCCTCGCCATCCTCGAGGAGGCGGGTGCCGCCGGCCGGATCAAGATCGCGTTCGACGAGTGGAACCTGAGAGGCTGGCACCATCCGGGCATCGGCGAACTGCGGAAGGGGTATGACTTCGCCGCCCGCCGCCGGAACGACACCGCTTCCACGTACACGATGTGCGATGCCGTCTTCTCCGCCTGTTTCCTGAACACCTGCCTGCGCTACGGCGACAAGGTGGATGTCGCCTGCTTCTCGCCGATCGCCAACACCTGCGGCCCCCTGTTCGTCCATCCGGAAGGCATCGTCCGCCGGACGACGTTCTTCGCCCTGAAGATGTACGGGAACGACCTGCTCCCGTATGTCGTTCCGCTGGACGTGGCCTCGGAACCGCTCGTGTGCGGCGACCGTTCGACGCCCGTGCTGGACGCCGTCCTGACCTCCGACGCCGCGGGGAAAGCCTTCGTCTGCGCCGTGGCCAACAAGCACCCGGAGCAGGCGGTCCGGCTGACCCTCGACTTCAAGGGGATGGGGCTCAAGGCGCCCCGGAAAGTGCGTGCGCGCGTCCTGGAGGGCCGTTCCGCGGACGACTACAACGATATCGGGGACGAACACGTGCGCCCGGTCGACATGGACCTGCCCGTGAAGGACGGCGCCGTTGCCATCCCCGCCCATTCTGTCACCTTCCTTTTCCTTCAATGATATGAAATACAAGAGCTTCCTAATGATTGTGGTGGCTGTCCTGCTGGCCTCCTGCACGGACCCCGTCCCCGGCTGGAAACTGGTCTGGACGGAAGATTTCAACGGACCGGCCATCGACACCACTGTCTGGACCCGCGTCCCGACCGGCCTCTCGGACTGGGATGACATGATGTCGCCCCGGGAGGACCTGGCCTACATCGAAGACGGCGAACTCGTCTTGCTGGGGAAAGTGGGCGACCCTGCCGCCGGCGACAAGACCCCTTTCGTCACCGGCGGCATCTGGAGCGCCGGGAAGAAATCGTTCGCGATGGCCCGCTTTGAGGTCAAGGCCAAGTTCAACAGCGCCAACGGCTTCTGGCCCGCTTTGTGGCTGATGCCGGACCGTCCGCTTCCGGAGCCGGAGTATGCGGAGATCGACATCATGGAGCACACCAACTGGGACGGTTTCGTCTACCAGACCGTGCATTCCCGCTACACCCTGGACAACGGGGAAGAGGAACAGCCGCCCCATTCCGGCACGGGGGCGGTCAATCCGTACGAGTGGAATGTCTATGCCGCGGAGGTGTACCGGGACAGCATCTGCCTGTACACCAACGGGATGAAGACGTTGACCTATGAACGGATGGAAGGGACTGCACACCAGTTTCCCTGGCCGGACCCCCCGTTTTACCTGATCCTCTCCAACCAGCTCGGCGGGGGATGGGTCGGGAAGGTCGACGTCCCCGCGCACCTGCCATCGGAGATGCGCGTCGACTGGATCAAAGTGTACCAGCGCGACGACCGGGACTAGGCCTCAGGCCTTCCGGTACGCAAACATGCATTCGGAATCCCCGTGTTCCCGCTCAATCATCGTCCATTGGGCGGGTTTTTCTTCGCCTTCCGCAAGCGGCTTCGGGAAGAAGAATTCGTATTCGTGGAACCGCGCTTCCGCATGGTCCTCTTCCAGGCGGAAAACAGTATAGCCGATGTCCCCCCAATGGCCCGTGGAGGGGATGCAAAGCGTCCGGATCAGGGTCTGTTCCGCGTAATTCTTCATCATCCATGCATCCAGGCAGATATGGCGGTGTCCGAAGAGATACCCGCTGCAGGTCGGACTCGAGACCAGGATTCCGCTGATGCCGGTCTCCTCGATCGGATGATGCGATGATACGAAAACCGGCTTGTCCGTGTAAGAAGACAGTTTGTCCGCCAGCCACTGCTTCTGCGCGTCGTTCAGTGCACCCTCGACGATGCCTTTCTCAGGATCGGGATCTTCCTGCAGGGAATCCAGCAGGATGAAATCAGCCCGCGGAGTCTCTACGACGAAGACGAAGCGGTCTTTCACGTGGGTTGCCGCGGCCATCTCCGGGAAGGCTTCCGCAAAACGCTTCCGGCGGTCGTGATTCCCCATCGCCATGGTCAGGTGGATTCCCGCCGTTTCGAGCGGAGCGACGATCTCCTTCAAAAGCGCATAATCCTCCGGTTTCCCTATCGCATAGGCCAAGTCTCCCAGCGCAATGACATTCCGCGGCTTGGGATCCATGGCAAGGATGTCGGCGATGGTCCGCCGCAGCTTCTCCGGCTGGTATCCGTCCGGATGGATGTGGAGGTCGGAGATGAAGACGACCAGGTTGTCATCTGTTCCTCCCTTCTTCTTTTTCCGACGTGCTTTGTCTGCAGGAATCGCTTCCCATTTTCCGAAAGGAGCTGCTTTCAGGATTGCACCTTGCATCCCGAGGAAAGCCATGCTCCCGAGAAACTTTCTTCTGTCCATCGTTCCCATTGCTTGTTATTGTCTTCGGAGATAGATTATGGTGTTGTGAATCATTTCATTGCTAAAGTAGTGAAAAAACCTCTGGATTGCAATGGATTTCGTTATTTTTGTATTTGTAACTCCTTTACACGTATTGTCCATAATCTGAAATCTGATGATCGGAAAAAAGATGAAGGCACTCACAAGCCTGCTGCTCTTCGTTTGTCTCGCCTTGCTGCCTGCTCGTGCGGAGAATATTTCCTGTAAGGATGTCCTTTCCGGCGGCGAGAACCAGTGGATCGCCTTCCGCAAGGACTTCGACCTGGACGCCGTCCCCGGGCAGGCTGTCGCCCGGATCGCTGCGGACAGCAAGTACTGGCTGTGGGTCAACGGCGAACTCGCCGTCTTCGAGGGGGCGCTCAAGCGCGGTCCCCGGCCCGACGCGGCCTACTATGATGAAGTCGACCTCGCTCCGTACCTGAAGAAGGGCGGGAACAAGGTCGCCCTGCTCCTGTGGCATTTCGGGAAGGATGGCTTCTCACACAAGGACAGCGGACTGGCGCAGCTGCAGTTCGACTGCCCGTCCCTCGGTGTGACCAGCGACGCGACCTGGCTGTGCCGCACGCATCCTGCTTATGGAAAGGCGGACTGTCCGGCCCCCAATTACAGGCTTCCCGAATCCAGCATCCGTTTCGATGCGCGCAAGGACATCGGCGCCTGGCAGACCGGCGACCTGGCCGGGTTCGAGCCGGCGGTGCCGGTCCCGTCCACCCTGGGCGCCCTGGAACGGCGCCCCATCCCGATGTGGAAGGATTACGGCATTCGGAAGGCGAAGTTCGAAACGCGGCCCGGTGAACGCTGCGACACCGTGATCGCCCGTCTCCCGTACAACATGCAGATGACGCCGGTGCTCACCGTGCGCGACCCGGAAGGCGGTCATCGGATCCTGATCGAGACCGACCATGCCAAGGTGGGCGAGGAGTGCCTGCGGGCCGACTATATCACGGCACCCGGTGAGCAGACCTACGAATCCCTGGGGTGGCTCAACGGCATGAAACTCATCCTGACGGTGGAGCATGGCGCTACCGTCACGGCCGTCCGCTACCGCGAGACGGGATACGACACGGCACCGGAAGGCGTGTTCCGCAGCGACGATCCTTTCTTCAACAAGTTCTGGCAGAAGGGACTCCGGACCATCTATGTCAATTCCCGCGACACGTTCTTCGACTGCCCGGAACGGGAACGCGGCCAGTGGTGGGGCGACATCGTCGTCATCCTGAATGAATGCTTCTACACCTATTCCACCTCCCTGCACGCCCTGGTGCGCAAGGGGATCGAGGAACTCTGCGGCTGGCAGCGTCCGGACGGGTCGATCTATTCTCCCATCCCCGGCAATTATGGCGCGGAACTTCCGTGCCAGATGCTCGCCGCCGTGGGCCGCTATGGCTTCTGGACTTATTACATGAATACGGGCGACAAGCAGACGATTGTGGACGCCTATCCTGCCGTGAAGCGCTATCTCGCTCTCTATCAGGAAGGAGAAGACGGCATGAACCTCCTCCGCACCGGCAACTGGACGTGGGGCGACTGGGGCGACAACATCGACATGCGCCTGCTCCAGAACACCTGGTACTGCCTGGCGCTCGATGCTGCCGCCGACATGGCAGACCTGCTGGAGGCGCCTGAGGATGCCGCGGTTTACCGCGCCCGCCTGGACGCCCTGCAATCGGCCGTCCGCCGGACGGCCTGGACGGGGACATGCTACCGCTCGCCTGATTATGCCGGTGCGACGGACGACCGCTGCCAGGCGATGGCCATCCTCGCCGGCATCGCTACGCCCGACCAGTATGACGCCCTTTATGAAGTCTTCCGGAAGGAAGAACATGCGAGCCCCTACATGGAGAAGTACGTGATGGAGGCCCTCTTCTGCATCGGCCGCGGCGATTACGCCCTGAAGCGCACGCGCGCGCGGTTCGATTATATCGTGAACCATCCGGACTTCGACACCTTGTTCGAGGGGTGGAACGTCGGCGTCGGCGGCGACTGGGACTGCGGTTCCGTCAACCATGCCTGGAGCGGCGGCACCCTGGCCGTCATCCCGACCCGGATGTTCGGCCTCCGTCCGACAGAGGCCGGCTGGAAGCGCTTCTGCGTGGCGCCCGATCCGGCCGTGTTCGACAAGTGCAGCCTGTCTTTCCCGACGGTGTCCGGAACGGTGTCGGCCGCCGTCCGCAAGAAGGGCGGCCGCATCGTGCTGAAACTCCGCGTGCCGGACGGGACGACGGCGGAGGTCAACCTTCCGTGGGCGTTCCGGAAACTTCGCGTGGACGGAAAATCCCGCTCCGAAGCGGCGTTCTCCCTGCCGGCAGGCCGGCATACGATCCGTTTGATTCAAACACAAGACTGATGAAACCCTTTTCTGAACTGCTTCTGGCGTTGTCCCTGCTCCTGGGGGCGGCGTGTTCCGGCCCGAAAACCGTGCTGCTGGAACGGGTGGACGAAATGCAGTACGGTGATTCCACCCGTACGGGGGTCCCTTTCTCAAAGGACCCGACGGTCATCCGGCTGGGTGACCGCTACCTGATGTACTACTCCGTCTGCGACTTCTCTCCCGACAGGGCGCCCGCGCAGCCGGCTCCTGACCAGGCGGGATGGTCTTCCGCCATCGCGGAAAGCCGCGACCTCGTCCATTGGACCCGCGTGGGCGACCTTGTCCTTCGGGATTCGCACGGGGAAAGGATCTGGGGCTGCGTCGCCCCCTGCGTCAAGGTGTTCGACGGCGTCATCCACCTGTTCTACCAGCGTCGCTGGACGCCGGCTCACGGCAACAACAACCTCTGGCATGCGACCAGCGAGGACGGAATCACGTTCATCAACACGCACGACGAGCCTGTCTTCATTCCGGAAACCTCCTGGTCGATCGACCGGTCGATCGATGCCGAAGTCTTCCGGGTGGGGGACCGGATGATCCTCATGTATGCGACGCGGGACCCTTCCCAGACCTGGCAGATGCTCGGAATGGCCGAGGCCCCCTACGGATGCGACTACGGACCGGACAAATGGACGAACCTCAGCGTGGACGGGCCGTTCCTCAAGCCGGATTTCCCGTGGGAGCAGCACTGTATCGAGGCACCCACCGTCATCAAGCACAAGGGGTACTGGTATCTCTTCTATGCGGGCGCCTACAACCACGAAAGACAGCAGATCGGGCTCGCCGTTTCGAAGGACGGCCGCCATTTCGAACGCATCGCGCCGGACGGCCTGCTCCTGCCCCCGGGGGAGGAAGGCTCCTGGAATGCGGCCGAAAGCGGTCATCCCGGCATCTTCCGCGACGATGACGGAAGCGTGTATCTCTTTTATCAGGGGAAATCCTCCCAGACGGCGCCTTACCGCCTGTCCGTCTGCAAAGTCCGGTTCAAATAATCCTCATTTCAGATGCTTATGAAAAGACTGGTTCTCGCCGCGCTGCTGCCCGCTTTGCTGTTCTCCTGCGGGAAGAAAGACGCCGGAAACATGGATACGGCCGAACTCGCCCGGATGTTCGGGGAGCCGCCGATGGAATACCGCCCGTACGTGTGGTGGCACTGGATGGGCAGCAACTTCTCGAAAGAGGGGATCCGGAAGGACCTCGTCGCGATGAAGGAAGCCGGCATCGCCGGCGCCACGGTCTTCAACCTGACTTCCGCGGTGCAGGAGTCGGAGTCCCCGGTGGGCAACCTGCCCTGGCCCGACCGGACCTTCCGCAGCCCC
Organism: uncultured Bacteroidia bacterium; assembly: GCA_902801205.1. GTDB lineage: Bacteria > Bacteroidota > Bacteroidia > Bacteroidales > UBA932 > Cryptobacteroides. The sequence continues at coordinate 285,018 of CADCHE010000002.1, forward strand.
GCCTACTGGGAGGCGCTCGCGTATGCCGCCGAGGTGGCGGATTCCCTGGGCCTGAAGATCGGCCTGCACAACACCCCCGGCTACAGCACGACCGGCGGCCCCTGGATCACGGAGGACCAGGGCATGCAGCAGGTGGTCATGAGCCGGACCGGGGTGGAGGGTGGCCGCACGGTCCGCATGCCGCTCCCGGTGCCGGACCTGCCCTCCTTCTCGTTCTATTCCGACTTCGTGGCGAAGGCGTCGAAGTTCCATGACATCGCCGTGATGGCGGTGCCCGTCAAGGATGCGCCGGCGGCGGACGAAGTGTTGGACCTGACCGGGAAGATGGACGCTTCCGGCGTGCTGGAATGGGATGCCCCCGAGGGAACGTGGCAGGTGTACCGCATCGGACACGCCTGTACGATGGCCTTCCCGCATCCCGTTCCGGAAGAGCTGCTGGGCAAGGTGTTCGAGGCGGACAAGATGAATGCCGAAGTGACGGCCTGGCACTGGGACCAGGTGCTCGGTCCGTTGCGGGAGCATGTCGGGAAGTACTTCGGGAAGTCGTTCAACCACATCCTCATCGACAGTTACGAGGCCGGCGGACAGAACTGGACGGAGGGATTCCGCGCGTGCTTCCAGCAGATGCACGGGTACGACCCCGTGCCGCGGTTCGCCCTGCAGGCGGCGGATCCGCAGGGGGCGGCGGCCCGGTCGTTCGCCGAGGACCTGCGTGCCACGGTGAGCCGGATGTTCCTCGACAACGGCTTCCGGACGGCCCGTGAAAAGATTCACGCAGAGGGTCTGGAAATGTACTGGGAACCCTATGAGGGTCCGTTCGACACCGCCGAGGGCGTATCCCTCGCCGACTTGCCCATGGGTGAGTTCTGGACGGGCGGGAGCGGGAAGATTTCCGCCGCCGTCGTGGACAACGCTGCGAAATACGGGAAGCGGATCGTCGGGGCGGAGGCCTTCACGGGGTGGCCCACGAACAGCCGCTACGTGGAGGATCCTGCCTTCCTGAAGCCTTCCGCCGACGGTGCCTTCGTCTCCGGTGCCAACCGGCTCTTCCTCCATCACTGGGTCCATCAGCCATTCGACGACCGCTACCAGCCCGGCATGGGCATGGGCTGGTGGGGAACGCACTTCGGCCGGAACCAGACATGGTTCGAGCCCGGAAAGGCGTTCTTCACCTACCTGTCGCGCTGTCAGATGCTGCTGCAGCAGGGGGTGCCGGCGGACCGTGCCGACACGTGGATCCACCGGAAGACGGCGGATGCGGATATCTACTTCGTCATCAACCCGGGCAACCGTCCCGTGACCCGGACCCTGGCGTCCTGGGACGAAGAAGCCCTGCCGGAACTGTGGGACCCGTATACCGGCACCATCAGCCGTGCGCCCGATTTCGGCCGGAGGGATTCCGTGCGCGTCGCACTGGATGCCGGTGCGTCGGTCTTCGTCGTGCTCAACCACGGCAAGGACGGCTACGGGAAGGCTCCCTGGCGCAGCGGACGGGCGCTGTACGCGCGTCCCGTGGAGACGGACTGGTCGGTCGAGTTCTGCCCGAAAGTGGGCGAGCCTTTCCGCCGGGATTCCTTCCCGCTGGGCGATTTCAGCCAGTCTGAAGACCTTCAGGTCAAATACTTCTCCGGTACGGCGACGTATACCGGAACGGTCACCCTGACCGCCGGGGAACGCTCCGGGTCCCGGATCGCCCTCGACCTGGGCCGGCTCGATGATCTGGCCGAAGTGTCGGTGAACGGGAAGCCGGTCGCCGTCCTCTGGTATCCGCCTTATGTCGTCGACATCACGGATGCGCTGGTGACCGGCGAGAACGTCCTTTCCATCGCCGTGACGAACAACTGGGCCAACCGCATGATCGGCGACGAACAGTACGAGCCGGACTTCACCTGGGAAGCTGACCGCGGTGCTGACAAGGGGCGGGCGGTCGCTGCCTTCCCCGACTGGTTCGTGAAGGGGGAAGCGCGTCCCTCGAAGGACCGGAAGACCTTTGCTGTATGGACGTATTTCCGGAAGGATTCGCCGCTGCAGCCGGCCGGACTGGCTGGCCCGGTGCGGCTGCGCTGGCTCGACGACGGTGCCTGCGAGACCGCCTGGGGCGACACGGGTGACGGCCGGTACCGGAATCCGGTCCTGGCGGCGGACTATTCCGACCCCGACGTGATCCGGGTCGGCGAAAAGTATTACATGGTGGCTTCCGACTTCCACTTCATGGGGATGCAGGTCCTCGTGTCGGATGACCTGGTGAACTGGCGCCTGGCCGGACAGATCTATGACCGCTTCGATCTGCCCGGATGGGAGGAGATGGCACATTATGCCGGCGGCTCCTGGGCACCCAGCATCCGCTGGCACGACGGCCGCTTCTGGGTGTATTTCTGCACGCCGGACGAAGGGCTCTTCATGAGCACGGCGGAAGATCCGGCCGGCCCCTGGACGCCGCTCCACTGTGTGCAAGCCGTGGTCGGCTGGGAGGACCCCTGTCCCTTCTGGGATGAGGACGGTACCGCCTACCTGGGCCACAGCCTGCGTGGTGCGGGTCCCATCATCATCCACTGGATGTCCGCGGACGGCAAGACCCTGCTCGACGAAGGAGTGACCGTCTACGAAGGCCCGACGGCGGAAGGTACGAAGATCCACAAATGGGACGGCCGGTATTACCTGAGCATCCCTGAAGGCGGGGTGCGGGGCGGTTGGCAGACGGTGCTCCGCTCCAAGGACCTCTATGGCCCGTATGAGCGGAAGATCGTGCTGGAGACCGGTTCCACCCCGGTCAACGGCCCGCACCAGGGGGCCATCGTAGACACACCCGACGGCACGTGGTGGTTCCTCCATTTCCAGCAGCGCGACCCGCTTGGCCGCATCCTGCACCTGCAGCCGATGCGGTGGGTGGACGGCTGGCCCGTGATCGGGGAGGACTATGACGGCAACGGGGTCGGCGAGCCGGTCCCGTCCTGGGACAAACCCGCCGGGGGAGAAGACCGGAAGGGCTTCCTGCCGGCTTCCTCGGACGACTTCTCTTCCGAGACGCTCGGCCTTCAGTGGCAGTTCAACCACAATCCTGTGGACAGCGCCTGGTCGCTGGCTCGCTGCCCGGGCTCCCTGACACTCGACGCTTTGCAGGCCCCTTCCTTCGTCATGGCGCGCAATACGCTGAGTCAGAAGCTGATGGGTTTTGCCGGCACGTACACGGTGAAACTGGATGCTTCCGAAATGGCCGACGGGCAGTTCGCCGGGCTGGCCTGCATGGGCCGGGTCAATTACCAGGCCGGCATCCTGGTGGAGAGCGGTGTCCGTTCCCTCTGCCTGGCGTCGGATGCGGGCGAATCCGCGCGCATCGACCTGCCGGAGCGTGACGTGTGGCTCCGCCTTTCGTTCGACATCCCGGACAATGCCTTCCGCTTCTGGTACAGTACGGACGGACGGCGGTTCACGCCCTGGGGCGAAGTCTTCCCGGCGCAGTTCGGTTTCTGGAAGGGCGCACGTCCCGCGCTGTTCAGTTTCAACCGCATCGCCTCCGCCGGAACGGCCCGTTTCGACGACTTCGTTTATGAGCGTCTGAAATGACAGATTAACCAAATAAGCCGTATCTTTGCGCCATGGAAATCTTCTTTGCGGAAAAGACGGAAGGGAACTTGGTCTTCCTCGACGGACAGGAGAGCGCCCACTGCGTCCGCGTGCTGCGGCATCGCCCGGGGGATCCCGTCACCGTCGTGGACGGCTGCGGAAACAAGTACGACTGCATCCTGGAGGATGCCGATCCCCGCGGGGCGACGGCCCGCATCGTGTCGGAGGAGGCGGGCTGGAACGCCCATCCTTACCGGCTGTGCATGGCTGTCTGTCCCACCAAGAACAACGACCGCTACGAATGGTTTGCGGAAAAGGCCACCGAGACGGGGGTGGATACGATCGTGCCCGTGATCGGCGAGCGCTCCGAGCGCCGGGTGTTCAAGACGGAACGCCTGGAGAAGGTCGTCCTTTCCGCCATGAAGCAGAGCCTGAAAGCGGCGCTGCCCGTGGTGGAGGAACCTGTCTCCGTGAGCGATTTCATCCGCGCCCATGCGGGGGAAGGCGGTGTCAAGATGATCTGCTACTGCTTTGAGGACGACGGCCCGCGGCGCCGTTCCGTCCGTGAGGTCCTTGCGGATGCGCCTGCCGGTGCGCAGATCACCGTCCTGATCGGACCCGAAGGGGATTTCTCGCCGCAGGAGGCGCGCCTCGCCGTCGAGGCGGGGTTCGTGCCGGTGCACCTGGGCGCCTCGCGCCTGCGTACCGAGACGGCGGCGGTGGTCGCCGCAACGGCCTGTTACCTGCATTTCATGGACAATTCACAGGAAGCTTATGCTGAAGAAAGACATTGACGCCGTTCTGGCGGAAACCGTCCGCATCCTTCGGGAAGGCGGCATCATCCTCTATCCCACCGACACGGTCTGGGGCCTGGGCTGCGACGCCACCGACCCGGCCGCCGTCGCCAAGATCTTCGCCCTCAAGCATCGCGCCGAGGCGAAGTCGCTGGTCCTGCTGGCCAGCGACCTGGACATGGTCGCGAAATACATCAAGGAGATTCCGCCGATGGCGATCGACCTGGTGGAGGTGAACGACGCTCCGATGACCCTCATCTATCCCGGGGCGATCGCGGGCCGCAAACCGGCGGAGGGAGAATGCGCGACGGCCGATTCGCACCGCCTCGCTTGGAACGCCGTCGCGGAAGACGGCAGCGTCGGCATCCGCATTCCCATGATGGACTTCTGCCGGCGGATGGCCGGCAAACTGGGGCGCCCCGTCGTCTCTACGTCCGCAAACCTGTCGGGCGAGCCGTCGCCCCGGAAGTACGCCGATATCGTCCCGGCCATCCGGGAGGCGGTCGACTACACCGTCGATCCCCGCCTGGAAGCCGGTGCCACGGGCAAGGCTTCGCAGATCATCCGGGTGGGAATGGACGGCGAGGTGGAGATTCTCCGCGCCTAGCGTACGTTCAGCCGGGTGATCACCGGATAATGGTCGGAATAAGGTACGCGCGGGATCCGGCAGGACACCGCGCCGTATTCCCGCGGGTAGAGGACATAGTCGATCCGCAGGAAAGGCCAGAGGACGGAATACGTGGCACCGAAGCCCTTTCCCGCCCCGACGAATGCGTCGCGGTGGTCCCGGCGCAGCCGGGCGTAGGTGTACGACATGGGGGTGTCGTTGAAATCGCCGGCGACAAGGGTCTCGTACGGGCAGTCTTCAATGTCTGCCGTCAAGCGTCCCACCTGCTGCGGCCGCAGCAGGATCGACTTGCGGATCTTCCGCTCCGTCGAGCGGACCACGGTGGTATCCCTGCCCAGCGACCTGGCCAGCCCGGCCAGGGAGATGCTGTAGCTTTCCAGGTGGCAGTTGTAGATGCGGACCGTCTTTCCGTGTACTTGCACGTCGGTGTAGATGGCGAGGTTGGAGCTGTCATCGAAATCCATGATGCCCTTGTCCAGGATCGGGAAGCGGCTCAAAGTCACGTTCCCGTAATTCCCTTCGGGCCCCACATAGAGGAAGTAACTGGCCTGGTAGCCCGGGAAGGCGCGTTCCAGGTAGGCGGCGCCGTCGTCGTCGGAGTCCAGGGTCACTTCCTGCAGGCAGATGATGTCTGCATCGGTCTTCCGCAGGTAGGCGAAGACGGAGTCGCGGCAGACCTCCGGTCCGGCCCCTTCCGGCCAGTGGAGGCGGTTCTTCTTGGCGAGGATGAAGTTTCCGGTATTGTAGGAGACGACTTTGATGCAGCCCGTTTCCGGTTCTTCGCCGTCGGCGCGCAGTTGCACGTACCTGCCCATGAAGAAGAAGGCGGGCAGCAGGGCCAGCAGGGGAATCAGCGCGCTGCTCGACCAGTGCAGCAGGGCGCGGAGCAACAGGAACAGGTTCAGCAGGAAGAAAGGCAGGAACAGGGTCCCGAACAGGCTCATGTACCAGGCTTTGGTGGGATTGACGACCATCGCCAGGTAACTGAGCAGCAATGGCGCAGCGGCCGCGAGCATCACGATCCGCGACGTCATTTCCCACAGGATGTTCCGTTGGCGCTGCATGTCAGTATCGGTCGTAAAGGTGTCCCGTCTTCTTCCAGTAAAGGATCAGCAGCCAGCCGAACAGCATGCCGCCCAGGTGGGCGAAATGCGCGACGCCGTCGGCCGTTCCGGTGACGCCCGTAAGCAGTTCGATCCCCGCAAAGATCAGGACGAACCATTTGGCCTTGAGCGAGACCGGCGGGAAGATCAGCGTGAGGATGGAGTTCGGATAGAACATCGCGTAGCCGATCAGCACGCCGTAGATGGCGCCGGAGGCTCCGAGCGTGGGTACGTTCGCCCGGGCGTAGAACGCCGGGAGGACGGAGGGGTCGGAGGCGGCAGCCACCTGCAGCGGATGCAGCTGGAGGTATTGCACGCCCATGTGCAGCGCGACAGCGCCCAGCCCCGTTACGAAGTAGAACAACAGGAACCTTTTCGGCCCGATGGTCCGCTCCAGTACACTCCCGAAGATGAAGAGGGTGTACATGTTGAAGAAGATGTGCCAGAACCCGCCGTGCATGAACATGTGCGTCAGGGGCTGCCACCACCGGAACAGGGCGGACGCCGGGTAGAACAGGGCGAAGGTCCGCACCATGAAGTCTTCGTTGAGCAGCGTGAAGACGAACATGATCACGTTGATGATGATCAGGTTCCGCGTCACCACGGGAATCGCGTCCAGGAAGGAGCGTCTTCCGCTTCCACCGTTGTCGTATGAGTAGTAGTCTGCCATGTTTCCTAGAATCCTTTTTCGATCTGCGAGAAGGGAATGACCTGCAGGATGCGCAGCCCGCGGCTGGTGAGTTCGGCGTTCTCGCACGACAGCAGCGCTTCCAGCAAATTCCTGGCCTGGACGGGCGATGTCATCTTGCCCGCGCCCGCGGCGCCCAGAAGCGCCATCTTGCCGGCCATCGACGTTTCCATCATCTCCGGGAGCGAAGCACTGTCGTCGGAAAGGATCAGCAGAAGGTCGTCCACCATGGTCCGCACCTTGCCTTCCTCCGCCGAAAAACCTTCCGGGACGCCGTTCACCACGATGGTGTCGTCGCCGAGGGGGGAGATGTCGAAACCCAGGGAGGCGAGCAGGGGCGCCTTTTCGTCGAAGAGCAGGCGGTGTTCCACGCCGACCTGCACCTTGACGGGGAACATCCCGGTCTGGGTGACGTGTCCCATACCGCGCAGTGCGGACAGGGCCCGGTCGTAGAGTACACGTTCCCGGGCACGACGGATGTTGACGATCATCAGCCCTTCCTGCACGGGCGTGACGATGTATTTCCCGTCGAGCAGGATCAGTTGCGAGAGGGTGGCGGCACGCTCTTCGAACAGCGCTCCGTAGTCCTCATGCGCGTCGACGAAATGTCCGGGATCATAACCGGAGAAAACGTCCGAAGACCGTTTGCCGGTACCGTTCCCGGGGGCCGGTTCCAGCGGCTCGAAGGGGTTGTAGGACGGGTCGACGTCGACATGCGGGGCCGTGTCCGGCCGGTATTGGGCGAAATGGCTGCCGAGGACCGGCATGTCCTTCTCTTCCGGGTTGCTGAAATCGATGGTGGCCGCGAAGGCGTTCTTCCCGAGCGTCTCCTTGACGGCGGCGAAAACGACCTGGAAGACGAAGGACTCGTCCTCGAACTTCACTTCCGACTTGGTCGGACTGATGTTCACGTCGATTGTCTGCGGGTCTACTTCCAGGTAGAGGAAGTAAGCGGGCACCGCGCCTTCAGGCAGCATGCCCTCGTAGGCTTTCAGCACTGCTTTGTGGAGGTAGGCGCTGCGGAAATGCCGGCCGTTCACGAAGAAGAACTGCTGGCCGGGAGTCTTGCGGGCTGCGTCGGGCCGCCCGGCGAATCCGCTGAGGCGGACGACGGAAGTCGCTGCCGAAACGTCGACCACGTCGCCGGCGACTTGCGTGCCAAGTAGGTCGAGGATCCTGAATTTCAATGATTTCGCCTTTGCCAGGGAATGGATGTCCTTCCCGTTGTGTGAAAGGGTAAAGGCGATGTCGGGCCGGGTCAGCGCCACCTTGGTGAATTCTTCTACGATGTGGCGGAATTCGACGTTGTCCGACTTGAGGAACTTGCGCCGGGCCGGAACATTGTAGAAAAGGTTGCGCACCGCGATGTTCGTGCCTTGCGGCACCGCCGCTTCCGTGGTCGATTCGTGCTGCGAGGCGGCGAATTCCACCTGGCAGCCCACTTCGGCGTCCGCCGTCCGTGTCCGCAGGGTCACCTGCGCGACGGCGGCGATGGAAGCGAGCGCCTCTCCCCGGAAACCATACGTGGTGATCCGCTCCAGGTCTTCCGCGGAGGCGATCTTCGACGTGGCGTGCCGCTCGAAGCAGAGCACGGCATCGTCCGGCGTCATGCCGCAACCGTTGTCGATCACCTGGACCAGCGTGCGGCCGGCGTCGGTGATGACGACGTTCACGGTGGTGGCTCCCGCGTCGACGGCGTTCTCCATCAGTTCCTTCACGACGGATGCAGGCCGCTGGACCACTTCTCCGGCGGCGATCATGTTGGCGATATTGCCCGGCAGTATGCGAAGCACCATATTTTCTTACAGCAGTTCGAAGAACTTGGCGAAATAGAAGAAGATGACGACCAGCAGGACGATGCCGACCAGTCCGATGACGGCCTGGACCTTGCTGTCTCCACCGCGGCGGCGCGCATAGTTGCCGTCGCGCAGGGAGCCCTTCAGGTAGGAGCCGGGGATGTATTTGCCCGCTTGCTTCTCCTTGTCGAACGTCCCGTCCACATGGCCGAAGACCTGGCGGCGTTCTTCTTCGTCTTTGTCGTAGTAGATCGGCCTGTAGTTGAATGTCCGGTGTTCTTGTTGTCCGGTGAAATTGAAAATACCCATAACGAAGACAAAATTAGAAAAAAAATGCGAAAAAAATTTGGCATCAAAGAAAAAGTCGTTATCTTTGCAGCCCGTTTCGAAAAGAACGGTGTGTTCTTTGAAAATATTGAAAGATTAGTACAAGCAAGTACCGAGAACAATTTTTGAATTCGAGAGCGTTGATTTCTTTAGAGAGAACGTTGTCGGGATCGGCCAGATTTATATAGTGTATATAC
>CADCHE010000003.1 GCA_902801205.1 uncultured Bacteroidia bacterium
ACGATTAAAGCCCCAAAACAGCCGTAAAATTGGGGCTATTCTTGGGGCCTTTGTCGTAACTAATTGATAATCAGTTAGCTTGGCGGAGAGGACGAGATTCGAACTCGTGATACGGTTACCCGTATGCAGGTTTAGCAAACCTGTGGATTCAGCCACTCTCCCACCTCTCCAGGGACTTCGGCCGAAGGTCTTTGTCAAACCGTTCTGACACAAGGTCGGACTGCAAATATACAACTTTTTTGTGATTGCGCAAAAAAGTTGTGGAAAGGCGGGCGGGATGGCGGGGGGAGGCGCCGGGGTTTGCGGATTATTGATTATCTTTCCGTCATGAAAACGGAAAGATTGCATCGGGCCCGGAACCGGGCTTTGGACAGAGTGAGCCTGGGGCTCTTCTGTGTGTTGCTGGCTGCGGGGGCGTGTGCTCCGCAGGCAGATGTGTGCATTTATGGTGGGACGTCCGCTGCGGTGACGGCGGCGCGGGCTGCGGCCGGGGAGGGCCGGCGGGTCGTCATCATCTGCCCGGACGTGGTGCTCGGGGGGATGACGACGGGTGGCCTGGGGGCGACGGACATCGGCAACAAGCAGGCGATCATCGGCATGGCGCGGGGCTTTTACCGCGATTTGGGGGCGCACTACGGGGTGGAGGAACAGTGGACGTTCGAGCCTTCCGTGGCGCAGCGGATCCTGGAGGGCTATGTGGATGACCCGAAGATCACCGTCTGCCGGGGCTGGTACCTGGATTCCGTCGTGAAGAAGGGCACGCGGATCCGCTCGATCACCTGCGAGGATGGCAACGGGGCGAGGCGGACGGTCAAGGCGCCGGTCTTCATCGATGCGACGTACGAGGGCGACTTGATGGCGCTCGCGGGGGTGAGCTACCACGTAGGACGTGAGGATGCTTCGGTGTACGGGGAGTTCTGGAACGGGTCGCATGTCTCTGCCTTTCACCAGTTTCCGGACGGGATCGATCCGTTCGTGGAGAAGGGAAACCCGCAGAGCGGGCTCCTCTGGGGCATCCAGGACTGGACCCTGAAGGAGGAAGGAACCGGGGATGGTTTCGTCCAGGCGTACAACTACCGGATCTGCATGTCGAACGACAAAGACAACCAGATTCCCTTTACCCGCCCGGCAGACTATGATTCAACACGTTACGAATTGCTGGTACGTGTGTTCGAGGCCGACCCGGCACCGGAGATCAACCGCTATTTCATCTGGACGATGATGCCCGGCGGCAAGACGGACATCAACAACCGGGGGCCGTTCTCCACCGACATGATCGGGATGAACCACGATTATCCGGAGGCGTCCTGGGAGCGGCGCAGGGAGATCATCGAGGCGCACAAGAACTACACGCTGGGACTCTTCTACTTCTATGCCACCGATCCGCGGGTGCCGAAGCCGCTGCAGGACTGGATCAACCAGTGGGGCTATGCCAAGGACGAGTATCCGGCCACCGGCGGATGGACCCACCAGCTCTATGTCCGGGAGGCCCGGCGGATGGTCGGAGAATATGTCGCGACGCAGGCGGACTGCGAGGGGAAGGTCGACATTCCGGACGGGATCGGCTATGCGGCCTACCAGATGGATTCGCACAACTGCGAGCGGATCGTCGTCTGCAAGGACGGTCAGTACATGGTCAAGAACGAGGGGGACGTGGAGATCGGCGGGGGCAAGCCCTACCCCATCTCATACCGGAGCCTGACGCCCCGGCGCGAGGAGTGCACGAACCTGCTGGTGCCGGTGTGCATGTCTTCCAGCCACATCGCGTACGGTTCGATCCGCATGGAGCCTGTCTTCCTGGAACTCGGACAGGTCTGCGGGCTGGCGGCCGCCTTCGCCGGGAAGCACCCCGTCCAGGAGGTCGACATCCGGCCGATCCAGGAGCGGGTCGGTTATCCTGCCCGGTAGGCGGATCCGGATACCATAAATAAAATAATAGAGGCCGGCGCCCTTTCGGGATGCCGGCCTCTTCAGGTCTTGGGCGGCGATGCGCCCTGCAGGACTAGCGGAATTCAGCGAATTCGACGTCCTTCTCGGCGCGGGCGGCGAGCTCAGGATCATCCTTGGCCACGAGGTCGAGATACTTCTTCACGTCGGTCGCGTTGCCCTGGCGGGCGGCGATGATGGCGCGGATGTAGTTGCAGTCAGCGTCGTTGCAGTGCATCGACTTGGCGGAAGCCTCGAGGTCGCCATTCAGCAGGTTGGCGAGGCCGATGAGCTTGCAGCAGCCCTTCGTATCCTTGATGTCCTTGACAGCCTTGGCGTAGTCGCCGGAGAGGATGTCGACGACACCCATGTTCCGCTTGGCGGTGTTGGTGCCGGACTTCTTGAAGTGGCTGTAAGCCGTCTCGAGGTCACCTTCGCGGAGGGCGATCACACCGAGGGCGTTCTCCAGGTCGGCGTCCTTGCGCTTGACGTTGGAGAAGGCCTTCTTCGCGTTCTCGATGTCACCGTTGTCGAGATAGGTGGCGCCGAGGTTGAAGCGGGCGGCGTCGCTGTTATACTTGTCGATCGCCTTCTGGTACAGTTTCACCTTGGACTTGAGGTCCTTCACGAGGGTGGCGGAGTGCAGGAGGGCGGGCTCGTCAAGCACGTCGACGTTATCGTCGACCAGGGCGAGGAGTTCGTCCGTCGTGTAGTTCTTGTATTCGACGTTAGCGATGAAGCGGGCGCGGCGCAGCTCCGGCAGGACGCTCTTCTTGAGATCGGTGAAGACGGAGGACATGTTGCGGATCTCGCTTTCACGGACGGCCGGGTCGCTGTACATCGAGAGGACGCGGATGATGAGGTCCTTGTCTTCGATGTCGGAGTTCTGGACCAGCTCCTGGAAGCCTTCCCAGTCCTGACCGACGCTCTTCACCTCAGGATCGGCGATGTCGCGGTTCTTCATGACCTTGTCCCAAGCCTTGTCAGCGCTCTTGGAACGGTTGTCGGAGAGCTTCTGGTTGAGCTTCTCACCACCTTCCGGGGAAGCGTAGGCGACGACCTCGGTACCGACGAGGGTCTTGCGGGCGTTGCTGCCGATCTCGTCGAGGGCCTTCTGGAAGTTCTTGATGGACTGACCGTTGATCTGGCCGCTACGGACCTCGGCGGAGTTCACGTTGTAGAGGATCTGGCCTTCTTCGGTCTGCTTGATGATGGCCTGGTAGCCGTCCGCCTTGAGCGGGAGGGAACCATCGGCATCCACCAGCATGTAGGTGGTGTTCACACCGTCAGCGACCTTCTTCACCGGCAGGGTGTAGGTCTTCGCCTTGTAACGGACGGTGCCGCGGAGCTCCATGTGCGACTGCTCCATGCCCGGCTTGAAGGGGAAGACGATCTTTTCGTTGACGATACCGCCGCTCTTGGCGACCGGCTTGTAGTTGTCCTTCACCTTTTCGCCCTGGTACATCAGCGGGGTGGCTGCCACCTCACCGCCTTCGTAGACGATCACGGGAACGACCTCGAGGATCGCCTTCGGGTGGAAATAATTCTTCGGATAGGTGACGGTAACGTCGGCGGGGACGGTGCCGGCAACCGCCTCGAGGACGGCCGGGGTGCACTTCACGTTGACATTATCCGCGAGCTCGGCCATCTTTCCGACCGAGGAGCAGGACGCGGCCGCTACGATGAGCGCTGCCGCTGCGAGGAAATGAATGCTTCTTTTCATATCAGTGTTGTTAAATAGTTGCTTTCACACAATGAATACAAATATAACCATTATTTTCGTAACTTTGCCAAACGAAGACAAGTTTTATGGATTCACAGGATCTGCAAAGACTCAAAAACAAATACGACATCATCGGAAACGATGCCGCGCTGAACCGTGCACTGGAGGTGGCGGTCACCGTCGCCCCCACGGACCTGACCGTCCTCGTCACCGGGGAAAGCGGTGCCGGGAAGGAGAACATCCCGAAGATCATCCACCAGAACAGCCGCCGCAAGAACGGGAAATATTTCGCGGTGAACTGCGGCGCGATCCCCGAGGGGACGATCGACTCCGAGCTCTTCGGCCACGTCAAGGGCGCCTTCACCGGTGCGGTGGAAACCCGCAAGGGCTACTTCGAAGAGGCGAACGGCGGCACCCTCTTCCTGGACGAGATCGGCGAACTGCCCCTCGCCACGCAGGCGAAGCTGCTCCGCGTCCTCCAGGACGGCGAGTACATCAAGGTGGGCGCGTCGAAGGTGGAGAAGACGGACGTCCGCGTGATCGCTGCCACGAACGTGGACCTGCTCCACGCCATCAGCAGGGGCAAGTTCCGTGAAGACCTCTACTACCGGCTCGACGCCATCCAGATCAAGATGCCGGCCCTCCGCGAGCGCAAGGCCGATATCGAGTTGTTCTTCCGCAAGTTCTCCTCCGATTTCTCGGAACGCTTCAGCCTGAGCCGGATCGCCCTTTCGCACGATGCGGTGGAGCTCCTGACAAGTTACCGCTGGCCGGGCAACATCCGCCAGCTGAAGAACGTGGCGGAGACGGTGACGGCCCTCGAGGCCGAGCCGGCCAGCCCGACGGTCCGGCGTCGCGAGATCGATGCCGCGACCCTTTCGCGCTACATGCCTTCGGGCGAAGAGAGCCTGCTGCCCGTGCTGGCGGGCCCCGCCGGCGGGAACGGCGACACGATGTCCGACGCCGACCGGCAGATGTTCATCAAGGCGATCCTCGACCTCAAGCAGGACGTGGAGTCGCTCAAGGGCGCTGTCTTCGGCAAACCCGACGCCGGTGCAACCTTGCCGCTGACCGGCCCCGAGCCCGTGCGCGAGGAGCCCGACTGGCAGGCCGAGGAACCGATGGCCCCCGCGGCCGAAGCGCCCCGGCGGATCGTGGAGATCGCCCCGGAGGCCTACGAGACGCCTTCGGAGAGCGGCCCGGGACCGAAGGACTCCCCCCGCAAGACCCTCGAGGAGCAGGAGGTGGAGATCGTCCGCGACGCACTCGCGCGCCACGACGGCAACCGCAAGAAGGTGGCGGAGGAACTGGGCCTTTCGGAACGGACCCTCTACCGCTGGATCGACAAGTACCATTTGGAAGCCAAGGATTGACAACGATGAAAGCACTGCTCAGGATCTGCACGATACTGCTGGCCGCCCTGCCGCTGTGGGGCTGCGGCATCTACTCGTTCTCCGGGACTTCCATCCAGGCGGACGTGAAGACGGTCACGATCAACTACTTCGAGTACAAGGCGCTGAAGGTGAACCCCACCCTCAGCAACGACCTGACGGAGGCGCTCAAGGACCAGTTCAAGAAGCTCACGAAGCTCGAGCAGGTCGAGATGGACGGCGACCTGGAGATCACCGGCGAGGTGACGGGCTATGAGGTGCGCGCCGCGGCTGTGACCGCCGACGAAGTGGCCGCCCAGAACCGGCTGACGGTGACGGTGAAGGTGAGTTTCACCAACCGCAAGTACCCCGAGGACGATTTCAACGGAAAGAGCTTCTCGGCCTATTCCGACTACGATTCGACGAACTCGCTGGACGCCGTGGAGGCGACCCTCTGCGAGGAGATCGTCAAGAAACTCATCGAAGACATTTTCAACGCCTGCGTGGCACAGTGGTAAACGGATGGAAGGAAGCAAGATCAAGCTGCAGTCGCTGAACATGGACGAACTGGCCGGGGTGGTGCATCTCTACCCCTGGTACGCCGGCGCGCGCAAGGAACTGTGCGACCGCATGGCGCGGATCGGCGGCGAAGGCTGGGGCACGCCCCAGTACGCCGAGGCGGCCCTCTACATCCCCGCCCGGGAGAAGGTGAGCGACATCGTGCGCTCCACCCGCCGGAACGACTATTCCGACAAGGACCTGGAGCAGCTGGTGAAGCGGCTCCTGGGGGCGGAGAAACGCGCCGAAGCGGCCCCCGCCTCCCCTGCGGCGGAGCCTGTGCGGCCCGTCCGGGTGCCCGGCGGCGACTTCTTCAGCAGCGACCAGTACGCCTCCGTCCGGCAGGAAGACGACAACTTCTTCTCACGGATGCGGATCGGTTCGGCCGGCGGCCGGCGCGAGCGGGAATGGGAAGACCCGGAAATGGGATTCTGCACGGAGACACTGGCTGCGATCTATGCCGATCAGGGCTATTTTGCTGAGGCAAAGAAGATTTATTCGCGCCTAATCTTGCGTTTTCCGGAAAAAAGTGCTTACTTTGCATCCCTTATCGAAAAACTGGATAAAGAAAATTAAAAAATTACGAATATGAGCACTTGGTTTACCATTCTTACGATTTTGATTCTTATCGCCAGCATCCTGCTGATCCTGGTGGTCCTGGCGCAGAACGGAAAGGGTGACGGGATGGCCAGCAACTTCGTGGCCGGCAATCAGGTCCTCGGTGTCCGCCAGATGGCCGACTCCCTGGAGAAGATCTCCTGGGGCCTCGTGACCTTCATCCTCGTGATGTCGATCGTCACCTCCATCGCGATCTCCGGCAGCCGCCAGTCCGGCGTCGACGTGACCGACCAGATCGAGACCGAGGCCGTCGAGCAGCCTGCGTTCCCGGGCATCCAGACCGAAGCCCCGGCGACTGAAGCCCCTGCTACCGAAGTTCCTGCAGACTCGGCTTCCAACTAATAACTGACAATCTGTCAGCCGCTGACGGCTGGAATATTATTTGACGTTTTCCGTCTGGCCCGCAAAGGCCGGACGGATTTTTCATATCCCCCGGGGGCGGGCCGGAAAGGAGGAAAGAAAATGAACAATACGACAGAAAAGAACAAACTGGAATTCTTGAACAAGTTCGCCGTCAACCTGAACGAACAGGCTGCCAGCGGCCGGCTCGACCCCGTCATCGGACGTGACGACGAGATCCGGCGCGTGCTGCAGATCCTGAGCCGGCGGACCAAGAACAACCCGATCCTGGTCGGTGAGCCGGGTGTCGGCAAGACGGCGATCTCGGAAGGGATCGCCCAGAAGATCGTGGACGGCGACGTCCCCGAGAACCTCAAGAGCAAGAAGGTCTATTCCCTGGACATGGGTGCGCTGATCGCAGGCGCAAAGTACCAGGGTGAATTCGAGGAGCGGCTGAAGGGCGTCGTGAAGGAAGTCGTCGACAGCGCCGGCAAGATCATCCTCTTCATCGACGAAATCCACACCCTGGTGGGCGCAGGCCGGACGTCGGGCGCAATGGATGCGTCCAACATCCTGAAACCGGCCCTGGCGCGGGGCGAGCTGCGGACCATCGGCTCCACGACGCACGACGAGTACCAGAAGTACTTCGAGACGGACAAGGCGCTGGAGCGCCGGTTCCAGATGGTGCTGGTCGACGAGCCCTCCACGGCTGAGTCGATCGCCATCCTGCGGGGCCTGAAGGAGAAGTACGAGAACCACCACCGGGTCCGGATCGAGGACGACGCGCTGATCGCGGCAGTGAACCTGTCGCACCGGTACATCACGAACCGTTTCCTGCCCGACAAGGCGATCGACCTGGTCGACGAGGCGGCCTCGAAGCTGCGTCTGGAGATGAATTCGGTGCCGGAGCCGATCGCGGAACTCGAGAGCGCCATCCGCCAGAAGGAGATCGAGAAGGAAGCCGTCAAGCGCGAAGGCACGTCGCTCAAGTCGGAGAAGATCGCCCAGGAACTGGAAGACCTCACCCGCCGGCGCGAGGAGCTGATGCAGAAGTGGAACCGCGAGAAACAGATCCTCGGGGCCCTGCAGGACGCCCGCCAGCAGATCGAGGACTGCAAGATCCAGGCGCAGGCGGCCGAGCGCGCCGGCGACTACGGCAAGGTGGCGGAGCTCCGTTACGGCCGGATCGCCGAACTGCAGAAGAAGATCGATTCGCTCAGCGCCGAGCAGGCCGCGATCAAAGACCCGATCGTAACGGAGTCGGTGACGCCGCAGGACATCGCGGAGGTCGTCGCCAAGTGGACCGGCATCCCCGTCAAGCGGATGCTCGAGAGCGAAAAGGAGAAGCTGCTGCGGATGGAGAGCGAGCTGCACAAGCGCGTGGTCGGGCAGGATCCGGCCATCCAGGCCGTCTCGGACGCGGTGCGCCGCAGCCGGGCGGGCCTCTCGAACGAGAACCGGCCCATCGGCTCGTTCCTCTTCATGGGTACGACAGGCGTCGGCAAGACCGAGCTGGCGAAGGCGCTGGCGGAGTTCCTGTTCAATGACGAGAACATGATCACGCGGATCGACATGAGTGAATACCAGGAGCGGCACACCGTCAGCCGGCTGGTGGGCGCTCCTCCGGGATACGTCGGTTTCGACGAGGGCGGACAGCTGACCGAGGCGGTGCGGCGGAAGCCGTACTCCGTGATCCTGCTCGACGAGATCGAGAAGGCGCATCCGGACGTGTTCAACGTGCTGCTGCAGGTGCTGGACGACGGACGTCTGACCGACAACAAGGGCCGGACGGTGGACTTCAAGAACACGATCCTGATCATGACCAGCAACATCGGTTCGGACATCATCCAGGGCTACATGGAGAAGCTGCCTGCCGTCGGCCGGCCGGGCGCGACGCCGGAGGAGGACATGCAGGCCATCGCCCGCCGCCGCGAGCTGCTCGAGGAGTGCAAGGGTAAGGTGACGGAGGTGCTGAAGATGACGGTGCGGCCGGAGTTCCTGAACCGGATCGACGAGATCCTGATGTTCGACCCGCTGACGCAGAACGACTTGCGCGAGATCCTGCACATCCAGATGAAGGGTCTCCAGGCGAAACTGGCCGACGAGGGGGTCGACCTGCGCTTCACCCAGGCCTTCGAGGACTACATGGTGGACACCGGCTACGACCCGGCGTACGGCGCGCGGCCGATCAAGCGGCTGATGCAGCGCGAGCTCATCAACCAGCTGGCCAGCGCCATCCTCTCGGGAACGGTGCACAAGGACTCGGCGATCGAGGCCGACGTGGCCGGAGGACAGATCCTCCTGCGCAATCGCAATTAACCGGATATCAAGAGTTTCGCAAGGGCGAGATCGTCCGGCGAAGTCAATTTGAAGTTATTCCTCTCTCCTTCGCAGAACGAGAGAGGAATTCCTTTTTTACGGGCGACGGAGGCGTCGTCGGTGAAGGCGGTGTCGAACGCCTGGCCGTAGGCGGCCTTGATGTCGTCCGAAAGGAACAACTGGGGGGTCTGCGCGCCGAAGACACGGCTGCGGTCCACGCTTTCGCCGGGGGCCTCCACCCAGACGGGACGGCCGAGCGGGTCGGTGCCGCGGTCGAGCACCTTGAGGGTGTCCACCATGGGGACAACGGGGATGAGCCCCCGGCACCGGCCTTCCTCCATCTGTGCGAACATCGACCGGACGAGACCGGGGGTCAGGAGGGGACGGACGCCGTCGTGGATGGCCACGATGGCGCCGGAGGGCACTTTCGCGAGGGCGTTCCGGACGGAATGGAAGCGGGTGATGCCGCCGCGGACCAGGGTCTGCGGGCAGTCGAAGCCGTCGGCGATGCAGCGGCTCTTCCAGTACTCGATCCATTCATCGGGGAGGACCGTGATGACGCGGATGTCCGGCACGGCGGCGAGGAAGACGCGGATGGTGCGGCGCAGCACCGGCTCGCCGCCCAGGTCGAGGAACTGCTTGGGCAGGGCGAACCCCATCCGGACGCCGCTGCCGGCACCCATGACAATCAGGTATTTCCGAAAAGGCTTTTCCATATTCACGGCAAAGTTATTCAAACTTTTCAAAGAAATCAGACATTTTTTCGTATATTAGCAATTTGATAGATATAAACGAAAAAACGCAATTTCAATATGGCCTTTTCATTCTTGACACAAGAGATTGCGATGGATCTCGGTACGGCCAACACCGTCATCTTCCAGAACGACCGCATCGTGCTGGACGAGCCGAGCATCGTCGCCATCGATAACAACTCGCAGCGGTGCATCGCGATCGGCCGGCCGGCGAAGCTGATGCACGAACACACCAACCCCGGCGTGAAGACGATCCGCCCCCTGCGCGACGGCGTGATCGCGGACTTCAACGCCGCGGAGATGATGATCAAGGGGTTCATCAAACAGGTGAACAGCAAGAAGAAGTCGATCTTCTCCCCGAACCTGAAGATCGTCGTGGGCATTCCTTCCGGCTCCACGCAGGTCGAGATCCGCGCCGTGCGCGACTCCTGCGAGCATGCCGGCGGACGTGACGTCTACCTGATCTACGAGCCGATGGCCGCCGCCCTGGGAATCGGCCTCGACGTCGAGGCGCCGAAGGGCAACATGGTCGTCGACATCGGCGGCGGTACGGCCGAGATCGCCGTCATCTCCCTGGGCGGTGTCGTCGAGTGGGAGAGCGTCAACACGGCGGGCGACGTCTTCAACAACGACATCCAGTACTACCTGCGCCAGCAGCACAACATCAAGATCGGCGAGACGACGGCCGAGAAGATCAAGATCGCCGTCGGCGCGGTCATCCCCGACCTCGACGAGGAACCGGATCCGTATGTCGTCCGCGGTCCGAACCTGATGACGGCCCACCCGGTGGAAGCCACGATCACCTCGCAGGAGATCGCCCACTGCCTGGACAAGTCCATCGCGAAACTGGAATCGTCCATCCTCCAGGTGCTGGAGAAGACCCCGCCGGAGCTGTATTCCGACATCGTGGAGAACGGCATCTACCTCTCCGGAGGCGGCGCCCTGCTCCGCGGCCTGGCCAAGCGCTTCACCGAGAAGGTGAACATCCAGTTCCATGTCGCCGAAGACCCGCTCCGCGCCGTTGCCCGCGGCACCTGCATTGCGCTCAAGAAGACTTCCAACTACTCCTTCCTGATGAGATAAGATGCCCAGGGAGAAATCGGTTGCAGCCGGCATCGTCAGCCTTGCGGTTTTCCTCTTGCTGGAAGCCGCAAGCCTGCTTATGCTCACGCACAACGGTACGCTCCAGCGGCTGGCCGTCGCCCGCATCGGACACGGTTTCATGGCGAAGACCTGGGGGACGACCCAGCGCATCAGCGGCTATTTCTCGCTGGCCCGCACCAATGACGAGCTGGCGCAGGAGAACCATTCCCTGACGGAACGGCTGCGGGCGCTCAAGGCGGTGGCCGAGGTGACGCCGTACGACTCCCTGACGGCCGTCCCGCCGGACGGGTTCAAATACACGTCGGCCAAGATCATCAAGTCCGGTACGAACTCGCAGCACAACTACATCCTGATCGACAAGGGCAGCGACGACGGCATCGTCCAGAACGCCGGCATCATCACGTCGAAGGGCGTGGTCGGCATCGTGGAGGCCGTCAGCCGCCATTACGCCTACGCCATCTCCTTCCTGAACACGGAGGTGAACATCAGCGCCCGCATCGGCACGGACGGTGCCGTGGGCCCGCTCGCCTGGGACGGCACGTCCACGAACCGCGGACTGCTGAAGGAGATTTCGCTGCACGTCAAGTTCGCTCCAGGCGACACCGTCTACACGAGCGGCTACTCCACCATCTTCCCGGCGGACATCCCGCTGGGCGTGACCGGTGATGCGCGCGTCATCAACGGCGCCACCAACGAGATCCAAGTCACGCTCTTCCAGGACTATACGATGCTGAAGTATGTCACCGTCGTAGAGAACCTCCACCGCGAGGAGATCGAATCGCTGACCGGACCCGAAAAGAAGTAGCGCCATGAGAAACAAGCCGGTCCTGACCTTCATCCTCTTCGTCGTCGCGCAGATGCTGCTGACGAACTATTTCCACGTCGGAGCGTATGTCGTGCTGACGATCCTGCCGGTGCTCATCCTGTGCCTGCCCACCACCGTCGCGACGGTGCCGGCCATGTGCATCGCCTTCGCCTCCGGGCTGGCGGTGGACTTCCTGGCGGAAGGGACGCTGGGCCTCAACGCACTCTCGCTCGTCCCGGTCGCCTTCATCCGCAAGGGGTTGGTCGGGCTGATCTTCGGCATGGAGCCGTTCGAGCACAAAGAGAGCATCTCACTGAAGAAATACGGCTTCGCGAAGATGTCCGTGGCGATCCTCCTGTCGCTGGCCCTCTTCCTGGTCATCTACATCCTGGCGGAATGCGCCTTCACCCGGCCGCTGTGGTTCCTGGCCACGCGGGCGGGCGTTTCGCTCCTGGCCAGCTACGCCGTCTGCATCCTCATCGTGAACCTGCTGACCGATGATGATAGAAGGTAACGGGCGGCGCATCAAGCTGATGATCGGGTTGATGATCGTTGCGGCCATCATCCTGGGCAAGCTTTTCTACATCCAGATCGTCGACGAAAAATACAAGATCAACGCGACCAACCAGTCGATGTACTATGAGATCATCTACCCGACGCGCGGCATCATCTACGACCGCAACGGGAAGATCATCGTGGGCAACAAAGTGGCGTACGACATCCTGGTGACGCCGCGCGAGGTCGGTCCGTTCGACACGCTGCTGCTCGCCGGGGCGCTGGGCGTACCGGTGGAGCAGATCCGCTCCAAGATGGCCGAGTACGACCGGAACCGCCGGCGGATCGGCTACCAGAGCGTGGTGATGTTCAAGCAGATCCCGCCGGAGACGTACATCAAGTTCGCCGAGCTCCAGTACAACTTCCCGGGCTTCCGGGGGCAGGCCCGTTCGATCCGGGAGTATCCCGTGAACGCGGGCGGCAACCTGCTGGGGTACGTGTCGGAGGTGGATGCCGCCTTCCTGGAGAAGCATCCGGGGGAATACCGGCCCGGGGACTATGCGGGCAAGACCGGCATCGAGGCGGCCCGCGAACAGGACCTCAAGGGAGAGAAGGGCTACCACATCTGGCTGCGGAACTCGCGCAACCAGATCGAGCAGCGCTTCCAGGACGGGGCGATGGACAAGGAGGCCGTGCCGGGGCACGATATCGTGACGACGATCGACGCCGACCTGCAGCAGTTCGGGCAGCAGCTGATGCAGAACAAGGTGGGCAGCCTGGTGGCCATCGAACCGGCCACGGGCGAGATCCTGACGCTGGTCTCCAGCCCGGGTATCGACGTAAGCATGCTGGCCGACATCGGGCAGCATTACGACGAGATCATCAAGAATCCGCACCGGCCGATGTTCAACCGGGCGGTACAGGCCAACTATCCGCCGGGCTCCGTCTTCAAGCTGGTGAACGGCCTGATCGGCCTGGAGGAGGGAACGCTGCGGCCGGAGATGCTGTACCCCTGCGCCCACGGCTATCCGCTGGGCGACCACCGTCCGGGATGCCACGGCCACAAGTCGCCCATCAACCTGGAGGAGGCCATCATGATGTCCTGCAACTCGTACTTCACCTTCGCCCTGCGCGAGGTGCTGGAGAACAAGAAGTATGCGAACATCGGAGAGGCGCTCGACAAGTGGAACGAGTATGCGCACAGCCTGGGCTTCGGCCGCAAGCTGGGCAGTGATTTCCCTTCCGAACTGGGCGGCGGACTGCCGACGACCAAACGCTACAACAAGGTGTACGGCAAGGGCGGATGGAAGTTCGCGACGATCAAGTCGATGTCCATCGGGCAGGGCGAGGTGGACGCGACGCCGCTCCAGATCGCCAACCTGGCGGCGACGGTGGCCAACCGCGGGTACTATATCATCCCGCACATCATCAAGGAGTCTGAGGGCGTTGAGATCGAGGACAAATACAAGGAGAAGCAGTATACGATGGTGGATGCCTCGCACTTCCCCAAGGTGGTGCAGGGCATGTGGCGGGCCGTGAACAGCGGCGCGGGCATGGGCGGTACGGCGTGGATCGCGCACGTGGACGGCCTGGACATCTGCGGAAAAACGGGCACGGCGCAGAACTCGCGCGGGGCCGACAACTCCGTCTTCATCTGCTTCGCGCCGAAGGACAATCCGAAGATTGCCGTCGCGGCCTATGTGGAAAACGGCGGCTTCGGGGCCACCTGGGCGGCGCCCATCGCTTCGCTGCTGGTGGAGAAATACTTGAACGGAGAGATCGCCGAGCAACGGAAACCGCTGGAAACGAGAATCTTGCAAGGCAACCTGATGGCGCGGGTAAAAGGATATTGACACGATGACGGGAGAGAATTTTTCGGACAGGGGAATGAAGCATTCCGTGGACTGGAGGCTGGTGGTCACCTACCTGCTTCTGATCCTCATCGGGTGGGTGAACATCTACGCGTCCATCCACTCCGAGGGGCCCGCTTCGATCTTCGACTTTTCCTTCCGATGCGGGAAACAGTTCGTCTGGATCCTGACGGCCGTCGCGCTGGCCGCGCTCATCCTCTTCGTGATCAATCCGGGGGTCTGGCAGAGTGCCGCCGTCCCCATCTACCTCTTCGTACTGGTGCTGCTGGTCGCGGTGATCTTCCTGGGCATCGAGGTGAAGGGGTCGCGGTCGTGGTTCGAATTCGGCCCCGTACGTTTCCAGCCGGCGGAGATATCGAAGATTTCCACGTCGCTCCTGCTGGCGTCCGTGATGAGCCAGCCGGGGTATAAGATCACGAAAACCAAGTACTTCCTGCTGACGGCCCTGGTCATCGGGCTGCCGATGCTCATCATCCTGGGCGAAAGCGAGACGGGCTCGGCCCTGGTCTATGCGGGCTTCATCTTCGTGATGTACCGCGAGGGGCTTTCGGGCTGGTGGATCTTCAGCATCCTGGTGGCCATCCTCCTGTTCATCCTCACGCTCACCCTGTCGCCGTATGTCAGCGTGCTGGTGCTGCTGGGGATCGTCGCACTGGGGGTCATCGTCCAGGGGAAACGGCTCGACAAGTGGCTGCCCATCAACCTGGGCGTGCTGTTGCTGCTGGCTTTCCTGCCTCGGCTGATGGGGCTGGCGGCGGGCAAATGGTCCTTCCTGGAGGGCGTGCAGCCGCTGTACATCCTGCTGGGCATCTGCCTGTGCGCCGCGACGTATTTCATCTACAAGGGGTTCGTGTCGCGCAACCGCTACCTGATGCTTTCGGCCCTCGGGGTCGTAGCGGGCATCGCCCTGGTGCTCTCGACCGACGTCATTTTCAACAGCGTGCTGCAGGACCACCAGCGCAAGCGGATCGAGGTGCTGCTGGGCATCAAGGAGGATCCGGCGGGCGTGGGGTACAACGTGGCGCAGAGCATGATCGCGATCGGTTCGGGCGGGCTTACGGGCAAGGGCTTCCTGAACGGGACGCAGACGACGTTCGGTTTCGTGCCCGAGCAGAGCACGGACTTCATCTTCTGTACGGTGGGTGAGGAATGGGGGTTCCTGGGCTGCGCGCTGGTCATCCTGCTGTATGTCTTCCTGATCTACAGGATTGTCGCGGATGCGGAGAAATGCCGGGAGTCGTTCACGCGCATCTACGGCTACTGCGTGGCGGCATGCATCTTCATGCACCTGTTCATCAACATCGGCATGACGATCGGGCTGATGCCGGTCATCGGCATCCCGCTGCCGCTGCTCAGTTACGGCGGATCGTCGCTCTGGGCCTTCACGGTGCTCATTTTCATTTTCATCTCCCTTTACCGGCAGGAGAAGAAGTATTATTAAAAATTCTCCGTATCTTTGCCTTGTCAGCCGCATCGGCGCGCCCGTCCGGCACGGCCAGCCCGTCCGGCCCGCTCCGGTCCGCTCCGGGTTTTGGGTTTTGTCCCGGAGTTCGGCCTGAGGTACGGCCTGGGGGTCGCCTGAGTTATGGCCTTGGGGTCGCCTGAGGTTCGTCTCGGGTTACGGCCTTGGGGTCGCCCTGGGGTTCGCCTTAGGTTCGTCTCGGGTTACGGCCTGAGGTCGGCCTGGGGTATGGCCTGGGGTCTGCCTCGGGGTTCGCCTTAGGTTCGCCTCGGGTTCCGGACGCCGCTCCGACCGCTGACGACAATGCCTTGGTGGTGAAATGGTAGACACGAGGGACTTAAAATCCCTTGGCCCGCAAGGGCCGTGCGGGTTCGATTCCCGCCCGGGGCACGAGCCCAACTAATTGATATTAAATTAGTTGGACTTATTATTTCTACTCGTTGTCTTCGACAACCTGTCAATCTATCGCCAAACAACCAAACGACAACACTCAAAACTTGGAAAAGCGCGCTTATGCACCAGGAACGCTCGCTGGTTTAAGGTCCCCAAAAGACACGCCGCCTTTCAGAAACCGCCTGAACTTTCCCACTTCAGATATTTGTTCAGCAGGGCTGAGGGCATGAAAAAGAATCTTTCGAAGATCACTATCTCCCGTCGCCCCAAGCAGTTCTATCTCTAATTCATCGATAATGTACAAATCCCCATAAAGATACAACCCCGTCTTCTCATCATGGAACCGGCGACAGGTATCGCTTCTATAGAACACATCCAACGCATCCGTTAGGGAAATCCGGAAAAGTTCGGATATCTTTACAACTATGCATCCGATCCTTGAGTATAGAATGATTTTACGAACTTGACTATTATCTTCTGGGGTCATATGAGACCATTACTCAACATTGAATTGGTAGGAGTTGAGAGTAGCATATCGCCCCTTCAACAGTCGATAAAGGACACCACCAAAACTAACAAGATTTCGACCTTAGTTCCGAATATACAACTGAAAAAAACAATCTCACTAATTGTTTACTATACCTAGAAACTCTCCGATGATACGAAAAGAATCAGAATCCGCCTCGTTCAAAACGATGGGATTATAGTTTGGATTCAGTGGCTTAAGTTGGATCTCGGAATGCAACCATGTGCCATCGGGATTGAAATGCTTTTCACTGGTATATTGTTTAATGGCGTAACTCCCACCATACTCGGGATCGAACGCGATATGGTTTTGGACCAAGACGATTTTCCCTTCTCTGCTTCCGGCCGGATTTGCTCGAAAAACGCAATAGTCTCCATCATGTATCTTTGGCTCCATAGAATTTCCAGAAGCTCTCACGACGAACATATTTCGGTTAAGCTTTCCCATACTCTCCACGCGAATCCAGCCAAGTTCTTCAACTTCCTCACCTTCACCAAAATAGCCACACGCGGCTCGTAATGAATAAAGAGGAAGGAAATCAACGTATTTCACGTCGTGGCCCACTTGAGGCTCAATTCTGATATGAGACTGAATTTCAGGCTTCACTACGGGCGGAACGACCTTCTGTACCAACAACGAGCGTGCATACGATGCCATATTAGGGTCACAAAAGTAGACATAGCATCCTTTCATCCCGCGAGAGAATAAAACACGGTATGTGTTTTTAATCAGTTCATCAGCCTTCTTATCAGCTGAAACTGGATCTTTCTTGTATAGCTGTCTAAGTCCCTGCATCGCCTTATCTCGCCCAGGATGTTCTCGGAAATCAGTGACGACCCTGCCATTCTCAAACCTCAAGTCATTCCCAACAATAACACCGACATAGTCTAACTCGAGCCCTTGGCAAGTATGGATACAACCAATTTCGTTCACGGAACCGGGTTCTATAATCCAGCGCTGTCCATAGGAGTTCAGATTCCACTTCATGCTGAAGTGATGGTCTGGAATCACAATATCATCTAAATGCTTATCTGTCTTACTCACCCAATCCCAACAGTATCCAGCCACCAAGCGAGACTTGTTATTCCCGTTTTTCGCAACAATGGCTTTACGCAAAGAAACCGGATCATCAAATATTTGGAAATCAAAGTCATCCGGAGAGAGTCGAATATTAGCTGTTTCTCGTAATTGAAGCAAATTGTCGAGCCAACTTAGATAGCCATCAGATCCATTACAGCGGAACTGAGATTCTAGCTTTAGATGCGTTATCGCATGTTTAAACGATGCCGCATATTTAACAATAGTATCAGTTCCTCCAACATCCTGCATAGTAACGCGTTGGCTATTGTCTACCAGGAAGATTGCCATTTTTGAGGCATTGATGATCTCCTTTATTTGGTTCTCTCCTAAGTTCTGGTACATACCGCTTTTCATAGATAAGCGGTGTGCCTCATCCACAATCAGTACATCAAATGTATTGTTCTTCGTATCAACGTATTTCCCGGATCCTACGAATAAATTGTCAATATTGCTTTTTCGCATACTTCCGGTCAACTTGGCTGTATAGACTTGGCGAGGCGCGGAGTTCTTGGAAACATATTGCGTGACTAAACCGCGTTTTGTTAACTCGACCAGCAGATTGACAGCCAATACACTCTTTCCTGTCCCTGGACCGCCTTCAATGATTAGGATTTGCTTTTTGACTCCGTCTGCACGTTGACTCAACTCAAGTGCTGTTTCGTATGCTACCTTTTGGTCGTCCAGTAGGATAAACTCCGGATTCCCCTTCAACATAGATGACAGCGTGTCGGCTAGCTGTTTTGATGGGCGAATACGGCCATTCTCAATTTTATACAGCAGGTCCCTGTCGTCGCCTTTCGTTATGTATTTCTTGATAAACTCCCGTAATTTCTGTGCGTCTCTCTTGAAAAAAGCCGGAGCCAATTTTAGATAATAAGCGTAAAACGGATTGTTCAGCACATTATCTTCCGGATAGTTATGCAGGTATGCACAGGGATGGAGGCCGATTCTATCATCTTGGACGGTCGTATTATAATCTCTCAAGGTAGCAGCATAGGACCAAGCTTGGTAAGAAGGATGGGCAGTCTCAGCCTCACCATGTTCAAAGCGAGTTACAACCACCCCGTCTTTTGCAGTCATCTTGGCAGATTGCCACTGCTTCAGTTCAACGATAACGATAGAAGAAGCGCCATTATTATCTACTCCTGAAATGATAAAGTCTATCCGTTTCGATGTGAGTGGTATTTGATATTCGATAGATATTCCGCAATCCTCAGGTATGGCAGGATCGCCAAGAACCCGATCCATATACTGTAAAGAGTTGTTCCAGGAACGAATCTCATTGTTGGAAGTATGCCTTCCCAAATGAGCAAAAAAAGCGTCTTCAATCTTATCCACGAGAACCCCATCAAGGATATCTTGCGAGAATCCGTTTTTGGTGGAACTATAAACGATCATAACTCATTGTATTTCTTAGCACTACCTTTAGCTTTTTCTACGGGATACTTTTGTGCATTTCGCCGAATCTTATCAAGCATAATCTTCTTGATATCAAGACTATACTTGTCAGCAATCTGGAAGGCATAATTAAGGACATCGGCCAACTCTTCCTTTACTTTGTCCAATTGTACTTCCTCGGGATCCTTCCCATTATGGAATTGATCCCAGTCCCGCTCCCGGTTAAAACTGCGCAACTCTTCAAGAATTGTCTCTATCTCTTCTTTCATGCTATCTATTTTCTGCATATTTGATTTTCAGCGAATTAACGACAACATATCAGCGAAATACTTTATATTCCTACAGTCTTTTCATAAACCATTTTTGCAAATCGCCACAATCGGAAGGAATCTTCTAAAGGCGGCCATAACTGTTGGATCATATGTATGGATATTCGTACACACAAAGTTACACTTTTATCCGTAATTGTCTATACGAAAGAATTGAGGAAGAATTCCCTTCAAAAATAGAAAATGAGAGAAGGTTAGGGCCAAAGCCGCCTCCGCAGTTTTGTGAGAAGGTGGTGGCGGCATCGACGTAACCGGCAAAGAGAGGAAAGGCCGTCCGAAAGCTTTGGCTGTTCTCCTCTTGCGAATAAGACTTCTCTGTCATTTTGCTCTCTTCGGCAAAGACTCGAGCAACTCTTCCAGAAACCATCTTCTTATAGCGTTTTCCGTCCACAGTGAAGCCCAGATGAAAAAGTATATATTTCTTGTCACTATTACGGAAAAGTGACAAGGTTTATATTATTTTAGCATAAACGGCCTTCTGCGCACCTCTGGACGACTGTTTCAAAAAATGAAACAGTCGTAATCACCACTTGTGAAACTTCGCGTTCCGTTTGAGATATTCTTCGGGATTTCGGATCTCGAGGAATTTCACCGCAAGAGTATAATTCCGAATATTCATCCGCTTGCCTTGACTGACCAAACGTTCTTTCCAGACCCGCTTGATGTGGGCTTTGCTCCATATTCCAAACAAAAGCGGAAGGTCTTCCAGATCAAGATGAACAAGAGCGGCTTCGATGACGGCATCATCGTCCAAACTTTCTGGAATACCTTGGTAAGACCAAAAGCCACCATTGGCTTTGACCTTCTCCAAGATAATATGCCGTTTCTCTTTCATGCTCTCCGTTTGTTTTTCACTGATTTCTTTCGAAACCAGATATCTAGTTTGTGTCATTGCAATCGTACCAGAAGGGAGATCTAACGCCTCGTCGATCCGGACAGAGAGTGAAATGGTTGCTTCACGCTTTCCGTTAATGATGGCGGAGATGGTCTGAAAGTGTTCGCCGACTCGGGCAGCCAGTTCTGTCTGGCTGATTCCAAGTTCAGCTATTCGCCCTCGGATTACCTCTCCCACGCTAGGTACAGATATGTTGCTCTTACTTTGCATCATTGCAAAGATATATAATCGAAATAAATTAAACAAATCTGTTTATTCTTATTGGCTATTTTACTTGCTCCCGACTTGGTCCCCAAGGGGTCTTGCACTAAATAATACATCAGAACGGATGTAAACAGTGCGTAAAGGGCTCCAACTACATTCGATAGCATATAATTATTCGCACATTTATTACAAAGAAACCGCGCCCTAAATCCCGCCAATTGACCAAACGAACGTATCAAGAATTTGCCCCTCCGACGACCAAGACCGCCGGGAAGAGCAGTAGAATGGAGGCTATTTTTAGCGGAATCGCCGAATTATTTGCAGATTCCGCTAAAAATAAGCATTGTGACAGCGCTCTTTTTCAAGGCAATCATCCGAATGTTGTGACACTCTAATATAGCTTGCGCTTTAGCTTGGATATCCCGTAATACCCTGATAATAAGCATACAAAAGTGCTCCCGCCCAGGCTTACAATTTATCAAAGCCAACCGTCGACTCAAAAAACGGCAACGCCAAGAAAATACCCGGAACTTGTTCCACGGATCTATTTTGTCATGAATTTGAATTCGTAACCGCTGAAGGACCAGACGGTTCCTCCTTCCGGGACGATGGCCTGGCCGCTGGCGGATGCCGGGTCGGCGGTCAGCCTGATCCATGTGAATGCGCCTTTCTCGTAGTCATAGGTCAGCCCGTCGTCGTCGTACAGATCGCAGGCTGCGGCACGCTTCCCGTAGACGCAGGCGGTTACAGGGCATGGTCCTGCAGGGACATTGGTCATCGGATCGAACATCGGGATGATCCCACCGTCCCTGACGAACACGGGGATCCTGTCCAGGCCGGGCGCCACGGTGATGACCTCCCCGGTTCCGGCAAGCTCGCCGGTGTAGAAGTCGTACCAGCGCCCTGCGGGGAGAATAACCTTGCGCTCCGTCTCTCCGGCGAAAAGCGGGGCCACGAGAAGGCTTTCTCCGACCATGAACTGGTCATTCGGGGCTTCCCCCTCGAAACCGGGTTCAAGGGCCATCGCCCTGACCGGCGGCTCACCCTCGAGGGCGTAACGGGCGAAGGCGGTGTACAGATACGGAATGAGACGCATCCTGAGGGTCATGACTTCCTTCACGCGCTCCTCGACATCCGGGAAAGACCAGGGTTTCGTACCGTCCGCCCAGGCGTTCAGCATCGCCAGCGGCGAAAAGCAGACCGTCTGCATCCTCCGCAGCCACTCCTCGGACGTCTTCGATGCCCGTACCTCGGGCGTCCACAGGACCCCGATGAAAGAGCAGTTGACCAGGGCGGTGATGAAGTCCCGGTGGTTGTAATAGTCATTGTAAATCACGAAGGGGAAGGAGGTCGTCCCGGCGTTCCCGGCTCTCACCAGGCCGTAAGTGCGAAGGTTCTTCTCCCTGTAGAGCTCCGTCATGAAACGCTGCATCAGCGATCCGTACAGCTGCCTCATCTGCTCGCCGGAAATCCCGGAAGGGTACCTGGCCACATCCGGGGCGAACCAGGAGTCGTAGCCGTCGTTCTCGTCCATCTTGAAGCCGCTGACGCCCTTGTCGATGGCGTTGTTCCTGAAGCAGCGGCCCATAATCTCCCTGACCTCAGGAAGGGAATAGTCCGGCAGCAGGCCGTTCCACTCCGTATGCGTGCCGGTGTACGGCCTGACCTCCCGGGCGACGTCGCATCCGGGCGCCACGCCCGGATTCATCCAGAGGTTGACCTTGATGCCCTCGTCCGCCAGTCTTCCGACAAAGCCGTCCGGATCGGGGAAGCGTCCCGTATCCCATTGGTATGAGCAGGGATAGGAACAGGTCATCCAGCCGGGTTCAAGGCCGATGACGGACAGGGGGAAGTTCCTCTCCCGGAACCCGCCGACCTCATTGTACACGTCTTCCTCGCTGAAGAGCGCCGGGACTCTTTGCCAGAAGCCGAGCCCCCATTTCGGGGGCAGGGGGCCTCCGCCGTTGTAGAGGTTGAACCGCTTCACGACATCCAGCATGGTTTTCCCCGAGAAAAAGACCAGCTCGGCTCCTTTCGCCGGCACAAGGAACTCCAGATTGTCCGAGTAGGGCCGGGCGGACCAGTCCTTGTCCGCGTTGCGGTTTTTAATCTCGGGGGGATTCTCGCTGTCCTTGCGGACGGAAGTGCCGGCATAGACGTCGATATAGCGGGCGCTGTTGATCAGCACCCCGTATCCTTTGCTGGATACGAAGAACGGCACCGGGGCGTGGGTGCGGCCGTTGTCCGATCCTCCGTAATGATCGACATGGAGGCGTTTTATGCTTCCTCTCTGCGCAACGGATTTGAAGTTGAGGCCAAGTCCGTAAAGCCGCTCGCCCCTGTCCAGGGGGAAGCGCAGGTACGTCTTCCCGTCAAAGACTTCCATCGTGATCTTGTCCTTGTCCACGGGCAGCGGGACTTCTTCAAGCGCGTTGATCGCCGCGAACTTCGGGCTTGTCTGCAGCACATTCAGCAGGTTCACCTTGTCCGGAGTGCCGACTTCGACTTTCCAGACGCCGGAGGCGACTCTCTCGTAAACGGGCGCTTTCACACGGTCGCAGGCGCAGATGGCGAGCGTGATTGCAAGAAGACGGAGGGTTTTTCTCATGACTTTCAGGGTAACGGGCAACGAATTCAGTCTTTTTTGGGAACAGTCAGGGAATGAAGGCGGAAGGAGTAACAGCCCTTGCCGTCCAGGTAGGCGAGGACATCCTTGAGCAGGGCGTTCCTGCGGGCTTCGTCCAGGTCGGAATGGAAGAGAATGTCCATCAGCGTCTCCAGGCCCCGGTCTGACAGTTTTTCCTTTTCCACAAGATACCAGACCGGGTTCTCCTGCTGCAGGAGCATCTCCAGGTCGATCGGGCAGCCGGAGCGGCCGAATTCGTCCTTGACGTCCGTCAGAGAATAGTCCGGCGTGCCGTCGTCCAGCAGCCCCAGCTTCCGGGCGATCAGCAGCAGCATCTCACCCAAACGGTCGATTTCCCTGAGAATAAAGTCTTCCATCACGTCATTCTGTTTTCATGACCGCTGCTTTTCAAGCGCAGGCAGACGTCAGAAGGAGTCCCGGCGCCATCTTTTCAGTTGCGGGAAGTACTTCTTCATCTGAGCGACATACTCTTCCCTGGTGATGGGTTGCGGCAACCCCTTGTTCACCTCGTCCACGAATTGGGCGCACCATTCGATCATCTCGTCCATCGTGCAATCCTGCAGGAACTTGCCCTGTTGGAAGCAGTACATGCAGTAATCTTCGTTTTTGCTTCCGTCGGCATTGGTGCCGAGGAGGTCGTCGGTAAGCGGCATTCCGCAGCTCTGGCAAAACTTCTGTTCCATAGGCTTCGATTTATCAAACAATCAAAGGTAATCATTATCTTTGTAATATAACATCAAAACGGAGCACCAGTGAGCAAAGGGATCGTTTTCTCCATCGAAGAATTTGCCATCAACGACGGCCCGGGAATCCGTACGGCTGTGTTTCTGAAAGGATGCCCGCTGCGCTGCGCGTGGTGCCACAATCCCGAAGGACAGTCGTTCCGGAGCGAGCCGATGCGGAAAAAGGACCGGACGGAGGTCTGCGGCGTGGAGATGGAAGCGGACGAACTGGCGCGGCGCGTGCTGCGCGGACGCGACCTTTTCGACCAGAGCGGCGGCGGGGTGACCTTCACCGGAGGGGAACCGACGGCGCAGGGCCCGTTCCTGCTGGAACTGCTTGCCCTGCTCGCCGGCGTGCACAGGGCCGTGGAGACCTGCGGACATACGCCCGAACCCCTGTTCCGGCAGGTGCTGGACGCGACGGACCTGATGCTTTTCGACGTGAAGACGGCCGACCCCGAACGGCACCGGTACTACACGGGCGTCGACAATGCGCTGATCCTTCGCAACCTCGCCACCCTCAAGGAGAGCGGGAAGCCTTTCATCGTCCGGGTCCCTTTGATCCCCGGGGTGAACGACAGCTTGGAGAACATGCGCGCGACGGCCGCGCTGCTGCAGGACGCGCCGGGGCTGCAGCGGGTCGAACTGCTCCGTTACCACAAGACGGCAGGCGCCAAGTATCCGATGGTGGGACGCCGGTATGAACCGCCATTCGACGTGAACGCAACGCCGGCCGTACATGATGCTTTTACGCCGGCAGGCATGAAATTATTGGTATTATGACCGAGAGAATAGAAAAAATGCGCGCATTCCTCTGGGCGCGCGCCCATCACCGCTTCCGCCGCACGCCGGAATCGCTGGGGCTGGACAAACTCAGCGCGCGGTTCGCCGAAGAGCGCCTGCCCGACGTCACGCGGAGCGCGCGGATGCTGGAAGCCCTGCTCCGGGCGGAAGAGCCCATCATCCTGGAAGGAGAGCGGATCGTCGCCACCCGGACCATCACGCGCATCCCGTCCGTGTTCACGGAAGCGGAATGGGCGGAGATCAAGGCGGCGCACACCCTGCACGAGCGCGGGACGGTGTCCAACATCTCCGCCGACTATGAGGGCATCCTGCGCGACGGGCTCGGCGCCCGGCGCAAGGCCATCGCCGCCCGGCTGGAAGACGGCGGACTGGAAGAGGGGCAGGTCCGGTTCCTCGAGGCCGCGGACACCACCGTCGCCGCCCTCCAGGACTTCATCTCGAAATACGAAGACTGCGCCCGTCGCGCCGGTCTCGAAGAGGTCGCCGACGCGCTCGCCCACATCCGGACGGAAGCGCCCCGGACCCTGCTCGAAGCGCTCCAGCTCCTCCGGATGGTGCATTTCACCCTGTGGGAGAGCGACTGCTACCACAACACCCTGGGGCGGTTCGACCAATATATCTACCCCTTCTTTCAGGCGGATCTCGCCGCCGGCCGCCTCCGACCCGACGAGGCGGCCGAACTGATCACCGAGTTCTTCCTCAGCTGCAACAAGGACAGCGACCTGTATGTCGGGATGCAGCAGGGAGACAACGGGCAGAGCATCGTCCTGGCCGGCCGCGGCGCCGACGGACGTTATCTCTTCAACGAAGTGTCACGCATCTGCCTGGAAGCCAGTTACGAGCTCAATCTGATCGATCCCAAGATCAACCTGCGTGTCGACAAGGACACGCCCCTCGAAGTGTTCGAACTGGGCGCCCGCCTGACCAAGCGCGGTCTCGGATTCCCGCAGTACGACAACGACGACGTGGTGGTTCCGGGGCTGATCAAGCTCGGCTACGCGCCGGAAGACGCCCGCAACTACGTGGTGGCGGCCTGCTGGGAATTCATCATCCCGAAGAACGGGATGGAGATTCCCAACATCGACGCCCTTTCCTTCGCCCGCATCGTGAGCGACGC
The DNA here is from genome assembly GCA_902801205.1 of uncultured Bacteroidia bacterium. GTDB lineage: Bacteria > Bacteroidota > Bacteroidia > Bacteroidales > UBA932 > Cryptobacteroides. Next base: position 25,458 of record CADCHE010000003.1, read on the forward strand.
GGTCGCCCGTCTTCCGGAATTCCCCGACTACGCGTCCCTTTTCGCCTGCGTCGAAGAAGGGATCCGCAAGGAGTGCGCGCGCATCACCGCCGCCCATGACCGCCTGTACATCGTGCCGGCACCGTTCATGTCGGTGCTGATGGGCGGCTGCATCGAACGCGCGCAGGACATTTCCCTCGGCGGCGTATACAACAACTACGGCATCCACGGCACCGGCCTTTCCACCGCGGCGGATTCGCTCGCGGCCGTCCGGAAGTATGTCTTCGAAGAGAAGAGCGTGGGCGCGCAGGAACTTTGCGACGCGCTGGCGGACGATTTCAAAAGCCGTCCGGACCTGTACGGAAAATTCCGTTTCGAGGGTCCGAAGATGGGGCAGGACGACGACCGGACGGACGCCGTCGGAACCGCCCTGCTGGACAGCTTCGCGGCCGCGCTGCGCGGTCGCCGCAACGAACGGGGCGGGTGCTGGCGCGCCGGGACGGGCACGGCCATGTACTACATCTTCCATGCGAAGGACCTGCCCGCCACGCCGGACGGCCGGCATGCGGGGGAGGTCATCCCCGCCAACTTCACGCCGAGCATGTTCCTGCGGGCCCAGGGCCCCGTTTCCGTGATGCGTTCGTTCACCAAGCCGCACCTGCAGGACGCCATCAACGGCGGCCCGCTCACCATCGAACTCGACGACACGATCTTCCGCAACGACGAGACCGTTTCGAAGCTCGCCCAGCTCATCCGCTACTTCGTGCGGCTCGGCGGGCACCAGCTGCAGCTCAACACCCTCAACAAGGAAAAACTGCTCGACGCGAAGGTGCATCCGGAGCAGCATCGCGGCCTGATCGTCCGCGTGTGGGGCTGGAGCGGCTATTTCGTCGAACTGGACGCCTGTTACCAGGACCATGTCATCAACCGCATAAAATACACGTTATGAAACAGCACCTGACTCCTTATATGTTTTGGATCGCCTTCGTGGCGTCCCTCGGCGGCCTGCTCTTCGGCTTCGACACCGCCGTCATCTCCGGCGCGGAAGGCGCCATCCAGAAAATATACGGCCTGTCTGATTTCGCGCACGGCTTCACGATGGCCACCGCCCTGATCGGAACCATCATCGGCGCCTTCTTCTGCGGGCGTCCGGCCAAACGCTTCGGCCGGCTCCGGTCCCTGCAGGTCATCGCCCTCCTGTACTTCATTTCGGCCGTAGGCAGCGCAGCGATCGTGAACTGGTATTCGTTCATGTTCTTCCGCTTCATCGGCGGCCTGGCCGTGGGGGCATCTTCCGTGATCGGGCCGATGTACATCGCCGAGATCTCCCCGGCGGCGTGGCGCGGCCGTTTCGTGGCGTTCTTCCAGTTCAACATCGTGCTGGGAATCGTGGCGGCCTATTTCTCCAATTACTTCATCGCGGGCGTTCCCAACGACTGGCAGTGGATGATCGGCGCCGAGGCTTTCCCCGCCCTGCTCTTCTGCGTGCTGCTGTTCACCCTGCCCGAAAGCCCGCGCTGGCTGGTGGCCCAGGGACGCGAGCGCGAGGCGGAAGCCGTGTTCGACCGGACGGGCGAGGCGGACGTGCCGGCCGAGATGGCGGCCATCCGCGAATCCCTGGCGTCGGCGGCCGGCGTGAAGAAGGAGCGGCTCTTCCAGCGGAAGTTCCGCAAGCCCATCCTGATCGCGTTCCTGATCGCCACCTTCAACCAGCTCAGCGGCATCAACGCCATCCTGTACTATGCTCCGCGCCTGCTGGAGATGTCCGGCGTGTTCCGTGACGGCGCCATGCTCCAGTCCATCATCGTCGGCCTTACGAACCTCACCTTCACCATCCTGGGCATGGTCCTGATCGACAAGGTGGGCCGCAAGACCCTGCTGCTCGTCGGAGCCGCCGGCATGGTGGTGGCACAGTTCCTCGTGGCGCGCGGATTCCACCTGGGCGCATTCGAAGGCTATTACCTGCTGGTCTGCATCTGTACCTACATCGCGTTCTTCGCCCTTTCGCTGGGCGCGACCATCTGGGTGGTGATCGCCGAGGTCTTCCCCAACAGCGTCCGGGCGGAAGGCCAGGTCCTCGGAAGCATGACGCACTGGGTGTGGTCCGCGCTCCTGACCTGGTTCTTCCCGCTCTGCCTTTCCATCGGAGGCAAGTACATCTTCAGTTTCTTCGCCATCATCGCCGGGCTCTCCTTCGTGTTCGCCCTCTGGCTTCCGGAGACGAAAGGCAAGTCCCTGGAAACCATTCAGAAAGAGCTCGTCGAGCCGTAGGCCGGGCGCCTAGTTCTTCTTCACGAACTCGACCCTGCGGTTCTTGGCGCGGTCCTCGGCGGTGCTGTTGGACGCGATGGGCTGGTGGGAGCCTTTGCCGACAGGAGTCAGACGGGCCTGGGCGATGCCCTGCTCCACCAGGGCGGCGACGATGGCCTCGGCCCGTTTCTGCGACAGCGGATCGTTCACGGCGTCGCTTCCGGTGGCGTCGCAGTGGCCCTGGACCTCGAATTCGAGGCCGGGGTTCTCCTGCATGAGCTTGGCGATGCGGTTGATCTCGATCATGGATTCCGGCTTGAGGTCGGCCTTGCCCGTCTCGAAGGTGATGGCGTAGGTGACGATCTTCCCGTCGCTGGCCAGGCGGTCATACAGCGGAACGGCGCCCTGGGCCAGGCGGATGTTCTTCAAGTAGAAGCGGTCTTTCTCGTCGCAGTTCGAAACGGACCGGAGCGCCATCCGGGTGGGACGCGCCACATTGGGCAGATTGATGAACCGCGTGCCGTTGACATAGTATTTGAAGGCGCGCTTGTTGAAAGAGGCGGACACATGCAGCCAGGTGTCGGGCTGGATGAGCGGTGTCAGCATCTCTCCCTCGGCCGATCCTTCACGGGCATCGCCTGACGGAGACCGGTAGGTATAGGTAATGTCTGCCCGGGAGGACTGGGGCTCTTCGTTGAAGGCCGGATTCAACGTGACGACGACGGTCTCTTCCGATTCCTCCGACCCCAGAAGGAGGTCGATGTGGTCGTTGTTGCTGGCCCCGCCGGTCGCATTGGACCACACGTCGAACTCGACCGTGAACGCTTCCGGAAGATAATCCGCTTCTTCCATCAGCGGAGCGATGATGCTGTACCAGCCGGAAAGCTTGATGGCCTGTTCCCCGTCCAGGGTCATGATCTCGCACTCTTCACCGCCGATGAAATCCCAGTGGGAAGGGAATTCGCCCACGGTTTCGTTCTCCACCGGATCGTCGAAGAAGATTTCGTCGCCGGGGACGAAATCGCTCTTGGCGTAACCGGCCTGCACCTGCTTCCCGGGCTGGCCCGCGGGCTTGGCCGCCGGTTCCGCCTCGGGCCGGGCGGTTTCCGCCTTTTCCGCTTCCGCCTCCTTCTCCTTCTTGTTCTTCTTCCCGATATTGCCGTTGAGCACATCGTTCACGCCTTTTTCCACCTTCTCGCCGACCGCCTGTTCGACGGCGTTCTTGGTGCGTTCTTTCATCCGTTCCAGGACGCTTTGGCCGGCCGCCAGGAAGCCTGTCAGCGACAGGGCCAGCAAAACAGTGACAATCTTTTTCATACGTGGTTTTATTTAGATGATTTCATTCTGTACCGCCTTGCGGACCACCTCGGCGGAAGTTGCCGAAGAGAATTTGACCAGCAGCTGTTTCCTGTACCACTTGACCGTCTCGGGGCTCAGTCCGAGGGCCTCGGCAATCTGCGGCGTGGTCCGCCCGAGGGCGACTTCCTGCAGGATGGTTTTTTCCCGCCGGGTCAACTTGATGTTATGTGCGGCTTGCTCTTCCATCAGCGGTTTCGATTTTTGCAAATTTCGCAGATTTCATTGTCATAAACACCACCCTTTCGGGGGGACGGCTCCCCCCGAAAGGGTTGAATTCTGCGGATTTATCACGGCGGAAGCATGGAATCCGAAGGCGAATCCCTATCTTTACGCAGAAGATCGACAACCTATGAGACGATGGATGACAGCCCTTCTGGCAGCGCTTCTTTGCGTACCTTCCCCGGCCTACAACGACCACCGCGGCCATAACCTGGATTCCCTGGAAAGGGAGGTGGGCCGGTGGACGCCCCAGGCCGTGGACGGGGCTTCCGACGAGCAGCTGTACCACTTGAACCGCGCCTGCCGCGACCTGATGCTGGGGTACGGTCCGCTCAATGGGGACAAGTGTCTGTTCTATGCCCGCAAAGCCTTGGAAATCAGCCGACGGAAAGGCTGGGTGTATGCCAGCTCCGATGCCTGCCGCCACATCGGACAGCAGTTTTTCGGCCGCGGGCAGTTCGACAGCGCTCTGGTCTATTACCGGAAATCCATGGACGATGCGGAACAGATGGCCGGCGCCGTCTCCTACTCCAACCCGGCGGGCTACACGGAAAAGGAAATCGACGACCAGCTGTCGGCGCTCTACGGCTCGATCGGCAACGTCTACAACATGATGGACTCCATCCCGCAGGCGATGGAATGGTACGGGAAGGCCGGCGCCCTCTTCGAAAAATACGGATGGCGGGAGAGTTCTTCGGTGCTGTACTACAACATCGGCGAAACCTGGGTGGAGGAAGGAGAACTGCGGAAAGCCGTCCTGGCCTATGAGAAGGCCCTGCAATACGCGCAGGGGGATTCCCTGCTGACGGCGAATGCGCAGAAGGGGCTCGGCCGTGCCTACATGGAGCAGGGACGGACCTGGAAAGCCCTCCGCTGCCTGCATGAGGCCGACCGGTATTATTCCGTCCACAACCGGGAAGAACTCGCCTTCTCCAAAGAGAATTACGAATACATGGCCGCCGCGCTGACGGCCCAGCGGAAACAGATCCTGCTGACGGCGGCCGGGGGCGCGCTGGCGCTCCTGCTGCTGGCGCTCCTGCTACTGACGGGGCGGCGGCTGCGCCGGTCGAACCGGGAGAAGACGGAGGTGTCGGCCGTGCTGGAGGAAGCCATCGAAGAGATGAAGCCCGCACCCGCTCCGGACGCGCCCGCGCTGTCGGAACGGGAGAAGGAGATCCTGGACCTCCTCGCGAAGGGCTATACCACGCCGCTGATCGCCGAGGCCCTCGGACTGAGCCCCGAAACCATCAAATGGTACCGGAAGAAACTCCTCGTCAAATACGACGTCGCCAACACCGCGGAGCTGGTGAACCGGGCGCGGGAGTGCGGAGCGCTTTGACGGGGAAGGTGAAGTAGGTGTCCGGGAACGGTTCGTCGCGGAGGGTGAAATGCCACCACTCGCTGTCGAGGGGCTTGAACCCGTGGTCCATCATGGCCTTGCGGAGGATCATCCGGTTGGCGAACTGCTCCGGCGTGAGGACCCGCCCCGAAGGGCTCTGCCCGCTGTCGCCGGTGTATTCGCCGGTCTCGGGATTCCCGCAGAAATCCGGATGGCTCTCCGGGCCGAACCAGTCGAAGGTGCCGCCCATGTCCACCTCCTTCTCCGCCGCCATGTCGAACAGTGTCAGATCCACCGTGGAGCCGCGTGTATGGCCGCTTTTCTCCATGATATACTCCTGCTCGAAAAGGACACCCTTGTCCAGGTCGGGATAGAAATACGGCTTCATCTTCGTGTCCGGAACGTCGGCCGCCCACCGGACGAAATGGTCCACGCCCTTCTGCGGACGGTAGGCGTCGTAGATCTTGAGCCGGTAGCCCCGGGCGACCATCTCGTCGCTGACAGCCCGCAGCGCTTCGGCCGCCTTCCGGGTCAACAGCGCCGTAGGCTCCTCATACCCGTCGATCCGGGTCCCGACAAAGTTGTAGGTCCCGAAATAACGGATCTCCAGGATCGCATCCGGCACGGCGTCGGTCAGCGTCACGAAGGCGCTGGCATCCTCGGCGGCAGGAACTTCGACACAGGCTTTGCGCCAGCAGAAGCAATACAGCGCGGCGAAAAGGCAGGCAGCCAGGACGGCTGCCAGCCACAGTCGGGAAGATCTTCTCATTTACTCCTCCTTGATGAAAGGCTGGAGGAATTCGCCGATCCGGTCGAGCCAGGTGTAGCTGCCGGTTCCGGGCGAGGCCGCGCGCTGGAAGCAGTGGTTCCGCAAGGCCAGGGTGTGCAGCTCGCTCTGGATGCCCATGCTGCGCATCTTCTCCCACGCCTTCACGGAATTCATCGCCGCCCAGCCGTCCGCATCGCCGTGGATGAACAGCATCGGAGCCGTCTTCAAGTCGAAGGAGAACTCCGGCGCCAGGACGGCGGAATCATCGTTCCCGCCCGTCGTGTTGCCCACATCCAGGCCATCGGTCAGCGCGTAGGCCGGGTAGATGCCGATGCCCCACTGGACATTGCAGGGAATAGCGTCGATCTGGTCGATCGGCCAGTAGGAACGGTGCCCGGAAGACGTCACGCCCATCAGCGTCAGGTGTCCGCCGGCAGAGGAGCCCATGATGCCGATCCGGTCGGGATCCAGCCCGCGCGCAGCGGCTTCGCTGCGGACGATGCGGATGGCCCGCTGCAGGTCCTGCCAGGCCACGGTATGCTTGGCGAGCCCTTCGGGACGCGGGGAGCGGTAGCGCATCGTGACGACGGTCATGCCCATCGCGTTGAGGTAACGGCGCGCCGGGGCCACCTCGAAGCCGTCGGGGTCATTGCCCATGTAGGCCCCGCCGGAATAGATGATCTGGATGGCCTTGGTCTTCAGGTTGGCGGGAATGTGCCACTCGATGTACGGTTTGCACAGCTGCGGCTGGTCCGAAGGGGTCTTCCCCTCCGGCCAGATGTCCTCCCGGATGCACTGCGCGCGGTCGGCGTCGGAAGCGTAGCGGCTCATCAGGTCGACCTCTTCACCGACCGGTCCGAGAAAGCCCATCTGGGTCATGAATTCCAGGGCGCGGTCGAAGCCGTATGCGCCGTGCGACTTGTTCGGATACAGGTGCAGTTCGGTGGGAATGCCCATCCGGCGCAGCTGGCGGTACACCAGCGTGGAACCGTTGGGCGTATACGGGTCGAGGCCGCCGTGATGCAGGCACAGCGGGCAGGTCTTTTCGTCGAACTTGAAGATGTCGGACAGGCGCACGTCGGGGCCGTAGCCGTCGCGGGTCGCTTCCGTCCCGGTCTCCCCGTCGGTGGTGATATAGGCGGGCGCGTTGATGATGCCCCAGTTGATGTGGCAGGGCACCTCTTCATCGATCTTGTCGACGGGCGCATAGGCCGGCGTCTGCGAGCTGGTGGCCAGCAGCAGGGCCAGGTGCGAGCCCGCGGACATCGACACCACGCCGATCTTCTCGGGGTCGAAGCCGCGCTTGGCCGCCTGGCTGCGGACCAGCCGGACCGCGCGCTGGCCGTCTTCCCATGCCGTCTGGTAGTACGGAATGCCTTCCGCCCGCGGCGTCCGGTAGACGAAATTGACGCACTGGACGCCCCGCTTGGTGAGTTCCTTGTGCCAGAGGTCGATCAGGTGCATGTCGCACGTGGTATAATACCCGCCGCCGGAGATGAGGATCATGCAGGCGTCCGTACGGACATCGGCCGCCGGCGCTTCGAACCACTCCAGGTACGGCATCCGGTGGGCGTCGCGGTCGAATCCTTCCGCACGCGCTTCGTCGAGCATCGCCGCGATCTGGTCGGGCTGCACATCGGGCATCTTGCCTTTCGGCCACAAGGGTTCACGCACCTGTTTGGAAGCCTTGGCGGCTTTCTTCCTGACTACTTTCGCGGAAGGTGCTTCCGAGACGGTTCCCGCAGCGGCGTTCAGGGCCGGAGAAAGCAGGAAAAGCAATGCGGAAGCAACCAGAAGGCATTTGACCAATCTTTTCATATGTTTCGATGATTAAAAGTTTCAGTGATTCAAATATAGAATAATCCACGTATCTTTGCAAGACAAATCAGTTTGAACGATGAAAAAACCATTCTTCCTTCTCCTGTGCATGGCACTGCTGCTCGGCAGCCACTCCGGAATCGTCCGGGCACAGTCGACCGACTGCCCCAAGAATGAATTCGGCTTGTCGTACGGATATCTCAACAATACCCTCGCCATCGAAATCTTCGCGGATATCATCGAGGCCATTTTCGGGAAGGGTGTCGAATCGAGCACGATGATCGGCCCCATCGGCGCCGAGTATTTCTATAACGTCAGCCCGGTGATCGGCGTCGGCGGCATCGGCACCTATTCCTACTTCCGGAACGCCTATTCCGACGACAGCGGCTACCGCTTCGGCAGGGCTGCCTCCTTGATGCCCGCCGTCAAAATCAACTGGCTCCGCCGCGACAGCTGGGGTGCCTATTCCAAGGTCGGCGCCGGTGCGACCCTCTTCGGGTTCGAACGCAACGACGGCTCCCAAGACTCCTCCCCGGACGTCTTCTTCAATTTCCAGGCGAGCCTGCTGGGCGTGGAATTCGGTCGGAAAGTGCGCGGATTCGCGGAGATCGGTGCCGGCGAACAAGGCTATTTCCTGTGCGGCGTCCGGTACCGGCTGTAAGCAGAGACTTGGAGATTTCACACGGAATGCTTATCTTGTAGAGTATTCTGACGTTAAACCTCTTAAATGTTCCCGACATGAGCAAGAAAAGAAAAACCTTCCTCCATCGGATCAGCGACCTGACGAGAATCCATCATCGTGCCGCTTTTGCCGATGTCCAGCAGCGGATTTCCGAGCATCAGGGAGAAACACCTTTCCTCACCCTTGCCAGGAACCGCTATTCCTGTCGCAGTTTTTCCGATAATGCATTGACGGCAAAGGAGATCAACTCCCTCCTTGAGGCGGCGCGCGTCGCTCCGACGGCCGCCAACCGCCAGCCGGTCCACATCTGGGCGATCTGCAGTGAAGAGGGCCTCGCCCGCATCCGGGCCGTCCATCCCACCTTCGGCGCCCCGGCGGTGCTGATGATCGGCGTCAAGCCCGAAGCGGCCTGGGTCCGCAGCTACGACGGAAAAAACGAAGCGGCGACGGACGCCGCCATTACCGGAACGCACCTCATCCTGCAGGCCGCCGACCTGGGCCTGGGCAGCGTCTGGATCGGAGCCTTCGATCCGGTGAAAGTCCGCGAAGCCTTCCCGGAAACGGAAGGCTTCGAGATAACGGCCCTGTTTGCCGTCGGACACCCGTCGGCAGACGCGAGCCCGAATCCGCGCCATACGGAACGGCAGCCGATGGAATCTTTCGCTACGAAACTCTGAAAATCCCGGACGGACGGCCTTACAGGTCGTCCTCCCGGTTCAGCCCATAGAGTTTGATCAGCGCGGAAATCTCGGGGTCGAGGTTTCCGCGATGTACGTACGAGGGATTCTGCCGGCACGAACGCAGGTAGCGCTCGACCGCCTTCTGCTCGTCACCGCGGCGGGCATACAGGATGGCCATCAGGTAGTTTACCGGCGCCGTTTCCTTCTGCCGGGAGAGAATCTCCATGGCGCTGATGTCGCGGTCCAGGCCCACATAGGCGATGGCGGTATTGAAGTCGTCATACGGCCGCAGGAAGCGCAGGGCCGTCTCGTAATCCATGTTCTTGAGGGCCTCCACGCCCCGCATGTAGGCGGAGTCGAGCACGGTCGTGTGGATGGTATCCTTGACCATGTCCTTCCGGTGCATATGGAAGTTGAAAGCCACGCGGCGCAGGCGCGGATAGTAGACGTCCTTCACATACGGATACCAGCGCTCGCGCTGCATCAGGTACTCCCGCGCGTCGAGGTTCGAGACGGATGCGAGGGTCTCGTAGTGCGATTTATCGCCGTCGGAGAGGACGGTGTCGCGGAAAATCATCCAGTCGAGCTGGTCCCAGTCCTCGCCCTTGTTGCGGCTGAGGAAGGAGACTTTGCGGCGCTGGTAGCGGTGGGCCCGGCCCTGCTCGTCGACGCTGTAGCCGTCACGTTCCAGGGAATCCTGCACATGGCGCACCCAGTTGTCGAAATACTTCGAGATCGACTCGCTGCGCGCCCGGGAGAGTTTCTGGTTGAAGGCCAGCTTCCCTTCCGGCGACGCGGAAGCCGTGACCACGATCGAATCCAGGTCGTACACCTGGTTCTGGACGAGGGACGACAAGATCCGCCGGATGGTCTGCAGCTCCGTGCCGTTCCGCCCAAGGGACGGGTCTATCGTGGAAGAACCGACCTTGAAGGCGATGTCCGCCGTCATGTCGGCGGCGGCTTTCCGCTCGACGACTTTCGTCAGGTACTTCTCACGTGCGTCGGTGAAGGCGGAGAGGGAACTGATATAAAAGGTAAGCGGCTGGCTGCGAGGCACTTCATAGAGCCGTTTGTCCTGCTCGTAGATGTCGCCGGACAAGACGATGTCGACCTTGCGCAGGCGTGGCCGCGTGTTGATGGTCTGGATGTAATGGTAGATGAAGTCACCCTTGTCGGAGACCATCACCGTGTCCAGCCGGATGCCCTCGCTGACGATCGGTGCCTTGATGTATTTCCGGTACATCTTGTCGATCTTGCTCTTGCGGCGTTCATTGATGCCGCGGGCGATCTTGTTGGTGTAATGCTCCACTGCCTGCCGCTCGGAAACGCCGTAGATCGAATAGAACTGCTCGTCGGTCACGACGGTCGAGTCCGTCTTGAAGGCGTACACCTGCGGGATGTTGCGGCGGAGGAAGATCTCCAGCTGGTGCAGGTTGACGAAGCGCGTGGAGTCCGAGACGATCTTCGACAGGAAACGGTTGTACTGCTGGTAGCCTTTGAGCTGGGCCCGGCGGTAGGCGTTGCCCGTGATGATGACAGGCTCCAGCCGCACGCTGTCCGACAGGATGTACATGTCGGGATAAAAGCGCAGTTGCCAGCGGCTGTCCTGCATGGCGGCCGGGACGATCACCTGGAAGGCGAGGTCTACTTTGCCGTGCCGCTCGGCGATGTTCCGGAAACGGGCGGTGACGGTGGCCGCATTCAGTTCCTCAGAGGCGACGACGTCACCTGACAGGGCGTCTTTGACCGCCTTCATGACGAGGAATTCGTTCCCCGCGTCATCCTTGATCCTGAGGGTGTCGCGTGTGACGGCTTTCCCCTCCAACTGGGGAACATAGGATTCCTCCTTGGCGATTTCGATTCCGGCTGCGGCGCCGCCATCCTTCAGGCGGGCGAGCTTGCGCTGCGTCGAACACGATCCGCCCAGAACGATTCCCACGACCACGAGGGCGGTAAGCACAGATTGTCTACTCATCAGAATACGTATGCAAAACTGACCGACAGGAAGTCCGGATAGACGAAGGTCGCAGGGCCTTCCTTGCGGACCGAAAGCTTCGCCGGACTGTCATAAAAATGATGTTTCTTATAGTGAACGACCCACATCCCGGCCCCGAACTCGAGGTTGAAATGCTTGGCAAGCATGTAGGTGTATCCCAGCGAAAGACCGCCGCCCAGGCCGCCTTTCCCTTCCTTGAGGGCCGCGCGCCAGATGCCGGTGTTGGCATATTCCTGCCACTGTCCCTTGGCGGCGAACCACCAGCCCGAATGGACGTACCAGGGCCAGTAACGGACACCGGCGTATGCGGTCGTGTGCTGGTTCATGATGGTGCATTCCGGGTTGTGGCCCGTGAACGACCAGGGGTTGTAGCGGCCGCCGGCCATCACCGAGAAGTGCCGGGCTACGGCCACGTTCAGTTCCGCGTTGACGGTACCGAGGGCCGCCCAGTCCAGCACGTTGGTCTGGACGGCGACGCGCTGGGCGGAGGCTGACAGGCCGGCCGACGCGAGAAGGATCAACAATAACAACCGTTTCATAGACTACCTCCAGCTTGCAGGGATGGCTTCCGTCTCGTCATCCAGATAGAACGCCGACAGGCAGTTGCCATACTCGAGCGGCGTGATGAAATCATCCGGATACTCGGAGCGCTCGTACAGGTGGACTTTGACCCCGCCGACCTGCGTGTAGGGGGATTCCTTCCCGCAGAGCGACGTTCCTGCTTCATCCGTCAAACCCTCAAAATCCGTGACCTTCCGGTTGTGGTCGAACAGGCTGGCGGGAAGATTCACCAAGGAACGGCACTCCTTGAACGTCTTGGAGAAATCCGCTACGTCCGGACTGTCCTGGAAGAGACCGGCGGGAACTTCCGAAAGCGTGCTTCCCTCAAACAAGGACCGGAAAGACGTTACTCCGAGGCAGCCGGAAAAGAGATCTTCCGGAACGGTCTGCAGCTTCTTGCAATGGGCGAATGCCGCCTCGAAATCACGCACGTTCGCCAAGCCCCGGAAAAGACCGGCAGGAACCTGCTCGATACCGGACCGTTCGAAGACCGAACGGAACAACTCGGCATGTTCCGCCTTGGCGAAGAGACCGGCGGGAACGGTTTTCAGCGACTGGCACTGCCGGAACATCGCGCCGAAGTCCGCCACATCGGTGAAGGCGCCCAGCACGTCTTCCGGAACGGAAGCCAGGCGGGAGCAGGAATCGAAGGCCCTGGATGCGGAACGAAGGCCGAGGTCGCCCCATTGGAGGACGGCCAGGATGGCATCGCGGCCCGGCATCCCGTCACTGCTCAATTGTTCCACCTCGCCGGAAACGGTGATCCGGACGGTCGCCGGCGCGTCGAAGGCATACGTATGGCTGGGATGGCTGTCTTCATTGTACCAGCTGTCGATGACCTCCTTCGTCCCGTCGCCCCAGTCCACGACGCAGTCCATCGTGCCGGAAAGGGGCAGCCAGACCGTGTAATTGAACAGGCTGTTGACCCGCATTTCGAGGATGAAATCCTTCTCATGGTCAACGGCATCATAGAGCTGCGTAAAGACGACCTCTCCCAGGGTTTCCGCCCCGTCGCCGGTCCGCACCTGGATCCCGGCCCGCCGGCGCTCGTCCGTACGGTTCTTGTCGACCGTCACGTGCATCGTCCACCAGTAATCCTCCTGCTCCTCCAGGGTCGCGTGCAGCCAGTCCGCATCCTCCGGCACCTCGACCGAAAGACCGCGCGAGGACCGGATCCGGACATCGTATTCCCGGCCGTCGGATTCAACCGTAAAGGAGGTCTTGTCAATGGAGAAGAAGGCAGACGCCTCGACGACCTCGATCTCCGCATAGACGAACGAGGGATTGTCCTCGGGACGGATCCGGATCCGCCCGGTCCGCACTTCGTCGCCGGTATTGGGGTCGACGGTCAGGACGATCTCGCCCTCCGACGCCTCTGCACGGGTCTTCTCGATATGGATCCACTCATCGCAACCGCCGGCGCACTCGAGCGTGTAGTCGAAGTTGTACCGCACCGGAACCGTCAGCGTCCCACCAGTGCAGTCCATGCGGAACGACAGGCCGTCGGCCACCTCGATCCGGCGCTCATAGAAGTTGACGACCTTGACGACGGAATGTCCCTCGCCGTCATTGACCAGCAGGTAGACGAAGCCTTCCGAGAAAAGACCGGGACAGGTAACGTACACCGTGCCCTCCGTATCGTTCTTACGCTGCAGCGACAGGGTGAACTTCCCGTCCGTGCCGGCGGTGACGACCGTCTTTCCCGTGATGCTCCCGGAGACCGTATAGCGGATCGGGAACGTCTCGCCGGGAGCCAGCGCCTGGTCTTCCAACGGCAGGTCGAGCGTGAGTTCCACCGGCCGGTACAAAGGAATCTCGATAACGGTGTCATCCATCAGTGTCAGGGTGATGTGGTCCTCGGCGCCGGTGTCCACCGCCTTGAAGACGGAGGGCGCGTCCACGCCCTTCGCGCGGCCGAGCTGCGACCAGTTCTCCCCCTCGTCGGTGGAAAGGTACCAGAAATCATCGATGATCTTCAGCCGGGGCGTCAGGCCGTCGACGCCGTCGACGCCGTTGCGCGCCACCGCGGCGATCCGCTTCCCGTCACCGTCCAGGATCCATTCTCCGTCCAGGGTCCAGTACCAGTTGCCGTCTTCCTCGCGGACGCTCAGCCGGGGGGAATAGCCGTCAACGCCTTCGTGGACTGTGATGGCCCGACCGTCCTGGAAAGAAAGGACATAGCCGGTCGTGTCGTTTCCCTCCGTCAGCACCTGCAGGGAGGAGATGATGCCGCCGCGCTGCACTTCCTCGAGCAGGGTGCGCAGCGAGCTGACCGAATTGTTCATCTGGTCGATCTGCCCCCGGAGGTCGTCGATGTCGTTCTGGATCCCGATCAGGTCCGCACGGATGTCGCAAGCCCCCATCAGCACGGGCAGGGCAATGAAACACAAAGTCTTGAGTATCTTTTTCATATCCAATCTATTCAAATCTTCTTATCTCCAGTCCGCAGGAACCGGATCGTCTTCTGCACAGGTAAAATGGCTGCCGAAGCAGTATTCGAAGGAGACCGGCGTCACGAAAGCATCCGGGTAAAGGATCCGCTCGTACAGATGGACTTTCTTTCCATCAATGAGGGAGTAAGGCGTTTCTCCGAAGGGGCCGTTCAAGTCCCAGAAAGTGGCTCCGAAGTCGCGCACCTTCCGGTTGGCATCGAAGAGGTCCACGGGAACGTACTGCAGCCCGTAGCACTGTCCGAACGTCCCCTCGAAGGTTTCCACCTCGGGGCAGGCGGCGAACAGGGCGGAAGGGATGTCCTCCAGTTGCTGGGCATAGTAGCAGAGACGGCTCATGTCCTTCGCCTTGGGATTGTGGGCGAACAGGCTTTCCGGAAGATGCTTGATACGCGTGGCGCAGAAGGCTGCGGCGAAGATCTCCGCTTCCGGGCAGGGAGCGAACAGGTCTTCGGGAATCGATTCGAGGCCGCTGCCGTTGAACACGCTGGCGAAACTCCGGATGCCGGGGCAGGGAACGAACAGGTCTTCCGGGACCTCCCGGATGCCGGTGCAGCCGGCGAACGTCCCTTGCATGGTTTCGACCCATCCGCAACCGGAGAACAGCTGCTCGGGAAGGGACGACAGCGCCGTGCAGTGCGTGAACGTCGAGTCAAAGGACACCGCCACGGGACAGTCGCTGAAGAGGTTCTCGGAGAGTTCGGTCAGGCGGATACAGCGGTAGAAGGCACCGTCGAAGGAAGTGACCTCTTCGAAGGCGCCGTTCAGGTCAGGCGGCAGGAATGTCAGCCGCGAGAAGTTCCGGAAGGCATCCACCATCGACTTCAGGCCCAGCCGGCCCCACTGTTCGATGGAGGTGACACCTTCCGTATTGGGCATACCGGCGGCATTGAGCTTCTCCACGGCGCCGGACACCGTCACCGTATAGGTCTCGGGCTTGGCTTCATACCGGTGGAAGACCCAATCATCGTCCACGACCTTCCGTTCGATCCGTTCGGCATGGCCGTCCCCCCAGTTCACCAGGCAGTCCACCTCACCCCGCAGGGGCAGGTAGACGGTGTAATCATCCGCAAGGTTGGCCCGCACCGTAAGCACCATGTCGTTGCGGTGTTCCGCGCTCCAGGCATGCTGGTTGATGACGACGGTGCCGAGGAGGGCGCCATCCGCTTCGGAACGGATGCCGAATTCCGCCCGGCGGTCCTCATACGCCCGATGCTTGCGGACATCGATGCCCAGGGACCACTCCCCGTCCGCCTCCGTCAGCGAGCGCTCCACCCAATGGGAGACGGAGGGGTCCAGGTCATCCAGGACAATCGGAATGGCGGAAGTAATGGATATCTGGCAGGTGCCGCCGTCCGCGGGAACGTCCAGCACCGGGTTGTCGATAGAGAAGGTCAAGGAGGACTGCACCACCGTCAGGGTCGAGAACACGTAGCCGGGATGGTCGGCCGGCTGCACTTCTATCGTAGCGACACGCACGCCGCGCCCCCCGTTGGGCGCCACCTCCAGGATGCAGGCGTCCGGCAGGTCGGCGGTGATCCCGGACTCGGTCCGGAGCCATCCTTCCTGCTTGAAGACGAAGGACCCGGCGAAGGAGGACAGGTACGGAACCGTCACCCGCCCACCCCCGGCGTCCACGAGCACCACCGGACCTTCGATCCAGTCGAAGATCCGCTCATGGAAGGAAATCGTCCGGACGGCCGTGTTCCCCGCCCGGTCGTCGACCATCAGGTTGATGAAACCGTCGGAAAAGACATCCGGCCCGGTAACCAGCAGCGTTCCTTCCGTCTCGGAATCACGCTGCAGCTGCACCTGGTATTTTCCGTCGCTGCCGGCGACCAGCAGCAGGCTGTCCGGCACCTCCCCGGAAAGGGAGAAGGGAATCGGCAGGACTTCGCCCGGAGCGATGGTGTACAGGTCTTTCGGGACAGAGAGTTCCACCGCCATGCCGCGGTAACGCGGGATGACGACCTCCTGGCCATCCGCCAGGGTGAGCACGATGAAGCGGTCGGAGGAATAATCCGCCGCCGCAATCACGAAGAAACCGTCTTCGCCCTTGACCGGAGCAAGGGTTTCCCAGGTCGCGCCACCGTCGAGGGTCAGCATCCAGTTGCCGTCCTCGACCGAGAGTTGCGGCGTAATGCCGACATAGCCGTCCTTGCCGATGGCGATGGCCCGTTCTCCCGAAGGCAGTTCGAGCCAGTTGCCGTCCAGCGTCCAATACCAGACGCCGTCCTCCTCGCGGATTCCGACCCGGCAGCCGGCCGCGGATCCGTCGACACCGACCCGGCCGCTGCCCACGACCGCCTTGCTGCCATCCTTGAAGGTGATGGCCAGCCGCTCGGCGCCGTCCTCCTCGAAGATTTCCGTCGAGACGGCATAGCCTTTCGACTCGATTTCCCCGATGACGGACTGCAGCCCGGATAGTTCAGTGTTCAGGAGACGGAGCGCGGTCTGGAGTTCGGTCACCTCGGAACGCAAGGCTTCCACCTCGTCCCGGGCGACATCGCATCGGACCGCCAGGAGAAATACCGACAGGAACAGAAGCGATTGAATGATTCTTTTCATATCCGTTGGTTCAGATTCCATCAAAGATACAAAAAAAAGCGACCGGACAAAAAGCCCGGTCGCTTTCCTTTGCTGCTTAACAGCATTTATTTACGCTTCTGGCCGC
Source organism: uncultured Bacteroidia bacterium (assembly GCA_902801205.1). Taxonomy (GTDB): domain Bacteria; phylum Bacteroidota; class Bacteroidia; order Bacteroidales; family UBA932; genus Cryptobacteroides. Next base: position 42,234 of record CADCHE010000003.1, read on the forward strand.
CTTTCAGGTTCTTCTGCGCAGCCTTCTTTTTCTCCTGGGAGATCGTGGCGTCATACATCACCGGCGTACCGATGAAGATGGACGCATACGTACCGATCACGATACCGAGGATGAGGGCGACAGACAGACCGCGGATGGACTCACCACCGAAGATGGCGATGGCCAGCATCGTGACGAGGGTCGAGACCGACGTGTTGACCGTACGGGTGAGCGTGGCGTTCAGGGCCAGGTTCGTGTTGGTCTTGATGTCGGTGTTCGGATGCAGGCTCCTGTATTCACGGATACGGTCAAAGATAACCACGTTGTCGTTGATGGCGTAACCGATGATCGTCAGAATAGCCGCGATGAACGTCTGGTCGACGTCGAGGTTGAACGGCAGGATTCCCGAGAACAGGGAGAAGAAACCGATCACGATGATGGCCGTGTGGGCCAGGGACACGACACCGCCCAGACCCCAGGTCCAGCCGCGGAAGCGGAAGGCGATGTAGGCGAAGATCACGATCAGCGCGAGGATCACCGCGATCACGGCGTCACGCTTGATGTCGTTCGCGATGGTCGGACCCACCTTGTCGGACGAAATGATACCGTTCGGGTTGTCCAGCGTGGACGTGAAGTCGCTCAGGGTGATCGACTGGTTCACGAAGAACGGCTTCAAGGCATTGAAGAGCTTGGCCTCGACCTCGGCGTCCACATCCGTGGATTCCTCGTTGTTCTTGTACTGGGTCGTGATCTTCATCTGGCTCTCGCCACCGAACTGCTTGACCTCGACGGCACCGTCGAACTCGACGGACGTGGCCTCACGCACGGCTTCCGCCGTGACAGGCTGGTCGAAGCGGACGACATAGGTACGGCCACCGGTGAAGTCGACACCGTAGGTGAAGCCCTTGGTGAAGATGGAGACCAGGGAGATGAGGATCAGGATCCCAGAGATAATATAGGAGTACTTCCGGGCACCCAGGAAATCGAAGTGGGTGTGCTTGAGGAAGTTCTTCGTCAGGGAGTTCTCGAAGGTGATGTTCTTGCCGCGGGCGATCCGGTCATCGAAGATCAGACGCGTGATGAAGATGGACGTCAGCACGGAGGTGATGATACCGATGATGAGGGTCGTGGCGAAGCCCTGGACGGGACCGGAACCGAAGATGAAGAGCACGATACCGGTGAGGAGGGTGGTCACCTGACCGTCGATGATGGCGGAGTATGCGTTGGAATAACCGTCAGCGACTGCCTTGCTCAAGCCCTTGCCGGCGGCGAGTTCTTCCTTGATGCGTTCATAGATGATCACGTTGGCATCCACGGCCATACCCATCGTCAGGACGAGACCGGCGATACCCGGCAGCGTCAGGACGGCGCCGAAGGAAACCAGCACGCCGAAGAGCAGCAGGACGTTGCAGAGCAGGGCGATGTCCGCCGCGACACCCGCACCCTGGTAGAAGAAGATCATGTAGACCAGGACGAGGAGGAACGCGATGAGGAAGGAAATCATACCGGAACGGATGGACTTCGCACCGAGGGACGGACCGACGACCTGCTCCTGGATGATCGTGGCGGGGGCCGGCAGCTTACCGGACTTGAGGACGTTCACGAGGTCGGTCGCCTCCTCCGGGGTGAAGTGACCCGTAATGGAAGAGGAACCGCCGGTGATGGCGTTCTGGACATTCGGATAGGAATAGACCATGCCGTCGAGGACGATGGCGATCTGGCGGCCGACGTTGTCGCTGGTCATGCGGGCCCAGATGTTGGAGCCTTCCGCGTTCATGTTCATCGAGACGGAAGGTTCACCGTTGGAACCGTTGTCGTAGACGACGCGGGCGTCGGTGACGGCACCGCCGTCCAGCTTGGCCTTCCCGTCACGGGCGGTGGACTTGATGGCCACGAGCTCGTAGATGTTGTTGCCCTGGACATATTCGGACGGATGGACGGTCCACATGGCACGGAACTCGGCCGGGAAGATCTCGGCGACCTGCGGCAGGGCGAGCATCCGGTTGACCTTCGCCGTATCGATGGCGGAGGCGAAGCCCAGGCAGGCGTTCCCGTTGTAGTTGGACGGGCTGAACACCGAGAAGAGCGGGTTCTGCTTGCGGAACTCGGCTTCGGAAGCGGCATCGTCCGCGCTGGCGATTTCAGCGTTCACCAGGGAGTCGGCGGCAGCGGCCGGTTCGGCGGCAGCGGCCGGTTCGGCGGGCTGCGCTTCTTCCTCCTCGGCGACGGCGACAGGCTCGTCGGAGTAGATCTCAGCGAGCTTGGCGTTCGCCTCGATCAGGTACGGATAGATTTCTTCGAAGTTGAAGGTCTCCCAGAATTCGAGGGAAGCGGTACCCTGGAGGAGTTTGCGGACACGCTCAGGCTCCTTGACACCCGGAAGTTCGACCAGGATGCGGCCGCTGTTCCCGAGTTTCTGGATGGAGGGCTGCGTAACGCCGAAACGGTCGATACGGTTCCGCAGGACGTTGAAGGAGTTCGCGATGGCGCTCTCCGCCTCGGAGCGGATGACGGAAATCACTTCCGCATCGGTGCTCTCGGGCTTGATCTTGTCCTTCATCTCATAGGTTCCGAAGATATGGGACAGGCGGGCTCCGCCGGCAACCTCCGACCATGCGCCGGCGAACAGCGAGATGTAGTCCTCACGGGAGGACACGCTGCGCTCCTTGGCCAGGTCGAGGGCCTTGAGGAACTCAGGCGTGGTATTGCCGCCGGCCAGGGCCTTCACAAGGTCCTGGAGCTGCACCTGCAGCATGACGTTCATACCGCCCTTGAGGTCGAGGCCGAGGTTGATCTCCTTCGCCTTGACATCCTTGTAGGTGTCCCAGAGGTACACCTTCTTGTCGGTGATGGAGTCGATGTAATACCTGTTCTGTTCTTTCCGGATCGAATCCAGGTAGAACGCCTGGTTGTCTTCGGGAAGCTGTGCGAAAGCAGCGGTAGCCTGTGCGGCCTGGGCCGCCTTCTCCGCATACTTTTCGGCTTTCTTTTCCTGGATGGCCGTCACCGCCGTGAAAGAGAGCTGCCACAGGGACGCGACAGCAAGCAGAATGGCGACGAGCCGGATCCAACCTTTACTTTGCATAATCTGTTAAAATTTATCGTTTTTTTATAATTTTACAAAGCGAGCCTAAAAATAAGGGTACAAATTTAGCATTTTTTTCTGAGAAAGAAATTATCTGCCAACTATTTCTTATTTTTGCAGATGCTTTGACGCGAGAATGAAGATGAAAATGAGGCATATTCCCTGTTTTTTCGCAGCGGTTCTCCTCCTGGCTTCCCTTCCGGACGCAGGGGCGCAGGAAACGACCCTGTCCCCCCAGCGGCTGCTTTTCCGGGCGGATTCCCTCCGGAAAGCCTACGACTTCAAAGGGGCTGTCACGTGTTGTGAACAGGCGATCGAACGGCTGGATTCCACCCGGCGGGGCAAGGCGGAAGAGCAGCTCACCTTCGCGCAGAACGGCCTGAACATGACCGGCTTCTGCAGCCAGCCCACGGTCGTAGCGCGCCGCACCTTCCCGCTCAAGGATTTCTTCCTCTACTACCCGCTGGAAGACCGCAGCTGGCATTCCGCGCCCAACGCACTCATCGCCGAGGAGGACGAGACCGGCAACACCGCGGTCTACTTCCCCGAAGGCGCACAGGACATCTACTACTCCGCCAAGAGCGACAAAGGGGTCCGGACCCTTCTCCACACCCACCGGCAGGATTCCGTGTGGACGGCCCCCGACCAGCCTCTGGACAACCTGGACGAGGAAGCCGAGACCCTCTTCCCGATGGTCTCTCCGGACGGCAAACGGCTGTATTTCGCCGCCAAGGGCCTCTACGGCATGGGTGGCTACGACCTGTACGTCTCTACGCGGGAGGGGCAGGACGATGCCTGGGGCGTGCCCGTCAACATGGGATTCCCCTATTCCTCCCCCTACGACGACTTCCTCTTCATCAATACCCAGGACGGCCGGTACTCCATCTTCGCTTCCAACCGCAGCTGCCGGCGCGACAGCGTGTCCATCTACGTGCTGGAATATGACGAGATGCCCGTGCGCATGGCCGTGGACGACATCGCCACCCTGCGCAGTCTGGCCGACCTGACACCGCAGCGCGACCCCGCCCGCATCGAAGGCACCGGCGCACCCGCCAATCCGCTGGAAGCGGAAGCCACCCGGCAGTATATGGAGCAGATGAAGGTCGTCCGTTCGCTGCGCGACTCCGTGTCGCAGTTCGGCGCCACCCTCGACCGGATGCGCACCGCCTACTCCGAAGCCCCGGACAGCGACAAACCCGCCCTGGCGAAGGCCATCTCGGAAAAGGAACTGTCCCTGCCCGAGTTGAACAGCGCCCTGTCGGCCGCCGTCACGGACCTGCAGCAGATCGAGATGGACTTCCTGCTCAAAGGCGTGGTCCTCGACGCCGACGCCCTCATGAACGAAGCCGACAAGGAAGTGGTGGGCGCCGCAGACGGGTTCGCCTTCACGCGGAACCGCCCGGGAGAAGGGTTCACCATCAACATCCTGCAGCCCGAACCGTCGTTCGACTTCACCTTCCAGATCCTTCCGGAAGGCCGCTTCGCCGAGCCGAACACGCTGCCGGGCGGCATCGTCTACCAGATCCAGCTCTTCACCCAATCGCGCAAGGCGGAAGTGAGCGACCTGCGGGGCATCACGCCCGTGTTCGAAAAGATCAACCCGTCCCTCTCCTATACCTATTCCGCCGGCGTGTTCCGCACCTTCCGCGAGGCACAGGACAACCTCCAGGCCGTCCGGTCGCGCGGTTTCCGCGACGCCATCATCACGGCCTATGAAGACGGCACGCAGATCGGTGTGACGGCCGCGCGCAAGAAGGAATCCCTCGTCCAGCACAGCTACACCGTGAAGATCTTCCCTGCGGACGGCAACTCGCTCGGCGATCAGGCCATCGACCTGATTCACGACCATACGGACCAGGACCTCATCAAGACGACGGAGGGCGGTTCGGTCGTGTACATGGCCGGTCCTTTCAACGAGAAGGCGGCCGCAGACGCCCTGGCCGCCGCACTGAAGGCAGCGGGCGCAGGCACGGTCAGCGTGGAAGAAGAAGATTCCTAGGAGATTCCCTCCCCGGACAGCGTTTCATGGATCCGCCGGGCCACGGCGGCAGGAACGAGTTTTTCCAGGTCGGCAAGCGGTGCGGCCGCAATGCGGGCGACGCTGCCGTAATGCATCAGCAGGCGTTTCTCCGTCTGCTCTCCGACCCCCTTGATGTCGCGAAGGACGGAATGGATCTGCGCCTTGCTGCGCAGGTTGCGGTGGAAGGTGATGCCGAAACGGTGCGCCTCGTCGCGGATCTGCATCAGCACCTTGAGCGCATGGGAATTCCGGTCGAGGAACAGCGGGTACGGATCGTCCAGGCGGATCACCAGTTCCATCCGCTTGGCCAGTCCCACGACCATGAGCTTGTCCAGAAGACCCAGTTCCGCCAGCGCCTGCCGGGCGAACTCCAGCTGGCCTGCGCCACCGTCGATCACCACCAGCTGGGGCAGGTCGTCCGGGGCTTCAGAGAGCATCCGCGCATACCGGCGGTTGACCACCTCCTTCATGGACGCGAAGTCGTTGGCGCCCACCACCGTCTTGATCTTGAACTTGCGGTAGTCCGCCTTGGAAGGGACACCGCCACGGAAGACGACGCACGAAGCGACCGGGTTGGTACCCTGGATGTTCGAGTTGTCGAAGCACTCGATGTGCTCCGGGAGCACGTCCATGCCCAGGGCTTTCTGCAGGTCTTCCAGGACGGCCCTGCGATAGGCATCCGGGTCGGTGTGCTCCCGCTGGCCCATCGTGTTCGCGAGGTACTCCCGCGCATTCTTGGCGCTGAGTTCCAGCAGGGCGAGCTTGTCGCCGCGGACGGGGATGCGGAACGTCACGCCGTCCAGCTGCACGTCCGGCAGGAAAGGGACGATCACCTCCGGCGCCAGGTCGCCGAACTTGGACTCGATCTCGGCGATGAAGGTGCTCAGCACGGCTCCGCGCTCCTCCTCGATCGGCATCTTGAAACCGAGGTTGAGCGACTGGACCACCGCGCCGCCGCGGACGCGCAGGAAATTCCCGAAGGCCTCCGAACCGTCGAAGACCAGCGAGAAGACGTCGCACTCCGAGGCGGTGGCGGACGTGATGATGGACTTGGCGTAATGCTTCTTCAGCGAAGCGATGCGGTCCAGGCAGGCCTGCGCTTCCTCGAAGCGGAGGTCTTCCGAGGCCTCCTTCATCCGGGCCTCATACTCCCGGATGATCTCGTTCACCCCGCCCTTGAGCAAGCGGGAGATTTCCCGGATCCAGTCACCGTACTCCCCGGCGCTCACCGCACCGATGCAGCAGCCCTTGCAGCGCCCCAGGTGGAAGTCCAGGCAAGGGCGGAATTTTCCGCGCAGCACCGCCTCGCCCGTGATCTTGAGTTTGCAGGTACGGAGCGGATAGGTGCGATGGAAGAAGTCCAGGAGGTATTTCGCGTGGGTGACGGAACTGTACGGGCCGAAATACGTACCGGTCCGGCGGTCGACCCGCCGCGTCAGGTACACCCGCGGGAATTCCTCCGTCGTGACGACGATCCAGGGATACGTCTTGGAGTCCTTCAGGAGGATGTTGTAGCGGGGCTTGTACTGCTTGATCAGGTTGTTCTCCAACAGCAGCGCGTCGGCCTCCGAATCCACGACGCTGAACTGCGCGTCGGCGATCTTGGACACCAGCACGCGGGTCTTGAGCGTCAGCCGCTCCGGTGGCACGAAATACTGCGCCACCCGCTTGTGGAGGTCCTTGGCCTTCCCCACATAAATCACCTTCCCGGAGGCGTCGTAGTAGCGATACACCCCCGGGGAATGTGGAAACAGGGCGATTTTCTCCCTGATGGTCAGTGAAGGAGCCGGTTTCTCGGACAAAGCGTTACTTCACAGGTTTGACGTGCTTGCTCACTTCGGCCTCGATGCCTTCGCCGCGCAGGTCGCGCGCGAGGATCGTGCCGTCCGGACCGATCAGCATGATGTGCGGGATCCCCTCGATCCCATAGATCGTGGTGGGGATATCCTTCGCATCTACGATCTGGTTCCAAGTGATGCCCAGTTCCTTCGCAGCCCGTTCGGTGTCCTGGACGCTACGCTCCCAGACGGCGATGCTGAGTACGTCGAAGGTGTCCTGATGGTACTTGTCATAGACCGCCTTGATGAAGGGGACCTCGCGCTTGCACGGTCCGCACCAGGAAGCCCAGAAGTCGACCAGGAGGTACTTGCCCTTCCCGGCGAAATCGGAGAATTTCTGCTCACCGACGGTGAAATCTGTGAACTTTTTGCCGACAGCCGTGGCCTGACGGGCATCCAAGCCCTTCTTGAGGGCGACGAGTGATTCGGAAGCGGCCAGTTCAGGAGAAAGCCCCCCGATCAGCGCAGAAAGTTCCTCGTCGGAAACATCATAACGGACGCCTTCGATGGCAAACAGACCCAGGGCGTTGTCTTTGTTCTTTTCCAGGACATCCAGGAATAATTTCCTGTTCTCCGCGGAGAAGGCGTCAGACAGGGAGTCGAGCACTTCCTCTTTACCCTGTTTACGGGCCGCGCTGAACAGCTTCTGATAAGAAAGCTGGAGGTCCGTGGTGGCCTTACGGACGGCGTCATACTGCACCTGCAAGGAAGTCGCAGGCTTGTTGGAAGTCACCTTGGGCTCGTCATTCCCATTGAAGCGGAACGTCAGTTGCGTGCCATCCGGTATGAAGCGTGCAGCAGCACTTCCGGCCTTGACCAAGCCGACCGTCGCCTTATCCGTGGGAACACGGAACGTGAACTGCCCGTTCGTCACCCCGACGGTCGTATCGATACCGGCGGAAGGAAGGGAAATCTGGACCTGTCCGGGCGCTTCGCCGTCAAACTGGCCGGTCAGCGTCGTGGTGGAAGCGCTTCCACCCCCGCTGCAAGCACAGGCCGCCATCACGGCGATACCTGCAAGCATGTAAGTTCTGATTTTCATATTCTTGGAAATGGATTATTTCTTGTCACCCAGGTCGAGGATGCGCACATTGCGGATCTTCAGGCCCTCGCCATGTCCGCAGAAGGAGACAAACCCCTTCTTGTTGAACATGCCGGGATGGTTCCTGTGGTCGACCGTGTAAGGGTTCTCATTGCTGCCGTCCGGCGCCACATTGTGGCCCTTGCAGGCCTTGCGGATGTTCGCATCCACGATGACCTGGCCATTGACCGTTACCTTGATGTGGTCGCCTTCGACGCGGATCTCCTCGGTGCTCCACTCGCCCAGCGGCTTGTGGACGAGCCGCTTGGCGGGCACGACGCCGTAGACGGAGCCGTGTACCTGGTACTCGCGCAGCCAGCCGGCATACTCCGGCGCATCATGGTCGAGGATCTGGCACTCGCACATGCCGTGGTACGCAGCGTCCACGCCCATCGGGGTACGGATGCCGACACCGTTGTTCACGCCCTCGCGGAGGAAGCAGAATTCGAAGCGGAAGACAAAGTTGCGGTACTCCTTGTCGGTGTAGAGGTTGCCGGTGCCGGTGCCGTTGGAGCTGACGAGGATCGCCCCGTTCACCGGGGTGTAGCTCTCTTTGTCACCCTGCCAGCGGTCCAGCGACGTGCCGTCGAAGAGCATTTCGAAGCCCTGCTTCTTCTCCTGCGCGGTCAGCGTGGAAGGAGCCACGGGCGCGGGGGCCTTCTCGAGCAGCGTGTTGATCTCGCTGACGGCGTAACCGTCGTCGGAATTGCCGGTGGAAGCAAAGACGCCGGCCGCCTTCTTCAGCGCGGCGATGTAGGCCGCCGCATCGATCTCCTCCGTGCACTTAGCGGCGATGGCCTTCACCGCATTCGCCGCAGGGTAGGCGACCTCCTTGTCATCCAAGTACTTGGAAGCCAGCAGGAAGGACTTCATCGTCGGGACGCCGCCCAGGGCGCCGAGCACCTTGGCCTTGACCTCCTTCGCATCGGACAGGCCGAGGAATTCGGAGAACAGGCGCTGCTTCGACGCAGGTTTCGGTTCATTCTTGACGACAAGGTCCACGAGGCGCGGCAGGATCTTCGTCCGGAGGGAAGGATCGGCCTTCGCCGCCGGGTAGAGCGGATTGAACGCAAAGCCGGAGTCCATCCCGAGCAGGCTTTCGAGTGCCGCTTTCGAGACGTCCGCGGACTTGTCGTTCAGCATGCCGCCAAGGTAATCCGCAGCCTGCTCCGTGCCGATGCCGGCGAAAACCGGGAAGAAGTTCGGCTGGGCAGGCTTGTTCGCGACCAGTTTGAAGAGGGTCTCGAACTGTTTGTCGGGCGTGAGCGTATGCAGGGCGGAAACAAGCGCGTTCTGCAGGTCACCGACATGGTCCTTGGCACCGGCCAGCAAAGCGGCGACGGCGGGAATGTCGCCTTCACCGACCACGCCGGCCAGGTACGGGGCCGCCGACAGGTCACCGCCCTGAAGACGGGACAGCAGCGCCGGCGCGACAGCCGTGATCTTGCGGGAAGAGGCCAGCTGCAGCAGTGCGTTCGGGTTCTGGGCTGCCTGCAGGGCGGAAACCAGGTCGCCGGAAAGGTCGCCCTTGAAGGACTTCAGCGCAGTAAGGGCAGCGGAAGAAAGCGCATCATCGGACGATCCGAGCTGGCCCAGGAGGACCTTGCCCAGAGATTCGCCGCCGATCTTGCCGGCCGCGGCGATCGCCGCCACCTTCACGGCGTTGGAAAGCGAAGCGGCTTTCTTGCCGGTTCCGTTCAGCACGCCGGCCAGCAGCCCGGCAGCCGAGGATATCTTGTTGTTGCCCAGCCAGTTGAGGACATCGACCTGCGCCCCTTCGGAGAGTTTGCCGAACTTGCCGGTCAGCATCGGAACGAGGGCGTTGGCACCGAGGATCTGCGTCGCATCGTCCAAGACGGCGTCACGCAGCTGTCCGTCTTCGCTGCCCAGCACCTTCTTCAGGGTCTTCAGCACCAGGGCGGGGTTATTCTGCATCAGGGCCTGGGCGCCGGCGCTCTTGAACGCGGAGGTTTCCGAGGCGAGCAGGGTCTTGGCCGCCTTGGCGACCGCCTTGCTGTTCTTGCCTTCGCCGGAAAGCTTCACGGCCAGGGCGGCGAGGGCCGGCAGGCTCTTCTTGGAAAGGATGTCCAGGGAAGAAGCCGTACCGATGCCGGCCAGGGCGTCGCACAGGGCGTCGCTTTCATAGCCTTCCGCAGCGGATGCCCACTCCTGCAGGTAAGGCTCCGCAGCGGTCAGGCCCTTGCGGGCGGCCGCGGCGGCGAGGAGGGTCTTGTCCGCTCCGGCGTTCTTCACCAGGTCGAGCAGGATGTTGTCCGAACCGGGCAGGTCGGTCAGCGTCCCCAGCGCCAGCTGAGCGACGGCCGGATCCGACACCTGGGCGGCGAACACGTCCGCCACCTTGTCCGTGGCGATCAGGCGCAGGCGTTCCATCAGGAAGGCCTTCACTTCCGCGTTGCCGGCCTTGCCGATGGCGTCGGCGAAGCCCTGGCTCACCTTGTCCAGCACCTCGGGGTGCTTCCCGGCATAGGCGGGCAGGCCGGTGAGGGCATATTCCACCAGGTTGTTCTTCACGCCCTGCGCGGCGGGTTTCAGCATGCCGGCCAGGACGGGAATCGTCGCGGGTGCGGCGGCGGACAGGGCTGCCATCTGCGCGTCGAACGCGGAGGCGTCGGCCGCGGGCATCGCGGCGAGCACCTTGTCGACCACGGCGGCGGCATTCTGCGCACCGGCGTACGGGACGGCCAGGATCGTCGCCAAAGACAGACTCAGGATCAGGGAAACTATCTTTTTCATATTCTTTCTCGGTTTTGAGGTCGGGGATTAAAGCATCATGGAAGCCCAGGGGGCGCGCATCGGCTGGTTGATCAGCAGGTTGGCCTGGTCGTCGTTCACGAACAGCTGCTTCTCGGGATCGAACTCGAGCGTACGGCCCAGCCGCAGGGCGCAGGAACCCATGTTCACGACCGTGCAGCTGTGGTGCCCGTAGATCTCGTCCAGGGCGAACCGCTGGCGGTTCTGCACGCAGGTCAGGAAGTCGGTCTGGCGCGGTTCCGGATCGGGCATGGCGTTGATGATGTCCATCACGTTCGGAATCGTGCACTCGAATCCCTTGTACACCTTGCCGTTCGGGCCTTCGATGTAGGGCACCTTGCCCTGGCTCTCGAAGCCTTCGCCCTCGAGGATGATCTTGCAGCCGTCGGCGTAGGTATAGGTGATGCTCCGCCAGATGCCCACCGCGTCCGGATGCTGCTGCGGAGCGTCCACCTCCACCTTCACGGGGAAGGTGTCGTCCTTGCCCAGGAAGTACTGCACCGGGTCGATGTAGTGCTGGCCCATGTCACCCAGTCCGCCGGACTCGTAGTCCCAGTAACCGCGGAAGCTCTGGTGCACGCGGTGCGGATGGTACGGCTTGACCGGCGCGGGGCCGAGCCACATGTCGTAGTCGAGTTCCTCGGGAACCGGCTGGGGCTCGAGGTTCTCCTTGCCCGTCCAGTAGAACTTCCAGGCGAAGCCCGTGGCACCGGAGATGCGGACGGTCAGCGGCCATCCGAGCACGCCGCTGTCGACCAGCTTCTTGAGCGGCTCCACCGTCGTCCCCAGTCCGTAGAACGTGTCCTTGAAACGGAACCAGGTGTCGAGGCGGAAGATACGGCCGTACTTGTTCACGGCCTCCACCACCTTCTGGCCCTCACCGATCGTACGGGTCATCGGCTTCTCGCAGAAAATGTCCTTGCCCGCACGGCAGGCCTCCACCGCCATCAGGCCGTGCCAGTGCGACGGCGTGGCGATATGGACGATGTCCACGTTGGGGTCGTGCACCAGGTCGCGCCAGTCATGGTAGGACTGGAGTTTCGTGCCGAAGCGCTCCTGTCCGGTCTTCAACGCGTTGTCCAGGTGCTTCTGGTCCACATCGCAGACCGCCACGAGGCGGCAGCGCTCGTCGCTGGCGAAATGCAGGCCGGACATGCCGATACCACCGGTACCGATGATGCCGCGCGTCATCTGGTCACTCGGCGCGACGATGTTCTTGCCGCTGCCCATCGCACCGAAAACCTTCCGCGGCAGCACCGTGAACAGGGCCACGCCCGCCGCAGACTTCTTGATAAAACTTCTTCTGGATTCACCCATAGTGTTATTGTTTATGTTATTGAAATATTCTTCATCCGGTCCCTGCAGCCCGCAGTTACACATCTTACAAATTTAGAAGATTCAAAGCAAAAACACAACACCAAGGACGGAAAAAAGCAAGCCCCGCCGCAATACCTGCAGCAGGGCTGATGCTCAGCAAGGGGAAAGGGCTACCTGTCCAAAAGACGACTTTTGCGTTTTTTCCGGACACTGATGATGCTACTTCCTTTCATCAAATCGAAACGCCCCTTTCAGATCATAAAGAAACTCTTCGAAGCGGTCCTGATTCTTGCGGGTCATCAAGAAAACCAAGGTAATCCTACCGGATCCGGGCTCGTTCCCCCACACTGTTCTACTGTATTCATATTTGTCCCTATAACTGTTTCCGCAGAGATTCGTTGGGTAGGAGTACATCAAAGAGGCCCCGAATTGCCGCCGGGCTTCTCGCCTTGAGTACTTATTAACGAGCTCCCACAGATATGGATTCTCATATTTTGTTGCTCCATTATTCCGAAGCCCGTAAAAGAAATTGGTCTTCACCGCGGTAAGGTCAGGAATTCCGTTTATCATCGTCAAAGATTTGTCCTTAATATAGACAAAGACATAATAATCTTTTTCCCGGTTATATAGGATCGCGTCAACCCTACCAAAGCGCGCATTGAAAAACCGCGGCCCCGTCAAACGCTCCTTTTCGTCATATAACTCTTGTAGCGTTGGTAGGTCTTCATGAAGATTGATCTCATAAGGGTATAAGCCATACGCGTTGTGTCCACTCGATAATCTCCCCCCCTCTTGAACATCAAATTCGGCTGGAATCTTGACGGTCATCTTCGCCGCCCGTGCCAGACTGTCAAGATAGGAGGAGGGCTGCGCAATGGTGATGAACGGAGCAAAAAGGAATAAAACAACCTTAATAATAACGGTTTTTCTCATCTTCTTGTATTTATCTGTTAATAAAATGCCCTATAAACGTGCTCCGCATCCTCAAAAGAGAACGCTTGAGTTGTTTGCCTGCTTGGTGGTAATTCCGAAGCAAAGTGCCCCCTGGTCTTAAAGTTCATTAGGAGCGGACATATCATCTCATTCTAAAGATAGACAAATCCAAACCGGAAGCGGACAAGGACTCCTTTATTGAAATAATAATCAGCATGATACATATATGCATTGTATTTTTTCAGAAAAGGATCCCTATCGGTGTCTTCTATCAAATAATGATAGATTTGCATACTTCCCTCTTTATCTATAGAATCCGGAACGCCCTTTATTTTCTTCAATTCACTTGTATTTATCCCAAGGCCGATTCCACTCTCTGTTACGATGCCTTTTTCCAGACACTTCATCATCGGATATTTCTTTGAAGAATATCCGACTTCAAATTCAGCAAATTGATTGTTGCAACTACCTGGATGAAAAATGAAACGAAGATACTGAGTCCCTTCGGCCCCACAAAAGAATACGTCCGGAAAATCCGCATCCGTATCCAACGAGCCCATCAAATCTCCACAATTCCGAACGACCGATACTTCATTCCATAATTTAATACAATTGTTGATCGTAGAGTCGGGAATGAAACCATGCGACTCTTCCTCTCCTCGGTTTTGGTTCTGGCCCTTAACCTGTGAAGAAAGGGTGATAGAAAGCATCAAAAAGAAGGCAAGATTAATGGCTCGAAACATACGCGTTACATTATGGCTACTTTAAATCGTAGACAAAGATACGATGTTTTTCCCCCAAAAAAAAGATAGCAGAAGCGTTGCTCCTACTATCTTCTTTTCAGCATGAATGTCGCCTGCGCGACAGATCAAGCCTTCTTGTCCTTGAGTTCCTGGATCTTGGACTTGGCCAGGTCCTTCGCCTCGACAAAGTCTTCCTTCGCGTCGGCGTAGGCATCTTTCACCTTCTCGGAAGCCTTGGCGTACACTTCCTTGGCCTTGTCTTTCGCCTCGGCGAAGTCTTCCTTCGCATCGGCATAGGCGTCCTTCACTTTCTCGGAAGCCTTGGCATACACATCCTTGGCCTTGTCGGCGGCCTGGCCGGCCTTGTACTGCACCTTCTCGCCGAAGGTCACCTTCCCGTCACCGTTGAGGTCCATGGGGTTTTTCACATTCTCTTCGCTCATGGGTATATTCATTAAATATTGAATGCTCAAATATACAAAAAAAAGAAGGATAGCCAAACCGGCCACCCTTCTTCGAGTTTCGTAGAGGATATGACGATTACTCGGTACGGTCGGAACGGCGGCCGCCACGGCCACCGCGTCCACCGCGACGGTCGCCGCGGTCACCGCGTCCACCCCGGTCGCCACGGCCGGGACGGCTGCCTCCCTGCGCATTGGCGGCGGTCACGGCATTCGGAGTCAGGTCCTGCTTGCCATAACGCTCACCGTTGCAGATCCACACCTTGATGCCCAGGGCACCGACCTTCGTGCTCGCCACGGCAAGCGCGTAGTCGATGTCGGCGCGGAAGGTATGGAGCGGAGTACGTCCTTCCTTGAACATTTCGCTGCGGGCCATTTCAGCACCGCCGACGCGGCCGCTGATCTGGACCTTGATGCCCTCGGCACCCACGCGCATGGTCGAAGCGATCGCCATCTTGATGGCGCGCCTGTAGGAGACGCGGCCCTCGATCTGACGGGCGATGCTGTCGGCGACGATATGGGCGTCAACCTCGGGGCGCTTGACCTCGAAGATGTTGATCTGGACATCCTTGCCGAAAACCTTCTTGAGTTCTTCCTTGAGCTTGTCGACCTCCTGGCCGCCCTTGCCGATGATGAATCCGGGCCGTGCGGCGTGGATCGTCACGGTGATGAGCTTCAGGGTACGCTCGATCACGATCTTGGAAATGCTGGCCTTCGAAAGACGGCTGGTCAGGTACTTGCGGATCTCGTAGTCCTCAGCGATCTTCTCGGCATAGTTACCACCGCACCAGTTGGAATCCCAACCCCGGGTGATACCGATTCTGTTAGAAATAGGATTTGTTTTCTGTCCCATATTACTTGCTCTCCTCTACGGTTGTCGGTTGCTTAACGTCGAGAATGACGGTGACGTGGTTCGAGCGCTTGCGGATCCGTCCGGCACGGCCCTGCGGGCAGGGGCGGATTCTCTTGAGCGTGCGGCCTTCACCGACCATGATCGTCTTGACATAGACGTTGCCGTTGTCAAGCTCCTTGCTCTTGTCAGCGTTCTTCTTCTCCCAGACGTCGATGGCGCTGCGGAGGAGTTTCTCCAGGCGGATGGACGCCTCCCGCTTCGAGAAGTGGAGCAGGTCAATGGCGTGGTTCACTTCCTGTCCCCGGATCGTATCGGCCACCAGGCGCATCTTGCGCGGGGAGGTGGGGACATCGTTCAGTTTCGCGATAGCGGTATTCTGTTTGGCCTCTTTCAGCCGTTCGGCCATCTCATGTTTTCTCTTTCCCATAATTCTGAATGTTAATGAGAATTACTTCTTATTGTTGCCCGAATGGCCTCTGAAAGTACGCGTCGGCGCGAATTCTCCGAGCTTGTGACCCACCATGTTCTCCGTAATGTAAACAGGAATGAACTTGTTTCCATTATGAACGGCGACGGTATGGCCGACAAAGTCAGGGGAGATCATGCTGGCACGGGACCAGGTCTTGACGACCTCCTTCTTCTTGCTACCATCATTCATAGCAAGAATTCTCTTCTCCAGGGCTTCCTGGATATATGGACCTTTTCTTAATGAACGACTCATAATCTCTTCAATTTATTCCGTTACAATTACTTCTTCTTCCTTCTTTCAATGATGAACTTGTTGGAAGTGGCCTTCGGATTGCGCGTCTTGTAGCCCTTTGCAGGCAGACCCTTGCGGGAACGCGGATGTCCACCGGAAGCGCGGCCTTCACCACCACCCATCGGGTGATCATGCGGGTTCATGACGACACCACGGTTGTGCGGGCGGCGTCCGAGCCAGCGGTAACGGCCAGCCTTGCCGAAGGATTCGAGATTGTGGTCGGCATTGGAAACGGTACCGACGGTAGCGCGGCAGGTCACGAGCACCATGCGGGTCTCACCCGAGGGCAGACGCAGGATGGCGTGGTTTCCTTCGCGGGCGGCGAGCTGGGCGAACGTACCGGCGGAGCGGGCCATGGCCGCACCCTGTCCGGGACGGAGCTCGATATTGTGCACCAGCGTACCCACGGGGATCTCGGCGAGGGGAAGGGAGTTGCCCACCTCCGGCGCGACGCCGGAACCGGACTCCACGACCTGACCCACCTTGATGCCGGCAGGGGCGATGATGTACCTCTTCTCGCCATCTTCATATTGTACGAGCGCGATGCGCGCGCTGCGGTTCGGATCGTATTCGATCGTCTGCACGGTGGCCTTGACGCCGTCCTTGTTGCGGAGGAAGTCGATCACGCGGTACATCCGCTTGTGTCCGCCGCCACGATAGCGCACGGTCATCTGGCCGGTATTGTTGCGGCCGCCGCTGCTCTTCAGAGGCTCCAACAACGGTTTGTAGGGCTTTTTGGCGGTGATTTCGTCAAAAGCGCTGATCGCCTTGTTCCTGGTACCAGGAGTCGTCGGCTTGAATTTTCTGATTGCCATTGTTCGTTCCTCCTTAAATGTTGCTGTAGAAATCGATCTTGTCGTCACCCGCGAGGGTCACGAACGCCTTCTTGAAGTGGTTCGTGCGGCCTTTCAGCATGCCGGACTTGCTGTAACGGGACTTTCTCTTGCCGTGGTAGTTCACGGTGTTGACGTCCTTCACGGTAACATTGTAGAACTGCTCGACGGCCTCCTTGATCTGGATCTTGTTGGCCTCACGGTCGACGAGGAACCCGTAACGGTTCAGCTTCTCGCCCTGGGCAGTCATCTTCTCGGTTACTATCGGTTTGATTAAAATACCCATCTCTGTGCTCTTTTAACGGTTGGCTCTGGCGGAAAGGATCTCCTGGACGCCGTCGACCAGCACCATGGAATGCGCATTCATAATGGTGTAGGTGTTGAGCTCGTCCACCGTGATGACCTTTACCTCCTGGAGGTTGCGGGACGAAAGGAAAATGTTCTCGGAGTTCTCCGGGAGGACGAAGAGGACCTTCCTGTTACCGGCCTTGATGTTCTCAAGGATGTGCAGGAACTCCTTCGTCTTGGGAGCGTCCATTTCAAACGGCTCGACGAAAACGATGGCGTTTTCCTGGGCCTTGTAGGTGAGAGCGGAAACCCGGGCGAGGGCCTTGAGTTTCTTGTTGAGCTTGTTCCGGTACAGACGGGGCTTGGGACCGAAGACGCGGCCGCCACCCACGAAGATATTGGCTTTCAAGCTGCCGTGACGGGCACCGCCGCCGCCTTTCTGGCGGCCGAGCTTCTTGGTGGAATACGCCACCTCGCTGCGATCCTTGGTCTTGGCCGTTCCCTGACGCTGGTTGGCGAGGTACTGGACGACATCGAGATAGATCGCATGGTCGTTCGGCTCCACGCCGAACACTTTCTCATCGAGGACAACCTTCTTTCCGGAATCGGTTCCGTCGATTTTCAAAACTGGCAATTCCATAACCTAAAACTCCAATGTTACATAAGAACCCTTGGCTCCGGGAACGGAGCCCTTGATAACGAGAAGATTGTTCTCAGGGATGACCTTGACGATCTCGAGGTTGAAAACCTTGACCCTTTCATTGCCCATGTGGCCGCCCATGCGCATTCCCGGGAAAACGCGGGAAGGCCAGGACGATGCGCCGAGAGAACCAGGCTTGCGCAGACGGTTGTGCTGGCCGTGGGTCGCTCCGCCGACGCCGGCGAAGTGATAGCGGTGCACGACACCCTGGAAGCCCTTGCCTTTGGAAGTACCGACAACATCCACGTACTTGACGTCGTCCTTGACGATGTCCGTCACGGTGATGGTGTCTCCGAGCTTGATTTCCCCTTCGAAGTCCGCCGCGAACTCGGCGAGCTTGCGCTTGGGAGTGGTTCCTGCCTTTTTGAAATGCCCCTTGAGAGGCTCGCTGGCGTGTATTTCCTTGATTTCGTCATAGGCAAGCTGTACAGCGGCATAACCATCTTTTTCAACTGTACGCAGTTGCGTGACAACACACGGACCAGCCTCGATGACGGTGCATGGAATGTTTTTTCCATCAGCACCGAAAACGGAAGTCATTCCGATTTTCTTTCCAATTAATCCAGGCATTGGGTTGATAATTAATTGTTTATAAGTATTTTAACTTGTCCCGCGCAAAATTGCGGGCTGCAAATGTACGAAATAATTTTCAATTAACAAAGTTTTCCACAAGCCTTCTTCCTCATTTTCAAAGAGAAATCACTATCTTTGTCGGACTAAAACGGATCGGTATGCTGCTGGGTCTATTCGGCTTCTTGAAGTTTTCCTTTACCGACGTGGTGGACATCCTGATGGTCGCCGCGATCATCTTCTTCGTGTTCCGCTGGATCCGCGGGTCCTCGGCCATGAACATCTTCATCGCCGTCATCCTGCTCTTCGTGCTGCAGGTCATCGTGGTGGCGTTCGACATGAAGCTGATGTCCGCCCTCCTGGGAACCTTCCTCGACGTCGGCGTGCTGGCGCTGATCATCATCTTCCAGCCGGAGATCCGGCACTTCATGCAACGGCTCGGCTCGCGGTACAACCTCGGGCAGCGCGGCCGCGAGGTGCTGGCCCGTCTCCTGGGCATCCGGGAGAAACAGCGCGGAAGCGACGAGGTCAACGAACTCGCCGAGGCCTGCCGGGCCATGAGCGAATCGCACACGGGCGCCCTGATCGTCCTCCCCGGCAAGCAGGATCTCGACTTCATCGTGCAGACCGGCGACGAAGTCGACGCACTGGTCCGCAGAAGGGTGATCATGAACATCTTCTTCAAGAATTCCCCGCTGCACGACGGGGCGATGATCATCTCCGGCGGCCGGATCGTGGCCGCCCGCTGCACCCTGCCCATCACGGAGCGGACCGACATCCCGCCCCAGTACGGCATGCGGCACCGGGCCGCGATCGGCATCTCGGAAGAGACGGACGCCGAAGTCGTCGTGGTCTCGGAGGAGACCGGCGAAGTCTCCTTCGTCCGGAACGGCAACCTCACGCCGATCGGCAACATCAACGAACTGAAACTGTTGCTCGGTTCCGGAGAGAATGTACAGGAAGAGAAAGATGACGACAGAAAACGAAAAGACCATTGACCGGCGGCTGGAAGGCAAGCTGGGGTTCGACCGGATCCGGACGATGATCGCGGACCGGTGTTCCACGGACTATGCGGCGGACCTGGTCGCGCAGGAAACTTTCAGCACGGACGCTTCGGAGATCCTCCGGCGCCTGTCCCTCACCGACGAGATGCGGCTGATCGTGATGTTCGAAGAGAACTTCCCGTCGAACGGCTATATCGACTGCCTGGATTTCCTCGTTCCGCTCGGCGCGGAAGGCTATGACATCGACCTCCACTCCCTCGGCAAGCTGCGGACCCTGGCGGACACCGTCCGCAAGCTGGTCCATTTCTTCGACTCCGTCAAGGACGGGGTGTACCCGTACCTGAAGCGCCTGAGCGCCCCCGTGCACACCTTCCCGGAGGTCCAGCGGCGGATCGACGGCATCCTCGACCGCTTCGGCGACGTGAAGGACGGCGCCTCCGAGGAACTGCAGCGCATCCGGCGCGACCTGCGGAGCCGCGAATCCGCCATCTCCAAGCAGGCGGAGGCCGTGCTGCGCAAGGCGAAGGAGGAAGGGTACGCCGAGGAGGACGCGGCCCTGTCGGTCCGCGACGGGAAACTGACGATCCCGGTCGCCGCCGCGTACAAGAAGAAGATCCGGGGCATCGTCCACGACGCGTCCGCCACCGGGAAGACGGCGTTCGTCCAGCCCGCCGAAGTGGTGGAACTGGAGAACGAGATCGCGTCGCTGCGGGCCGACGAGGCCCGGGAGATCCAGCGGATCCTCCACGAATTCAGCGACTTCGTGCGGCCCTACATCCCCGACCTGCTCACGGCGGCCCGGTACACCGGCACCATCGACTTCCTGGTCGCGAAGGCCCAGGTGGCGCTGGATTTCAAGGCCGGCATGCCGGTGCTCTCGGAGAACGGCGAACTGAACCTGCGCAAGGCGCGCCACCCGCTCCTGGAACGGACCCTCGTCCGCGAGAAAAAGGAAATCGTGCCCGTCACCGTCCGGCTGACCCCGGCCAAGCACATCCTGCTCATCTCCGGGCCCAACGCGGGCGGCAAGTCCGTCTGTCTCAAGACGACGGGCCTCCTCCAGTACATGTTCCAGTGGGGCATGCTCGTGCCCACCTCGGAGACGTCGGAACTGCCCGTCTTCGACCGGATCCTCGTCAGCATCGGCGACGACCAGAGCATCGAGAACGACCTGAGCACCTACAGTTCCTTCCTGGAAGACATGAAGACGATGATCCGCACGGCGGACGACCGCACGCTCATCCTGATCGACGAGTTCGGGTCGGGCACGGAACCGACGGCCGGCGGCGCCATCGCGGAAGCCATCCTCGCCGAAATGGACGCCCGGGGCGTCTACGGGGTCATCACCACCCACTATACCAACCTGAAGATGTACGCTTCCGGCGAGGACTGCGGCGTCGTAAACGGCGCGATGCTCTTCGACACGGCGGCCATCGCCCCGCTCTTCCAGCTGGACATCGGCCTGCCGGGCAGCTCCTTCGCGTTCGAGCTGGCCCGCAAGATGGGCCTTCCGGAGCAGCTGGTCAAGGAAGCGGAGCGCCGCGCCGGCGAAGAGTTCGTGGGCATCGAGCGCAACCTGCGCAAGATCGCCCGGAACCGCCGCGCCCTGGACGAGAAGCTCCAGCACATCAAGCATACCGACCGCACCCTGGAGACGATCACCGACAAGTACCAGAAGGAACTGGAAGGCATCAAGCAGATGCGGAAGGACATCCTCGACCAGGCCAAAAAGGAAGCGCAAGAGATCGTCAGCGGGGCCAACAAGACCGTCGAAAAGACGATCCGGACCATCCGCGAGTCGCAGGCCGAGAAAGAGAAGACCCAGGACGCCCGGCGCGAACTGCAGGACTTCGTCACCGCCCTGCAGGAGCGCAAGGAGAACGAGCAGAAGAACCGCGACGACTACATCGAGCGGAAGCTCGGGCAGCTGGCCCGCCGGCAGCAGAAAAGCGCCGCCCGCAAGGGAGCGTCCGCCGCGAAGGCGCAGGACAGCGCGGAAACCTTCCGCGACGGCCCGCTCAAGGTGGGCGAGAAGGTCCGCGTGAAGGACAACGGCATGGTGGGCGAGGTGGTGCGCGTGTCCGCCCGGACCGTCAGCGTCGCCATCGGCAACATCTACAGCCAGATGCCGCCGTCCCGCCTGGAGCGCATCTCCTCCAACGAATACAAGGCCGCCGCCAGGCCGGCCGCCAGCGCGCCCTCCGCACCGGCCGCAGACCGGAGCGGACTGCGGGAACGCCGCCTGAAGTTCTCGCCCGAACTGGACGTGCGCGGCGAGCGGGTCGGCGACGCCCTCGATATCGTCATGCACTACATCGACGACGCCCTGATGCTCGGGATCGGCTCCGTGCGGATCATCCACGGCAAGGGAACGGGCGCCCTGCGCGACGAACTGCAGAAATACCTCCGGACGGTGCCGGGGGTCGTATCCGCCCAGGACGAACACGTCCAGCTGGGCGGTTCGGGCGTCACCGTCGTCACGTTCGAGTGACCCGCCGCCCGGACGCAACAACCTGACAGAGAACGATGAAAGACGAAAGGAAAGGGACGCCCCGCATGCTGCTGGGGCGGAAGGGAGAGGAAGAAGCGGCCCGCTGCCTGGCCGCCCGGGGGCAGGAACTCCTGGAAAAGAACTGCCGGAAGGGACATTTGGAGATCGACCTGGTCACTTTGGACGCCGCTGGTGTACATTTTGTGGAGGTGAAGAGCCGGATGCTGCCCTGTGCCGCCCCGCCGCAGGAAGCGGTGAACCCGCGCAAGCAACAGCGGGTCGCCCGGGCGGCGGCGAGGTACCTGGCGCAGTCGAAAGACCCGCGGATCCTGCCGGACACGGAGGTGCATTTCGACGTGGTGGCCGTCACCTTCGGCGGCGCCCGCACCGAAGTGGAGGTGTTCCCGGACGCTTTCTACCCGATATATTGTTGAGCCACATAATTGTCAACATAACATGAAAGATCATCGATACTGCATCATCATGGCCGGCGGCGCGGGCAACAATCTCTGGCCCGTCTGCCGGGAATCCCGGCCCAAACCCTTCATGGACGTCGCCCTGGCCGGGCGGACCTTTCTGGAAATGACCTACGACCGTTTCCGGAAGATCCTGCCGGCGGAGAACATCCTCGTCGTGACCCACACCCGGCTCGCCCCCCTGGTGCGGGAGCAGCTGCCTTCGCTGCCGGAGAGGAACCTGCTCGAGGAGCCCTACAGCCGCGGCACGGCGCCCTGCATCACCCTGGCCAACAGCCACATCCTGCACCGCGACAAGGACGCCGTCATCACGGTGACGCCCGCCGACCACATCATCGCCGACGAAACCCTCTTCGCCAGGACGATGGACGCCGCCATCTCGTACGCCGCGGAGCACGACGTGCTGATGACCCTGGGCATCCTGCCCACGCACCCGTCCGCCAGCTACGGCTACATCCAGGCGAAACGCGCGGAAGGTTCGGAAGGCACCGACGCCCCGATGAAGGTGAAGACGTTCACCGAAAAGCCCGACGAGGCCCTTGCCAAGGTCTTCCTCGGAAGCGGCGAGTTCTTCTGGAATTCAGGTATTTACGTTTGGAAAGCCTCCGTCATCCGCAAGGAGATCAACCACTACATGCCCGCCCTCGCCGACCTGTTCCGGGGCTGGGAAGAAGTGATCGAGACGCCGCGGGAGACCGAATTCATGCAGCGCGCCTACGCGGAATGCCCGAAGATCTCGATCGACTACGGCGTGATGGAGAAGACCGACATCGCCTGGCTCTATCCCGGCCGGTTCGGCTGGTCCGACATCGACAGCTGGGAAGGGATGTTCCGCCAGATCGCCGACAAGGACGCCAGCGGGAACGCCGCCAACACCCGGCGCATCCTCGCCCGAGACCTCAACGGGTGTCTGGTGATCGCGAAGGACAAACGGAAGCTCTACGCGCTCAAGGGGTTGGAAGACTTCCTGGTCATCGACACGGACGACGCCCTGCTGGTGTGTCCGCGCGACGAGAAATCGTTCAAGGACCTGGTTTCCGGCCTCGGCATGCCGGAATACGAAGCCGACCGCTGACCCTATTTCCGGGACAGCTTGTGGACGAGGGTGATCAGCAGCGAGCCCAGCAGGCCCGCGCAGAGCGACCCCATCAGCACCGCCACCTTGCCCATGTCGCGCAGCCGCGCCGTCACCTCCGGCAACTGGTCGCCGAAGGAGAGCGTGTCCACGAAAATCGACATCGTGAAACCGATACCGCCCAGGCAGGCCACCGCGAAGAGCATCTTCCAGGTGGCCCCGGAAGGCATTTCGCCGGCGTGCGTCCTGACGGCCAGGAAACTGGCGAGGGTGATGCCCAGCGGCTTGCCCAGCAGCAGGCCGAGGAAGATACCCATGCTCACGCTGCCCACTTCGGGCGCATAGTGGAACACGTTGAAGTAGGAGAGGTCCGGGATCTCGACCCCCGCGTTCGCCAGGGCGAAGAGCGGCATGATCAGGAAGTTCACCCAGGGACCGAGCGCGTGCTCCAGCCGGTAGGACATGCCCATCGATCCGTCGGAGATGGCGGACAGCTTGCGCAGGAAGTGGCGCTGCGGCCCGTTCGGGAAGCCGCCCGACGAGGAGGCGATGCCCGCATATTCATCCATCCGATTGAGGTACTGCACGCTCCGGTGCCGGAAATAGGACTCGTTGTAGCGCGGGGCCATCGGCACGAGGAAGGCCATCACCACGCCGGACATCGTGGAATGGATGCCGGCATAGTAGAAGAGCCCCCAGATGATGATCCACGGCACCACGTAATTGAACACGTGTTTCTCGCCGAGCCGGTTGATGAGCAGGCCGATGACGATGAGCAGCACGGCGATGCCCAGCAGGACGAAATTGATGTGCCCGCCGTAGAAGAGCGCGACGACCAGGATGGCGATGAGGTCGTCGGCGATGGCCAGGGCTGTCAAAAAGACCTTCAGCGACACGGGGACCCGGTCTCCGAGGATGGAGAGGATGCCGACGGCGAAGGCGATGTCGGTGGCGGTGGGGATGCCCCAGCCGGACGCCGCGACGGTGCCGTGGTTGACCAGCGTGTAGATCAGGGCCGGCACGGCCACGCCGCCGAAAGCGGCGATGACCGGCATCAGCGCCTTGCGCAGGCTGGACAGTTCTCCGTGCTTCATCTCGCGCCGGATTTCCAGGCCGACGGTGAAGAAGAACACCGTCATCAGGATGTCGTTGATGAAGCTTTCCACGGTCATGCCCCGCGGGAAGAAGATTTCCCTGCCGCCGGGCAGACGCAGGTAGAAGGCCAGGTCCGTCTCCAGCAGGCTGTGGTAGAAATGTTTGGTGAAGGGCAGGTTGGCCAGCAGCATGGCGATGACCACGCAGGACAGGAGAATGACGCCCTGGGCCCAGGGCTGGTGCTTGAACTGGTTTCTTCTGTGGTCGAAATTCCGTATTCCCTTGTTCCAGGTATAAATCGGAAAGAGTCTCATATCTTGTCTAAGTCCTTGATTTGTCCGCTAGGCGAGCGGGCCGTACAAATATTCCCGCTGGGCGGGCGTGAGGGTGTCGATGCGGATTCCTCGGATCGAAAGCAGCCGGCGGGCCACCGCCTCGTCGATTTCGCGGGGGACCGGGTGGAGCATCTGCCCGGCCGTACGGGGCAGGCTGCCCTGGCGTTGCACCAGGTAGCGGGCGCTGAGCGCCTGGATGGCGAACGACATGTCCATGATCTCGGCCGGGTGGCCGTCGCCGGCCGCCAGGTTGACGAGGCGGCCTTCCGCCAGGATGTAGACCGTCTTGCCGGACGGCAGTTCGAACGCCTCGATGCCCGCGCGGGCCGGACGGCAGCGCACGGCCATCTTGCGGAGCTTCGCGACGGCGACCTCGCACTCGAAGTGACCGGCGTTGCAGCAGATGGCGCCGTCTTTCATCTTCAGGAAATGCGGCTCCGTGACCACGTCTTCGCAGCCCGTTACGGTGATGAACAGGTCGCCCAGCGGCGCGGCTTCCTCCATCGTCATCACGGAGAAGCCGTCCATCGCCGCCTCCAGGGCCCGGACGGGATCGATTTCCGTTACGATCACCTTGGCGCCGAGGCCCTTGGCGCGCATGGCCACGCCCTTGCCGCACCAGCCGTAGCCGGCCACGACGACATATTTCCCCGCCACGATCAGGTTCGTGGTCCGGTTGATGCCGTCCCAGACGCTCTGGCCGGTGCCGTACCGGTTGTCGAAAAGGTGCTTGCAGTCGGCGTCGTTGACCAGCATCATCGGGAAGCGGAGCGTGCCGGCGGCATCCATCTTCCGCAGGCGCAGGATCCCGGTCGTGGTCTCCTCGCAGCCGCCGATGACACCGCCCGTCAGCGCCGGGAATTCCGCGTGCAGGGTGGAGACGAGGTCGCCGCCGTCGTCGATGATCACCTGCGGACCGGCCTCGAGGACCCGGCGGATGCCCCGCGCATATTCCTCGGGCGTGGCCCCGTGCACGGCGAAGACGTGCAGCCCCTCGTGCACGAGGGCGGCCGCCACGTCATCCTGGGTCGACAGGGGGTTGCTTCCGGTCACGTACATGTCGGCCCCGCCGGCGGCGAGCACTTCGCACAGCCGGGCGGTCTTGGCTTCCAGATGGACGGAAAGGGCGATCCGCAGCCCCCGGAAGGGCTGCGTCCGCGTAAATTCCTCGCAGATGTCCGACAGCAGCGGCATATGGCGCCGCACCCAGTCGATTTTCAACGCGCCGCTCTCCCAGAGCGCGGCGTCGCGTATTTCACTGTTCATTGTCGTTGCGTTTCATTGGATTAGGGTTGCAAAGATAGGGAAATAATCGTAATTTTGCCGGACTCAAAAATAAATTTAACATGGGACTTCTGGAAGGAAAAGTCGCCCTCGTCACGGGCGCAGCAAGAGGAATCGGCAAGGCCATCGCCATGAGATTTGCGTCGGAAGGCGCTGACATCGCATTCACGGACCTTGTCATCAACGAAGTAGGAGAACAGACCATCAAGGATATCGAGGCCTTTGGGCACAAGGTGAAGGGCTATGCCTCCAACGCCGCCGACTTCGAGCAGACACACGCCGTCGTGGAGCAGATCGTCAAGGATTTCGGCCGCATCGACATCCTCGTCAACAACGCCGGTATCACCAAGGACGGCCTGATGCTCCGGATGACCGAAGCGCAGTGGGATGCCGTGATCGGTGTCAACCTCAAATCCGCCTTCAACTTCATCCACGCCGTCACGCCGCAGATGGCCCGCCAGCGCGGGGGCAGCATCATCAACATGTCCTCCGTCGTAGGTGTCTCCGGCAACGCCGGACAGTGCAACTATTCGGCATCGAAGGCCGGCATGATCGGTCTGGCCAAGTCGATCGCCAAGGAGATGGGCCCGCGCGGCATCCGTGCCAACTGCATCGCCCCCGGCTTCATCATCTCCGACATGACGAACGCCCTGCCGGACGATGTCCGCGAGGCCTGGGTGAAGCAGATTCCCCTCCGCAGGGGCGGTACGCCGGAAGACGTGGCCGGTGTGGCCGTCTTCCTGGCCAGCGACCTCTCTGCCTATGTCAGCGGACAGGTCATCCACTGCTGCGGTGCGATGAATTGCTAGCGCCGTACGCGCAGAGCGCTACGAAAGGAAACAGCCCCGGTCATCCGTCGCGGATGCTCGGGGCTGATTTCCTTTCTCTTCCCAGACGATTTCTCTTCAGAGGGGCGGATACAAAAAAATGAGAATCGACGCATCCCGCGCGGACTCTCACTCTAACCACATAATTAATAACACTAAAACTAATAACCAATAGGTTGATAGGGGAGAGAACCTCCTTGCTCAACCCGGGTACAAAGATAGGGTATTGTTTTATTAAAAACAAGAAAATTTTAGAAAAATTTTTTAAAAAATATTTCTATTTCGATTTATCATATTGTGTATCAATAATATAAACAGTTAAATAGTCTTTTTTTTAATTTTAATAGATGCGCTGTTCAGCACAGTGTAACGGCCATAAGAATCGTTTAATAAAAAAGATAGCAGGATTTCTGTTACGATTTTTACCAATAAGAAAGAAATTGATTACGAAAAGAAAGATTCTTATTAAAATTTCTTTCCTTCCTGGAATCACGTCACACAGGCCAGTGTGGCAATGCTGATCCGAACCTCCGGCCCGCAGGCACTCCGCAAGGCGCGGTAACAGGCATACAGCGTCGCACCGGTCGTGAAAACATCGTCCACCAAAAGGATGTGCCGTACTCCCGCCGGCAGACGGACCCCGCGCCGCAGCCGGAAGGCCGTCCGAACGTTGGCCGCACGCTCCTCCGGCGTCAGACGGGTCTGCGAGGCCGTCCGGCGCGACCGGACCAGCAGATGCGGCCGGACCTGCACGCCAAGCCGTCCGCCCAGCACGGAAGCAATCACGGCTGCCTGGTTGTAGCCGCGCGAAAGGTGCCGGAAGGCATGCAGCGGAACAGGAACGACCAGGTCGACGCCGGCGTACCATGCCGATGCAGCAAGGTCGTCGGCCAGCAGCCCGGAAAGGAACCGGCCGGACGACAGGTCGGCATGGTATTTCAGCCGCTGCGTCAGGCGGTTGTACCCGCCTTCGCCCCGATAATAGAACAGGGCGGTGCAGCGTACGTAAGGCGGGATCGGAACCCCGTCGGGAAGATCGGCCTGCAGGAGGGCGTTGAACCGGTCGGCCATGCCGTTGCGGGATTGGAAGGCATAGCCTGTACGGGGGAGGTCCGCGAGGCAAAACAGGCACAGATGCCGCTCGAAGAGGGCGAGCGGACGGCCGCAGGCGATACAGAGGCGTGGCAGGAACAAGTCCAGCAACGCTGTGGCGGTTCGCGCCACATCAGCATGGAAGTTCTTCATAGTCGGGTCCTTGCGAGGACCGTGGGTTACAAGTCGAGCGTCAGTTGCGGATCGGCGGAGCCGCGTTCGGCCTCGAACGCATTCACCGTTTCCAAGTCGGGGTTGACGACCACGTCATGCCGGCGGATGAGCAGGCGGTCGCCCGTGACGATCGCCTCCCGGCAGCCGGCGATTCCCGTGACTGCGGGGATGCCCACGCCGCGGGCGATGACACAGACGGAGGAAGAAGCGTCGCCCCGTTCGGCGACGATTCCCGCCACCTTGCTGAAATCAATGGCGGCAGAATCCTCCAGCGACAGGTCCTCGACCACCAGGATCACACCGCCTTCAGGCAGGTCGGCCAGTTCCGGCGATCCGGGCGCCGCGACGAGCGCCTTGCCCTTGGCATATCCTTGCACTCCGGTTCCTCTGAATGTCATATGCTTGTGTATTAGGATTTTTCTTGCTGAAGGTCCCAGGCACCGCCCGGACGGAAAATGCCCTCGACCAGGCGGTCGTAGAAGCCCGCCCGCTTGCCCAGGTCAAGCAGGTTGAAACGGTGCCGCATCAGCTGCACTTTCGGGAACATGTCCTTGAGCGCAGCGCGCGTGACACCGATCATCGACGGGTCATACGGCGCCAGCGCCGTTTTCATCATCGCCTGCATCTTGGAGAACGGGTAGACCTGCCCCTGCAGTTTCTCCTTGAAGGCCAGCCAGTTGTCGCGGAGCGTTTCGAGCTGACGGCGGACGGTCTCGGGGCCGTCGTACTTCTTCGTGATCATCTCATAACCCAGGTCGGGGGCCGGGAAGCCTTCGAACACCTTCCGCGCCCGTTCCTGTTCCTGTTCCAGGGTCGGCCAGGCCGCCACGCAGGCGTCCACGTCGATCTTCGACAGGTCGAGCCGGAAGAATTCATCGAACGCGGCGCACATCGTCAGGGTACCGATCGCCACCTGGAAACCGTGCGACTGCAACTTGCCCCGGAAACGGTGGTGCGTCATGTCGAGGATGTGGCTGAAGAGATGGTCGCAGCACGAGGCGGGACGGCTCGAACGGGCCGCCTGCATTGCGAATCCGCTCAGGGTCAAGCCTTCGAAGAGGTCGGCAACGGCGGCAAGATCCCCCGCGGCGACGGCCTCCGGATGGGCCAGCTGGCTGTCCAGGACATCCTGCAGCA
This sequence comes from uncultured Bacteroidia bacterium, assembly GCA_902801205.1. Lineage (GTDB taxonomy): Bacteria > Bacteroidota > Bacteroidia > Bacteroidales > UBA932 > Cryptobacteroides. Next base: position 71,457 of record CADCHE010000003.1, read on the forward strand.
CATGCCAGGCGGCCGGCACGATGGGTTCGCTCTCCATCCAGTCGGCGATCATCCACTCCGCTCCTGCAGGCACCTTGGCCGCCAGGTCGGCGTAACCCGCCGCCGTCATCTCCTTCGGTGCCGCGGCGATCACGTCGATGTCGGCGATGATGGCCACCGGGGCCGGGCACTCGAACGTCTGCTTGGCGTTCTGCCAGGAAATCGACGCACCGAACGACGAATAGCCGTCCACGGACGCCGCCGTCGGCAGGGTCAGGTACTGCTGCCCATGGTGGTGCGAACACAGCTTGCAGAGGTCGTTGATGACGCCGGAGCCTACCGAAACCGCGATGTAATGGTCCTCGGACGGAGCCCGGAAGGCCTGCTTTGCATCGGCCTCCACGTGGTTTTCATCCTCCTCGATCGCCTTCGCCCCCGCGAAATCCCCTTCGATGACCTTGTCGACCATCTCGATATACTTCCATTCCGCGTGGAACTCCTTTTTGTCGATGATGTATTTTTCCGTCGGAATGCCGTCCTGCACGAAGTGCGCGAAGACCTTTTCGCCCAGGACAGGCCAGGTGTTGACATCCGCGACGACGACGGCTTTCCGGCCCGGAAAGAATGTCCGGAACACCTGCGGCGCCATTTCGCTCACACCGCTTCCCATTTCGAAAACCTTCGTGTCCGTCGCGACGGCCAGCGCCTTTGCAATCCTTTCTTTCGTATCCATTTTCACGTTTTTGTTCAGAACAGGAACAAAGATAATAAAATATCTTATTTTTGTGGAAAAGCACCCGAGATGAAACCCAGATACGCCCTGCTGACCCTCCTCGCGCTGCTCTGCTGGAGCTGCGGAAAGGAGGACGTCCTCCCCGCCAACCCCGCCGACCGGGAAGAGGAAAACCAACCCGCCACTTACGTCAACCCCGTCCTGAACGCAGACGTACCCGATCCGACGGTCCTCCGGGCCGACGACGGCACGTTCTACGCTGTCGGAACCGGAGCCAACGTCTTCTCTTCCAAGGACATGATGCACTGGAAACGCCTCGGGAAGGCCTTCCGCGAAATGCCCGCCTGGCTCACGAGCGCGCGCGGGAAAGGGCACGTCTGGGCCTGCGACATCAACCGTATCGGTGACCGGTACGTGATGTACTACGCCCTCTCCGAATGGGACGAACTGGACCTCAACGGTATCGGCGTGGCCGTGGCGGACGCCCCGCAGGGGCCGTACACCGACCGCGGAAAACTGTTCCTCAGCAACGGGATCGGCGTACGCAACAGCATCGACCCCTGCTATGTCGAAGAAGACGGGAGCAAGTTCCTCATTTGGGGCAGTTTCTACGGGCTTTACATCGTGGAACTCGCGGAAGACGGACTCTCCCTGCGCAAGGACGCGAAACCCGTCAAGGTGGCGGGAAGCGCGTTCGAGGGCGTCATGCTCCACAAACGCGGCGGCGAGTACTTCCTCTTCGCATCGGTCGGTTCCTGCTGCGCCGGCCTGAATTCGACGTACCGCACGGTCGTGGGACGCAGCGACAAACTCTTCGGCCCCTACCTCGACCGGAGCGGAAAACGGATGCTGGACAACGGCTACGAGACCATTGTGGCCGGCAGCCCTGTCTTCAAGGGTACCGGCCACAATGCGGAACTGGTGACGGACGATGCCGGCAAGACCTGGATGCTCTACCATGCGTACAGCGTCGCGGCACCGGACAAAGGTCGCCTGCTGATGCTCGATGAGGTTCGCTGGGACAACGATGGATGGCCGTACGTCTCCGAAGGACGCCCCTCGGATACAGCCGTTCCCGGCCCCGTCTGGAACCCGTAAGGCTGCGCTATTTACCCAGAATCTTGAGTTTCTCGTATTCCTGGATGCCTTCGACGAAGCGTTCGAAGCGCATCGACGTACGGTTGCCCGGGTAAAGCATGTACGTGTCGCCACCCGGCCACGTGCGGAAACGGGAGTCCAGCAGCGGTTCCAGCGGCCAGCTGATCACCGCCCAGCGCAGGTAACCGTCCATGCCGAAAGCCGCCATGTCCAGGCCCACCTGGCCCGCCTCTTCCAGCGGAGAGAACACGAACGTATTCGGATGCTCCGGCCCGCAGCAGAGGTACATCGTGCTGATCTTGCCCTCGGCCCGGCGCCGCGCCACCGCTTCGGCGGGGAACTCCTGCCGGTACGTCACGCAGTAATCGTAGATGTCCGCGTCGATTTCCGGATAATAGTTGCCGGCCAGCGAGAGCTTGAAGCCGGGATCCGCCTTGCGGATGACGGCGATCGTGTTACGCATCGCCTCCATCGGCCGCTCATCCATCGCGATGGTCGTCTTCTCGAACCAGCCCTTCGCCTTGAGGTGCGCCGCGAAATCCTTCAGCATGGGCAGCCAAAGTTCCTCGTAGGCCGGCTCGCCCGGCGCGCAGTGGATCTCCTGATAGGAATCCGTCGCCTGGTCGAGATACCGGAAAGACAGCCGCCAGGGCACCATCGAGTAGCAGTTGATCTGCTCGGTGATCCCACAGGACATCATGAATTCCACCCACGCGTCGAACACATCATAGTGGTACGTCCACGTCCCGTCATATTTCTTGACCCAGGTGACCATGCTCTCGAACGGATCCTCCGTCTGGCTGTTCCAGGGCCAGTGCGTGATGGCCGTGGTAATCACCTTCTGGCCGGCATTCGCGAGCCGCTCCATCAGCGGGCGCATCGCGGCGAAGTGCTCCGGACTCCAGAGCGGCACCTGGTGGTAACGCGCCACGGCGAACGGGCTCTGCCACAGGTCCAGGTGGAATGTCCAGTCCTTGGGAGCAGGCAGCACATGGTCCTCCACCTGCACGGTGAGCGCCAGCTTACCTACGGTCTTGCCGCCCTCGCAGACGGAAACGGCGCCCTTGTACGTACCGGCGGGAGCAGACTGCGGGATCCACAGGGTGAACCAAACCGGCTGCGTCTGCATCGGAACCATGTCCATGGACTTCAAGTAGGGATCCACCACATCAGCCAGCAGGGCGGAATCCAACTGTGTATGTACGTGGACGTTGCAGCCACCGCCGTATTCATCCGTCATCACATAGCGGAGGAAGCCCGTCTCACAGGCCGAGGCAGGAATCACGTGGCCCTTGGCATCCTTCAGGTCGGAGAGCGCATAGCTCAGGCCGGACACCGCACGACCGGTCCAGATGACGGCCTGGGCGCAGACACGCTCGCCCCGCCAGCCCTTCAGCGTGAGGTTCTTCACGCCCTTGGACAGCGGAACGGATGTCTTGGCGTAACGGACGTTCTTGTCCGCCCAGGACACCTGCAGGCCCTTCACCCCCTTCCATTCGGCCGGATCGGCCTGGACGAACGGGGGCAGCTCCTGATAGGAATAGAGCGGAAACTTGGGCTGACCCGTCGGCGTGCCGCACTGGGTTTTCCAAACGGGGGTCTCCTGCGCGGAGGCGCACACGCCGGCCAGCAGGACGGCGAGTGCCAGGAAAGAATGACGCATCCTCATATCAGTAAGGAACTTAGCGCACGAAGGCAACGTCGGCGAACGCCTCCATGTTGTGCTCGATGATCCAGTCGATGTAGGTCATGAACATCCAGGCGGTCCACTGGTAACCGGCGGCATTCATGTGACCCATCACGAAATAACGCTTCTCGAATTCCGGCGCCTCATAATCCGGGCCGTATTTCTCCAGGTCGATCAGGTAGACGTGCTCGAAGATCTCGGGCATCTTGCGGATCTGCTCGTTGAGGGGCGCCTTGAACTTGCGCGGGCCGGCGGGCATCGTCACCACGAAGAACCGCGCCTTCGGCTGGATGCTCTTGATCCGCTGGATGATTCCCGCATAATAACCGATGAACGTTTCGGCATTCTTGGTGTAATCCTCGAGGTTGATGTCTTTCTCCGCATTTCCGGCAGGGATCCCTGTATTGATGTCGTTCTCGCCCAGGGCGATGATATAGGCCTGCTTGGGATTCACCTTCGCATCGACGTCGGCGTTCCGGTTGCAGGGATTGTCCCAGAAATGGTCGATCCAGCCCTTGGCCGTCTCGCCGCCCTGGGAATAGTTCTCTCCCGTAGCGCCGCCGATGGCCGCGACCATCCGCTGGCCCCAGGAATACGCATAGTTGTCGTTGTAGCCGTTCGCGCCGTCCGTGCGGATGTACTCGTGCTCACCGCTGGACAAGGAATCTCCGATGAAGCCCCAGCGGTGGAAAATGGTGCACCAGCCCGGATTCCGGGAAATCTCGGCAATCGGGTTCTCCTGGGCCTTCGCGCTGCCCGCCAGAAGCAGCAGCGCGGCGGCCAAAAAGATGTATTTCTTCATAACGTATTATTAATTAAGTGGTTCCTAAAACTACAGGTTCCGCAGGAGGTTGTTCATGTTCACCTCCTTGTCGATGATCGACCGCAGCTCGGCGGCCGCGACGCGGCGCTGGGCCATCGTGTCGCGCTCGCGGATGGTCACCGTACCATCCTCCAGGGACTGGTGGTCGATGGTGACACAGAACGGGGTACCGATGGCATCCTGGCGGCGATAGCGCTTGCCGATGGAATCCTTCGGGTCGTACTGGCACTTGAAATCGAACTTCAGGTCATTCATGATCTCGCGGGCCTTCTCGGGCAGGCCGTCCTTGTTGACCAGCGGCAGAACCGCCACCTTCACCGGAGCGAGCGGGGCCGGGATGCCCAGCACGACGCGGGACTCGCCGCCTTCCAGCTGCTCCACCTTGTAGGAGTGCGACAGGACGGCCAGGAACATGCGGTCGACGCCGATGGATGTCTCGACACAGTACGGCACGTAGCTTTCGTTCGTCTCGGGGTCGAAATACTGGATCTTCTTGCCGGACAGGCGCTGGTGGTTGGCCAGGTCGAAGTCGGTCCGCGAGTGGATGCCTTCCAGCTCCTTGAAGCCGAACGGGAAGTTGAACTCGATATCCGTAGCGGCATTGGCGTAGTGCGCCAGCTTCTCGTGGTCGTGGAAGCGGTAGTTTTCCGCACCCATGCCGAGGTTGACATGCCACTTCATGCGGTTCTCCTTCCAGGCGGCGAACCACTCCATCTCCGTGCCGGGACGGCAGAAGAATTCCATTTCCATCTGCTCGAACTCGCGCATGCGGAAGATGAACTGGCGGGCGACGATCTCGTTGCGGAAGGCCTTTCCGATCTGGGCGATGCCGAACGGGATCTTCATGCGGCCGGTCTTCTGCACGTTCAGGTACTCCACGAAGATGCCCTGGGCCGTCTCGGGACGCAGGTAGATCTTGTCGTCGGAGGAGCCGGTGTTGCTGATGGAAGTGGAAAACATCAGGTTGAACTGGCGGACGTCGGTCCAGTTCGCGGTGCCGGAGATCGGGCAGACGATGCCGCAGTCGACGATGATGTCGCGGTACGCCTTCAGGTCGTTGGCGTTCTCTGCCGCCAGGTAGCGGGCGTGCACCTCGTCGTATTTGGCCTTTTCACGCAGGACGTTGGGGTTCGTCGCGCGGAACTGCGCCTCGTCGAAGCTGTCGCCGAACCGCTTGCGGCCCTTGGCCACCTCCTTCTCGATCTTCTCCTCGATCTTGCCGAGGTAGTCTTCGATCAGGTTGTCGGCACGATAGCGCTTCTTGGAGTCCTTGTTGTCGATGAGCGGGTCGTTGAACGCCGCCACGTGGCCGGAAGCCACCCACGTTTTCGGATGCATGAACACGCAGGAGTCGATACCCACCACGTTCTCGTGCAGGCGGGTCATGGCATTCCACCAGTACTGCTTGATGTTGTTCTTGAGCTCCACGCCCATCTGGCCATAATCGTACACGGCGGCCAGGCCGTCATAAATCTCGCTGGAAGGGAAGATGAAACCATATTCCTTGCAATGCGCAACCAGCACCTTGAACAGTTCGTCTTGTGTCATATTCGGTAATCGTTTGTATTCTGACCTGCAAAAATAAGAAATTCAGTGAAAAAAGACGCCGTTTACGGCAGCGAGTTGATGAATTGCTCGTTGGACTGCCACTCGCGGACGCGGATGTTCCCCTCACGGATGATCCGCAGCAGTTCGTCTTTCGTCCCGTCCGCCTTCGATGCTTCCGGGTTCCGCATTTCTTTCAGGAAGAGGATCTGAGCGCGTACCCTGTCGATCCGGGCGGTCAGCTCGGCATCGCCGGAAACCGCCGCGCGGCCGGCTTCCAGCAGCTTCCAGGAGGCCTCCACGAAGGCGTCGTCATACAGCGGATGGTTCTGGTCGAACGCGAATCCCATCACGGTATCGTCCTGGATCCGGGAGCGGCAGAGGTCGAAATACGCCTGCACCTGCGGCGCAGCTGGACCATAATAGTCGGTGATGAATTCTTTCACCAGCGCATCGGTGTCCTGCTCCGGGTCCCAGAGCAGCCGGGCGAGTACCCAGGCCTTCATCTCGGAGAACTCCGCGCCGTCCGACTGGTACTGCGCCTCCTCCTGGATGCCGATCGCGTGATGGTCACGGAACGTCTTGATGTTCGCGGCCAGCACGCCGAAGTTGGGGTACGGTGCCAGGTACTGGTTGAAATTGACCACATAGTCCCAGATAAAGAGGGTCGGGGCGATCTTCGACCAGTCCTGCAGGTCCTTCAGGAAGGGACGGTTGAACGCCGTTTCGGCGATCGGGTGGGAGAAGTCGCATTCGATACTGCACAGGCGGATGAGCACGTTGTCGCGCGGGACGATGTTCCGGGGCGCCTGGCGGGTGTACTGGTAGGCGAAGGTGCCGATGTACTTGTCGGGCCAGTCCGCGCGGATGGCGTCGGCCACCCGGTTGACAAACCAGAGGAACAGGCCGCTGTGGCCGCCGTAATGGTCTTCCATCGCCTTGCAGCGCGAACATTCGCACCAAAGGAAGTTGTCGTTCTGGCTCATGTCATACACCCAGTAGTCCGGGTGCTTGGCGATGGTGTTCTTCATCGCCTCGATGCAGAGGCGCAGCACTTCGGGGTTGCTCAGGCAGAGCTGGCTGTCCGCGACGCGCTTTCCGTTACGCAGGCTGAAATACTCCGGATGTGACTCGAAGTATTTTGCCGGGGGGATGAACTGCGCACTGGTGTGGCAGCCCCAGTAGCCGGAGATCCCGCCGTATTCGTTGCTGAGGGCCGTCGAAGTCGCGTTGTTCCGGTTGTGCGCCATCCAGGCGGCATCGCGGAAGGCGTTGCGATACTGTACGAAACGGTATTTGATGGCCGGCGACTGGCGGAAATCGACTTCTTCCAGCGGGCAGCGGTCCATCTTCGGGATTTTCGTGTATTCAGGGGTGTACCAGCGGATCCCCAGGTATTTCTCCAGGAAGGCATAGACGCCGTACATCGTGCCCCGGTCGCGGCCGCCGTAGATGTACAGGTTGCCGTCCTTCGACCGGCAGACGAACGATTCGTCCGTCGCCTGCGGAACGCTGCCGCCCAGGGCTTCCTGTGTCAGGTTGTTGTATCCGACAGAGATGAATTTCCCTGACGGACAATAGTTTACGATAGGAAGTCTGACGCCGCCGACCGCTTCGATATACTGTTGAAGTTCACGGGCTGCCGTCTGCTCGGAGGCCGAGGCTGCCTGCCCGACGGCGATCACGTAGCCGGACTTGCCATTCCTGAAAAGGTCGTTCGACGCATGCAGCGCCAAGGAGGCGCCCAGCAGGAGCGTCACAAGGGAGATCAGTCGTGTTTTCATATCTGGGAGGGATTGATGTTCGTCGGATCCGGGAAATACGCCGGAAAAGCGGCACGCAGGGAAGGCCGGGCGATCTCCTGCAGGGGTATCATCACGAAAGGCCGGTCGGCGATGCCTTTATGAGGAACTGTAATATCCGCTGCATCAACGGTTTCATTGCCATAGAAAAGAATATCGACATCGATGATGCGGGAATGGTAGATACGCCGTCCCTCCGCATCGTATTCCGGGGGATCGGTCCGCCCCATGGCACGCTCGACCTGCTTGACGGTCCCCAGCAGCGCACGGCAGCATTCCTCCGTCGTCCCCTCCGGGCGGTGTACCCGGAACAGGGCGACCGCATTGAGGAACTTCCCGCCGGAGAAACCGACGGCGCGGGTCTCGATAAACCGTGAAAGGGCGGCGCACGGCGCGTCCAAGGCGGCCTCAAGGCGCTCCACCGCCTCGGTCAGGTTCCGCCGGCGGTCGCCCAGGTTGCTCCCCAGGGAGAAATATATGTTGACGAAAGGCATGGGCGTCAGGTATTGGGCGCCTTCGAATAGTCGGGGCCTTCGCCGGGATCCGGCCGGCCCTCCGGGGTGTCCCAGTCGTCCATCCCCAGGGCAAGGCGCGCTTCATCGGAGAGCATCGAGGCATCCCAGGGCGTGTCGAAAGAGAGTTCGATCGTACATTTCTTCACGCCGGGCACGTCCTCCACGCTCGCGCGGGCTTCGGCAAGCACCTCATCCGCCATCGGGCAGTTGGGCGCCGTAAACGTCATGGTGATGCTCACCTCGTGCGACTTGCTGATATGCAAGTCGAGAATCAGTCCCAGATCGTAAATGTTGACCGGGATTTCAGGGTCGTAGACTTGCTTGAGCGCAAGGATTACGTTATCGTAGAGCGGAGCGAGTTCCTTCACGTCCTCCGGAGTCAGCACTTCTTCATTCATCTTCCTTTCCTTCAACATGTTCACGGGCCACCCGGCGGATGGTCTCGATCATTGACGCCAGGCCGCCCGCCCGGGTCGGCGACAGGTTCTGCCGCAGGCCGATCGTATCGACGAACGCGAAATCGTCGGCGGCGATCTCGGCAGGTGTCGCGCCGGAATAGACGCCGATCAGCAGCGAGATGATCCCGCGGGTGATGATGGCATCGCTGTCCGCCGTGAAATACAAACGCCCATCACGCAGGGAACAATCTAGCCAAACTCTTGATTGACAACCTTTTATGAGTTTATCTTCTGTCTTTTCCCCCTCCGGGAAAGGCGGCAGCAAGCGGCCCTTCTCGATCAGGTATTCGTACTTGTCGAGCCACTCGTCGTACATCGAAAAGTCATCGATGACTTCCTGTTTTCTTTCTTCTATCGTCTGCATGCTTCTTTCTTTACAAACCTCCGCTTCAGCCGCGCAGCATCGTGACCGCCACATCGAGCGCGTCCAGGAAGCGCTCCACCTCCTCCATGGTATTGTATGGCAGCAGGGAGACACGCACCATGCCGGTCACGCCGAAACGGTCCATCAGCGGCTCGGCACACATCTGTCCGGAACGGACCGCGAAGCCCATCTTGTCCAGCACCAGGGCCAGGTCCTCATGGTGGACGCCCTCCACGGTAAAGGAATAGAGCGGAATCTTCTCACCGGGAGCCGACGGCGTTCCATACAGGTGGATATCGCCCCGCGCGGCCAGTCCTTCAGCCAGCCGGTCGGAAACACGCCCGGCGTATTCCCGGAGCGCGCCGTCCGAAAGGAGACGGAACATTTCGATGGCCGGAACCAGCGTCGGGACGCCGTTGATATTCTGCGTGCCCGCTTCGAACTTGGCGGGCAGCGGCGCAAACGTCGTGCCGTCCCACCGGACCGTGCCGATCATCTCGCCGCCGGACTGATACGGCGGCATCGCCTCGAGCCATTTTTTCTTGCCATACAAGACACCGGTGCCGGTCGCCGCGTACATCTTGTGTCCGGAAAACGCATAGAAATCACAATCCAGCGCCTGCACGTCGACACCGTCATGCACGATACCCTGGGCGCCGTCCACGAAAACCGCACAGCCGCGCGCATGGGCGGCACGGATGATCTGCGGCAGCGGAGCCGCCAGTCCCAGAACGTTCGAGACCTGGGCGACGGCGAGCAACCGCGTCCGGTCCGTGAGCAGGGCGGGCAGCAAATCGACGCGCAGATGACCGGAATCATCGACCGGCAGCACTTTCAGCACCGCCTTCTTGCGCAGGCAGAGCAGTTGCCAGGGCACCAGGTTGGAATGGTGCTCGGCTTCCGTGACGATGATCTCGTCCCCCTCGCCGACAAAGGCTTCGCCGAAGGAGAAGGCCAGCAAGTTGACGGCCGCCGTCGTTCCTGCCGTGAAGATGATTTCTTCGCGGTGCGCCGCGCCGATGAAAGCACGGACCGCGTCGCGGGTATCCTCATAGGCGCGCGTCGCCGTTTCCGCCAGGCAGTGCACCGCCCGGTGCAGGTTGGCGTTCGCGTGCAGCGAAGACTCCTCGAACGCGCGGACGACGGACAAGGGGCGCTGCGAGGTCGCCGCGTTGTCGAAATAGACCAGCGGCTTCCCGTACACCTGGGCGTCCAGCCCCGGGAACAACGCTCTCACTTGCTCGATTTCCATATCGTTCCGTTAAAATCCAATCATTGCAAAGTTACAAAGTATTTCCTATTTTTGTACTGTTATGATCGACTACATCAAAGGCACCGTCGCGGCCCTTTCCCCGACGGAAATCATTCTGGACAACCACGGAATCGGATTCCGGATCCTGATTTCCCTGCAGACCTACCAAGTGCTCGAGGGAAAGCAGGAGGCCACGCTCTACATCTACCACTACCTGCGCGAACGAGAGGACATGGAGTTGTTCTACGGATTCGCGACCCGTGACGAGCGTGAACTCTTCGAACTCCTGATCGGTGTTTCCGGCGTCGGTGTCAACTCCGCGCGGATGATGCTCTCATCGCTGTCCGCGGAAGAGATCCGTACCGCCATCCTCTCCGAAGACATTTCCCGGATCAAAAGCGTCAAGGGAATCGGACTCAAGACCGCCCAGCGGATGGTCCTGGAGCTGAAGGACAAGGTCATCAAGGGCGGCGGCGCAGCCTCGGAAGAACTGTTCGGCGGTGCCCGGAATGAACGCGTGGAAGAAGCGACGCAGGCCCTGATCATGCTCGGTTTCAACAAGCAGGCGGTCGGAAAAGCCATCCAGACGGTGCTGAAGGCAAATCCCAACGCCAAGGTGGAGCAACTCATCAAGTCCTCCCTGCAGATTCTGTAGCCGCAACGCCCTTCACATGTTCCACGTGGAACACTGCGGAAATCAGCGGCCGAAATACAACAACAAAACGGAAATATCTGCCGGCGACACGCCCGAAAGGCGCGACGCTTGTGCGATGGTACGCGGGCGATATCGCTTCATCTTCTGGCGACATTCAATGGTAAGCCCCTGGATCCGGTCGAAGTCGAAATCTTCCGGAATCGTCAGGTGCTCGAAACGAAGGATCTTTTCCGCCTGTTTGCGCTCCCGGTCCAAATAGCCGCGATATTTGATTTCAATCTCCGCCGCTTGGATCCGATCTTCGCGCGCTTCCTGGGAAAGCAGGTCGTCGCCTTCAGGAAGGTGCAGGTCGTAGCGATCGAATGTTCCACGTGGAACCAAAGACAACAACGAAGAAAGAGAAACCATCGGACGCGCCGCCAGGTCCACAAGCCGCTTGGATTCGGACAACGGTGTCGAACCAACGGATTCCAGATAGGGATTGACCGCATCGGCGCGCAGGGAAACCTCGGCGCACAGCTGTTCGAGCCGGTCGGCATCTTCATACTTGGAAAGCATCCGCTCGTACCGCGCTGCGGAAGCAAGGCCGAGGCGGTGAGACAACTCCGTCAGGCGGCGATCGGCATTGTCCTGCCGGAGCAGGATGCGGAACTCGGCACGCGAAGTAAACATGCGATAGGGCTCATCGACCCCTTTCGTAACCAGGTCGTCGATCAGGACACCGATGTATGAACTGTCCCGACCGAGGATGAACGGCGCTTCCCCATGGACTTTCAAATGCGCATTGATGCCGGCCATGATCCCCTGGGCGGCCGCTTCTTCGTAACCGGTCGTGCCGTTTACCTGTCCCGCCATGAACAGACCTTCGATTGCCTTCACCTCCAGCGATGCGGAAAGCTGGGTCGGATCGAAATAGTCGTACTCCACGGCATAGGCAGGCTTGAACACCTTTACGTCTTCAAGTCCGGGAATCCGGTGGAGCGCCTTCATCTGGACCTCCAGCGGAAGGGAAGAGGAGAAGCCCTGCAGGTAATACTCGCGGGTATGACGGCCTTCCGGCTCAAGGAAGAGCTGGTGGGAATCCTTGTCAGGAAAGACCCGGAGCTTGTCTTCGATACTGGGGCAATAGCGGGGTCCCTTCCCGGAGATCAAGCCGGAAAACAGCGGCGAGTCGGCAAAACCGCTGCGCAAGGCCTCATGCACCTCCTCGTTCGTATGAAGGATGAAGCAGGGCATCTGGGGTTGTCCGCCCTGGATGGAAGAAGGGATGGGCAAGTAAGAGAAACGGGCCGGCGCAGCGTCTCCTTCCTGAAGGAGCAGGGCCTCCGTATGGACGGAGGCGATGTCGATCCGGGGCGGGGTGCCGGTCTTCATGCGGCCGGTTTCGAGACCGAGGCTGACGAGCTGTTCCGTCAGTCCGTGCGAAGAGAGTTCCCCGATCCGTCCGCCTTCGAAAGAAGTACGGCCGATGAAAAGTTTGCCGTTCAGGAAGGTTCCGGCGGTCAAGATAACCGCCCGAGATTTGAAAATTGCCCCGGTAGTTGTCCGGATTCCGGCAATTTTTGAATTCTCAACGAGGAAAGAATCGCAAAAATCCGCGTAAATGTCTAAGTTACAGTAACTTTCGAGAATATTTCGCCATTCCTGTGAAAACGCGCTTTTATCACACTGCGCCCGCGGACTCCACATCGCCGGGCCCTTTGAGCGGTTCAGCATCCGGAACTGGAGCGTGACCCGGTCGGTGACGATGCCGGTCATGCCGCCGAGGGCATCGATCTCCCGGACGATCTGTCCTTTGGCGATTCCACCGATCGCCGGGTTGCACGACATGCGGGCGAAACTGCGGAGGTCGGCATTCACGAGCAGGACCGACGAACCCAGCCGCGCCGCGGCGACCGCCGCTTCGCAACCGGCGTGACCGCCGCCTACCACGATGATGTCATACGTTCCCAGCATCCTGTCTCTTCCGGAAGGGTCCGGAACCGAGCGACAAAAATAGATAAATTAACGCGGACTGCAAAAAACGGCATCAACCCTGCCGAAGGGTAGCAAGCAGGCGGAGCGCCTCATCTTCCTTCGCACGCATCGTCTTCCGGTCTTCCTCGGTATGGTCATCGTAACCGATCAGATGAAGCAGGCCATGGACGATGACCCGGTCGAGTTCGGTTTCGAAGGATGCGCCGTAAAAGGCGGCATTGTCGCGGACGGTGTCGATGCTGATAAACAAATCGCCCGACAGGGTATTCCCTTCGCAATAATCAAAGGTAATGATGTCGGTATAGTACTCGTGCCCGAGATAACGGACGTTCACGTCAAGGATGTAAGGGTCGGAACAAAAGATCACGGACAGGTCGCCGACCTTCCGACCCTCTATTTCCGCCACCTGTTTCAGCCAGCGGTTGGTGAGCCGTTTCTCACGGAAGGGAAAAACGATATCTTCGCAAAAGTATTGGATCATGTGCCGATATTTTCACAAATCTACAACTATTAATCCAAAAAATTTGAAATGAAAATAATTATTTCTATCTTTGAATGCCTATTGGAATCATCCCAATCATGGCCATGGATAGTTGGATAAACATTATTGAAGGATATGGAAGTCAAGAAAACACCAAAAGCCAATCTTGAAAACAGAAGATTGCTCTTCGTGGAAATCGGACTCGTCGCGGCCCTGCTCGTCGTGCTGGGAGCTTTCTCCTACGGCACGCGTGAAAAGAAGACGGCCGTGCTCGCGGACGACAACCAGGTCGTAGAAGTTGAAGATATGGTTCCGATCACCCAGGAGACTCCTCCCCCGCCGCCCGAGGCGCCGAAGATCCCCGTGCTGTCGGACCAGATCGACATCGTCGAGGACGACATCAAGGTGGACGATAACTTCATGAGTCTGGAAGACGACGCCAACATGGGTGTCGAGATCATGGACTATGTGGAGGAAGTCAAAGAGGTAGTCGTTGAAGAAGAGGCGATTCCTTTCATGATGGTGGAAGAGAAGCCGACGTTCAACGGCGGCGACGCCGCGACGGAATTCCCGAAATGGGTCCAGTCGCAGCTCGTCTATCCGGAGATTGCGAAGGAGAACGGTCTGCAGGGCCGTGTCACCCTCCAGTTCACGGTGAACACCGATGGTTCCGTTTCGAACATCAAGGTGATGCGTGGCGTGGACTCCTCGCTGGACAAGGAGGCGGTCCGGGTCGTCAGCAAGTCCCCGAAATGGAAGCCGGGCAAGCAGCGTGACCGCGCCGTGAAGGTGACCTACACCTTCCCTGTGATCTTCCAGTTGAAGTAAAAAGAAAGACACTTGAACACATGAAAGGCCGTCCTGTCCGGATGGCCTTTTTTTACGAAAGCCCACGCATGGAGAACAAGAGCGAAAAAGCCGTATTCGTAGGCATCATCCGCCAGAACGATGAAGAGCGGAAGGTGATGGAATACCTCGATGAACTCGAATTCCTGGCCGCAACCGCCGGCGCCGTCGGCGACCGGAAGTTTGTACAGCGACTGGACAAACCGGAGAAATCAACGTACATCCGCAGCGGAAAACTGCAGGAAATCGCTGATTATTGCGAAGAAAACGAGATTACGTACGTCATCTTCGACGACGAACTCACCGGCATGCAGCAGCGCAACATCGAGAAGGTGATCAAGTGCAGTTCCGTCATTGACCGGACCAGCCTGATCCTCGAAATCTTCGCACAGCGGGCGAAGACGTCCTATGCGAAGATGCAGGTGGAACTGGCACGGTACAACTACATGCTGCCGCGCCTGGCCGGCATGTGGACGCACTTGGAACGGCAGCGGGGCGGCATGGGAACGCGTGGCGGTATGGGTGAAACCCAGATCGAGATCGACCGGCGGATCGTCAAGGAAAAGATCGCGCGCCTCAAGGAACAGCTCAAGAAGGTGGACCGGCAGATGGCAACGCAGCGCGGCAACCGCGGATCGATGGTCCGTCTTTCGCTCGTCGGCTACACGAATGTCGGGAAAAGCACACTGATGAACCTGCTTGCGAAATCGGATGTCTTTGCCGAAAACAAACTCTTCGCGACGCTGGACACGACCGTGCGCAAAGTCGTCATCGAGAACGTTCCTTTCCTGCTGAGCGACACGGTCGGTTTCATCCGGAAACTGCCCACGCAGCTGGTCGAGGCGTTCAAGAGCACCCTCGACGAGGTACGGGAGGCCGACATCCTCCTGCATGTGGTGGACATCTCCCATCCGGGATTCGAGGAGCAGATGGAAGTGGTGGACCGTACGCTGAAGGAAATCGATGCGAACGGAAAGCCCGTGTTCGTGATTTTCAACAAGATCGACCAGTATTCGTACGAGGAGTACGATGAATTCTCGCTGGAACCCAGGGAGCAGAAACACTGGACGCTGGAAGAGCTGAAGAACAGTTGGATCGCCCGGGAAAAGACGCCCTGCATCTTCATTTCTGCCAAGAACAAGACGAACATCGACAAACTTCGCAACGACATTTATAAAATGGTCGCGGAAATCCATGCGGGACGGTACCCGTTCAACAACTTCCTCTGGTAAATAACTGATAATGAGACTGAATTATCTTTTGTTCGCTGGAAGCCTCTGCTTCCTCCTGCTTTCCGTCGCGTGCGGTATGCCGGATAAACAGGAAACGGTCCAACTGGAAAGCAAGGCCGGTTACCGGCTGGCCCTGGAGAAAGCAAATGGAGCCGTCGCCTTTTTCGGCAAGGATGAGAACTTGCTGGCGGATGTCCGGGAGCCGCTTTTCAAGGTACGCTTCCTCAATCTGGACGGCAGTTTCTCCCTGTATGATGCCAACGATGCCGGAAAATGTTCCTTCTTTCTCAAAAGCGGTAAGTTGGTATTCCAATATGAAGACTTTCCGGACCGGCCTTTCTCCGTCCGCATCGGCGTAAGGGCTGACAAGAAAGACAGCCTGTTCCACTTCTCGATGGCGGTAGACACGAAGGACCAGGTGGAGTGGATGCAGTATCCCTGCCTTACCGTGAAGGAAACCGCCTCCGAAGACGAAGGCATCCTATGGCCGTACAACGAAGGAGCGTTCTTCCGGGATGCTTCAAAACACGCATACATTGAACCGGAGTATCCCAGCCTGGGCAATTACGCCATGTATCCGGGCATGGTCTGTACCCCGTTCCTGGCCCAGGTAAAGCGGGGCGACGGCTTGTATTTCGGAGCACATGACCCCGCACGGCAAACCCGCCAGGTAGATTTTCAAAAGACGGAAAACGGTATCCGGCTGGTTCTCAAGCTGTATCCCGGAGCGAAAAAAGGCTCTGTCACCACGGCGGACGAAACGGTACTGGGCGGCTTCAAGGGAGACTGGCACGCAGCGGCCGATATCTACCGCCGGCATTTCGACAGCCACCACGAAGGCTTCGTCCAGCTGGAAGATAACAAGGCGCTGCCGGACTGGTATTTCGATCCGTTCGTCGTCTTGACCTACTGCGTCCGCGGACACCACGACATGGACGAGATGACGCCGAACAAACTCTTTCCGTATACGAACGCCTTGCCGCTCATAGAAGCGTTTACGGAACAGACCGGTGCGCCCGTCATGGCGCTGCTGATGCACTGGGAAGGAACGGCACCGTGGGCCCCGCCGTATGTCTGGCCGCCCTATGGCGGAGAAGAGGCTCTGAAGGCCTTCGTCGACGGCATGCACCGGATCGGCGGGAGGGTCGGCGTCTACTGCAGCGGCATGGGATGGACCCAGAAAAGCAACCTGCTGGACTACGGCGGAGCAGAAGCCTTTGCTGAAAAGCACCTGGAAAAGGAGATGTGCCTGGCGCCGAACGGCAGCCTGCCGCTCTCCAGGATCTGCACAGGGCAGCGCAGCGGGTACGACCTCTGTCCTTCGCGCGATTTCACCAAAGAGACGCTGGCCGGAGAAATGCGGAAAATCCGGGCGTCGGGCATCGACTACATCCAGATGATGGACCAGAACCATGGCGGAACACCGTACATGTGCTACGCGAAAGAGCACGGACATGCCTCTGTACCAGGTACTTGGGAAAGCACGGAGGCTGCTTCCCTCTACGGGCGGATCCTACGGGAAAACCCAGGACTCGTCCTCGGCTGCGAAAGCGCTGCCTCGGAACCATTCATCCCTTTCCTGCTCTTTTCTGACAACCGCTGCGGACTCGACTTCAACGGCGGGGAACCGGTTCCGCTCTATGCCTACATCTACCATGAATACATCACCAATTTCATGGGAAACAACGTCTGCGGAGACGGCATCATCGATTGTCGGCGGACACCGGACATCTTCCAGTACCGCCTGGCATATTCCTTCCTGGCCGGAGACATCCTCACGGTGGTCATCAATGACGAAGGAGACATCCAGTGGGCCTGGGGGCAGCGTGATTTCTCGCCGGATTACCGTCCGGACCGGGAAGCCGCGCTTTCCATGATCCGGACGCTGACGGCATGGAGAAAGGCTTTTCCGGAATTCCTGCAGCTGGGGCGGGCCATCCATCCAATGACGGTACAATGCGGAAAATCCATCATCCATACGCAGGCGGGACCGGTCGAGGTTCCTTCCGTACTGACGGCTTCCTATGCTTCCGGAGACCACAGGATGCACTTCTTCGTCAACTGGAAAAACGAATCCATGACGGTCCAATCGCCGGCACTGCAGGGCAAGATGTACCTGAGGGGTCCGGAGCAGGAAAAAAGCCGTTGTAACGGCGGAAAGATCGTCCTCCCGCCCCGGTCGGTCGTTGCCGTATTCCCGGACTGAAATCAGTCGGACAGGAGGAAGACGGGTCCTGCCAGGCCGGAAAGTGGAAGCGGCTTGCCTTTCATATAGGGCCAGTACCAGGTCGTGAACGTCCTGCGGCCGGTCGGGCTCTCCTTTCCATCCTGCAGCCACTGCGGAAAACGAGCAAGGGAATATCCCGGGGCGGTCGAGCCGGTTTCCGTCGTCCATTCCCGGTCTTCCGGCAGGAGCAGGTCGCCGGCCACGCGGTTGATCAAGAGATTTACAACCTTGATTTCCAACTCGTTCTCTCCGTTATTGACCCAGTCACCAATGTCGATGCGGTAAGGTTCGCACCAGCATGTACCGGCCGGTTGCCCGTTCACGCGCACTTCAGCAAGGACTCCGACGCGGCCCAGGTCCAGCAGGAAACGGCCGTTTTCTGTGCGCTCCGCCTGGAAGCGGGTCTTATACAGGATTTCTCCGGAGAAGTATTTCACCGCCGGGTCTTCATGACCGGAAAGGTCGGACAACGTATTCACAGTAAATGATTTCCCGGCTCCGGATAATCCCGGTAAAAGCGATACTTCCCAAGGACCGGACAATGTCGTCCTGTTCCATTCCGGCACAGGAGCGGAGAGACTTTTCGATGCTTTCCGGACGGGATACCGGAAAACCACGAAGACGGAGCCTGATTCCTCCAGCGGAAGACGCAGGCGGATCCGGCCATCCGCCATCGTTTCGAATTCTTCCACCGGTCGGATCGATCCTTCCTTCGGGTTCCAGATTTCCGGCAGCATGCGCTTCACATTGAAAACCAGCGTCGGAGCTACCGCTGTATGCGGCTGCTGATTGGAAAGGAAATAGATGTCGGCATGCCGGCTCTTCCTGTGCGCAAAGAGGACGGGACCGCCCGGATACTGCGTTTCTTCCGGTGTAAATCCTTCAGGGAAAGAAACTTCCAGTGCAGGGTTCACGCCGTTTTCCTGCAAGATGGCTTTCAAGTCACCGATGGGATAGATCCTGCCTTTTCCATATCGGATACAACCGTCCTTTTCCGGAGGAAGGCAGGCGATGTGTTCATTCAGACTCGCTTCGCCTTCTCCGAGTCCGGGCGTTTCTTCCGGAAGATCCATACAGACGACGGCTCCGTCCCGTACAAGCGTGAGCAACTGCTCCAGCACGCCGGGACGCATGCATTTCCGGGGCCGGACGACCAGCAACCTGTATTCAGTGCCACCGGGGGCGGTCAGTATGCCTTTCCTGGCCTTCAGGAGGGAAAGGATGCGGGAACCGCCGCAGAAATCATAGTCATATCCTTCCGGAACGGACGGATGGAGATCCTCGCTCCTGGGGGGTCGGGAAGACGCGTCCTCTCCCATATAATAGAGGATTTCATGGGAACTGACGCCTTGCCGCAACATGTACTGGCACCGGGCCAGATACGTGAACCAGGGACCGGCATGCTTCCACCAGGTGTTCCGCCGGTTGAAATGGGTGCCGTATGATCCGAGTGTCATGCCGGGAACGGCATCGTACGGGTCATGGACAAAACTGTGCAGCCAAACCTGGTTCATTCCCTGGCAAAAATAGTAGTCACCCTGTGTCTTGAGCATGCCGGGATAGACTTCGAACATGCGTCCACTGCTTGTAAACGCTTCTGCACCAACGATTTCCTTTCCGTATAAATGGGACAGCGAGGCGGCCAGCTTCATCGTTGTCCGGTTCGTGGACCCGGCATTCTCCCCCGCCCAGAATTCTCCAGCCAGAATGTCCGCCGTTGCGCCGGTTGAATACTCGTCGGTGTTGCCGAACTGCCCATAAGGTTCAATGGCAAGCTGCACGCCGTGTCGATGGGCCAGCTGGGCGAAACGGTCGTAGAATCGCTCGTTCAACAGGTCGCTGATGACTTTCCGATAGTCCCACAGGAACCGCTCCGTCAAGCTGGTTCCGCCCACCACCTTTCCAGCCACGACCGGAAGATAGGGACGCGGGTCGTAACCCATCCGTTCAATGAACGCTTGCTCAAAGCCGGCAGTCCAGTTCTGATGACCGGCTTCATAACTGTCTATCAACACTTTGGATACAATGTCGGAGCCTGCCAGCAAACGGGTGGTAGAAGCCTCCCAATAGCGGTCTAGCGCTGCCGTGGACAGTTTGTCCACTTCCAGCCCGCTTCCCCCTTCGGCGGCCGGATGGTTTTTCCTTCCGGTCGGTTGATACCCGATGCGGAGAATCGTCCAGGATCCCACCGGGACATCCCAGGAAAGATGTCCGTCTGCACCGACGCTGTCCGTCAGGTTCACCATGTCATCAAACCGGATAACGTCGTTTTCCGGGGCCGTTTTTTCATCTTTTTCCCAGGCATTCATCTTGGAATAACCCGCCTTTGCCCACCACCCTTCGATGTGGTACGGATGACCGGCCAGGTCACCGGCCGGCGTGGGAAAAGCCAGGACGACGATATCATGGTAATATCCTGCAAGTTCCTCCCGGGAAACGTAGTAACGGCGGTTCTTGACCGGATCGCGCTGCATGTCACGTTCGAATCCTACGCAAGGGACTGGCTGGGAAAGGATTCCGTCGAAGCGGGACGGTCCATCCACCCGGGTTTCCGTCCAGACCACTTCCTGCATGGCGTCCTCCGGAGCAACCCAGGGACCGCCGGATACAGACCATCCGGCCCCATTCATCACGCCCATCTCCAGACCGTATTCAGCGGCTACTTCCTGCAGGAAACGATAATCAGCCCACCATGCGTCACTGAAATAAGTGTCAGCACCGGCCGGCGCACCTTCGGCGGAGTTGAAAAGATAGAATCCACCCAGTCCGACCTCATGCATCGAGGCAAGGTCTTCCCGGACGGCGTCCTTTCCGATGTTTCCGTTCTGCCAATGGTACCATGTCAGCGGTTTGTATGCCTGCGCAGGTGCCCGGAAGCCTTCTTCCGTCCATTGCGCAAAAGACGTCGTTCCGCTGAAGACGGCAAGAAACAATAAAAAAGCTCTTTTCATACCCATACTTCCAAAGGTAATCATTTTATTCAAAAAGAATAACGGCCGGACAATCGCTTGCCGGCCGCCATTCTTCAATCCATCGGTAACGCTTAGTCCCGGAACTTGGCTTTCAGGAATTCGCGGTTCAGACGGGCGATGTGGTCGACGGAAATACCCTTCGGGCACTCCATCTCACAGGCGCGGGTGTTCGTACAGTTGCCGAATCCCAGTTCGTCCATCTTCGCAACCATGCTCTTCGCCCTTCTCGCTGCCTCGGGACGTCCCTGCGGCAGGAGTGCCAGCGAAGAAACGCGGGCAGCGACGAACAGCATCGCGGAACCGTTCTTGCAGGTGGCCACGCAGGCGCCGCAACCCACGCAGGCAGCAGCATCCATGCTCTTTTCCGCCTGCTCGTGCGGGATGAGGATGTTATTGGCATCCTGGGCGGAGCCGGTCCTCACGGAGATGAAACCACCCGCCTGAAGGATCTTGTCGAAAGCCGTGCGGTCGACCACCAGGTCCTTGATGACCGGGAAAGCGGCGCTGCGCCAAGGCTCCACCGTGATGGTGGCGCCGTCCTTGAAGTGGCGCATGAACAGCTGGCAGGTCGTCACATGGTCGTCCGGACCATGGGCGCGGCCATCGATGTACAGCGAACAGGCACCGCAGATGCCCTCGCGGCAGTCATGGTCGAAGGACACGGGACCGCTGCTCTTGCAGCCCTTATCCACGGCGACGGGATCGTTCCCCTCGCGGATCAGCTGCTCGTTGAGAATGTCAAGCATTTCGAGGAAAGAAGCGTCTTCCTCGATCCCAGAAATATGATAGGTTTCGAAATGACCTTTTTCCTTGGCGTTCTTCTGACGCCAGATCTTCAGATTGAAATCCATAACTAGTCTTTGTAATTTCTGGTTTTAACTTCGATAAACTCGTATTTGAGCGGTTCTTTGTGCAGTTCGGGCTCGACATCTTCGCCCTTGTATTCCCACGCCGCCACATACATGTAGTTGGCGTCGTCGCGCTGGGCCTCGCCCTCGGGGGTCTGGCTCTCGACACGGAAGTGACCGCCGCAGGATTCGTTGCGGTTCAGGGCGTCGCGTGCCATCAGCTCGCCGATTTCCAGGAAGTCGGCCAGACGCAGGGCCTTCTCGAGTTCCTGGTTGAACTCATACTGCGAACCCGGGACACAGACATTGCTCCAGAACTCCTTCTTGAGTTCCTTGATCAGTTCGATACCCTTCTTCAGGCCTTCCTCGCTGCGGGCCATGCCCACATACTCCCACATGATGTTGCCAAGACGCTTGTGGATGGAATCCACCGTCTCCTTGCCCTTCACGGCGAACAGGCGGTCGATCTTCGCCTGAACGGCCTTCTCGGCCTCCTCGAAAGCGGGATCGTTGGTGTCCGTCTTGGGCTCCGCAAATTTGTTGGAGAGGTAGTCGGGGATGGTGACCGGCAGCACGAAGTAACCGTCGGCCAGGCCCTGCATCAGCGCAGAGGCACCCAGACGGTTTCCGCCGTGGTCGGAGAAGTTGGCTTCACCGATCGCATACAGGCCGGGGATGGTGGTCTGCAGGTCATAGTCGACCCAGATGCCGCCCATCGTGTAGTGGATGGCCGGATAGATCATCATCGGCTCTTCCCAAGGGCTGACGTTATTGATCTTGAAATACATGTCGAAGAGGTTGCCGTAACGCTCCTGGACGCGCTGGTGTCCCAGGCGCTTGATGGCGTCGGAGAAATCGAGGAACACGGCCAGGCCGGTCTCGTTCACGCCGAAGCCGGCGTCGCAGCGCTCTTTCGCGGCACGGGAGGCCACGTCACGCGGCACCAGGTTTCCGAAAGCGGGATAACGGCGCTCAAGATAGTAGTCGCGGTCTTCCTCGGGAATCTGGGAAGCCTTGATTTCTTTCTTGCGAAGCCGCATCACGTCCTCCATCTTCTTGGGAACCCAGATCCGGCCGTCGTTACGCAGCGACTCACTCATGAGCGTCAGCTTGCACTGCTGGTCGCCGTGGACGGGGATACAGGTCGGGTGGATCTGTGCAAAGCAAGGATTGGCGAAGAAAGCGCCTTTCTTGTAGCACTGCCAGGCAGCGGAACCGTTGCTGTTCATCGCGTTGGTGGAAAGGAAATAGGTATTTCCGTATCCGCCGGTGGCGATCACGACGGCATGGGCGCCGAAACGCTCCAGCTTGCCGGTCACGAGGTTACGGGTGATGATACCCTTGGCCTGTCCGTTGATGATGACCAGGTCGAGCATCTCATGCCGGGGATAACTCTTCACCGTACCGGCGGCTACCTGACGGTTCAGGGCCGCATAGGCACCCAGAAGGAGCTGCTGACCGGTTTGTCCGCGGGCATAGAAAGTACGGCTGACCTGCACACCACCGAAGGAGCGGTTGGCCAGGTATCCGCCGTATTCGCGGGCGAAAGGAACACCCTGGGCCACACACTGGTCGATAATGGCGGCACTCACTTCTGCGAGACGGTAGACGTTGGCTTCACGGCTGCGGTAGTCACCGCCCTTGATCGTGTCATAGAAGAGGCGGTAGACAGCGTCGTTGTCGTTCTGGTAGTTCTTTGCAGCATTGATACCGCCCTGTGCGGCGATGGAATGTGCGCGGCGGGGGGAGTCACTGATGCAGAAAACCTTCACATTGTAACCCAATTCACCGAGGGACGCAGCAGCGGAAGCTCCGCCCAGACCGGTACCCACGACGATGATTTCGAGTTTGCGCCGGTTGTTGGGATTGACGAGACGAAGCTGGGACTTGCGCTTGGTCCACTTCTCCGCCAAAGGTCCATCAGGAATCTTCGAGATTAATTTTTCGGCCATTTTTTCAAATATATTTGATTGATATTTCCGGTTTTTCAAAAGAACCTGCAAGTTTAGTCATTTTTAGGCAAAACTGCAATTTACGAAGCTGTTTCCTTCTTATATTTGTCGAAATTCTTTCGATAAAGCCGCTCATACCGCTTCATCAGCCGGTCATAAGCCGCTGTATACGCAGCAGCGGACATCTTTTCCTTCCGTTTGAAAAGACGGAGGAATTTCGATTCGATGAATCGCTCGGTCCCGGCAAGGCATGCTTTCATCGCCGGATCTTCTTCCTTTCCCTTCCACTGCAGGCCCGTATCGGAAGCATAGCAGTGGTAATCCCTCGCCGCCTCCGCCGTGACGAAAGATGGAAGATGACCTTCACCGAAAACCTGCATGGGAACATATGCCGTCGTTCCGGGATATCCCACGCAGCCCCACATGACCGTATGCGAAGGGTCGCTGCCGGCGGAAACCCCTTCGAAGACAAGGACGGCGGACGTGATGTCCCGGAGGATGGGAGCGCCGCTGCGGGAAATGGATCCGATCAGCTCACGGTGGGTGATACCGTTCTGAACATCAGCTTCTTTTGCGAGGGTTTCCATGAGGACGGAGGCGCGCTCATAACGGTCGACGCCACGGTGGTCTTCCGGCCGGCCGGTCCGCGTGAAGTTCGTCACTACCATGTATCCTCCTGGTTCTTCATTGACATCGAACTTGGTCCAGGAGTGGTTGTTCACTTCGTAATAGGCCGCACCGCCGAAGGCATCGATCACGCCGAAATTGGCCTCCACCCCCATCGGACGCGGAAGGGAATCCAACAGGTGTTCGAAATCGGAAACGGTGGCACAGATTTCCAGGGCCCGGAACATGACGATTCCTTCCCGGTCCATCCTCGAGGCGGGCACATCGTCATCCTTCAGGTCGTAGGTCGCCGTATTCATGATGCAGAAACCGGCGCTGTTGGCTCCGCTCCATACCTCCTTCGGCGCAGGACCGGCATCGGCGTTGACCAGCCCGACGAAGGCATACCTTTCCCCTTGGAACCACTGCATCCGGTTGTCGATATGGTCCGTGTCCCGGTGCTTGAACATGACAGGACGCGCCGAGGCGTACGGACTCTTGGCGGAAATGATCGCAGAGGTGCACGCAAAGGCGGGAACGACAAGGAACAGTCCGCTCAGGATAAGCAGGAATCTTTTCATATCCAATTTATTAGAAAAGTTCTTCATCCTGTGCGTCGAACAACCCGCCCTTGGGCATGTAGCGTTCCAGGCCGAGATGATGGTACGCCGTTTCGGTAGCGATACGTCCGCGCTGCGTCCGCTGGATGAAGCCCTCTTTGATCAGGAACGGCTCATACACTTCTTCGAAGGTACCCTGGTCTTCGGAAATCGCCGTCGCGATCGTGCCGGCACCCACCGGACCTCCCTTGAACGTCGTGATGATGGTCCGGAGGATCTTGTTGTCGATGGCATCGAGGCCCCGCTTGTCGATCTTGAGCTTGTCCAGGGCATAACGGGAGATGGTGAGGTCGATGTGGCCGTCGCCGACCACCTGGGCGAAATCGCGGACGCGCTTCAGGAGGGCATTGGCGATACGGGGCGTCCCCCGGCTCCGGAGGGCGATTTCCCGGGCCGCTTCCTCGTCGATGCCGATGCCCAGGATCCGCGCAGACCGGCGGACGATCTTGACCAGTTCCGAAGTGTCATAGTATTCCAGGGCGCAGTTGATGCCGAAGCGCTCCCGCAAGGGAGCGGTGAGCAGGCCGCTGCGCGTCGTGGCGCCGACCAGCGTGAAGGGATTGAGGGCGATCCGCACCGAACGCGCTCCGGGTCCCTTGTCGATCATGATGTCGATCACGTAGTCTTCCATGGCGGAATAGAGGTATTCCTCCACTTCAGGAGAAAGACGGTGGATCTCGTCGATGAACAGGACATCACCGGTCTCCAGCGAAGTAAGCAGGCCGGCCAGGTCGCCGGGCCGGGCGAGCACGGGGCCCGACGTGACTTTCAGATTCACACCCATCTCCGCGGCAATGATGTGCGCCAGGGTCGTCTTACCCAGGCCGGGAGGGCCATGGAACAGGGTATGGTCCAGCGCTTCGCCGCGCATGCGTGCCGCTTTTATATAAATGTTAAGGTTGGAAACGATTTCTTTCTGTCCGGTGAAATCTTCCAGTTCTTTCGGCCGGATTATTCCGTCCAAATCCTTATCTTTGTCAGCATTTGTATCGTGGGGATCGAAATCAGCCATACGGTTTTCTCTTATCAATACAAATATATGTATTTATTTTTATTTTTTTGGTTGTCCTTCTTGGGCTGTTGAAATGTTGATAACTTTCCAAGCTATTGAAAGTTAAATATTTATATTGCCACTATTTTTATTTTTCCCTGTGATTCGTCCGTGAATCCGGATGTTGAAAAAAGAGGCTGGAAAAAAATCACCGGAGACAGGTTGGTTATGAACAGGGTTATACACGGGTTATGAACGGATTTTTCGGGGATGTGTTGATAAGTGCGGAGCAGTCCCAAAAACTGCGCGAAGGAATCGAAGGCGGACGGAATGTCTATTGCAAAGGGTTGTTCCTTTCCGCCCGCTGGTTCGTCGTGGCCCAGTGCGCCGGTGATGGTGTACAACTGGTTGTTCTTCCGGACCGGGAGAAAGCCGAATATTGCGCCGCCGACCTGTATCAGGTCGTTCAGGACGATATCGTCTTCTTCCTGCCGGACAGCGGGAAAGGCGTGGAGCGGAGCAACTACAAGTCATCGCTGAGCGTCCAGCGGACTGCGGCGGTCGGAAAACTGATGCAATGGTCCTCCGGAAACGGTCCGCTTTATCTTGTCACATACCCGGAAGCACTTGAAGAACAGGTACCTGCGTCTTCTTTCATCCGTCAGAACATCCTCCGGCTGGAAAAAGGCATGGAGATTCCTTTCGACACGATCAAGGAGAAACTGTCCGGGCAGGGATTCGAACGGGTCGACTTCGTATCCGCCCCTGGACAATATGCGGTCCGCGGGTCGATCATCGACGTATTCTCCTATGCATACAATGATCCGTACCGGATTTCCTTCTTCGGAAATGAAGTGGAGTCGATCCATCTGTTCGACTGCAACACCCAGCTTTCGAAACAGGACTGCGATGTAGCGGACATCTATCCCGACCTGGACAATTCTCCCCAGGAGGAACTTACGTCCCTGACCGCTTTCCTTCCGGAAGACACCGTCGTCTGGGCGGATGCCGCCGACCTGTACATGGAACGTCCGTTTTACGGGGAACTGGACCGCTTCGTGCATGTTTTCCTGGACAAGCCGCTTCCGCAGTCGCAGGCAGAGGTCGTTACTTTCCACATCGCACCGCAACCCGTCTTCCGGAAGAATTTCGAAATGCTCGCCGCCGACATCCGCCGGCACCAGGAATATGGATATACGGTCTTCCTGCTGAGCGAGCGCATGTCGCAGGTAGAGCGGTACAAATCCATCTTCGAGCAAAGTACCGGCGTCATGCCCTCCTTCATCTGCGGGAAGAACATTCACGAAGGATTCATCGACCACGACGCGAAAATATGCTGCTATACCGATCACGAGGTGTTCGACCGTTTCCACCGCGTGAAGATCCGCCGGACGGTGGAGAAGAGCGAACAATTGACACTCAATGACATCGCGGCGTTCAACATCGGTGATTACATCGTCCATATCGACCATGGCATCGGTATCTTCGGCGGGCTCGTGAAAATGAAGGACGACAAGGGACGGATGAAGGAGGTCGTGAAACTAATGTATCGCGACGGAGACGTCGTCTTCGTATCCGTCCATTCCTTGAACAAGATTTCCCGTTTCCGTTCCAAAGAAGGGGAAGCGCCGCGCATCGGCAAACTCGGTTCGAAGAGCTGGCAGACACTCAAGGCGGGTGCGAAGTCGCGGATCAAAGACATTGCCAAGGAACTGATCCAGCTGTATGCCAAGCGGAAGGCCTCGAAAGGCTATGCTTATTCTCCGGACAGTTACCTGCAAGAGGAACTCGAATCTTCCTTCATGTATGAAGATACTCCGGACCAGGAGTCGGCCACGAAGGCCGTGAAGCGCGACATGGAAGACACCAGCCCGATGGACCGTCTCATCTGCGGAGATGTCGGTTTCGGAAAGACGGAAATCGCCGTCCGGGCAGCTTTCAAGGCGGTGACGGACGGGAAGCAAGTCGCAGTGCTGGTTCCTACGACGATTCTCGCCCTGCAGCATTATACAACCTTCTGCGCCCGGCTGAAGGAATTTCCTTGCTCTGTCGACTATGTCAGCCGGCTTCGGACGGCCTCGGAAGTCAAATCCATCCGG
Source organism: uncultured Bacteroidia bacterium (assembly GCA_902801205.1). Taxonomy (GTDB): domain Bacteria; phylum Bacteroidota; class Bacteroidia; order Bacteroidales; family UBA932; genus Cryptobacteroides. The sequence goes on from CADCHE010000003.1 coordinate 99,219, forward strand.
GAGCGGCTGGCTAACGGCACGCTGGACATCGTCATCGGCACCCATAAGATTCTCGGAAAGACATTCGAATTCAAGGACTTGGGATTGCTGATCATCGACGAGGAGCAGAAGTTCGGCGTGGCGGCGAAGGAACGTCTCCGGTACTTGAAGTCGAACGTGGATACCTTGACGCTGACGGCGACGCCGATTCCGCGTACGCTCCAGTTCTCGTTGCTAGGTGCCCGTGACCTTTCGATCATCAGCACGCCGCCGCCGAACCGGATTCCCGTACAGACCGAAATCATCCTCTTCAATCCGGATGAAATCAAGGGCATCCTCAATTATGAACTCAATCGCGGCGGGCAGGTCTTCTTCATGCACAACAAGGTGGAAGAGCTGCCGGCCATCCACGATATCCTCCACCGGCTCGTGCCGGATGCATCGATCTGCGTCGCCCACGGCCAGATGGAGTCGAAGGAACTGGAGAACCGGATGCTTGATTTCATCCGGGGCGACTACGATATCCTGCTCTGCACGACCATCATCGAAAACGGACTGGACATTCCGAACGCGAACACGATCCTGATCAACCAGGCGCAGAATATCGGTCTGAGTGACCTGCACCAGCTGCGCGGCCGTGTGGGACGTTCCAACAAGAAGGCGTTCTGCTACCTGATTGTCCCGCCGCTGGTGAGCATTACGGAAGATGCGCGCAAACGCCTGAAAGCCATCGAGGAGTTCTCCGACCTGGGCAGCGGTTTCAACATCGCGATGCAGGACCTGGACATCCGCGGTGCCGGCAACCTGCTGGGCGCCGAACAGAGCGGCTTCATCATGGACATGGGATATGAGACCTACCAGAAGATCCTGATGGAGGCGATGGAAGAACTCGGTGTCGAAACGGGGTACACCGGCGGCGTCACGGAAGATTCGTTCCGGGTGGACTGCACGGTGGAGACCGACCAGACGGCCCTGATTCCGGATACGTATATCGACATTCCGGCGGAGAAGATCCGGATTTACAAACAATTGGATTCCTTGCTGGATGAGCGCGAACTGGACCGGCTGCATTCCCAGATGGAAGACCGTTTCGGTCCTCTGCCGCCCGAGGCGGACAACCTGTTCGATGTCGTGAAGGTGCGGAATGCCGGAGAACGGCTCGGATTCGAAAAAATCATCATCAAGAACGGCATGATGATCTTCTTCTTCCTGTCCAACCAGATGTCTCCGTACTTCCGTTCCGACACGTTCGAAGGCGTCATCCGCCGGTTGGACGACCTGGGAGGGAGTTTCGTCCTCAAGCAGTCGGAAGGAAAGCTGAAAATCGTCACACGGGGCGTGGATTCCATGACCGCCGCACTTGCTGCATTGAAAAAATTGCAATAAAATGCCTAACTTTGGCTGCTGATTCACTGGAAACATGTCCCATCTGCTGGTAGAAATAGGAAATACCGCGCTCAAGGCGGTGTGGGCCGATGCTGCGACGCTGGGCCGGATGTTCCGGTACCAGGGTGAAGACATGGCCGGATTCATCCTTTCCCTGATGGAGAAGGAGTGTCCCGATGTACTGCTGGTGGCTTCTGCCGCCGGTCTGCCGGAGGAGCAGGAAAACCGGCTCCGGGCCTGCTGCAGCACCTACTTGCCGCTCGACAGCCGCAATCCCGGATTGCTTTCCGCCTATGGCCTTCCTGCGGACCTGCCCGCCGACCGGGCAGCAGCCGTAAAGGCCGCCCGTCATCTTTTCGAAGGGAAGGGCACGCTGCTTTTCGATTTCGGTACCATGCTTTCCGTCGATCTTGTAGAACCGGACGGTTCCTACGGCGGCGGATTCCTCTCTCCCGGACTGACGACACGGTTCAAGGCGGTGAACCGCTATTCGCGGACGCTTCCCCTGCTCCGCGCGGACGATGAAATCCCTTCCGTCGGATACTCGGTGCAGGATGCCGTTCAGGCCGGTGTCGTATCGGGCATATTATTTGAAATACAAGGATACTTGTCCCGTTTTCCGGAAAAAACACCGGTTTTTACGGGCGGGGACGCTTTATATTTTGCAAAAAAAATGAAAAACCCCATCTTTGTAGTTTGTAATCTCGTCCTGACGGGGTTGGCCCTTATCGCTGAAGACTATGTGCAAAGGAAAGATTAAGGTCATAGCCGCCATAGCCGCACTCTTGCTTGCGCTCCCTGCCGGGGCGCAGGATGAGTCATACAATACCTATTCGCCTTATTCCGTCTTCGGCGTAGGTGACCTCTTCCACCGCGGGACCTCCTCCAGCAAGAGCATGGGCGGCGTCGGAATCGCCAACCGCGACAAGCGGTTCGTCAACCTGATGAATCCCGCCTCCGTGACAGAACGTGAAGACAAGTCGTTCATGGCTGATTTCGGCCTTTCCGCCGGCAACCGCCTCTATGCGCAGGGGGACAACCGGTCGGCCAACAACACCTTCAACATCTACGATTTCGCGTTTTCCTTCCCGGTCTTCAAGAATTTCGCGATGTACGCCGGCATCACGCCGTTCAGCGGCATCGGCTACCAGGTTTCCTCCAAAGTGACGGATCCTTCCATCATCGGACATACCGGCAACATTACGGTCACGGCCGACGGATACGGCGACATGACCGGCATCTTCCTGGGAGCCGGCTACAAGTTCACCAAGGGCCTTTCCGCCGGTGTGGAAGTGGAGTATATCTTCGGAAACCTGCACAAGAACAACGCACAGGTGTTCTCTACGTCGAGTTACAGCAGCATCTACAGCGGCTATAACATGCACATGCATGCTTTCGCTCCGAAGGTGGGCGTGCAGTACGAGTTCCCGCTGGCTTCCGAAGTCACGGCGACGGTGGGTGCCACCTACCGCCTGAAAGCCGGCCTGCACGGATCGCTGCGCGACTTTGAATACAACGTCGTCGGTTCGGTGACAGATACGACGCGCATCGTGACGACGAAACTGGGCGGCGACGGCGACCGGGTCTCCCTGGGCGACGAAATCGGTGTCGGCTTCTCCGTGAATGGCCGCGACCGCTGGTTCGCCGAGCTCGATTACCAGCGTTCCGACTGGACTTCCTGCGGCATGGACCACGCCGGTTTCGCCAATGTCGGCAAGGCGGTTTTCAGCGCCACGGCTTCGCAGGGCGTACGTGCCGGCTTCTCTTTCGTCCCCAATCGGAATGACATCCGATATTATTACAGGAGAATCACTTACAGGGGCGGTGCCTATTGGGACCAGGCCTATTACAAGCTGGATGGGAATACCATCAATTCTTTTGGTCTGACTTTTGGAGTCACCCTTCCTGTATACTATATGAACAATGGTCTCAGCTTGGGCGTGGATATCGGCCAGCGGGGATCGATGCAGGGAAACAAGGTTCGGGAACGTTATGTCAACTTCCACATCGGCCTCAACATGTTTGAGATCTGGTTCCTGAAGCCACGTTACAACTAAGATTGAGTAAGACAATAAACGAGACAAAACAATGAAAAAGATTGTAACCGTCTTCATCGCACTGGCAGCGGTGACAATGTTCGGAACCCGGGCGACGGCCCAGGGCAAGTACGGCGCAGACAGCCTTGAATGCATGAAATACCTGTCCTTCTATACGGAGAACTACAAGGTGTACGACAAGGACAAGACGCCCGAGAACTTCCAGTTGACGATGTCGAACTGGCGGAAGGCAATGAAGTATTGTCCTTCCACTGCGTTTCAGAACATGTTCATCCATGGTTCCGTCCTGGTGCGCCGGGCCATCAAGGAGGCCAAGACGCCTGAGGCCCAGGCCGCGTTGATCGACACGCTGCTCATGCTGCAGGACCGCCGCGCGGAAGCGTTCCCCAAGAACGCCGTTTCGACGCTCAACAACAAGGGTATGTACATCGCGCAGTACATCAAGGATCCGGAGCAGATTTACAAAGGCCTGACGCAGGTCATCGAGGCGAACAAGGAAGCTACTTCGCTGAACCTGTTCCCGCTGCACCTGAATTCGGTCATTACGCTCTTCGGTGACAAAAAGCTCGACGTGGAAGACGTCATCAATGCCTATCAGGCAGACATCGACGCCGTGTCCGCCAAGGAAGGCGAGCAGGCCGCAAAGGTGAAGACCGACCTGGAGAACCTGTTCATCCAGAGCAAGGTGGCCAGCTGCGACAACCTGCTTGCGCTGTTCACTCCCCGCTTCGAAGCGGATCCCGACAATGCCGAGCTCGCGACGAAGGTTGTGAAGATGCTTGCCAATACCGAGGGTTGCCAGAACAACGACCTGTTCCTCAAGGCGGTTACCTCGATGCACAAGAACGAGCCTTCCGCTTCTTCCGCATACTATCTGTACAGGCTGCACGCCGCACAGGACGATATGGATAAAGCCATCGCTTACCTGGAAGAGGCGGTCAATACCGAAGGACTCGACAACAACACGAAGGCAGATTATCTCTTCGAGCTGGCAACGGTCTGCCTGAAGAACGGCAACAATGCGAAGGCTTCCTCTTCCGCCCAGAAGGCGGCGGAGCTGAACGAGTCGTATCAGGGAAAGGCTTATTACATCATCGGAACGATCTGGGGTTCCGTCGCCTGTGGCGGCAACGAGATCGAGAAGCGCGCCCACTACTGGGTGGCGGTCGACTATCTCAACAAGGCCAAGGCGGCTGACGCCAGCCTGGCAAGCGACTGCAACAGCCTGATCGCATCCTACAGCCGTTACTTCCCGCAGAAGGCGGAGGCCTTCATGTATGATGTGGTGGACGGCAATTCCTACACGGTCAACTGCGGTGGCATGCACGCCACGACGACCGTCCGTACCCAGAAATAAAAGGATTCCCATAAAGCTTTGAAACGAAGCTTGCATACTTTGACGATGATTGCAACCGCGACGGCGGTTGCATTCGTCGTCTTTTCGTGCAAGCGGACATTGGACGAGGCGGAGAAAATCGACCTGACGAAGACGCCGTTCCAGCGGGTGGAACAGATGTTCGTGGTCCAGACGAAGAACGGGAACTTGCAGATGCGCGTGGAGGCCGGTCTCATGGAGCGTTACGAGAACGATACGGCATCTTACGAACTGTTCCCGGAGGGCATGGAGGTGTACGCTTATTCGGAGGATGGAGCGCTGGAAACGATGCTCCTGTCCGACAAGGCCCGGCACTACAAGCAGAAGAACGGGTTGGAAGAGTACTGGGCCGCCTTCGGAAATGTGGTCGTGCAGAACATCATCAAGCAGGAAACCCTGGAAACGGACACCTTGTACTGGGACCAGGCGCGCAAGGAAATCTACACCGACTGCTATGTGCGCATGTTTTCCAACGACGGATTCATGCAGGGATACGGCATGCGGTCGGATGAGCGGGCCCGCAACACGACCATCTTCAAACCCTTCAACAGTTACGGTGTCGTGGTGCAGGATTCGACGAAAGTGGTGATCGATTCTGTGAACTTTATCGGGCCTTTGCTGAAAAAATGATGTTTAATTGAATAAAAATCACTATCTTCGCACCCCAATATCGTTTGGATTGAATTTATAAAGTACAACAATATGGCCATTCTTCAAAAAACGCGCGAGAAGTTCGGCTTGGCGGTGTCCATTATCATCGCCCTGGCCCTTCTTTCCTTTATTTTGGACCCGAACACCCTGCAGACCGCTTTCCAGGCAATGTCTTCCAAGAACGACGTGGGTGAAATCGCCGGAAAGACAATCGGTTATCTCGATTTCCAGAACGAGGTGGAGAAGTTCGGTGTCGTCAATGAACTGATCTCCGGAAGCTCCTCCAAGACCGAGCAGCAGCAGGAGCAGATCCGCAACGCGACCTGGCAGTCCCTCGTGGACAAGTACCTTTTCGTCAAGAATGCGAAAGCCGCGGGTATCAAAGTGGGCAACGACGAACTGAAAGACCTGCTTTCGGGCAACATGCTTTCTCCGGTCATTTCGAACAATCCCATTTTCGCGGATGAGAACGGACAGTTCTCTTCCGAGCGTCTCCAGAACTTCCTCCAGCAGATGAAGCAAGACGAAAGCGGCCGCCTCAAGACCTACTGGGACTACCTCCAGAATACGGCTTACACCCAGCAGTTCTATGCCAAGTACGGCGCCCTGTTCACCAACGGCAACGTGCAGAACCAGCTGATGCTCAACCGTGCGATCAACGAGAACAACATCTCCGCGAAGGTCGACATGATCATGGTTCCCCCGTATTTCGCCACCGACACGACGATCAAGATCGCCGACGCCGACATCCAGAAGTACTACAACGACCACAAGAAGCTCTTCAAACAGCGCGCATCCCGCGACCTCGAGTACGTGATGTACGAGGTGGAGCCTTCCGCCGCCGACATCAACGCCACCAACGAGGCGATGTCCGCCGTCTATGACGAGTTTGCCACGACCGACAACATGAAGTCCTTCCTGGCCCGCAACTCGGAAGTTTCCCTCTCCGACAACTGGTACAAGGATACGGAACTGAATTCCGTCAACAAGGACATCAACGACTTCGTGTTCAGCAACGCCTCGGGTGTTTCTCCGATCGTTGCCGCTGACGGTGTCTTCTACGCCGTCCGCATCATGGACACCGCCTCCCTGCCGGATTCGGTCTATGTCCGCCACATCCTTCTGCAGGGCGATGCTTCCGCCAAGGCCGACAGCCTCCTGAACGTGCTGAAGCGTGGTGAGAACTTCTCCAACGTCGCCGCCGCCTGGTCTGCGGATACCCGTTCCGCCGCTGACGGCCAGATGGGCAACATCGGCTGGCTCCGTCAGGCCGACCTGACGCAGATTCCCGACTTCAAGCCGGTGATGACCGCCAAGATCGGCGAGCCTTTCATCGTCAAGACGAGCTATGGTTCGCATATCCTCGAGGTAACCCGCAAGACCGCTCCGCTGACCAAGAAGCAGGTGGCGATCCTCCAGAAGACGGCCGTTGCCAGCAACGAGACCTTCAATGACTACTACTCCAAGGCCAACCGTTTCGCGACGCTGGCTGCGGGCAGCTACAAGAACTACCGTGCCGCCGTCGACTCCCTGGGTGTCTACTCCCGTCCGATGTCCAACGTGCTGGAAAGCAACGATACGTACGGCGGTGTGAACCGCGCCAAGGAAGTGACGCGCTGGGCGTTCGACAACAAGCCCGGCAAGGTGTCCGACATCATCACGGTCGACAACAACTACTTCTTCATCGTCGCCCTGAAGGGTATGCACAAGGAGGGTATTGCCGAGTTTGACGAGGTCAAGGACAACATCCGTCAGCAGCTCTATGCCGAGCAGGCCAGCAAGAAGCAGGCGGCTGACGTGGCCGAGAAGATCAAGGGTCTGACGGACCTGCAGGTGATTGCCGACACGCTCCACACGCCGATCACGCCGGATGTCGAGATCCGTTTCTCCTCCATGATCGGACAGGGCCTGGACGGCATGCTGATCGGTGCGGTTTCTTCCGCTCCGGAGGGCAAGATCTGCGGCCCGATCGCCGGCAACATCGGTACCTTCATCTTCCGCGTGAATTCCCGCGAGACCGGTTCCTTCTATACCGAGACCGATGCGAAGAACAACGCGCAGCAGATGAACAACTATGCGATGCAGATGTTGCTGCCTGTCATGATGAACGATGCGGATGTGAAAGACAACCGCGCCCGTTTCTTCTAGGCGCGATTCCCGTGCAATACAAAAAGAGGTCGACTCAAAGAGCCGGCCCCTTTTTTTGTGCTGGATCGTTCGCCGGGCGGGTTGTCCGGAAAACCTTCGCTCCGCTCATTCCTCCCACCGCTTCGCGGCGGGCCCCTCCCGTTCACGAGGCCACGGGTGGCCACGGGTTTACCGGGGCAACCCGCCCGCGAACGTCCGGCGACCCGCGAGGAAGCCATCAGGTAGGAATTTGGCCGGCCGGCGGGGATGCCATCAGGTAGGAATTTGCCCGGCCTGCGAGGATGCCATCGGGTAGGAGATATTGACCTGCCGGCGGGGATGCTAGAGAGAAGGAAGGCGGAGCGTCAGACGTTGAAGAGGAAGTGCATGATGTCGCCGTCCTGGACGATGTAGTCTTTTCCTTCCGTGGACAGCTTTCCTGCGGCCCTGGCGGCACTTTCGCTGCCCAAGGCGACATAGTCATCGTACTTGATAACCTCCGCGCGGATGAACCCCCTTTCGAAGTCCGTATGGATGACGCCGGCGGCCTTAGGAGCCTTGTCTCCCTTGTGGATGGTCCAGGCACGGCATTCATCGGCCCCGGCCGTGAAGAAGGTCTGCAGACCGAGCAAGTGGTAAGCGCCCTGGATCAGACGGGTGACGCCCGATTCCTGCAGGCCCATCTCCTCCAGGAACATCTGCCGGTCTTCGTAGCTTTCCATCTCCGCAATTTCCGATTCCGTCTTGGCGGAAATGATCAGGATCTCCGCATTCTCTTCCTTGACCGCTTCGCGGACGGCGTCCACGTACGCGTTTCCGTTCACCGCGGAGGCATCGTCAACGTTGCAGACATACATCACTTTCTTGTTGGTGAGCAGGAAGAGGTCGTGTGCGATGGCTTCCTCCTCTTCATTGACGAGGGGAACGCTCCGGCAGGATTTGCCCTGTTCCAGTGCGGCCTTGTAACGCAGCAGCAGGTCCGCGATCTTACGGGCTTCCTTGTCACCGCCGGTCTGGGCTTGCTTGAGGACCTTGGCCAGCCGCGATTCAACGGTTTCCAAGTCCTTGATCTGCAGTTCCGTATCAACGACTTCCTTGTCGCGGACCGGGTCGACGCTGCCATCGACATGGACGACGTTTCCGTCGTCGAAGCAACGCAGGACATGCAGGATGGCGTCGGTTTCGCGGATGTTGGCCAGGAACTGGTTGCCCAGGCCTTCGCCCTTGCTCGCTCCCTTGACCAGCCCGGCGATGTCGACGATGTCCACCGTCGCGGGGATCACACGCTGGGGCTTGCACATGTCCGCCAGCACTTCCAGCCGCTTGTCAGGCACCGACGTCGATCCCAGGTTGGGCTCGATGGTGCAGAAGGGGAAATTCGCGCTCTGGGCTTTACCGGAGCTGATACAATTGAACAAGGTGGACTTCCCAACGTTCGGGAGTCCTACGATACCGCATTTCAGGGCCATAATTTTGAACGATTGGTCCGGCAAAGATACGAAGGTTTTTTCGTTTCTTTCTGTTTTTGCCGTTTTTATGGTGCATCTTTGCATCGCTATGAAAAACCGTCCGACCCTCCTTGTCCTGTCCGCTATGGCCGCCCTGGCGCTGTATCTGCCCGCCCGTGCCGCCCGCCCCGCGCCGCCTGACGGACTGCGGATCCTCTTCTGGAACCTCGAGAACTTTTTCGACTGGCGGGACGATTCGCTCAACGTGCATCCATCCGAGGCTGAGTTCTCCTCGTTCGGCGCCCGGCACTGGACACGCTCCCGTTTTCAGGCGAAATGTGACGCCATCGCCAAGTCGCTGCTCTGGGTCGCGGACGAAGCGTCCGGGCTGCCTGACATCGTGACGGTGGCCGAAGTGGAGAACCTGTTCGTACTCAAGCGCTTGCTCTCCACGACACTCCTGCGCAAATACGACTATGTCCCCGTCCATTTCGATGCGCCGGACCCGCGGGGCATTGACGTCGCCCTGCTGTACCGGTCGCGCCGGTTCCGCCTGCTCCGGGCTGCACCCCTTCCCGTCCGCCCGCCACCGGGCCGTACGATGCAGACCCGCGACATCCTGCTGGCTTGCCTGCGCGACACCTTGTCCGGGGATTCCCTGGCCGTACTTGTGAACCACCATCCTTCCAAATTCGGCGGTGATTCGACCGCCTGGCGCCGGGAAGCTGCCGTACACGCCTTGTGCGAAGCCGTGGACTCCCTGCAGCAGGCCGGATGGAGCCGCATCGTCGCCGTCGGGGATTTCAACGATACTCCCGACCAGCCGCTTTATGCCGGCATCCCGCTGGAAAACCTGGCCCTCCCGCTCGCCCGTTCCGGCGAGGGAACGCTCCGGTATGAAGGCCGGTGGGAACTGATCGACCAGGCTTATGTCTCCGCCTCCATCGTCCGCTCCGGCTGCCGGCTGCGGATCCTCCGCATCCCCGGCCTGATGACGCGTGATTCCGCCCATTCCGGCGAAAAACCGCTCCGCACCTATTCCGGCCCGCGTTACCTGGGCGGCGTGAGCGACCACTGCCCGATTCTCCTGGAACTCTCCGCTGTCCCCTGACCGGAGCGGAAGGTCAGGTTTCCGCAGAAGGACGCGCGCCGTGGGATCGTTCCCGCAGGGGGAGAAGTTCTGCGGGGTGGGGGTTGGATATTCAACAATATTTTCTATTTTTGTGAATGAATCACATAATGAAAACTATGCAAACGAAGATCAAGGAAAAATTCAAGACTTTGTTCGGTGCCGAAGGGACGATGTTCGCATCGGCCGGCCGGATCAACCTGATCGGTGAGCACACTGACTACAACGGCGGCTACGTGTTCCCCGGCGCCATCGACTGCGGTATCATGGCGGAAGTGAAGGTCAACGGCACGGCCAAGGTGCGCGCTTTCTCGCTCGACTATGACGAATACGTGGAGTTCGGTCTCAAGGAGGAGGACAAGCCGGACCAGCAGTGGGCCCGCTACATCTTCGGCGTCTGCCGGGAAACCATCAAGCGCGGCGGCAAGGTGGAAGGATTCGACACGGTCTTCGCCGGCGATGTTCCGCTCGGTGCGGGTCTCTCCTCTTCCGCAGCCCTGGAAAGCACGTTCGCTTTCGCCATCAACGAACTCTTCGCCAATGGCATCGACAAGTTCGAACTGGCCAAGATCGGGCAGAGCACGGAGCACAACTACTGCGGTGTGAAGTGCGGCATCATGGATCAGTTCGCCTCGCTGTTCGGAAAGGCCGGCAGCCTGATCCGTCTCAATTGCAAGACACTGGAATACAAATATTTCCCCTTCAATCCCGTCGGGTACAAGGTCGTCCTGATCGACTCTTGCGTGAAGCATGAACTCGCTTCGTCGGCGTACAACAAGCGCCGGGCGTCCTGCGAGAACGCGGCCGCGGCCATCCGCAAGAACCATCCGGAAGTGGAGTTCCTCTCCGACGCCAAGCGCGTCTGGCTGGATGAAGTCCGCGAAGAGATTCCCGAGGAGGATTTCCTCCGCGCCGAGTATGTGATCGGCGAAGTGCAGCGCGTCCTGGATGTCTGCGACGCCCTGGAGCGCGGCGACTATGAGACCGTCGGCGAGATGATGTACCAGACCCATTTCGGCCTCAGCAAGCTGTATGAAGTCAGCTGCGAGGAACTGGATTTCCTGAACAAGCTCGCGCGCAAGTGCGAGGTGACGGGTTCGCGCGTAATGGGCGGCGGCTTCGGCGGCTGCACCATCAACCTGGTCAAGGAGGAACTGTACGACGGCTTCATCGCCGCCGTCAAGGAGCAGTTCCCCGCCCGGTTCGGTCACGATCCGAAGTTCTATGACGTCGTGATCAGCGACGGCGCCAGGAAACTGTAACGCACTCTCTATTTTTAACTTAATACGACATGGAGCCGCTCGGGATTGTTCCTCGGCGGCTCCAATTTTTATGGGTTCGTCGTGTCCGTCCTACCTGTGCTGCCGGAAAAGCCAGGAGAAGAAATCGGGTTCGGAGAAGGCCATGTTCCAGACGCCGTGTCCGGCGCCGGGATACTCGGTGTACTCCACTTTGGCCCCCAGCGACGTCAGTTTCCGGTAGGCCGCCCGGGACGCGTCGACGAGGACGGCCGTGTCGGCATCGCCGTGGAAAATCCGGAATTTCGTCTTCGGCTTCTCCGTGATCCGGTCCGGGTTGACGGCACCGCAGATCGGTACCGCGGCGGCGAACAGGTCCGGATAGCGCAGCACGAGGTCGAAGGTGGCCATCCCGCCCATCGAAAGACCCATCACATAGATCCGCTTCGGATCCACCTTCCCCGATGCGATGTAGCTGTCGATCAGTTCCTTGACGGAGCGGATCTCTTCGGTCAGCGGCGCGTCGGCGGGCAGGTATCTGCCGAAGTCGTTGCCTTTCAGGACGCTGGGGTCATAGGCCCAGAACCCGTCCGGCGGACACTGCGGGAAGACGACGTAGGCCGGAAAGCGGTCGCGGTTGTAGGGGTTGAGGAACATTCCGCTGCCATGGATCAGCTGAAGTTCATTGTCCGTCCCGCGTTCTCCCGCTCCGTGCAGGAAGAGCACAAGGGGGTATTTCCTGCCGGGCTTGGCCTGCAGGGGATCAAGCGAGCGGTACAGGAGTGTGTATCCTGTCGAGGAGGTGAACGTGTTTCTGTCAAAACCCTCCTGGGCGGACAGGATGCCGGCGCCCGTCATCAGGGCGAGAGCAAGGGAGAAAAGGATTCTCTTCATCGTCGTGTTTATTTGAAATATTTAGCTGTCCAGTCGGCGTCGATGCGGGCGAACCCGCCGCCGGCGGTCATTTCCGGGTTGCGCCGGAGGATGCCGGCACAGTCTTCATATACGTTGAATCCGCAGCGCAGGCCTTGGATCCGTCCGTCCGCGGGATAGGTGAAGACGAGGTCGTTGTCGGCCCCTTCCATCCGGAAGAACCGCAGTACGGCACCCTCGGGCGGCAGGTTGCCGGAAGGCTTTCCGTCCTCTTCCATCCGCATGACGTATTTGCACAGTTCCACGACCCGGTCGTCCAGGCCCGCATCGGCGACGGCAACCTTCTCCATCAGGGAACCTACGTCTTCCACGCGGCGGAGGGTATAGCCTTCAAGGGCATCCTCCTGGGCGGTCAGTTGTTTTTCCAGCAAGTCCATCTGTGCGGGCGGCAGCACCCCGTCGGGCATCATCCAGACCATCAGGCGCGCATCCGGATCGTGGTAGACGAGCGGATACCGCGCCAGGTTCGTCCGGCCGCAGTGCGGGCATTCCCACAGGAAGAGAGAGCCGTCGCGCACCTTTTCCTTGAGCTGCGGCTCCTCACGGACGTTGACCAGGCTCCAGGCCGGAACCACCCGGGCGGCTCCGCATGCGGAGCAAGTTGCATGGATACTCTTGTTCATTTGTCGATTCTTTTCCATAGCCGGTACATCAGCCATCCCCAGAGCAGGAAGAGACCCACGTACACGAGGTACGGGATACGGGTGGGCAGACTGGCGGCTTCCGTATACTTTTCGAAGTCCGGGATGTCGGCATAGTAATAGGCGCCCGCCCCGAAGTCCAGGCTTTCCTGCAGGCCCGCCCCCCGCACCATGATCCAGAGGGCGATGACAATGACGAGGGCCGCGAAGACCCCCGTCACAATCAGGAACCACCGTTTTCTGCCGGCCATGCAGCGCCTCCGGCTAGCTGAGCGTCGGGATCGGGAAGAACTTGCCGGACAGGAGGAACCAGACGGCGAAGAACGTCAGTCCGATATTGAAGAGCTGGCCGACGACATAGAGCCACAGGACCTTTCCGCCCTGCATCTGCTTGGCGATCTCTTTGAAATTGGTATCCAGGCCGATGCTCGTGAAGGCGAGGACGAACGCCCAGTTCTTGTACTGGTCCAGCACCTTGTTGATGGCTCCCACCTGGTCTGCGCCGAAGAGCGGCTGGATCAGGAACGAAGCGATGAGCGATGCGGCGAAGAAACCGAGGATGAACTTCGGGAAACGGATCCAGATCTCGGAAGCTCCGACCTTCGTCTCTCCGGACTTGTCGACCTTCGTGGCGAAGAAGACGGCCACGGCGAAGGCGATGAAGCCGATGAGGATGTTCTGGATGGACTTCACCAGGACGGCCGCCTGCTGGGCTTCCGGTCCGAGCGCGGTACCCGCAACGACGACGGCACCGGTAGAGTCGACGGTTCCGCCGATCAGGGAACCGCCCATGATCTGAGACATGCCGGTAGCCTTGATGATCATCGGTTCGAAGACCATCATCAGGATCGTGAAGATGATCGAAATGGAGACGGCGATCGACAGGTCGTTCTTCTTGGCCTTGGCGGCGGCCGCCGTGGCGATGGCTGCGGAGGTGCCGCAGACGCTTGTCGCCGAGGCGAGGGTGATCACCAGCGGCTTGTTGTCCATCTTGAAGACCTTGGTGCCGAGCCAGTACATGAAGATGATGACGATCGGGGTGACGATCCAGGCGATGCCCAGGCCATAGAGGCCGAACTTGGCGATGTTGGAGAACAGCACCGAGAAGCCCATGATCACCAGACCGGTCTTGATGTAGAATTCGGTCTTGATGGCCGGCCGGAGCCAGTCGGGCACGCCTACGGTATTGGAGATGAGCAGGCCGACGAGCAGTGCCCAGAAGGCCCACTCCAGATAGCGGTTGAGTGTGAATTCCGCGCTGATGAAACGGACCAGGACGGCGATGACGAACAACCCCAGGAAGGCCGGGATGTATTTCTTGACGCTTTCTCCCTGAAGTTTGACACCGAGGGTGAACAGGACGCCCAGCACCACGACGGTCACGATCAGCTTGCGCCAGAATGCCCAGGCGCCGAGCTGCTCGGCCAGCGGGACGGCTTTTGTCGCGGCGGCCTCACCGAGGGCCCAGGTGGAGAATTTGACGGCGGAAAAGTCAAATGCCTTGGTCAGGACGGCGACACAGGCGATCAGGATGATGATGAAGCCCAGCCAGATAGCCTGCCAGTCCTCTTTGCTCCAGAAAGCGGAGCGGATTTTCTTGTTTTCCATAAGATATATGAAAGCTTTGATAATAATCAGCAACCAAAAATAACAATTCTTGCTGAATTATCCAATGGAGAGCACAGAATCAGAGGTCTACGCTGAACAGGAATCCTGCGAAAAATGGACGTTCCAGTCCGGCCACTTTACCGGCGAACCCGTCGCTGCGGAAGTTCCTTCCGAAGCGTATGCCCGCCGAAGTATCGTAGGGAAGCCAGAGGAAGTTGGACAGATGCAGGACGATGTCGGCTCCTGCGCTGGCAAAGGTGGCCCGGCAGTCCGGCAGGGCCGACCGCCCGATCAGGTCGTCGCGGAACCGGACGAATGTCACGTCGGCGAAAGGGACCACCTCGATGCGCCGGATATAAGCTGCCGGAGAAAGCAGCGAGCCGCGGAAGGGGAAGCGGACGGGCATGGCATAGTCGACGGTCAGTTTTGCCTGCCGCTCTCCCAGCCGGCCCAGCAGCTCGCCCAGGGCGGAATCCGTCATGCCGCGCGGACGTGTCTGGACCGCATTTTCGCCGAGACACCATCCCTTGCCTCCCCATTGCCGCTGGACGGTGGCGGTCAACCGCCACCCGTGGGTATCCAGCAGGCCGGGCGCATAGGCATAAATGTATCCGTAGGCGGCCGGCGTGAATGCGGCCGTATGCCCGGGACGCAGGTGGTATCCGGCTTCCACGCCGCCGCCCCAGCGCGGGAAGACTTGTGAAGGGGCCGTGCCGGTGGTCGCGTATCCCCGGACGGAGGCGGTCAGGTTCCGCAGGACAGACCGTCCGCCCACATCGATGCGGCCGTCCTCCTTGCGGACGGGCTTCCCCTCCGGGTCCTTCGTCTCGCTCATCCGGACGACATCGTCGTCATAGCGGTTGTTGCCGATGCCGTATCGAACCTGCGGGACGATGCCCCGCCGCCATCCTCCCGACGAGAAGTTCAGCGGCACATAGGCCTTCAGTTCTCCGTAGAGGTAAGGGCCGGACTTTTCCGCCCGGGATGTGCCGTAAGCCGCCTGCCCGTCCTCTTTGGTCAGCAGGATGCGCGTGATGTCCGCACGCGCGCGTTCGCCGCAGTCGGCGGAAACTTCCAGGACAGGGAACCAGCCCGTCCAGGTGTACTGCAGATGGGCGGAATGCCTCCATTTCCCGTTATTTCCAGGGTCCGGGTGGAAGGAATAGCCGGCGCTGCCGTACCCCGTTCCCAGCAGGTGCTGGAAGAGGACGGTTGCACCGGGCGAGGCGGTCTTGTAGTATGCATCGAAGGTGAAGGCCTCCACGTTGTCGTAATTGAAATAGACTGGGGCCCACGAGTGGACGTGTGGCAGGCGGCCCAGTTTGCGGAAGGGCGTGGCGGGCAGGAAGACGTCATCCTCCGGGGGCACGGTGCCGGCGCCCAGGCGGGCTTCCTGCGCGGACAGGGCGTCTGCCACGGGATATGGGTGGATGTCGTCGAAAGAGACGGTGCGGACGGGCAGGTCGGCGACGGCCGTGACGAAGAGCATCCGGCCGCGGCGGAAGGTAGACGGGTCGTCCGATGCGGCCACGGCGGTGTAGTACAGCGAGTCGCCCGCTGCATTCAGCCGCGGCCCGTAGACCCCGTAACGCGTGTTGGTCAACTGGACCAGTTCTCCGGAATCCGGGTCCAGCCGGTACAGTTCACTGGCGCCGGTCCGGTCGCAGAGGAAGGTGAGGCAGCCGCCGGCCGCCTCGAGCTGCTCGATGACGACCGGCGCCGGGCCGGCGACTTTCCGCAGCCGTGCTTTTCCGGAGTCGTCGCGGCCGGTGACCTCGTAGATCCCCGATCCGTTGTCGGAAAGGCCGGCCGTGAAGATCCTCCCGCCCAGCCAGGCCGCCTGGGTGAACTGGAGCGAGTCCGGGGCGGCCATCCGCGTGAGGACAGTCCCGTCCGAGGCGCGGAGCAGGCAAAGGGCAGAGCCTCCTTGCCCGGGATATTCCGTTGTCAGGAGGGTCGTACCGTCCTGCGAAGGGGCACTGCCGAAGAATCTTCCTCTTCGGGTGAGGGTATGGATCCGCCGCGGCCGGTCGGTGTCGATGTAACGGATGCGCGCGTCCTGCTGCAGGGTCCAGCGCAGCCCCGGGGTAATTTCCGTCCAGTAGATGCGCCTGCGGTCGGGGTCGGTGTACAGCGGTCCCGCGGTGGAGAAGGGACGGAGGCTTCTTTCCTTTCCGTGCGGGGTCAAGGCGACGAGGGTGGTCGACCGGGAAAGTCCGCTCTTCGCGACGAAGAGGGTGCCGTCGGCAGCCTGGGCGGCCGTCCCGTAGCGGTTGTACAGCCGTCCGGTCGGGCTGACCTGCCGTCCGGGCATGAAAGGACCCCGCGCTGCGGCTTCCTCGCGCCAGAGGTCCGCGAACCGCCGTTCAATCTGCCGGAAGGCGGCCCGGAAAGACGTGTCCGCCGCAGTCTGCACGGTCTTCTGGAGGCTTCGGAAACCGGGCTTGCGGCTCACTTTGTCGAAATAACGGGCCGTGAACAGCGGATCGTCGAAAAAGACCCGCATCCCGGCTATCAACAGGTAACCGGCTCGGTAGTAGTCCGGTGCGTAGGCCTGCTGCGATCCGTAGCACCATTGGTAGAAATCGCGGAAATCACCGACGTCGAAAGCCGGCATCAGGTCGACGAGGAAATCCGCCTGGCGGCCCCGTCCGGAACGGGTGAGGGCCGTTTCCGCCACGACAGCGTCCCCTTCCAGCAGGACGGGACCGGGAAAGACGCCGGCCAGGGCACCTGCCGGCATTTCGCCGAAGAGGATGCGCCAGGGCCGCCAGACCCCTTTCCCGCCGAACTGCATCTGCGCCGCGTGCCGGCCTTCGTGGATCGCCAGCAGCCGGGCCCATGGAATCGGGGTCGGGGCCACGGGATCGGGCATCGTGAACAGGTCCATGCGCCGGGGCGCCCAGGAGACGGATCCGTTGGCCGTGGCCGTGCAGCCGTGCAGGATGACGGGCAGCCGGCCCTTGAAGACGTCGCCGCTCAGCATGCCGCAGGAAAGGCCGGCGACCGGCCGCCACCGCTCCAGTTCCCGGGCATAAACACGCGCCAGAGAGTCGCTTCCCGCGGGAAAGACGACTTGGAAATGGGGCGGACGGACTTGCTGCCAGCGGAGCCGGGCGGGATTGCTTCCCGTCGGGTAGAACTGCGCCTGCGCGGCGCCGCCCAGCAGCAGACCGGCACACAGGGTGAGGACGGTCTTTTTGAGAATGCCAGTCATATTGCGAAGATACGTATTTTTCGTATTTTTGTAAGAAATCCCGAGATCCGATGCGAAAGCTTTTCCTGATCCTGCCCGTCCTGTTATTCGCCGCTGCCTGCGGCGGAAGACGCACCGCTGCTCCGGCGGTGGAGGAAGCGGCCATCCGGAAGATGCCGCCCGCGCCTGCCGCGCCCGGCTTTGTCTCCGATCCGCAGGAAGCATCCGAATATGTCCTTTCCCATTTCTGGAAGGCCTTCCTGGACACGACCGCCCGCTGGCGGTGCGATTCCGTCTATGTGATGGGCGTCCCCAGGGACGATGCGGAAAGCGCCGTCGGCATGTACGTCACCCTGATGGAGACATCGGTGGGACGTTCGTTCGCCCGCGCCGAACTCGGCCGGTTTTTCTCGCGCGTGGAGGCTGTGGAAAAAGCCGACACCGCCACGAACGCCTTCGAATTCTTCGTGGAGATGATGGAGAAATACCTCTATGATCCGAATTCTCCGGTCCGTGACGAAGACCTGTATGCCCCGTTCGTCTCCGCCCTGGCGGAGAGTCCCCTGGACGGAGACATGCGGCCGGTCCACGCTTATGCCGCCCGCATGACGGCCCTCAACGCCATCGGCACGCCCGCCGCGGATTTCACCTTCGTCGAACGCAATGGCCGGCGCCGGACCCTCTACTCCGTGAAAGCGGAGCACACCCTGCTTTTTTTCTCGAATCCCGGCTGCCATGCCTGCCAGGAAATCATCGACGCCCTGCAGGCCGATCCCGGCATCGTGCAGCTCGTCCATAGCGGCGCCCTGGCGGTCGTGAACGTCTACATCGACCAGGAGATCGACGAGTGGAAAGCCTATGCCTCCGCCTATCCCGCCGCTTGGCACAGCGGTTACGACCCCGACTACCAGATCCGGAAGGACGTCTCTTACAACGTCCGGGCGATCCCGTCGCTCTATCTGCTGGACCGCGACAAGAACGTGCTGCTGAAAGACGCGCCGCAACCCGCGGTGATGTCCTATCTTTCTTCCTTGAAATCAAAATAATACGATATGAAGATCACGAAACAGACTTGGGGCGTCGCCCCTGACGGGAAAGAGATTTTCCTCTATACGATGACCAACGGGAAGGGAGCCTTTGTCCGCTTGTCCTCCGTGGGCGCCGGCATCGTCGGCATCGGTGTGCCCGACCGGGAAGGCCGCGTGGCGGACGTGGTGCTCGGCTATGCTGCGCCCGGCGACTACTTCGCGGACGGTCCCTGCGCGGGCAAATGCCCCGGCCGCTATGCCAACCGCATCGCGAAAGGCCGCTTCTCCCTGGACGGAAAGGAGTACGAACTGCCGGTGAACAACGGTCCCAACCACCTGCACGGCGGCCCCGAGGGTTTCCAGAACCAGGTTTGGGACAGCCGCGTCGATGGCGATGCCGTGGAGTTCCTGTATTTCTCGGCAGACGGCGAGGCCGGCTATCCGGGCAACCTGAAAGCCGTGGCCCGGTATGCCTGGAGCGAGGATGACGTCCTGACGCTGACGCTGACGGCGGCCTGCGACGCACCGACCGTGGTGAACCTCACCAACCACGTCTACTTCAACCTGAACGGTGAAGGGAACGGCGACATCCTCGGCCACGAATTGAAACTGAACGCCTCCGTTTATCTGCCGACGGACGAGACACTGATCCCGACAGGAGAGCCCGACCCGGTGGCCGGCACCCCGATGGATTTCCGCACGTTCGCCCCGATCGGCGCCCGCATCCACGAGGATTTCCCGGCCCTGAACTACGGCAAGGGATATGACAACTGCTTCATGATCGACGGTTATGAGCCGGGCCAGCTGCAGAGCGCCGCCAAGCTGTACAGTCCGCAGAGCGGCCGCCAGGTGGAAGTCCTCACGACCCAGCCTGCCGTCCAGGTCTATACCGGCAACTGGCTTGCCGGCTGCCCCCGCGGCAAGTGCGGACGCAGCTATTTCGACTATGAAGGGGTGGCCATCGAGTGCCAGCACTGCCCTGATTCTCCGAATCAGCCCGCGTTCCCGTCGACGGTCCTCCGTCCGGGAGAAATGTACCAGGAAGCCATCCTCTGGGCCTTCTCCGCCCGTTAATCCCGCCGCCATGAAACAGTATCTCGATCTTTTGCAGCGAATCATGGACGAGGGCGTCGTGAAGCACGACCGCACCGGCGTCGGCACGAAAAGCATCTTCGGACACCAGATGCGCTTCGACCTGCAGGCGGGCTTTCCCCTGCTGACCACCAAGAAAGTGCACCTGAAATCCATCATCTATGAACTGCTTTGGTTTATTTCGGGCGACACCAACATCAAGTACCTGAAGGACCACGGTGTCAGTATCTGGGACGAGTGGGCCGATGAAAACGGCGATTTGGGCCCCGTCTACGGCCATCAATGGCGCAGCTGGCCCGCGCCCGACGGCCGCAGCATCGACCAGCTCTCGCAGGTGGTCGAAACCATCCGCCGGAATCCGGACTCGCGCCGGATGATCGTCAGTGCCTGGAATCCGGCCGAAGTCGACAAGATGGCCCTGCCGCCCTGCCACAGCCTCTTCCAGTTCTATGTGGCGGACGGCCGCCTGTCCTGCCAGCTGTACCAGCGCAGCGCGGACACCTTCCTCGGCGTGCCCTTCAACATCGCCTCCTACGCCCTGCTTACGATGATGGTCGCCCAGACCTGCGGCCTGCAGGCCGGCGATTTCGTCCACACCACCGGCGATACCCACATCTACCTCAATCACTTCGACCAGGTGCGCGAGCAGTTGTCCCGGACCCCGCGTCCGCTGCCCCGGATGATCCTGAACCCGGACGTCAAAGATATCTTCTCCTTCCAATATGAAGATTTCAAATTGGAAGGTTACGACCCTTGGCCGGCCATCAAAGCGCCCGTTGCCGTGTAGCGGATTGAACTTTTTTTCTTACATTTGTAAAGATTCGAAATCCCCGCTTATGGAAAAGTGCATTATCGTGGCCATCGCAGACAACCGGGCGATCGGCAAAGACAACGCCCTGTTGTGGCATATCGCCGAGGATATGAAGTATTTCCGGACCACTACGACCGGCGCGCCCGTCGTGATGGGCTACATGACTTTCAAATCGATAGGCGGTCGTCCGCTCCCGAAACGCGACAACATCGTGATTTCGATCTTCCCCTGGCCCGACAAGCCGGAAGGCGTGAAAGTGGCCGGGTCGCTGGAGGAAGCATACGGCATCGCCCGCCGCGATGATCCCGATGCCGCCCGCCTGTTCGTGATGGGGGGCGGAGAGACATACCGCCAGGCCCTTCCGACGGCCGATAAGCTGTACATCACCCATGTGCATACCGATATCGAGGACGCGGACACGTATTTCCCCGTCATCGATCCCGCCATCTGGGAAGTCGAGTCTACCAGCGATGAGAAGACGGATCCGGAGACCGGATACACCTTCCATTTTGTCATCTACAGGAGAAAGTAGTCCCCGATACTTTCTCCTTTTGCTTTATAAAACGAACTTGACGCAATGTCTTCTGACAGGGAACATTTCGGCAGCCGCCTGGCTGTCATCCTGGCCATGGCGGGTTCCGCCATCGGCCTGGGGAACATCTGGCGTTTCCCCTACATGGTCGGCGAGTACGGCGGCGCCGTCTTCATCCTGATCTACATCCTGTGCTCTTTCATCCTGGCCCTGCCGATCTTCCTGGCGGAGTCGCTCATCGGACGGCGGAGCCGGCGGAACGCGATCGCGGCGATGAAGACGCTAGCGCCCGGGTCGCGCTGGTCCCTGTTCGGTTACCTGTCGGTCTTCACGCCGGTCGTCATCCTGTCGTACTACTGCATTGTCGGCGGCTGGTCGCTGGAGTACCTCCTGCAGTCTTTTTCGCTAGGATTCAGTACTTTCGAGCCTTCCGGCTGGACGCCGCTCTTGTTCTCCACCCTCTTCCTCGCCGCTTCCTGCGTGGTGGTGGCCCTGGGCGTGAAGAACGGCATCGAGCGGTTCAGCAAGGTCTCCATCCCCGTCCTGTTCGTCCTGATCCTGGTCATCGCGGTGTACGCCGTCCGGATGCCCGGTGCGGAAAAGGGCGTGGAATACATCGTCAAGCCTGATTTCTCGCGCCTGTCGGCCTCCACCTTCGCCTATGCGCTCGGCCAGAGTTTCTATTCCATTTCGTTGGGCATGGGCATCGTCCTGACTTACTCCTCCTACGTGAAGAAGGACGAGAACCTGGTGGTTTCCGGAGCGGGAACGGCCTTGGCCGACCTGCTGTTCGCCCTGCTGGCCGGCATGGCCATCATGCCGGCGGTCTTCGCTTCCGGCCTGGAGCCCAGCAGCGGCCCCGGGCTGGTGTTCGAAACCTTGCCGCAGGTGTTCATGGGCATGGGCGCCTCGGTCCCCTGGATCGGCGCCACCGTCGCCGTGCTCTTCTTCCTGACACTCATCGTGGCCGCGATGACGTCGTCGATCTCCCTGGTGGAGGTCCCTGTGGCATACCTGATTGAAAACAAGGGGATGAAGCGGGGGGCGGCCTGTGCGGTCGTGTTCGTGCTGGAATGGCTGCTCAGCCTCGTCAGCGTCTTCTCCATCCGGGCCTTCGGCACCGTGGATGCGTTCTCCTCCAATTTCCTCCTGACCCTCGGTGCCCTGCTGGCGATCCTCTTCGTGGGCTGGCGGATGAAGAAAGAGGATGTCCGGGATGAAATCACCAACGGCGGAACGACGAACCGCAGCCTGTTCCCGTTCCTGTATTTCCTCATCCGGTGGGCTGCGCCGGTGGCCGTGCTCGCCATTTTCATCTCGAACCTGGTGTTATGAGCAGGGAGCATTTCTCGAGCCGCAGCACCGCCGTGCTGGCGATGGCGGGCTCTGCGATCGGCCTGGGCAACATCTGGCGCTTTCCCTACATGGTCGGCGAAAACGGAGGCGCAGCCTTCATCCTGGTCTACTTGCTGGCCACCCTGCTGCTTTCCCTGCCCATCTTCTTCTCGGAATCCATCATCGGCCGTGCGACGCACCAGGGCACCATCGGCGCGATGAAGGCCCTTGCGCCCGGAACCGCCTGGCGCCACATGGGCCTGCTGACGGTCCTCTCGCCGCTGATCATCCTGTCGTTCTACAGCGTGGTCGGCGGATGGAGCGTGGAATACCTGCTCAAGTCGCTCACCTTCGATTTCCAGGGGGCGACGCAGGAAGATCTCGGCGCGGCCTTCGGCGGCTTCATCTCCTCGACGTGGGGGCCGCTTGTCTGCCATACCGTCTTCCTCTCGCTGTGCGCGCTCATCATCCTGGCGGGCGTCAAGAAAGGCATCGAGCAGTTCAGCAAGTACACCATGCCCCTGCTATTTTTGCTGATCGTCGTCATCATGGTCTATTCGCTGAGCCTCCCGGGGGCCTCCGAAGGCGTGAAATACCTGTTGAAACCCGATTTCTCCCGGCTGAAGGCTTCATCCGTCGCTGCTGCGATGGGGCAGTCGTTCTTCTCGCTGTCGCTGGGTGTCGGCACCATCCTGACGTATTCGTCCTATATCCGCACGGAGGAGAACCTGTTGTCTTCCGGGGTAGGGACGGCGGCGTTCGATCTGGGATTCGCCCTGATCGCCGGGTTCGCCGTGATGCCGGCCGTCTTCGCTGCGGGCATCGCGCCCGGCGCCGGTCCCGGCTTGCTGTTCGAGACCCTTCCCTACATCTTTTCGAAGATGGGGATGAACCTGCCCTGGCTTTCTTCGCTGGTCGCCGTGCTGCTTTTCGTCACCGTGCTGGTGGCGGCCCTGACGTCGGCCATCTCGATGTTCGAGGTGGGAGTGACTTTCCTGGTGGAGGAACGGGGCGTGAAACGCTCGCGGGCCACCGGGCTGATCTTCCTCGGCACCTGGGCGCTCGGGTGCCTGTGCTCCCTTTCCTTCGGCCCGCTCGACGGCATCCGGCTCTTCGGCAAGAACATCTTCGGGTTCTGCGACGCCCTGACGGCCAACTTCCTGATGACATTCGGCGGCTTGCTGTTCACCCTTTTCGTGGGCTGGAAGATGAAAAAGGAGCAAGTGCGTGACGAGTTCACCTGCGGCGGACAACTGCGGTTTTCCGCCCGCATTTTCCCCGCCGTCTACTTCCTTATCCGCTGGATCGCCCCCGCCGTCATCCTCCTGATCTTCGTCACCAACCTCCTCCTGTAGCGCGTTCCTGCGCCGGTCCGGGCCAAATTGATTTTGCGTTCCGGGGCAAAAGATGTATCTTCGCATATTATGTCAGATATCAATTCCCTTCTGGCCGTCTCGCCGGTCGACGGCCGCTATGCAGCAAAGACCGGATGCCTGCAGCCGTATTTCAGCGAATACGCCCTCATCCGCTACCGTACGCGGGTGGAAATCGAGTACTTCCTCGCGCTTTGCGCGATTCCGCTTCCGGGGTTGCAAGACGTCGGACAGGGAACGCCGCTGCACGGAGAGGCACTGGCCGAGGCCCTGCGCGGCATTTACCGTGACATGACGCCGGAAGACGCCCTTCGCGTGAAGGAGATCGAAAAGGTCACCAACCACGACGTGAAGGCAGTGGAATACTATATCAAGGAGCACTTCGACGCGCTCGGTCTGGCCCCCTGGAAGGAATTCATCCACTTCGGGCTGACCTCGCAGGACATCAACAACACGGCCCAGCCGCTGATGCTCAAGGAAGCCCTTGCGGAGGTGTATCTTCCGGCCCTGCGGGAGGTGGTCGGCATCCTGGCCGCCGACGCCGAGGCATGGAAGGACGTCGCGATGCTTGCGAAGACCCATGGACAGCCGGCCACGCCGACGCGTCTCGGCAAGGAGGTCCAGGTGTTCGTCGCCCGGCTGGAAGAGCAGTTGCGCCAGCTGGACGGGATGACCTATCCGGCAAAGTTCGGCGGCGCGACCGGCAACATGAACGCCCACAAGGTTGCTTATCCGGACATCGACTGGCCCGCCTTCGCCGACCGGTTCGTGGCTTCCCTCGGGCTCCGACGCTCTTTCCCTACGACCCAGATCGACCATTACGACAACCTCGCCGCACTCTTCGACGTGCTGCGGCGGATCAATACCATCCTCATCGACCTGTGCCGCGACTTCTGGACGTACATCTCGATGGAATACTTCCGCCAGAAAGTGGTTGCCGGCGAGGTGGGTTCGTCCGCGATGCCGCACAAGGTCAATCCGATCGATTTCGAGAATGCCGAAGGCAACCTTGGCGTGGCGGATGCCATTTTCACCTTCCTGTCGATGAAGCTGCCGCTTTCACGCTTGCAGCGCGACCTCACGGATTCCACGGTACAGCGCAATATCGGCACCCCGCTGGCCCACGGCATGATAGCCTTCGCCTCCCTGAAGAAGGGGCTCGGCAAGCTGATCCTTGGGCGTGAGGCGATCGATGCCGACCTGCACCGCAACTGGGCGGTCGTTGCAGAGGCGCTGCAGACCATCCTCCGGCGCGAGGGGTATCCCAACCCGTATGAGACGTTGAAAGCGCTGACCCGTACGGGCGCAGCCATCGACGAGCAGACCATCGCATCCTTCATCGACGGGCTGGATGTCCCGGAGCGGGTGAAGGACGAGATGCGGGCCGTCAGCCCGTGGACATATACCGGTTTCTGATTATTCCCCGGCTAGCCTGCGAGCAAGTGCTCCAGCAGAATCTTGGTTCCGATCCCGATGAGGATGACCCCGCCGAGCAGTTCGGGGCGGATTTTCTTTTGCACGGCTTTCCCCGAACCGACGCCGATCAGGAATCCGGCCACCGACAGCACGAAGGAAACGACTCCGATGACGAGCAGCGGCACGGTCAGCTGTCCGAGACGGACGTAGCCCGTGCAGGCGAACGTGATGCCGACGGCAAGGGCGTCGATACTGGTGGCCACGGCCAGCAGGTGCCGCGCCTTCCAGGAGGTGACGTCAAGGGCGGGCTGGTCTTTGTCTTCTGAAAAAGCGTCGAAAACCATCTTTCCCCCGATGAAGGCGAGCATGCTGAACGCAATCCAGTGGTCGACCTGCCGGATGGCCTCTCCATCCACCAGGTGCATCAGCAACCAACCCAGCAGGGGCATCGCTGCCTGGTAGAGACCGAAAAGGAAGGCGAGCCGTACCATCAGCCAGCCGTCGCGTCTGCCGGCAATCATGCCGGTGGCCATGCTGACTGCGAAGCAATCCATTGCCAGGGCGACTGCCAGGAGGAAGATTTCAATCATGCGGGTCAGATCTCGTAGTCGGCAAAGACGGGGAAGTGGTCTGAAATGTAACGGACCTTGAACTTCTCGTCTACGACCTCAAAGGATTTCGCTTTCGCACCGCGGAAGAACAGGTGGTCGATGGCTGCGGCGCCGTCTTTCTTTCCGAAATTATTGAAGCTCAGCGTCTTGTCAGCCTTTTTCACCTCCATCTGCGTATTCTTCAGCACTTCTTTCAGCGGCTCGAGCGCCGTGTCGGTGGAGACGGTGTTGAAATCTCCGCCAAGGAAGACGGTGTCTTCCTCTCCGGCGATCGTCCGGATCCGTTCGGCAATCAGCCGTGCGGATTCCGCCCGTGCTGTCTTGCCCTGGTCATCCAGGTGGGTGTTGAAGAAATAGAAGACTTTACCCGATTTGCGGACTTTGAGTTTCACCCAGGTAACGCTCCGCACGTAGGCTGCGTCCCAACCCTTCCGGTCCGCCGTCTGGTCCTCATTGAGCCAGAAGAAGCCGTAGTCGAGCAGGTCGAGCCGGTCGGTGCGGTAGAAGATGGGATTCTGGCCGAAACGGCCATCCTCGCCGATCTGTCCGGGCTTTTCGCCCCGGTCGACGATCTGGTAGTCGGACAGTTTGCCGTCCAGGTAGCTCTTGTGGGCGTAAAACGCCTCCTGCAGGCCGATTACGTCGGGATGGTGTTTCTTCAGTGCTTTCACGCACCCTTCCTTGCGGACGTCCCAGCTCTGCGGCCCCTCGTCGGCGGCCGTCTGGATGCGCACGTTGAAGGTCATGACCCGGATGGGGTCCGGTTTGTCCTTTGCCCCGGCGATGCCCGTACAGAGCATCGCTGCGGCGAAGAGGACGGAGAACACTCGTTTCATGCTCCTTTTCCTTATTTTTCAATCTTGGCCGCCCAGCCTCCGCCGGGAGCCATGTGGATCTTCACCTGTCCGTCGGCAGGCAGGGCGGAGACCGTCCTGCGATAGTCGCGGGCGGCACGGTGGGCGTTGACGCCGTCCTGGAAGGCAGTCATCGTGCGGGCGCCCGGACCGATGAAGGACAGGTCGAGCGTCAGGTCACGTGCGTTCCAGTCGGTCATCGCGCCCACATACCAGGTATCCCCCTTGCGGCGGGCGATGGCGACATACTCGCCGATCTCTCCGCAGAGGGGCACCGTCTCGTCCCAGGTGGTCGGGAAGGAGGCGATGAAATCGGTGCACTCCGGCTCCGCCAGGTAGTTGGACG
>CADCHE010000004.1 GCA_902801205.1 uncultured Bacteroidia bacterium
CGACTACCTCAAAAAACCATTCGCCATCCAGGAACTCATCGTCCGCATCAAGGCGCTGATGGGAAAAGCCTATATGACTGAAAGACTGGAACCGGAGCAGAACGAATACACCCTAGGAGATTACCGCTTCACGCCCGCATCCCAGACGCTTGAATACATCCCGAAAGGAGAAACCACGGGCCTTTCCCACCGCGAAGCCGAAATCCTCCGCCGCCTCTGCCGCGCCCACGGAGAAGTCGTACCCATGCAGAACCTCCTCCTCGACCTCTGGGGCGACGACGACTTCTTCAACGCCCGCAGCTTCCAGGTCTTCATCACCCGCCTCCGTGGCCACCTCTCCCAAGACCCCCGCATCCGCATCATCAACGTCCGCGGGAAAGGCTACAAGTTGACCATAGAATAGACCTACTTTAATATAAGCAGAGAGAGACTAATAGTCAAATAATAGTGATTTAGTGCCTCTTTAAAACAAGTTATGTTAGAGAATAATCAATGATTGTTCGTTTAGTTTATTTCTTTTTGTATATTTGTTACTGATTCATAAGAATGGCTTTTACAATTAAGGAATCTTGTTTTTTGTCTTCTCAGTTTAGTTTCTCCTAATATGGACATTCGAATTGGTGATTTTGAGGTTTTATCCTCAGGATGTGTAACTAGTTTTAATAATCTTGACGCATTGTTTGTTATTACGGATGCTATTAAAGTCAGGATTCATTTTTTATCTGATGACTCAAACAGCCAAACTATGAACGCAAGTATTAATGATAGCAGAGAGTTACAGATTAATCTTTCCAACTTTAATAATCCTCTTGGAACGGAATTTACAAATCCTATTGAAGTTGGTACTCTTTCCGGAAGGCGTCTTTTACTACATGTGAAAGTGTTGGGCATGTCTTCAAGTAATAATAGAACTATAATCTATACTTGGCTTTTAGGAGGGGCTATCAACAATGGATAGTCAAGATGAGGTAAAAGTTCCCAATATGAGTTCTACAGGCGAGAATTCTCTTAATAAAACATATCCTCCATCATTAAATAAGAAGATAATAGATGCTGATCTCGAGAAAGAGCGCCTTAACAAAGAAGATAAAAGGAGTGAAAGAGGTTGGCTAGGTAAACTATTTGGCGCCGGGGTACATTCTCCAAATAATATTGCGGGATTATTAATAGTTATCCTACTCTTGGTTGCTATAGGTTATACTTTTTTTATGCTTGTTTACTGCCCAGTTGAAACACATCATCAAGTTGTTGATTTTTGGGGGATTATTACTCCTCTTATTACATTAGCATTAGGTTATTTATTTGGAAAGAGTTCATAATTCCTTCATTTCATTTTGCATTGAGTCATATTTCGGATTTTGAGTCAAAAGGTCCTTTATTTGGAGGGAGAATTCTTTGATATACAAAATGTGATTATTGTTTTATTAAATGTTCAATTGTATAGACTCTAGCACATTAATAATCAACACGACAAAAATGGATTTAAGTGATCAAGAGCGAGACCAGATCAGTAACATGTTTTCTGAGATCGGCTTTAAGGATGACGATGAGAGAGTTAATTTCTTAAATAGAAATACTTTTTCGTATCCTTACTTTCCTCAAGAACATGTAGTAACCCAAGTTAATTATCAACTCAATACCGAGATTATATGCCCAATTGGCACGAAATAGGACAAAATATCCAGCAGATAGGCAGTCCCTATGATGTTATACGAAGGGGTTATTTAAGAGACCTTTCCGATTATACAGGAAGGAACACCATCATTTATTATTCAGGATGGCTTCAAAAACAGCACATTGAGGGTGTAGATGTTAATGATGCAGATAAAAATGGATTAATGACAGTAATCCATAAGTTGGATCGTACAAAGGGCTTAGATTTGATATTACATACTCCAGGTGGTAATACTGCTGCAACTGAATCCATTGTGGATTATCTGCATAGTATGTTTGGCCATAACATTCGTGCGATTGTTCCACAACTGGCAATGTCGGCTGGAACTATGATTGCATGTTCCTGTAAAGAGATAATCATGGGTTTGCAGTCAAGTTTAGGTCCGATTGATCCTCAATTGAATGGTATACCTGCACATGGTATTGTTGAAGAGTTCAAAAGAGCTTACAATGAAATTAAGCAGGCATCTCTCATGGCTGCTGCTAATCCAGGGAATCCCAGTTTTATATCTGATTATCAGGCCAAAATGGCAACATGGCAGCCAATCATTGCTAAGTATTCTCCTGCGCTAATTGGCGAGTGTGAAAAAGCAATTGCATGGTCGGAAACTATGGTCAAAGAATGGTTGACTGATATCATGTTTGAAGATATGATGCCGAATGAACGTGATGTGGTAGTAAGCGCAATTATCAAAGAATTAGGCGATCACGCTATTAGTAAATCCCATGGGCGGCATCTGTCATATCAGAAATGTGTTGATATAGGGTTGAAGATTGTAAAGTTAGAAGATGATCCGACTTTGCAAGATCTCGTTCTGTCTGTACACCATAGTTGCATCCATACTTTAAGCTCAACTAATGCTATCAAAATAATCGAGAACCAGAATGGAATTGCGTCAATTCAAGGGGCCCAGAACATTGTCGTTCCTCGGTGATGATAGAGATAGATATGTGCAAATGAAAAACTGAAACAAAGAGACATACAAACCACTCATTTGAAGTTATTAGAGGTTGGTTTTTGTTTGTATATAATACATACATTATTATTTAATGCACTGATAATCAATGCACTATACTATCTTTAACGAGGAAGAGTATTGATTTGATAATCAAAATAGTTATGCAAAAGCCGTGGATGACTCCACGGCTTTTTTATCTATTCCAGGTGGGCCTGTTGAAATCGGATTCCAAAGCATTGGACCGGGTGACTGTTCCATCGTCACTGATGCGGATGAAATAGTATCCTCCCGGGCTATTACCATTCTCATCAATCATATCTATGGCGTGGGAAGACATCACAAAAGTGCTCCGGGAGATTCGATTGGATTCTATAGAATCAAACAAGCCATAGCCTTCGCAAGCCAATTGTACAGATCCTACCACAGAGTTATCTTTCACTATGAGAGCAAAAGCATCGTGATATCCAACTTGTTCCTCATTCACTACTGTGTAGATAAAGCAATCCAAAGAATCTGATACATCCAGAGTCCCACAGTATTCGTACACTTCATCTGAATTAATTAGCATTTCAACCCATTCCCCTCTGCTTTTGTTCAAGTGAGAATCGTAATGGTTGACGTGGTCCAGACTCAGGAATTCCTTCAATACTTCTCCTCTGATTTTAATGCCCTTCGGCATCTTGAAAACCATATTATCGCCAACAAGACGATACCCCCAATCTTTGAAAGGCCAACCCTTCAAAGGCTTTCCATTTTTTGACAAGAACCCCTGAAGTTTCTCACCAACCTTGTCGAAATCTTCTGTTGCAACCTGTTCCTTTGAAACAGTCTCTGTTATTATCTCCTTATGCTGCCTCTTGGGCACACAAGAACACGTATAGGATAATAGCAAAACCGTCAACAGTATGATAATTAGTTTTCTGAACATATCAGTACAAAGTTATGCAATCCGCATCAATTCTCAAAATGAGTGATACAGGCAGCCCATCAGGGAAGTCATTTGTGATAATTGGTGTCAGTCGTGGAATCTAAGCCAGTCTCGGGCTTTGGGACTATCCCTGAAAGAGGAGGAATAGTAAATAATCTTACTAAAAATTGAATCGAACACCTAATCCGTCTTGCGATACTTGAGGAGTAACTCCAGAAGGAAGGATGGCAGAATTAATATCGTTGGTAAGGTCACGAACTGTATTCGAAGCGGAAACTGTTTGATATACTCCATAGCCAGACCAGGCCAAACCGCCTATGATAAATGGAAATCCTCCCGGTGATACACATCCTCCTTTTTCAAAAGCCTTAACCTGCAGCCAACCGAAGACCCCCGCCAATGCTAATCCTGCCCCCAAATTAATAAAACCTCGTTTATAAGTCTTCTGAGCTTTCAGGTATTGTGAATACATAGTTTCACCGTTACCGATCCTTGATAATAGAATCTTATTAACTTCGTCATTGGCCAGTTTCTCTCCATTCTGATAAATTCGTGTGGCTCTGGAATAATATGACGAATCTACCCTTGTAGCGAATTGCGCCCAAGAAACAAAAGGTATCAACAGAAGGGTAAACAGAATCAGACAACGTTTCATGGCTCTTAATGTGTCTTACAAAACTTCGGGGCAATACCCACGCCTATGTTGATGCTGTAGCCGGAATAATCTGCAATTCTTTCTCTTGTGATGTATAATCGGCCTCTCAATTGAATGTCTGTAAGTTTCCTGTGAAAAAGGTTCCAAATGCTGGACAAACAATAGTCAGCACTGAGGCCAGCCAGGAATTGAGGGCAAGAAAAGGATTGTAGGTTTTCTGCGGGATAGAAAGACATATTAATAATGCCCGCCCCTATAAAAGGTCGAAGTTGAAAACGGGGTTTATCAACAATGATATAATCAAGCAAACCATAGTACTTGATATCCTCACATCTGGCACCAGCCGGGTATGACTGGTTATTGTATGTGAATGATTCTTTGCTTTGAAGCCAATCTCCAGTCTGCTGGAATGATAAACCGGCAGAAAGGCCGAAACGGGAATACCCGGCTGATAATTCTACTGCCATGAATGGGACCGGACTGGGGAGCAGGTGGGAAATCCCACCCAGGCGGAAAGAACACTGGTAGTATGTACGGAGGAAATAGGACAAACTTTTTCTTTTCGGGAATCGAGATATCCTGATAAGGCATCCCTATCCCCGACAATTGATCCGAAACTATAGCCCTCAGTGAGTCCACGACACGCTCATTCTCCCCATTAAGCGTCAACTCCGAAAAGAATCTGGCGGCAGTTGCGAGGCTATCCCTGTAATTATTCATAGCCGACTTCAGGTTCCCATAAAGGTTCGCCTCACGCTCGACTTTTCGGCAATAGAATTCCGAGAGGTCAAACTTTAATTGCTCATACTTCAGTTTCAGTGGGGTTCTGGCATCGACCCTAATCCAAGACTCTGTGGGAATGAAGATATTCCTGATATCAGAGTACTTGATTTTGAGCCAGGGCATTTCCGAAGACCGAAATAAGCGGGTGTTCTCCAACCATTGAATGGAACTGTTTGAAGCTCTGTCGGAATTTGCCTCAGACACAATAAAATCCGATAAGGTCAGACCACGAGAATTCCATTCAAGTGGGCTGGTGGATGGTTGAGCGAACGCTCGAATTGTTGTTGTCAACAATCCAACTATGAAGAGAACTAATCCACGTTTATTCATTCCTGGCTAATTTATAATAATCATTCTAAATGACTATCCAATTACAAATATAGTAAAAAGTTGCTGCTTTGAAAAGGAAACTATCTAAATAGAAATGGGATAGGGTGGTATCTCAGCTTGCCTCAGGCTTTCCCTGTGGCTATCCCAAGCCCCTAAATGCACTTGTAACTATCAGAAAATCAGTAACTTACAACAATTGCGCCCTATGTTTAACGAGGAGGAATATTAACAGATTTCTCAGTTAATCTATACTGAAAATCAATAAGTTATGAAAAAGCCTGGGATAGTTCCCTGGTTTTTTTGTACCCCAAAATGGTGTAAAAATGGGGCTGTAAATGGACATTTTGAGGTACTCACTATCCATTTATTTCCCTACGAAAGAGGAAATCCTCTTGAAAAAAGAGGAGGAATAGTAAAGAATGATATCGTAGAAAACCGTTATCTTTGTAAGTAGAATCCTCTGTTTGTATGACATTTCTTAAAAGGCTCATCCAAAACATGACTGCACTGGTGAAAGCATCGGGGCCGAAGGAGACTGTTGTGCCGGACGAACTGATCAAGCATTATCCTGAGCCTTCGGAGAGGTTACAAGGACTCTTGCTCAAAGCTCCCAGTACGGGCAAGATGTTGTACCAATACTTTCAGCACAGAGACATTTCGATGGATTGGAAGTACTGGGCGACAGATTTACTGGAGAATGGGATTGAGACCCCTGGTATTATTCAGTTGGCAGGGGAAGATTTGGATATGTTTCCTACTGAGTTTACTGAGCTCCTTGACACTGTTTTCAAAGAACTTGATGTAGAGATTAATCAGGAGACAGCGTATTGTTCGTATACAATGAGCATTGCCGAGGAAGTGATTCGAGGGGAAAGGACGGCACGAAGTGGCTTTGAGATTCTGTCCAGAGCTGCCATTGATACTGATTACCAGGAGCCATTCTATGATTTCTATTTCTGGCTGGATTGTATTGATGAAATAACCTGCTATACAGTGAAAGGAAGTGGCTTGCGGATGGACAATGTAAATGAATGGATGCACCAGTTTTTCGAGAAACTCATCGAGGCCAATGAAAAGTATTGCCCTACTTTCTATCAGGGATAGTAATATACGAATAACATTGTCTGTTGTGGGCTCATGGTAAGCCTCAGACTATCCCTGCGGCTATCCAGAGTTTTTTTAGCACAGATGTAAATTATCGATAATAAGACACTAAACCACAATCACGCCATTCCTGGAACGAGGAGGAATAGTAAAATAACAGTTGAAAAACAGTATCTTTGTGATATGAAGAAATTGTTTATCCTCATTGCATTGTTCGTTTCGGTTCAGAGTTTTGCTCAAATCGAAACAGACACCCATGTATTCTGGCAGCCTGGGGCCAAATTGACATTTGATATGTTTCAAGGTGCTGCCCCGGATTCTGCCTATGTAAAAAAGCTGATAGATCTTAATATCTACCATGAGATTGCCACTGGTTTGTGGGGTGTTCTCGATCTACCAAATTCAAAGCGCGCTTGGTTAAGGGGGAAGAAGATGGAGAAATATTATTTCTGTGCGGCAATGGAAAAGGGCAAATCCTTCTTCATCGTCAAGGACAGTACAGAGTTGAAGTATGCACAATTAATATGGGATATTTGTGAACTTGCAACACGCATTTCCAGAAGAAACCTTGATCAGTTTGTGTCTTCCTTGAATGAAGGATTGGAAAAACCTGCCAATGGTGGTGCCTCAATTCAATATATGACTTGCCTGAATGATGGCCGGCAGTTTGGCAGGGAGGTAACCCATGCTCTCTTTGACAAGGTCATTACAACGCACAACGAGCAAGAGTATCTTAAATTCAGAACCCAGATAGACAGTCTTCTTCAAGAATTGGAAGACTATGCCACTACAGAACAGGAGATAAAAAGATTTATCTCCCATACTCCCGATGAAGGTTATATGCTCGCGCCCACACTTCAACCTGATTTCAAAGACAGAGGGACCATTCGATACTAGTCCAACGGGATATTCCTTTGGAGACGTCAAATCGTGTCGGCGAATCCTGGCCTGCCCGATACTACCCAAAGTGACCATGCCATCATATCTAACAAGTAATCCAAGTCTTCTTAGATTAGGAAGATACCGTTTACTCAATTATTTCCCATTTGGGGAGAGAAATCACTCTCCTTGATTTCAAAATCACAGGTAATCTGGTAACCATCATGAACCGAACAATACCACTTGCGGCGTCCATTGTCATAGAGCAGGGAGGCGGAATCAAAGGAAGTGGGCTTCTTCTGATAGAATAGTTTAAACCTATACATCCCTGGATATAGCCTGACGCCAAAGCTACCAACGAGGGCATCTGTTGATTCTCCCGGGAATAGCGGATCCTTCTCTACAAAGTTTGTATCAATGGTACCCGGGCGAAATTCACCGCAGACACCATCCTGGATTCTGGCGACTTCCCCCCAGAAATATCCAGAAAGATATCTGCCATAAACAGTATCCTGGCTGTTGTTTGTGATTGTAAAGAATGGTCCGCGGTAATATCCCTGGGGAAAGAATGTTGAATAAACCAATTCAACCCCAGGATCCGGTTCCATTATCCTTTGAATAAGCAAAAAGCCGGAATCTTTACCATACTTTAACTGAACCTTGATTCCAATGACCTCCTTGTTACAAAAGAACACCTCCTTGGAGAGTGTATCAAGGCCATACTCTTTGGTCTCAAAAGCACAGAACACTTTGTAACAGCCATCTTCTGTGAGAGGAATTGTCTTTTTCGATTCCTTTTGACTGGAAACAACTGTTTTGGAGCCATCAGGAGATACTACATAGACATCGGATTTCAGACCCCGAGAGAATTCTGATCCAGATACTTCACAGGAAAAATCAAGCGTCTTGACCTGAGCTCCGAGAAGCAAAGGCCACCACACCAATAAAATGGCAATGAGAGATCTGTTCATACCTGGCTGGGATGTTTCTATCATCAAGTATTCCCGAATCCTTGCTTCGTCCCGCCCATAGAGCCCTTTTACGGAAGTTCATCGAAGCCGACAGCCCTCAAGCCACACGCCTTGGCAGTAGCGAGGATCTTCTCCAGCCACTCCGTCTTCATGTTGTTCCCCTTCGCATCGGGAGCGATTCCGTGCGACGACAGCACGAACACCTTCTTTTCCGCAGCGGCCTGACGGACGAGTGAAAGGATCTTCTCGATATCCGTTCCATCGTCTTCGCCTGCGAAAGCGGAGTCCAGGCTGAGCGGCATCGGCGACACGGACGGGATCAGAACGGCATCATCATCGAGCGATACCTGCCCGCCACGTACGTGGGAGAATCCCCACTGCTTGAACAAGGCGTCCGTCTCGCCGTTGTGGCGGCAGTACGGATAGGAATAGGACGTAACGGGAACATAAGCGACCTGGCAGGCATACTTCTGCGGCTCGATTTCCTCCTTGTAGAAGAGGGCTGCGCCCTTGGCCGCCACCTCCTCATCGGCCTTCGCATGGTTGAGTCCGTGCAAGCCAATGGAATGCCCAGCCTCGGAAAGGCGCTTCATCACCCCAGTCGCCTCGTTGTCTACCGGTCCGGAGAAAAAGAACGTAACGTGGGCGTCATACTTCTCGAAAAGCGGCAGCGCATTGACCCAGTCCGTGAGATTGCGGTCATCGAAAGTAAGGACGAGCATCCCCTCCCCTTCAGCCGGGAAGCAGTTCTCGATCTTCAGGTTCTCGACGTCAGCGCCTTCGATGAATTTTCTGGAACGCTCTCCGCCCCATCCCATATGGTGACGCACACGCAGCGCATTCAGGTGCTTGCGGGTACAGTTCCGGAAAGTGATGTTCTCGGGACGCTTCGATCCGGAACTCGTAAACGAAATCGGCATGAGGGACTCGAACCGGCAGTTCTCGAAGGTGACGTTGCGGATCCGCCAGTCATCGGCAAGCGCATCCGATTCCACCGGCCGCGCGCATTCCAGCACGTCGCACCCGCGCACAAGGATATCGTCAATATACACGCCTCTTTGTCCCGGCGTCCATGCGGGGCAGAAACCGATTCCGAAAGAAGACTCGTGGAAGCGGCAGTTCTCGATCTCGACGTTGCGGACGATTCCCGTTCCAATGCCGATGCGGACCGCATAGCAGCAGGACCAGACATCGCAATTGGTGATGCGTATGTTCTCGCACGGATAATCGTCTGCACGGCACTGGTAGCGGTAGCACGCACGGATCGCGAATCCGTCATCCCCCGTTCGAATGGTGCATCCGTCGATGGTCACATTGCGGGTACAGTCGATGGAAAAGCCGTCCGAGTTCGCGATCGTCCGGTCCGCATCTATCGTAACGTTACGGATATCAATCCCTTCGCAAGCACGAGTGTGCACTGTCCAGCAGGGAGTGTCCTTCAGGGTCACCCCCTCCAGCCGCAGGTTCTTGGAAAGGAAGAAGGCCACCATCGGTCCCGGACGGAACCAGGAGCGGTCGATCGGGTGCAGCTTCAAGCCGTACTTGTACCACGGGAACCGGCTGTCCTCATCACATTCGCCGAAGAAGGCCGGACCGCTGCCGTCGATGACGCCCTCACCCGTGATCGCCGCATCCTCCACTCTGTATGCGATAACCAGATGCGCTCCGCTCCACTCCTCCGGATTGGCCCAGAAGTTTTCAGGAAACGCATCATTCGCATTATAGTCCTCTTTATGGACACTTCCCTTGAGGACAGCCCCCTTCTCGAGATGCAGCTCGACATGGGAACGAAGCCAAATCGTACCGGTCATCCATGTCCCTTTGGGCACCACAACGGTGCCGCCTCCTGCCGCTTCCGCAGCATCCAACGCCTTCTGGATGGCTTCCGTGGCCATTTTACCGCGCCGCGCCCCATATTTGGTAATCGGATAGACTGCCGCCTGGGCAATACCGGCAAACAGAAGCAAAACGAGAGAGAGTACGATCCTTTTCATAAGAAGTGCAATTGATTTCGGAATGAAAGATAATGATTTTTCCAACGTATTTCAACCTTCCCCAAACGGGCCCATTCATTCGCTCCCCAATGTCACGGCCATCAGGCCTATAACGACATCGTTCGACAAAACCTCCACCTTCAGCGACTCCAGTTCCCTGTTCTTATGGAGCGGCATCTTCAGGATCTGGGCCGCACCGCCCGGTATGATACGGTCGGTGGCTTTCAGTTTCTTCCGTTTCGACCCGTTCTGGGCCAGCGGTTCAAAGTCGACATCGACGTTGCGGTCCACGACCCCGTTGTCCAGCAGAACACGGTATGGTTTCTTCGGAGCCGTCCAGAACGCATAATCGTCACTGTAATAGTCGATCTCGATCGGGCACCAGTTAATGGGGTTCTCCAGGGGCATGATGTCCCGGGTGCCGTCTTGATAGGTCACCGTCAGCCGCCCGTTTTCGATCCGGCTCTGCATATTGTTCGTGCTTCCCGCCATCAGCAGGTAGGCATAGCGGGCCTTCCCGCTGAGCGGGATCGTAACCTCGTCCGGGTAGTTGTCCCAGAGCGAGGAGTAGACGATGTTCCATCCCTGGGCCGGGGATTGGAAACGGACCCCCAGCCGGGTATCGAATACCTGATCCTTCAGCTTGGAACGGAACCCGTCGTCCTCGATCTCATGATTCTCATGCGGGATGCACCATTCGCCCACGCCCTGCTTGGGCAATTGCAGGGTGGTTACAGGCGGGCGCGGTGTAAGATACTCGTTGCGGTAGATGTCGTCCACGTTGGCGTTGAAATAGGGCGAGAGGTCCACCATCACGGCATGCTTCATGGCCTTGGGCGATATGTCATCGAGTCCCATGCGGCGCATATACTTTTTGGACGTGACATCCTCTTTGGGGGCACGGATGGTCTTGTGCCGGATGGGCTTGGGCAGTTTCGAACGGTCCACCGTAATCGTCTGCCTTTCCGAGTCGTTCCCGCTCACCTCAAGGTAGGCTCCTCCACCGGCATTGGCGCGCACCAGGATGTTCAGCGGCTGGCGGAAGTGCTGTTCCACCTCGTAGATATCCTTGTCGCCCTCGCGCCGGAACGAATAGGAGAGGTAAGGCGTCCGTATGGAGACCTCATCCCAGTCCTCGGGGAAGGCCGGCTTGATGAAGCAGCGCCCGTTGAGCGCATCCGGAATGATCCCGAAGAGTCCGCAGATGATTGCGCGTGAGGTGATGCCCACGTTGTCGGCAAAGTCGCGGAAGCGTTCCTCCGCTCCCTTGTCGTAATAGCTGCCGCATCCGAAATTGCCCGGACATCCACCCAGGTACATTTCGTCGGTCAGGTCGGCCTTCAGCAGGCGGAATCCCGCGTCGCTCCGCCCCGCCTGCAGGTAGGCAAGGGCCATGTTGGAAACCTCCTCGTGGGCCACGTTGTTGGTACTCCAGACATAGGGCATCCAGTCGGAAGAGGAGATGGTGCTCAGTTCCTTGTCGGGAGCAGGCAGGCGGAGGCCCAGTTCCCTGACAACCTGCTCGTCATAGGTATAGCGCACAGGGATGTGGGGGATGGAGCGGTCCACATAGCAGGTAGCTTGCCAGGCTTGCTCGGGCGTACAGGCCTCGCAGTCGATGGGAGTATA
Source organism: uncultured Bacteroidia bacterium (assembly GCA_902801205.1). Classification (GTDB taxonomy): domain Bacteria; phylum Bacteroidota; class Bacteroidia; order Bacteroidales; family UBA932; genus Cryptobacteroides. The sequence continues at coordinate 11,907 of CADCHE010000004.1, forward strand.
TACGCTCCATATGGCAGCGCTCTTGTGCAGACGCTTCAAGCCCATCAGGTCTTCGAACTCTGCCCAGTAGCCCAGGTCTTCCATCCACAGCCGTTCGTTCATGGCTTTCAGGATGGCCTCCGCCTCCTGACGGTAGGGCCCGGGGTCCTGGCCGATCCGTTCGGCGATGCGGGCCGCCAGCAGATTGGCCCGGTAGTTATAGGCAGACGAATGCGTCACGGCGCCCCCGTTGTAATACAGCGCATCGCTGGCCCAGATGCAGCAGTAAGCATCGTAGAGATGGTCGCCGTCCGGGTCGAAGTTACGCTTTTCCCATTCCAGATGAAGGGTCAGATAGGGCCACATCTGACGCATATAAGTGGTGTCGGCATCGTAACAGAAATGCCAGAGCAGCTCGTCTATGTAGTTCAGGTTCATGTCATATAGGCTCATCGAACCCGTCTGGTTGGGCTGGGCACAGATGTATCCGTTGGAATACATCGGCGTCCCCCACTTGGCTGCAGCCCGGCACAGGTTGTTCAGGGTATCCTGCTGGGGATGCGCATATATGGGCGGAATATCGGTGACCATGCTGCGCGAATAGGCCGTGAAGTGCGAGCGGGCCCGTTCGTTCCAGCCCACCACATCCCCCACGTATGCGCCGCGCCATCCGCAGTAGGGCATGCGCCAGCAGTTGGCGCCGTGCAGGAATGTCGTGCCGTCCCAGATGCCGTCGGCCGCAGCGACCAGGCAGGAGCCCAGCGTGTTGAAGAACGGGTCGGGGGTGTCGATCACCACCTGCCCCATCAATTCCTGCCGGGCCTCTTCTTCCCTGTCAAAGACCGCGCGGCCGCTTGCGGCATCCATGGGGATAAGCCGGGCATTATCCTCATACAACAGGTAACTCTGCCCCGCTGCGTTCCACGAGCAGGCCAGCAGGTCAGGCTCGCCCGGAGCCGGATCCAGGGACTCGGGCGGATTGACGCCCAAGTCGTACCAGTTCATTCCCGTATCGGCCACCCGGCATCTGCGTACGCTTAAAACCACGGGTCCGTCAAACCCCGAGGCTTCAAACTTCCAGATGGCGCTCTCGCTGAAGAACGACGCCATTGCCGTGACGGCGAGCCGGCCCTCGCCCCAAGCCGCATCCCGCAACTGATAAGTGCGCCGCCCGCCCTGGTAGCGTGCCTCGCACCACGAGGCGCCGTCCAGCGGTACGGTCTTCCCTGCATATTCCAGGCTGAAGCGCAGATTGTAGCTCTCGCGTCCGTCGAACGTGGCAAAAACCGGGCGGTCGCTTGTCTCCAGGCGGAACCGGGTATGCGTGCCGTAGAGCGGACGGTTGTAGCGTCCCTCGCCGTTCAGGCACACAAAGTCGCGGCCGTCGGGATAGTAGCGCATCACGCGCACATCGGGTTCGGCGGGCTGCGCCGCACGACAGCCGTAGAAAAAGCCGATCCACAGCAGGGCTGCAAAAGGCAGCAGGAGGTTGATATGCCTGTTCGTCATAGGAGCAAAGATATAAACTTTCAGAAAACGGGCAAAATGCCGGCTCTTGTCTCCAGAATGGAAATATTCCTTATGCTCCGCGCTGTTTATGCAAATAAGAAGCTTATCTTTGCTTTTACATTTTACCACCTGCACCCATGAACGAAAAGACGAAAAAAAACTCCGCCGGTATCCTTACAGCCGTCCTTGTGGCGGTATCGCTGTCTTTCCTGCACAGCTGCATCGGCGGCCAGGGCCATGAAGACGACATTGTCCTGGAAACAAGTACCTTCAAGCTGACCGTCGGGAAAGATGCCGTCGCCCGGTCGCTGGTCATCAAGGGAACCGGCGGGGAAATGCTCCTGAAGGGGACGGAGATGCCCCTGTTCTCCGTGACGCAGGAGAGGCCGTTCAACAACGAAACCAAGCTCGAGCATCCCAATACCAGGACCACCTACAAGGCGGACAGACTCGCCTGGGACGGGGAAAGGCTGACCGTCGGATTTGAAACGGCTCCGTACGAGGCGGTGGTAAAAGTCGATGCGGACGACGGATATCTGAAGTTCACCCTGGAGGATTTCATCTGCAAACCGGAAGACTATGGCTACCTTTCCATGGATCTGCCCCCTGTGGCCGAGTTCCGGATCCTGCAGCTTCCTGTCAAAGCGCGCGCGCATTTCGGCGAATGGTTGAACTGTATGTGGGATGAAACCACCGCCGTCTGCGTGGCCGGATGCGACCCGTGGTCACTCATCTGGCACGAGGACCGGACCGATGGCAACGTCCTCACGGCCGACCTTTATTCCGGGAAGAAACTCCGCGGAGGTTCCGCTGCGATCATCGCCGCAGGCGGCAAAGAGCCGTTCCTCGACGCCATGGACAGATTCGAAGCCGACCTGGACCTTCCCCGAGGCGTCCGGAGCCGGCGCTCCCCGATGCTGAACCGCTCCATCTACTGGACGGCTGACGCCACGCCATCGAACATCGACCGGCATATCGCCGTCGCCCGGAAGGCAGGACTGAAGATGATGCTGTTCTACTACACCTGCTTCGTCAAGTCCAATGGCTACAGACTCATGGGAGACTACGACCTGAGGGAGGATTATCCCGGAGGTTATGATGACATCCGGAAGATGCTGGACAAGGTCCGGGAAGCGGGCATCACGCCCGGGTTCCACACGCTTCAGACCCATATCGGTGTGGACAGCCGCTATGTCACGCCGTCCATCGACCCCCGCCTGAACCGCAAACGCCTGTTCACCCTCAAGGAAGCGATCCCCTCTTCCGGTGATATCCAGGAGATTCTCGTGGAGGAGAATCCCGTAGACGCGCCCATGCACGATAACACGAGGGTGCTCGCGTTCGGCGGTGAAGGGTTCACCTACGAAGGGTATACCACAACGTCCCCATACCGGTTTACGGGAGTCACCCGCAGGGCGTTCGAAACGGATGCCGTCGCCCACCGCAAAGGCGAGATCGGCGGCATACTCGACCTGAGCGAATACGGAAACGGGTCCTCAATCTACATCGACCAGGACAACGACCTCCAAGATGAAATCGCCGGAAAGATCGCACGCATCTATGACTGCGGCTTCGAGTACCTCTATCTGGACGGATCGGAAGGCGTCCCTCCCCCGACAGGGATCAACGTCTCGCTCGCGCAGTACAGGGTGGCATCGAAGCTGGCGAAGATGCCGCTTTTCACGGAAGGAGCGGCAAAATCCCATTTCGGCTGGCATCTGCAGGCGGGCGCGAACGCGTTCGACGTCTTCCCTCCCGACGTATTCATCGAAAAGATCCTCGAATTCCCCTACGCCGAAGCCCCCAGAATGGCCGACAACATGACACGGCTTGACTTCGGATGGTGGAACATCACGCCGGAGACGACGCCGGAAATGTGGAATTACGCGGACAGCCTGGCCGCCGAATGGAACTGTCCCGTCGCGATCCAATTCTCATTCCAGGCCCTCGAATCCAATCCCCGCGCAGAGGAACTGCTCCAAGTCCTGAAGAAATGGGAGCAATTCAGGGAGGGCCGGTGAGCACGAGTTCGGAATGAGTTTTGATTGGAGAAACCATGCGATCACAAAACGATCGTTTAAGGATATGAAAAAGTTTTTGTTACTGGCCGCCATGGCTTGCATGGCCGTTTTTACATCTTGCGACAAGACGGATGCCCCCCATACAGGAGATGCATCCGGGAATCTGTACGGGATCTGGGCCCTTACCGCAAAAACTGTCGAAACCACAGCCTCTGACGGTTCCGTCACCACCAACACCGCGGATTACACCGACGTGCACTTCTATCTCGCCCTCAGCGAGTTCCCTGTCCCTCACGCCATCGTCAAGGAAGGCAGCCTTTCCGCGCTGGACCTGGACGACGTGGATGTGGACGCAGCCAAGTTCTCCTACAACGCCGACAAGAAGACGATCCACTTCAGCTCGCTGGAGCTTTCTCTCTGGAGCGGATTGAAGAACATGACGCTGATCGGGACGTTCAACGTGGTGGAACTGGGCAAGACCAAACTGATCCTAAAGCAGACCGTGCTCAACACCTCCACCATCTACTCTTTCACGAGAACGGCGAAGTCGGAATAGTCCGGAAACCGGATATCCAGATTGAATTTGGGGATATCGTAGACCGGGGCCTCATGGCTCTCCCGGACGATGTCCCACATCTGCCGGACAATTTCCGGATGCTCCGCGGACACATCCGTAGTTTCGCGGGGATCCGTCGCCAGATGGTACAGTTCCATGTCGGTGTTACCGGTCGCCGCCTTTCTCAGCAGCCCTTTCCACTCCCCGATGCGGACCGCCACCCAGCCCTTGGCGCCCGGGAACTCCCAGTACAGATACGGGTGTTCCTGCTGCTGCCTGTTCCGCCCCAGCACGATGGGGGCGAAGGAAAGCCCGTCGTTTTCAGGAGCTTCCACGCCGGCCAGCTCGGCGAATGTCGGCATCAGGTCGGCGAAATACGCAATATGCGAACTCCGCGACGCCTTCAGCCGGTCTCCCCAGGCGAGCACGAAAGGCATCCGGATACCGCCCTCGTGCAGGGAACTCTTTCCCCAGCCGGCCGCGCAGCTGAACGGTCCCCCGCTCTGGAAATACTCCATCGGAGAGTTGCCGTTGTGGGCGGGCCCGTTGTCAGACGTGACGATGAAGAGGGTGTTGTCCCAGATGCCCAGTTCCTTGAGCTTCGCGACCAGGCGGCCCACCTGCGTGTCGATATGCGTCACCATGGCGGCATACGTGGCAAGCGGATACCGGTTCGGCAGATACATGCCGCCGTCGACGCAAGGCTCCTCGTCGCCCAGTTTGTCGACATAGTACATCACCTCCTCCCTGGGGGCCTGCACGGCACTGTGCGGTACGGTAGTGGTCCACATGGCGAAGAAAGGGCCGTCGGCATGGTCGACGATGAACTTCTCCAGCTTGTCATACATGAGGTCGGGCGCGTAAAACCGGCCTCCGTAGCGGTCGTAACTGGCCGGATCGCGCGGATCGAGGCCTGCGGGAAGCGGCTCCCCCTGCATCACGGTCTCGTTACCGGTCTCGATCTTGACATCATTCTCCCACAGATGGGTCGGATAGTAGGAATGCGCGAGCGCCTGGCAGTTGAACCCGTAGAAATAGTCGAACCCCATCTTGCCGGGCGTCGATTCGCTGGAAGGGAATCCAAGCCCCCACTTCCCCACCATGGCGGTCTTGTATCCCACTTCCTGCATCATGTGACCGATGGTGCGCGTACCGGCAAGCATCGGCTGCTGTCCCTCCATGGTATCGTCCAGGAAAAGGGTGTTCCAGCCCCTTCCGTCGGTGGGTACAAAGTGTTCTTCATTATTGCGTATCTGGCTGTGTCCCATGTGCTTCCCGGTCAAGAGGCAGCAACGTGAAGGAGACGACAGCGGCGCCGCCGAATACATGTCGGTGAACAGGATCCCGCGGGAAGCCAGGGCATCGATGTTGGGGGTCTCGATCCTAGTCTGCCCGTAGCAGCCCAGGTCGCCGTAGCCCAAGTCGTCGAACAGCAGGAAGACGATGTTCGGTTTCTCCGGCGCTTTCTGCCCGGGGGCGCATCCACATGCCGCGGCGCCCGCGGCGAACAACCAGAAAGGAGTTTTCATCTTTTCGTCCGTTATTCGTCCACGAGCGTCACTTCCCTTTCAACCACGGTCTTCGTCTCCCCGTCGTCGTCGGTCTTGGTGACGATGCGCTTGCTCCACCACTCCGTCGTCCAGCCCGAATCCAGATGGACCACCGTCGCCGTATACTGCTTCATCGACACGCGAGTATGGGATTCGGCGATGCTCCGGTCGACTTCCTCTTCGACTTTATCTGCCGACAGGTGCTCCGGAGCGGCCGTCAAGGCGGAGTTGACCGCACTTTCGCGGATGAAGGGCATCATGGTCTCGTCGTCCGCTTCGAAAAAGGAACGGATGACCACGAAGGACGAGTCGGACTGTTCTTCGTCCACCCAGAAATGCAGGTCGAGCGGCAAGGTGCCGGTCGTATTCGGCAGGGGGCTCTGGAGCTCGTACGGAATGGAATACTCCTCGTCCAGGCGCAGGCGGGCGCCGTGGTAGAGAAGGAGCGGGGCGACATCCTCCATGCACGTCGAGACGATGCTCTCCGGGCGGCAGGCGATGGCCGTGTAGGTATCGATCAGTTCCTGCCGGGAGACTCCCAGTTCCTTCAGGTCCTTCTTGTCGTACTTGGCCAGGACGCCGTCGATAATGGCAGGGATCCCGGCCCGCAGCGCTTCGGTCACTTCATCGACATTGACGACCTTCTCGACCGTGCCGAACTCGTCGGTCTGCGTCCGGATGGTGATCCCTTCTGAAATCCGGTTCAGGACGTCCGCGCCGACGCTCATGCTCAGCTCGGAAGAAAAGACGTCCTTGTAGGAGGTCTGGAGCAGGTAGGAGTGCTCCGTTTCGTCGATGACTTCGAAGATCCGGGTCTCCGAAGACGCGTTGGCCGTGGTCTCCTTCCCTTCCTTGTCGATCTTGACCGTCGAGCTCTTGCATTCGTAGACAGCCCGGTCTCCCTTCTGCCAGTAGGCGCACACCTGGACGGTGGAATCGGGCATCATCTGCGCCGACGCCAGGAACGGAAGGAATACGGAAAGGAGAGCGGTTAAAGAGGTGATGTGCTTCATATCAAAAATCGAAAAAAACGACGAAATGCGATTTACCAGGGGTAAAGCTACGAACTTTGCCTGATATTTGCAAAATACGCCGAATTGTTTACCTTTTCGGAAAAAGAGGATTTCTAGAAAAAAACGGGATATGGAAAAGAACAACCTTACCTGGAAGAACCTGCTGATCAAGGTCAGCATCATCGCGGCGCTCGCCCTTGCGATGCTCATCCCGCTCGCCATGGTCCGGCATACGGTCGGCGAACGGGCGGTCAACCACACGGACACCCTCGGCGACATCACCCGGAGCTGGGGCTCCGCACAGGTGTTCGACGGCCCGCGGCTTTCGTACAAGTACATGGACGGCAAAGAACGGGAAAACACCATCTATCCGGACAGCCTCGGATATACCGTGAAGACCGTCTCGCAGATCCTGCACCGTTCCATCTACGACGTGCCGGTGTATACGGCCGACGTGTGCATCACCGGAACCTTCGTGCTGGACAAGACCCTGCCCCAGGTCGGAAAAGCCGACATGATCCTCGGCCTGCAGGACCTGAAGGGAATCCAAGGCCACCCCACCTTCACCGTCGGCAGGACGGAAGGGAAGGTCAAATCCACGGACGGCGGCCTGAAAGTCGAAGTCATCCTGAAGGAAAACGCCGAGGAAGGAGACGTCATTCCATTTACCGTAACGATGAAGGTAAATGGATCGGAATCCCTGTACTTCAAGCCGGTAGGAAGCCTGACAGAAGTAGAAATAACCTCTGACTGCCCCTGCCCTTCCTTCGGAGGAGACTTCCTGCCCGTGGAGCGCGTTGTCCGGGAAGACGGCTTCACCGCCCGGTGGCTCATCTCGCAGATTACCATGGCCAGCCCGTCCTCCAACAGCTTCGGTGTACGGCTCATGAAACCGGTGACGCAGTACCGGCAGACCGAGCGCGCCACGAAATACGGACTTCTGGTCATCTTCCTCGTCTTCGTCGCCGGCTTCGTCGTCGAGATTATCTCCAAGAAAAGCATCAACCTGATCCAGTACATGGTGATCGGTGCCTCCCTGGTGCTGTTCTATGCGCTGCTGCTGGCATTCTCCGATTTCCTCGCCTTCGGCCTGTCGTACCTGATCGCGGCCGTCATGACGACGGCGGCCCTCGGCCTCTACTTCATCGGCATCGTCAAGAATAAGTGGGCGTATTTCCTCACCGGGCTCGTCGCACTGGCCTACGGGGTCATCTATGTCCTGCTGCAGATGGAGACCTTCGCGTTCCTCGCCGGCACGCTGCTGCTCTTCCTGATCCTCTGTGTCATCATGTCGCTGACGCGGAACCTCCTGCTCGACGCCTCGCGGCCGGAGCATCCCGCTCCGGAAAGTACGGAAACAGACGCCTGACCGCCATGGAACCCACCATCAAATCGTTCGGACAGCTGACCACGGCCGAACTCTATGAAATCCTCCGGACCCGCGAGGCGGTCTTCATCGTGGAACAGCAGTGCCCCTACCCGGAAGCGGATGGGAAAGACCTGGAAGCCATGCACCTATATTACACTGACGATGAGGGACATGTAACCGCTTATCTACGCCTTTACTACAAGAAGGACGAACCCGGAACCGTCCAGGTGGGACGGGTGGTGACATCCGCAGCCGCAAGGGGTACGGGGCTCGGCAGGAAGATTCTCCGAGACGGCATCCGATACGCCACGGAGCAGATGGGAGCGGAGCGGCTGTACCTGGAAGCCCAGGTGTATGCCATCGGGTTCTACCAAAAGGAAGGATTCGAGGTCACCTCGGTCGAGTTCCTGGAGGACGGCATCCCCCATGTCCAGATGCGGTTGGCGTATAGCTAATAGATAACCAGCCGGCAATTCCCGTCTATGATGTTCTGATAATGAAGCGAAACGGTCATACCGTCCGTTTCCCACGTCTGAAAGGTGACGTCGGTGGCTGATACAGAACGACTTCCTTCGTTCCCGAGCAGACGGGTGAGCATCCGCGACAGTTCCTCTCCCTTTTCGTTGGGGCCGTCCTCACATAAAATGGAAGGAACCGACTCGTCCCATTCCAGGAAGACCGCAGGGATCGATCCATCCACATCCGAGACCCAGTATGTCGAAGTCATGGTGAGATGATCCGTCTGCCTGGCAATACAATCAAGATGGTACCGGATTCCGGGTTCGAATCGTTCCTCCGGTGGGTACGTGTTGTATTTTCTCTCCACATTCAACGCAGCAATTTTTCCTCCCAGCGACTTCTCGAGTGCCAGTGCTTCGCTGAAAGTGAATCTTCCCCAATGGTTCATGAGCCAGGTCATCAACGGCTCGAACCCATCATTTGCCTGCGTTTCCAGCCCCCGCTTGCCGTTCAACCGGATCATCGTATTTCTCTTTGGTCCGATCTCCATGAGGTCATACACTCCTTCCCCCGCTTTTGCAAGCATGAGCAGCGTTTCATCCTGCGCTCCGGAAGGACAGCGCATGGTTTCAACCCGGTCGTATCTGGGGAAAGCATGGACGGGGATCAATTGGGAACCGTGAAGACGCGACAGCAGCGTCGAAGATGGGGTTTTAAGCATGCAGTAAAACTGCCCTTTCGCCTGGAAGCAACCGACATAAAGGGTATCGGAGGCCTCTTCTGGGAACGCCATTCCGAACGGATCGTAAAACCGGGCGACGAGGAGTTCTTCCTGTGGAAGCCTGTCATACCGGCTGTCCACGGGACCGGAATTGAATTCGACTGGCAGCCATGTATTACCGTCCGATGCCAAAGAATAATACTTGATTTCAGAACTGCCATAAACCTGAAGGAACAAGGAGTCGTTCCGAAGGAATATTTTTTCTATTTCATCGCAAGGCGGCGTCGGAATCCGTTCATACTGATGGCTATCAGGATGGCAGGCAATGACCATGCGACTGAAGAAGCCTGTATGGGTCCACTTCTTCTTTTCCGTGAAAAGGAAATATAAGGTATCGCCGCGCTTGACGGGGCTCCCGATTTCCAGACCGGAAGCGGGCATCATGTATGCATCCAGATTGAACCGGACGGAATCCTGTGGCTGGTCTACGAAACGGTTAAGGTTTCCCGGCCCATGCACGCATGAGTATACCATCCATGGGAGGAGGAAAAACAATACGATTATGCTGCGACGTCCCGCACGCGGACCGCGCGAGATCGGCTGCATCTGCAGTTCTGTTCCGTCGCACACGAAGACCGCACTGTCCGCCGTAACGGCCGGATGAGGAGGAACGAAAATGTCTTGACTTCTCTTTGCCACCATATATGCAAAGATAAGGAAAAATGCCTACGATGAACAAGTAATGCGCACATACCTGAAATCGCACCAGCCGGGGAGGGCCTGCCAGCCTCTTCAACCCGATTCATGGCACATTATGTGCTGGGATGCGGTCGTGCGAAAGACGAAACATATATTCTGCCTGGCAGCTGTGGCGCTGATAACGTTGTTCCCGGGCATCGCTTCAGGCCAGAAGGCCGGAAGCCGCCTGGTGAACGTCGTGCCGTGCGACAGCCTCACCGTCTATTACCCACATTTCACCCGGATCGACCTGGTGACGGGGACCATGCCATCCAAAAGCGACGGCAAGGTTATTTTCTGCTGCGCCGGCTCCTTTACCGGAGAGCGGCTCACATCATTCAAGCACAGCAACATCGCCGGCGACCATGTCTCCGGCGGCACTTTCCACAAAGGCTACAAGTGCGGCCCGTACAATGGCGTCTTCACATGGAGCGAGCGTTCTGGCTGGCATTTCTACAATTATTCCTACAAAAACGCCACGGCTCCCCTGCAGCGCGCGGCCGAGGAAGGCGGGATGGGATTCTGCCAGACCCTGCTGTTCGGCAGCGGAAAACGCTTCAAAGGCTGTTTCAAGCCGGAAACGGTCAACCGCTACCGCGCCCTGTGCCAGATCGGAAAACGGCTTTGCATCGTCGATTGCGCCCGTCCCCTTCCTTTCGGCCATTTCCTCGACGGGCTTGAAAAGCTGGGCGTCACGCATGCCCTGTACTGCGACATGGGCCGAGGCTGGAACTACTCCTGGTACCGCAAGGAGGACGGCTCCGTCAAGGAGCTGTTCCCGACGCCCGGGAACCATGCGACCATCTGGATTACTTTCTACCGGGAATGAACGGGTATCAAGATTTTATGCTATCTTTACGAAACTGACTCAGACACTAAAGCAGCATACAATGAACCCTTTGAAAGCATTCACTGCAGCGGCCGCCTTCCTGGCCCTCTCCTCCGCCGCCTTTGCCCAACAGAACGTCAACTACGACGAGGCCGCCGTCGCCCCGTATGAACTGCCGGACCCGCTGGTCTTCGCCAACGGGAAAAAAGTCTCGAAAAAGCAGTGGCCGGAAAGGAGGCAGGAGATCCTGGACATGTTCCAGCACGAGATGTACGGGATGTTGCCGCCCAAGGGCGAAGGGATCTTCCTCGAACCGATTGAAGAAGGAACGACCATGGGAGGCCAGGGAACACGCCGGCAGGTCAGGATGTGGTTCCGGAAAGACAAGACGGGTCCCAAGGTCGACTGGCTGATCGTCACGCCGAACAACGTGGAAGGGCCTGTCCCCGTGGTGCTTCTGCTCAATTACACCGGAAACCACGCGGTCTTGGAGGACAAGGAAATCCTGATTCCGGAGATATGGCTCCGGGGCCGTTCCGGAGTGCTCGATGTCAAGTCCGCCGAAGCGGAAAGAGGGATGCTCAACCGGGAGGGCGGGAAGACCGTCTATCCGCTCGGTGCGCTGGCCGCCCGCGGATACGCCACCGTAACTGCTTGTTACGAACAAGCATCCCCCGACCCGGACCAACACCATGTAAAGGACGGCGTCAAGTTGCAGGACACGTTTGCCTTCACCGGTGTCTTTGACTTGTGGGGGCCGCGTGACCCTTCCCGGAAAGACAACACGACGTCGCTGATGGCCTGGGCTTGGGTGCTCATGCGCGGGATGGACATGATCGAGATGGACCCTGCGCTCGACCAGAGCCGGGTCATCCTGACCGGATACTCCCGGCTTGCGAAGGCCGCCCTGATCGCCGGTGCGTTCGATGAAAGGTTCCCCGTCGTGGTGCCCGTCCAGACGGGTGGCGGCGGTGTCCCGCTCGCCAAGCGCAATTTCGGGGAATCCGTCGCCACGGAAACCACCATGTTCCGCCACTGGTACTGCCGCGCTTACGACAAGTACGCCGGCCGCACCGACGACCTTCCTTTCGACCAGCACATGCTGCTTTCCTGCATCGCGCCAAGGGCCTTGCTGGTGGAAGGATTCGACGAGCTCTGGTTCGACACGAAGGGAGAATACCTGTCGGTCAAAGCCGCGAGCCCCGTGTGGAAGTTCCTGGGGAAGAAGGGGATGCCGAAGGTAGAATGGCCGGACGACTACGACACGTCAGCCATCGGCCCGTACCTGGGGTACGTCCGCAGGAAGGGCGATCACGGTATCGCCCCCATCGACTGGATGTGGATGCTGGACTTCGCGGAAGGAGTCTGGAAAGCGCAGGACTGACGCCGGGCGTCAGTCTTCGAAGCGCTCGATCTTGAGCCCGTTCACGGTCATCGCGCCGATCTTCGGAACGGCGTAGGTGAAGTGCGGGGCGGCAGAGTGCTTGTCGAGCACCGCCTGGTTCTCCCAACTCTCGCAGAACATCATGACTTTCGGGTCGGTCGTGCTCTGGAACAGGTCATACCCCTTGTTCCCTTCATCCTTGCGGGAGGCGGCGACGAGTTCATCGGTAATGGTCTTCAGTTCCTCGAAGGAAGCATCGTCCTTCAGGACGAAAAAGGCGTTCAATCTGATCATGTGATAATTATTTTTTCGGTCAATGCCGGTTTCCGCTGCAAAAACCTTTCCAGAAAAACGGAGTAAGTATAAACGTTCCAAGCTTGTATAATTCCGCCTGTTTGCCTATATTTGTAACCCGTATTCAAGACAGAACGCAATGAAATACGGATTCGACAACGAAAAGTATCTGAGGATTCAATCAGAGCACATCAAGCAGCGGATCGCCACCTTCGGCGACAAACTTTACCTCGAATTTGGCGGAAAACTCTTCGACGACTACCACGCAAGCCGCGTCCTTCCCGGTTTCGAGCCCGACAGCAAGCTGAAAATGCTGATGCAGATGAAAGACGATGCCGAGATCGTCATTGTCATCAGCGCCGTCGACATCGAGAAGAACAAGGTCCGCAGCGACCTCGGCATCACCTACGACGTGGATGTCCTCCGGCTCCGCGAAGAGTTCATCGCCCGCGGCTTGAGCGTCAACAGCGTCGTCATTACGCATTTCAACGGCCAGTCCAGCGCCGAAGCCTACCGCAAGCGCCTGGAGAACATGGGAATCCGCGTCTACTACCACCACACCATCGAAGATTATCCCCACAACGTCGCTCTCATCGACTCCGACGAAGGGTTCGGGAAGAACGACTACGTGGAGACGACACGCCCGCTCATCGTCGTCACGGCGCCCGGTCCCGGCAGCGGCAAGATGGCCGTCTGCCTGAGCCAGCTCTACCAGGAGAACAAGCGGGGCGTCAAGGCGGGATACGCCAAGTTCGAGACCTTCCCCATCTGGAACCTGCCCCTCACCCACCCGGTCAACCTCGCCTACGAAGCGGCGACCGCCGACCTGGAAGACGTCAACATGATCGACCCCTTCCACCTGGACGCCTACGGAGAGACCGCCGTCAACTACAACCGCGACGTCGAGATCTTCCCGGTGATGAACGCCATCTTCGACGACATCTTCGGCGCCACGCCGTACAAGTCGCCCACCGACATGGGCGTCAACATGGTCGGCTACTGCATCAGCGACGACGAAGTCTGCCGTGAAGCCTCCCTGCAAGAAATCATCCGGCGCTACTACACAGCCGTCTGCAACTTCGCCGACGGGAAAGCCACGGAAGCGGAAGTGAACAAGCTCGCCCTGCTGATGAAGAAGGCGAAGATCACCACGGCCTACCGTCGGACCACCGTCGCCGCGCGGGAACGTCTCGAGAAGGCCGGCGGCCTGCTGCCCACCGCTGCGATCGAGCTGGCGGACGGTACGATCCTCACTGCGGAAACCAGTTCCCTGCTCGGTCCCAGCGCCGCCCTGCTGCTCAATTCGCTCAAGCACCTGGCCGGCATCGCGCACAATGTCAAACTCATCCCGCAGACGATGATCGCGCCCATCCAGAAGACGAAAGTCACCTACCTGCACGGACGCAACCCGCGCCTGCATACCGACGAAGTGCTGGTCGCCATCTCGATGATGAGCCTGATCGACGAGAACTGCAAAATGGCCCTCGAACAGCTGCCCAAGCTCGCCGGCGCGCAGGTCCACTCGACCGTGATGCTGAGCGAGGTCGACCGCAGGACATTCAGCAAACTGGGGCTGGGCGTCACCTGCGACCCCGTCCGGAAGATCAAAGACCCGAAGACGGCTGTCGAGGAAGAGGTTTAGTGATGATGTCCGCCCGCCAGGTGACACCGATGTCGATGTTGGTGCGGCGCACGGCGTTGTCGCGGTAGAAGACGGCATGCAGCCGCAGATGGTCCCTGCCAAGCGGGAACCACTCCAATCCGCCCCCCGCATACAGGTATTCCGTTCCCGGCGCGATGACCGCGTCGAAAGGCCGTCCGTCGGCATCGACGTTCTCGGCGAGATTGCGCTCATATCCCGCTTTGGCGCAGAGGTTCCAGTCGCCGACACTCCAGATCAGTTTCGAAATCACGGAGAAATCGCCCAGGAAGAAATGCTTCTGTGTCAGCCCCGTACGGTTCATCAAATCGATGTCGAAAATCGCATCCCGGAAGATGAAATGGTTTCCGAGGGCCGTATAGTGGATGTAGTGCGACTCCGCGTCCTCCACCATGTTCACGCTCCAGAGGGTCTTCCACCAAGGCGCGAACTGCCCGCCCCAAGCCAGGTTCCAGGCGTAGACGGACATGTAGCCGAGCGAAAGCGGTGAGTTGCACACCTGCGCCACGAACCGCTGCGACGGGGAGAATTCGTAGGCGCCGGTAATCCCGAAACTGTAGGCCTGGTAGAGGTTGTTGCAGAACTGGCTGTAGAAATACACGTCGATCGGAGGGGCGTCGTATTCATAGCCGCCGATGAGGACCGCCTGCTTGCCGGCCGTCAGGCTCCAGCGCGGGGTGGCCTGCCACGTGACGCACATGAAATCGGTGGCATTGAACATGTTCCGTTCGTCGAACACCTTCTTGTTCAGGCGCTGGCGGATCCGGTACGTGACGTTTTCGGACACATGTCCCAGCAGGTGCAGGTTCAGGTACTCGCCGACCAGCTGGCTGCGGTACGTACCCGGTTCCGTCTCCTGGTGGAAGGAAGTGCGCATATCCAGGTAGAAACGGTCGACCGCGTTCTGGGCGCGGACCGGAAGGCACAGGAGCGGCAGGGCGAGCAAAAGAAGGATACGGTTCATCGCACGGTGGTTGTCACCGCGAAATTAGAGGATAATTTTGATTTGTCAAAGAGAATTGTCAAATTTGGGAAACGTTTTGATTCAGCCAACATGAACGAAATCCTCAAGACCCTGACGTCTGGAAAGTTCTGGAAGGAGCTTGTCATCATGACGCTGGGAATGGCTGTCGGTGCGGCGGCCGTCTATTACTTCCTGATGCCGAGCAAACTGATCATCGGCAGCATCTCCGGCCTCTCCATCGTACTCTCCGAAATCTTCGGCAAAGCCGGCATTCCCATCAAGGTGTCCACCATCATCCTGGTCATCAATGCCATCCTGCTGGTCCTCGCCTGGTTCCTGATCGGAAAGGAATTCGGACTCAAGACCGTTTACACCGCCCTCATCCTCGGTCCGCTCGTAGACCTCTGGGACAAGGTCCTCCCCTACCAGAAGCTCCTGTCCGGCGGCGCATCCGTCATGAACGACCCCTGGCTCGACCTGGTCTGTTTCGTCCTCCTGCTCAGCGTCTCGCAGGCCATCCTCTTCCGGATCAACGCCTCCACGGGCGGCCTGGACATCCTCGCCAAGATCGTCAACAAATACCTGCACTTCGACATCGGAGCCTCCGTCTCCATCGCCGGCGCCATCATCTGCTGCACCGCCTTCGCCATCAATCCCTTCCGGATGGTCGTCCTCGGCCTCATCGGCACCTGGATGAACGGCCTCGTCGTCGACTATTTCACCGACACGTTCAACAAGCGGAAGCGTGTCTGCATCATCAGCGACAACTACCAGGAGATCCGCGACTACATCGTCGGCACGCTCGACCGCGGCTGCAGCCTCTACACGCTTCACGGCGGCTTCTCCGGTGAGGAAAAGACCGAAGTCGTCACCCTGCTCACACCGAACGAATACGCCGCCCTCTTCAACTTCATGAAAGAGAAGGGCGTCGACGCCTTCGTCACGGCCGGCAACGTGAGCGAAATCTACGGCAAATGGCACACGAAGAAATCACATTGATCCCCCGAAAGACATGAAAAAGACCCTCCTCTCCCTGATCGCCGCATCGGCCCTCCTGGTATCCGGATGCGCGCTCATGAACCCCTCCGCAACGGAGGACGACACTTCCCTCCTCGGCGCCATCTTCGGCTCCATCTCCGGAAAGGGCGCCGCGAATGCGATCGCCAGCGTCATCGGCCTGACGAAAGTCACCGAGGCGGACCTTGTCGGCGCCTGGAAATACAGCGCCCCCGGATGCGCCTTCACCTCCGACAAGTTGCTCGCCAAAGCCGGCGGCGAAGTGGTGGCGGGCCAGATCAAGGAAAAGCTCGGCCCCTACTACCAGAAATTCGGAGTCAAGGCGGCGAACACCTTCTTCACTTTCGCCGAAGACAAGTCTTTCAACGGAAAGATCTTCGGCTTCCCGCTCAGCGGCACGTACACGTACGACGAATCCAAGAGCATGGTCCAGATGAAGACGCTGCTCCTGACGGTCAACGGCTACGTCAAGAAGAACGTGGACGGCATCGCCTTCCTCTTCGACGCAGACAAACTCCTGAGCATCATGCAGATGGTCGCTTCCGTCAGCAACGACACGACCCTCGCCACCATCGGAGAGCTGAGCAAGCAATACGACGGCGTGAAAATCGGATTCGACATGAAGAAATAACGCGGACTATCCCCGCAGCGCCTCCGCCAGGCTGTCGACCTGTTCCTGCGTCGTCGCCCAGCTGGTCGCGAAGCGGACGACCGTCCTCCCGTCCGGAAGGTTCTCCCAGGTGTCGAAAGCGGCATGACGGGAGATCCTTTCTTTTTGCGCCGCATCCAGTACGACGAACTGCTGGTTCGTCGGCGAATCCAGGTACATCTCATACCCGTGCGCCCGGAACAGGTCACGCACCTGCATGGCGCGGCGCACACCGTTCTCCCCCAGCCGGAAATACAGCCCGTCCGTGAAGAGGACATCGAACTGCAGGGCGGTCAGCCGGCCCTTCGCAAGGAGCGCGCCGTGCTGCTTGATGCTCGTAAAGAAGCCTTCCGGAGCGTTCCCACGCGGGAAGACAACCGCCTCGCCGCAGAGGGCGCCGACCTTCGTCCCACCGATGTAGAACACGTCGCACAGCGCAGCAAGGCCGGGCAGGTCGATTTCGCAGGCCGCGCTGGCCAGTCCGTAACCGAGCCGCGCTCCGTCCACGTACAGCGGCAGGCCGTACGTATCGCAGACCGCGCGGATGGCCCGGAGTTCGTCCAGGGTGTACAGGGTCCCGTATTCCGTCGGGAAGGAAAGGTAGACCATGCCGGGAGCGGCCATGTGCGCATGGCTGGGGTCGGCGTGGAAGGCCGCCAGGGCGGTCCGCAGATCCGCCGGGGAGAATTTCCCGTCGCGCTGCGGCAGGGTGATGACCTTGTGCCCGGTATATTCCACGGCACCCGCCTCATGGACGGCGATATGGCCGGTCGCGGCCGCGATGACCCCCTCATACGGGCGCAGCAGCGAGGCGATGACCGTCGCGTTGGTCTGCGTGCCGCCGCTCAGGAAAAAGACATCTGCTTCCGGGCAGCCCGCCGCCGCACGGATCTTCTCCCGCGCAGAGGCGGTGAACCGGTCCGAACCGTAGCCCGGGGCCTGTTCCAGGTTGGTTTCCGCCAGGCGGCGGAGAATATCGGGGTGGCACCCCTCGCTGTAATCGTTGACAAAGGAAACCATGGTACTTCTTTTATTGGCAAAGATACGTTTTCTGACGAAAAGTGTTATATTTGGCAGACAAATGATAAAAACACGACGAAAATGAAAAACAGATTCTTCCTTTGCCTCCTGACGGCAGCCGCCCTCCTCTGCGGCCCCGGGCTCTACGCACAGAACGATATCGTCAAAGAAGCCGGACAGGCCCTCGAAGAAGGTCGCCAGGCCGTCGATGACGCGAAGAAGGCGCACGATAAAGCCAAAGACAGATACAACAACGACATCCGCGGTCTCGAGCGGTCCCTGGACCGTGCCGAACGCGACCTCAAGCGCGCACAGGCGGACCAGAAGAAGATTTCCGAATCCCTCAAGGCCTCCAAGGAAACCTTGAAGGCCAAGAAGGAAGCACTCAAGCTTGAGAAATCCGCCGGCGCCGACGCCGCGACCCTCCGGCAGGCCAAGAACGAGATCTCACGCCTTACCAAGCAGGTCAAGAACGAGCAGGGCGAGCTCAAGAAGGTGAAGAAAGAGATCACCAAGGCCAAGAAGGACCGCGACAAGGCCAAGAAAGAGATCCGCACCCTGAAGAAAGACGTCAAGAGCGCCAAGAAGGATGTCAAGAACGCCGAGAAGAACCTGAAAAAGACCCAGAAAGAGCAGGTCGAAAACCTCAAGACCCTCTAGACGCTACTGCGCGGCTTTCGTCCCGCTGAAACGGGTCGGATAGTCCCCGAACAACAGCGAAAACTGCAATGTCTCACCGGTCAGCGTGCCGGTGAGATTTTTTACATGGTAGCGGCTCACCGGTCCGCCCATCGCCAGCGGGTCCACGCCATCACAGGACAGCGTGACCGTATTCCCGGAGACCGACAGCGCGACGTCCGGGATCGTGACGTCGATCGTGACGGGCATCTGCGGGACGAATTTGATCTTGTACATCGTCAGGGTCGCCGTTTTTCCGTCCTCCGACGGGGTAAAATCGACCCGGATGCCCCGCCGTCAGATCCATCAACCCATGACGCCGGAAGCGAAGCCCAGCAGGATCTTCTGCACGAGCGCAGGCATCTGATCCCGCAGGAAGAAAACGAAGGCGGCACCGGCAGCCGTACCCGCCAGAGGCACCAGTAAAGCAATCCAAATAGCGTTCATGTCCGCTAAGATACGGAATATTTCTGCGAAAAATGGGCGGATGCTTTGTTTTTTCGTCCAACTTCCTTATATTTGCAGTCCAAACAAGGACAGGGGTGTAGCTCAGTCGGTTTAGAGCGCTTCAGTCACATTGAAGAGGTCATCGGTTCGAGCCCGATCATCCCTACCACGAAAAGAGAGACCCAAAGCCATGCGGCTTGCGGTCTCTCTTCCCTTTTCCGGGAAAGATTCGTATCTTGCACCTATAAAAGACACCGACATGATCTCCATCTACACACTGACGTCCGCCTTGCACGACGAAGCGGCCGTCCGGCAAGCGACCGAGGGCTTCCTCGGCAGCATCGGGCTGGAATACACCCTGAAAGGAAACGACTTCTCCGACTATGGCCGGGCCGGCCTCGACCTCATCTTCGTCCGCACCGGCGGGACAGAGGGGTTGTTCACCTCCCTGCTGCCCGCCCTGCAGGCAGCTTCGCAGGCTCCCTTCTACCTGCTCGCCTCCAACCAGAGCAACTCCCTGGCCGCTTCGATGGAAATCCTCTCCTACCTGCGGGCAGCGGGCCTTCCCGGCGAAATCCTGCACGGCAGTCCGGAGCAGGTCCGGGAGCGGATCCTTTTCCTGGAAGCGCAGGCCCGGGCCCGCAACGCCCTCCGGGGACTACGGCTCGGGGTCATCGGCAAGCCGTCCGACTGGCTGATCGCCAGCCAGGCCGACTACGGGAAAGTCCGTGAACGGCTCGGCATCGAACTGAGCGACATCCCCATGCAGGAATTGCTCGACCTGTACGCATCCGTGCCGCAGATCGCCTTCCAGGACAGGGAAAGCACCGTTCCGGAAGCGGTCCGCCGCTCCCTCCCCGACGCCCGGCGTCTTTTCTTCGCACTCAAGGATCTGGCCGTCAAGCACCGGCTCGGCGGCCTGACCATCCGGTGCTTCGACCTGCTCACCGCCATCCACAACACAGGATGCCTGGCACTCGCGCTGCTGAACGCGGAGGGAACGACCAGCGGCTGCGAAGGCGACGTTCCCGCCCTGCTGTCCATGGCCATCGCCCGGGCCGTTACGGGAGAAGCCTCCTTCCAGGCCAATCCTTCCCGCATCGATCCGGCAACGGGAGAAATCCTGTTCGCGCACTGCACGGTGCCGCTGAGCATCGTGTCGGAATATACCTTCGACACACACTTCGAGTCCGGGATCGGCGTCGGCATCCGGGGCAAACTGCCGGAAGGCCCCGTGACCGTTTTCAAGGTGTCGGGCGAGCTTTCCCGCCACTACGTGGAAGAAGGGGAACTCCTGCGCAATACGGCAGAGGAGAACCTCTGCCGTACGCAAGTGGTGGTCCGCCTGCCGCAAACGGATTATTTCCTGTCCGCTCCCATCGGGAACCACCATATCCTCATCCCGGGGCACCACAAGGCCGCCCTGGAGGCCCTACTCGGGGCGTGATTCCGTGCCCAGCGTCAGGTCCCAGTAAGAAGTATCCTTTTCCATCAGGGCGAGCGTCGTGATGATCCAGCTCTGGATCCAGCCTGTCAAGGTACTCTGTGCGCCCCAGCCGGCATCGGCATTGGACGCCCAGTAGTCCCAGTTGCTGTAATTGAATGCCCGGAACCAGGCACCGTCTACGTTCTTGATGGCGTCACTGCGGGCCTGGATCCTGACAAGGAACTCCGCCAGGGAGTCCGCCATGCGACGGATGCCGGGATCCCCGGTCGCACAGGCCGCCTCGTTCAAGCCGAAGATGGCAAAATTACAGGTGTACAACATATCGGCCACCGGATCCCCGTTGGAGAAAATCAGCGGCGCCTCGTTGTTCCCATAGTCCGCATTGCATCGCTCCGCACCGAAGGAGCCTTTGGACGGATCGCCCAATTCTTCGCGGATCGCCCCGCAGGGCACTTGGTTGGCCGCCAGGTCGGAAGTGATTCTTTCCAGCCATTCCCGGTGTTCGTCCGTCGGGCGGACCCGGTACAGCCAGGCCAGCGGAAGCACCATCCGGGAGCGCTCCTGCTGGATGCCGTTGGTCCAGTACCACCCGCCGGGATAGGCCGCCATCGTCATGGAGATCCCCTTCTCAGCCAGGTCCAGATACTTTTCCTCCCCCGTGTCGGCATACGCCCAGAGGTAGCAGGCCCAGAGCCAGCTTTCAAAATGGGGGTGCGGATTGATGAGGGTAGAGCGCCGGTAATGGTCCAGTCCGTTCTGCTGGATATCCTGTTCGTGCAGGCGCGGGCCCCGGAATCCGTTGAGGCCCGTCGTGTTGAAGTTCGCCTCGATCGCCTGGTGCGTCTTCTCCTCCCACCGGTCGGTGTGGAGCACACGGCCCGCCAGGATCGACCCCAGGATCGACCGGGCATTGTCGTCGCCGTAATAGACCCACTTGTGCGTATAGGCCCAGCCCAGCAGTCCGAAAGTAGGGCTCTGCGGATCGTCGCGGGGGCCGTCCCGGAACTCCTGGAACGAATAATCCGAAAGCCGCGCGGAGATTTCCTTCAGGTTTTCGTCCTCCAGCAGATCACCCGCCAGGGCGAACGCCATGGAGGACTCTCCCTGCACATCGTCGCGGAGCCAATAACGGTATGCCTGGCGGCCGTCCTTGTAGATGGCCGAGCAATGGCCTTCCAACACGCCGAGGCTGCCGTCGCCGTCAGGCGCATCTTCCGGAAGCGACGGGCCGACGGGCATCAGCCCGTCCCCCTGATAGCGGAACAGCCAGGACTCCTTCCAGGAGGGATGGACGAGGAAATGCCCGTTGAAGAACCATTCGATCCCCTTCCGGATGGCCTCCTTCCGCGCTTCGCGGGGCAGCGGGGTATCGGCGCCATAGGCCGGATGCACCAGCGAGGGCCAGCGGGAGAAAGAGACCGACCGCCCCGTAAGGTCGGAAAGGACCGCCTCCCAGAAGACTTTCCAATGCTTTTCGGGCATCAGGCGCAGGCGTGCAAAGTCGCTCAGGCAGGACGTACTGGCCCATACGCATCCCTCGTCCATCCGATACACCAGCGGGAAGGACGGCGTACCCTCCAGCCCGAACACCGCTTTGTCGAATCCGGCGACGCGGGCCATGCAGAGCACGGTGTCCGGGGCTTCTTCCACGCAGCAGACCGCACGGTTGACCGACAGGAGATCCATCGGTTCCAGTGTACCGAGCGGCTGTTTCACGACTACGCGCTCGAACTGGATTTCCCGCAGTTGCGGTTCTTCCAGGAGCGTGACGAAATCGGCGAACACCCGGAGCCCCTTTTGCCGGATGAGGCTTCGCTGTTCCGGGGTGAGGGTTTGGGGATGGTCCGGATAGCCCCCGCCGAGCAGCAGGACCGCACTGTGCCGGCGGGCCTTTTCCAACGCCAGGTCGGCGGATCCGTAGAGGCGGACACGGTTTCCCTCCGCACGGAGCAGCGCGACGAGATCATTGTCGGCCTCGCCATAGACATAATATTTCCCTTTTCCGCGAAAGAGCAGGATCCCGGACGCCAGGAGGACAGCCAGCGTCACAAGAGCCAGGATGCTAAAGTGTCGGGGTCGTGGCATGGTCGTTTTTATTTGATGATATCCTTGGCCTTCAGCGTGGTGACCGGTCCGTACTGCGACAAGGCCTTCATGTCGATCTTCTTGGCGTCACCCACGACGCACCAGACGACCGGACGGCCCTCGACGAAGGCCCGGGAGAAGGCGGCGAGCGAGGCGGGCGTCACCGCCGCGAAATTCGCAGCCTGCTCCTTCTTGTTGTCCGTCCCGTCGCCGGCCCAGACCGACTGCAGGACATATTCCGGGACGGCCCGGAAGGCGGGATAGTTGTGATAGAGGTCATTGATGCACTCTTTCTTCTTGATTTCCAGCTTGTTCTCCGTCACCGGCAAATGCTGCAGCAGGGAATCCACCAGCGCCATGGCCTCCATCGTCTTGTCACACTGCGTGCCCGTCACCGTCACCAGGGCGCTCCCCTCCTCCGCGCGGTTCTTCCAGACCGGACGCAAGAGGGCG
The DNA here is from genome assembly GCA_902801205.1 of uncultured Bacteroidia bacterium. Taxonomy (GTDB): domain Bacteria; phylum Bacteroidota; class Bacteroidia; order Bacteroidales; family UBA932; genus Cryptobacteroides. Next base: position 34,749 of record CADCHE010000004.1, read on the forward strand.
GAGGCCGTCGAATAGGCGTATGAACGGAACTCCCGCACCTCCTGGAAGAGGACGGAAGTCATGTTCTCGCCCAGGTAGGTGTTGTAGAAGGAAGCCATGTCGCGCTTCTCCCTCGTATCGAGCGGATCGGTCGGGATATAGGCGTAGAACTGCGTCTGGTTGGATCCGGGCTGGTTGACGAAGAACACGCGCGAGGAAGGATACGTCCGGAAGCGGCGCTCCCGAAAAGCCTCGACCGGCTTGGTGACACGGGCCAGGTCCATGTGCGAACGGAGCGCGCCGGCCACCGCGGCGGCTTCCAGCGCTCCGGTATAGAAGACGTCGCACTGCGTCGAAAGCACCTCGTCGAACATCGGCAGCAGGCGCTCGTCCGTCAGTTTGCCCGGATCGGCCAGTTCCGGCGACGCGTCGCCGTAGGCCGCATAATGGAAGAGCGCGGCAGAAAGCGAAGACAGGTCCTTGCGGGAAGTCGACTTGCCCGCCATGATATCCTGCGCAATCTGCGCGAGTTTCTTCTTGTCACCGGCCAGGTTTCCGCCCAGCATCTCGAAGGCGCGGGAAAGCGTCTCCTCGAACTGCGCGTCGAAACCGGTCACCTGGATATCGAAGTTTCGGTAGCCGGCCGAGAAGACGACGCTGCCGCCGATCTCCTGCAAGCCGCCGCGGATCTCCTCGTACGACTTCTCCTTCGTACCGAGCAGGTTCAGGTAGGAAGCCAGCGGTTCGAGCGCCGGATTGTCGATGGTGCCCGTCCGGAAGCGGAGCGTCAGTTCGAACACGTCGTTCAGCGGGTTCGCACCGGCATAGACCTTCACGAGCGGCGCGGCGTCGGCGATGGTCACGTCACGGGTGAAGTCGAGTTCAGGGATGTCGAGCGGGATCTTCGCAGCCTCCGCCTCCAGCGCAGCAGCATAGGGCGAGACGGCATCGCGGCTTTCCGGAACCACCTTGTCGTACGGCGGCTTCGAAAGATTGTCATTCTCCGGCGCGCCCATCTTCTTGACGATCTCCAACCGGTTGTCGCCCAGGTACTTCTGGACGAAAGCCATCACATCTTCCCGGGTGACGGAATCTACGGACTCGATTTCGGCGAGGACGTCCTCCCAGCGCTTGTCCTGGGAAAGGGCCTGCACCATCGTGTTCATCCGGCCCCACTGGTCTTCCAGGGCCGTCAGCTGCGACTTCTTGTAGGAAGCCTTGACGCGCTGGAGGAAGGCGTCGTCGAAGTCACCCCGCCGCAGGCGGTCGATCTCGGCGAGCACCAGTTCCTGCGCCGCCTCGGACTTCTGTCCGACGAGCTTGGGAATCACCAGGAGCGGAAAGACGCCCGCATCGGCATAGGAAAGGCCGTACACCGAAGCGGCGGCCATCACCTTCCCGTCGACCATCAGCTTGTCCAGCAGGCCGACGCCCTCCTCATTGTTCAGCATCTGGGTTACCAGGGCCACCAGGGTGTTTTCCGGCTGCTTGGGCGAAGGGACGCGCCAGGCCATGGCGGTGATCTTCACCAGCGGGATATTGGCCTTGACTTCCATCACCTCGCGTCCCTTGAAGTCGGGCAGCTCGATCGGAGCGTGTACCAGCGGGGTACCGCGGCGGATGCGGCCGAAGGTGCGTTCGATGACCGGGAGGATTTCCCCGGCCTTCACGTCGCCGGTGATTACGAGGCCCATGTTGCTGGCCACATAGTATTTCTCGAAGAACTCCTTCATCAGGTCCAGCCGCGGGTTCTTGAGGTTGAACGTCTTTCCGATCACCGACTCGCTGTACGGAGAAGGCGCGTAGAAACGCTCCATGCCGGTGAGAGCAAAGGTCGATATGGCGTTGTCCTTCATCCGGTTCTTCTCTTCGTAGACCGTCTCCAGCTCCCCCTGGAAGAGGCGGAACACCGGGTTGATCAGCCGGTCGGAATTGATCTGCGCCCACTGCGCGAAAAAGGCCGGGATGAAGCCGCTGTGGTACACCGTCTCGTCCTGCGAGGTGTAGGCGTTCAACCCCGTACCGCCGCAGACGGCCGTCAGCACGTCGAACTCATTGGGGATGGCGTACTTGGCAGCCGCGATATTGAGCCGGTTGATCTCCTTCTGGATCTCGGTGCGCTTCGCCTCGTCTTCGGTCTGCCAAAGCAGCTTGTACTGCTCTTCGATCTGGTCGAGGAACACCTTTTCGGCAGGATAGTCCACGGTGCCGAAGTCCTCGGTCCCCTTGAACATGATGTGTTCGAAGTAATGGGCCAGGCCCTCGCCGGGGCAGTCGCGCGCACCGGCTTTGACGACAACGGCGCCGTACGCCGTGGGATGCGACGGATCTTCGTTGATCCAGACTTGCATGCCGTTGTCGAGGACATAGGACTTGACGGACAGGACATCGGAACGCTGCGCGAGGAGCGAAGCGGTCGCCGCCAGGAACGCGGCGAGCGAGAGGAGAAATCTTTTCATTTCATCATTCATTGGATGCACAAATATAAAAAAATACACTATCTTTCGGAATACAATGTCCATTTTCCGTCACAGCGGCAACCCGTTCGGGGTACGGATCACCGACAGCGCATCGATGCTGGAGGCGGTCCGCGCGTACGGATTCCTCCCCTTCTTCGAAAACGCCGTCCCCGGTTTTTCCGTCGAGGAACTGACGCCGCCGTCATGCTGGCTCTCGGACGAGCAGCTCGGCCCGTGGGACTGGAAGGTGGACCTGGTGCAGAGCGGCGAGATCGTCTACGGGAAATTCCTCTGTGGCGGGAAAGCCGCCTTTGCCACCGTGCCCTGGTACGCCCACTTGCGCGCCTGGCGCCTTTCCCAGGAGAAATATGCGCCGACGGCCGAGGGCGAACAGGTTCTGGCGCTCGTCGACGAGACGGGCAGCTGCGTCTCCCGGCAGGTCCGTGAGCGGCTCGGTGTCCGGAAAAGCCGTGCCGACGCCGTGCTGGCCACCCTGATGCGCGGCTGCCGGCTGGTCATCGGCGACATCCAGCGGGTCTACCGCGGCCCGAACCTCGAATACAAGGGCTGGCAGACGGCTTCGTACTGCCGCCCGGAATCGGTCTTCGAGCGGCCGGACGAAACCTTCGGCCCCTGGAAAATCAAAGGGAGCAGCCTGCAATGCGACTGCTCCCCGGAGGCCTCCTTTGAAAAGTTGCGGGACCATGTCCTCACCCTGTTTCCCGGCGCGGACGCGAAAGCCGTCCTCAAGGTACTGGGGTGAGTGTTTCATCTGCAATAATCACAAATATTTATGGCGTGAGATCCATGCGGAAGCATACAATGAGAAAAAGGATAAAAACAAGCAAGACAGATAACCTCGTTGATCTCGTCTCCTTTTTAAAGTATGTCAGATACGAAATTGCAGCAATCCTGCTACTGGCAGCAATCCGTTTTTGGTTTGGTGATCCCTTTACCTTATGCTTAAAGGATGGTGTCATGAAAACCTGTCTTATAGCAATGATAATATTTGGAATGTTCCTGATTGCTTATCTTGTAGATCATGATTGGCGGGTCAAAAGAGCGAACCAGGAGTACCCGGTTTACATGACTATCGTCTTGCTGATAATGAATGCAGTGTTTCTTCTATTGGTGATGTGGCTTGAAGGACGGGGCCTTTTTCTTCTCGGCATTCCAATAGGGTGTTGGCTTATTCAGATACTGATTAGTACATATTACAAATGGTCTCGATGGGCTCGCTAATATGTTGGAAACCTTATTGTAACCCCAACCTGTCATTGCCTTTATGAAAGAACACTTTAAAATACGAGAAACAAGCCGATTAAAAATCGTTCTATCTGAATACGCGATTGCTTTTATTCTGTTTATTATTATAGCATTGATCATACCGGATGGCATGGAGGTATTCATAGAGGGTGGATTGTATTATGTCATTGGGCTCATTATTATTGCCATTACTTTTTTAATTGAAATCTGTATCATCGTTTTTTGCAAGAATAATCCCACTATTCTTTCCATCGAAGAAAAAGGTGTTGAATTAAGAGTCATGGGAAAGATCAGGAGAAGTTACCAGAAAAGGTTTTCAGAAGCACTTTTGATGCGCTTCGAGTGGAGTGAAATCGAGTATATCAAACTGTGCATTGACCCCATGCTCCCATACAAAGATGTCCCTGAAATGTGCATCCACATAAAGCCAAAAGAAGAAGATGAGGTCTGGGGCTCTATTGAAGATTATTGCGTGGGAAGATCGTCTACATCGCGCAGTATACAGCGTGTCGTCTCCAGTTGCACGGGCCGGCCGGATTTGTTCATAGACGAAAGGTAAAAGAGCAATCACCCATTGATACGAAAAAGAGACTAAGCCCGAAGGTTAGTCTCTTTTTGTTAACGGCCCGGCATTGTCCTACTTGACCCGGTACATCGGCGGCACTTCCGGCCGCTCGACCCCGACGGTGCAGTTGACGTGCCAGTCGAGGTTGTTAATGTAAAGATGCCGGTAATCAAACGGTTGCGGCGTCCATACACGGAAGAGATTCCCCTGCTCCCAGGAGTTGCCGGCCGATGCATAGTCGCACAGGCGCAGCACATGCGGCGCCCCCGCCTCGTCGCGGCATGCGACGTCGAACGTCATCCAAAGCGCCGGATCCGGGCTCTCGACGCGGCGCACGTCGACGGAGCCGTCCTTCTCCCGCGCGAATTCATAGCGGTACATCGGCGGGGCGTCGACCCCGTCGCGGCGCGGGATCAGGCGCGTATCGAACGACAGCACGATCGGGCCGCGGCGGATGGCCGCATCGCCGGTTCCATTGGGTGCGTCGAGTACACGGGCCGTGAAGTCGAACGCCAGTACGACAACGTCGCCGCTCTTCCATGTACGCTTGATCTTCAGGTACTTCCCGGCCTTCGCAGACACCTTGCGGCCGTCGACCGTCACCGTCGTCCGGGTGCTCCACGAAGGAATGCGCAGGCGCAGGGTAAACTTCTCGGGACGGTCCAGCCGCAGCGTCACCGCCGCGGCGTCCTCCTCGGGATAAGTTCCCTCCACCCGCAGCGAAAGCGGCTGGCCGGCAGGCGTCTGCAGGGCGGTTTCCGAAGCACTGTACAGGTTGACGACAGGGCCTTCGGCGGAAGACATCACCGCCCAAGAGGGTGTCGTCATCAAGCCGCGCGGGCCGTTGGCCACGCAGCAGCTCATCACCACGTCGGGGAACTGCAGGTGGCTGTGCACGCGCTCCCCCATCAGCCCGGTATAGTAGGAGAACCATTCCCCGTGCGGGGCCATCGAAGCGAGCATCGCATTGTAGAGCGACTGCTCCAGCAGGTCGGCATAGTGGCTGTCGCCCGTCAGGCGGAGCGCCTGGTAGAGCAGTTTCATCCATGTCGCCGTGACACAGGTCTCCATGCCCTGGTAGACCGGCTCGCTCTGGTGCAGCACGCCGTGGAACCAGATCTCGGCCGCGGAACCGGAACCAACGATCATCAGCTCGTCCCGCTCGATCTTCCGGATGAGGTTCAGGACGGCCTTCTTGTATTCTTCCTTGCCGGTGCAGCGGTAGAGTTCGAGCAGGCCCTCGAAGCACGACATCATCTCATAGGCCTTCGGCGCACCGGACATCTTCCACATCGGCTTGTCGGAAAGTGCCTCCTCGATCAGGTGCAGGCCGGTCGGCGTGAGCTTGTTGGGAGAAGACCAACAGCGTACGATGTGCTCGGCGAAATCGAGGTAGCGCTGCTCGCCCGTCCGCTGATACAGCAGGACGACCGGCTCCAGGACCGAAGACGGGGCCAGGCCCTTCCAGCCGATCCACCCCGTCTCGGCGATGTTCACGCCGCTGTCCGGACCGGCCTCGCGGATCAGGTGGTCCGCCGCCCGGCAGGCCGCCTGCAGGACGGAAGCGTCCTTCGTCCGGTCATAGTAGGCCAGGAGCCCGAGGAGCGAATACTTCCGGCCCCAGATGTCCCAGTCGCCGAGGTGGCTTCCGTCGGCATAGGTCCCGATGTAGCCGTCGGCCCCCTGGGTGGCGATCAAGCCTTGCACGGCCGCGTCCATCAAGGCTTTGTGGGCCGGCGTCGGTGCATAGTCATACCCCATCATCGCCGCGGTGAACCACTTCCCCCAGAACTCGGTGCGGAAGCCCCAGTTGCCGTCGGACTTGTCGCGGAAAGCGAACAGGAGTTTCTCCAGGTCCTGTGCCATCAGGCGGTTTTCGATGCAGCCTTCGAGCCGGTCGCCCAGGTAGCCGCTGAAATGCGCCTGCGCGGGCCGCAGCACATCCGTCCGCACAAGCGTCTCCTGCGGGAAAACCGGCTGCAGCGCCGCGACGAGCAGCGCTGCAGAAAGAAAGAACTTTCTCATTTCCAAAGAATTAAACCAGATCACAAACGGCCTTCAAATAGCCGTACGACTCGGCGATGCCCATGAACGGATTGTCCATGTCTTTCTCGTATTCGAGGGAGCACATGCCGTCGTAGCCGACCTTCCGCATCATCTTCACGAAGGCGGGGAAATCGATCTTCCCGCGGCCGATCTCCACGCAGCGGCCGGCCTTGGAGGCTTCGCTCTCATCCTTGATGTGCATGTCGAAGATACGGGTGTGGTATTTCTTGAGGTCGGCCACCGGGTCGGCGCCGCCGCGCAAGTCGTGACCGATGTCCAGGCACATGCCCAACCGGGGATTCAGGTCCTTGACCTTTTCCCAGATGACTTCTGCCGTCTGGAAAATGTCCAGGTCCGGTCCATGCAGGTGGATGGCATATTCGATCTCGGGGTACTCCTCGAGTTTCTTGTCCACGTACGGAAGGATCTCGTAGTTCGGCACGCCGACGAGCACCTTCACACCCACCCGGCGCGCATAGTCGAACGCCCGGTCGGCCTCCGCCTCCGTCTTCATGTAGATCGGTCCGACGCCGTAGCCCTTGACGCCGTACGAGGCGCACTTGGCATGGAACGCGGCGATCTGCTCATCCGTGGCATTCAAAGGAAGATGGAAGTCCTTGATACACAGGTAATGGATATCGGCCTTCTGAAGGGTTTTCAACGCCGTTTCCAAGTCGAACCGGGCAAAGGTGAAGCCGGCGCAGGAAAGGTGGAAGGGATTCTTGGCCTTTCCCGCCTTGCGGGAAGGGGCGGCGGCCGCTTCCGCGAGCGGGATGCCGCCGGTCGAGAGCAGGACCGCACCGGCCGCTCCCGCCTTGAGGAATGATCGTCTTGACAGTGACATATCAAAAGGAGTAAATGATTTCTGCACGAATATAGTGATTTTTAGGCAGAATCACGACCTGCCGGGATCTTTTCCGCAGAAGAAACCGACGGACCGGACGAAGAAGGCAGGGCGAAAACGGGCAGGTAGAGGAAGAGGGCGATGAGGGAAAAAGCGAGGCCGCCGATGGTACCGACCGCGAAATCGAACCAGAATACCTCCTCCGGGCCGTCCGAAAGGAAAGGAAGCAAGCCCAGCACCGTGGAGATGACCGTCAGGAAGATCGGATGGATTTTATCATGGAAGGCGCGGAGGTAGCAACGGACAGGCTGCCGCACCGCACGCCCCTCGCGGAAGGCCTGATAGGTTCCCATGAGATAGATGCCGGCATTCACCACGATGCCAGCGAGCATCACGAAGGCGGCGAATCCGCCTTGGTCGAAGGCGAAATCCGACAGGCCGAAGACCAGGAACAGGCCGATGAACGAGATCGGGATCATGAAAATCACGGCCAGCGGATACCGGAACGACTCAAAGTAGGCGGCCAGGATGACGAATATCGCCGCAATGATCAGCAGGATCAGCCAGATGTAGTGCGACTGCTTTTCGGGCGACCACATGCCGAAGCCGCCTTTGATGGAATACCCCACGGGCAGGACCTCGGTACGCATGTACTGCAGCGCCTCTTCCTGCATCTTGGCACTCAGCTGATAGCTGCCGATGAAATCGAAGCAGACATCGACCTGATAGGACTGGTTGTGGCGCTGGATGGTGTTCCCCGTACGTTCCTTCACGATGTTTCCCACCTGCGAAAGCGTCACCTTCCCCGCTCCCACGTCCACGGGAGCATGCAGGACATGCCACAGGTCGTACGACTCCCGCTCCGAAGAACGGAGGATCACCCGGGAAGAGGTCCCGTCGCCGAGCACCGTGCCGACCGGGCTGTCGAACAGCTGCGTATACAAGGTGCCGTAGTAGGCATAGGGATCGACCCCGGCAGAGAGCATCGCCGGGTAATCATAAGACATGTTGAACTCCATGGCCGGACGCCCGCCATAGCCCGGGCTCCAGATTTCCGGCTCCTTGACCCGCGGATTCGCCGCCAGATGCGAAACCAGGACGCCGGCGTAGCGGTAGAGTTCCTGGTAGTTGTACCCGTACAGGGAGATACGCCCCGTCTTGTACCCGGTTACGATATTGTTGTTGAACCCGTTGTCGTCAATGCCGTAGACACTCCAGTTCGCGCCGCCGAAATTGATGGCCATCGCCGTAACCATCGACTTGAGTTCCAGCGGAAAACCGGTACGTTCATATTCCGGCTTGAAAGAGACGGTGATGTTGCCGCGGTTGTAGGCTGTGATGGAGGTGACGAAGGATTCGATACCGTCGAACTGCGACAGATAGTTTTCCATCGCCTTCACGACATCGTTGAGCTGGGCGACCGTACATCCCTCCAGCATACCGGCGTTGATGGAAAGGGTCTTGCGCGCTGGCTGGCGATAGAAATTCGCCCGCCCGAGTGAACGGTGGAACAGGCCGGACGAAGAACCGGCAAGGGCATCGATGCGGGACTTGTTCTGCGCATAGGGCTTCCAGGAGCGGACTTTGAACCAGGCCCGTTCCCACGAAGAAGCCTCTTCGGGCAAGGAAGCGGGTGCTGCAGGAATCAAGAAAAGCGGGAGGCCGAACGCGAGGACGAAAACCGCCAGGTAGAGTCCTCTGCGCCGAAGGCCCCAGCGTATATACCGCGTGTAAAGCCGGTTGAACCGGGCGACACGCCGCCGCCTGGGCAGGGACCGCGAATAAGCGGACGGCCGTACAGGCAGATAGTGCATCAGGGCCGGGATGAAGAACCAGGAGACCAGAAGCGACAGCAGCAGGTTGACAGCGATGACCGCGATGAAATCGGTCAGGTTGGCGCGGTCCTCCTGCGGCAGCAGCAGGACCAGCAACAGGGCGGCCACCGTCGTCGCAACGGCGGCGACCAGTGACGGGAAACAACGACGGTCGCCCCAATGCGCATAGTGGTCGATCATCACGATCGATGTGTCGATGATGATTCCCAACGACACCGTGATGCCCGCCAGCGTGTAAATATGGATGCTCAGTCCCAGCGCATAATACACGGCGAGCGCCATGGACAGATTGACCGCCAGCGTCGCCGCGATGGCAAGCATATACCGCCAGGAGCGGTTGATCAGGAAGACGAAAACCAGCAGGATCAGCAGGCAGAGCAGGGTCCGCAGATAGATCTTGTGCAATTCACCGGAAACGTACTGGGAGGAATCGTAGCTGAGTGAATATGTGATCCCGTCCGGGAAGGCAGCGGAGAGTTCCCGCATCCGTTCCTTGACCGCTCCTGCCACCTGAAGGAGGTTGGCCTCCTCCACGATACTGACAGACAGCGTGATGGTATTCAAGCCGTTGACACGGAAAAAGGACGCAGGAAGAGACTCCTGGTAACGCCACGTGGCGATATCGCCCAGATGGACGACCTGCCCCGCCGACGTCCGGATCGGGATTCCCCCGAAATCATCCGAAACGGCATTGCGGAGGCGAACCGTCACCAACCCGTCGCCGTCGTCGGCCATTCCCAGGACGGCGGATGCATGGTACGCACGGAAAGCCGACGCAATCTGGGAGGCGGTGATGCCGGCGGAACGCACCTTCTGCGCATCAAAGGTGATGACCCACTCGAAAGGCGTCGCTCCACTCAAGTTGACACCATCGACCCCAGCGAGGGACGAAAGCGGGTAGACCAGGCGGTCACGGGCGTATTGTTCGATTTCCGCCGAGGGCATCGCACCTTTGAGGAGGAACGCCAGGGCGGTTCCGGATGCCCGTCCGCCGGCATTCAGGGAGATGGATGGATAAGAAACGCGCTCCGGAAGCGACGCATAAAGGTTGCGGATCTGGGAAGCTACTTCAAAACGTGCCGCCGCCATGTTGGTCTTTTTCCGGAAAGTCAAAGAAATGTTCCCGCTTCCCGGAGCGGAAGAAGAGGAGATTTCCGTGATGCCTCGCAGGGTAGACAACGCCCCTTCAAGGGGGGAGGTCACCTCCACCTCCACCACTTCGGGAGAAGCATCCGGATAAGAAAAGGAGACGGTCATGCTGTTCCCCGCCGAAGACGGCGTATACTGCACATGCAGGCGGCCGAGGCAAAGCAGGCCGGCCAGCGACAGGGCCGCTGTCACCAGAAGCGTCGAAAACGGGGAAACACCCCTCCTTTTGTGATCTTCCGGCGGAATCATCTGTCCCTGTAAAGAGAATAGTAGAGCGCCGGCACGACAAAGAGGCTCACCAGGGTTCCGACCGTCAGCCCGGCAACGATGACCAGGCTCATCGGATACTGCAGGTCAGCGCCCATGCTGCCCCGTGCCAGGAAAGGGCAGACGGCGAGAACCGTCGTCAGCGATGTCATCAGGATGGCTTTCATCCGGCGCCGGCCGGCCTCGAGGATGGCTTCGCGCAGCGGCATCCCCTCCTGCCTGCGCAGGCGGTTGATGGTATCGATCTTCAGGATGGAATCATTGATGACGATGCCGCTGACAACGACCAGCCCGATCATCGACATCAGATTGATCGTGACGCCAAGGAGCCAGAGGACCAGCAGCGAAAAGAAAATGTCGACGATGATTTCCGTCAGGATGATGACCGGTTGCAGCAGCGATTCGAATTGCGATGCCAGGATCAGGAACAGCAGCAAGACCGCCACCACCAGGATCACGAGCAGGCCATCCACCATTTCGCGGTTCGAAAAGATCGAACCGGAAAAGCCGGCTTCAAAGGCGCCATCCTCCTGCACCGCCTGCCGGAGGGCGGGTATCAGGCGCGACGCCTGCCCCGGGGAGAGATCGAGGTCCAACGGATAGTAGCTTCCTTCCGGCCCGGAAACCAGCGTCTTGAGGTCCTCCTGCCAAGTCTGGCGCATCAGCTGGGATGCGGGGATGAACAGCGGTTCACCGTTATCTCCGCGACGCTCGACCAGGGTTTCCTGCAAGAGCGCGGACAGGTCGTCCCGATCCGTTCCCATGACGACCGGCAGCGAACGGCTGCCCTGTACGATCTCCAGGAGGCGGTTTTCGTTCAGCGCATTCTTCAGGACGACGGTAAGGTCATCGAAAGAGACGCCATACAAGGCCAGGCGCTCCGGATCCGCGATGAAGAGGACATCTTTCTTGACAGGGATCGGCGGAAGGGCGACCTCCGGAAGGGCCGCGTGGATCCGGTCGAAGGTTCGGCGGAGCGATTCCACCTCCACCTGCGGCGAAGATACCGGGCGGAGGCGGACGGTCAGGGGCGCTTCACGCGAAGCAAACACCATGTCGAAAATATTGCCGGAGGCTTCGAAACCGGAAAACGCTGCCGGATACTCCCGAAGAAGGAAGGAAGAGAGGGTTTCCTGCACCGCTTTCAAATCCTTCGAAGAACGGCACTTGACATACACCGCCGCCTCGGACGGCCCCGGGGTTCCGCTGTGCCCCAGGACGAACTGCTGGCTGCCGACCAGGGAGGTCACCTGCAGGCAACGGCCTGACACAGCCTGCTCCAGGCGCATGACCCGTCCCTTGTTCTGTTCAACGGACAGGTGCTCGTTCCAGTCGACTTTGAGGATCGACTCCTCCGTACGCATCTGGGGCAACCGCTCCCGCGGCATCAGGGCGAAACAAAGGACGGCGCCGGCGGCGGACAGGAGGATCAGTCCCCAGCTCCACTTCCAGTGCTTCAGGAATCCGTCCATCACACGGTCATCCGCGCGTTCCAAGGCATCCATGAAACGCATCCGTTCCAGGAAAGGATGCGGACGGAAGGACGGCTGGCGCTTGTACATCAAGTAATAGTAAACCGGGACAACCGTAATCGTGACGAGGTAAGAAGTGAAGAGCACGATCGTCACGGACAGCGCCTGGTCATAGAACAAGGCTCCGGCGATCCCCTTCACGAAGACGAGCGGAAGGAAGACGGCACAGGTCGTCAGGATGGAGCTCAACATCGGGCCTGTCACTTCCTTTGTGCCGAGCAGGACGGCGTCGCGCAAGGAGTCGCCCCGCTGCCAACGGCCCGTGATATTGTCCACCAGAACGATGGTGTTGTCCGCCATCATGCCGACACCCAGAAGCAATCCCGCCAGGGAAATGATGTTCAGCGAGAGTCCGGCCGCATAGAAGGCAAGCATGGAAAAGACCAGCGCCAACGGCATCGACAGCGACACCAGCAGCGGCGACCGGAAATCGCGCATGAACAGGAAAATGATGAAACATGCCAGCAGGACACCGAGGACGATGTTCTGGATCAGGTTGTGGATCGAGAACTCCAGCAACCGGGTCTGGTCGCGGGTGACCTCGAAACGGACGTCCGGATAATCCGTCGAAAACTGCAGGAGCAGCGCGTCGACTTCTTTCTTCAAGTCGGCCATCCGCGCATCGTTCTGCTTGATGACGGCCATGCAGAGCGCTTCCGCACCATCGGAACGCACCAATCCGGTCCGCTTGGCCGGGCAGATGGACACCTGGGCCACGTCGGAAACTTTCAGGATCCGGTCCCCTGCCTTGAAGTAAATCTGCTCGATATCCTCCTTGGAGGTCAGGCTGCTGCGGAATTTCACGTTATACCGGTACTCTCCGTCACGGATCGTCAGACTGCCCAGGCGGACGTCCGCAGAGCGGATGTAGCTTTCAAACTGCTGCAGCGTAATGCCGGCAGCCGACAGCTTGTCAGCATCCGGCCGTATCTGAATCTCGGGCTGGACCCCGCCGCTGATATCGACCATCGCGACCTGGGGGAGCTGCTCCAGGCGCTTGGCGATCACCTCTTCCGCAAAGCGGCTGGCCTGCAGGAAACGGTCCGGATGGCCGGTCGTATCCGCGAGGGTCATGTTGATGTAGAATGCCGGGATATCCGTCGCACTCGCCTTGAAAACCTTCGGACGATCGATTCCGCGCAAGGAGGGCATGGAACGGTCGATCTTCTCATTGACCTCGATGAACAGGTAACTGATATCGTCGCCGTGGGAAAAAGTAAGCCGGATGGTACCGCTTCCGTCCCGTGCCTCGGAGACGATGTCTTTCAGGCCGTTCACCTGAATGAGCTGCAGACGGAGCGGAGCGATGACGGATTCGTCCATCTCCCGCGCCGACAGGGACGGCGCATCCACCTGCACGGTAATGTACGGGATATCGACATCGGGGATCAGCGATACCGGCAGGAGACGGAGGCTCACGCATCCGAGGACAACGATGACCAGCATCGCCATCGTCACCGCTACCGGCCTGTCTATGAGGTGCTTGAGCATTTTCTACGGCTTTGCCAGTACCACTTCTGATTCGTCCGCCAGATTCAGGTTGCCGGACACGATCACCCGGTCGCCTTCCTCCAGGCGGGCCCCGCGGGCCACGTTCGCGATGACGACGTGCGAATCCGCGTTGGAAGCCAGGATGTTCACATAGGTCCAATGCGCCTTGCCGTCGTCAGTATAGGTGAACAGGACATCGAGGTTGTCGCGGATGACGACGGCGGACTTGGGAACAACCAACTGCCCGGGGACGGAGCGTTGGACGATCACCCGCACATGCATGCCGTCGACCAGGCCTGCCGCACCGGCAATGCGCGCACGGACGGCGACCTGCCCGTTCTTGTCGATCAGCGGATTCACGGAAGTGATCTTTCCTTCAACAGGTGCGTCGCTTCCGAAGGGATAGACACGGACTTCGAGCCCGGGTTGCAACGATGCGTACTCCCCTTCCATGGCGGAGAAATCCACATCGAAGGCGGAGTCATCGACCAGCGTGCAGAAAGGTTCGCTTCCGACCCGGTCGAACTGCTTGCACTGCAGATCGGCGACGCGACCGGAAAAAGGAGCGGTCAATGCCGCACCGGCCATGTCGAAGCGTGCCCTGGACAACGCATTCCGCGCCGAAGCATATCCGGAGCGCATTTGGGCCACTTTCATCACCTCCGCAGGAACCGAAGCAGTATCGGACACGGCATACCCCTGCCCGGCCAGGACATCAAGCAAATCCAGTTCCGCTTTTTCCATGGCAAGCTCCGCACTGCGCAGGGACAGCGCAAGGTCGCCCCGGTCCAGACGCGCCAGGACGGCACCTCGCGACACGCGCTGCCCATTGGCGGCATACACGCCGGAAAGAACGCCGCCCGACGGGAAACACAACGCCGCTTTCCTCACGGCGGAAAGCGTCCCGTTGGAAAGGATCTGTTGCTGGAAGTCCGTCCGGCGGAGCGTCATCACTTCAACGATATTCTGCTGCGGCTGGTACTGCAGTTTCCCCTCCTTGTTATCCGAATCACCCTTCGGGCCGCAGGAAAACAGAAACGGGACCGCGCAGAGTAAAAGGAGCGTTCTAACAAACTTATTCATCTTCAATCATTTCTTCATAAGAGACGTCCAGATCCTTTCCTTCGATGAAGTCGAACAGCGTCAACTGGCGGATCTTGTAATAGTAATTCCAGAAATCGCTCAGGTCGGAGACGTAGCGGCTCAGGGCGGTATCTTTCTCCGACTGCGCGGCATTCATCTCCAGGACCGAAGCGTTTCCCCGACGGAACTTCTCCATCATCAGGCCGTAACGCTCCTCCGACAGCCGCCGGGCACGAAGGGAGGTCATGCATTGCTGACGCTGGCTCGAGAACTGGCCGACCAGCGAGTAAAGCTGACGGCGGAAATCATTTTCCCCCTGCTCTACCTGGGCGCGGACGACATCCTCCGCCGCCTTTGCACGCTGGACCCGCCCGCGGCCGAGTCCCCAGTCGAAGATGGGGATGCTGAATGACAGGCCGACCACTTCCTGGTTGAGCAAGTCACGATAGACTTCCGGCAGGCCGGGCGCCGTCCGCGAGACTCCGAAGCGGGCGTTGAAAGTCATCGAAAGGCCGCGGTTGGCACGCGCACGGGCCACTTCCGATTCCGCCTGCAGGATCTTGATTTCGTTCTCGAGGTTGAACGACGAGTTCTCCATGGCTTTCTGCAGAACGAATTCATAATCGATATCCACCTGGGGCAGGTCTTCTGACTGGACCGGTTGGATCACGGACGTCTCCCCCAGCCCCAGTTGGGAATTCAACGCCATCTGCGCCTCGCGGACCGTCACGGAAGCCTCGTTGATGGCGATGCTGTCGGTGAGCATCCGCAGTTCAAGCTGAAGATACTCGTCACGCGTGACGGTTCCGACTTTCATCCGCTCGGATGCGATGGAGAGGAGCTTCTTCGTGTTGTCATAATTCGAGACAGCGACATCCTGGTTCATCTGGGCAAGCATCAGCCGGAAATACGAAGCGACCGTATTCAGCGTAATCTGCTCCATGGATTCCAGGTACGTCCGCCTGCCGACCTCGTATTCTTTGGGAGAGATGAGCTTGTCCCATTTGAACGGATTGAAGGAAAACAAGGGCTGCCGGTACGACACCGTCACGGGCTGTGCATACCAGGTAAGGTTCCGGTTGACGCCGTACTGGTCGATACGCGACAAGTCGGAGTTGAGAGACAACGTACCGCCGGTCAGGGCGATGTTCTGGGTCAGCGCCAGCCCGAGGCTGTTCTGCATATTGAATGAGTTGGCATACACCATCTCGCCGGATTCGAAATTCTGCAGGAGGGTTTGGGAGCGGTTGAAATTCCCGAGGTCCCCGTACAGGGTCAGCAGCGGGAGGCGGCTTGCCTGATAAGACCGCCATGCCCAGTAGGTCGAGACAAAGGCATGCTTCGCCTGCAGCGCCGCCACGGAACGGGTACGTGCCGCATGGATCGCATCATCCAGCGTCATCGCTTCCTGCGCACGCAGCGGGGCGGCCAGCGATGCAAGCCCGCAGAGCAAGGGGGAAAAGAATAGGACTAGTCGGCTCATGGCTTAAAGATACGAATATATTTCTGTAACGTCAACGGATGCGATGGAAAAAACGCGCGGAAAAACCATGGTATTTCAGCAAGACCGGATTGGACTGCGAGCCGGCAATGACCGCTTCGTACTTCATTCTATTCTCCTGGTCCAATACCTTGGGATTGATGAATTCCGGCAAGGATTCCGGCTCAACGATTTGATACAATACACCATCTCTCTCCGTGGACACTTTCAAGCGTATTCCCTCGCTGAAGGTGTCTATGCAACAAGCCGCCCCTGATGCCGGCTCAACGATAATCGTATGTTCGCGGCCCTGAAAAAGCACATCGGCAATAAGGATTCCATCGACAGAGAGGATATTCAGGAACGGGAAAACCGAGTCATAGAATTCATTCTGGAGGGATTTTAAAAAATCATACTGCGGCCCGGTCGTTTTCGTCAGATCTGCATTCCAGCGTCCGAAGTCCCAGGAATACTTGATTGACGTCTTTCCTTTTTCAAAATCGATCGTATAGATCTTCCCTGTCAGACCTTCGTAATAGCATACTTCGCCATCAATGGTCACAAACGGGAAAGCGGCATTGAATTGCTTTTTCAAGTCGAATGCTGGAGAATAACGAAGGGGTTGGGCTTCCCCATCCCTCCAGACACATAGAGGATTCTCCGCAGAGGAAGTGAATAACAATGTTCCCCAGTCCCCTTCAATAAACTTATGTACCGCGACCATTCCATCGATCCTATCCTTCCCGACAAAGGAGCCCGCAGAGTTATAAGTATATAGCGTACCACGGGGATCGAGAAGCCGGACTTGGCCCTCTTCGTCAGCCTGGATTCCATAGGCCAAAGTGTATTCATTCCCTGCATTGCCCCTTCTGGCCACTTCTCTTATAAACTTTCCATCAGCATCGAAAGAGACAAGACGCATGCTTTTCTCGTCCAGTACAAAAATAAAACTGTCCGTTACTGCCAGATATTGCGGTTCCGAATACTGGCCATTGGACAGTTGATATGCGTCATCCAAAGGGATGATCTCTACTTTATCAAAATAATCGAAAAAGGAGGATTCCTCGTTTCGAAGCGCCCCGAGATCAACATGCAGCACAACTCCTGCCTCCTTGCTGCAGGAGGCCAACAGAAAAATCGAAGCAAGGATGCTACAAGTCCGTCTCAAAACCATCCAATCTTATTACTATCACAATAATCACTCTGTCATGATTGCTTTTTCCCCGTCCATCACCCCAGGTTTTCCTAAAAGAAATCATCACCGCGACGGAGATTACCGGAAGACAACCAGGCGGAGCCGGCGACAACGGCAACTGCCGCTAAAAGAAATACTTTTTTCGTTTTCATGATACGATAATTGCAAAAGTAGACAATCGCAAGGCAGAAAGCAAAATAAAGAGACTTACACGGATAGATCTAAATCCGTGATAATCAGCATACTTTTTAATAAATAACCTTTCATCCAAGGGCCCATATCCTTTTCTGGATCAACCGCTCCCGCCAGGGAACAGGTCAATAGAGGAGACCTGCAAGCCAGAGAGGCAGTTTCTTGCCGACAGGGAACTCCATTTCGTCAGCGAAGACATAGGAATCAGGAAGGTCCGCAATCTGCTCAAAAGACTTATCCTTCCCGCCGACCTCGACCGTTATCCGGCCGTCGATGACGAAATCGCCGGTGCTCTTCCCATACTCGACGGTATGCCCTTTAGAAAGCTGGTTCACGAAGAAGCACTCACGGACGGTCCCGACATTCTCCCTGGAACCCAGGGCATGCAGGATATTGGGATTGTGGACATATATCTTGTCAGGTTTCTGCATCTTGGTCACGGATACATTGCTGGAATAAAGAAGATGAAGCAGTTCAGCTTTCTTCATTCCTGACAGATAGCTCAGAACAGTAGCTTTGTTCAGCTCCAGGTACGAGGCAAGCTTGGCGATATTCACTTCGTATGGAACGTTGTCACACAGGAAAAGCAGCATGGCCTTCAGTTTCCGGGTATTGGCGGGATCCACACCGCAGAATACGGTCATTTCCTGGTCAATGATATAATTGACCACGTTTTCGATCCGAACGTAGTAATCATCCTCGTCCCCGTCAAAGAAAGGATAGTAACCGGCACGCAGGTATGCCTCAAAAAGAGGCTGGGGATGGCAGAGGTTGCAGACATCCGTGCAAATCGAATCAGGATCGGACAGAATGTCATCCAACTTGTATATCGGCACTTCGATCCCATGGTAGAACTTGAGGTACTCGCGGAAAGAGAGTCCGGCAAGATCGTAGCTGAGCGCACGTCTTGACAAGTCGGCATCGGCATTCAGGATCTGAAGGAGAGAGGAACCGGAGAAAGTGACCTTCATGTCGGGATACAGATCGAAGATCTCCTTGATTTCCTTGCTCCAAGTAGGGTACTTGTGAACCTCATCGAGGAAAAGATGCTTTCCTCCCATCAGATGAAAGCGTTCAGCCAGGTCGAGCAGCGAATGACTGGTGAAGTACATGCTGTCCATCAGGCAATAAAGGGCCTCTCCAGCCTGGATTCCATAGTGGAGCTTGATATACTGCCGCATCAAGGTCGTTTTGCCGACGCCACGGGAGCCGCGTATGCCCACCAGCTGCTTTTCCCACTTGATGGCGTCCATCGCCTCCCGGATGATGTCAGTACTCACCTGGGAGATCAATAACCTGTGTTTCTTGAAGAGTGTTTCCATAAGTGTCTGAATTCCTTCGACAATAATACGACAGTTTATTCAAATAACCAAATTTTAATAGAAAAAGGTTATCGCAATAACCGATTCCGGCTTCGTCAAAAGTCAATCCGCATCAGTCTAACTAAAAAGAGTCATAAACCGGGGATGGCAAGGGAAGAAACGTCCATTCTGTAGAGGGACTCCGTATCCGGATCGAGCAGATAAAGCCATTTTCCTGCAAGGTCGAATTCAAATGAACGGCAAGAGACCTTCAGCGGTATTTCTGCCAATGGACGTCCTTCCCAGTCAAAAAGCATGATGCGAGGTTTGACACGTCGGTCGGATACATCATCCAGCGATGTCGTGCCCAAATACAAAGCAGCAAAAAAAGAATCATAGGCACGGATCGCCTCAAACTCAACCGGACGTAAAGGCCGGATCGCCTGCTCAGCACGGTAGATATCCGATGGCGCCTTCCCGACACACAAAGTCAAAGATTTCGAATTCCCAGCATCTTCGGTATCATAAAGATGGATCGTATTGAGCGAAATCGAGGCTTCGGCAATCCTTCCACCACCAGGTCGGACGACAGGAATCGTCGACAGCACATTGAACAAGGACCCGTCCCCGGTCGTCTTGATATGCGCCCGGTTCAACTTGCCCATTTCCTGGGGAATATAAATAGAATCCTTGCAGGAAACTTTCCGCTCAATCCTCGTCGCATCTGGGGAGAGCGTCTTCAGATACACTTGAATTGAATCCAGCGGATAATGCATCATGCAATTGGAATCATCTATGAAAACGGGCCGGGATGAGGTCAGGACGGTCGCATGAGCCGCCAACGATGCGGTAATATCAATGGTCAGCAAACGTCCCCGCTGTACGATGTTTCCAAACCAATGCCCGCCTTCCTCCCATAAAAGCATCTGAGAGAAAAAAAGCGGAAAAAGCACTTCATCCGGTCCGTTCCCCTTTTTCAGGAATGATCCTTTCCGTTGAAAAGAATCCAAGTCCAACCCTACGATGTACGCATCCGGATTTACGGTTGAAAGAAGAATGGTATGATCACGAATCCGGATGTCGCGGACACCGGCCACTCCACAATCGACCTCTTGCTCTACACCGTCATCCAAACACTGAGGAAAGCTGTCAATGGCGCTTACTGAATCAAGCACGCATGTCTGGTGCTGACTTATGCAAGAAGAGACCAGTAGCAGGGCGGAGCCGGCCATAGTAGCGACTGCCGCTAAAAGAAATACTTTTTTCGTTTTCAGGATACGATATAATTTATTATTTGCGAACATATACAATCTTGCTTTTCTTGAAATAACCTTACACTCGAAATCACTCTTCGTTTTCCAAACAAACATAAAAAAAGGATTCTGACATATTTGAGGAAGTCTCATTCTGAGGGATCGATTACTTGAGCGACCACATGAACAAATAAGCGGCAGAAGGGTCCATCTCCGGGAAGGAATTCTCCAGGGTAGAAGAATGCATCGCGTACATACCAGCATTCATAAAGGAAATCAATCCCTGTTCGCAGTCAGAGAGCATGTATTGAAGGAGAAAAGATTCCAACGGAGTCAATTGTTGGGGATCTGCGGTTGTAACCCTGTTCCGCTCCGTATCAACAAAGGTGCACTGTAACTGAAAAAAAGGAAGAATGAGCCATTTCCCATCACGGAAAATACCGGAATAACCGGGGAAGAATCCTGCATTGAATAATTTCAGTTGGGTCCCCAGCGAATAATCCTTTATACGGCCTTCCTCCTCTTCAGAGAGCTGTTTTTGATGCATCTGAAAGGTAATCGCAGGACGGAGCTTATCTTCGTCCAACGAATAGACCGCATTTTGAAAAGGAACGATACACAGCAAGCGGGAGCCTGATTGCGTAAGTGGATGCTTACTGATGGGATACATGACATTTTCTGATCTGATGGGAAGAGAAAGGAGGGTCCGCATCTCCCCGGTGGGAAATTGCTGAAGCGTGTAGATATCCGCATCATCATTATAAATACCGTTGCAGAAGAAGATGTTTCCACCCGCCCATGCCGCCTGCGTGATAAAATGATCATCCAAGGAGTCCAGATCCCACTTGCGGATGAATCGCCCATCCAAGGTATACTCCAGCAGCCGGTTCAGTGCCCCATCAACCAGGAGGACATGAAGCCCATCCTCAGAAAAGAAAAAAGTATCCAACCGTTGCCATTCTCCCGGTCCGCGACCTTTCCGGGAGATTTCCCGCAAAAAAGATCCGTCCTCTTGATAACAGAAAAGACCCTGGTCCGTTCGGAGGAAAAAAATTCCGTCACGGAACTCGACTTGGGATGCTACAGAAAAAGGATGGTTCTTGTCCAGCGGGATGGCTTTGACACTTTCAAGTCCGGCATAGGACGATTCTTCCAAAGGAACGACCTGCATCGTCGAATCCGTTCTGCGTGAACAGGAAAACAGAAGCGTAAACACGAATGCTATTACAATAAATTTATTCATAATTACAATATATTAATTCATAAAGAAACGCTATACATGAACTTCAATCCCTTGCTTTTTTTGCACTGGATTTCAACGAAAAAGATACTACAATAACCGTCGTGTTTCAGACAAGGAAAAGCGGGCCCAAAAGGACAAAGACTATAACGAAATAAAAACGCATCCGATGTTGAAAAATCATATCAGTAACTCCATTATTTCCCGGAAGAGATCATCCCCGGGACGTCGTCTTTATACCATATTTTTCCCTGCGCCAAATTAAAAAAATAAAGGCGTTGATTGACTGCATCATACGATATAGAAAAAACGTCCTCCGGCAAATGATACTTTTTTAGCACATTCCCTTCCCAGTCGAAAACGTAGAGGACACGACATGCGAAATGGTTCCCGCCATATGCATCCCCTGAATATAGCAAGAATACCTCACTGGTACTGGAGGCGACATGATAGAAACTCCAATACTGCGCCGACGCGTCAGATTCCTTCAACCCAGAAAGGGAGACTCCGCGCACAACGCCATCCTTTCCATCCACAAACAATAGCGTCGGGAAATAATTCAAAGCCAAACACATGCGGTCCGTTGCAGGATTGTAGCAATTCCGGGATGAAAAAATCCCTTTTGCGGGAACAGATTCGAAGACGGAAGTTTGAGAATCCTTTGTATAATTATACACTTTGAACAATATTATCGAATCCATCACGCCGGTCCGCGTGTCGTATTGGAGAATCGTCGGGGCCTTCACCATACGATCGGATTTCACCGTCTCGCCCGAATCATACAGGATGAGTTTCCGATGGTCTGCTGAAAGGAAGGACGACGTGGCCGGAATGGTCGAATACGGGTCCGGATGGATCAAATAGGACCTGCTGAATTGCGTTATTCCTTGCTCTAACGATGACGTAATGTTCCAGACCATGAAACGCCCTGTCGGGAAATCATACAGAAGCGATGCAACTCCGTTATCATTTTCGATCATGCTGAAACGGCTTAGGCATTGAATCATTTCCTGGGGAGAACGCCCATGCAGGACGAAATCGCCCAGTTTCTTTCCTGTATTCATGGAATATATCTCCATGAAATGACCCGATTGGGGCAAGACATACGAAATCAGTAAAGAATCGTACACCACGATCTCTTTAAGGTCTTCCCTTTCCGGAATCACCTGCCAAGGATGCCATTCTATTCCCTCCGCCATGGGGTCGGCAATCGTTTTCAAAGGGAACAACGCGGCCTTGTTCACGATTGAGCCACCAGAACATGATACGAAGAAAAAAAGAAGTATTAGCACGTTGATCTTCATTTGAACGAATGGTTTATAAAGGATGGACTTCGGGGAGAGCCGCAAGAAAAAACTGCCCATCAGAACTGCGAACGACAGAATACATTCGTCTCCCGATCATACAGATCCGCTCCAGTTCCATCTCTGTTTTCCACGCTGCCAACCCAACTCCTGACCAATCCCATAAGGCGACATTGCAAAACTTCGGCTCATCGCAGTCCTTACTGTGCTCGCCATCGAATATGGTCCAGATTCCCTCCGTTTCCGGATACAGGTCGGAGAAGCCCCAAAGACACGCGGAAGAAAACGTCCCATCCCGGTTTAACAAAACAGGGAAAACCTCCTTCGCAAAGAGCTTCCTGACAGTATAATCATGGACCTCGTAGCCCTCCAAGAGCCCTCCCAGCGTACTTCCTGCAACAAACCGGCTTCCGAGTGAAGCAAACTGGGAATAATTATATACAGCCCAATTGCTGGCATTGTCTTGATAATAATACCCGTCGGACACGCTTAACGTATCTGACGAACGGGCAGAACGAACATAGAAACGCGATATGGCAGAACGGCTCAACGCCTGTTCGCTCGGGTTCTGCACATAGAGATAGCAACTGGTGTCCGGCTGATAGGAATACACATTGAACGCCGGGATATCCACCTTGTTCTCACAGATGGAAGATGCGCCGTCCGTAAGCAGTTCCAGAAGATTGAATACGACTTGTACTTTTTTCATACGATCGGTCAGAATAAAAGTTCCCGAACCGTCCATCGAAACATTACTGCAATGGATCATTTCCCCCGGCCCCCGCCCCCGGGGGATGGCATCCAGAAGAAAAGACTTCGCATCCAAATCAAAAACATGTACCCATGTGTCACTTTTGAGGTTCAGGCCTATCATGACAAGATAGTGTTCGAAACCCATCAGGTCCACGATAGACGTATATTCCGACATCGTATCTGATATTCTCTCTATTGACGTTTTCGATTTCGTTCGAAACAGTTCGTCCTCCACCCGATGAGCATTGCACGATTGCAACAAAGGGAAGGAAATCAGGACAATAAGGAGAATTCGTCGATTCATTGATTCTGGAAGTTTGATCCATCCGCATCAGAAAGGAAGGACAGATCGTAACGGACAATACAATCATTCGCCGTGTCGATGCCGTACAAGAAACCATTCTTCTCATCGTAGGCGATACTGCCAATTCGCTCATCGACACTCAATTCGAGCAAAAAGTCGCCTTCCCAATTGAAAACTTGAATGGCAGAGGGTCTGTCAGGGGCTGCCATATTACCCAAAGGGCATGAAGGGTAAACGGCAAACAAGTAATCGGAAGCAGCCGCCATCGCAGAATAATACTGCACGAAGTCCGGAGCAATCATCCTGCTGATCGTAGATTTCCAATTCCTATACTCCTTGCTGGTAGAAACAGACCGAACACGTCCATGATCATCAATGAAAACAATCTGGGGGAAAAAAAGCATTGCAACCGCCGTCACTCCTTTTTGCGAATCTGCCGCACAAAGGCAACTGAGGTGCGTCATGAGCTGCTCCGCATCCAACCCTTGAAACAAAGGATAAGAACGGACGATTTGGCCCTTGGCATCTGAATGATGGAACACGAACTCATTGTTTTGCTTATCCATCGAAAAAAAAGAAGTTACGGATGAAGGAACCCATAAGACAGTGTTGTCCGGAATCCCCTTCCAGGATAATGGTTCATCACTGTCCGGCAGAGACAAAGCACTGGCATCAATCGAGCAAAACCGCCCCATCATGATGTCATAGACATGCATGCAAACAGCACCAGGAGACGCCTTTGCGATACGGGGACTGAGCATCTCGGAGGGGCCACGCCCTTTTTTAATAAAAGATCCGAGATAACGGCCGCACTCCAGGGAATAGGCCTTGAACCAACTCGAATCACCGGCGGAGCCTATGTCTTGAACGACCAGAATGGAATCTCTCACAATCTGCAGATCAAGGAAATGTCCAACTTCCCCGAAAAAGCCGGAGAAGGACGTGTCTTTCTCAATATGTGCCGCATGCCTTGCCTTCACCATTTCCACAGGGACATCCTGGAAAATGCCGTTCCTGGAACAGGAAACAGCAGAGGCGGTCAGCATGAAGAGAAGCAGAATAAAGTAAAACCGGCGCATCATTGTGTATTATTATTTATTTCTTAGCCCCTAGAGGGAGTGGATGGAGCAGTTCATCAGGAAGGAAGGTCCCATCGGCATAGTTCCCATGAAGCGCCGTCAGATCCAGGCTTCATCCGTATGAAATAGATTCCGCCACGGTAGACCGCAAAGAGTTCCGGAGTCGTCAGGTCTTTCCACATGTAGTGCCAGGTGGAGGACAGCTTCCCGGACTGGAGTTTGTATAGGGAATAGTATTTCCCGCCGGCGCCGTTGTTCTCCTTCACGGCGCCTTCCTGCGTCAGCACCCAGATCGTCCGCCCTTTCTTCATGACGAGCAAGGTGGAAGGGGTCGTATTCAGGAACTTCAGCAATTTCTGGATATCCCCATTGAAAGACGTCTCCATCGGATCGCAGGAGAAAGTAGGAGACTGGAAAACGGCGGACTTCTCCGGACGGCCCCGATCCGCAGGCACTTCATATACCGTCAGCGCATCCTTGGGCATGAATACGAAACGGCCTTTGTCAGAAAGGGACATTGCACCACGCCCCAAGGCACTAGTCAACATGTAATGCGCTTCCGAAGATTGTACAAGCGTATCAAGGACGGTTCCGTTGTTCCCATCAAGCAAATCGATGACATTTCCGTGACGACGACCGGCGGTATATACCGCAAGGACCTGATCCGACAGCGGGAGAAAGTCGTATACGGCAGAAGGATATTTGAATGCCAGGCGAGGGGTTCCTGCCGCGTCATAAGAGATGAACTTCTGCGAGTCACTGCACCAGAGATAGAGATTCCCCTCTCCGTCTGCCCGGACCAATGTCGGCGTGACATACTCATACAACGCACGTCCGCTTTTGTTCAGGCATTGCTTCTGCGCACCTGCCATGGAATACGTATAGATATTCGAGTTCCCGTTCGAAATCAGGACGAAGGACGAATCATCACAAAGGTCGAACGAAGTGACTCTCCCCAGCAGCCCCAAGTTTTCCTGCAATGTGCAGATCGGCGTGACATCCGGTGTACTGACCACAAAACCCGAATGCTGTTTACATCCAGCTAGGATGAAGACAAAAAGGACGAGAAGATAATATTGTCTCATTCTCAGCCAACGATTAATTGAACTCCAAGGAAGAAAGATATGGCGCAATAGGATATCTGTACACGGCACCTTCCGAAGCCTCTCGGACATACAGGTCCCCATGGACCATGTCAATGTCGAAAGAGGTGGCATTCACTGATAATTTCAACTCAAGCCGCGGGAAGCCGTTCCAGTCGAAAAAATGAATCGACGGCATCGGCATCCGGCCAGATTCGATTTCCATTTCCGTCGCCCCCTGATAAAGCGCAGCAAAAAAAGAATCATACGATCTTGTAACCAAGTATTCCAGACGCCTGTTTCCTAAATTCTGAGGCTTGAATGTCGTCTCGACATCGCGGATCGAGGATATTTTCGGTCCATAATATGAAGTGCTCATTACCTTTCCGGAAGGAGACACATCATAGACATGGACCGTATTGAGCACATACGACGTCTCAGCAATGCGGTGCAAGCCGGGATGATAGGCCGGGTTCGTCAGCAACACATTGAAATCGAACCCGGTATTTGCCTCATACACGCGGGAAGCATTCAAATATTCCATCGGAGTCGGGCAGAATCGATTCCCATCATCAATCAAGAAACGAAGCATTTGGGTTTGATCATCCGACCGTTGGATTCCCATGAACAATGAGGAAGAAAGAGGGATCATGATCAGCCCATTATCGCTGTCAGTAATCTTCTCTTCGGATAGGATAACCGGATATGCAGATCTGAAGGATGCATCCAGATCAAGCGTTAGCGCCGTACCGCGGCCTTTCAGATATAAGATACCTTTCATGATGCCATCTTCCTTCATACAGAACAGCTCATGCGGCTGGAAAAGGTATTCCCCCGGGCCATTCCCCTTTTTCATGAACTGCCCCAGTTTCGTACAAGATGGAAGGGTGAAGGCTGCAATGGCACCCTGCGGATCCGGAGAGAAGACGAAAAGAACCGAATCAAAAACCTGGATATAAGAGACTGCCGGCAAATGCAAGTCGACGATTTCCGGGCTATTCAGTGAAAAGGAAGTCGGAAAGGATTTGAACCCGTAGGTATTCGGAAGAGCACATTGATCTTTCGTGTCACCGTGCCCGCAACTTGCAAGCATAATCACAGCGATCGCAGCGACTTCCGCTAAAAAAACAATCTTTTTTGTTTTCACGGTTTGAATAAATTAAGCAGGAAACAATAGTCTATTTTACAAACGAAGCATCAGGACATAGTCGGTGTGGTCAAGGTCCGGGCAAAAAGCCCGCAGTTGCGGGACATCCATACCGGACGGAAGGAAGAAGGCCATCATATTGTTATCGCAATAAATCAGGGTCATCTGCCCAAAGACATCGCCGGGTAGATACAGAATCTCCTTTTCCCGATCCGCAAGGAAGAATGAGAGGGCCGTCCGGTCAAACAGTTTCCCGCCAGCCTTCCCTTTTGTAATGAAAACCGGAGCGCAAGCGCAGCGGTATCGGGCCAGTTCTTCCGGATGCGAAGATATGGAAGCACGCAGGTCATCCGGGAAGCGGTACTTGCCGAAATCAAAGGCAAACTGTTTGACAATGCCGCCATTCCCGTCAAGAAGCGTCACACGATCATCGATAAAAACATTACTGGAATAGAAGGACGATCCGTCTGCAGGGTTGAAACTGCATGAGGACAAGATGCCGGCAGGGTCGAATGATTTCAGTCCGGGGACGGCGCCGTCTTTCTGAACAAAGCCGTCCGAATACGCCTGTAATTGGAACTGCCAATCATTACCGTCCGGATAACGGAAAAACATGAACCCTCCGTCCCCCAGGCATTTGATATCGACGGGAGTGATCTTCTCCAACGGATGACTTCCGAGAAATGCATAGGTGGCACCATCGTACTCGAGTACCTTTTTACTTCTTGCATCAAGGATCCATATTTTGCCGGAGGCATCCCGATCGAAACCGGACACTTGAAGATACTCGTTGTTCGCCCTGCCCAAACTGCCGACAGAAGCCAGCCCGCGACCATCCGTTCGGGAGACAGCAACGATCTTCTGCATGCGAATGTCTCGAAGCAGGATCTCGGAATCCGTGAATAACGCACGGTCAATCTGTCCCAAACGATACTGCCGCGAAGTATCGACACCGAGGGCGGAGACATCTGCGACGTGCTCGGAAAGGTATTCCGAAAAAGGACGCTCCTCAAAACCGGCGAAATCGATCTTTTCAACAGTTAGGGCCCCGCCAGTAGTTTTAACGCATGAAACCGACAGAGGAAGAGCAAGCAAAAGGGAAAGCAGACGATGTTTCATGATGAGCGAAAATCAGCGTTCGTTTCTATCCAGGATGGACAGGAAATCGTTATGATGGATTGAAGAAGATTCCTTTATCTTGCGGCGAAGCCGCGAAAGACGTGTATAGAAAACCGGTCGGTCCACGTGCAGGATGGAACAGATCGACGGCGTGCTTAACCCCGAGGCCGACAGCACAAACAACGAAAAATCCGATTCGGACAAATCCGGTATTTCTGCTCGCAAGTGAGACAAGATGGATTGCCGGGAAGCATCGACATACGTTTCGAATTCAGCACGAAACGAGGGATCCTCGTAGAAATCGGCAATGGACTGGAGGAAAGCGGATATGACCATCCGGTTATTTTTCCCGCTGGACGTATAATAAGCATCACATAATCGCTCAAAAGAGCGGGCTCCCACTTTAAACGCCGCGCCGATCTGCGTCTTTGAAGCACGGTTCAGTTCATCGATCAACAGATGATAATCAGACTTTTCCTGCTCCCACTGTTTCCTTTCGAAAAGAAAACGTCTCACACGCCGGATCAAAAAGAACAGTGCAACAATCACCGCAACGCCGGCAAACCAGGCGACAGTCCGCGATCGGCGGATCCGCTGCTGCTCCTGAGCCAATTGAAGCTCCGTGTACGATGCCATTGTCCGCACGGCAGACTGTTTGATGGTTTCGCGGACCTGTCTGAAAAGCGAATCAAGTATCTGGTCCATCATGCGGTAGGCACGCAAAGTGTCGCCCTTCAGCTTCGTCACTTCATAATCAGATGCATAAACATAGTTGAATTGTCGCCGCGATGAAACAGAACGATATGCGGAATCCAACAATTGAGAAACGGGCGAATTGCGATCCATTTTCGTTGAGATCAAAGCCAGGTCAGCATACTCTTCCGGAGTATAGGATCCGCGGAGGGCACGGATTTCCTTTAACCGCAGCATGGCGCTGTCCAACGATGGCGGAGTCCGCAGGGAAAAAGCAAGGACAGAGGAGGAGAGCGACTGTGTCAACAGGTTTGTATCACAAAGCGAGCGCGCCATTGAAATAACAGTATCCGCCGTATGCAGGGAGCCCGCATAATCCTGCAGGTTATACCGTCCGCACTGCGCTTCATAGAGGGCGAAAGCCGCATGCAAGTCCTTTCCTGCCTTCCGGAAAAAATGACAGGCCAATTCCGAATACTTTACTTGATCGGGATAGTCATGGGTGGCATAAAAAATCTCTGCGAGTTCCCGGCAGGCCATCCCCGCATAGAAATCGTCTCCTCGCCGTATGGCCAGTTGATACGTCTCCATGAAACGCGGGACTGCCGCCAGGTCGTCTCCGGCATCTTTCAGCTGGTCAGCGTAGTAATAAGCGGAAAGTTCCTTCTTTTCCGGAGCACCATGGTACCGATAATATTTCCAGACGGCTTGCGCTCCGGAGAGGAACGAACCGTCATCCCTGTCGTTCTTGTCAAGCGCCATGGCGTACAGGAGTCCATAGGCTGCCCGGATACCACGCGAGCCCAAGCGTAGGGTATCGATCTCCTCCAGCACCGACAGAGCGCTGTCCGGTCTTTCCTGGATATATGTCGAAACATCCCGAATCGTACGCCGCACATCAGAGGGTGAACAGGCGGCCAGAAACGCGGAAAGGACGATTGCAGAAAGCAGCAAAAAGCTCCGGGGTTTCATATCCATAAAACGAGCATGATCGTTTTTTATGGGCTAACAATAATCATGGCATCGACTTGTACCAAATCTTGTCCGAGATGGGATCGATGAAAAAAAGGCGCCGCCCCTTCTTGTCATACGTAATCGAATACGCCGTTTCACTCATAGCATACTTTTGCAGCAGGTTCCCGTCCCAGTCAAAAACAAACAGTTTACGAGCCCCCACAGAAGTCTCCGAACGTGAAGACCCTGAGAAAAGAGCATAAACGCGGTCATCCGAGCATGTCACCGAGCGGAAACAGCAAAACTGTTTTTTCCAATTGGACTCGTTTTCTCCATGGAGATACATCGCCCGTGCATGGAGATCTTTATCAATGATCATGATCTGAGGGAAATACCACATGGCCAAAAAGAGTTTTTCATGCTTGTCGCTGAAACAGGCGACCGATGAGAAAACACCTTTTCGCGTGGCAAAATCCTCACTGAAACGTCTTGTATCAATCACTCGAAAAAGAGGCAACGGCTCAACGGCGGATTTTTCCGGGTCATAAGACAAAACCGCCGGAGATGCTGTCATTTCTTCGGAAGACGGATTCATTCCGGAATCCAGAAGCAATAAGCGACCGTCTTTCAAAAGACTGAATGACATCAAACCGGACGCATTGTCCGAAAAAGAAGATCTGAGGTCCAGAACTTTCGAAAAGACCGTTCGGTGGGATTGAACCGATGCTGTGACATCCCACAAGAACAATCTCCTGGTACTGTAATCCCAAAGGAGACACTCGTCCTGATCAGATGAGCCTTTCGCCATGTAGGGTTTCGGGTAACATGAAACAAGGTCCTCCGGCCCCCGGCCACGATATACAAAGCCGCCGCAATCCATTCCGGTATTCACCGATGCCACCTGAGCGAAATGCTTTGATCCGCTCCCATTGTTGAACGAGACGAAGAAAGAGTCGATGACCACCGATTCAGGCATCACGCCAAATGACGGAATGGTATGCCATTCTTCCAACGATAACGCTTCTTCTTTCAAGCTGGAAACCTCTTCTACTTTTATCAAAGAAGATTCCCAGCTCAAATGGCCCGTCCCGGGCCGGCAAGCAACCAGGAAGACACAAAACAAAAGGCAAGAGCAGAAGGGAAGGCGCATGGTCAGTTTTATTAAATCCATCTCAAAAATACAAATTATTCCGAAAAAAAGCCGTACTATTTGAAATCAATCTGGACGACAGAAGGGTTGGCGGGGAGGGCAGAAGGACGAACCGGCATTCCGGGAGCAGAAGCGTCTATCAGGCAGTAAACAGTTTCCCCCGCGACAGCAACGGGACGGGAAAGCGCCCATACGACATAGCTATCTTTATCGAGAAGAGGGCGCCCACCAGGAGACAAGCCTGAAAAGGAATATCCTGCCAGAAACGACTTCACCTCTCCGGTTCCGAGATTCCGAACCGACAGAAGAGACTGTCCTTTCGATGACGTGACAAGCCCTTCATACTTTGGCGTTCTCCAGTAATCGCCCGTAAAATAGGAATAACCGCGTAACGGATACATACGCAACAATGTGTTGAAGTCTCCCTTTGATTGCCGCTCGAAGTCTGAAGGGAGCATGCTTCCATCAAAGACAAGGGCTGTTTTTCCGGACAGCTTCCCATCGAGGTTATAATACTCGATTTCCGGGCGCAAGGATTTATGATACACTGCTCCGCAATCGAACGTGGACAGACAGAAATGTGCAGTATAATTCATTGTGTATGAATGACGTGACAAGCCCTGAAGGAAACGCCCGTCTTCATCGAACAGGGACAGGTCATAGCCTTTCGTACGACTGGACGAGGAATCGCCGTTCACGCCGATGAACCGGGACGATCCCAAAAGCGCCACTTCCGTAACAGGAATATCCATTTTCACATCGGACAAATACCGCCCATCAATCGTATAGAGCAAGAGTCGCCTCATGAAATGATCCAAGACAAATACAGAGTCCCCTCTGACTGCAATATCATAAGGAACGGTATACTCCGAAGGACCGCGGCCGCATCTTCCGATCAGGTTCATGAAACGTCCTGTCGAGTCAAAAGCATACACTTGTTTGCGAATACGCCGGTCGAGAATCACAAAAGAGCCTGCCCTGCTCCGGCAGATCTTATCGGAAGAACCAATCAAGGATGCATCATCCGTGGCTTCCAAAGGGATGGTTCGTACCGATTGGACAACGGAGCGGATTTCATTCGCACCATGGATCTTACCGTCCATTTGCACAGTCGCCACATCCGTGTTTTCATGGGCGCAGGAGCACAACAAGGATACGAAAGTGGCGAAGAGGAATCTTTTACACATAATATAACTCAGATACGGTGCGCAACGTAATTTGGTTTATTGCAAATATACGCACGATCCAAGCTTTTTGCAAAAAAAACGACCTTACAAAAGCGGAACTAAATAATTGACAATCAGCGCATATTGCTAAAAATAACCTTACACAGGCAAAATTTCCCCGGAGAGAATAATCGCTCCGGGGAAAACTTGCGCGAACGATCTCCGCCTTCGGACTGAAAATGAAGAACCTGCAGCCCGGCTGTTCAATGGGAAGCGGGAACGCATAACAAATCATTGCATATCTCTATACCATACCTTTTCCAATTGAGGATTAAAAAAAAACAACCTCTGGCTTGCTTTGTCAAAAGAAATGCTTTGGACATCTTCCTTCAGGCGATACTTGTTCAAGAGATCTCCGTCCCAACTGAACTCATATAGCACAGTAGCCTTGCAGGCGACCTCCTTTCTACGCTTTTCTCCCGAATACAGCGCATATATACGATCGTCACTGGCCGAAACGGATTGAAAAGAACGGAATCCTTTCCTGGCAATGGAATGAGGCTGGCCTTGAATGACAATGGTATTCAACTCTTTTGTTTGTGTATTGACGAAGACGATGGCGGGAAAACAAGTCATTGCCATGCAGAGAAAATGGGATGAAGGATGATAACAATCGCTCGAGTTGAATATAACCTTGGAAACGACGGGATTATCCTCACATCGATAATTCACCGGACGGAAAACAGGGATAGAATCGCGAATGGTCATCGATACCGGATCGAATAACAAAACACGAGGAGGAGAAAGCATTTCCTCCGTAAAAGCATTTTGACCCGAATCATTGATAACAATCTCTCCCTCTTCCGTCTTGAAGAACGACATCAACGGAATCTGACGATTCAATGACGACTCTTTCTCGAGAATCGTTCTCCCGGATTCAAGGGAAGATGTAACATCCCAACGAAAAAAAGAGGTGGAAGAAAAATCGTATAGCAAAGCGTACGTTTTCCCTTGAAAAGGGTACACATCAATGAAAAAAGAACAACTCAAGAGTTCCGTGGGACCACGTCCCCTAAGGACGAAATCCCCAAAATCGGTCCCGCTTTTCCATGACGACACGTTCCAAAAAGAATCGCTCCTTCTATATCCCACGTACGAGATAGCCAATGAATCATAAACAGAGTAGATTCTCTGGTCACCCCAATCCGGAAAAGAATCGAAGGGATGCCAATCAAGTTCTTGCTCGGGCAAATCGGGGACGACTTTTATGGGAGACAACACCCCCTCATACAATAGCGACGTGGGGCGGCAGGAAAACAGTGCCGCGCACGTCAGAAAAGGCACCAAAAGATGTTTACTTCTTCGTACAATAAAAAGGGAGCGCATTGTAAATAGTAGTATAACTAAGAGGGACATTCATAAATGACTTCCGGCGTTGTCCTGCCGTCACATTCAAGGCCGAACGTGGACT
Organism: uncultured Bacteroidia bacterium; assembly: GCA_902801205.1. Taxonomy (GTDB): domain Bacteria; phylum Bacteroidota; class Bacteroidia; order Bacteroidales; family UBA932; genus Cryptobacteroides. The sequence goes on from CADCHE010000004.1 coordinate 68,148, forward strand.
CTGCGCCAGTTAAGAACGCAGTATAGTAACATGGGGCGATGTTCGTACCTTCCCCATCGGCCAAGGCGTCCAGATTCTGGAGCTGAATCACTACACTGAAACATAAAAAGGTACGTCTTAAATCAACCGAACCCGGTCGGCAACCGGTCAAAAAAAGAAAAAAGCTTGGTTATATCTTGGCAGTCAAAAAAGTAAATCGCACAACCGCAAATATACGCACGATCCAAGTTTTTTGCAAAAAAAACAACCTTACAAAAGAAACGCTAAATGATTGATTATCAATACATTTCTCCAAAAGGAGCCTTACACAGGCAAAATTTCCCCTGCTTGGAAGGGGATCTCCGGGAACGATCTTGTTGATGACCCGCCGTCAGGTGAACAGCCCCTTCAGCAGGAACCACAGGACGGGCACCAGCAGGGCAGGAAGATAATTGAGGGTCTTGCAGTCCTTGACCTTGAGCAGGGAAAAGCCGGAGGAAATGATCAGCACCCCGCCCACGATGGCCAGCTCATGGACCATCGTCCCCTGCAGCAGCGGGCTGCCGGCGGCCAGTTTGGCCAGCAAGTAGAAAAAGCCCTGCCAGCAGAAGAGGACCGGCGCGGCCAGGATGATGCCGATGCCGAAGGTCGAAGCGAAGACGGTGGACGTCACCAGGTCGAGGGTGGCATTCGTGTACAGGAAGGTATTGTCGCCCTGGGTGGCGCTGAGGACGGGGCCGACGATCGAGAACGTGCCGACGCAGAAAAGCAGGCAGGCCGTGATGAGGCCTTTGGCGAGCCCCTCCCCTCCCTTGCGGGCGACCAGGCGCGTCACCCGGCCGTCGAGGTCGAGGGCCGTCCCGAGCAAGCCGCCCAGGGCGAGGCTCAGGATGAACAGCACGGGGAATTCGCTCTTGGGCATGTTCTGGACGAAGGCATTCGCACCCAGGGCGATGGACGCCAGGCCCATGGCCGTGAAAAGGGCGTCGTTGTATTTCTCGCCCAGGCCGCGCTTGAGCAGCGCGCCGGCGAGGCTTCCCACAATGATGCAGGCGGTATTGACGATGGTCCCGATCATACGCAGCAAATATATTCATTTCTTTGGAAAAACGGCAAAATATGATTAATATTGTAGATGATGAAAAAGACGATTCTTTGCACCGTGGCGGTCATTGCCACCGTCCTCTGCACCTCTTGGCAGCCGCTGCGCGCCCAGAATGAACCTGCTCCCGGAGAAGGAGCCCGCCTGCTCGCCCACCGGGGCGGCCGCGCGGAAATCGACGAGAATACCCTCGAGGCCTTCGCCCACGCGTTCGACAGCGGCTGTACCGCTTTCGAGACCGACTTGAGAATGAGCAAGGACGGCGCCCTGATGATTCTCCACGACAACGACTTCAACCGGGTCTGCGGCGACCCCCGCGCCCCTGAAGAGATGACGGCCGAAGAAATCCGCGCGCTCCGGACGAAGGACGGGCACCGGATTCCCTTCCTGGACGAAGTGCTCGACTTCCTCAGCCGGCACGACTGGGCCTATGTCGAATTCGAGCTCAAGTGCTCCGATGTGAACCGGTATCCCCAGGCCCGCCTGGAGGAATACCTCGACAAAGTGGCCGCCGCCGTCTACGCCGCCAAGCCGGAGCATTCCGTCTACCTGATGACCAGTTTCGACACGCGGGCCATGCGCTACCTCACGGTCAAGCACCCGGAAGCCGATCCGATGCTCATCACCGGCAAGCCTTGCAACGGAGAAACCATCGGCCTCTGCCAGGCGCTGGGGGTCAGACGGCTCGCCTGCACGATCGGCGGTTCCTCGCGCGAAACGCTCGCCGCGGCCCACAAGGCGGGGCTCCGCGTCAATCTCTGGCCGACCACACGCGTGGAAGACGTCCACCTGGCCTGGCTGCTCGGCGCCGACTACATCTGCACCGACATCCCTGCGGAGGCAGTCCGCTACATCGCGGCCCGGAGCCTGCCGATCCGCACCGCGCCCGGAAAATGACACACGAATATCACTAAAATAACACAAGAATGAAAAGATTGATTACAGGGCTTGCCACCCTGCTGATGCTCGCCGCCTCGGGTCTGTCCGCCCAGGAAAGCATCGAAACCATGGAACGCAAATTCCGCGACATCCCTGAAAGCCAGCCCCTGGCCGTCTACTGGTACTGGGTCGCCGGCAACATGTCCAAGGAAGGCGTCGTCAAGGACCTGGAAGCCATGAAGGCCGTCGGCATCAACCGCGTGCAGATCGGCATGATCGGCGAAGGACAGGGTGCCCCGCAGGGCCCCGTCCGGATGTTCACCGACGAGTGGTGGGAGATCCTCCACACGATGTTCAAGCGGGCCGGCGAACTCGACATCGAGGTCGGTCTGTTCAACTGCCCGGGATGGAGCCAGAGCGGCGGTCCCTGGGTGAAGCCTTCCCAGGCGATGCGCTACCTGGGCTACGCGAAGGACACCCTCTCGGGGCCCGTCAAGTATTCCGCGAAGCTTCCCGAAGTGGGTGAAGATGCCCAGGAAGTGAAGGTGCTCGCATTCCCGCTCATGGAGTCTTCGGTTGCTTTCAAGGCTTCCGGCAACGTGGCGAAGCAGAAGGAGATCACCCTGAAGGCCGACAAGAAAGGCACCGTCCGGTCCGTCACCGTCATTCCGGCCGGCAATGCCGGCGCCACCGGAGCGGAACTGTTCGTACGTGAGAACGGCCACCTGCGCAGCGTCGGGAAGTTTTCGGTGGACCGCAGCAACCCCGCCATCAACGTGGGATTCGTGCCGTTCGCACCCGTCATCATCTCGATTCCCGAGACGGAAGGCGACGAGTTCGTCCTGAAGGTGGACAAGGAAGGCATCGTCGGTGATGTCGTCCTGTCCGATGTTCCGGCCGTCGAGCGCTATGCTGAAAAGAGCCTGGCGAAGATGTGGCAGACGCCGCACCCGATGTGGGACGCCTACATCTGGCGCGACCAGCCCGAGAACTGCGCCTGCCTCTCCGTCCAGCCAGACGCCGTACAGGATCTTTCTTCCCTGGTGGCCGCCGACGGCACGCTGACCTGGGATGTCCCGAAGGGCAAGTGGGTGGTGATGCGCACCGCCATGCTGCCGACCGGTTCGAAGGACGCCCCCGCCCCCAAGGAGGGTGAAGGCCTCGAGACCGACAAGATGAGCAAGAAGCACATCCGCGCCCACTTCGACAACTACCTGGGCGTGATCCTCGACAAGATTCCCGCTGCCGACCGGAAGACCTTCAAGGTCGTGGTGGAAGACAGCTACGAGACCGGCGGCCAGAACTGGACGGACGACCTCATCGACGACTTCAAGAAGGCCTACGGTTACGACCCGGTGCCTTACATTCCGGTGCTGAGCGGTGTCGTCATCGGCAGCCAGGACATCTCCGACCGCTTCCTGTGGGACCTGCGCCGTCTCGTGGCGGACGAAGTGTCGTACAACTACGTGGGCGGCCTGCGCGAGGTCAGCCACGAGCACGGACTCACCACCTGGCTCGAGAACTACGGCCATTGGGGATTCCCGGGTGAATTCCTCCAGTACGGCGGGCAGTCCGACGAGATCGCCGGCGAATTCTGGAGCTTCGGTGACCTGGGCGACATCGAGAACCGCGTCGCCTCTTCCTGCGGCCACATCTACGGCAAGCAGCGGGTCTGGGCCGAGAGTTTCACCTGCGGCGGACCCGACTTCACGCAGTATCCCGGCCAGATGAAGCAGCGGGGCGACCGTTTCTTCACCGAAGGCATCAACGCCTCGCTGATGCACCTGTACATCCAGCAGCCTGACGACCGCGTTCCCGGCATCAACGCCTGGTTCGGCAACGAGTTCAACCGGAACAACACCTGGTTCTCGCACATGGACGTCTTCGGCCAGTACCTCAAGCGCTGCAACTACATGCTCCAGCAGGGCCGTTACGTGGCCGACGTGGCATACTTCCTCGGTGAAGACGCCCCGAAGATGACCGGCACCCGCGACCCGGAGATTCCCGAAGGCTACTCCTACGACTACGTCAACGCCGAAGTGCTGATGGACGCCACCGTGAAGGACGGCAAGCTCCACCTGAAGAGCGGCATGGAATACGCAGTACTCGTGCTCCCGAAAATCAAGACGATGCGGCCTGAACTGCTCGAGAAGATCGAGCGCCTGGTCGCCGACGGAATGACCCTCCTCGGACCCGCGCCGGAGAAGTCGCCGAGCCTGCAGGGCTACCCTGCCGCCGACCGGAAGGTCCGCGAAACCGCCGCCCGGATGTGGCAGACCTCCGACCAGCCCTTCGCGGCATCCGTCCGTTACGGGAAGGGCCGGATCTACCGCGCCGCCTCCCTCGAGCAGATCTTCGCCGACAAGGGCATCGTGGCCGACTTCACCACGGAGGATCCTGCGCTGCCCCTGCAGTTCATCCACCTCACGCACGCGGACGGCGACGTATATTTCGTCTCCAACCAGAGTGACAAGGCCATCGCTTTCGATGGCATCTTCCGCAACCAGGGCAAGGCGCCCGAACTGTGGAATCCGCTGACGAGCGAAGTCCGCTTCCTGCCCGAATACAGGACCCTCTCCAAGACGACGAAGGTGCCCATGGCCCTTGAGCCGTTCGAGAGCGCCTTCATCGTCTTCCGCAAGGGCGCGCAGGCGGTGGACGGCGCCAACTATCCCGCCAAGCAGGTGCTCGCCGAGATCGACTCCCCCTGGACGGTTGCATTCCAGGCGCAGCGCGGTGGCCCCGAAGCCCCCGTCGTCTTCCAGAAACTGAGCGACTGGACGACCTCCACCGACCCGAAGATCAAGTACTTCTCCGGCACGGCCACCTACACCGCTGTCTTCAAGGTGAAGAAACTCCCCCAGACGCCGGTCTACATCGACCTGGGCAAGGTCATGGTCATGGCGAAGGTCAAGGTGAACGGGCAGTATGTCGGTGGCGTGTGGACGGCTCCTTACCGGCTGAACATCACCGACGCCGTCAAGAAGGGCGTGAACACCGTCGAGGTGGAAGTCGTCAACTGCTGGCGCAACCGGCTGATCGGCGAGAAGGAAGCCATCCCCGAAGCGGACCGCTTCACCTTCCAGACGTCGACCTACCTGAACAAGGATTCCGAACTCCAGGCCGCCGGCCTGCTGGGCCCGGTGCAGATCCTGTCGTACGACTACAAGATGGTCAAATGAAATAGTTCAAGAGCAGTTTCCTGGTATTGTCGGAGATCCGCTTGTGGACATCCGTTACGTTCTCCAGCATTTCTGCCAGGTTCTTGTACTTGATCAGCTCACGGGTGTCGTCGACACCTTCGAAGATGCAGCCGATGTAATCCTCATAGGATTCATCGGCTGCATGTTCCAATTCCGTCACACGGTCGCAGCAGAGGGAAATGGCGGAAAGATGGGTCTTGATGTCTTCCAGCTGCGGGACCATTTCGCACAACGCCTCCGATTGCGCCGCGGCGAGGCGGGCCAGGTCCTGCAGCTGCGGGTCGATCCGGTGCGGCCGGTAGATCAGGACCGCCTTGGACGTGTCTTTGATGGCGTCGAGGCAGTCGTCCATCGCCATGGAAATGGCCTGCAAGTCGAGTTTGTTGACGGAAATCACACGGTTCGCCGCCAACTGCCCGTGGAATTCGGTAAGCATGGCGTCGCCCTGGTTCTCCAGCGCCTTGATCTCGCGCTCGATTTCCTTCCGCCTTTCCAGCGGGAGGCCGTCCTGGAACATCTCGACAAGCATCTGCGTGGACCGGCGCAGGAAGTCCGCCTGACCGGAAAGGATTTCGACGAAATCATGCCCCGAATTGCCGCTCAGGAGCATTTTAATTTTTTTTGAAAGACCCATAAAAAAAAACTGACCCTCCCGTTTGGCGGGATTTGAATGCGCCAAATTTACAATCATTTTCGACAAATCACCACAAAAGCCTGAAAAAAGAGAAAGAATTCCCTCTTTTTTTAAGGATTCCGCGGACGAAGGCGGCCGCAGGACTACTTTTGCAGCAGTACCCGACGCTCCGGCGCCAGACTACCGGAGGTTTTCTCACATTCCTCATCATCAAAAGGTGCCGCCTGGGACAGGCCGCTGCCCTTCATCACGAATTGTACGCGGGTTCTGCCGCAAATCTTGCTTTATAGTTGATCCTTCGGTGGCGCCGGGCAGGTCGGGACCTTACTTCTCGAAACGGGAAGGCACGGGGAACCGGGCTTGGAAAGACGAGAGCATCGCCTCGCGGTAAGCGGCGTACTGCGCCTCGGAAAGATGGACGTCGTTGATGCAGACAAGCGGACGGTCCGGCGTCAGGATGCAGTCACGCAGGGCGGTGACGGAAGTATGTGCCAGCGAGACGTGCTTGTTGGGGATGGCGCGCGGCACGGCACGGCCGGTGAAAAGCATGTAGTCCAGGAAGACATACTGGTTGACGTTGCCGTTGTCGCGAAGCGGGGTCGCCCGGCGCGTCAGTTCCTCTCCGGCAAGCGCGAACACTTCCTCGCAGGCACTGCGGAGCATCGGGGAGCAGGTGTGCTGCGGACGGCGGAACACCGGCCCGGCGCACTTCCCGGCCAGCCGGCGGGCGAGACGGTCGGAATTGAAGCAATGGTGCCGGTAGATGCCATGGCGGGACAGGCACCGGCGGAAGGCGATGGAGGCCTTTCCGTCGCGGAAGAAATCCTCCTCACGGCAAGGGCCGACAGGGAACATGTCGTCGTTGAAATACAGGTAGCGCTCCCCCAGCCCGGGGATCCGGTGCAGGAAGTCCTCGATCGTGGCGCTGTTGAAGGTAGGCAGCAGCTGTGCAGGGATGATGTCGCGGTGCAGGACGATCCGCAATGCGTCCGAAGCCCAGGAAGGGACCTGGCTTTCGGAGGAGACGACAAGGAAGACGTTGTCCACGAAGGGCATGAAGCGCTCGATCCCGCGCAGCAGGTAAGGGAGCGTCCCCCAGTCGCGGAAGCGTTTCTGAAGGGCCGGCTGGTCGAAGGCGCGGGCGTATTCCGCCTGCCAGAAGGGGTCGTTGCCGTCTACATAGGTGATGACTGCGTCCATGGCGATTGTGTTTTTCTGAGGTATTCTGCCGTATAGGTCGTTCCGGTGCGCTGGAGTTCCTCCGGCGTCCCCGCGTAGACGATCTCGCCGCCGCGGTCGCCGGCCTCGGGCCCCATTTCGATGATCCAGTCCGCCGCCCGGATGACATCCATGTTGTGCTCGACGACGACGAGCGAATGGCCGCGGGCGAGCAGGACGTCGAACGCCTTGAGCAGGCAGATCACGTCGTGGATGTGCAGGCCCGTCGTGGGCTCGTCAAAGAGGAAGAGGATGCGGTCGCGCCGCGCGGAGCCGCCGTCGGGACTCATCGACAGGAAATAAGCCAGTTTGATGCGCTGGCTTTCGCCGCCGGAGAGGGTCGAGGAACTCTGCCCGAGCTTGATGTAGGAGAGACCGACGTCGACGAGGGGCTGCAGCCGGTCCGCAATGGCCTGAGCGGCCGGTTCACCCTGTGCAGAGAAGAAGGCGATCGCTTCCTCCACGCTCATGTTCAGGATATCGTCGATGTTCTTCCCCTTGTAGCGGACTTCCAGGATGTCGGGTTTGAAACGCTTGCCGCCGCAGGCCTCGCAGACCATCGTCACGTCCGCCATGAACTGCATGCCGATGCGGACGAAACCGTCGCCCTGGCACTCCGGGCAGCGCCCGCCGTCCTGGTTGAAGGAGAAGAAAGAAGGCGTGTAGCCGTTCATCTTCGCATAAGGCTGTTCCGAGAGCAGGCGCCGGATGTCGTCATAGACCTTCAGGTAGGTGACGGCGTTGGAACGGGAACTCTTGCCGATCGGATTCTGGTCGATGTACTCCACACGCGAAATCCGGTTCAGGTGGCCGGAAAGGCCTTTGTGGATGCCTGGAAGGGCGCCGGTCTCGTTCAGGCGGCGGTAAAGGGCGGGATAGAGGATGTCGCCGACCAGCGAGGACTTGCCGCTGCCGCTGACGCCGGAAACGACCGTCAGGACGCCCAGCGGGAACTCCGCATCGATATTCTTGAGGTTGTGCTCGCGGGCGCCTTCCACCTTGATGGAATAGGTCCAGGTGCGCTTTTCTCGCTGCAGGCGGGCACGGCGGCCCGTCAGGTACTGGAGCGAGAGGGAGCGGGCGATGGTTTCTTCCGGCAGCGGATCCTGGATCCGGCCCTGGAAGACGACTTCGCCGCCATTCACGCCGGCGAGCGGCCCCAGGTCGATCAGCAGGTCTGCCGCACGGATGATCTCTTCGTCATGTTCGACGACGATAACGGTGTTGCCCAGGTCGCGCAGCCGCCGCAGGACGCCGATCAGGCGGTCCGTGTCGCGCGGGTGCAGGCCGATGCTGGGTTCGTCCAGGATGTACATCGAACCCACCAGGGAACTGCCGAGGGCGGTCACCAGGTTGATGCGCTGGCTCTCGCCGCCGGAGAGGGTGTTGCAGCCGCGGTTGAGGGTCAGGTACGCCAGGCCCACGTCGCGGATGTACCGCAGCCGCGAGACGACCTCTTCGATGGCCTTGCTGACGATGCCGGCTTCGTATTCGGTCAGGGTCAGGTTGTCGAAGAACGCGAGCAGGGTATCGACGTTCATTTCCAGCAGCTGGGCGATCGTCTTGCCGCCGACGCGGACATAGTGCGCCTCCTTCCGCAGACGGCTTCCGTTGCAGGCATGGCAGACCGTCCGGCCGGAGAAGCGGCTGAGCATATACTTGTACTGGATCTTGTAGCGGTTGGCTTCGACCCAGGAGAAGAATTCGTTGATGCCGATGATCGAGTTTTCATCCCCCTCCACGCTGTGGCCGTTCCAAATCGTGTCCTTCACCTCGGCGGAGAGGTTGCAGTAGGGCTCGAAAACAGGGATCCCGTAACGGTCGGCCACCTGGATGAGGTGGTCGCGGAACCAGCCCATCTTCTCGCCGCGCCAGCAGGCGATGGCGCCGTCGTAGAGGCTCTTCGTCTTGTCGGGGACGACGAGGTCTTCGCTGATGCCGATCACTTTGCCCAGGCCGCCGCAGACGGGGCAGGCGCCCAGCGGACTGTTGAAACTGAAGAGGTACTCGTCCGGCGGCCGGAAGGTGATGCCGTCGCGTTCGAAGCGGCTGTTGAAGATTTCGGTCCGAAAAGGGGCTCCGGAGGCGTCGGAGAGGTCTTCCTTCCGCAGGAGGAGGACACCGTCGCCGGAGCGGAACGCATTGTCGATGGAAGAGAGGAGGCGCGTGCGGAGATCTTCCCAATCGGTCTGCGGCCAGGGGTTGCCGTCCTCCCCGACGGGCCGTCCGCCCCGGAAAGAAGGAAGGCGGAGGCGGTCGATCAACAGGAGCAGGTCGTCGGGATAGTTTCCGTCTTCGGCCATGCGCATGATCTCTTCGATGCGGACGATGCCGTTGCCGCTGAAGAAACGCGAATAGCCTTCTTCCTTCAGGGAGAGCATCAGTTCGACCTTGTCCGGACGGTCCTTCCACTTGAGGTCCGCAAGCAGATAGATGGTGCGGGCGTCGCCGGCGGTGATGGAGGCCATCACGTCGTTCACCGTCTGGCACTTGACTTCCTCTCCGCTGACCGGGGAATAGGTTCGTCCGATCCGCGCGAAGATAATCCGCAGGTAATCATATATTTCCGTAGTCGTCGCCACGGTCGAGCGCGGGTTGCGCGTGTTGACTTTCTGCTCGATGGCGACGGCGGGCGGGATGCCTTCGATGCCGTCGACGTCCGGCTTGCTCATCCGGCCGAGGAACTGGCGGGCATAGGAGGAGAGGCTCTCGGCGAAGCGGCGCTGGCCTTCTGCGAACAGGGTGTCGAAGGCAAGCGATGACTTGCCCGATCCGGAGATGCCCGTGATGACGACGAAACGATTCCGGGGGATCTCAAGGTCGATGTTCTTGAGATTGTTGACGCGTGCGCCTTTGATGACGATCTTTCCTTCTTCTGCCATGCGAGTGCGTCCGGATCAGGCCGGACCGACAAATTTACGGATTTTTTTTCTTCCCTGAAAAGAAGTCTCTGCGCCTGCGGCGTCTTTCCCCCTCGGGGGGACGGAGGTCGAGGATTCTGGAACCACCATATAACCAAACAAGGCCCAACCATAAAGATTGGACCTTGTTTGGCGGTGCGGAAGGGGCTCGAACCCGCGCTGCGCGCGGTGGCTCATTACGTTACCCCCCTGCCGCCTGCGGCGTCTTCCCCCTCGGGGGGACGGAGGTCGAGGGTTCCGGAAACACCATATAGCCAAACAAGGCCCAACCATAAAGATTGGACCTTGTTTGGCGGTGCGGAAGGGGCTCGAACCCTCGACCTCCGGCGTGACAGGCCGGCATTCTAACCAAACTGAACTACCGCACCAGTGGCAATTCCTTGATTGCGGATGCAAATATACGCAATTTTGTCTTCTCCGCAAATTTTTTTCAGTTTTTCGAACACTTTTTTCTATATTGCATCGAAATAAAAACCATATAATGATGAAAAAGACCTTCCGCATCATTTTGCTTTTCCTCATCGTCGTCACCTTCCGCGCTCCCCTCTCCGGGAAAGCCGCCGACGGCCGGTCCACGCTCCCCTTCCGTCCGGACACCCTCCGGATCCTGGCGGTCGGGAACAGTTTCTCGGACGACGCCACGGAATACATCCCCTCGCTGCTCGAATCCGCAGGCATCCACAATGTCATCATCGGCCGCCTGTACATCGGCGGGTGCTCCCTCCAGCGCCACTGCAAGGAGTACGAAGCGCAGGCGCACAACTATATGTATTACAAATCCGGCGCGGACAACCACTGGAACGTACAGAAGAACGCGACGCTGCTGGATGGCGTGAAGGACGAACCCTGGGACATCATTACGATGCAGGAGCAGTCCGGTTACTCGGGAATCTACGACAATATCCATACCTGGCTTCCGCAGCTGATGGAAATCCTGAAACGGGAATGCACGAACCCGGACGTCCGGCTCGTCTGGCACGAGACCTGGGCCTACGCCAAGAACGCGTATCAGCATCCCGACTTCCCCAAGTACGGGAATGACCAGGACCGCATGCTGGAAGGCATCCGCTCCTGCGTGCAGCGGCTGCAGGATGATTTCGACATCGAAACGGTCATCCCCTGCGGCGAGGCGATCCAGCTGGCCCGCGCCAGCCGCCTGAACAATGTCGGAGAAGTGCCCGCCGATACGCGCGCCTACGACCTCACGCGCGACGGCTACCACCTGAGCCGCCAGTTCGGGCGCTACCTGGCGGCCTGCACCTGGTTCGAAATGCTGGTCGCCCCCACGGTGGGCGTACCGCTCTCCAAGGCACACAGCACCCTGCGCGATACGGAATACAGCCTCTCCTCCAAAGACGCACGCCTGTGCCGCAGGATCGCGGTGAAGGCCTGTAAAGCACAGCGCGCCAAATGATCCGCGACGGCATCCAGCGGTTCGGCCGCAGCCTCAGCGCGATGGTCATGCCGAACATCGGCGCCTTCATCGCGTGGGGACTGATCACTGCCTTGTTCATCCCCGGCGGATGGTGGCCCAACGAGCACATGGCGAAACTGGTTTCGCCCATGCTCAAGTACCTGCTGCCGACGCTGATCGCCTATACGGCCGGAAAGAACGTCGGCGGCGTCCGGGGCGGCGTGGCCGGCGCCGTGGCGGCGATGGGCGTCATCATCGGGACGGACACGCCGATGTTCCTCGGCGCGATGCTGATGGGCCCCCTCGCCGGCTGGTGCATCAAGCGGTTCGACAAGTGGACGGAAGGGAAAGTCGGCGCCGGTTTCGAAATGCTGGTGGACAACTTCTCGCTCGGCATCATCGCGATGCTGCTGGCGATCACCGGCTATCTCGTCATCGGCGGCATCGTCTCCGGCCTCACCAACGCCCTGAGCAGCGGCGTCGACTGGATGCTCCGGCACAAGATGAACCCCTTGCTCGCCGTCCTCGTCGATCCGGCCAAAGTCCTCTTCCTGAACAACGCCGTCAACCACGGCATCATGACGCCGCTCGGCATCCAGCAGGCGGCGGAAGCCGGCAAGTCGATGCTGTTCCTCATCGATCCGAACCCCGGTCCCGGTCTCGGCATCCTCCTCTCCTGCTGGGTCTTCGGAAAGGGAATGACGAAGCAGTCCGCCCCGGGCGCCGCCGTCATCCAGCTCTTCGGGGGCATCCACGAGATCTATTTCCCGTATGTCCTCGCCCGTCCCCTCCTGCTGCTGCCGGTCATGCTCGGAAACATCTGCGCCCTGTCCTTCTTCACGCTGACCGACTTCGGCCTGGTGGCACCCGCCTCGCCGGGCAGCCTGATCTCGATCATCCTCATGTCGCCGCGCGGCCAGACGCTGATCGGCATCCTGGGCGTCCTGATCGCAACTGCCGTTTCCTTCCTCCTCGCCATCCCGATGGTCAAGGCACGGCCCGATTTCCAGGGAGAAGAGGAACAGGCCGCCGCGGAACGCAGCGACGGCGGAGAAAGCGGAACGATCCGGAAGATCGTCTTCGCCTGCGACGCGGGCATGGGTTCCAGCGCCCTCGGCGCCACCCGTTTCAAAGCACGGCTGCTGAAACACCGGATCGAAGGCGTTTCCTGCACCAACTGCGCCGTCGACGCGATTCCCGAAGATGCCGACCTGGTCGTCTGCCAGGGAACGCTGGCAGGCCGCGTGAAGGGACATCCCGTCCTGGAAATCACGAACTTCATCTCGGACCCGGCCCTGGACGGGCTGATCGCCCGGCTCGAGGGGAAAGACCGGTTGCTCACGCCGGAGCGGATCCTGACGGGGCTGGCCGCCGAGCCGATGGAAGATGCCGTACGCCGCGCCGGACACCTGCTCGAAGCGGCCGGCTGCGTCAAGGAAGGCTACGCCGAAGCGATGCTGGAGCGCGAAAGGATCACCAGCACCTACATGGGCGCCGGGCTGGCGCTCCCGCACGGAACCGCTGCCGCGAAAGACAGCGTCCTGCGGTCCGGAATCTGCGTGCTGCAATATCCGGAAGGCATTGATTACGCGGGAGAAACGGCCTACCTCATCATCGGCATCGCCGGCGTCGGCGACGCACACCTCGACATCCTCGCCCGTCTTTCATCGATCCTGGAAGACGAGGCCGTCCTCGAACGGCTCAGCCACGAAGCCAAGGCGGAAGAAATCCTGCAAACCCTGCAACCATGATCAAGAAGAACCTCCTTTTCAAAGCCCCGAACGGGCTCCACGCACGGCCGGCCGGTGAACTGGTCAAGACCGTCAAATCCTTCGAAGGAACGACCGTCACCCTGTCGACCGCCGCCAAGAGCGTCAAGGCTTCGGGCATCCTTTCCGTCCTGTCGCTCGGTGTGAAAGCCGGAACGGAGCTGGAAATCACCGCCGACGGCGATCGCGAGCAGGAAGCCCTGGATGCCGTCGTGTCCCTTCTTGAAAGCATTTCAGAATGAGAGCGTTACGCAAAGCCATCGGCGCCGTCGAGGGAAAGGCCGCCGGCTCCGCCTGTTTTCTCGGGAAACGGGGAAACAGGGTCCGGCCCCAGACGCTCGATGAAGCTTTCGAGGCCGAAAAAGCCCGGCTGGAAGCCTTGCAGGATGATCCGCTCTTCGCCGCGCACTTGGAAATGCTGGAAGACCCGATGCTCCGGGAGGCCGTCGACGCCGCCCTGGCGGAAGGCCTCTCGCCGGCCGATGCCGTCCGAAGCGCCGAAAGAAGCATCACGGCGATGTTTGAAGAAATCGAAGACGACTACCTCCGCGCCCGGGCCGATGATGTCCGCGACCTCTGCCGCGGTCTGCTCGAGCGCCTGGGAGGGGTGGCCCGCGACGGGGCTGCGGAACTGCCGGAAGCGGCCGTCCTCGTCGGCGAGGAGTTCTTCCCCTCCGACACGACCGGGCTGGACTACCATTGCGTCCGGGCCTTTGTCGCCGCCCGGGGCAGCGCGACAAGCCACGTCGCCGTCATCGCCCGCGCCAAGGGAATCCCGGCGCTGTTCGGCGTCGACACGGAAGGAATCCGCGAAGGCGACCGGCTCCTGGTCGACGGCGACGCGGGCACCCTCATCATCGGACCGACGGAAGAAGAGGAACGGGATTTCCTGCAGGAAACGCCCGGCCCCGCGCCGTGCACTCCCCTGCTCCGCCCTGACGGCAGCCGGGTGAAGATCTTCGGCAACGCCGGTTCGCTCCCGGAGATCGACGCCGCCATGGCAGCGGGGGCCGAAGGCATCGGCCTGTTCCGCACAGAATTCCTCTACCTGGCATCCGACCGGTTCCCGACGGAAGAGGAGCAATGGGAGACCTACCGGCAGGCGGTGCTCCACTGCAAGGGGAAACCACTCACCATCAGGCTATTGGACATGGGAGCCGACAAGCAGCCCGCCTATTGGAAGCGGCCGGCCGAAGAGAATCCTTTCCTGGGCCTGCGCGGCATCCGCCTGGCCCTGGCGCACCCGAAAATCCTGTCCGTGCAGATCCGCGCCATCCTGCGCGCGGCGGCCGAAGGGCCGGTGAAGATCCTCATCCCGATGGTGACGGACGTCGAAGAACTGCGGGAAGTCAAGAAGATGATCCGTTCCTGCGGTGGCGTCGTTCCCACGGGCATCATGGTAGAAACGCCCGCGGCCGTGCTCAACGCGCCTGAACTGGCCGCTGAAGCAGACTTCTTCAGCATCGGGACGAACGACCTCGCACAATACATCCAAGTCGCCGACCGGAACAATCCACAGGTCGCCGCCTTCTGCGATCCCGCGGCTCCGGCCGTCCGGCGCGCCATCGAAATGACGGCAGACGCTGCCCGGAATGCAGGGATTCCGTTCAGCGTCTGCGGTGAAATGGCGTCCGGAAAAGACGCACAAGCGTATCTGGCCGGTCTGGGCGTTGAAAGCCTCAGCCTCTCGTCCCCGGATCAGATCCGTGCGCGCAGTTCGGCGGTGCGCTCTTCGTAGCCCGGCTTCTCGAGCAGAGCGAACATGTTCTTCTTGTAGGCCTCCACGCCGGGCTGGTTGAAGGGATTCACCCCCAGCAGATAGGCACTCACGCCGCACGCAAACTCGAAGAAGTAGAAGATTTCGCCCAGGGTGGCGGCATCGATGCGCTCCACCGAGATCCCGATCTGGGGCACACCGCCGTCGATGTGGGCGATCTTCGTTCCAAGGGCGGCCATCGCGTTGCAATGCTCCACGTGCTGCCCGGCCAGGTAATTGAGCTGGTCGAGGTTCTGCGGATCGGAACCGATCACGACGCTGCGGCTGCTCTCCTTGACGTTGACGACCGTCTCGAAGACGATGCGGTCGCCGTCCTGGATGAACTGCCCCATCGAATGCAGGTCGGTGGTGAAGTTCACGGATGCCGGGAAGATGCCCTTTCCATCCTTGCCCTCGGACTCGCCGTAAAGCTGCTTCCACCACTCGCCCAGGTACTGGAACTTCGGATTATAGGAGACGAGCACCTCCACCTTCTTGCCCAGTTCGGTATACAGGAGATTGCGCATGGCGGCGTACTGCACGGCCGGATTGGCGGCGTCGCGGACGGCCAGGGCCTGCTGCATCTGCCGGGCGCCTTCGAGCATCGCACGGATGTCGAATCCGGCGAGCAGGATCGGCAGCAAGCCGACGGGCGTCAGCACGGAGAAACGGCCGCCCACGTTGTCCGGAACGACGAACGTCCGGTAGCCTTCCTGGTCAGCAAGCGTCTTGAGCGCACCCCGGCGGGCATCCGTGATGGCCACGATCCGCTGTGCAGCGTCGGCGTACGTCTTCTCGATATGTTCCTTGACGATCCGGAAGGCGACGGCCGGTTCGGTCGTCGTACCCGACTTGGAGATCACGACGACGGCTGTGTTCCGCTCGGCGACCAGGTCCATCAGTTCAGCCAGGTATTCCTCCGAAAGGTTGTTTCCGGCAAAAACGACTTCGGGGGCCGCCTTCTTGCCGGACAGCTGCTTGGCAAAAGTGTGCGACAGGGCCTCGATGGCGCAGCGGGCACCCAGGTAGGACCCGCCGATACCGATGACGACCACCAGGTCGATTCCCCTGGCCTTCCAGTCCGCCTGCACGGCCTCCAGCTGACGAAGGAGCGATTCGCTCACCTGCCCGGGCAGTTCCTTCCAGCCGAGGAAGTCATTGCCGGCGCCCTGGCCGCCCTGCAGGACGTCGAATGCGGCGAGGGCTTTCTCCACATATGCATCGAACGCAGCTTTGTTGACGAAGGAGCTGCAACCTTCCACATCGATCTTTAACATGTTATGTCGTTTGTTTATCATTTTCCGGGCACAAAAGTAACGAAATTCCCAACCAATTGCAATATTCCGCCGAATCTGCTATCTTTGCGGAAACCATTTCAGCACCCATGAAAAAGATTATCTGCAAGATGCTCGTTGTCGCGGCGGCTGTCGCGATGGCGTCCGCGTGCGCCCCGAAAGCGCACAAGATCCAGATCACTGCCCACCGCGGATTCTGGAAATGCGAAGAGGCGCAGTTCGCCGAAAACTCCATCAAATCCCTCGCCCTCGCACAGGAGCACGGCCTCTGGGGCAGCGAATTCGACATCCGCCTGACGAGCGACAGCATCGTCGTCGTCAACCATAACGAAGATTTCCACGGCCTCGTCGTCATCGACCACACCTATGCCGAACTCCAGGAATTCAAGCTGGAAAACGGTGAGAAGCTTCCCACGCTGGACGATTACCTCACCCAGGGCGAGAAGAGCGACAAGACGGTGCTCGTCGTCGAACTCAAGCCGATGAAGAGCCAGGAACTGGACGAACTCCTCACCCAGAAGACGCTCGCCGCCCTGAAGGCCCACAACCTGTACGACCCCAAGCGGGCGATCTTCATCTCATTCAGCAAGTATATCAGCGACCGGATCGCCGAACTTGCGCCGGAATTCACGAACCAGTACCTGGGCGGCGAAATCGCGCCCGATGACCTGGTGAAGGACGGAATCAACGGCATCGACTACCATTTCTCGGTCTTCGACAAGAACCCCGGCTGGATCGAGCAGGCCCGCGCCCACGACATGAGCATCAACGTATGGACGGTCAACGACAGCACCGACATCCAGCGGATGATCGACTTCGGCGTCGACTGCATCACGACGAACGAGCCGCTGCGCGTCCGCGGCATGCTCGACGGAAACGAGTTTGTGATCAAGTAAGCTACTTCTTGTAGTTGAAGGTCGCCACGATCGGATAGTGGTCGGAGATCCACGTGGCGCCATAGTCCCCGTCCAGGACCCGGAATGTCTGCGCGGAAACCTTGTCGCCACAGAAGAAAATGTGGTCGATCTGGCTCTTCGGAGCGTTGTAACCGTTGAACGTGTTCTTCACGGACTCAGACTCCGGGGCCTCGTTGCGGGCGGACTTCATCCAGTCACGGATCGGCGCAAAAATGGCGTTGTTGGGCTTTGCGTTGAAGTCGGCGCTCAGGAAGACGGGGAGGTTCTCCTTGTTGATGGACTTGATCCGCTCGGCGATCAGTTTCATCGACTCGGTCCGGGCGACGGATCCCTTGTTGTCCAGGTGCGTATTGAAATAATAGAACGACAGACCCGTTCCCTTGTGGTAGAAACGCACCCAGTTCACGTTGCGGTTGTAATCGGCGTCCCAGCCTTTGCCGGGCTTGTCCGGCGTTTCGGAAAGCCAGAACGTTCCCTTTTCGGTGGCGTCGAGCGCAGCCGGATCCCACATGATCAGCATCGTCTCCTCGGAATCGTAATCGTCCTGCAGTTTCGGCGCCTTGCCGGTATCGCGCCCGAGGCCGTAACGGACGTATGACGGGCCATGCTTGACCAGGTACGTGATTTCATGGGCCTGGGCTTCCTGCAGGCCGATGACGAGCGGACGCTCCTGCTTGAGCATCTTCACGACCGCGTCGCGCCGCCAGTCCCAACCTTTGTCTTCCTGCCGGTTGTCGACGGCGATGTTGAACGACATGATGGAAAGCGTGAACTCCGTCTGGGTAGGAGCCGGTTTCGTTTCGTCCTGCTTCTCCTCCTGTTTCGCGGCGGACTCGGGATTCTGCTTGCCACAGGCTGCACAGGAACAGATCAGGAGAGCGGAGATGGCATAAAGCCAGATGCGTAAGCGTTTCATATGGCGTAAATAATTGAGAATGAATTCATAAAAGGAGCGTGGCGTGGCATGGCGTCAGGCTTCTGCACGCAACGAAGCCGCCGCTGCGACGGCGCAGTTGATGCCGTCGATGGCAGAAGAAACGATGCCGCCGGCATATCCCGCCCCTTCCCCGCAGGGATACAGGCCGGGCATTTCCGGACAGGTGTACGATTCGGAATCGCGCTGGATCCGGATCGGAGAAGACGTACGCGACTCGACACCCAGCAGCAGGGCGTCATTGGTGAAATAGTCGCGGAACCCCTTGGCCGCCACCTCGGGGAAGGCCTTCCGCAGGCGGTCGGCGATCATCGGCGGCAGGAGTTCGTGCAGCGGGGCGGAGACGACGCCCGGCCGGTAGGACGTGGCGGGCAGGTCGGCGGAAACGACTCCGTTGCAGAAATCGATCATGCGCTGTGCGGGTGCGGCCATCGGGTGCTCGGAACGCCCGCGGACCGCCGCGGCCATCTTCCGTTCGACGTCACGCTGGAAATCCAGGCCGGCGAAGGCGCCGGCTTCCGCATATTCCGCGGGGATGTCCTCCGGTTCGATCTGGACGACGACACCGGCGTCCGCCCACTTGCCGCTGCGCGCGGAAGAGGACATGCCGTTCATCACGATGGTGCCCGGTTCCGTGGCGGAAGGGACGAGCGTCCCGCCGGGGCACATGCAGAAGGAAAAGACGCCGCGGCCATCGACCTGCTGGACAAAGGAATACTCGGCGGCGGGCATGCCCTCCTCCCACTGGCCATGGTAACGGCTGGCATTGATCAGCGACTGGAGGTGCTCCACCCGCACCCCCATGGCAAAGCCCTTGGCCTGGAGCGGCACCTCCTTGCCCGAGAGCATCTCGTAGATGTCACGGGCGGAATGCCCGGTCGCGAGGATCACCTTCCGGGCGGAATACTTCACCGTGGACGGCTTGCCGGCCTTCGTGGGCTTGGCGCTGCACAGTGCCTTCACCTCGAAGGCGCCGTCGGCCTTCCGGCGGATGTCGGTCACGCGTGTGCTGAAATGATACTCGCCACCGCAGTCGACGATCGTCTTGCGCATGTTCTCCACGATCTTCGGCAACCGGTCCGTGCCGATATGCGGATGGGCGTCGACCAGGATCTGCGGATTCGCCCCGAAGTGGACGAACTGGTGCAGGACCTCGCGGATGTCCCCCCGCTTGGAGGAGCGGGTGTACAGCTTGCCGTCGGAGAACGCACCGGCGCCCCCTTCCCCGTAACAGTAGTTGGACTCGGGGTCGAGCACGCCCTCGCGGGAGAGTTTCGCCATGTCGAACTTGCGCTCGTGCACGTCCTTTCCACGTTCCAGGATGACGGGCTTGAGACCCAGCGTCAGGAGCTTCAGGGCAGCGAAGAGGCCGGCGGGGCCGGACCCGACGACAATCACCGGCTCGGCATCGGCCACCTGCTGGTATGCAGGGAGTTCGTAGGGGACGTAGGATTCGAAGCGGTGGTTGTACCCCTCGATCCGGTAGCGGTATTTGACGTCTCCGCGCGCATCGATCGAGCGGTGCGCGATCACGCAGGTCGCATCCGGTTTGGGGAACGTCGGCTGGAAGGACTTCGTAGGGTCGATCACGTTGATGACCGCGTTGCTGCGGAGGTTCATCTCCCGCGCGGCGACGATGCGGACGTCGTCAGGACGCAGGTCACGGCCCACGCGGCCGGTCATTTCAAACTCTGTCATATCTTATCTTAAATCATTAATAATCACTGATTCGCGAGACCGGAGCCACGTCCAGCGACGTCCGTTCCCCGTTCAAATACCGGTAATAGCCGGCAATGGCGATCATGGCCGCATTGTCGGTCGTGAACTTGAGTTCGGGGAGGTAGGTGTTCCACCCCAGTTTCCGGCCCGTTTCCTCGATCCGGGTGCGCAGGCCGCTGTTGGCGGAAACGCCGCCGCCGATGGTCACCTCGCGGATGCCGGTCCGGCGCGCTGCCTTGACGAGTTTCTGCATCAGGATGTCGATCAGCGTCTTCTGGAAGGAAGCACAGAGGTCTTCCTTGTTTTTCTCGAGGAAGGCGGGATCCTTCGCCATCTCATCGCGGACGAAATACAAGAGCGATGTCTTGACGCCGCTGAAACTGTAGTCCAGGCCGGGAATCTGCGGTTTGGCGAAGTGGAACCGCTCCGGGTCGCCCTGCTTGGCAAGGGCGTCGATCACGGGGCCGCCGGGATAGCCCAGGCCCAGCATCTTGGAACACTTGTCGAAAGCCTCTCCCACCGCGTCGTCGATCGTCTGGCCGAGGATCGTGTATTCCAGCGGGCTGTCCACACGGACGATCTGCGAATTGCCGCCGGAAACGAGCAGGCACAGGTACGGAAAGGCGGGCTGCCGGTTCTCCTTGCCGTGCTGCTTGACGAACCCGGCCAGGAGATGTCCCTGAAGGTGGTTCACCATGATGATGGGGATGTCCAGCGCAATGCCCAGCGCCTTGGCGAACGACGTGCCGACGAGCAGGGAGCCCAGCAGGCCGGGGCCGCGCGTAAAGGCGATGGCCGACAAGTCGCCCGGGCCGATGCCGGCCTTCTGCAGCGCCTGGCTGACCACCGGAACGATGTTCTGTTCATGGGCGCGGGAGGCAAGTTCGGGAACGACGCCGCCG
This sequence comes from uncultured Bacteroidia bacterium, assembly GCA_902801205.1. Classification (GTDB taxonomy): domain Bacteria; phylum Bacteroidota; class Bacteroidia; order Bacteroidales; family UBA932; genus Cryptobacteroides. The sequence goes on from CADCHE010000004.1 coordinate 88,790, forward strand.
TATTCCTTGTGGACTTGCTGGCTGGCGATGACATTGGAGAGAAGATATCCGTCTTGGATGACCGCCGCAGAGGTATCATCGCAACTCGATTCGATTCCAAGAAGATATTCAGGCATGTTCAAAGATGTTTAACGCGTGCAAAGATAATGAATAATTTGCTATTTTTGTAAGTTGTGAAAAAAGGATGGAAGATAATCCGGGCCATCGTCACCGGCCTCGTCCTGCTGTGCCTCGCCCTCGTCCTGCTGAGCCAGATACCGGCTGTGCAGACGGCGGCGGTCCGGCTCGTCACCGGGCGCCTGGAAAAGATGATCGAAGGGGACATCTCCTTCGACAAGATTCATTTCATGCCTTTCAACACGCTGGTACTCAGTAATTTCTCAATCACGGACCGGCAACCTTCCACCGACCGCGGGCAGGTGCTGGACACGCTGCTGAGCGCACGCAACCTGACCCTTTCCTTCTCCCTCAAGGGTCTGACTTCCAAAGAAGGCATCCACCTCGCGCGGGTGGCGCTGCGCGGCGGGTCCTTCACCCTCGTGCGGGAAGGACCGGGGCAGAGCAACCTGAAACGCATCCTGAACCGACCGCCGAAAGAGCCCTCCAAGGAGAAAAAGGCGGCGCCGGCCGTCCATGTGCGGAACGCCGAGGTACAGGATGTCCGGTTCCGGTACATCAACCTTCCCAAGGTCGCCGGAAAACCCTTCGGCATCAACTGGACGGACCTGGATGTAACCGCGGAGAACCTCTCTGCCCGGAATCTCAAGATGGAAGACGGCATCGTCACGGGGACGGTCACGGAAGGGGCCTTGCGCGAGAAAAGCGGCTATGCCGTCCGCAGCCTGTCGGGCGGCGTCCGCGTGCAGCCGGGGGAAACCGTGGTCTCCGACCTGCGGCTGGACGACGGCTGGAGCGACCTTTCCGCCACCGAATTCAGCATGCGCTACGAGGATATCCAATCCTTCAACCACTATATCGAAGACGTCCGGATGGGACTCGTACTCGAAGGCAGCCGGCTCGACAGCCGCACCCTTTCCTACTTCGCACCCTCCCTGCAGGGACGCGACCTTTCCCTGCAGATCGCCGGGGCGGACATGGAAGGGACGGTAGACGACCTGCAGGTGCACCGGCTGGATGTCGTCGAGACCGGCAGCGGCATCCGCGCCACCCTCTCCGGAGACGTGAAGGAACTGCCGAGGATGCAGGACCTGTCGACCGACATCGACATCGACCGCCTGGACCTGACGTCCGAAGGCCTCGGCCGCCTGCTGCAGGCCTTCTCCTCCGGCGGCAAGGCGCCGGACCTGACCCGCTATGCCCCGGGCACGACCTTCCAGTTCCAGGGACGCGTCCACGGACCGGCGCAGCACCTGGGGGTGAAAGGGACCGTCCGCTCCGACCTGGGCGAACTCGACGCTGACCTGAAAGGCCGCAACCTGCTGGGCGGCAAGGGCGAGAAAGGCATCGACGGATCGGTGGTGAGCCGCGACCTCGACCTGGGCAGGATCGCCGGCGTGAAAGAGCTGGGCGCCTGCACGTTGCGGGGCTATTTCGACGCCGGCTTCACGGACCGCGGGCCGCAGGTGGAATTCGATTCCGTTTTCGTCGACCGCCTGCACGTCATGGGCTACGACTATTCGAACATCATCGGCGCCGGTACCTATTCCGAAAAAGCCTTCGACGGCCGCATCGTCAGCAAGGATCCGAACCTGAACTTCCTGTTCCAGGGACTCTTCACGACATCGGACAAGACGCGCAACGGGATCTACAAGTTTTACGCGAGCATCGGTTACGCCGACCTGCAGGCCCTCCACCTCGACAAACGGGGGGTATCGAAAGCCTCCGGCCAGGTGCGCGCCAACTTCAAGACGGTCAAGGGCGAAGACCTCATCGGCGAGATCACGGCCTCCGACATCTTCCTGGAGAGCGACAACGGCGGGCACGACATCGGGAACATCCGGATCCAGTCGCACTCGAACAACGACATCCACCGGATCAACTTCTCGTCGCGATTCGCGGACGGGACCTTCGTCGGGGACAAGAGTCTCAGCGGGATGGTCGTGGCGCTGAAGGCGCTGACGGCTGGAGACTGGCTGCCTTCCCTGCTGAAAGAGGACGATACGCCGCAGCACGGCAAAGAAAAATACGACCTGACGGTCGACTTCCACGACTCGCGCGAACTGCTCTCCTTCGTGATGCCGGGCCTCTACATCTCCGACAGCACGAAACTCCGCGTACACGTTTCCCCCGAGGGAGCCCTGCAGGCGGGCCTCACTTCGCCGCGCCTGGCTTTTGCACGCAACAATGCGAAAGACGTCGCGCTCACCCTGGACAACAAGGGCGACGGCCTGTCGGCCCGCCTGACCACCTCGAACCTGCGCCTGCTTTCGATGGACCTCCTGCAGGACACCGTCCGGATCGGCGCCAAGGGAGACAGCCTCACGCTCGAAGGCCGCTTCCAGAGTGACACGCCGGGAGACACTCCCAGCCGGATCCTCCTCGGCGGAAAGGTCGACCGCGACAAAGAAGGCCGGATGGTCTGGGACGGCGCCGTCAAACCGACGGACCTGCAGCTGGGCGGTGCCGGATGGCACCTCGACCCGTCCTCCTTCCGCATCCATGACGGAGACTTCAGCCTCGACCGTTTCCAGGCCCGTTGCGACGAGCAACGGATCCGTGTCGACGGGACCTTCTCCCTCAACCGCCCGGACACCCTCCGGCTCGACCTTGAGAAATTCGACCTGGCCTTCGCCAACCAGTTGATGGACAAGGGGCTGGACATCGGCGGCGCCGCCACGGGAGAGGCTGTGCTGATCTCGCCCTGGAAAAGCGAAGACGCCTCCCTGCTGATGCATGTCCGCTGCGACTCCACCCGCGCGGGCGGTTACCCGCTCGGCACCCTGGAACTGGCCAGCTCCCTGGACGAAAAGAAAGACCGGCTCCGCCTGCTGGCCCGTAACAACCTCGACGGAAAGAAGACGGTCGACATCAACGGCTACTATTTCACGAGCCGGAAGGAACTGGAGACCGCCGTCCGGCTGGACGGCTTCGAGGCGGGCTGCCTCTCTCCCCTGCTGAAGTCCGTCTTCAACAGGATGGAAGGAAAGGTTTCCGGCCGGATCGACCTGAAGGGCCCGATGGACCGGATGAGCATCACCAGCACGGACACCCGCCTGGCGGACGCCTTGCTGGAAGTCGCCTACACGAAGGTCCCGTACCGGGTAGAAGGGCCCTTCCACGTCGACAACACCGGCGTATGGTTCGACCGGATGCAGGTCACGGACCGGTCGACCGGCAAAGGGACCGTCTCCGGCGGCATCCTCTTCGACCACCTGAAAGATTTCCGGATGGACACGCACCTGCAGTTCACCGGTATGGAATGCCTGGCCACCACCGAGCGCGACAACCCGGTTTTCTACGGGAACGTCGCCGCGACCGGCTCGCTCGGCATCACGGGACCGTTCAACGCCATCCAGATGGATGTCAACGCCCGGACGGCCCGCAGCGGCAACCTGCACATCCCGATCGACAACGCCAAACGCGACGGCAGCAGCGACCTGCTTACCTTCAAGGAACCGTACCACGAGGTCTATGTCGACCCGTACGAACAGATGATCAACTCCCTGGAGGAACGCAAGGCAAAGGCAAGCGATTTCGGAATCCGCCTCCAGATCGGTGTGACCCCGGAAGTGCAGGCCTTCGTGGAAGTGGACCGCAATGCCGGCAACGTCCTGTCCGCCAACGGCCGGGGCAACATCGCCCTGGAAGTGCGTCCCGCCACCCATCTTTTCTCCATCCGGGGCGACTACACCCTGCGCGAAGGGGACTTCCATTTCAACGCGATGGACATCGCCAAACGCGATTTCTCCATCATTGACGGCAGTTCCATCCGTTTCAACGGCGACATCATGGACAGTGACCTGAACATCGACGGGCGCTATTCCGTGAAGGCTTCGGTCGCCACGCTCATCGCCGATACCACCTCCGTCGCATCGCGCCGGACGGTCAACTGCGACATCGCCGTGACGGGCAAGCTGCGGGAGCCGCGACTCGGCTTCTCCATCGATGTGCCGGACCTGGACCCCACCACGCAGGCGCGTGTCCAGACGGCCCTGAACACCGACGACAAGGTCCAACGCCAGCTGCTTTCGCTGCTCATTTCCGGCGGTTTCCTTCCGGACGAGCAGTCGGGCGTCGTCAACAACACGACGCTGCTGTACGCCAACGTAGCGGAAGTGATGGCCGGCCAGTTGAACTCGATCCTCCAGAAACTGGACATCCCGCTCGACCTGGGTCTCAACTACGAGGCGGGGGCCGGCGGGACGGACATCTTCGACGTCGCCGTCTCGACCCAGCTGCTCGGCGACCGGATCCTCGTGAACGGCGCTTTTGGAAACCGGACCTACCGGAGCGGCTCGGGCAGTGACGTGGTCGGCGACCTGGACATCGAAATCAAGCTCGACAAGCCCGGACGGCTGCGCCTGACGCTGTTCTCCCACTCCGTGGACGACTATACCAATTCGCTCGACAACTCCCAGCGCAACGGAATGGGCATCGCCTTCCAGCGGGAGTTCGACACCATCGGCGAATTCTTCCGCACGCTGCTGATGCCGCGCAGGAAACGCGAGCAGCTGCGCCAGGAAGGCTTCCGGCAGGAAAGGCCGATGAAAACCATCCGCGTCGGCAGCGACGCGGACCAACCGAAACACTGACATGGACGGAACCTTGCACCTGATTCCGACGACGCTCGGAGAATATGAACCGGCCGCGGTCCTTCCTGCTCCCCTGCTGGAGCAGGTCAGGACGCTGAAACATTTCGTCGTCGAAGAGACGCGGACGGCGCGGCGTTTCCTTTCTGCCGCTGGACTCAAGGGACATATCGGCGAACTGACTTTCCGGGAACTGAACGAGCATACGTCTCCCGCCGAAGTAGATTCCCTGCTGGACCTCTTCCACGACGAAGACGGCCATCCCTGCGACGTCGGCCTCCTGTCCGAGGCCGGGCTTCCCGCCGTCGCCGACCCGGGCGCCCTCCTCGTCGCCCTCTGCCACCGGCAGGGCATCCGCGTGGTTCCGCACACCGGACCGTCTTCGCTGATGCTCGCGCTGATGGCCTCCGGGCTGAACGGACAGCAGTTTGCCTTCCGCGGCTACCTGCCGGCCAAGCCGGAGGAGCGGAAGAAATGCCTGCGGGCGCTGGAAAAGGATTCCGCCCGACGCGCGGAAACGCAGATCTTCATCGAGACGCCCTACCGGAACGACGCGATGTTCGCGGACCTGCTGGAGACCCTCTCCCCTTCCGTGCGCCTGTGTGTCGCTGCCGACCTGACCCTTCCCGATGAATTCATCCGCACGCAGTCCGTCCGCGAGTGGCGCACCGCCCCTGTCCGCATCGGGAAACGTCCCTGCGTATTCCTCTTCCTCACCCCTAGTAACGCAAAACAATGAAAAATAACGACTTATACGGAACCATCACGCTGACGGGCATGGAATTCCACGCCTTCCACGGCTGTCTGGAACAGGAGAAGCGGGAGGGGGGCACCTTCCTTGTCGACCTGGAAGGCAGGCTGCCGCTCGGGCGCGCCTCGCGGACGGACGACCTGGCGGACACCGTCGACTACGGAGCGGTCTACGCCGCCGTCGCCGAAGAGATGGCCGTGCCGTCCGACCTGCTCGAGCATGTCTGCGGCCGGATCCTGCGGCGCGTCGCAGCGGACTTTCCCGCCTTCCGCGCCCTGCGCGTCACCGTCTCCAAGCAGCATCCACCCGTGGGCGGTCCTTGCGCCTGGTCCCGGGTTACCTTAAGCCAGGGTTATGATGAATAAGACCATCGCCTTCCATACGCTCGGCTGCAAGCTCAACTACGCCGAGACCTCCACCTACGAACGCGGGTTCGTGCAGGCGGGCCTGCAGGTCGTCCCCTGGGAAGAACCTGCCGACGTCTACCTGGTCAATACCTGCAGCGTGACGCAGCGCTCCGAACAGAAATGCCGGAACCTCATCCGGAAGATGCACCGGACGGCCCCGGAGGCCAGGATCATCGTGACCGGCTGCTATGCACAGCTGCGTCCTGCCGACCTGGAAGCCCTCGAGGGGGTGGCAAGGGTCTTCGGCGCGCAGGAGAAAAACCGCGTCGTGCCCGAAACGCTTGCACTGCTGCGCGAGGAAACGCCGCCGCCCGCACCGCCGGAATCCGTCCTTCCCGCCTATTCGACCGGCGAACGGACGCGCTCCTTCCTGAAAGTGCAGGACGGCTGCGACAACTTCTGCGCCTACTGCACCGTGCCTTTCGCCCGCGGACGGTCGCGCAACCTTGCCATCGCCGACCTGGTTCCGCAGGCACAGGCAATCGCTGCGCAGGGCGTGAAAGAGATCGTGCTGACAGGAGTCAACACCGGCGACTTCGGCCGGACGACCGGCGAGTCGTTCCTCGACCTGCTGAAAGCCCTCGACGGCGTGGACGGGATCGAACGCTACCGGATCTCTTCCATCGAGCCCAACCTCATCAGCGACGGTATCATCGACTGGATCGCATCGGGGACGAAGTTCCAGCCGCACTTCCACATTCCGCTCCAGACCGGCACCGATACCCTGCTCAAGCGGGTCGGACGGCGCTACACGACGGACTTCTTCGCCGGACGGATCGACCGGATCCGCGAACGGATCGGCGGACATGTTTTCTTCGGCATCGACGTGATCGCCGGGCTGCCCGGCGAGACGGACGAGGATTTCCGGCAGACCTACCGCTTCCTGGAGGAGCGGATCCGGCCGGCATACCTGCACGTCTTCCCCTACTCCCGCCGCCCGGGCACGCGGGCCGCTGCCTGGCCCGACCAGGTCCGGGACGGGATCAAGACGGAACGGGCGGCCGCCCTGGAAGCCCTCTGCAAGCGGCTGCACGAAGCGTTCCGGGAGCAGAACCGCGGAAGGAAGGAAACCGTCCTGTGGGAATCCGACCGGAAGGCCGGGCGGATGGGCGGCTATACGGGAAATTACCTGCGCGTCGAGCGTCCGTGGGACGCGGACAGGGTCGGCACGCTGGAAGAAATCATCTTGTAAATGGAAAAGAGCAGACTGACTTTCCTGGGAACGGGCACGTCGCAGGGTATCCCGATCATCGGATGCACCTGCGAGGTGTGCCGGTCGGCCGACCGTGCCGACAAGCGGTTCCGTTCCTCCGCCTTCGTGGAATACGCCGGCCGGAGGATCCTCGTGGACGCAGGCCCCGATTTCCGCATGCAGATGCTCGCGCACGGTTTGCATAACCTGGACGGCATCCTCTTGACACACAACCACAAAGACCATACGGGCGGGCTGGACGACGTCCGCTCCCTGAACTATATCGACCGCCAGGCGACGGAAATCTACTGCGAGCGGAACGTGCTGGAAGACCTGATCCGCGAGTATCCGTACGTTTTCCGTTTTCCCAAATACCCCGGCGCACCGGAGTGGCAGCTGAACGTCATCGACGAGCGCCCGTTCCTCCTGCGCGACGACCTGCGCGGCAAGGAACTCGTCTGGGTGCACGACAAAGGCTACCATTTCCGCCTGCCGGACGGGACGCTTGTCCCCACCGGCAGCAAGATCGAAGACATCGTCCATGAAGCGCCGCACCCGGAAGGGGCCCCGTCGCCGGACGAATGCCGCATCATTCCCGTACGCGGCCTGCACGGGACGCTGCCGGTCCTGGGCTTCCGCTTCGGGCAGATCGCCTACCTGACCGACATGAGCAGCATCCCGGAAAGCGAGATGGAGAAACTGCAGGGGCTGAAGCATGTCACCCTGAATACGGTGTCCTACAAGCCGCACCACTCGCATTTCAGCCTGGACGAGGCGCTTGCGATGGCAGACCGGATCGGTGCGCAGCACACATGGCTCACACACCTGTCGCACACCTTCCCGCGGTACGCAACGTTCCGGGAAGACCTGCGCCGCCTCTGCCGGGAACGGGGCATCCACTCCGACGTGCAGCCGGCCTATGACGGGCTGGTCATCGAATAAGGGGGAATCTCTCCGTCGTCGATCATCTTCCGAAGGAGCGGCAGCCAGTGGGGCGCCGCCTCGCTGGCGGGATTGTCCATCTCCGCCTGGATCGCCTGCAGCGTATACACCCCGCCGGACCGGGCGACGAACGCTTGGATGCGTCCGCGCAGGAGACGTTCTCCGTCCGCCTTGGCGCGGCAGACGTCGCACTGTCCGCAGTCCGCACTTTCCTCCTGGCCGAAATAGCGCAGGAGGTAGCGGGAGCGGCATTCATCCGCTTCCGACGCATAGTCGAGCATCGCCTGCGCCCGCGTCTGCGCCTGCTCCTGGAGCATCGCGTACCGGGCCGGATCGAGGAAGACGTTGCCTTCCATCAGGCGGCCGTGATGCAGGTAGACCACGTCGGAATGCGCCGCGGGGACATAGCGGATGACGTGCTCGAGCGCCGTGCGGTAGAGCAGCTGGCGGAAAGCAGGGACCGTCAGGCCGAGCCGCCGGGCGAAATACTCCTCGTCGAGCGACTGGATGATGCTGAAGATGCCGGGGTACGTCCGCATCAGCAGGTCCAGCAGGTCCACCATCTTCTGCTCGGGCAGGTCGATCTCGTACAGGGCGTTCCGGTCGGCCAGGATCCGTACCTTCGTCGGGATATCGACCTCTTCCAGATAGGTCAGGTGGTCCGTCCGCTCGAGGTATTTCAAGGCATGGTACACCGGGGCGCGCTGCAGGCCGTAACGCTGGCAGAACTCCGTGATCTGGAATTTGAGCTGCCGGCCCTCCCCCGCCTCGTAGGGGATCTCGAAAAACTGATGGAGCTTCTGGTAGATGTCTTCGATGTATTCCAGCGACGGGAACGACACGGAACCGATCTGGCGGATGCGGCGGACATCGATGCCGTTCCAGAGCAGTACGGCATACGAACGGAGCCCGTCACGGCCGGCCCGGCCCGCTTCCTGGAAATACGATTCCGGGCTTTCCGGCAGGTCGTAATGGACGACGAAGCGGACATCGGGCTTGTCGATGCCCATGCCGAACGCGTTGGTGCAGACCATCACGCGGATGGAGCCTTCCTTCCAGGCCGTCTGGCGCTCCATGCGGGTGGCCGTTCCCAGGCCGGCATGGTAATAGGATGCGCTGATGCCGGCGGCGGCGAGGGCGGAGGCGATCTGCTCGCAGCGGCTCCGGCTGCGGACATAGACGATGCCGCTTCCGGGGACGCCGTTGCAGATCCGTTCCAGCTGGCCGTTCTTATCCTCGACATGCCGGACGAGGTAGGTCAGGTTGGGGCGTTCGAAGGGCGACTTGACGAGCGTCTTCCCGCGGAAAGCGAGTTTCTCCATGATGTCGCCGGCCACCTGCGGGGTCGCCGTCGCCGTCAGGGCGATGACCGGGGCGTCGAAACGCTTGCGCAGCTCGCCGATGCGCAGGTAGTCGGGCCGGAAGTCGTATCCCCATTGCGAGATGCAGTGGGCTTCGTCCACCACGATGTAGCGCACGGGCAGCACGTCGATGTACGACTGGAACAACGGGGAGCCGAGCCGTTCGGGCGACAGATACAGGAAGGAGAATTCTCCGTAAGCCGCATTGTTCAAGGCAACGTCGACTTCGTGCCGGCTCATGCCGGCGTGGACGGCGATCGCCCGGACACCCCGCTCCGAAAGGTTCTGCACCTGGTCTTTCATCAGGGCGATGAGCGGGGTGACCACCAGCGTGAGACCGTCCGTCATCAAGGCGGGCACCTGGAAACAGACGCTCTTCCCCCCGCCGGTCGGAAGGATGCCCAGTACGTCCTTCCCTTCCAGCGCGGCGGAAATGATCTCCCATTGGGAAGGACGGAAACCGTCGTACCCCCAATACGCCTTCAACACCTGCAACGCCTCCCCTCGGCGTGATTCCGCTTTCATCGTTTTATCACTAACAATCAGTACCGTTCAGCGCCGTCCGTGGCAAATTATTTGCAGCACTTTTCGCGGCTCTGACAAATGTACGAATTTTTGACGGCGCTTATTTGAGGAATGCATAAAAATTCTGTACATTTGTGCCGCAATTTGAGTTGGAACAAAGTTTAACTTAATAAAAAAAAGTATGCCGACAATCGATTTGAGCAAGTACGGAATCAAATCTGTGAAGGAAGTCCTTTACAATCCGACTTACGAAGTGCTTTACAACGAAGAGACCAAACCCGGCCTCGAAGGTTACGACAAGGGTCAGGTGACGGAACTTGGCGCCATCAACGTCATGACCGGCATTTACACCGGCCGCTCTCCCAAGGACAAATACATCGTCTATGACAAGACGACCAAGGAAGGTGCTCCCGGCGAAATCTGGTGGGACACCGAGGAATACCACAACGACAACCACAAGATGTCCGAGAAGGTTTGGAAGGAAGTGAAGAACCTCGCCAGGAAGCAGCTCAGCGGCAAGCGCCTGTTCGTCGTCGACGGTTTCTGCGGCACGCACGCCGACACCCGGATGAAGGTCCGCTTCATCATGGAGGTCGCCTGGCAGGCCCACTTCGTGACGAACATGTTCATCCGCCCGAAGAACCAGAAGGAGTTCGACCAGGAGCCCGATTTCGTCGTCTACTGCGCCGCGAAGGCCAAGGTTGAAAACTACAAGGAGCTCGGTCTGCGCAGCGAGACCTGCGTGGCGTTCAACGTCACCTCCCGCGAGCAGGTCATCCTCAACACCTGGTACGGCGGTGAGATGAAGAAGGGTATGTTCTCGATGATGAACTACTACCTTCCGCTGAAGGGCATCGCCGCGATGCACTGCTCCGCCAACACCGACATGAACGGCGAGAACACCGCCATCTTCTTCGGCCTCTCCGGCACCGGCAAGACCACCCTCTCCACCGACCCGAAGCGTCTCCTCATCGGTGACGACGAGCACGGCTGGGACAACAAGGGCGTCTTCAACTTCGAAGGCGGCTGCTACGCCAAGGTCATCAAGCTCGACAAGGAGTCCGAACCGGACATCTACAACGCCATCCGTCGCGACGCCCTCCTGGAGAACGTCACCGTCGACGCCGAAGGCAAGATCGACTTCAACGACAAGAGCGTCACGGAGAACACCCGCGTCAGCTACCCGATCTACCACATCAACAACATCGTCCGTCCCGACAGCCACGGCCCCGCCGCGAAGCAGGTCATCTTCCTGTCCGCCGATGCGTTCGGCGTGCTGCCTCCGGTCTCCATCCTCGACGCTGAGCAGACGAAGTACTACTTCCTCTCCGGCTTCACGGCCAAGCTCGCGGGTACCGAGCGCGGCATCACCGAGCCTACGCCTACCTTCTCCGCCTGCTTCGGCCAGGCGTTCCTGGAGCTCCACCCGACGAAGTACGCCGAGGAGCTTGTCAAGAAGATGAAGAAGAGCGGTGCGAAGGCCTACCTGGTGAACACCGGCTGGAACGGCACCGGCAAGCGCATCTCGATCCGCGACACGCGCGGCATCATCGATGCGATCCTGAACCACAGCATCGACGCCGCCCCGACGAAGAAGATCCCGTTCTTCAACTTCACGGTCCCGACCAAGCTCGAGGGCGTCGACACGGGCATCCTCGATCCGCGCGACACCTACAAGAACGCGGCCGAGTGGGAAGAGAAGGCGAAGGATCTCGCCGGACGGTTCATCAAGAACTTCCACAAGTACGAGTCCAACCGCGCCGGAAAGGCCCTCGTGAAGGCCGGTCCTGTGCTCTAGGACACGCGATCCATACTGAAAAAGCCGGTCCCGTCGGGGCCGGTTTTTTTTGTCTCCGGCGGAAAGGTGGGGCCGGCTCCGAAAAAAGATTTTCACGGTTCGGCAAATCCTTTTATCTTTGCAACTTAACCACATGATATGAGCCCAGAGACAGCTGCCAGTATCGACAGGATCAGCGTAACCCTGAACGCAGGAGGGATGAACACGATCAACATCGTGCTCGCTTTCGTGATGTTCGGCGTCGCCCTCGGCATCAAGCCGCGCATCTTCATCGACGTATTCAAGCAACCCAAATCCGTCCTGGTGGGGATGGCCTGTCAGCTGGTCCTCCTGCCGGCCTTCACCTTCCTGCTGGCATACCTGATGGGCGGGTTCATCTCCCCGATGATGGGCCTCGGAATGATCCTAGTCGCCTCCTGCCCGGGCGGGAACATCTCCAACTTCATGTCCTCGCTGTCGAAGGCCAACATCGAACTGTCGGTCTCCCTGACGGCGATCAGCACCGCCCTCGCCGTTGTGATGACCCCGGCCAACTTCTACCTCTGGGGCAGTCTCTACCTCCGTACGGCACAGGTCGCCGCGGATGTTCCGACCCTCGTCATCCCCCTGTGGGACGTCTTCAAGACCATCTTCATCCTGCTCGGTATCCCGCTTACCCTGGGCGTCCTCTGCACCCGTTTCCTGCCCGCCGTTGCGGAACGCCTGCGGAAGCCCTTCCAATGGGTCTCGATCCTCTTCTTCATTGCGATGGTGGTCTTGTCCTTCACGGGAAACATCGACGCATTCCTGAAATGCATCCAATACATCTTCATCGTCGTATTTGTCCACAACCTGCTTGCACTGGGTATCGGCTTCGCCATGGGAACGGTCTTCAAGGTCCCGTTCCGCGACCGCAGGACGCTGACGATCGAAACCGGCATACAGAACTCGGGCCTCGGGCTGGTGCTTCTCCTGGGCACCTCCCTTTTCTCCGGCTTCCCGCCCCACGGCGGCATCCTGGTGATCACGGCCTGGTGGGGCATCTGGCACATCATCTCCGGGTTGACGGTATCCATGGTCTTCCATCTCCTGGACAAGCGCGCATCCGTTTAGCATGGCAGCACTCTACGAGAAAGACTGGAAGTACTCCTGGGCGAGGGTCTGGTGCGACAGCGCCACCCGCAGCCTGTTCAGCGCCATCCGCTCCGAGGGGAAGGAGAACGTTCCCCGGGACGGCTCGGTACTGCTGGCACCGAACCACTGCAACACCCTGATGGACGCGCTTGTCATCCTGCAAGACTGGAAGGAGGCGACGCTCTTCGGAGCCCGCGCCGACATTTTCCGGAAACCCGCGGTGCGGAAGATCCTCCGTTTCCTGCGGATCCTGCCGATTCCCCGCGCCCGCGACGGTGCCCGCGAAGTGACGCGCAACCGCGCCACGATGGAAGAAGTGGCGGAATGCCTGGAGCACGGGATGCGGTTCTGCATGTTCTGTGAAGGGACGCACCGCCCCAAGCACACCCTGCTGCCCCTGAAGAAAGGCATCGCCCGCACCGCGCTCGTCGCCAACGCACGGCCGGACGGACGCAAGCCCGTGTACATCGTGCCCGTGGGCCTCGAATACCAGGACTATTACCGGCTCCGCACCCCGGTCGCCATCCGTTACGGCGAGCCCATCAACGTGACGCAGTTCGTCCAGGAACATCCCGGCCTGGGCGAAGGGAAGGTGTACCGCACGCTCCTGTCCCTCCTCCGGGAACGCATCGCCGCGCTGATCACCTGCCTGCCGGACGACGGCACCTACGAGGCGCGATGGGCCCTGACCCGGATCGCCGACCCCGAAGCCGCCCTCACCGCGGACGGGGACCTGCTGCACGAAGCGGAGGCATTCGACCGGCGGCGGAAAGCGGCCGGGCTGTCCTCGTGGTCGTTCCTGAAGGACCTGCCGAAAGCGCGTGTCCTCGCCAGGGCATCCGCGGGAATCCTCCTGCTGCCGCTGCTGCTTGCAGCCGCCGTGCTGGCCGCTCCCCTGTGGATTTCCTCCGCCGTCCTCGTGCGGCGGCTCAAGGACAAGGCTTTCTCGCGGACCGTCCATTTCGGCGTCCGCTTCGCGCTGACACCCCTCGTGCTCCTGGGCTGGGGCCTCGTCTTCTTTCTCTGCCTGCCCGCCGGGGCTGCTGCGGCGGCCTTCCTCCTCGCCGCCGCGTCGCACACGCTGCTGTACGAAGGCCTTGAAAGGGGGCGCATCCTCCTCTCCGACATACGGCTGGCCTTCGGTCACGCAGACCTCCGGGAAACCTTTTCCCGGATCCGCACCAACGCTCTGAAAACAACCTCTAAAGAAACCATTATAACATGAAAAGAATGCTTTTGGCAGCCGCCCTCATCATCGGCTGCTCCCTTTCTTCCCAAGCCCAGGAAGTGGCAAAGACCGGGCTGAATTTCGGCCCCCTTCCGGCCATCGGCTATTCCTCCGACCTGGGATGGCACTACGGCGCCCTGAGCGACATCTACTGGTACGGCGACGGCTCCACCTATCCTGATTACCGGTGGAAGGCCAATGTCGAAGTGTCACGCTACTCCAAAGGAAACACCGTTCTGCACAGTTTCTTCGACAGCAAATACGTGATTCCCGGCCTGCGGGTCTCCGCCGCCGTGTCGTATTTCGGGAACAACACCTACTCCTTCTACGGCTTCAACGGAGCCTCGTCACGGTACGTCCCGGAACTGGACGCCATCACCGGAGACGGCCTCGGTTTCTTCCTGATGAAGCGTGACATCTTCCGCATCATGACCTGCCTGCAGGGAAACATCGGCGACAGCCACTGGGGCTGGGCCGGAGGCGTCACCTACTGGAACCTCGTGACCGGACACGCCAGGAACAAAGGGCTCAGGGACGGCACAAGCTCCCTGTACGACGTCTATGTCCGCAACGGCATCATCCCCGAAGCGGAGAAAGACGGCGGCCAGCACCTGGAATTCAAGGCCGGCGTCGTGTACGACACGCGTGACCACGAGAACAATCCCACCCGGGGCGCGAACCTGGAACTGTACGCCTTCGGATCACCGGACATCATCTCCAAACATGACAACAGCTACATCAAACTGGCGGCCCACTGGAAGCAGTTCTTCCCCGTGGTCCAGGACCGGCTGACCTTCGGCTACCACCTCGCCTACCAGGGGCTCGTCGCGGGAAACGCCCCCTACTACCTGCTCCAGAGCATCCAGTCCCTGAACATGAAACAGATCAACACGGAAGGCCTCGGATCGACCTGCACGGTGCGCGGTACGACATCCAACCGCCTGATGGGCAACAGCTATGCCTGGGCTAACTTCGAGCTGCGCTGGAGCTTCGCCCGCTTCCGCTGGATCAACCAGAACTGGGTCCTCGCCACCAACCCGTTCTTCGATCTGGGAAGGGTCGTGTCCCCCTACCGGGCCGAGCAGATGAAGTCCCTCGCGCTGGACAAGACCGTCGTCGGTACCGTTGACGGCAAGGAATATACCGCCGCGGACTTCTACACCAACAACGCCGAAAAGCTCCATATGAGTTCCGGTATCGGACTGCACGTCATCATGAACCAGAACTTCAACATCAACTTCGAGTTCGGCAAGTGCTTCGACGCCAACGACGGCAACATCGGCATCAACATCGGACTCAACTACATCTTCTAGGAAAAGCCGCTCTGGTGGATTACCGGACGGCTGGACCGGGCTGCGGCGTCTCGGAAGGGACGCCGCTTTCAATGCAGGGCCAGCCGTCGCGCCAGTGCAGGCGGTCCATCATCATTACGCGCCGGTCGCCGGCCTTGAATTCCGGCAGCAGGTAGCGGTTGTCCCGGTCGATGGCATGGTAGATCATCCATAAGTCGCCGGCCGCGTCCTCGATGACGGAGTTGTGCCCGGGCGCGATCCACTTTCCGCCGGCGGCCAGGATGGGCGAATCGCCTTCCTCCTCACGCTTCAGGACCTCGAAAGGCCCCTCAGGTGACCGGGAGCGGGCTACCATCACCGCGTAGTGCGCACGTTCTCCGCAGCAGTTGTCGCCGGAGAAGAAGAGGTAATACCAGCCTTCGTGCCAGACCACCCAGGAGCCCTCGACGAGGTACTGATAACTCTTCCGGAAGGGAAAGACCAGCTCCGTGGTCTTCGCGCGCTTCTTGAAACGCAGCAGGTTGCGGGAGAGTTCGCGTACTTTCAACGGCTCGAACCCGGACCCCCAGTAGAGATAGTACTTGCCGGAGACCGGGTCGCGGAAGGACATCGGATCGATGTTGATGAAACCGTCTCCGGAGAGCATCGGGCGGCCGGAATCGCGGAACGGGCCTTCCGGACGGTCGGCGACGGCCACGGCAAGGCACAGGCCGAGGTCCTTGCCCTGCTTGACGGCCGGATCCGGTTCCGCGGAGTAATACATGTAGTACTTTCCACGGGCTTCCATTACGTGCGGCGCCCAGAAATTGTAGGTCGTGGAGGCCCATGCGGGGGCTTCAGGCAGGGCGTCGCCCAGGTGCTCCCACTGGACCAGGTCGGGGCTCCGGAGCACCTGGATATGGCATCGGGTGCCGTCCGGGGTGCTTCCCTGGGTCGTATAGGCGTAATACATCCCGTCCCGAGCGCGGATGACCGTCGGGTCCGGCGCGTTCTCCGGCCAGACGGGGTTCACGTAACGCCGCTGCGCCGGCAACGGCCATGCGGCAGCCAGCAGCAGGCCTGCCAGGACCAGGCGCTCAAGCAAACGGGAAACAAGATTCATGATGGATTCCGATTTTGGCAAAGTTAAAGATAAAATGACTATCTTCGTAAAAAAAAGAACCGCATGAGAAAGATTGTTCTCCTGGCCTGCGCCATGGCGTGCCTGGCGACGTCCTGCGTCCGTCAGGGCAGGCTGCCCCGGGCGGATCTCGCCCGGACGGGCATCGACACGTCGGAATACCACAAAGTCATCATCGCCGTCACGTCCCGCCCAACGGACGAACTGCACTCCCTGATGGTCGTCAAGGGCGGCGAGGTCATCTACGAGCGCTACCAGCCGGGTTTCGACGCGCAGTCCCTCAAGGTGCTCTGGTCGGCCAGCAAATCGTTCACGTCTACGGCCATCGGCCTCGCCGTCGGCGACGGGAAACTGCGCCTGGACGACAAGGCCGTCTCGTTCTTCACGCCGGAGGAACTGCCCGACACACTGAGCGACTGGCTGCAGCAGATGACGGTCGAAGACCTGCTGAAGATGTCCTCCGGATTCAAGCAGGACCATGTGGGCCGGTGCTGTTCCGGAGAGGACTTCGACTGGGCGAAGACGATCCTCGCCACGGAGCAGTTCTTTGAACCGGGGACGCTTTTCTCTTACAACAGCATGAATTCCTACCTGCTCAGCGCCATCTTCTCCCGGGCGACGGGCGAAGACGTGTCCACCTGCCTGAAACGCCGCGTATTCGCCCCACTGGGCATCCGCGAAGACGTCTGGACCTACTCGCCCCAGGGCATCTTCGCAGGCGGCTGGGGGCTCTTCCTCTCCACGGAAAGCCTGGCGAAAATGGGCCTGCTCTATGCCCGCGACGGGGTCTGGAAGGGCCGCCGGATCCTGCCGGAAGGCTGGGCCGCGCAGGTCGGTGCGCCGCAGATCCTGCAGGACCCTGCCGGACGCAACCCTGAAAACGACTGGGCAGCCGGGTACGGATACCATTTCTGGACCTGCCGGCACGGATTCCGGATGGACGGTGCACACGGCCAGCTGGTCATCATCCTGCCCGAAAAAGACGCCGTGATCGTCCTGACCGGTTTCACCGACGCCCCGACCGAGATGAACGCCGTCTGGCAGTATATCTATCCGACCTTGTGATCAACGCGTCGGGCGTTTCGAGCCTGGACAAAAATACTACAGAAACACGACAAAACGGATATTTTTCCTACTTTTGTAAAGAAGCCGTTCGTGGAAGGAAGATGAGAATCGTCGTCATCGGTGCCGGCGCGGCCGGATGCATCTGCGCCATCGAACTGAAGCGGAGCCTCGGGGCGGCCGCACGGGTGGATGTTTTCGAAGCCGGCGACCGGACGCTCGCCAAAGTCGCCCGTACCGGCGGCGGCCGCTGCAACCTGACCAACACCTTCGAAGACACCGGCGACCCCGCGCAGGTCTATCCCCGCGGCGGAAGGCTGATGGGCAGGCTCTTCCACACCTTCTCCCCTGAAGACACCCGTCAGTGGTTCACCCGGGAAGGCATCGCACTGAAAGTGGAAGAGGACGGACGCGTCTTCCCCGTATCCGATGACGCGATGCAAGTCGTCGGCACCCTCCGCCGCCTGCTGCGGGAGGAAGACATCCCGGTGCGGACCCGCTGCAAGGTCCTGGCCATCCGGCCGGAAGCGGACGGATTCCTGCTCACCATCGCCGGCGCGGCGCCGGAACGGGCCGATGCCGTCGTCGTGACGACGGGCGGAAGCCCCGTTGCGGGAACGCTTGCCGCCCTGCTGCCGCCGGACGTGGAGACCATTCCGCCCGTCCCATCCCTCTTTGCATTGAACATCCCCGACAAGGGCCTCCGCGCCCTGTCAGGGACCACTGTCCCCGACACCGTCCTCGCGCTTTCCGGAACCAAGATCAAAGCGGAAGGCGCCCTGCTCATCACCTTCAAAGGCCTGAGCGGGCCTGCCGCGTTGCGCCTGTCCTCCCATGCGGCCCGCATCCTGGCCGAGCGGCAATACCGGGCGGAACTGCGCGTCAACTGGCTCGGGCGGGAAAACGTGGAGGAAGCCCTGGCGGCGCTGAAGGCGCGGTCCGGCGACCGCCTGGTCCGGAATGCCCATCCGGAGACGATTCCCGGGCGGCTGTGGGCCTTCCTCGCCGACCGTGCCGGGATTCCGCAGGAGCTCCGCTGGAAAGACGCCGGCGCAAAGAACACGGCGCGCCTGGCGGAGACCCTCCGGGCCGACACCTATCCCGTCGACGGGAAGAGCCCCAACGGCGAGGAATTCGTCACCTGCGGCGGCGTTTCCCTGGCCGCCGTCGACCCGAACACCCTGGAAGCCCGCTGCTGCCCGGGGCTCTATTTCGCCGGAGAAGTACTTGATATCGACGCTGTTACCGGAGGATTCAACCTGCAGGCCGCCTGGACGACAGGCGTCCGCGTGGCGCGGTCCCTCGCGCAGAAACACAAAGGAGACTGAGATGGACCAACCGAAAATGGAGCGGATGCTGCGGCTGATGGCCCTGCTTTCGAGCAACATCATGTATACCGTGGGCGAGCTGGCCGACAAGCTCGGCATGTCGCCCCGCACCATCTACCGCTATCTGGACACCT
Organism: uncultured Bacteroidia bacterium; assembly: GCA_902801205.1. Classification (GTDB taxonomy): domain Bacteria; phylum Bacteroidota; class Bacteroidia; order Bacteroidales; family UBA932; genus Cryptobacteroides. The sequence goes on from CADCHE010000004.1 coordinate 107,752, forward strand.
TCAAGGAAGCGGGCTTCTCCGTTGAGAAAGTCAGCGATTACGTCTACCGGCTGACCACGCTCAAGACCTCCGTCGCGGACCTGTCGAACATCGTCCATTTCTCGGACGAAGAGGCCTACATCGTCCATTCGCTGATTGACAACCTCGACAACAGCAACACCCTGAAGGCCGGTCTGAAACGGAAGCTGGCGGCCGTGTACGACAGCACGTCCATCGCGGACTACGTGGACCGGCGGTCGAACGCCCGGCTGGTGCAGACACTCGCGGAGGCGATGAAGGAGCGGAAAGTCGTGGTGCTGGAAGGCTACGCCTCCTCACATTCGGGCGAGACGAAAGACTACCGGGTGGAGCCCTTCGACTTCACGTCCAATTACGTAGGCATCTGGGCATACGACACGGCGGACCGGATGAACAAGCAGTTCACTGTACTGCGCATGACGGACGTGCGGAAGACCGAAGACGACTGGGCCTTCGCCGGCGCCCACCATGCGGCGCCGATGGACGCGTTCCGGATCCACGGGCAGGAGACGTTCCACATCGTCCTGAAGATGAACAACCGGGCGCGTAACCTGATGGTGGAAGAGTATCCCCTCACGGAACAGGACATCCGGCCGGCCGGAACGGACGACGGGCCAGGAAACCGCACCTGGATCTACGACGGGCTGGTGCGCGGGATGAACGGCATCGGCCGGTTCGTCCTCGGCCTGAGCGACAGCATCACCGTCGTGGAAGGCGAGGCCCTGAAGGCATTCCTGCGCGAGCGGGCCGAAGGCATTCTGGATCATACATAATACGATGAATATGAGAAAAATACTCGCCGCATTGGCTATCGCGCTCTGCAGCATGGCGGAAACCGCCTGCTCGCAGGAAGGGGTCACCGTCTCCGTTGTGGAAGACGCCCCCGGTTACAACTGCTGGCCGATGATCCAACCGGTCGGAAACAGGTTGGTCTGCATCTATACGATCGGCAAGGAACACGACCCGGGAGAAAAGAACCGGAGCGCCTGGGCCCGGTACTCCGACGACGGCGGCCGGTCCTGGTCGGAGAAAATCCTCATCGACGGAAGCCCCGAATACGGGACCTCCTCCATCGGCAAGGGGACGGACAAGGAAGGGAACGCCCTGTTCTGGATCCGGCGCCTGAACGCAGACCGCCGCATGGCCCTGTACCGCACCACCGACGGCGAGCGCTTCGAGCAAGTCAGCACGCCTCCGCTGAACCCGCTCCCGATGCAGATCACGGACATCTTCCATACCCCGGAAGGGCTTGTATGCTTATGGTTTTCTGACGATTACAGCGACGCTCCAAACAAGAGCTGGGGTACGTTGACAAGCCGGGACGACGGCCGGACCTGGAAGCAGCGGACGGTCGAAGACAGCCTTTCACGGAAGGAATGGCCTACGGAACCGTCCGTAGCCGTGCTCGGTGACGGACGCCTCCTCGCCATCGCACGGTGCGAAGACGTCGGTGAAAGCCTGTTCCAGCTGACGTCGTCCGACTGGGGAAAGACGTGGAAGAAGACCCGCACGAACATCGATGATGTCCATCAGTCCACGCCAACGCTGATCTACGACGAGCGGAAAGAATTGATTTACACGTACTATTACCAAAGAGGGGCCGGACTGCTCAAACTGCGCGTGGCCCGGTGCCGGGACATCCTGGAGGACGCGGCCGCCTGGCCGGAACCGGTCGTCCTGGCGGAAGGAGGACGGGAGCGTCCGCACGATTCGGGGAATGCCAACGCGGTCGCCATGGGACGGCGCCACTTCATCACCTACTATTCCGGTGACCCTGTCAACTGCCAGGTCCTCGTCGCTTCCCTGAATCCGCGGGCGGAGGAACGGCTCAGTCCTGCTCGGCAGCGGTGAATTCAAGGCCGAGTTCATCGATCAGGTTTCCGATTTCCGCGATGTTCGCGATGATGTTTTCAACTTCCTTGCTCATGGCTTTTCGTTTTTGTTGATGCAAAGGTACGGCCCCGTATTGTCAACTTTTGACAATGAAAAACAAATGATGGAAAAATTTGTTTGCGGGTACGCATTTTCATGAATATCTTTGCATCGCGAATGGAAGTCTCAAAGAAAGACATACTCCTCGGACTGATCCGGGACCAGCAGCCCATCACGGGCCGTCAGCAGTTGCAACTCTCATGGCTGCTGGCACTTCCGGCCATCCTGGCGCAGATTTCCTCCGTGCTGATGCAATACATCGATGCCGCCATGGTGGGGCACCTGGGTGCGAATCCCTCCGCCTCCATCGGCCTCGTCTCGACCAGCACCTGGATCTTCAACGGCTTTTTCATGGCCGTGATGTCCGGCTTCTCCGTGCAGGTGGCACACCGGTTCGGCGCCAAGGACTTCCGCAACGCTCGGAACGTCGCACGGCAGGGCCTGCTGAGCGTCCTGCTCTTTTCCTGCGCCCTGGCGGCCATCGCCGTCGCCATCAGCGGACCGCTCCCCCACTGGCTGGGCGGCAGTGAGGAAATCCGCGCCGACGCATCCGACTATTTCCGCATCTACTCCCTCTTCCTGCCCATCGGCGCCGTCGGCTACACCGCCAGCGCCATGCTGCAGGCCAGCGGGAACATGAAAGTTCCCAGCATCCTGTACATCGGCATGGGCGTGCTGGACGTCATCTTCAACTACCTGTTCATCTACCGGATGGACATGGGCGTCGCCGGCGCCGCCCTCGGCACCGGCGTCGCCGAGACGATCACCACGCTCATTTCCCTGTGGTACATGGCCTTCCGGTCCGGCGAACTGGAAATCGGCCGGGGGAAAGGCTCCTTCCGGCCGCAGGAGCACGTGCTCCGGAACGCCATGGGCATCACCGGCCCGCTCTGGCTGCAGAACCTCGTCATGCGGGGCGCCTACGTCGTGAGCACGCTCATCGTTGCGCCGCTCGGTGCCGTCGCCATCGCAGCGAACACCTTCGCCATCACGGCGGAAAGCTTCTGCTACATGCCCGGATACGGTCTTGAAGAGGCCGCGACGACGCTGGTCGGCCAGAGCCTCGGTGCCCGGCGCCGCGACGTCGCCCGCAGTTTCGCCCGCATCACGATTTCGATGGCCGCCGTCATGATGACCATCCTCGGCGTGCTGATGTACCTCTTCGCACCGCAGATCATGGCCCTGCTCACGAACGATGCAGAGGTCATCTCGCTGGGTGCGAAAGTGCTTCGTATCGAGGCCTTTGCGGAGACGATGTACGCCGTTTCGATGGTGGCCTACGGGGCCTGCGTCGGTGCCGGCGACACGATGGTTCCGACTGCGCTCAATTTTTGCAGTATGTGGGTCGTGCGCATCGGGCTGGCCTTCCTTCTGACGCCCAAGCTGGGGCTGGTCGGCTACTGGATCGCGATGTGCGTGGAACTCAATGTACGGGGCATCCTCTTCCTGTGGCATATCCGCGGCGACCGGTGGCTCAAGAAAATACTGACACCTTGACATTATGGAAAAGATCATAGGACAAGAATTCGGCGGCGAGAGGCCGCTTTACTGCAAGAAAGACCTTTATCTGGAAAACGTGACCATCCACGCGGGCGAATCCGCCCTGAAGGAGACGGGGAACATCACCGCCGTCCACTGCTGGTTCGAAGGCAAATATCCCTTCTGGGAGTGTGACGGCTTCGTCATCAAAGACTGCCTGTTCACCGTCGGCGCCCGCTCCGCCCTCTGGTACTCGCGCGGCTGCGAGATGTACGACTCCCTGATCGACGCCCCGAAGATGTTCCGGCGCACGAAGGGGATCAAGCTGCGCAACGTGCAGATCCCCGGCGGGACGGAGACCTTCTGGGACTGCAGCGACATCGACCTGGAAGACGTGAACATCGACCGCGCCGATTACATCTTCATGCACTGCGAGAACATCCGCATCCGCAACCTGCACCTGAACGGCAACTACGGCTTCCAGTATGCGCGGAACGTGGAGATCCACGACTCCGTCCTCAACTCGAAAGACTCCTTCTGGGAGAGCGAGAACGTCACCGTCTACGATTCCGTCATCAACGGCGAATACCTCGCCTGGTACAGCAAGAACCTGCGCCTGGTGCGCTGCCACATCACCGAGACGCAGCCGCTCTGCTACTGCGAAGGGCTGGTGCTGGAAGACTGCACCTTCGGCGACGACGCCGACCTGGCCTTCGAGTACTCCACCGTCGAGGCGACCGTCCGCGGGCACCTGCTCTCCATCAAGAACCCCACCTCCGGCCACATCCGCTACGAATCCGTCGGCGAGATCATCCTGGACGGAAACATCAAAGCCCCCGGCGACTGCATCATCGAAAAGATATGAAACACCTCGTCCTCCTCTTCCTGGCCCTCCTTCCCTGCGCCGGCGCCGCGTCCGCCCAGACCCCCTTCAACGCGCCGCAGACGGCCGCCTACCATCCCAAATCCCCCAGGGTTCCCCCGTACGTCGTCTTCGCCGGCGACACGGTGCGGCTCGAGCGCAGCGACCTGTACGAACGCATGGACCGGGAACTGATGACGTTCACGTACATGCACAGCACCTCCACGCTGATGCTCAAACGCTCCAAGCGGTACTTCACCCAAATCGAACCGATTCTCAAGGAAAACGGCGTCCCGGACGACCTGAAATACCTGATGGTGATCGAGAGCAACCTCGACCCGGCCGCCCTCTCCCGGGCGGGTGCCGCGGGACTCTGGCAGTTCGGCAAGGCGACGGCCCAGGAATACGGACTGGAAGTGAACGCCGACGTGGACGAGCGTTACAACATCGAGAAGGAAACCGTGGCGGCCTGCCGCTTCCTCAAGGACGCCTACCGCAAGTTCGGCGACTGGATGACGGTCGCCGCCAGCTACAACGGCGGACAGGGCGGCATCCTGAGGAAACGTGCCGAACAGCGGCAGAAGAGCGCGCTGGACCTGCTGCTCGTCGATGAAACCTCGCGCTACATGTTCCGCCTGCTGACCGCGAAACTCTTCTTCGAGGACCCGGGCTCCTTCGGTTTCGATGTCACGGAAGACGAGAAATACCCCTACCTGCCGCCGAAAGCCCGGGCCACCGTCGACAAGCCGGTCGAGAACCTGGTCGACTTCGCCGAGAAGTACGGCATCTCCTACGCCCAGCTCAAACGGGCCAACCTGTGGCTCCGCGGCACCTCCCTGCCGAACAAATCCGGCAAGAAATACGAAATCATCATCCCTTCGGACGAATAACATGAACTACAAGCACTTCCTGTTGACGGCGGTCCTCCTGGCCGTTCCCGTCTTCTCTTTCGCCGCGTCGGATCCCGACGGGCGCGAGGCCAAGATCCAGAAGATCCTCTCCCAGATGACGCTGGAAGAGAAAGTATCGCTCTGCTCCGGCAACGGCGGCTACAAAGGTGTGCCGCGCCTGGGCATTCCCAACGTGAACCTCACCGACGGTCCCCGCGGACCGCACGGCGACAATTCGACCGGCTTTCCCTGCGGTATCGGCATGGCCGCGACCTGGAATCCCGCACTGATGGAGGCGGCGGGCCGGGTGATGGGCGAGGAAACGCGCTCGTTCGGTTGCAGCGTCCTGCTCGGGCCGGCCTGCAACATCCTGCGCGACCCCGTGGGCGGGCGCTTCTTCGAGTACTACTCCGAGGACCCGTACCTCGATGCTGAGATCACCGTCCCCGTCGTACGCGGCATCCAGAGCACGGACGTCGCCGCCTGCCTGAAGCACTACGCCTGCAACAACCGGGAGCGCAACCGCAACTTCTACTTCTCCGTCGTGGACGACCGGACCTTGCACGAGATCTATCTGCCCGCTTACAAGGCAGCGGTCGAGCAGGCCGGTCTGTGGTCGGTCATGACTTCCGCCAACGGCGTCAACTTCGAGTATGTCAGCGACTCCCGCAAGCTGCTCACCGACATCCTCAAGGAGCGCTGGGGCTTCGACGGCGTCGTCATCACGGACTGGCTGCAGACCCGCTCGACGGAGAAGGCCGCCTTCGCCGGGCTGGACATCTCCATGCCGGGCGGTGACAACTGCGGCTTCGGAAAGCCCCTGCTGGAGGCCGTCCGGAAAGGCACGGTACCCGAAAGTTTCATCGACGACAAGGTCACGCGCATCCTGCGCATGTATGACCGGATCGGGATCCTGGACGGAAATGGAGACGTGGTCCGCGGCTTCCAGCGCAACACCCCCGAGCACCGCGCCATCGCCCGCGAAGTCGCGGAAGAAGGCATGGTCCTGCTCAAGAACGAAGGCGGAATCCTCCCGCTCGACCCGAAGAAGGTCAAGAGCATCCTGGTGACCGGCCCCAATGCGACCCTGCACACCTGCGCCTGGGCGATGGGCGGCAGCAGCTGGATGCTCTCGACGGACGAGACCACCATCCTGGACGGCGTGAAAGAGGCCTTCGGCGCAAAGAAAGTGACCTACCTCGACTTCGCCGAACTCGGCGGTTTCCAGGAGATCGAAGCCGACGTCAACGCCCGCTATTATGTGAAAGGCCAGGACCAGCCGACCCTCAGCCGCACCGAGAAAGGCATCAACTTCATGTGGGAGATGCGCTCGCCGGATGAGGAGAAAGTGCCCGTCGACAACTGGCGCGAGGCCCGTTTCGACTTCACCGTCATTCCGCCGGCGGACGGCAAATACACCTTCCGCTTCACGGCGGGCGGCGGCGACGTCTTCGCCCTCAACGGAGAATGGGGCGGCGCCCCGGTGGCGGTCGTGCATGCGGCCAACGCCGGCCACGGCACCTCCACCGGCTCCGTGGACCTCAAGAAGGGCGTTCCCTACCAGCTCTGCGTGATCTACACCAAGGGCAAGGGCGACGCTTCGCTGCACATCGACTGGACGACCCCGCAGACGGAGAACGCGGCCATGCAGTGGAAGAAACTGGAGAAAGCCGCCCGCAAGGCCGACATCGTCCTCTTCGTGGGCGGCCTCGACATGAACCTCGACACCGAGGGGCGCGACCGCTCCTCCCTGCTCTTCCCCGCCCTGCAGGAAGAAGCCATCAACCGGCTCGCCAAGCTGAACAAGAAGACGATCGTCACCCTCGTGAACGGCTCCCCGCTCGAACTCGGCGGCTGGATGGACAATGTCCCCGCCATCCTGGAGAGTTGGTACGGCGGGATCGACGGCGGCACGGCCGTGGCCGGGATCCTCTCCGGCAAGGTCAACCCGAGCGGCCGCCTCACCTTCACCTGGCCCAAGAAATACGCCGACACGCCGATCGTCAAGCTGGGCTGGGAGGACAACGACATCATCCACTTCACCGACAGCCTGATGGTCGGATACCGGTACTACGACACCCATGACGTCGAGCCTGAATTCGCTTTCGGCTACGGCTTGAGCTACACGACCTTCGAATACGGCGACCTGCAGGCCCACGCGGAGAACGGCAGCGTCCGCGGGAGCGTCACCGTCCGAAACACCGGCCGCAGGGACGGCAAGGAGACCGTGCAGGTCTACGTCCGCCCGCTCTCCCCTTCCGTGTTCCGGCCCGCGCACGAGCTGAAGGCCTTCCGGAAAGTGGAGATCGCCGCCGGCGAGCAGGCGGAAGTCCGCTTCGAGCTCGGTCCGGAGGCGTTCTCCTACTATGATGTCGGCATCGGCGACTGGCGGCTCGACCCCGGCGAGTACCTGATCGAAATCGGAACGGACTCCCGGCACATCGTCCGGTCGCAGAAAGTCACCGTCCGATAGGGCGTCAGTCGATCCGGATCTCGATCCGGCCGCTTTCAGGAATGATGCGGAAGACTTCTCCGGCGGAGCCGCCGCGAAGGTCTTCCGCTTTTCCTTTGGCCAGGGTAATCCCGTACGGAACGCCCTGGAAGACCGCTTTCACCGCGTCGGGGGTGATGTCCGTGAACGGCAGCGCCACACCGGGCAGCGTCTTCAGTTCCAGGCACCAGTCGCCGACTTTCCCCTTCGCAGCGATGCAGATGGCGTCCTCCGTCAAGTCGATGACGAACCGGGCGTCACCGGCAGCGGAAGGCCAGCGGATCTCCTGGCAGGAACCCTTCCCACGGACGGAGAAGACGGGGTCGCCGCCCGTGAAGGCGGGCGCGACGAAGCGCAGTGCCGCCATGTCGTCGGGCGCGCTCCACAGGCAGCCATCCACCAGCGGCAGCGTTTCGTAACGGAAGACGGGCAGGGTGTCCGGTTTGTCAAGGTACTCCGAGCGGAGCGACTCGTCGAACAGGTGGATGTCGCGGAACTTGAGCGCAGGCCCTTCCCAGAGGAGGTTGGCCCGGTAGTTCCGGCTGTTGAACCAGAGGGTCTTGCGCTGCAGGTCGCGGGTATCCTCCGTCGTGATCACGGAAGTAGGCGGGGTCAGCGGGTATGTTTCCTTGAACCAGCGGCCGGTCTCACCCAGGGTCTCGATACGCACCTTCCCCTCCGCCGCCAGGGCGGCCAGGCGCTCCGTCTGGATAGTGAACCCTTTCTCCATCGCGCTCCAGGTGAAGGAGTTCTCCTGTCCTACCTGAACATAATTGTAGCCCATGTGCGGCTCCTGGGTGAACATCCGGAAGAACCAGTCGATCCACTCCGGATTGCCACCCCCTTCGAGGTAGACCGGCTCCAGGGTCGCCACGCTCTGGACGACGCCGCCCACGCCCGCCTCGTACTGGTAGATCGGGTCGGAACCCAGCATCCGGAACACGGGGACAGCGATGCCGCCCTCGGCCGTCTGTGCAGGCATGTAGGCGTTCTGCCGGCTGGGATAGAAGCCGCCGTTCCAGTAGCCGCCCCAGAGGGTGTATCCGTCCGTTCCGACCTGGTCGCGGCAGACGCAGGACGCTTCGATGCCGTATTTGTCATAGAAGCAGGCCAGCGTCCCGGCCTCGATGAACCACGAACCGACCGACTTGGGATAGAAACCGAAGATCTCCTTGAATTTCGCCATGTAGACATCGACCAGTTTCTCCCGCTCCGCGGCCGTGTAGCCCACGGAGAAGCCGACATTTGCATGCCAGTCCCAGGGATAGCGGCCGCGCCACTCCATGCCAGCGGCCTCGACGTGCGGCTGGGTGATCTCCCACCAGGCGCCCACCTCGCATCCGCGGGCGAGTTCCTCCTTCATCAAGGCCTGGTAAGAAGGGTCGATGAGGGCATCGTACTGCAGGAGATAGGTCCCGGTCAGCCCCTTCGCCCGCAGGTCTTGTGCCTGTGAGACGACGGTCTGGTACAGCACTTCCTCGGTGATCGCGTCGATGCGCGGCTCGGTGTAGCGCACGAAGTTGATGATGTTGACGATCCGCGGGCTCTCCTGCGGGGCGTCCGGGCGGTCACATCCCGGCAGGGAAAGGGCCAGCGCGGCACCCAGGGCAAGGGCCCGGAAGAATGATGCACGTTTCATATATGAAGCAATTTGAATGGTCTGCAATGCCCAAAGATAAGAAATCTTCCTTAACTTTGGTCCATGATGAAACACTTCCTCCTGCCCTGGTTGCCCGCCGTGCTGCTCTGCGCCGCCTGCAGCCCCGAATCGAGCATCGACCGCCTGTGCCGCCGGCTCTTCCCGGAAGGCGAACCGGGTGCGGCCGTGCTGGTACTGAAAGGCGACCATGTCCTCTTCGACAAAGGTTACGGCCTGGCGGACCTGCAGACGCGGGCGCCCATCGACGGCAACACCTCCTTCAACATCGCCTCCGTCTCGAAACAGTTCACCGCCGTGGCCGTCCTGCAACTGGCCGGGCAGGGCGCGATCGACCTCGACGACAGCATCGCGGAATATTTCCCGGAACTGCAGAAGGACTTCTGGAAAGAGGTCAGGATCAAGCACTTGCTCTCACACTCTTCCGGCGTACCGGATGCGCGTGACTACCTGTCTCGGGAGCAGAAAATCCTCGGTGACGAGGACCTTGCCCTGGAGTATCTTCCGCACCTGGATTCCCTCCGTTTCGCGCCCGGAACAGCCTACGAATACATGAACCCGACCTACGTCCTCCTGGGGCGGCTGGTGGAACGCGTCTCCGGCGAGCCCTTCGAGGCGTATGTCCGGACGCACATTTTCGCGCCGGCAGGGATGGAGCGCACGGTGTATTTCGACCGCGACCACCAGGAGCGGATCCCCGCCATGGCGCACGGTTACGGAAGGGACGACGCGGACGCCGCCTGGCAGGAGTATGATTTCGGCGAAGAGACCTTCTTCGCCACACGGCCGGACGGCGGGATCTACACCTCCACCCACGAATTCGTCCTGTGGGAGAAGGCGCTCCGCAACGGGACCGTCCTGGAACCGGAGAGGCTTGCCGAGGCGATGCACCCCCATACGCTCGTGTCCGGAAGCCCCTGGAGCGATTACCAGAACCGCCCCGGAACGTGGTACGGCTACGGATGGTTCGTCGAGCCGGCGACGGCGGACACGCCCCTGCGCATCTACCATACCGGCGACAACGGCGGGTTCAAGATCCTCGCCGCACGCATTCCCGATAAAGAATTGCTGATCCTGGTCTTCGCGAACCGGTCGGACTGGGACCGCTACGACCTGCTGCTGCAGATCGAGAAGGCCGTCCGCTGATACGTCCCCGCTAGCGGATGAAGTGCATCGGCGCCCACTCCTCGTCGCCGCGGCCCGGAGCGGGTTTGCCTTCCGTGGCCTTGAGAAGCCAGGCCAGGTTGTTGGCGAGGGCGCGCATCGTCTGGAGCCCTTCGGTATCCAGCGCCGCCTGCCCGACTTCCCGGCCGTAGACGATGTTCCAATACTGCGAGGTGACCACGGGCATGTTCATCATCTGGAACGGCAGGTTGAGTGTCTCGAAAGCGGCGCTGGCCCCGCCGCGCCGGCAGACCGCCACGGCCGCGGCCGGTTTTCCGGCAATCTGGGCTCCGTTCGAGAAGAACGCCCGCTGGATGACGCTGAGCACGGCCCCGTTGGGCTGCCCGTAGTAGACCGGCGAACCGACGACCAGGGCATCGGCTTCGGCGAATTTCTCGCTGATCCGGTTGCAGACATCGTCGTCGAAGACGCAGCGGCCGGAGGCCCTTTCCTTGCACTTGCCGCAGGCGATGCAGCCGCGTACCGGCTTGTTGCCGATCCACACGATCTCACTTTCAATGCCGTGCTGCGCAAGCTGCCGGGCGATCTCACCCAGCGCAACCGATGTATTGCCCTTCGGACGGGGGCTCCCGTTGATCATCAGTACTTTCATGTGCTTGGATATCATTGTGGGTCCGCTTCTTCGAGGATCGGGGTGAAGAGCGCCGTCATCTGCCCGGATTCGAGCAGGAAACCGTCGTGCCCGAAGGCGGAGGAAATGGTGACAAAGCGGCTTCCGGGAATATACGGGGCCCAAGAGGCCATCACGCGGGCCGGGAAGAGACAGTCGGAATCGATGCCGACCACCAGCGTCTTCGCGCGCACCTGGGAAAGGGCCGCCTCCACGCCGCCTCTCCCCCGTCCGACATTGTGGCTGTCAAGCGTGTTGCAGAGGCTCCAGTAGGAATAGGCGTCGAAACGGGTGATGAACTTGTCCCCCTGATGCCGCTGGTACGACGCAGCGCGGCCGGCGAAGAGCGTGTCGGGATCGGCTTCGAACTGCGTACGCTGGTAGCCGTCATAACTCCGGTACGACAGGATCGCCTGGGCGCGGGCGCAGCGCAGGCCGGCCCGTCCGCCCGACAAGTCGGCGGCCTCACGGAAAGTCGGGTCCGCTTCCAGGGCCATCCGCTGCGTTTCCGCCTCGGCCGTCAGCCAGGGGGAAATGCGGACGTCCGTGGCCATGAGAACCAGGTTCCGCACCCGTCCGGGTTCGGCGAGCGACCATTCCACGGCCTGGAATCCACCGATCGAACTGCCCAGCAGCAGGTGGATGGAGTCGATGCCGACCTCACGGCGTACGTAGGTAAAGGTCTGCACCATATCACGGATGGTAAACGCCGGGAAATCAAAGAAATAAGGACGACCGTCCGACGGGCGGGGCGAAGCCGGTCCGCTGGTCCCGTAGGCGGATCCGAGCATGTTCACGCATACGATGAAATACTTCTGCGGGTCGAGCAGTTTGCCCGGGCCGTACATCTGCGGCCACCAGTCCTCGACGTCAGAATTCGCCGTCAGCGCATGGCAGACCCAGACGACCTTCTTGCGGCCGTCGTAGACCTCCTCGGAAACATGGTAGACGACCGTCAGGTCGTCCAGTACGGCACCTCCTTCAAAATGGAACGGCTCGGTGATGTGTAAGCTTTTCTGTATCATATTTGTCAAGTCGGAGACAAATTTAAGACAATTTGAGCAAAAACGCCGGTTTTTTTTGCCGGTTGATGCTTTTTCAAGTTTTTTCCTTATATTTGCATCCGAAAACGGGGTATTAGCTCAGCTGGTAGAGCGCTAGGTTCGCAATCTAGAGGTCAGGAGTTCGATCCTCCTATGCTCCACAAAAAAGGCTTCCAGGAATCTGGAAGCCTTTTTTCATGCTCCGGTCCTGCGGCGGCCGTCAGTTGTAGCAGCTCTCGCCGTGCGTAGCCCAACGGGTGTGGGCGATGCCCACGGTACCGGATACATCCTTGCCTTCGGCCGCTCTCTCCAGGTCCTTGACCTTTCCCTTCGTTTTGTAGACGACCAAATCGCCATTGTCGTTCACCAGCGCCACGCCGGCGCTGTCATACCCCCGGTATTCGAGCCGGGTCAGGCACTTGACCAGGATCGGATAGGCCTGACGCCCTCCGACATATCCCACGATTCCACACTTAATGAATAAGATACACTATTTTTGAGGTACAAAGATAGCAAATAGTTTTATCCTCGATAGGCTTGTTCGTGAACGCCGGCCACGGCCCTGCCGCTGGGGTCGTTCATTTCCTTGAACGCCGCATCCCATTCGAGGGCTATTGCCGTGGAACAGGCTACACTGGCCTCGCTGGGGACGGCACGGGCGGCACTCTCGCTCGGGAACAGTTCCGCGAATATCGAACGGTAGTAATACTCCTCCTTGCATTGCGGCGGATGGACGGGAAAACGTTCCGCAACATGTGCCATCTGCTCGTCGGAAACCGCCTCGGATGTAATCCGTTTCAACGTGTCGATCCAGGAATAGCCCACTCCGTCACTGAACTGCTCTTTCTGCCGCCAGACAATTTCCTTTGGCAACAAATCGGCAAAGGCCTCGCGCACGAGCCGTTTTTCGATCGTTTTGCCTGGGCACATCTTCGCCTCGGGGTTCAGCCGCATCGCCACATCCAGGAACTCTTTGTCCAGGAAAGGAACACGCCCTTCCACGCCCCATGCGGCCAGGCTCTTGTTGGCCCGCAGACAGTCGTAGAGGTGAAGCTTCGAGAGTTTACGGACCGTTTCCTCATGGAATTCCCGCGCATACGGCGCCTTATGGAAATAAAGATATCCCCCGAATATTTCGTCCGCCCCCTCTCCCGACAGGACCATCTTGATGCCCATCGACTTGATGACCCGCGCGAGCAGATACATCGGCGTTGAAGCGCGGACAGTGGTGACGTCATAGGTCTCCGTGTAGTAAATCACGTCCCGGAGCGCATCCAGCCCCTCCTGGATGGTGTAGTTGATCTCGTGATGGACCGTGCCGATGTGCTTGGCCACCAGCCGCGCTTTCGCCAAATCCGGAGCTCCCTTCAAGCCGACGGCGAATGAGTGCAAGCGGGGCCACCAGGCTCGCGTACGGGAATCGTCCTCAATACGCATGGCGCTGAATTTTTCGGCGATGGCCGAGATGACGGAGGAATCCAGCCCGCCGGAAAGCAGCACCCCGTAGGGCACGTCCGACATCAGTTGGCGTTTTACGGCGTCCATCAGCGCCTCCCGTAATTCAAGGACTGAGGCGGGGCCGTCCTTGACGGCGTCGTACTCCATCCAGTCGCGTGTGTACCAGCGTTTCATGACGGGAGATTCCCGATTGAGCCGGGAGTGACGGACACTCCAATACAAATGCCCGGGCAGGAACGCTTCGTAACGCTCGCACTGCCCCTCCAGCGCCTTCAACTCGCTGGCGACATACACCTTCCCGTCGGCGTCGTCAAACCCGATATACAGCGGAATCACACCGATAGGGTCGCGGGCGATCAAGAAGGCATCCTTTTCTGCATCATAGAGCGCGAAGGCGAAGATGCCGCTCAGTTCTTCCAGGAAATCCGGTCCCTTGTCCCGGTAAAGAGCCAGAATGACCTCGCAGTCGCTTCCCGTCTGGAAATCATACTTCCCGGCATAACGGCGGCGGATCTCCTGGTGGTTGTAGATTTCGCCATTCACGGCCAGCACCAGTTTCCCATCCGGAGAGACCAGGGGTTGTCCCCCCGATTCCGGATCGACGATGCTCAGGCGTTCATGGGCCAGTATCGCGCTCCCGCCACACCAGATGCCACTCCAGTCCGGACCGCGATGACGGATCCTGCGGCTCATTTCCAGGGCTTTCCGGCGCAGGACGTCAGATTGCTCCTTCACATTGAAAATGCCAACTATTCCACACATAACTCATGAAGATTAAGGCTGTAACGTGATTCCAAGCACCAGGAAGGCCACTCGGCTGTAAGGGTTGGCCGCCACCTGCGCGAAAACAGGGATCGAGAACGTATCCGTGATCCGGATATCCTTCGCCACCCTCAATGCCAGATTGGTAAATGCAAAGCCGCCCGTACCATAGAAATCCGTGGCAAACGGGACCGCGCCGACCGTGGCCGTCCAGTCGGCGCCACCGAACGTGAACGGGACATTGATCTCAAAATAACTGCTGTAGGCCAGTTTTCCGGTGGCCTCCACAAGATCGTTGCCCGCAAAGTTGGTGTACCACTGCAGCGAAGCAAAGCCGAAATCATAGCCGACATTCGCCTCGAACACGTGGTTTGTTTCGTCAGCGGCATACTTGAAGTAACGGTTCAGCGGGTCCAGGCCCGCATTGAACCAATAATCCGTTACGCCGATATTGAAACCGCCGACGGAGTAAGCGAGCGTCAGGTCCAGTTCCTTCGTATCTGCCGGGTTGGACAGGCCCACCGATCCCCAGGCCGACAGGCTCAGGCCCTTGTAA
>CADCHE010000005.1:0-153542 GCA_902801205.1 uncultured Bacteroidia bacterium
TTTCAGCAGCGCCGCCAGCCGTTTCCGGGCCCGGGAATACTGCGCCCGGAGGGTTCCTTCCCGCTCGCCGGTGAGGGCGCTGATCTCACCGTAGTCGAGTCCTTCGACCAGGACCAGGGTCAGGATGATCCGCGAGGTGTCGGGCAGCTGCGCAATGGCGGCACGGATCCGGGCGGGGTCCGGCGGAGCGACGGCGAGGGTGTCGTCCTCCGGCGCTTCCGTCGCATTATCCATGGCATATTCCGCCAGGAAGGCCTGCTCGCGGGTACGTTTGCGCACAGCGTCGATGGACGCGCGGATGCAGGTACGGGCCAGCCAGGCGGACTGCTGGGGGGCCGTGGCGGGCCGTTCCGGTGCGGCAATCAGTTTCAAGAGGGTATCCTGCATGATCTCCTCGGCCAAGGCGTCGTCGCGCACGATCCGGTAGCTGATCGCAAACAGCCGGCGCGACTGGGCCTTGTAGAGTGCCATGGATTCCTCTCTCGTCATCATGTCCTGCTTTCTCTTTTCACCAATAATACGAAAAAAGAGGCAGGATGTTACAGGCATGCCGGAAAAATAATCCGTCTCGCACCATCGCGCAATCATGCGGCGCAGTGCCCGTTTCGCCAAAAAAGCCGTGCCAGGTAACTGTTTGATGCCCAGTATTATCAATACTTTCCTTCCCTCGATTTCGGGCTAAGGAGATACACGATTTCTCTAATTATCAGTACGTTATCGGGCACCATGTTCAGGGGGCGATGTGGGCCTCCAGCCGTCCCGGCCTCCTTGGAAAGGCCATTCGCCCGGATAGGGATGCACGCAGTGCAAGCTGGGCTTTCCAAGGAGGCCGGAACAACAGCAAAGAAGCCCTGCGACGGCAATCACAGGGCTTCATGATGTTTATTCCAGAGAATCAGGCAGCCGGGGGCCGCCGACCTTTATGCCTGCGGCGCGCGCAGGTCGAGGAAGAGCTCGTCGAGCTGCGACTGGTCGATGGCGGACGGAGAGTCGATCATCATGTCGCGGCCCTGGTTGTTCTTCGGGAAGGCGATGTAGTCGCGGATCGAGTCGCTGCCGCCGAACAGGGCGCACACACGGTCGAAACCGAAGGCGAGGCCGCCGTGCGGCGGAGCGCCGAACTTGAAGGCATTGATGATAAAGCCGAACTTGTACTCCGCCTCCTCGGGGCCGATGCCGAGCACCTCGAACATCCGCTTCTGCATGTCGGCGTTGTGGATCCGGATCGAGCCGCCGCCCAACTCGTTGCCGTTCAGGACGAAGTCGTAGGCGTTGGCGCAGACCCGCTCCAAGTCTTCCTTCGCATCGCTGTAGAACCATTTCTCATGCTCCGGCTTGGGAGCGGTGAACGGGTGGTGCATCGCATAGAAGCGCTGGGTCTCGTCGTCCCATTCCAGGAGCGGGAAGTCGACGATCCACAGCGGAGCGAAGACCTTCGGGTCGCGCAGGCCCAGCCGGCCGCCCATCTCCAGGCGCAGGACGCCCAGCATCGTCTGGACCTTGCGCTTGTTCTCGCCGCTCATCACGAGGAGCAGGTCGCCGGGCGCCGCCTCCGCAGCCGCCGCAATCTTCGCCAGGTCTTCCGGGGCGTAGAACTTGTCGATGGAAGACTTCAAGGTACCGTCTTCGTTCACACGGATGTAGATCAGGCCCTTCGCGCCCACCTGCGGACGCTTGACCCACTCGGTCAGTTCGTCCACCTGCTTGCGGGTGTAGCCCGCCGCGCCGGGAACGGCGATGGCACCGATGTAAGCCGCGCCGTCCAGCACACCGAAGCCCTTGCCCTTGGCCACGTCGGTGATCTCGTGGATCGTCATGCCGAACCGGACATCCGGCTTGTCGGAACCGTAGCGGTCCATCGCGTCATACCAGGTCATCCGCGGCAGCGGATCGGGAATCTCCACGTCCAGCACGTTCTTGAACAGGGTGCGCATCATGCCCTCGAAGGTGGCGAGCACATCCTCCTGCTCGACGAATGACATCTCGCAGTCGATCTGGGTGAATTCAGGCTGGCGGTCGGCGCGCAGGTCCTCGTCGCGGAAGCACCGCACGATCTGGAAGTACCGGTCATAGCCGGCCACCATCAGCAGCTGCTTGAAGGTCTGCGGGCTCTGCGGCAGGGCGTAGAACTGGCCGGGATTCATCCGGGAAGGCACCACGAAGTCGCGCGCACCCTCGGGGGTGGACTTGATCAGATAGGGGGTTTCTATTTCCATGAAGCCTTTGGCGTCCAGGTAGTTCCGCACCTCGTGCGCCACGCGGTGACGCAGCATCAGCGCATCCTTCAACGGCCCGCGCCGCAGGTCGAGGTACCGGTATTTCATCCGCAGGTCGTCGCCGCCGTCGCTATTGTCCTCGATGGTGAAGGGCGGCGTCACGGACTTGTTCAGCACCGTGATCGAA
The DNA here is from genome assembly GCA_902801205.1 of uncultured Bacteroidia bacterium. Taxonomy (GTDB): domain Bacteria; phylum Bacteroidota; class Bacteroidia; order Bacteroidales; family UBA932; genus Cryptobacteroides. The sequence continues at coordinate 2,404 of CADCHE010000005.1, forward strand.
GCGACCTTGATCTCGATCTCGCCGGTGGGCATCTTCGGGTTCTTGGCCTGCCGTTCGACCACCTCGCCGACGGCCTGGATGACATATTCGCGTCCCAGGGACGTGGCCGTCTCGACCAGGTCCGCCGGGGCATCCGCTTCCACGACGAGCTGCGTGATGCCGTAGCGGTCGCGCAGGTCGATGAATGTCATGCCTCCCAGTTTCCGGGATTTCTGCACCCAGCCGGCCAGGGTTACCTGCTGTCCTTGATGGGCGATGCGGAGTTCTCCGCAAGTGTGCGTTCTGTACATATTCGAAGTCGGTTATAATTCTGTGTAGCAATCCGCAAATATACTCTATTTTCTGCAATGATGGGCCGGAGAAGCGGGGAAATTGGTATCTTTGTGCCTGGATTCATGATGACGGACGGGAAAGACATCTTCAACAGGACGGAACGGCTCGTCGGGCCGGCCGCGATGCAGCGCCTGCAAAGGAGCCGCGTCGTGGTGTTCGGCGTCGGCGGCGTCGGCAGCTGGTGCGCCGAAGCGCTCGTGCGCAGCGGGATCGGGCACCTGACCATCGTGGATGCGGACTGCGTGTGCGCTTCCAATGTCAACCGGCAGCTGATGGCCACCACGCGGACCATCGGTGCCGTCAAAGTCGACGCGCTCCGCGAGCGGCTGCTGGAGATCGATCCCGACGCCGACGTCGAAGCCGTGCGCGACATCTACACCGAAGAGAACCGCGACCGGTTCGACCTGGCCTCCTACGACTACATCGTCGACGCCATCGATTCCCTGCACAACAAGGCTTCCCTGATCCTGCGGGCCTCCGAGGCGCCCGGCATGCTCCTCAGCTCGATGGGCGCGGCACTGAAGATGGACCCGACCCGGGTGCGCGTGGCCGAATTCTGGGAGGTGCGCGGCTGCCCGCTCGGCGCCGCCCTGCGGAAGAAGTTCCGGAAAGAAGGCACCTTCCCCGCCAAGCGGATCCCGTGCGTCTTTTCGGACGAAGTGTTGCCCAACCGGGGCGCCGACCGCGAAGAAGAGAAGGGCGGCCTGTTCGCGAAAGCCGTCATCAACGGCACCGCCGCCCCCGTGACCGGCATCTTCGGGCTCACCCTGGCGGGCCTGATCACGGAAGACATCTGCCGGAAAGCCTGGGAAGAAGAGAAGAACCGCGAAACGCCTGCAAAATGAAGATCGGAAACATCGACTTGGGAGAAAGACCCGTGCTGCTGGGGCCGATGGAGGACGTGACGGACGGTTCCTTCCGCGGACTGTGCCGCGAGCAGGGCGCCGCCGTGGTGTACACCGAGTTCATCCCGGCGGAAGGGCTCATCCGCGACGCCGTCAAGGCTTACGACAAGATGAAGACCTTCCCCGAGGAAGCGCCCATCGGCATCCAGATCTACGGCAGCGACCCAGACGCGATGGTGCGGGCCGCGCAGATGGCCGACCATGCCGCCGAACTCGTGGGCGGGAACGGGGCCGACCTCATCGACATCAACTTCGGCTGCCCGGTGAGCAAGATCGCCGCCCGTGGCGCGGGGTCGGGGATGATGCGGTATCCCGACAAGATGGTCGACATCACCCGCCGCATCGTCGAGGCCGTCGGCAAGCCCGTCACCGTGAAGACGCGCCTGGGCTGGGACGACCACAACAAGATCATCGTGGAACTGGCCGAGCGCCTGCAGGATTGCGGCATCGCCGCCCTGACGATCCACGGCCGGACGCGCTGCCAGATGTACCGCGGCGAGGCGGACTGGACCCTCATCGGAGCCGTCAAGGAGAATCCGCGCATGCGGATCCCCATCATCGGGAACGGCGACATCACTTCCCCGCAGAAGGCCCGCGAGGCGTTCGACCGCTATGGGGTGGACGGGATCATGGTTGCCCGCGCGTCCTTCGGCCATCCGTGGATCTTCAACGAAATCAATCACTTCCTGAAGACGGGAGAAGAACTCCCGCCGCTCGGCATCCCGGAACGCGTGGCCCTTGCCAAACGGCACCTGGGGCTTTCGCTGGAGATGAAAGGCCAGCCGCGGGGCATCTACGAGATGCGCCGCCACCTGTCATGCTATTTCAAGGGATTGCCCGATTTCAAGGAAACCCGGATGCGCCTGGTCACCTCCACCGATCCGGACGAGATGTACGCCCTCCTCGACTACATCGCCGACCGCTGGGGCGACACGCCTCCGCCCGCCGGGGAAAGCGTCTACGGCGTATAGTCGACAACCGCCTCCGCGCGCGTCTTGCTGTTGTCGGCGGCATCTTCGGACGTGTCGATGGTCTTCCCGGATTCCGTAGCAGGCCGGTCCGGCGTACAACCTACGGCCAGGACAGCCGCCAGCAGGAAAACCAGGAAATAACGTTTGCCTTTCATCATCTGCATCTTTGGTTTGCACAAAAATACGAACAATCGGGGAATTTTGCTATCTTGCCGAAAAGAAATGAAGACCATGAAAAGAATCGCCGTCCTGCTCGCCGCCCTGTTCTTTGTCGCCGGGGCAGCCCTTTCCGCACAGGCTCCGCAGCCCACGGAAGACCTTGACGCCACCTACGCCACGGATTTGCTGAAGAAAGGGACGAAGGCGCCCGCTTTCACACTCCGCGATGTCGACGGGAAGACCTACACCCTGAAGGATTTCCGCGGAAAAATCCTCGTCATCGACTTCTGGGCCACCTGGTGCCCGGACTGCCGGGCGGAAACGGAGGCGCTGGTCGCCCTGAAGAAGGCACATCCCGACGTCGTCTTCCTGGGCATCTCCTTCGATACGGAAAAAGAGAAACTGGCCGCCTACACCCGTGAGCACGGCATGGACTGGCTGCAACTCTCCGAATTCAAGAAGTGGAAGGAGACCGACGTCTCCGCCGCCTATCACGTCAAGTGGATTCCGACCCAGTACGTTATCAATCCGAAGGGCCGGGTGGTCTTCGGCACCGTCATGCTCGAAAAAGTCGAAGCCTGGCTCCGGAACCGGAAACGGTAGCGCCTACCGCCCCTGCGAAAGGCGGATCTGTACGCCGGCCTTGAGCCACCTGCCGGGTTGGGGAACGTTGCCGTGGTCGACGTACGCCTTGTCCAGCAGGTTCTCGCCGGAAAGGTAGAACCGGATGCCGGTGCCCTGCTTCCGGGAAACATCCCAGGTAAGTTTTGCGTCGACCAGGCCGTAGGGCGTGTAGTCCGCCGGCTCGCCCGCGACGGGCTTGCCGTCCTGCCAGACGAAGGGCTGAAAGCGGCCCACGCGGTCGTTCCAGCGCCAGGCCGCCGTCAGGCCGACGCCCGGAAACAGCTGGATTTCAGCCTGAAGGACGATTTTGTTCCGCAGATACTCCAACGAATAATACGACTGGACGGCGGGTTCCTCCGCTTTCCGCTGGTTGATGTGCGCATAGCTCGCCGCAAGGTGACGGAGCGGGAAAGAGGAACGTCCCAGCAGGACGGGCAGGTCGAGCTGCAGGTTCAGTTCTTCGCCCAGTGCGTCGATGCGCGTATGGTTGACCGAGCGCCAGGGGGCGTCGGCGTCGGCCAGGTCGCGGATCCAGTCGATCATGTCGGTCCCACGGTGATGCCAGACCGAAGCCACGGCCTGCACGCCGCTCCACTGCCCTTTCAGACCGCCTTCCAGGGAGCGCATCCGCTCGGCACGCAGGTGCTTGTCGGCCAAGTGCCCACCGACGGAATAGTACAGTTCCGTGAAGGATGGCATGCGGAGCGAGGTGTTCCAGGAAGCATAGAGCGCAAGGGCATCGGACAGGGTCAGGCGCGCATCCGCGCCGGGGTACAGACGGAATCCCGCCCGGTTGCCGGTATTCTCAGCCGCCGTCACGCCCGCCGACAGGGAGAGCCGCCGCAGGGTGATGCCGTGGTCGAGGTAGAAGCTGATATCCGCCCGGTTCAGGCCCACGGCATACTGCGCGTCGGCGCCGCGTACCGCCTGCGGCGCAGGGAGCGGCTCGCCAAGATTGGTGCTGATGATGTCTTCGTCGCGCATTTCGGCGCCGAAAGCCGTCTTCCCGAGCCGGGTGTCGACATAACCGCCCAGGTTCAGGCCCACGACATTCGTCCGGTGGTAGTTGAACGGGTACTTCTGCGGGGCGCCGCGGAAGAGTTCGAAACGATCCTCGCCGTGGTTCCAGTACACGGCGGGCCGCAGGTGGAACCGGCCCGCGGAAACGGATGCCTGCAGGGCCGTATAGGTCTTCAGCGTATGTTCGAACTGGTCGTCGAACCGGGGGCTGTAGAAGGTACTGGAGCCGAAGTCGCGCACGCTCATGCCGGCATGCCAGCGCAGGACGGCGTTCTTTTCCGTATAGGCCCCCTGATAGAAGAACCGACGTGCACGGAAGTCGGTGTTCAGGCCGCCGGCGGCGTTGCGCGTGTAGCCGTCCGAGCGGGAGTAACCGGCGGAAAGGCTTCCGGAATGCTTCCCGGCGGCATAATGGGAATGCACGCCCCCGCTGAAATAGCCGTGCGAACCGCCTTCCAGCCGGAGTGTCGCCCCGTTGGACGGGAAGGATCTCCGGGTGATTACGTTGACGGCGCCGAGCAGCGATGTCGTGCCGCAGGTCCGTGCGGCGGGTCCCTCCAGGACTTCGATCCGTTCGATGTCGGCGGGGTCGACCGGGAAATCGAAGGCGTTGTGGCCGGTCTGCGGATCGGCTACGGAGATGCCGTTGAGCAGGACGGCGATCTGGTCCGCTCCACCGCCGCGGATGCCGATGTCGGTCTGCATGCCCATCGCCCCGCGCTGCCGGACATCGACACCGGAGACGTATTTCAGGAGGTCGTTCACGCCGGCGGCAGGGAGGGCGGCGACGGCGGGCGCACCGAGCACGGAAACGAGACGTGCGGCCCGGCCGGGGGCGAAGGGAGTCCGGGCGCCCGTCACCGAGGCGCTTTCCAGGGAATAGACCGTATCCTGCGCCGCCGTGACGGCACGGAGGGCCGGAGCGGACAGCAACACGGCCAGGAGAGGAAGAAGGACTTTTTTCATGCTCGCTTCAACAAGGCCGCAAAGATAAGCAGATTTCCGGGCTTTCGCGCACCGACACACCCCCAAAAGACGATTTAGTGGTTTTCCGGCCCTTTTCCCCTAATGGTGCCGTTGAATGAACGCCGTTTTACGAAAGCTGCGAACGGATTGCACGATGCAATTCCGATATAAGAACACTGCCTGCGCACGATTTCTCCCAATAGGCGAGTAATTGTTCAAAGTCATTACGCAGTCCAGTAATGAGTATAAAAGACGTAGAGCGCCCACCATCATCGGAATATCGCTCGATGCTCATTTGCGGAAAGGGCCACGTTTCTATCAGGTTTTCAAATTTTTTGTCCAAACGGATCATCCGCACTTCCTTCATGACATCCACGGAGATAATTAGCCCGTCAAACAGGGCACACATTGCTTGGTTGCTTTCTTTGAACATAAGGACATGTTTCTGATGATGGACTGTCATGCAGAGGTCAAGCGCATTCATCAGAAGATTGTTTTCAGGCTCTATCCGTTGTAGTACGATGTCAGTGAACAATTGAAACAACAGGATATTTTCTGGTTGGATGCTTTGATTGAATGAGACCGTTCGGAGAAAAATCCTCCCATCTAATTCACTGATAGCAACACTATGTCTGAATAGTTTATCGGAAGAGGATGATAGGATAATGCTTAATAAGGTCCTGTCCGCCTTATACTCCGCATCGATGCGAAGCATCCGACCTTTTTTTCGTAGATAGTCAAGCATTTCGAGGGCATTTCGGTTACAGACACTGATAAAATGCTTTTCAAGCTCGTAGGGAAAGCAAATATAAATGTCATGCTCAGGAGAATGCTCCCAGACATAATCGAGTTCTGCGATGAGAAGCAGATAGAAATCCATGTGCTCTTCCAAAAAAGAAGCATCTCCACTGAAGGTATGGATGAAGCGAAGGCCCTTCTCCCTGATCCAAAAAAGATCCACCAGTATGTCAGAGAGCGCATTGAGATTATGCGCGACGGGTAAAGGACAATCCATCTGTTGCCAGATACGTTCAATAAGAGTATCATGCTCCCAATCAAGATTCACCATGATCGTCTTGTCACAATCTGGAAGATCATTTATGTTAAAGGAAATCATATATCATTTATTATTCAAAACATGACTTAACAATCAATCTTTTGATTTCCGATAAGATAATAAAAAACTGGAAATTCATTGACCTGTTTTCCGCACTTTTTCGGCCCGCTGACCAGAACCTACCCCCGCAGCTGCGTGAGAGGCTGATTGTACTCCCCTGGCCGCAAAGATCGACGGCGACTGAACGTTTTTTCATCGGAATTTCGTAAATTCGCACTGCGCATCGGCATGCACGACCGCACATGACAGAAAACGGAATGAAAGGGAAAGCGATCATCCTGCTGCACTGCCCGGACCGGCAGGGCATCATCACGGACGTCACGAAGTTCATCACGGAAAACCATGGGAACATCGTGTACCTCGACCAGCATGTCGACACGGTCGAAAAGCGGCTGTTCATGCGGATCGAGTGGGAACTGGACCACTTCTATGTTCCCCGCGAAGAGATCCAGCGGCGCATCGACGACCTGTTCGCGGACCGGTACCAGATGCAGTCCAACGTGTATTTCGACGACGACGTGCCCCGGATGGCGATCTTCGTCAGCCGGATGAGCCACTGCCTGTACGACCTGCTCGCCCGGTACTACGCGGGTGAATGGAAGGTGGAAATCCCCTGCATCATCAGCAACCATGAAGACCTGCGCGGCGTGGCGCAGCAGTTCGGCATCCCCTATCACGTGATCGTACCCGGGAAGAGCCCGGAAGAACGCCTTGCGGCGGAGAACCGGACGATGGACCTGCTCCGCAGCGAGCGCGTCAACTTCGTGGTGCTGGCCCGGTACATGCAGATCATCGGCGACCGGATGATCGCCGCCTACCCGCATCATATCATCAACATCCATCATTCGTTCCTGCCGGCTTTCATCGGCGCCAAACCCTACCACCAGGCCTATGAACGCGGCGTGAAGATCATCGGCGCGACAAGCCACTATGTCACGGGGGAACTGGACGCCGGGCCGATCATCGAGCAGGACATCGTCCGCATCAGCCATAAGGACACGCCGGAAAGCCTGGTCCGGAAGGGCCGCGACCTCGAAAAGATCGTCCTGAGCCGGGCCGTCACGGAGCACATCGAACGGAAAATCCTCACATACAAGAACAAAACCATCATCTTCGGATAGTCACGCCATGCTGGACAAGATTCTCCTCGCACCCTATTATCTCACGTTGAAACTGCGGCATTTCCTCTTCGACCACGGCATCCGGCGGGTTCACCAGGCGGAAGTTCCGACGATCTGCATCGGCAACATCACCGCCGGCGGCACCGGGAAGACCCCGCACACGGAGATGGTCCTGCGGACCCTCCTGCGCAGCGACGAGTGGGCGTACAGCAACCTGGCCGTGCTTTCACGCGGACACCGGCGCAAATCGTCCGGGTTCCAGGTCGTGACGCGGGATGGAGACGTGGAAGACTTCGGCGACGAACCGCTGCAGATCAAGAAGAAGTTCCCCGGTGTGATCGTCGCCGTCGACCGGAACCGAGTGGAAGGATGCGACTTCCTCTGCCACCCCGAAAAACTGAAGACTGATAAAAAGGCACGAAAATGCCGCGTGAAGGAGATTGAGCCGGCGGATCTCATCGTCCTGGACGACGCCTTCCAGTTCCGCGCCCTGAAAGCCACGCTCAACATCCTGCTGGTCGACTACAACCGGCCGGTGCAGAAAGACAGCCTGCTGCCCTTCGGACGCCTGCGCGACCTGCCCGAGCGCCTCGGAGAAGCCGACATCCTGATTGTGACCAAGTGCCCCGCCTACCTGCAGGACGAGGAGCGGGTACAGTGGGCCGAAGAGCTCCACCTGAAAGATTACGACCTCGCCACCTGTAAGGGGAAGGACCGGAAAGGGCGGGAGAAACTCCTGTTGTTCTCCGCCATCCGCTATGACGGAATGCTGCCGGTCTTTCCGGAGGAGGCCGACCGGAGGTACGCTTACGCCCAGAAACTGGTGCTGTTCTCCGGCATCGCCAAGGATACGCCCCTGCGCCGCTACCTGAGCGACAAGTATCGGATCGTCAAGCACTTCAGCTTCGCCGATCACCACAAATACACCGCATCGGACATCCGGAAGATTTCCCGGGCGACGGCGGAACATCCGACCGCCGTCGTCACGACGACGGAAAAGGACAGCCAGCGGATCGAGCGGCTCTCCTGCATTCCCGCGGACCTGCGCACGAAGCTTTTCCAGGTTCCGATCCAGGTCGGATTCCTGACCGAGGAAGAGCATGCCCTCTTCGAACAAGCCCTCTTCAATGCCATCAGAAGGGCGTAGATCCCAGTCCGCAAGCCACGCTCCATCCGGCTTGATGGTTATGCCTTTTCCCCGAATCGCCTGGCAAGCTCACTGACCTTGTCCGGGGCCGTATTGAATGAAGGCTCGCCTTCCCAGTTGACGGCACCTTCGCCCAAGACCGAGAACCTCTTGAGCAGCTCACCGGCATAACCCGGCCAATAACGGCTGATCGTCTTCCGATAGACACCGCCCGGATTTCCGACGCCCTTGGTTGAATAGGCCAAAGGACGGACAATGATATTGCTCACCACGGAGGCGCCGTCTTCCAGGCCGTCGTAAACGTCATATTTCTCGGCCTCTTGTAATGAAATCTTCTCGGGATCGCCGCCGTCGAGACGCTGATAGAGTTCATCCTCCTTTGCGTTTATCACCCTTGTGCCAATCACCTCGAAGAGACCATGATAGCCGTTCCCTCCTTTCTTCTGGGGAATGAACGCAAACACGAGATCACCTTTCCGGACCTGCTCGAGAAGAAGCGTACGCCAATACTCCCCATACTCAATAAGGGACAGCTCCGATATTCCATTCCGGAAAGACTTGATCTGGCTGCCGGGATCAAGGATATTGAAATGCCAGGTTTGCGGCAGGACCTCCGGATCCTGACCGGAAAAGACCGGGGGCTGCTCCGAGCGCTCTTCCTCCGTCAACTCACCTTTCTCATCCTCGGCGGGAGCCACCGTAAACGCCCCCCACAATTTTCTGATCTCCTCGCTGCCGACCTCCTTTTCACACACGGCATCTTTCTTCAGGTCATCCTGAAGAATACCCGTCAATGAGGCGAATGGTCCTGTAAGCTTGGGCATCTCTCCTTCTTGTTGGATCTTACATATTTCACCGACAATCTCCGTGAAAGGAGCAATCGATTCCGGATGGAGGTAGAAAATCAACTCATTGAACACTTTCCCCCTCAATTCCCTGAGTTCCTCATCTTCAAGTTTCTCATCAGCAAGTGTTTCCCAAAGCGAAGAGATAAAGGAAGAATAAACCCTGATCTTCTGTTCATGAATCTTGATCGCCTTGTCCTTGTTCTCCTGGCTTTCGGTCTGGCCGATCAGGAGAAACATCGTGATGATTGCCGTCAGGCAGGCTCCTATCAAGGCGCCGATGATCTGAGAAGGGAGGATGGTCCTTCCCGAAAAAAAGATATTCAGTGCCACAAGCATCGCCAGCAAGACGATTGCGAAGATAACCAACCATTTGACCGTCGTCCGCCAGCTTTCTTTTGCGCCTTTTAAAATATTCATAATCAGTATGTTTCTAATTACCCCAATGTCTCGACATCGAAATCCGCCTTGGTACAAGCGGCTTTGCGGCAGTCAAAGCCGTATATACGCATATACATCTCCTTCAGCTCATTCGCGCCATTGTCAAAAGGAGAATTGCAATGATGCTCCGTGGTCACGACGACCTCCATGTCAGGAGAAAGGACCTCACCATTCACCCGCTTGACCCTTTTGGGTATTACCCTGAAGACCTTTGCCATGACGTGTTTTTTACAGCACCATTCCTTCCAGCCCCGCATCGAGGATCATCCTGGCGAACTGAAGGCCGTCGACAAGGCGCACGCCCGTCTCCTCCGCAAGTCTCCGGGCTTCCTCGGAGAATCCGTCGCCGCTGGAGATAACCCACAGCGCTGTAGCGTATTCCCCGAAATGATGGTTGGAAGCGTAGCTCTTGATTTGGGTCACCGCCCAATCATCCGTGATGCCTACGTGTTTCTTGATCTGGATCATGATAGCGAAACCGATATTGTCGAAATAAGCGATCTTGTCGGCATCGCCGTCTTCCGTCGGAGATTCCCCTTTCCACGGAGTATCGACCCTGGCGCCAAGAGATTCCATATACCATTTTACCAAGTCCTCGAACTTACTGTCATTCTGGATAGTACGGATTTTCTCAAGAACGATCGGGGCGGCCGACTCCAGAACCGCCTCTTTCAAGTTGATGGGTTTCTGGTCACGGAAAGCGGAGACCGCATCCTCCACCGAAGCGGCCAGATCATCGATATTGGCGTTCGTCTGTCTGATTTTCATCCTCGAAGAAAGGGCCTGATCGGCGTATTTATCCCTGGGGATGTCTTTCTCCAGGATTTCCACTTTACGGAAGAAACCGAGGTCTACATAATCCCCTGACTTGTTATAAAGATACCCGTCTTCCTTTCTTGTCACCGGCTCGCCATCGCAATCCACCAGAAGGGCTGGATCTATCGTCTCAGCGGAGATGACGGTATTGTCGGCGATCCTGCAGACAGAGAAAGAATAAGGTGCCGGTACGATCACGATGTCCCCCTTCTTCATCTCATTGACGAAGCGCCAAAGATTCCAACGGTTGCGAGGAAGTCCATATCCTTCCTCCTCCATCATCGCGTCGAAGCTGGATGCTCCTGCTCTGATTTTGGCAAGGTTGGACTCCCCTTCAACGGCAAAGTCGCACCAACCGATAGATAAATAACCTTTCTTGAACAATTCAACGGAGAGAGGCCATGCGTTTCTCCCACCTGTAATGCGATGTAACCAGAAATCCATATGCCATTGCTATTTTTTGTAAATATAATTCTTTCGTTCGAGCCATTCAGGTCCAAACAAGGTTCATTTGAAGCTGTCCTGACGGGCAGAGATGATGGCCAGTCCGAGCGGCTGTCAGGAGATAATCCTATGCCCTGGAAACGGTTCTAAATCAGCAACTTCATTGATTTCCTTCCCCGTTTTTCGGGGAAGGAGAATAAGCAAACTGCTGAGTAGCAGCCCGTTATCGGTCACAGAACGCGGCACCGGAAAACCTCACCGCCGGGCCGGGATGGGCTTCGTACGGCGTAGCCGCCCGCGGCTGCGTGAGCGGGAGGGGCCCGGGCGGACACACAACGGAAAAAGGCCGGCCCGCGGGGACCGACCTTCTTAAACAAAAACCTTCAGCGGGTTATTTCCCGACGATGAAGTCCGCGATCTGGAGCAGGCTCTCAGGCTCGTTCCACTTGATCTTGTGTTCCTTCTGCCAGGCCTTCCAGGCATCCTTCCGGTCCTGCGGGAGCCAGTCGGAAACACCCTTCTTCGTCGCAACGACATTCTGGCCGCCGGCGATCACGTAGTTCTTCGTGATCAGTTCGAAAGAACGACCGGAATTCTTGGAAGCCGCCAGGGCCGCCTCGGTCTTGCCGGTCATGTTCTGGAGCTCCAGCACGGAGACCTTCGCCTCCGCCTGCTGCTTGGCCGTCGTCTGGAACGCCTGGTCCGACGTGCCGCGGTAGTCCACGGAAGGATTCCGGGCCGCATACTGCTTCTTCGGAACATCCAGGTCACCAAGGACTTCCTCCACGACACAACCGTTCTCACCGGCAACCAGCACCTTCACCAGCGAACCGTCCATGTTGACGTATTTGTCCGCACCGATCTCGACATCGATCACTTCCACCATCAAGGCCTCACGAACGACACCGCCCGCATCCTGATAATGGAGGTTCCCTTTGAAAAGGTGGATATTCACTTTCTGTTTCGCAGCCGCTTTGTCCTTGTAGTGGACAATCCCTTCCTGGAACTCCGGGAAGAGATAGGGCCAGGTAGTCGTCTGCGCAAAGGCAGCGGTGCCCAGCGCCAGCAGAATCATCAGCGTAAAAAACTTTTTCATCTATACAAAGTTTAGAAAGAATAACCTAACGTAATACACAACGACCCGCCAACCGTCTCGGAGGCAAGCAGATAGGCCGCATCAAAAACCAGGCCTGCGACATGGACGCCGAGTCCCAGCGAAGCATAGGTAGGGACCGCCTTGGCCGCATCGCCGTAGTGGAAACCAGCCCGAACGAAGGCCAGCTGCTTGAAAGCGTATTCGGCGCCGACGCCCGCCATCAAGCCGCCGGAGAAGAGGTAGTCCGCCTCAGCACCGAGCGTAACGGCCGAAGCCGACGCATCACCCAGGCCATAAGAAACACCTGCGCGCGCCAGGGTGGGCTGCGCATGGCTGCCGCTTCCGTAGTCGGCCCCGCCACCCAGGTTGCAGACCGAGAAGCCGGCCCGGAGCGCATCCTGGCTATAGGCCAGGGAGACGTCCGCACCGAACACACTGGCCTTGGCATCCTTGGCCAGCGAGGAAGAAGTCATCTTCGCCGATACGCCGACGGAGAAATGGTCGGAGAGGGCGAACGCACCGCCCAGGCCGAGGGTCGATTCCTTCGGCGAGAACGTACCGTTGACCTGGCTCTCGGCGCCCAATTCGTTGACGACCGTATATTCCGGCATCGCGAAATTCCGGGCGGTCAAGCCGAACGACAGGCGGTCGGAAGCCTTGAAAGAGACACCGGCGCCCAGCACTTTGTCATTGGCGAAAGAGGGCTGCCACATCCCGTAGGAAACCGCAGCGGCAAGACGGCCGTCCTGGAAAGGAAGCATCGCCGCGTTGTTCTCGAGCGACCAGGCTCCCGGACGCGCCGCGACCGCCAGGCCGCCGGTTCCCGCCACGGCGCCGTCGGCGCTCACCAGCAGGGAAGGAAGCGTCTGGGCGGAAAGCCCGACGCTGACAAAAGCGAAAAAGAGGATATGGAGGAATCTTTTCATGGCTGTCATAACTTAACGATGTTGGACTTGTACTCCTTCCCGCCCATCGTCAGGGAAACGGTGTACGCACCGGGCGCGGCATCTTTCATGTCGATCCGCGCCGGCGTGAACGGAGAGACGTGCAGCGAGCCGTCGAAGAAGAGCGACCCTGCGCCGGAAACGACCTTCACCTGGACATCGGCCTCCTCACCCGTACGGATGTTGAGGTCGGTCAGCACCGGATTCGGATACAGTTCCACCTCCTTGGTGCTTTCGCGGACCAGGACCCGGAAGGTCTGGGAAACGGCCTCGCCCCGGATGTCGGTACCGGTGACCGTAATCTCGGTGATGCCGTAGTTCATCGGCGTCAGGAGGAATTTCCCCTTCGAGTAGGTCATGTTGGCAACCAGCGGGTCGGAGAACGTGAACGCGTAAGTGAGGTCCTCTCCGTCTTCATCCGCGAAGTAGGTGGCAACCGGAAGCTCCGTTGTCGTCGCCGCCTTGCTTTGGAAGATCATGTCTTCCATGTCGGCCACCTTCTTCGGCGCATGGTTCTCCAGCACCGTGAAGCGGAGGGTGGACGAAGCGGCCGCCCCGTAGAAGTCCGTCACGGTAAGGGTGGAAGTATAGGAACCGGCCGGAACGGCCGAAGCGGTGATACGCACCTTCGGATTGTCGCGGTCCAGGGTGTCGAGCACCAGGGCCGGGGATTCGGGCTGGAGGTCGATCGCGCAGAAATGGCCGTCGGGATCGCTGAACGAGAACTGCGCCACCGCGCTCTCATGCGGCTTCAGGGAGTATTCCAACGGCGTGGAAGTGGTGATGACCGGCGCATTGTTCCCGCCGGTGGTCACCGTGATACGGGCCGTGAGCCCGGACTTGTTGCCCGCCAGGTCGCATGCCTGGGCCGCCAGGTAATACTGCTGGTTGAAGTCCAGGCCGGTAATCGTTCCCTCGAGGGTCCCGCCGACCGGAATGTCCTCGACATAGAACATGCCGAATGCCGCCCGGGAGGTATTGGAGAAGTCCGAGGTGGAATAATACACATAGATGGAATTGGGCTTTCCGTCGTCGGAATCGCGGGGCACGGTGACAGAGAAATGCACGTTGTTCGACTGGGCGGACGCCTTCAGTCCGGAAGGCGTTTCGGGGGCCTTGCCGCCGCTGCCGGCAATGGCACGGTAGGCGTTCACGAGGCCCTTGCCCAGGTAGTAGTTGGCATTCTGGGCGGCGATGTCGGTGACATTGTCCTCAAGCCGCTTACGGAGGGCGCTGCTTGTATAGCCGTCCGCGCCGTAGCGCGCCAGCACCAGGGCGGCCACGCCGGAGACGTGCGGACAGGCCATCGAAGAGCCCTGCATCAAGCCGTACTTGTTGCCGGGCAGGGTGCTGAGCACCTGGTTGCCCTTCTTCGCGTCGCCGCCGGGGGCGGCGATGTCGCACCAATCCCCGTAATTCGTGAAGTAGGAGCGCTTGTAATCGGCCGCGAGCGCCGTTACGTTCAGGATCTCGGAATAGTCGTTGCCGGACACCGTGGCATTCTCGTTGCCGGAGGCGAAGATGACGATGCCGCCTTTCATGGGGCCCGTCTGCTTGCCGCTCTCATCGACACCGGCGTACTTGATGAAGTAGTCGACCGCGCTCTTCAGGGAGGAAGGCGTCGTGGTGGCGTTCACGTATCCCCAGCTGTTCTGGGAGATGACGGCGCCATGGTCGGCCCCCCACTTGATGGCTTCCGGACCGGACCCCTGCTGGGAACCGTCGAAAATCTGGCAGGACATCAGCTTGGCGCCCGCGATCTTCTTCTTCGCATCGCCGCCGGCCACACCCGAGACCCCCACGCCGTTGTTGTTCACGGCCGCGATCGTCCCGGCCACGTGGGTGCCGTGGTTCTCGGGATGGATGTTGAACGTCGAGGAAGCGAAATTGTACCCGTAGACATTGTCGCCCGTCTTCTCGGGGTTGTGCCACATGTTGTCCTTGAGATCCTCGTGGTTGTAGTCGATACCGCCGTCCACGACGCAGACGACGATGTCGCTCTTCACTTTGGCATAGGTCGAATAGTTGCGCCACACCGGGAATACATTGATATCGCAGCCGCTCACGGACATCGGCGCCTTGCCGTCATTGTAATAGTGCCACTGTTCCGGCAACCGGGGATCGTCGAAAGGCATCGACGCTGAAGAGGCGCGCGTGGCGGCAGGCGCCTCGCAGACCGTCGCCTCCGTACCGCCGATCTGCTCCATGCGCGGGCAGTACTCGATGACCTCCACGCCGGGGATCTCCAGTTCCGAGGCGGCACGCGTCATCTGCCGGCCCTCGTCATAGGACACGAGGTACCACAGGTGCAGCCCTTCCGCCCGCGTACGGGCCTCGAAACGGCCGGCCTCCGGGAAGAGGCGGCGCATCCGGACGATGCCCAGGTCGGAGAAGGAGCGCACGGAAGGCAGGACGACGTACCCGTCCGCATCCGTGGACGCTTCCAGGACCGCGGCCATTTCCGGCGTCACCTTGATATTCATTTCACGCAGCAGGTCCTCGTCAGCCAGCCCCGCACCGATCACGGTCTGCGGACGCGCCTGCGTCATTTCGATTTCTTCAACAGCGGATTCCCGCACGCTGCAGGATCCCGCCAGCAGCAGGGCCGGCAGGAGCAGCGCCGGGAAGACGGCTCTTTTCAAAGCAAGCATAAATGATGTGATGTTTATTTCAGAAATTCCAGGGTCTCGAGCAGGCTCTGGGGATTGTTCCATTTGATCTTGTGCGCTTTCAGGAAGGCTTTCCACTCCTCGCGGCGCGCTTCGGGCAGTTTCTCTTCGATGTCCTTGCGCGTGGCCCGGCAGCGGAATTCCGGCGCAACGACGAAGTATTTCGTCACCGTCACCAGCGGACGGCCCTTCTCGCGTTCATTCAGGACATTCATGTAATTCTGG
The DNA here is from genome assembly GCA_902801205.1 of uncultured Bacteroidia bacterium. GTDB lineage: Bacteria > Bacteroidota > Bacteroidia > Bacteroidales > UBA932 > Cryptobacteroides. The sequence goes on from CADCHE010000005.1 coordinate 18,247, forward strand.
CCGATGACGTTGTCCTGGACCGACGAGAGTTTCATCGTCGCGGCCGTCGTGGAAGAAGTGCCATAAGCGCCTTTCGCTTCGTTGGATTCTTCAAAATTACCGATGATCTCCGCCACGACGCAGCCGTTGTCGTTCTTGGCGACGACCTTCATCATCTCGCCCATCACGGGGATGAAGACGTCCTGCCCGATCTCGACGGCCAGGACATCGGACAAGTCGGCCTCCTTGATCACGCCATCTTCCAGATAATGCATCCGGGCATGACGCAGATGGAGGTTCATCTTCCGGACGTTGGTATTGCCCGCATCCATGACGGCACGGCCGTCCTGGAATTCGGAATAGAGGTAAGGATACGTCGTCGTCGGCTTCTGGGCCCAGACGGCTCCTGCCAGGAAGAGCAAGATGACGACAGGGAATATCTTCTTCATCGCGTTATCGTTTATCATTTTACAAATATAGCAAAAAAAAGCACCCGCGAAAGGCGGGTGCTTCAAATATCATGCAAGGAGATGCTTAGTCATTCCATTTGCGAAGTTCGACGTGGTTCGCAGGCCTGGAGGCCTTGAGTGCCTTGGGACGCGCGCCGTCCGTGTCGTCCTCAGGGAACTCGAACGCATAATCATCACTGATCTTGACAAGCTTGCCAGGGAAAACCGTATCCCATGTCGCCGCCTGATACAGCTCAACATCGACGGGCTTGACCAGGTTCAGCAAACCTTCTTGCGGCATCTGGAAGACAATTTTGCCGTCCTCATCCCATACAACGACAGGGCCCTGCCAGCCGGATCTATGCGTAGCGAAGCCGATGTCGCTCGCATATAAGGTAACCTGACCATTGTGGGGGTTGAAGGACCCTTCGAAGAGCGTATAATCATTCGGCACGTAGGCGGCAAGGTCATCCAGGCAGGTCGTATTCTTGAACAGGTTGACGACGGCGATGGTCACCGTTTCCTCTTCAGGATCGGTGAAAGGAAGGATGATGACCTTGTCGTCGGCCTGCGGGCCGGCCCATTCAGCCATTCCAGAGAATGAATAGGTGCCGTAGAACTGCTCGGCCTTGTATCCGTAGCTGAAGAAATAGTTGCCGTAGACCTGCTCCTCGTCCTCAGTCTGGAAGATGGTCGTGAAAGCGTTGGACCCGTTGCCCCAGATATCCTGGAAGGCACCTTCCTCCACCGTAAAACCGACCTTCTCACCATAGTTGGGGGCCTCGTCCAGGATGACGGCCGCCGTCGAATCGTTGAGCGCGCCGAACTCCGTGGCCGGATAGATCAGCCGGCGGGTCGTAGCGGCCGTGTACTGCACTTCGATCTTGGCGCCCTCGGCGGGGCCGATTTCATTGATCTCCGGCGTAACGAGCCCCTGAGCGACGAACGGCATGACCAGCTCTTTCCAATCGCTGAAATAGATGAGCGTGTCCGCCGGCATGCGGACCGTCTCGCCTTCGGCGTCTTCGATCATCGGAAGGGCGAAGTCGAAGGTGGTCTTCTCATACTGGAAGCCGATACCTTCAACCGAAAGCTTGCCTTCATCCCAGGCCGCGGAGCAGGACGAAACCGCTGCGCTCGGAAGATCCGTAGCGTTCACAACGACCTTCGAATCCATCGTCAGGAGAACGAGGGCACCCGGGATCGGATCAGCAGGGATCTTGATGGAGAGCGTACTGCCGTCTGCGGTGACGTTGTCAACCGGAATCGGCAGGCTCTTGATTTCAATCAAGTTGCCCTTCTCATCGAAGACGTTTTCGGCGAAGTAGTGCGCGACGACGCTGCCCGCACCGGTGGAGATGGTAACCGGCTCATTGAACGTAATGCCGACGACATTGTCGGAAGCGATCGCATCTTCGACCAGGGCGGTCATCACCGGATCGGTGGTGTCCGTCGTGGTAACGGACTGGGTCGCCACGTCGGAAACGACACCCATCTTGCTCGCCGCAACGGCGTAGACCGTATAGGCGGTGTTGGCGGAAAGTCCAGGAACCGTGAAGGTCGTGTCCGGCTTGGCAGAGAAATTCACCACGCCGGCGAAAGCATCGCTGATACTGAAACCGGCAGGTTGGGAAAGCAGGGAGGAAGCACTGACGGTTTTTGCAGGACCGGAAGCGAAGGCAAAGGAATAGAACCCCGTATTCGCCGCACCGGCCACCGTCACCGACACCGTATTGTCATCCACCACGCTGACCGTAATGGCAGGAGCCGTCGCCGAATCGAACTTGATCGGCTCGTCCTCCGCGAACTTGGTGCAGCCGACCAGCATCATCAAGGCTGCAGAAAGGGTATAGAGTACTTTTTTCATAATCTCTCGCACTTTATTAAAGCTTCTTTGCAGTAATACCGCCGGGCAGTACGATCTGATAGTTCGCATTGCTCGTCTGGGCGGCATCTTTCCAGGCGATAATCCACATACCGAGGTTATCCGGTGTAAACGTCAAGCCTGTGACAGCGCCGTCATCGCCACGGTTGATTTTCACAGTGAACGCACCGCTTTCGACCAGCGCGAAATCCTCGCTCAAACCATAGAGATATAAGGAGGAAGGACCCTCCCAGGAGGATTGAGAGATCTTATCCGGTGTCGCCTGTCCGAGCGGGACGACGATCTCCGTCTTGTCGGCGTCGACGTTTCCGTAGAAACGCATGTCACCAAGGTCGGCGACATTTGTAAAATCGTACAGATTGTAAATCCAGATCTTCTGGACATCTTCGGGATCCTTCTGGATCTCGATTTCGTAGTCGCTCCAGCCATCCCAGTAGCTGTTGACATGGAGCATGTACTTGCCGAGTATTTCAGACAGCGGGTGGTCGATATCGCTGATCGTGATGTTACAAGTCGTCGCGTCACCCATCTTGATGGTAGCGGAAGAAACGAGGTTGATCGCGAACTTCAAGTCACCCGTATAGACGCCGTCCGTCTTGGGCTGGATCTCGATATACTGGGTCCGGTGGTCCTTGTCGAAGGAGAGCACACCGGAGGAGGTCAGCAGGTCGAAGTTGACGCCTTCCTTGGCGCCTTTGGTTTCCGGCGAAGTGATCTCGAACTTGACCGACTCGGAAAGACCGGCCACGGAAGCGAGCGTCACGGGAATCTGAAGTTTTTTCCCATCTTCCGCCACGGAGAATGACGTCTTCTGGAAAGCGACGAACGCTTCCTCGTCATCGAACACCGCAGGCTCGTTCTTGTTGCAGGAGGCGAGCAGGGCCGTGGCCGCTACCGCCAGTAAAGCGTATTTCACTATCTTTTTCATATCCAATTCCAATTAAGATTACTCACCATAACCCGGATTCTGCTTCAGGTTCTCGTTGAGGTCACGCTCACGTTTGGGGATCGGAAGCGCCCACTTGTAGCTCGGGAACTCGACATCGAGATTCATCGTGCAAAGGGCATACTCGTCGGCACTGCGTGTCAGGGATTTGCCCCAGCGGGCCATGTCGAAGAAGTAGTGGCCTTCCCAGGCGAGTTCCTTGCGGCGCTCGTTCTGGATGTCGAGGTTACCCACAGACGTGTAGGCAGCAGCACCGCGGTTGGAGGTGATGGTGTTCATGTCGGAGATGGCCGAAGCACCGGGAACCGTCGCACCGTGGACCAGCGCCTCGGCACGGTTGAGGTACATTTCGGAAAGGCGGAGGATCACGACGTTGTTGCAGTCGGGAGCGGCATTGTCGCCCTTGCCGGCGTACTTGCTCGTCCACCAGCAGCCGGATTCGCCGGCCTCATCGGTGCGGAAGGTCTTCAGGCGGACATCGCCTTCAGCGTACATGGCCATCAGGGAAGGGGCCACCTGCGGATCGCCGTAGCCGACCGGGCTGGTCATGTAAGAGATATCCTCCCAGGAACCGTAGGTGCCGTTGGTACGCTTGCCGTACATCTCGAAGATCACCTCGCCGGAGCCCTTGTCGGCCGTCCAGACGGTCGGATACTCCTCGGCGGTCCACATCTTGAACTTGCCGGAGTTGATGACCTTCGTCGCATAGTCGGCGCTCTTCTGCCACTCGCCCATGTAGAGGTAGATGCGGCTCAGGAGGGCCTGGATGGTATAAATGTTCACGGCAGCGAGCGGATCGGCGATACCGGAACGAACATAGGCGGGATCGATGATCTTCTCGGCTTCCAGCAGGTCGGCAACCGCATTCTCGTAAACCGTCTTCACGGTCTCACGCTCGGGCTTACCGGCCGGATCGGTATGGTAGACATACGGGATACCCAGGCTCTCAGGCTGAGAGGTATAAGGCTGGCCGAAGAGAAGGACCGTCTCGAAGTGGGCGAACGCACGGAGGAAGAGGCACTCGGCCTTGAGGTTGTTCAGATCCTGCGTGGTGACGCTGCTGGTCTCTTTGCCCTCGAGGTTGTCGATGACATTGTTGGCCATTGCCACGGTGTAATAGCAATAGGCCCACATCGTGGTGTTCGTATTGTCCTTGGTGTAGTTCCAGGTGTAACCCTGGGTGCTGCGGTTGGAGTTCTTGTAGTTGGACTTCACACCGTTACCGGAACGCATCTCGGACTCGATGACCCAGTCGGAACCATACCAGCCCGTCGAGGAGATGTAATAGTACGCCCCGGCCGTCGCCTTGTTGAGGCCGTCATACGAGGCCATCGTCAATTCCGTACTCTGCGAAAGCACCGGCGCCTTGGTAAGGAAATCCTTTCCGCAACCCGTGGCAAATGCGAGGAGCGCCACGGCCGTCATTGCATATAATATCGTTCTTTTCATAACTGTCGTCATTTTAGAAGGAGACTTCGACACCGCCGATCAGGGACTTGACCATGGAGTTGGCACCCTGCTGGACATTACCGAGGATACCGACTTCCGGATCAAGCGCATCGAGATGGTGGAACGTGTACGGGTTGAGCGCGCTCACGTAAACACGCACGCCATTGAAGAATTTGGTGCTGCTCAGGAGTTTCTCCGGAAGGCTGTACGAAAGGGTGACGTCCTTGATACGGAGATAGCTGCCGTCCTGGAGGAAGCGGGTGGAATAACCGACGAAATAACGTCCAGGCTGTCCGGCCACCGGCTTCGGGGAGACGCCCGTATCGCCGGGTTTCTTCCAGTAGTTCAGCGACAGGGTCGTCGCGTTCGTCGTCATGTCGTAACCATCGTCAATGTAACCGTTGGTGATGAGCACCTTCTGGCCCACCGCATAGTCGAACCAAGCGGAGAGGTTGAATCCCTTCCAGGAGAGACTGGTGTTGAAACCACCCGTCGCCTTGGGCTCCGGAGAACCGGTGTAGATGTACTGGGCGCGGTTCACGTCGGAAGTGAGCTTGCCGTCGGCCGTCCACCACAGACCGTCACCGGTCGAGGGGTTGACGCCGTACCAGTCACGCAGATAGAAGGTGTACAGACTGCGGTCCTTGACGATACGGGTCGCCGTGGTGTCGTCGATACGGGAATCGGAAGCGACCAGGTATTCGCTATCGCCGATATCCAGCACCTTGGAGCGGTTGAAAGCGATGTTGAAGCCAGCGGTCCACAGCCAGTCACTGTTCTGGATGATCGTGCCGTCGATCTGGAATTCCAGACCGCGGTTGCGCAAGGAACCGATGTTCATGAAGTTGCTGCCGAAACCGGTGGTGTAGGGAACTTGCTTGGAGAGCAGCATGTTGTCGGTGAGACGGTTGTAGTAGTCGACGGATGCCGTGATGCGATTGTCGAAGAAACCGAAGTCCAGACCGACGTTCCAGGTCTTGTTGAGCTCCCAGCTCAGGTCCGGATTGGCCGCACGGGAAGGAGCGAGACCGACGAAGTTGTTGTACGTCACCGTCGCATACACGCCGTAGGCGCGGTAGGCGGAGATGTTGTTGTTACCGTTGACACCGTAGGAGGCACGCAGCTTGAGCTGGTTCACATACGGGGTGAAAGCCTGGAAGAAGTTCTCCTTCGCGATGTTCCAGGAACCGCCCACGGACCAGAAGGTACCCCAGCGCTTGTTCTCGCCGAAGACGGAGGAACCGTCGTGACGGATGGAAGAGGAGAAGAAGTACTTGTTGGCGTAGTTGTAGTTGAGCACGCCGAAGAAGGAGAGCAGCGAGGTCTCGTTGAAGCTGTAAGCACCTTCATCCTGCGCACCGGTGGAAGTCGTCGGGTAAGGAATCGCCGAATCGACGTTCGGGGAGCTCAGGCCGAGGAGTTCATACGAGTCGATGAACGCCTCCTGGCCGGCCAGCACGTGGAGGTTGTGGTCGCCCCAGGCGTCGTCGTACGCCGCCGTGTTGGAGGTGGTGTAGCGGTTGTCGCGGCTCCAGTAGGTGAAGAGGGCGGACGTACCCTTGTGGGTGTACGGATCCCAGTACTGGCGGGAGTAGTCGGCCAGCACCTCGGCGCCGTTCGTGGTCTTGAAGGTCAGTTGCTCGATGGGCTTCCACTCGAGGAAGAACGTTCCGTTGAAGCGGTAGTCCTCATCGTTGTACGTCTGGTATTCGGCGATGGCCCGCGGGTTGGTGTCGGAGTTTTCGGGGATGTTCATGTTCCACGTCCCGTCCGGATTGCGCAGCGGCGTCCAGGGCTTGATCCCCCACATCGCAAACTGCGGGTTGGAATAGTAGAGGTCACCCATCTGGCCGGAGTGCGAATCCGCGTAGCTCACGTTGACCTTGGCGCCGGCCTGCAGGGTGCGGGTCAGGCGGTAGTCGGCGTTGACACGGGCGGTGATACGCTTGTAGTCCTGGCCGTAGAAGACACCCTGGTTGTCATGGAAGGCGAGGGAGGAATAGAAGGATCCCTTGTCGTTGCCGCCCTGAGCGTTGACTTCATATTCCTGCAGCTTGCCCAGACGGGTAAGTTCCTTGTACCAGTTGGTCGTCCCGTTCTGGAGCAGGGAAGTCGGGAAATAATACTGCGAGGAAGGATCGTCGGGGTTGAAGCCGGCGTTGATGGCGCAGACCCTCCGGTATTCGAGGAGCTCGCTGCCCGTGAGCGGGCGGAGGTTCCGGTCGTTGATGAGCTGCGACATACCGTATTTGGCGCGGGCCGTGAATTTGGCCTTGCCCACCTTGCCGCTCTTGGTCGTCACGAGGATGACGCCGTTCGCGGCGCGGGAGCCGTAGACCGAAGCCGCAGCCGCATCCTTCAGGATGGTGATGGACTCGATGTCGTTCGGGTTGATGAAGGTGGAGGAGGAACCGCCGCCCACACCCACGTTGGAAAGCTGGCGGAAGTCTTCCGCCATCACGGGGATGCCGTCGACGACCCAGAGGGGCTCGTTGCCGGCGTTGATGGAGGAGGTACCACGGACACGGATCGTGGAAGTGGAACCGGGCTGGCCGGATCCGGAGGTGATGGACACACCGGCCATCTTACCGGAGAGCATCTTATCGACAGAAGTCGCCGGGACCGAAGCGAGCTGCTCGTTCTTCACGGAAGAGACGCTACCCGTGTTGGCCTCGCGGCGGACCGTTCCGTAAGCGACGACGATGGCGTCCTCGAGGAACTGTGCGTCAGGTTTCAACGCGATGTTGATCTGCGTCCTCCCGTCGATCGCGACTTCCTGCGATTCATACGACATCAAACTGACGACGAGGACGCCGTTCCCAGGCACGGTGATCTTGAAGTTACCGAGGTTGTCGGTCTGGGTGTACGTGGAAGTACTCCCCTTCAACAGCACGGTCGCGTCGTACAACGGCTCGCCATTGGAGGCATCCGTCACGGTTCCCGAGACCGTCCGCGTCTGAGCAAATGCCGCGCCCATGCCAAGCACGAAGCACAGCAGCAAAGAGAATAACTTTTTACTCATAAGCTTAAAACTTTGTTAAACTTAATATAATGAATGCAACAATTCCCTGTTTCATTCGTCTCCTTGTATAGGAAATTCTGTCAAAGGAACGAATAATTTATCAATTATGCAAGAAATTGATTCTTTGACGATTTCTTGCCCGATAATTGATTTATATCGTTTAACAGAAATCAATTTCCAGAGATTTGGAGCCAAAGGATTTTACATTTTCCAAAAACGGGTCCGGATATTTATAAAATGTAATGCAAAATAATTTACTGTCCGCCCAATATTTTGTTCTGTTCGTCTACCGAAGCCTCGTGAATGGCAGTGAAAACGGCCGTCACGAACGATTCTGACAGTCCGTACTCCGCCCCCCGGCGGATCATCCCGGCAAGCAGCGAATCCCACCGCGAAGCCTGTACGATGGCGATGTTGTGCGACTTCTTGAACTGGCCGATCTTGCGCGACACTTCCATCCGGGAACGCAGGGCGTCCAGCAGGTTCTCGTCGATGACGTCGATACGCGCGCGGAGTTGCTCGATGTTCTCGTTGTACTCCTTGTCGTCGGTATCCTTGCGGCGGACCGTCAGGCTCTCCAGCAGGACCTTCAGGTCTTCGGGAAGGATCTGCTGCCCGGCATCGGAAAGGGCGCAGGAGGGGTCGCAGTGCGACTCGATCATCAGCCCCTCGAGCCCCAGGTCCATCGCCCGCTGTGACAACGGGAGCAAGTGCTCGCGCGCACCGCCCATGTGGCTCGGATCCACGAAGAAGGGGACGTCCGGGTACCGGGTGCGCAACTCGACCGCCAGCTGCCAGCCGGGCGCGTTGCGGTACGGCAGGCGCTCCGTCGTCGAGAAGCCGCGGTGGATGACACCGAGTTTGCGCAGGCCTGCACGGCCCAGCCGCTCCAGGGCACCGATCCAGAGGTCGAGGTCGGGATTGACGGGGTTCTTGACAAGCACGGGGATGTCGGTGTCCTGCAGGGCATCCGCGATCTCCTGCACCAGGAAGGGGTTCGCCGTGGTGCGCGCCCCGATCCATACCATGTCGACACCGTACTTGATGCACTCGAAGACGTGCTTTTCGCAGGCCACCTCCGTGCAGACTTTCATGCCGAACTCCTGCTTCACCTTCTGGAGCCACTTCAGCCCTTTCGTGCCCACGCCCTCGAAGGAGCCCGGGTGGGTGCGCGGCTTCCAGATGCCGGCGCGGAAGACGTGGATGCCGAAGGAGGCGAGCCCCTTCGCCGTCATCATCATCTGCAATTCAGATTCAGCGCTGCAGGGACCGGCGATGACAAGCGGGGGGATGCGCTCGTCGAAAAAGCCCCACTGCGATACGGGAATAATGTCCAATGTCCGTTCCATATACCTTTATTATTAAATGATTATCGGATGATTTTCTTGATGCGGTTGGCGTCGCGGATGAGCCGGTCCGTGCCCGCCTCGTCATAGTCCGCGATGGCTTGCCGGAACAGCTGCATCTTTTCGAGGTACGTATCGATCACATGCAGGACGTTGTCGCGGTTCTGCATCAGGATCGGCACCCACATCTCGGGGGAACTCTTCGCCAGGCGGACCGTGGAAGAAAAACCGCCGGAGGCCAGGTCGAAGATGTGCTTCTCGTCGCGTTCCTTCTCCAGGACCGTGAGGGCGAGGGCGAAGGATGTCACGTGGGAGATGTGCGAGACATAGGCCGTGTGGATGTCATGCTGGTCGGCGGCCATGTAGATCGGGCGCATGCCCAGCGTATCATAGAGGCGTTCCGCAAGGGCGACGGCCGCCGGGTCGGACTCCTCCGCATTGGCGAAGATGCACGCCCGCGAATCGAAGAGGTTCGGCTGGGCCGCCCACGGGCCGCTGTACTCGGTGCCGGCCATCGGATGCGTCGCCACGTAACGCCGGCGCAGCGGATGGTAATGCACGCACCGGACGATCTGCCCCTTGGTCGAGCAGGTGTCCAGCACCGTCTTGGAGCGAGCCTGCGTCTCCGCCAGGCGGTCGAGGATCCGCGGCAGGAGCGCTACGGCGGCGCCCACGGGCACGGCCAGGACGATGACGTCGCTCCGGTCGATGCAGTCTTCCAGGGAGACGACCTCGTCGACGAGCCCGATCTTTTCCGCGGCGGATGCGTTTACGCAGTCCGCTTCCACGCCCAGGATCCGCGCAGCGAAACCGCGGCGCTTCAAGTCGATGGCCATCGAGCCGCCGATAAGGCCGAGACCGATGATACCGACGGTTTGCTGCGGCTCACTCTGTATCTTGTTCTGTTCCATATATTTCCTGTTCTATAAATGCAACTTCGAGACGATCCGTTCCCGCGCCTCCTGCAAGACGGGGACACGCGCGCAGAGGGAGATGCGGATATACGACCGGCCGTTCTTTCCGAAGATGAATCCCGGAGTGATGAAGACGCCCGCCTCCCCGAGGATGCGGTCACTGAGCACCTCGCCCGCGGAACGCTCCCCGTCGCCCGCTCCAGGCACCCGTCCCCACAGGAACAGGCCGGCGGAATGGGCGTCGTAACGGACGCCGAGCGCGTCGAAGATCCGGCCGGCTTCGACCCGGCGCCGAGCATACTCCCGGTTGAGGGCGTCGAACCACTCCGGTCCCTGGGACAGCGCCTCCACCGCCGCAAGCTGCAACGGCTTGAACATGCCCGAATCCATCTGGCTCTTCACCTTCAACACCTCGGCGACCAGTTCCTTCGCCCCGGCAACCATGCCGATGCGCCAGCCTGACATGTTGTGCGCCTTGCTGAGCGAGTTGAGTTCCAACACACAGCCGGAGGCCCCTTGCGCCGCCAGGATCGATCCCGGCTCCGGATTGAGGATGAAGGAATAGGGATTGTCGTTGACGACGAGGATGCCGTGGTCGCGCGCGAAGGCGGCCAGGCGGTCGTACAGCTGCGGGCTCGCCTTGGCGCCGGTAGGCATGTGCGGATAGTTGGTCCACATCAGCTTGACGCCACGGAGGTCCATCCGCTCCAGCGCATCGAAATCCGGCCACCAGCCGTTCTCCTCCCGCAGGTCGTAGGGGATGATTTCGGCCTCCACCAGCCGCGACGCGGAGGAATAGGTAGGATACCCGGGGTCGGGCACCAGGACCTTGTCTCCGGGATCGACGAAGGCCATGGAGATCAGCAGGATGCCCTCCTTGGAGCCCACGAGGGGCTGAATCTCGCAGGACGGGTCGAGGGTGACGCCGTAGTAACGGGCGTACCACCGGGCGAAGGCCTCGCGCAGGGCGGGCAGGCCGACATAGCTCTGGTAGGCATGGTTGCCGGGTTCGCGGGCGGAGGCCACGAGGGCCTCGATGGCGGGCTGCGGCGGCATGCCGTCGGGGGCGCCGATGCCCAGGTTGATCACCCGGGGCTCGCCGCGGCCTTGCCGGGCGGCATTCAGCGCATCGATCTCGCGCAGTTTCCGCGAGAAGTAATATTCCCGGACCGAAGCGGTCCGGCGGGCAGGCTGTATGATCATCTTGTCAGTCATTTTCATTTTCGCACCGTTTGTATTCTCCCAGGATCCGCAGGTCGGCCATCAGGGGCTTCACGGCCCGCAGCGCCTGGCGGTAGCGGTCGTAGGCGCCGAACCGGATGTCGGCATAAAAGAAATACTGCCACTGGACACCGGGGATGGGCAGCGACTGGATCCGGGTGAGGTTCATGTCGTAGAACGACAGGATGGTGAGCACCTGGGCGAGCGAACCGGGCTTGTGGGGCAGCGTGAAACAGAGCGACGCCTTGTCGATGGCGCGGCGGGGCGTTTCGACGGCCTCGTCGAGGATGAGGAAGCGGGTGAAATTCTGCTTGTACGTCTCGATGCTCCGGGCGAGGATCTCGAGGCCGAAGCGTTCCGCCGCCAGGACGGACGCCACGGCGCCGACGCCCCGGAGGCCTTCGCGGGCGACCTGCGCCGCGCTTCCGGCGGTGTCTTCCGACTCCACCATCGTGATCCACGGGCACTGCTGCTCGAAGTACTGCCGCGTCTGGTTGATGGCCATGTAATGCGTCCGCACTTCGCGGATGTCTTCCAGCCGCTGGCCGGGCAGGGCCATCAGGTTCTGGTGGATAGGGATGTAGATCTCGCCCGTGATCCGGTACGGATGGGCGCGCAGCAACTCGAAATTGGGCAGCAGTCCGCCGGAGATCGTGTTCTCGATCGCCATCACCGCAGCATCGGCCCGGCCATCGTCCATCGCACGGAACAGATCGGCGAAGGTTCCGCATTCCACCACATCGACCTGCTCGTCACGGGCCGCATAGAACCGCTGCGCCGCCTCCTCGTGGAAACTGCCCCGGTATCCTTGAATCGCAATCCTTTTCATCTTCTGTCCATCAAAAAAAGCTGCCCGGCAAAATCCCGGACAGCCCTGTTTCGCAATCGCATGGTTCACGCCATATTACTGCACGCCGTCCGGCCTATCATCTCCGAGATAATAGAACCCAAAATAGAACGCGCAGTAAAATCGTGTACCAGGCATAACACTGCAAATATAGGAAAATATCCGAAAGGTGGAACTATACCGTCATAATTTCTTTTTCCTTGGCGGCAACCATCTCGTCCACTTTCTTGGTGTGGGTGTCGGTCACCTTCTGGACCTCGGTCTCCCCTTCTCCGCGGACATCTTCCGAGAAATCACCGGCCTTTTCGGCCTTCTTCAGTGCATCGACGGCGTCGCGGCGGCAGTTGCGGATGGCGATCTTGGTATTCTCGCCGGCCGCCTTCGCCTTCTTGATCAACTCCTTGCGGCGTTCCTCCGTAAGCGGCGGGATGGGGCAGCGGATGACCTCGCCGTTGTTCTGCGGGGTGAAGCCCAGGTTCGCGGCCATGATGGCCTTCTCGATCACGGGAATCATGCTCCGCTCCCACGGCTGGATCGCGATGGTCCGTGCGTCGGGCGTCGTGACGGAAGCGACCTGCGGGACCGGCGTCGCGGTACCGTAATAGTCCACCGTCACATTGTTGAGGATGGAAGGATTGGCCTTGCCGACCCGATAGGTCTTGAGGTCCTCCTCCAGGAAGGCGACAGCATCCATCATCTTGTCGGAAGCGTTGCCCAGGATTTCTTTGGCTTTCTCTGTCAACATGGTCTTATGATCTTGATTTCTGATTATTTATGCACGAGGGTTCCGACTTTTCCGCCGCGGACGAGCTGCGTCAGGTTGCCCGCCTGGCCGATGTCGAAGACGATGACCGGCATGTTCCCTTCGCTGCAGAGCGCGAAGGCCGTCTGGTCCATCACCTTCAGATGACGGGAGAGGGCTTCGTCGAAGGTAAGCGTATCGTAACGGACGGCGGAAGGGTCCTTTTCGGGGTCGGCGGTATAGACGCCGTCCACCCGCGTTCCCTTGAGCAGGGCGTCCGCCCCGATCTCGAGGGCGCGGAGCGCCGCACCGGAATCCGTCGTGAAGAAAGGATTCCCGGTCCCGCCCGCGATCAGCGCCACACCGCCATTCTCGAGAAGACGGACGGCATTGTCACGGTTGTAATAGCGCACCAGCGGCTCCATGGGTGTGGCGGAGAAGACTTCCGCAGCGACGCCTTCGTCTTTGATGAACTGACTGAGCGCCAATGCGTTGATAATCGTCGCCAGCATGCCCATCCGGTCGCCTTCCACGCGGTCGAAGCCCTTGTCGAGGCCCTGCAGGCCGCGGAAGATGTTGCCGCCGCCGTTCACGACGGCCACTTGCAGACCGGCCTTCGCCGCATCTGCGATTTCCTTCGAAAACTTCCTGAGACTGTCGGTGTCCAGGCCCCGGCCCTGCGGCCCGCCCAGGCTTTCGCCGCTCAATTTCAATAAAACGCGTTTGTACATCATGCTTTTACGTTCCAATCAGACAAAAATAAGTATTTTTCCGTAATTGCAAAAGAGTTCCCCTTATAGACGTATGCCCAGCCCGACGGAAAAGACCGGCGGGAACGGTCCGGCGGCGGGGCGGGGCATCAGCCAGGAGACGCCGCCCAGCAGGCAGCACCGGCCCCGGGAGAAGAGGACGCCTGCGTCCAGGGACGGTCCGGAGGCGGAATAATCCGACACGCGCGCCCAGGCCCCCGTGTCGTCCCGCCAGGCGAGGACCGACGTACCGAATCCGGCGCCGGCGTAAACGTCCAGCCAGGGAAGCAGGGCGCGGACGACGCCGCAGGAAAGGTTCCATTCTCCCAGCCGCACACTGCCGTCGGGACGGAACCGTCCGCCGGAGGTGCGCCAGCCGTCCGACGTGCATTCGTACGCCGTCCCGGTCGGCGAAAAGCCGGTCCGCGCAGCGACATACCCGCCCCAGCGGCCACGCAGGCACTGCAGGTGGAGGCCTCCCTGCCAGGAATCGCCCAAAGCGGAGAGCGCGACGGCCGCCACGTGCAATGCTGGGCCGGGGGCGGCGGGCGCCATGGAGGGATGGCTTTCACCGGCGAGACAGGCAGGGCTTTCCGACCCTGACGCCCGGCCGGGAGGCATCGGTGCGGCGGCGGGGAGGATGCCCGGCCACGGGGGGCGGACGGGTCTTTCGGGCTTGGCGGGGATGGCGGGACGGCCGGAGGCTTCGGGCGGCCGGGGCGACACAGGGCGCTCCGGCTCACGGACAGGAGGTTCCGGCTCCGCCGCCGCTTCTCCCAGATAGGAGGCCCGGATCCGGGCGTAGCGCTCCCGCTGGGCGGGGGTCATCTTCCCGGAAGCCTGCCGGAGAATGCCGCGCAGACGGACGAGTTCCGTCAACAACGCCGTCACCTCCTGCCGGGCGACCACCTCGCCGGAAGCGCGAGAACGGAGGTCACGGCAGCGGAGGGCGATCTGTTCATATTTGTCCAGCACGGCGTCCCAATCCTCCTGCGCACGAAGCAGCGGGGAGGAAAGCAGCAATCCTGCCAGCAAGATGAACCTGAAAAACCGCATCATCCTCTAAAATACATAAAATTGACTAACTTTGGCTCCGATGTCTGAAGATTCCGCATTTTTCTCCGGGCCTGACAGCCTGGCGGAACGGCACGAAACAGCCGCCCCGCGCCTTGTGCATGCCTCCCGCAACGGATGGAGCGAGATCCATGTCATCGACAGAGGGGGCCGGCTCCGCGCCCTGAAAGCGCTGAAACCCGGGTTCCGGGGCGATGCCCGCTACGAAACCCTGCTCCGCAAGGAATACGAGATCGGATACAGCCTCTCGCACACCTCCATCTGTGAAGTGTACGGATTCGTTTCCGAACCGGGACTCGGGAACTGCATTGAAATGGAATGGATCGACGGGCGTTCCCTGGCAGACATCCTGGCGGAGCGGCGCCCGGACAAGGCAACGGCACGCAAGTGGGTGCTCCAGCTCTGCGACGCCCTCGCTTACCTGCATGCAAAGCAGATCATCCATCGCGACATCAAGCCTGCAAACCTGCTGGTCACCCACAACGGGAAGAATCTCAAACTCATCGATTTCGGCTGCTCCGACGCAGACGCCTTCACCGTCCTGAAAGGGCCGGCGGGCACCGCTTCGTTCGCCGCGCCGGAACTGCGGAACGGGGCGGACGTGGACAACCGGACGGACATCTGGTCGCTGGGCAAGGTCATCGCCCTGCTGCTGCCCGGAGAGAAAAAGACGGCCGCACGTTGCACCCGGACGGCCCGGGAAGAGCGTTTCACGGATGTGGAACAGGTCCGGGATGCCCTGCTCCGGCCCCGCCGCTGGCCGATTCTCTTGGCATGCACGGCCCTTGTGGCAGCGGCCCTCTACCTGTTCCTCCACCAGACCGCCGTCCGGACGGACGATCCCGCACCGGAAACGCCGGCGGCGGATTCCGTCGACGTGGAGACGGTCGACGAACTTTTCCGCCAAGCCACGGAAATGATCGAAGGCGCCGACGTTCAATAGACTTCGATTTCTTGTATTCCCGCCGTCCGTCCGGCCACGTAGGCGGGAAGCGGTTCGCCGCCCCGCCGGATATCCGTCAAGTAGAGCGGATGCCCCTTTAATATACGGGAGACCGAAAAGACATCTCCCTTGCGCAGTTTCGAGGTCCCGGGGGCGACCACTTCGAAAAAGGCGCCGTCGCCGTGACGCAACCGCACCTGCCGGTCCGGCAGCCAGCGGAGGACCACTTCCCTGCCCGGGGCGAGGGCGGAGCAATCCAGCGTTTCCCCTGCAAGGAAAGCGGAACCTTCCTGCAAGGTGCGGCACAGGTCGCGGAAATCTTCCCGGCCGATGAAACGCGCCAGGACGTCGAGCGTCGCGATCCTGGGTTTCGGATGCAGGGACATGTACCCGTAGAACCGCTTGAGGGTCGAAGCCGACAGCGGCTGACCCGTTTTTTCTCCGATCCGGAAAGAGAGCGCTTCGAAATCGTTGGAGGTCTCTACCGGTCCGCCGAATTCGGAGCGGACCGCTTTCCGCAAATACTCCAATTCTTGGGAAAACTCATTCATGATATGCGATTTGCACGTTTTCATCACAGCGGAGGCTGCCGAGCACCTGCCCCTTGGCGAGATAGATCGTCGTCAGTTCAGGACAAGAAGTGCAGCAGACCGTGTTCATCCTCGGGCAGCCGGAAAAATCCAGCGTCTGCACCCGGGTATCCTCGCAGCGGAACGAATCCAGGCGGGCGTTGCCCAGGAGGATTTCCTGCAGGGGGTTGTTGTCGCAATCGAACTGCGTCAGTTCGTCCAGGCCGCGGACATCGATCCTTTGCAGATGATTGAATGACACCTGCAGCAAGGTGAGCTTCGGGTAGTGTCGCATGGACAGTTCCTCCAGGGCATTGAACGACAACGCAAGGTGGTCGAGGTCCGGGTGGTCGCCCAGGCGGAGCGTCCGGATCCGGTTGCTGACCAAGTAGATATGGGCCAGTTTCGGATTATGTGTCAAATCCACTTCCTGGATGCCTCCGGGATGTTCCTCGTCCCTTCCGCTGGCATGCAGGTGCACCAGATTGGGGAAAAACTGGATCCCGTCCAGCGTCTTTATGTCCTGCGACGAGAGTTCGATCTTCGTCACGCCCTCGGCTTCTTCTTCGCTGAGCCGGCCGTCCTTGTCCGTGTCGTAGTTCCAGAGAATCCACGCCCGGAATTTTTCATCCGGAATGACGACGCCTTCCGCGCCCACGGACGCTTCCGGCGAGGCAGGCTCCTCCTCCCCGGGCCGTCCGGGCTGGGGAAGGGTGCGGGAACAGGAAACAGCGCCCGCCAGTACGGCCAGGCAAAGCAACGCAGACAGATATCTATGCAGGGCAGTCATCACACAAAGATAAGAAAACAATTCATCATCCTGCCCCCGAAAGCATTCCATGACCTCCAAATGACCCGGATATGACCTTGACAGCGGAGAAACCTTACCCATCGAAAAGCAGGGGCTCTTGCTCTGCATCGGCGGCATCGTCCAGCTGGGCGTGCAGAACGCGCTGGCATTCATGGAAAAGTTCAAGAAGGACTGAACCGCATCTACTTCCGGAGGGAAGACTCGTAGTCGCGCAGGGCGCGGACGGCTTTCGGACACAGGATCAGCAAGGCGAGCACGTTGATCCAGGCCGTCAGGCCGACACCCACGTCGCCCAGCTGCCAGATCACGCCCGCCTCGCGCAGCGAGCCGAAGACGACCATGCCGAGCAGCACGAAACGGAAGGCCCAGATACAGGCCTTCTCGGCCTTCTCCTTGCCCGGACGGCCTTCGAAGAAATAGATGATGCTCGATTCTCCGTAGAAATAATAGGCCATCACGGTGGTGAAGACGAAGAAGACCAGCGCGACGGCGACGAAGGTGCCGCCGAAGCCGGACAGGACGGAATCGACAGCCGCCTGGGTGAAGCCGACGTAATTGTCGCCCAGTTGCGGCGCACGGGCGACAAGCAGTTCGCCCGTCTTGGCGTCGAAGATGTTGTACGTGCCCGCACAGAGGATCATCAGCGCAGTGGCCGTGCAGATGAGCAGGGTGTCCACATACACCGAGAAGGCCTGCGCGAGGCCCTGCCGGGCGGGATGCGAAACGGCGGCCGAAGCGGACACGATGGCGCCGCCGCCCTGCCCCGCTTCATTCGAGAAGATGCCCCGCTTGACCCCCATCATGATGGTGGATCCCAGGATGCCGCCGGCGACGGGCTGGACACCGAAGGCGTTCGTGACGATGGCCCGCAACACGCCGGGCACCGCGTCGATATGCTGCGCGATGACGACGAGTGTGATGACAATGTAACCCAGGGCCATGAACGGCGTCACGATGGATGCCACCCGGGCGATGCTCTTGATGCCCCCGATGATG
Source organism: uncultured Bacteroidia bacterium (assembly GCA_902801205.1). Lineage (GTDB taxonomy): Bacteria > Bacteroidota > Bacteroidia > Bacteroidales > UBA932 > Cryptobacteroides. The sequence goes on from CADCHE010000005.1 coordinate 36,189, forward strand.
ACGAGCCCGAGCAGGAAGGCCAGGCCGAGGCCGGAAACGAGGGGCGACAGGTGGAACGTGTTGCCGAGCGCACCCGCCACGCCGTTGGCCTGTACGGTGGGCAGGAAGGTGCCGTAACCGACCAGGCAGAGGATGGAGAAGAGCACGCCCAGCCACCGGGCATGCAGCCCCTTCTCGATGTAACTGGCGGGGCCGCCGCGGAATCCGGTCGCATGGCGGAACTTGTACTGCTGGGCGAGCGTGGATTCCATGAAGGCCGTGGAAGCCCCGAAGAAGGCGATGATCCACATCCAGAAGACGGCACCGGGGCCGCCGAGCGCGATGGCCGTGGCGACACCAACGATGTTCCCGGTCCCCACCCGTCCCGAAAGGGCCACGCAGAACGCCTCGAAGGAGGAAATGCCGTGTTTCCTGCCGTCCGGCGTCCGCTCCGACTTGGCGAACAGGGAGCGCACCATCAGTCCGAAACGGCGGACCTGGACAAAGCGGGTGCGGAAGGAGAAATACACGCCGGCACCGACCAGGAGCACCACCAGCAGCGGGCTCCAGACGATGTCATTGAGCAGGGATACGATTTTCTCGAACATGGGGCATCAACTTGAAGCAAATATACGGATTCTCTTTGATTTCCGTATGGTTGCGCCCCAGAAAGACTAGAATGCCCAGCCGAATCCCAGATACGGATAGAAACTGACGTGGGAAGGAGAGAAACGGAGCAGCGGCATCGCGCCGGCCCGCAGCAGGAATCCCTTGTCCGTCACCAGGCGGTACCCCAGGCTGAAGTACGGGATGGCTCCGAAGGAATGCTCGGGGGCGCCCCCCGTATCCGACGTAAACCTGTCCAGGCAGACAATCGCACCGGCGCCGCTTTCGAACTTGGATTTCCCCTTGCCCAGAAGATAGTTTACTTCCAAGGGAACCGCGAACCGGAACATCCGGTTGTAAGCGACCGGCATTTCTCCGTCCGCGAAGGACAGAGCGACGGCAGAGGAGGAGGAATAGGCATAACCGAAACCGAGGCCGGTCCTCCACCCGAGTCCATACGGAACCGCACGGTTGAACCGTGCATCGTAATTCACTCCGATCATCTGGGAGGCTCCCAGCAATTCGCCATAAACACTCTTGCTATGGTTCTGCGCGCTGACGCTCAAACCCGCCAGGGACAGCCCCAGGGCAAGAAGCAGCGGCATAAAGATGCTTTTTTTCATGTTTTCAATACGTCTGGTTAAAAATGGGGGGCAAAGATACGAAAAAAACGGAGAAACCGAACGTTTCCGGCTCGGAGGCCAATGGCCGACGGTGGGAGTCTGAGGGGTAACCCCTCAATAAAATGACCCCGGGCCGCGTCATGCGGCCGGAAAGGGCACGAAAAGAAGGCGACTAATAAGTGATTATTGGTCGTCTTCTTTTTTTATTAAAAAAGTGAGCCGGGCGGGTTGTCCTGGCAAACCCGTGGCCGCCCGTGGCCCCGCGAAGCGGTGGGAGGGATGGAGCGAAGCGGAAGGTTTGCAGGACAACCCGCCCGCGAACTTGAAACAATATAAAGAAAGAGGATGACCTCTAAGTCATATTGACTTTTTAGTCATCCTCCTTTTCGTGCCCGAGGTGGGAATCGAACCCACACGTCTGTTAGGACACAGGATTTTGAGTCCAGCGCGTCTACCATTCCGCCACTCGGGCCTCGCACGGATGCAAAGATACGTCTTTTCCGCTTCTTTGAGAATTTTTTTTCGTAATATTGAAGAAATTTTACCGATATGCGAAGACTTCTCTTTACCGGCATCCCCGCCCTGCTGGCCTTCCTGGCCGGCGCATTGGCGGCCACGGCCCAGAACCCCATCATCCCGGAAGCAAAATACAATTCCGACCCGCAGGCCCGCACCTGGTCGATGCCCGACGGCACCCAGCGGCTCTACGTCTACGGATCCCGCGACGAATCCTCCACCTGGTACTGCTCGCATGCCTATGACGTGCTCTCGACCGATGACATGAAGTCCTGGAAACTGACACCGGACTCCTTCCTGTCGAAGGGAGAAGGCGACCAGGTACCCTATAATGACGAATTCCTCTACGCACCCGACTGCTTCCGCAAGGACGGAAAATACTGGCTGTTCTACTCGCAGAGCGGCGGCAGGGACGTGGAAGGGGTCGCCGTGTCCGACCGTCCCGAGGGGCCGTTCCGCGACGGCAGCGCCATCCAGGGCGCCAACCAGATCGACCCGTCCGTCTTCATCGACGACGACGGACAGGCATACCTCTTCTTCGGGCAGTTCGCGGCCAAGTGCGCCCGGCTGAACCCGGACATGCGCAGCATCGACCGCTCGACCCTGCGTGACAGCATCATCACGGAAGCAGAGCACCACTTCCACGAAGGGATCCAGGCTTTCAAGCGGAACGGTATCTACTACCTCGTCTACGCCGACATCAGCCGGCGGGGCATGCCCACCTGCCTGGGCTACGCCACGTCCGAGCATGTCATGGGTCCGTACACATACCGGGGCGTGATCGTCGACAACTTCGGCTGCGACCCGTACGTGTGGAACAACCACGGGTCGGTGGGCGAACTGAACGGGCAGTGGTATGTCTTCTACCACCGTTCCACGAACGGGACCGAGATGCTCCGGAAATCCTGCGTCGAGCCCATCCGCTTCAACCCCGACGGCACCATCGACGAAGTGCCGATGACGACCTCCGGCGCGGCCGGCTACCTGGACCCGTTCACGCTGATGCCGGGATGGCGCGCCTGCGGGCTCACCGGGCACGCACGGATCGTCCTCCGCAAGCAGGCGGGCCGGGAGATCCTCGCGCAGATCCGCCGCCGCGACTCTGCGCTCTGGCGTGACTTCCGTTTCGACCGCACGCCGGAACGGATGCAACTGACCGTGATACCCCACAGGGGCGGAAAGGTACAGGTGTTCGCGAACACCCTCTGCCTGCCGCTGGTCGCCGAGTTCGACGTGCCGGCGGGAGACGGCATGCGTCCCGTCACCCTGGAAGTGCCGGTGAAGGCCGCTCTCGAAGGAGTACATCCGCTGTTCTTCCGGTTCAGCGGGGAGGCCGAGACCGACCTGATGGACCTCGTTTCCTTCCGCTTCCGGTAGCGGAATCGGCGGAAATGCGGTCCGTGTCTTTCATTATCAGCACATTTTTATTATTTTTGCTCCTCAACCTTTCACATTTTTGAGCAATGAGACTTGACGGAAGAAGAGAAAGTTCCAATGTAGACGACCGCCGGCGCGCCGGCGGCGGCACCATCGCCGGCGTCGGACTGGGCGGCATCGTGATCGTAGGACTCCTGACCCTGTTGATGGGCGGAAACCTGGGCGACGTATTCAACAACGTGGTGCAGACCACCATGCAACAAGGAAGCGTCACCTCCGGCGGAACGGGCGAGTTCACGGAAGAGGAACAGCAGCTTGCCACCTTCTCGAAGCAGATCCTGGCCGGCACCGAAGACATCTGGACGGCCGTTTTCGCCAAGTACGGCTATAATTACCGCGCGCCGAAGATGGTCCTGTACACCGGCACCACCTCTTCGGGCTGCGGCACGGCCAACGCATCCATCGGGCCGTTCTACTGCTCCGCGGACGAATGCCTGTACATCGACCTGAACTTCTTCTCGTCGATGAAACAGCAGCTCGGGGCGGACGGCGACTTCGCCTACGCCTACGTCATCGCCCATGAAGTCGGGCACCATGTCCAGCACCTGCTGGGCACCCTGGACAAGGCACACCAGCAGATGAACCGGATGAGCAAGGCCGCGGCCAATGCGGTCAGCGTCCGCATCGAGCTGCAGGCCGACTACTACGCCGGCGTCTGGGGCAGGAACGACAACGCGAAGTTCGGCTCGCTCGAGGCGGGCGACATCGACGAAGCCATCCGCTGCGCCTCGGTGATCGGCGACGACTACCTCCAGAAGAAATCCCAGGGCTACGTGGTGGAGGAATCCTTCACCCACGGAACCGCCGCCCAACGGAAAAAATGGCTGAGCCGCGGTCTCAACTACGGCGACCTCGAACACGGAGACACTTTCAGCATCTCCGAATCGCAGCTGTAGCTGCCAGCCCTTTCCCAAGAGCTTGACGCCCCGTCAGTCCGGGGCATGCGAAATCATACGAATACGAAAAAAAAGCTCACCATGAATCATTTCACTTTGCCGGAAGACGGGGGACTCATCGAGAAAGACCTGCCCCGTGGCATCCTGCACTCTTACGAGAAGATCAGCACTGAAATCTTCGACGACTCCTCCCGCGGGAGCGCCTGCATTGCGGAGCTGATCGCAAAAGCCATCGAAGAACACCGGAAATCCGGTCTGCCGCGTCCCTTCAAGCTGGGACTGACGACCGGTGAGACGCCCGTGTCGCTCTACAAGCACCTGACCGCCCTGCACGAAGCCGGCCGGGTGTCCTTCGAAGACGTCGAAGTCTTCTCCATCGACGAATACTATCCCTGCTCGCAGGATTCGGCGCAAAGCCGGAACCGTCGCCTGCACGAAGCCTTCCTGGACAAGGTGGACATCCGCAAGGAGAACGTCCACATCCCGGACGGAACCGTTCCGCAGGCCGAAGTATCCGACTATCTGGCCGAATACGAGAAGATTGCCCGCGGTATGGACCTGCTGGTAATCGGCATCGGCGAAAGCGGCCAGGTGGGGTTCAACGAACCCGGCACGGCGCGCAGCAGCCGCACCCGCACGGTCCTCCTCTCCTACAAGTCGCGGAAGCGCCAGGCGCGCAACTTCAACGGGGACCTCTCCGTGACGCCGCGCACGGCGGTGACGATCGGCATCGACACGATGCTGAGCGCCCGCCGCATCATCCTCATGGCCTGGGGCGAAAAGAAGGCCGAGGCCGTCCGCGACATCGTGGAAGGGGAAGCCTCCACCGCCTGTCCCGCGTCGCTGCTGCAGGAGCATGGGAACATCTCCTTCTACACCGACACGGCCGCCGCGGCCCTGCTGACCCGCGTCGTAGCGCCCTGGATGGTCGGTCCTTGCCGGTGGACGCCGAAATACATCCGCAAAGCCGTCATCTGGCTGTGCGGGAAGGTGCAGAAACCGATCCTGAAACTCTCGCACCAGGACTACCTGGAGAACTCGCTGGGGGAACTGCTGGAGTTGTACGGCCCCTTCGACAAGATCAACATCGAGGTGTTCAACGACCTGCAGCACACCATCACCGGCTGGCCGGGCGGCAAGCCTGACGCGGATGATTCGACCCGCCCCGTCAAGTCGAAACCCTTCCCGAAGAAGGTCCTCATCTTCTCCCCGCATCCGGACGACGACGTCATCTCCATGGGCGGCACATTCATCCGCCTGGTCCACCAGGGGCACGACGTGCATGTCGCTTACGAGACCTCCGGCGACCTGGCCGTCCACGACGACGTGGTGCTCCAGCACATGGATGCCGCCCGCCAGCTCGGATTCGGCGACCGGTTCGACGAAGTGAAGGCGCTCATCGCCTCCAAGCAGCCGGGTGCACCGGAACCCAAGGAACTGCTGGCCATCAAGGCGGCGATCCGGCGCAGCGAAGCCCGCGGTGCCGTGCGGTCATTCGGTCTGGATGACAACACCAACGCACACTTCCTCAACCTGCCGTTCTACGAGTCCGGCGGCGTGACCAAGCTGCCGCGCACGCAGAAGGACATCGACATCATCAAGGAACTGATCGTCCGGCTCCGCCCTGACCAGATCTACATGGCGGGCGACCTGGCCGATCCGCACGGAACGCACCGGATCTGCACCGAGGCCGTGCTGGAAGCGATCCAGCAGCTGAAAGACGAAGGGCAGGAGTGGCTCGGAAAGACCCACATCTGGCTGTACCGCGGCGCCTGGATGGAATGGGAACTCGGCCGTGTGGACATGGCGGTCCCCCTCAGTCCGGAAGAACTGATCGAGAAGCGGCACGCCATCTTCCGCCATCTCTCCCAGAAGGACATCGTTCCCTTCCCGGGTGACGACCCGCGCGAGTTCTGGCAGCGTGCCGAAGAACGCACCCAGAACACCGCCCGGCACTACGACGCGCTCGGCATGGCCGAATACCAGGCCATCGAAGTGTTCCTGAAACTCTGCTGATCCAAAAAAACACCATACAAAGTCATGAGAGTCATCATCAAAGACACCAAACAGGAGGCCTCCGTCTGGGCGGCCGCCCACATCGCCGCCGCCATCAAGGCGAAAGCGCAGAAGACCGATGCCCCCTTCGTCCTCGGCCTGCCGACCGGATCCACCCCGCTGGACACCTACGCCTGCCTGGCGCAGATGTGCGCGGAAGGGAAGGTCTCCTTCAAGAACGTCATCACCTTCAACATGGATGAATACGTGGGCATCCCGGAGAAGCATCCCGAGAGCTACCACTCCTTCATGTACCGCAACCTGTTCGACAAGATCGACATCCCGGCCGGAAACATCCACATCCTCGACGGGAACGCTCCCGACCTCGATGAGGAATGCCGCAATTACGAGAAAGCCATCGAGGCGGCCGGCGGCATCGACCTCTTCCTCGGCGGCGTGGGCGAAGACGGGCACCTGGCGTTCAACGAGCCGTTCTCTCCGCTGAACTCCCGTACGCGGGTGGTCGACCTGACGCAGGACACGATCGAGGTGAACGCCCGCTTCTTCGGCGGCGACACATCCCTCGTCCCCAAGCGGGCGATGAGCGTGGGTGTCGGCACCGTCTGCAGCGCGCGCGAGGTGCTGATCCTGGCCTTCGGCAGCAAGAAGGCACGGGTGGTGAAAGAGGCCGTCGAAGGGGCGATGAGCCACTACGTGACCCTCTCGGCCCTCCAGGCGCATGAGAACGGCACCGTCCTGCTGGACGAGCCGGCGGCCGGAGAGCTGAAAGTCAATTCCTACCGCTATTTCAAGGCCGTCGAGGCCGCTGAAAACAGGAAATAGCGCCATGACGGTACGCACAACATTCCTGCACAGGGCGCTGGTGGCGCTCTGTGCTTTCGTCTTGTCTTGCGGCCTGCTTTCCGGGCAGGGACTCTCCCGCCGCTGCGAGCACCGTACGGTCCGTTTCCAGAAGATGGACCGCGAATACTACCTGTACATCCCCGCTTCCATGAAGCCGGGCGCGGCGCTGGTCATCGCGCTGCACGGACACGGCGGGCAGGCGGAAGACATGCCTGCGGCCCTGCTGACGACAGCCGACAAGGGCGGCTTCGCCCTCTGCGTCCCCCAGGGAATCATCGGCCCCGAAGGGCATCCGGGCTGGAACGTCGGTTATCCCTTCCAGAAAGGGATGAAGAGCGACGATGTCGCCTTCATCTGCTTCCTGGCGAAGAAACTGCAGAAAGAGTTCGGGCTGAGCCGCAGCGACGCCTTCCTGACCGGGATGTCGAACGGCGGGGAGATGTGCTACCTGACGGCGATGCGCGCTCCGGAGACCTTCAAAGCCATCGCTTCGATCGCCGGCCTGACGATGGAGTGGATGGCGCGCGACCTTTCGTACCGCAAGCCCGTCCATTTCATGGAAGTCCACGGCACCGAGGACCATGTGTCCGAATGGCTCGGCGACCCGGAGGACAAGGGCGGATGGGGCGCTTACCTGCCGGTTCCCGTCGCCGTGGGACGGATCGTCGCGGCGAACGGCTGCCTGTATGAGCAGGTGGAGGAATTGCCGCAGAAAGAAGGCCGCCATCCGGTGACCCTGTACCGGTTCACGGACGGGAAACCGGCCGCAAACGGCGGCGCACCCGCGGAAGTCTGGCTCTACAAGGTGCAGGGCGGCGGCCATTCCTGGGCCAACGGCGACATGGACACCTTCGGCCTCATCTGGGAATTCTTCAGCCGTTTCATCGACTGACGGCACCGCCCTCCCCTGCTTACACAATCTTGTCGAACGCTTGCGCAAGGTCGGCAATCAGGTCGTCGACATGCTCGGTGCCGATGGACAGGCGGATCGTACTCGGATAGATGCCCTGGTCCGTCAGTTCGGATTCGGTGAGTTGGGAATGCGTGGTCGTGGCAGGGTGGATGACCAGCGACTTGACATCGGCCACATTGGCAAGGAGGGAGAACAACTCCAGGGAATCGATGAACCGGAAGGCCTCGTCCTTCCCTCCCTTGATCTCGAAGGTAAAGATTGATCCGCCGCCTCCGGGGAAGTATTTCCGGTAGGTCTCATGGTCCGGATGGCCCGGCAACGAGGGATGGTTGACCTTCGCCACCTTGGGGTGCCGGGACAGGAAGTCCACGATTTTCAAGGTGTTGGAGACGTGTCTCTCGACGCGGAGCGAGAGGGTCTCCAGCCCCTGCAGGAAGATGAAGCAGCTGACCGGGGACAGCGTTGCACCGATATCCCGAAGAAGGGTAGCGCGGGCGCGGGTAATATAGGCCGCAGGGCCTACGGCATCTGCAAAAACGATTCCGTGATAACTGTTCTCCGGCTCCGTAAACTGCGGGAACTTGCCGGATGCCTTCCAGTCGAATTTCCCCGAATCCACGATGACGCCGCCGATGGTGGTGCCGTGGCCACCGATGAACTTGGTGGCGGAATGGACCACGATATCCGCGCCGTGCTCAATCGGCCGGAGGAGGAAGGGCGTTGCAAAAGTGTTGTCTACCACGAGGGGAATCCGGTGCCGGTGGGCGATTTCCGCAACCTTTTCGATATCGATGACATTGCCGTTGGGGTTGCCGAAGGTCTCGATGAACAGGAGTTTCGTTTCCGGACGGATGGCTTTTTCGAAGTTGCGGATGTCGGCAGGATCGACGAAGGTGGTCGAAATTCCGTAAGGGACGAGCGTGTGCCGCAAGAGGTCATAGGTGCCCCCGTAGATGGTTTTCGCCGCGACAACATGGTCGCCCGCGCGGGTGATGTTCAGGATGGAATAGGTGACGGCCGCGGCGCCGGAAGCGACGGCGAGTGCTCCCACACCGCCTTCCAGCGCGGCGACGCGCTGTTCCAGGATATCCTGGGTGGTGTTGGTCAGACGGCTGTAGATGTTGCCGGGGTCGGCAAGGCCGAAACGGGCGGCAGCATGCTCGCTGTTATGGAAAACATAGGAGGATGTCTGGTAGATGGGAACCGCCCGGGCGTCGGTCACGGGATCGGCATGCTCCTGCCCAACGTGGAGCTGGAGGGTTTCGAAATGAAGTTTACCTGTTGCCATAATCGTTGTATTTTTCTGCTAGCAAAGGTAAATATGAGAGTTTTTTCAAACAAGTAGATTTGAAATTTTGGAGAATTCCTCTATATTTGCCAATAATTGTAGACGAGTCACCCAAAACCGGGAAGTTTTTTACCCGCTAGCAGAAGATTCTACTATGGCCGAAACGCTCGACAGAACCGACATCCAGATGCTGCGCGCCCTCCAAGAGAACGCCCGCATCACCGTCAAGGACCTGGCCCTGAAGGTCCATCTTTCCCCGACCCCCGTTTTCGAACGCCTGCACCGGCTGGAGAAAGAGGGCTTCATCCGCCGGTATACGGCCGTTCTGGACGCTGCCAAACTGGGGCGCGGTTTCCTCGTGTTCTGCAGCGTGCGCCTTCGTAGGATGGGGAAGGAAGTGGCCGATGATTTCGTAAACCGGGTGAAGGACATCCCGGAAGTGGCCGAATGCTACAACATTTCGGGGGATTTCGATTACCTTCTAAAGATTTACGCCCCGGACATGCAGTACTACAACGACTTCCTCATCAATACGCTCGGGACCATCGACAGCCTGGGATCCGTACAAAGTTCCTTTGTAATGAACGAAATCAAGAACAACTACGGCCTACCGCTGTAGGGGCTGCGGCTAGAGCAGCGTGATGGTCAGGGGGTACGCCCCCTCGTTCAGGTAACCGTGATAATAGGTCGGCAGGCAGTAGACCGGATACAGCTGGAAGACGGTGTCGGACAGTTTCCGGTTCTCCCGGTCGAAATCGGAGAAATCGCGCCCCCACGTATATGTGCTCGGATAGAAACCCCAGGCCATGTGCTTGGTGGTATGGGAAGGGTCGGGGACCGTCATCCCGGTAAAGAAGGGATCATAGGTGATCCGGCCGTCGGCCTCCACCTTGAATTCCACATACTCCGGCGGCGTGTCCATGAACCCGTTGGCAGCATAATCCTCCGCAATCAGACCCTTCGTATACGGGTCCATCACCCGGTAGATGTCGGCTTCGACAGCCTTGTAGATGTCAGCCTCGTAGGCGTTGTCGAACACGCAAGCATCGAAGTACGAGCACTTTCCGAGCCGCTCGAACGTCAGTTTGCGCTGGGCCGTGACGGCCACGGCAGCCCGTCCGGCAGGCGACACCTGGTCGGCAATCGTCAGCTTGAACCGGTATTTCTTGTCGGTGGCCAGCCGGTCCGGGGCCGTGACGCGGATCTGTACCGCCGACTCGTAACGCCCGTCCGCAAAGAGGACGTTGGGCGTCATCAACCGGAAGAGATCCGTGGCATCCGCCAAGCCGTCCCCTGTCTCGTAGGTGCAGGTAACCGAAGCGGACGTGACACCGAAACCGGTCCGGTAAATCGGCACAAGGAGCGTCCCCTCCTCCGAACCGACTTCCAAGTTCAGCACGGGCGCACCGAAGGCGAATCCGTCCGCCCCTCCGTAACGGGCGCCCGGATTTTCCTGGCTGCAACCCAGGACCATGGCCATCAAAACGATGATATACAGTAACTTCTTCATCTATTCAACGTAAGGATTCTGGTCTTCTGGACCGATGGAAGGATTGTTGTCGATCTCGGCCTGCGGGATCATCATGATGCACTCGCGGAAATCCGCCGGGAAACCGAGGTATTCAGGGTATTTGCTCAGCAGGTTCGTGTGGTTCGAAGGTTCGCCGTTCACCGTCCAGTTGCGGGTCCAGCCCTTGCGCAGGCGCAGGATATCGTAGATGCGGCCTGCCTCGCCCCAGAGTTCGATCCGGCGCTGGAGCAGGATCTCGTCCAGCAGCGTCTCGACGGTACCGACGGATGCGAACGTCTGCTCGCTGCCGGTCAGGTGGACCAGCCGCGAAGCGTAGGCGGGATTGCGGCGCGACTCCAGTTCGGACAGCCAGTGCTTGGCCTCCAGTTCATCTCCCAGCCGGCAATAGGCCTCCGCCGCAATCAGGCAGGCCTCCTCCATGCGCATGAAGATATAGTCGCCGGCATAGTTCTTCTGGTTCTTCCACTGGAACTTGAACTGGTTGTAATTGATATTCGCCCCATACTTCCAGTCGGATGTGGGGACGCCGATGTTCCCGTTCCACCACCCCTTGCGTACGTCCGTCTCCGGAATCTGGGCGTAGAGCCAGTTGCTGATGCATTTGGGCGACTCCGCCGCATAGTATATGTTGGTACAAGCGTCCATGTGCGAGAAGAACGAAGCGTAGACGGTGGACTGCTCGGTAATCACCTCGGCGCCCCAGAGCACGGAGCTCGTGGAGACACTGTTGAACGGGGTCGTTCCCGTCGTCCAGTTGCGCGTCGCATTGTCGAACGTACCCTTGACGACGGTCGCGCCGGCCAGGCTGATCAGGCTGCGCCCGGGCTTGGACATCGCGGTGACCGCCGCTTCGGCGGCCGTCTTCCAGTCGTTCATCACGAGGGCTACACGGGCGCGCAGCAGCTGTGTGGCATACTTGTCCAGGTGCGAGATATGCTCCTGCGGCAGGCCGGAGGTCTCGAACAAGGCCAGGGCCTCGTCAATGTCCCGGCAGATCCGCACATAGACATCCTCCACCGTCCCGCGTCCCTTGCCGACGGACGCACTCGTCGTGGGCTCGGTGTATACCGGAACCCCGGGAGCGTCCTGGTGTCCGACATAGGTCTGCTGGAAACTCTGGATCAGCATGAAATAGCAGTAGGCGCGCACGGCATAGGCCTGCGCGGCGATGTCCTGGCGGCGGGCCAGGTCACCGGTGGCCGACTCCCACGCCGAAAGCAGGTAGTTGGCGTTGTCGATGAGTTCGTAGAAATACGCCCAAGTAAAGTAGCTGCGCCAGATCTTGCTGGAATAGCGGGAGCGCATGTCGTACGTGTAATCCTTCCAGAACCATCCGGCGCCCTGCGCCGTATGGACCATGTCCTCTCCCATCAGCTCGGCAGCCAGGGTCACGGCCAGGTTCCCGAAGCAATGGTGGGCGTTCGCAGTGACGAAGTTCAGCCGCGTATACATCGTGGCGTAGATGCCGTTCAGGGCGACCTCCATCCCTTCCGCGTCCGACAGGATCACATCTTTCTCAACCTCGTCGCTCGGGCCGGTCTCCATCATGGAGGAGCAGCCTGTCAGGGCGAGGACCAGTCCCGCGCCAAGCGCGGCAATCATTAAGGTGAATCTCTTCATGGCAGGCTAGAATTTAAGGTCGAAACCAAGGGTCAAGGAACGGGTCGGCGTGTAGGAATACGAAGTGGAACCCGAGAAGGAGGCCTGGGGATTCATGCCCTTCAGGTGCGTGAAGATCCAGGGGCTGTCCGCCGCCAGGAACACCCGGGCGGAGGAGAGGCCGGCCTTTCGGGCAAGGGTTTCCTTCAGGGAATACCCCACAGAAAGGCTCTTGACCGCCAGATAGGAGGCGTCTATAAGGAACCGGTCGGTGATGATGTCGGAAGTGACCGTGGTCGCCCGCGGCACGTCCGTCACTTCGCCCGGCGTCGTCCAGGCGCGGAGCGCGTTCCGGTGGTACGCCTGCCCCACGAACGTCGGGTTCATCAGGCCTTCGTACACCGAGTCGAACACCTTGCCGCCGAGCGACCAGGTGAAGAGGGCGGAGGCGTCGAAACGCTTCCAGCGCAACGTCGTGGACAGCGACCCATAGACGTCCGGGATACGGCTGCCCAGCTTGTACTTGCTGGCAGAAGCTGCCGTGGTCTGCGCCGTGACGTACTCGCTGCCCGGCACCATCACGCCGGACGCGTCCTTCTCATAGGCCCAGTAGAGCTGGTCGCCCGTCGCCGGGTCGACCCCCGCACTGCGGGCCATGTAAAAGGTGTTCAGCTCCTCCCCTTCCCGGATCAGGTAGACCCCGTTGATGATATCGTCGCTGCCCTGGCCGGTCAGGTGCAGCACCTTGTTGTGCACCGTCGAGGCCATCGCCGTCACGTTCCAAGTCAGGTCCTTCGTCGAGACGACGTCGGCGGCGAGGGTCAGGTCGAGACCGCTGTTGCGGATGCTGCCGACATTGGCATAGTACCCGTCGAAGCCCAGCGAAAGGGCCATCGGATAGTCCAGCAGCATGTCGGACGTCTTCCGGCTGTACCATTCAAAGGTACCCCAGATGCGGTTCAGCAAGCGGAATTCAACCCCCGTGTTGAAGTTGGCATTCTTCTCCCAGGTGACGTCCCGGTTCTCCAGCGAACTGATCACGGCACCGGAATAGGCGGCATTCGGGAAACCCATGTAATAGAGCGACTGCCAGGCGTAGTAACTGCCGAGGTTGTCGTTGCCCTGCACGCCGTAGCTGGCCTTGAGCGTCAGGTTGTCCAGCCAGTCGGCGTCCTGCAGGAACGGTTCCTGCGAGATGCGCCAGGAAGCACCCAGCGACCAGAACAGCCCCCAGCGGTGGTCTTTCTGGAACCGGGAGGAGGCGTCGCGGCGGGCGCTGGCGGAGAAGTAGTATTTGTCGGCGTAGTCGTAGTTCAGCCGGGAGAGCCACGAATCGATTGCGTACAGGTCCTTCACGGAGTTGCCGTCGGCCAGGGTGGAGCCCATCGCCAGTTCATCGAAGTCGTCGAAGGAGAATCCCGTCCTCTCGCCGGTCAGGTAGCGGTAGGCATAGCGGTAGAATTCGTGACCGGCCATCAGGTCCAGGCCATGTCCGCCGAAATCTTTCTTGTAGCCCAGGAGCTGGTTCCAGGTATAGCTCAGCATCGTCCCGTTCTCCTTGTTCAGGCGGCCGGTGCCGGCGGCGTTCCCGTTGTTCCGGTTGTATTTGGTGGAACGCAGGGAGGTGTTGTCGTCCAGGCCGAGCGAGGTCGTCAGCGAAAAACCGTTCCACTTCAGCCCCACATGCGAACGGGCGCTCACCTGCGAAGAGAGCAGGCGGTAGTCGTCGTCGAACAGGGTGGCGACGGAGTTGCGGTTGTTCTGCGCACCGGCCGGACGGGAGGATCCGTAGTCAAAGACCTTTTCGCCGTTCTCCATAACCAGGCTGCCGTCAAGGCCGTGCACGTAGACGGGATAGATCGGCGCCATCATCATCGCGGAATACCAGATGTTCGAGTTGGTAGAGCCGGACGCGCCCAGGAAACGGCTGTCCGTATAGGCATAGCTGATGTTCGTCCCCATCTCCAGCCAGTCCTTCGGAGTGATGTCCACCCCGGTCCGGAGGGTGTAGCGCGTGAAACCGGTCGTCTTCAGCGTTCCCTCTTCGTCCAGGTAGCTGCCCGACGCCATGTAGCGGGCCTTTCCCGTCGCGCCGCTCACCGAGAGCTGGTACTCCTGGCGCATCGGCAGGCGGGCCTTGACTTCGTCCATCCAGGACTCGTCCCACTTGAGCGACGCTTCCGGAACCACCTGGCCGTCAGCGAGGAAGAGTTCTGAGACTGGCTTGTCGAAGGGGTTGTAGACAGCGTCGGTGCCGAGGATCTGCCGGGAGAGCCACGCCGGCGTCATCGCCTTGGCGACGGCCGGCAGGTACCCTTCCGTGTGCACCAGGTCGTTGTAGCAGGCATTGTACATCTGCCCCATGTACTCCCGCGCGTCAACCGTCTCGTAGAGCGGAATCGCCCGGTCGAGCACGCCGAACTTGGCGCTCAGGCCGATCTCCAGGTGTTCGTCGCCCGCCTTCGCGCGGCGGGTCGTCACCAGGATGACACCGTTCGCGCCCCGGGCGCCGTACAAGGCGCCCGCAGAAGCGTCCTTGAGGACGGAGACACTTTCGATGTCGCTGCTGGACAACGCATTCAGGTTGCCGTCGAACGGGACGCCGTCGACCACGATCAGCGGGGCGTTCGAGGCATTGACCGATCCGAATCCGCGGATCCGGATCTCGGCGCCCGAGCCGGGCTGGCCGCTGCCGGACGTCGTCATCACACCGGCCACCTGCCCGTCGAGCATCTTCGTCACCTCCGTGACCGGCTTGTCGCGCAGTTTGTCGGCGTTCACCACCTCGGCCGAGCCGGTGAAACTTTCCTTCCGGGACGTGCCGTAAGCCACTACCAGGACGTCCCCGAGCTGGGAGACGTCCGGATCGAGGGCCACGTTCAGCTCGCCCCCCTTGCCGCACGGAATGCGGCGGGTCACCATGCCCAGGCTGGAGAATTCGAGAACGACGCCTTCCGGTACGACGATCTCGTAGCGACCGTCGGCGGACGTCTCCGCGGAGGCGCCGCCGCCTGCCTGGAGGACCGCCGCCGAGGGAATGGGCGCGCCGTCGTCAGATGCGGTGACAACGCCATGGACGGTGACCTTCCCCGCAGGCTGAGCAAACGATGTGCTGCACATTGCTGCGCAGCACATCGCAAGAAACATTCGTCTGATACCCATCATTATTCCTTGACGCAACGGATCGAAGAAGCGTACGGACGGTTGAGCTGGGTAACGGAAGCCGGATTACCCCACGCGAGGATCTGCACCTGCGCCAGGGTGTTGGACGTCGAACGGGTATGCCACTGGGCACCGCCGCCCACACTGTACAGGGAGCCGTCGTTCGGGGTCTTCTCTCCGGCGAAGGGGAACCAGTATTCCTTGCCGGAAGAAGGATCCTTGTAGCGGAAGCCGATGCAATACTCGTCGTCATACTCGATGTACCAGGGCTGGGAAGGATCATACTTGCCGCTGTCGTTCAGCTTGCCTTCCTTCTTGTACTGCTTGCGGAAGTCCCAGGCTTCGCCGCTCGCAGGGACGGTCCAGCCCTCCGGGCACGGGTCGTAGATGGTCTTGCCGCCGCTGACGCCACCCCAGAGGTCGTGGTTCTGCAGTTCGCCTTCGTTGGTGAGCCAGTCGCAAACCGGGTAGTCCTTGGAAGGAGCGCTGTAGAAGACGCTCGGGTTGGCGATGGAGGAATCGAGCATGTGGAGCTTGTGGTCGGAGAAATGCGGCCGTTCACGCGACTCCTCGTAGATCCGGTTGCCGGCGATGTCGTATTTCTTCACATAGGCGGCCGACGTCACGCCGTCCGCTCCGACGAACGGGTCCTTGCGGCCCCACTGGTACAGGAGGCCGAAGGCATCGGCGGAATACTTCGTGGCGCTGCGCGCCCCAAGGTTGCGGTCCATGAAGGTGTACGTCTTCCCGCTGGAAGCTTTGAACACGAACGGATCCGCATCCGGGTCGTAATCGGTCACCCACAGGTGCCAGCTCCAGACGATGATCCCGTCGTTCATGGCCGCGACAACCGCGTTGCCGGACTTGCCGGCATTGAGCTGGACGACCACGACGCCTTCCGTACCGTTTCCGGAGACGGATTTCACCATGCCGAGTTCATCCTGCCAGACCAGGCCGGCCGTGTTGAACTGCAGCTTCTGGGTGGAGTTGCCCTTCACGGCGGTGATCGTCACCGTGGATCCGGGCTTGACGATGAAGCTGTTGGCCGCACCGCCCGCCGTGGAGATCTCGATGATCTCCAGGTCGAACTTCAGGGAAGCCGTCCGTCCCTGCGCATCCTTGACCGCCAGGTTGACCTGCACCGAGGAGCCCACGGAGGCAGGCGCCGTCAGCGTGATCACACCACCGGCATTGTCGGCATCGATGGCACACTCGGCCTTCCAGCCGTTCGAAGCGGTGATGCTCTCGACCTGCACTTTGGAGGTGGCGCCCGAAATCTTGACAGGCAGGGTGAAGGAACTGCCGGCCTTGGCCGCCATCGACTTCACGTCGCTGACGAGCGCGACCTGCAGCGGGTCGGATTCGGCGACCTTCACGGTCGTCGTCGCCGACGCGGTGCGCTTGTTCGCGGGGTCGTTCACGTTCAGGGTAACGGTCACCGGCGTGCCGTCCGAATAGGAGGGCGCCGTAAACTCGACGGAGCCCTGGTAGGAGGCGTCCGTACTGACGGTCACCTTCGCCGCAGCATCGGAGGCCGTGGCCGTGACGGAAAGCGCTGCGCCTTCCACGCCGTTCACCGTGAACGGCAGCGAGAGTTTCTCGCCGGGATTCGCGTCATAGGTTGCGGAGGCGAAAGCCGCCGAAAGCGTACCGAGGTTGCTGCCTCCTTCCCCGCCGCCGGACGGCGTGGGGTCCTCCTTCGAACCGCACGCGACCGTCAACGGCAGCGCCACGGCAAGGGCAAGGAGGGTGCGGAAAAGTCCGTTTTTCTTCATCATCTTAAGTTTCTATGATATAATGTATTATTCCTTTACGCAGCGCACCGCAAGATAGTAACCGAAGTTGATGTTGGCGCGTCCGGCCGAGCTGGGCGTGTTGTGCCCATAGTGACCGCCGCGGAAATAGGACGACGACGCAAACGTATCGGCCGTGTTCGTCCAGTGCTTTCCGCAAGGCCAGGTGCCGCCCACGTAGTTGACCAGGTTGCCATTCCAGGAGCTCTCGCCCATCGACGGGAAGAAGAAGTCCTTGCCGCCTACGGTGAAGTTGGCACCGACCATCGCATTGTTGGCCGCGGCCGCACCTTCCTTGTACACCTTCGTCTTCGTGACGGCCGCATCGCTCACGAATGCCGCCGCAGCAAAGGAAGGAACCTTCCAGCCGGCCGGGCAGGGATCGTACATCGACTTCTGGCCGGAGACTCCGCCCCAGAGGTCCTTCACGGCGTCCTTGTCGATCTGGCTGAAGTTGTTGGTGATCCAGGACCAGCCGCCGGCATTCACGCCGAGGTAGCGGTTCAGCGGGTTCGCAATGGAGCCCTCGATGTTGCTGACGGCCTCGTTGTCGACCTTGGGGAATTCCACGACCTCACCGGCGAGGTTGTAGGCCGGTTTGTACTCGGCCGCGTCGAACTTGGCGCCCGGGAACGGGTCCTTGCGGCCCCAGTTGTAGAAGTTACCATGGACGGCATCCGTACCGGGGACGGAAGTCATCGCGCCCAGGTCGCGGTCCATGAAGGAATAGGTGACGCCGTCCGCGTCCTTCCAGTCCATCGTGGAAGCGGCGGGGTCGTAGTCGGTCACCCAGAGGTGCCAGCTCCAGACGATCTGGCCGGAAGCTTTCGCACAGACGACCGCGTTGCCGGTTGCATCGGCGTTCAGTTCCACATAGATGCTGGAAGCATCGGAAGGGTCGAGGACGACAGCCTTCACGAGCCCCTGGGCATCCTGCCAGAGCAGGTCGGCCGCATCGAAGGACAGGACGCCGCCGTTCGCCCCCCGCTGCGCGGGAATCTTCACCAGGGAACCGGGCTTCGCGATGAACGCGTTGGCAGGCGTGTCGAACGGCTGGATGTTCTCCAGCGCCTTCGCCTTCACCTGCAGCGTCGTCGCCTTGCGGCGGCCGTTGATGCCGTCCTCCACCGTCACGTCGACGGTGAAGTCCTCGTCCTTGAAAATATATTCGGGGGCGTATACCGTCACGGTACCGCCGTCCATCTGGCTGTTGATCGCCACTTCAGCGCGGTAGAGCGGGTTGCTGGGCACGGCCGTACCCTTCAGGAGGTAGCCGCCGCTGTTGGCCACGTCGAAGGAACAGGTCTGGGACTGCCCGGAATAGAGCACGATTTCGGAAGTCGACGGAACGGTAAGTTCCAGGTCGGAAAGGGTGTCTGCACAGGAGGAGACTGTCAATGCCGCCGCTACGGCCGCCAGAGACACAAGAACCGCTTTTTTCATTTTTTCAGAATCTTGTTGAAGTTCGTATATAATATCATCTTGTTCGCAGGGCCTTGCTTACAAATTCCTGCCCGAAGGGATGGTTTTTTGTTAAAAAGCCACTTCCACGACGGTAGAATGGGGGTTCATTCCGTTTCAAAGTTAAATATTTTTTTCAAAAAAAAGAACAAACGGCCATTTGCGTATCTTGCTTGAAAAGGCTACATTTGTAAGATAAATCTCTTGTGCGCTTATGGAAAAATACCGTATTTTCGTCGAGAAGCATCCGGAATTCCAGGTCGAGGCCCGCAGCCTCAAGGATGAGCTTTGCGAAAACCTGCAGCTGGAGCTCCGCACGCTCCGGCTGCTGAACGTCTATGACCTCGACGGGTTCACCCCCGAACTGCTGGAGAAATGCCGCTACAGCGTCTTCGGCGAAACGGTGACGGACGCCGTCACGGACAGCATCGACCTTGCGGGCACCCGGCACATCGCCGTGGAATTCCTGCCCGGGCAGTTCGACCAGCGGGCCGCCTCGGCCGTGGACTGCGTCCACCTGATCGACCCGGCGGCGCAGATCCGCATCAAGAGCGCCAAGCTGCTCATCCTCGACGGGGACGCCTCCGACGAAACGCTGGACAAGATCCGCAAATACTATATCAACCCGGTAGAGGCCCGCGAGAAGGACCTTGCCGTCCTTTCTTTCGCCGACCAGGCCCCCGTCAAGCCGGTTCCCGTGCTGGAAGGCTTCCGCGCGATGAAGCCGGAGGAACTGGAAGGCTGGCGCCGGAAGATGGGGCTGGCGATGAGCGCCGCAGACCTGCAGGAAGTGGTGAACTACTTCACCCGCGAAGGGCGCGACCCCAACGAGACCGAACTGCGGATCCTGGACACCTACTGGAGCGACCACTGCCGCCATACCACCTTCACCACCGAACTGGAGAGCATCGGCATCGAGGACTCCTTTATCAAGGAAGACATCGACGGGGCCCTGAACCTCTACCTGAAGATGCGGACGGAACTCGGCCGCGAGCAGAAGGGGCTGAACCTGATGGACATGGCCACGATCGGCGCACGCTACCTGCGGAAGGCGGGCAAGCTGGACGACATGGAGGTGAGCGAGGAGAACAACGCCTGCAGCATCTACGTCGATGTCGACGTGGACGGCGCCGTGGAGCGCTGGCTGCTGATGTTCAAGAACGAGACCCACAACCATCCGACCGAAATCGAGCCCTTCGGCGGGGCCGCCACCTGCCTGGGCGGCGCCATCCGCGACCCGCTCTCCGGCCGGTCGTATGTCTACCAGGCCATGCGCGTCACCGGTGCCGGCGACATCTACAAGCCCGTCGCCGAGACCCTCGCCGGCAAACTGCCCCAGAAGGTGATCACCCGCAAGGCAGCGCAGGGCTATTCCAGCTACGGCAACCAGATCGGCCTGGCGACGACCCACGTCCGCGAGATCTTCCACGAAGGCTACACGGCCAAGCGGATGGAGATCGGCGCGGTGGTCGGCGCCGTGAAGGCCTCGCAAGTGCGCCGCGAGCGCCCCGCGCCCGGCGACGTCGTGCTCATGCTCGGCGGCCGGACGGGCCGCGACGGGATCGGCGGCGCCACCGGTTCGTCGAAGGAGCACACGGGCGAATCGCTGGAGACCTGCGGCAGCGAGGTCCAGAAGGGTAATCCGCCGGAGGAGCGCAAACTCCAGCGGCTGTTCCGCCGCCCGGAAGTGACCTCCCTCATCAAGAAATCGAACGACTTCGGGGCCGGCGGCGTGTCCGTCGCCATCGGAGAACTCACCGACGGCCTGGACATCTACCTCGACAAGGTCCCGGTGAAATACAGCGGCATGAATGCGACGGAACTGGCCATCAGCGAGTCGCAGGAACGGATGTCCGTGGTCGTGGCCGCGGCCGACGAGGAAGCCTTCCGCCGCTTCTGCGCCGAGGAGAACATCGAGGTCACGCACGTGGCCGACGTCACGGACACCGCACGGATGCGGATGTTCCTGAACGGGGAAGTCGTGGCCGACCTGCAGCGCGCCTTCATCGACAGCGCCGGCGCGAAGCACTATGCCGACGCCGTGATGGGGGCCGTGGAGGAAGTCGACCCGCTCTTCCGCGACGTTCCCGGCAAGACATTGAAAGATAAACTGTTCTGCAACCTGCAGGACCCGAACGTCACCTGCCAGAAAGGCCTCGTCGAGATGTTCGACGCCACCATCGGCCGTTCCACCGTGCTGATGCCCTACGGCGGCGAACTGCAGGCCACGGAAACGCAGGTGTCGGTGCAGAAACTCCCGACGGACGGTGTCACCTCCACCGCCAGCATGATGGCCTTCGGCTTCAACCCCGACCTCTCGTCGTGGAGCCCCTACCACGGGGCCGCCTACGCATTCGTGGAGGCGTGCACCAAGGTGGTGGCCGCCGGCGGCGACTGGAAGACGATGCGTTTCTCCTGCCAGGAATACTTCGAGCGGATGACGTCCGACCCGAAGACCTGGGGCAAGCCCGCCGCCGCCCTGCTCGGCGCCTTGAAGATGCAGCACGACCTCGGCCTGCCGTCCATCGGCGGCAAGGACTCGATGAGCGGCTCCTTCGAGACGGAGAAGGGGACGATCCACGTGCCGCCGACCCTCGTGGCCTTCGGCATCACGACGGTCGATGCCCGCAAGGTCATCTCGCCGGAACTCAAGTGGGAGGGCGACAACCTCTACCTGATCCGCCACACCCCGAAAGACAACTTCATGCCTGACACCGAGCAGCTCAAGCGCAACTGGGACTACGTACACGCGAAGATCGCCGACGGCACCATCGTGGCGGCCTGGTCGGTGGGCTTCGGCGGCGTGGCCGAGGCGCTCTGCAAGATGAGTTTCGGCAACGCCTTCGGCGTGGACGTGAAGATGGACGAAGAAGAACTCTTCAACCTCTCGTACGGGTCCATCGTCGTGGAGACCGACGGGACGCTCGACGACGACCGGGCCATCCTGCTGGGGACCGTCACCGACGGTGAAGACGGCGACCTGCACATCAACGGTGTCCGCGCCTCGATCTTCGAACTGATGGACTTCAACCTCTCCCCGTTCGACAAGGTCTATCCCGCCGTGAGCACCCCGGACTTCACCCGCACGGCCCCGCGCGGCCTGCAGGACGAGAAGCCCGTCAAGGCCTCGAAAGAGACGCTCCGGTATCCGGGTGAAGCCGTGGAGCATCCGCTCGTCTACCTGCCCGTCTTCCCGGGCACCAACTGCGACTACGACTCCGCCAAGGCCTTCCGCAAGGCGGGGGCGCAGGTGGAGATGGGGGTCTTCCGCAACCTCACGGAGCAGGACGTGAACGAATCCATCGAGCGGATGAAGGACGCCATCGACCGCTGCCACATCCTGATGCTGAGCGGCGGCTTCTCCGCGGGCGACGAGCCGGACGGCAGCGGCAAGTTCATCGCCTCTGTCCTGAACAATGCCGTCGTGGGCGGCGCCATCGAGCGCCTGCTCGGCCGCGGCGGCCTCATCCTGGGCATCTGCAACGGCTTCCAGGCCCTCGTGAAGTCGGGTCTGCTGCCTTACGGGAAGCTCGGCCAGGTGACCGCGGAGTCCCCGACCCTCTTCCGCAACGACATCGGGCGGCACGTCTCCCAGATGGTCACGACGCGCGTGGCTTCGACCGCCTCGCCCTGGCTCGCCGGGATGCACGTCGGCGACCTGCACGCCATCCCCGTCAGCCACGGGGAAGGCAAGTTCGTCGTCAATGAGCAGCTGGCCGCGGAACTCTTCCGCCGCGGGCAGGTGGCCTTCCAGTATGTCGACCCCGTCACCGAGGAGGTGACGATGGAATCGCCCTACAACCCCAACGGATCCTACTACGCCATCGAAGGCATCCTCTCGCCGGACGGGCACATCCTCGGCAAGATGGGCCACAGCGAGCGCTACGAGGACGACCTGTTCAAGAACATCGAAGCGGAGAAGGCGCAGCCCCTCTTCGAGAACGCCGTGAAATATTTCAGAAAATAAGCCATGAGACCCCTCTTCCTGACCAACACCCTCTCGCACAACAAGGAACTGTTCACCCCGATCCACCCCGGACACGTGGGCATGTATGTCTGCGGCCCGACCGTGTACGGCGACGCCCACCTGGGGCACGCCCGCCCGGGAGTGACGTACGACGTCCTCTACAAACTGCTGCGCCACCTGGGCTACAAGGTCCGGTACGTACGGAACATCACCGACGTCGGCCACCTGGAGCACGATGCGGACGAAGGCGAGGACAAGATCGCGAAGAAGGCCCGGCTCGAACAGCTGGAGCCGATGGAAGTGGTCCAGTCATACACCTTCCGCTACCACGAGGCGATGCGGCTGCTGAACGTGGCGCCGCCGTCGATCGAGCCGCGCGCATCGGGACACGTCATCGAGCAGATCGAAACAGTGAAGAAGATCCTGGAGGCGGGCTACGCTTACGAAAGCAACGGCAGCGTCTATTTCGATGTCGAGAAATACAACGCCGACCACCACTACGGGATCCTCTCCGGCCGCACCCTGGAAGACACCCTGGAGGGGACGCGTTCCCTCGACGGCCAGGGCGACAAGAAAGCGCCCTACGACTTCGCGCTCTGGAAGAAGGCGGAGCCCCAGCACATCATGCACTGGCCCTCGCCCTGGAGCGAAGGCTTCCCGGGCTGGCACCTGGAGTGCTCGGTGATGGGGGAGAAATACCTGGGCCGCGAGTTCGACATCCACGGCGGCGGCATGGACCTGATGTTCCCGCACCATGAGTGCGAGATCGCGCAGAACGTCGCCTCACGCCGGACGCAGGGCGTGCATTACTGGGTGCACAACAACATGATCACGATCGGGGGCCAGAAGATGGGCAAGTCGCTGGGCAACTTCATCACCCTGCCGCAGCTCTTCTCCGGCGACCATCCGAAGCTGGACCAGGCCTACAGCCCGATGACGGTCCGCTTCTTCATCCTGCAGGCCCATTACCGCAGCACGCTGGATTTCAGCAACGACGCCCTGCAGGCGGCGGAGAAGGGGCTCAAGCGCATCCTGCTCGCCGCGAAAGACCTGCGCGAGATGGCCGCCAAGGCCGGCGTCCGGTCGGAAGTCGTGGGAACGGAAGGCCACCGCGCCGACGCCCTCGTCTACGGAGAACTGCTCGACAGCACGGCGCCGGAAGGATGCCCGGCAACGACGGATACGGTGAAGGCCGTCTTCGACGGGGTCTACGAGGCCCTCTGCGACGACCTGGGCACGCCTGTGGCCCTGTCGCACCTGTTCGAAGCCGTCCGCATCATCAATGCTGCGAAAGCCGGGGAACTCACCCTGTCCGAAGGCGACCTGCAGACGCTGGTCCGCCTGTTCGACGACATCGTCTTCGGGGTCCTGGGCCTGCGGGACGATGCGGCCGCCGCAAGCGGCGAGGGCGGGAAGGTGGTCGAAGGACTGATGGAAATGGTGCTCGAGCAGCGCGCCGCCGCCAAGGCCGCCAAGGACTGGGCCCGTTCCGATTCCATCCGCGACCAGCTGAAAGCCCTCGGCATCACCGTCAAGGACACGAAAAACGGCGCCGAGTGGACGCTGGAATAGCCAGCTGAACCACACACCATCCCCCGGCCGGCAGGCTGGAAAGCACTAAGGAGCCGTCTTCCCGCGCAGCCTCGGTGCGGAGCGTCCGGGACACGGACCATTTCCCGGGAATCTCCAGGCAGGGCGCAGGCACTGCTTCCTGCCCGGGGTTGCAAAGGAGGAGTGACAGCCGCTTCCTGTCGGCGGACAGCGCCGACAACGCATACAGGCCGCCCGCGTCGCGCAGCGATGCGGGCAGTTCTTTTCCGCCCGAAAGAAGGCGGTAAACGTCCCGCAGCTGGTGCATCCGGTCCGTACTCCCCCAGAAACGGGGCTGCCGGAACAACTGGTCGTACCCATCCCAGCCATAAATGACGAACGTGCCGTCCGGCGTCCTGCAAAGCAGGCAGGAAGGGACATGTTCCCCGCCGGTAACGTATTCTCCGAGGATTCGGACTTCGATACCCTCCCGCGGAACGAGCCCATAGCAGGTCCCCATCGGAGAAAGGGGCTGCGGCTCGCCGCCGTCAAAGGACTCGGCGGACGGGGTGCCCAGCGGCTGCGCCTCGGCAAGCCCTACGTCGACGCCCCGTGCAAGGAGCGCCAACGCGGCGGGGACGTCCAGGACCAGGCCGCCCGCAAAGGCCTCGGGCGGCAGCAGGCGGGCCTGGTCGCCGAATGCGATGCCCGGACCGCCGGCGCCCGTATAGCAGGACGGCACGCCGTTCGCGCCCAGGAAGGCTGCAGCGGCCGAATGGGAGGCCTCCACCATCATCCGGCCGTTGCCGGCATAGGGAGCAGGCAGGTGAAGGTCGCGCAAGCGGTGCTCGGCTTCCCACACGCGGAACCCGCAGGGAGTCGTGCCCCGGAACAGGGCGAGCAGTGCCGTATCGTCATCCATGTCTGCGACATGGGCTTCCACGTATGCCCGGTCGGGCTGCTGCGGCGCATAGCAGCACATGTACTTGTGGCGGTGCACGCCGCCTTCCGCCAGCATGATTTTGTCATACAGTTCGCACCAGGCGGCCGGAACGATGTCGGATTTGCGGGGATAGGGGTCGTTCTCATCGAACAGGACGATGTCCCGGTCCCGATACCACCCGGCCTGCATCCGGACGAAGTCGAGCACGTCGCCCAGGGTCTGGCCGGGGAAACGCGGAGCGACGATCGGCCAGTAAGTGGCACCGCTGAGCCGCATGAAGGGCTTATGCCCCTCACCGGCAAGGATGCGGGACAGTTCCTCCATGTCCACGCCTTCGGCGTCGAAATGGGTATAACTGGCACAGATGCCCATGGCGATGCCGGGATCGACTTCATCCACCGCTTCACGCAGGCTCCGGCAGAAATCGGTCATGCTCCTGCCCATCACGTCGAGAAAGGCGGTGCGTTCCGCGCTCGGAGCGCCGGTGAAGAGGTCGCGGACCTGCTCGCGGGTATAGTCCTTCCCCGTCGCCGCTTCCAGCAGGGCGAGGTGGCCCGGACACACGCAGGTGAACCCCGGCCGGACCGACTGCACCAGGTCGTCGTCCATCAGGATGAAGTGGGCGCCGGCCCGGGCGATGTCCTGTACCGTCCGCCGCATCAGCCCGAGGAACAGGGTATCGGTGGTGCAGATGGCACCGCCGGTCCGGCCGTCGAATTCCGTCAGGTGGAGAAGGCCGGGATACTGCGCCTCCAGTTCCGGACGGAGATTGCCATAGCCCAGCGAATTCGTCCAGACGCCCGTCTGGAAGCCAGCGTCTTCGAAATAGCGGATGGCGTCGTGCAGGTGCTCCAACCGCGCTTCGCGCGCGGCGCCCGTCTGAAAGACCTCTTCCAGGGAGACCAGCACGATGTCCACGCCGCCGCGCTGCAAGTCGGCCAGATAGGTGGCCGCCGTACTGTCGTTGAAATAATCAAGCGGAACCTGCGTGATGACAAGCGGCGGTTCCGCCGCGGTTCTGTCGGCGCAGCTGATGGCACCCAGGGCGGCCAGCAAGGCCGATGCAAGCAGGAGAAAAAGACTTTTCATGGCGATCATTCCATTGGTTTCCGGACAAATATACATAAAAAGGACAAATGTCGCTTGAGCCCCCGGGACGGGAGTGGGGCGACAGGCAGGTTCGCCCGGAAAACCCGTGGCCGCCCGTGGCCTCGTGAACGGGAGGGGCCCGCGCCGACAGGCGTGGGAGGGATGAGCGAAGCGAAGGTTTTCCAGGCGAACCTGCCTGCCGCAAGAGCCGCTCCCGCCTGTCAAGATACAAAGAAGGCGACCCATCATCACTGATCAGTCGCCCTCTTTTCTGATTCAGGTCGGGACGCTCCTAGAAGGATGCGGCGGTCGGCTTGGCACCGAACGGGCCGCCAAGCACCAGCTGCGCCTTCAGCGTCACCTGCTTCTCTTCCTTGGAAAGCTCCTTTTTCGCAATCATGTCCTGCAAGAGCGCGAAGGACTTGCCCGCAATCTCATCGCAAGGCTGGATGACATGCGGCACGACCGGCTTGTTGAGGTCGTACAGGTCGCTCTCGTCGAAGCAGACGAAGGAGAAGTCCTTCGGGAGGGACAGCCCGAGCACATTCAGGGCGTTGAAACCGTAGATCGCCATCTTCTTCGTAGGAAGGATGAATCCCTCGCAGCCACGGGCGGCCGCATCACGGAAGATCGTGATCACGTCCTTCTTGGCCACCTCGGCATCGTACTCGATCCGGTGAATCCGGATCTCGTCCGACAGGCCGGCCTCCTCCATCGCCTTCCGGTAACCGGTTTCACGGTCGCGGAGGGAAGTGACGCCGTTCTTGTAGGAGATCATCTCAATCTTGCCGAACCCCTGGTGGATCAAGTACTTCGCCGACATGTAACCGGCATCGACATTGTCCACGAGCACGCGGCCGAAGTCGTCGTCGCCCTCCTGGATGTCACGGTCGAACAGGACGATCGGAACACCCATCTCGGCATACTTCTTCAGGACGGCCTCCGCCCCCAGGCAGGGAGCGACGATCAGCCCGTCGACATTGAATCCGGTCATCGTGTCCATCAGGTGGCTGAACTTCTCCACCTGCTCGTCGGAACTGGCGAAAAAGACCGTGTAGCCTTGCTGGCCGGCATAGTTCTCGATCTTCCTACAGATCTCTGCAAAGAAAGGATTGGAGATGTCGGAAACGATGAGCGCGATGGAGTTCGAACGTCCGCTGCGGAGCGATGCCGCAGCATTGTTCCTGCGGTATCCGAGCCGGCTGGCCACCTCCAACACCCGCTTGGCGGTGTTGACGTTGACCGGGCAGTCCAAACGACCGTCGGGACGGACTTTGGCGTTCATCACGAAAGAGACGAGGGTGACGGACACCCCTGCCTCTCTCGCGACGTCTCTGATTGTGATTTTCTTTTTCATGGAAGCGATAGACTAGCCATGAAGCATCACGGTGAGTCCCGCCATGACAACGGACACCATGCTCATCAGCTTGATGAGGATGTTGAGGGACGGGCCGCTGGTATCCTTGAAAGGATCGCCGACGGTATCACCGACGATGGTCGCCTTGTGCGCATCGGAGTTCTTGCCGCCCAGGTGGCCTTCCTCCACGTACTTCTTGGCATTGTCCCAGGCGCCGCCCGAGTTGGCCAGGAAGATGGCGAGGACGAAACCGGCACCCAGACCGCCCGCGAGCAGGCCGATCACACCGGCAGGGCCGAGGAGGATACCCACGAGCATCGGGACGATGATCGCGAGCAGGGACGGGAAGATCATCTCATGCTGCGCGGCACGGGTGGAGATCCGCACGCAGGAGGTGTAGTCGGGACGCTGCTTGCCTTCGAGGATGCCCGCAATCTCGCGGAACTGGCGGCGGACTTCCACCACCATCTTCTCGGCGGCGCGGCCGACGGCGTTCATGGTGAGACCGCAGAACAGGAAGGCCATCATGGAGCCGATGAAGATACCCACGAGGACCTTCGGGTTCATCAGGGAGATATCGTAGTAGTTCACGATGTCGGTGATGGTCGCGGAAACGGTGTCAATCACCTTGTCGCCGACCGTCAGGGTCGTCTTGCCGATGTGGGCGAAGCCGATCTTGATCTCTTCGATGTAGGCGGCGAGCAGGGCGAGGGCCGTCAGGGCGGCGGAACCGATCGCGAAGCCCTTGCCGGTCGCAGCGGTGGTATTGCCGAGGGAGTCGAGGATGTCGGTCTTCTCGCGCACGGAAGGATCGAGTTCGGACATCTGGGCGTTACCGCCGGCGTTGTCCGCGATCGGGCCGTAGGCGTCGGTCGCCAGGGTGATGCCCAGCGTGGAAAGCATGCCGACCGCAGCGATGGAGATGCCGTACAGGCCCATGCTCAGGGTCTCGGTGCTGAAGACGAATCCGGTCGCGAAACCGTAGGCCAGCAGGATGGCGACGGCGATGGTGACCACGGGGATCGCCGTGGAGATCATACCGAGGCCGACACCGCTGATGATGACGGTGGCGGAGCCGGTCTTCGCGCTTTCAGCCAGTTTCTGCGTCGGCTTGTAGGAATGGGAGGTGTAGTATTCCGTCACCTTGCCGATGATCACGCCGGCGAGCAGGCCGGAGAGCACGGACAGGGACATCTGCCACCAGTTGCTGAAGCCCAGCACCTTGAACACGCAGAAGGAAAGGATGGCGATAAGGACGGCGCTGAGGTTCGTACCCACGCTGAGGGACTTCAGGAGGTCCTTCAGCGAGGCGCCTTCCTTCGTACGGACGGCGTAGATACCGATGATCGACAGCACGACGCCGATGGCCGCGATGAGCATCGGGGCGAAGATGGCGCGCATCTGGGCTTCGGTGCCGGCCGAGAAGAAGGCCGAGGCGCCGAGCGCCATCGTGGCGAGGACGGAACCGCAGTAGGACTCGTACAGGTCGGCACCCATGCCGGCGACGTCACCCACGTTGTCACCCACGTTGTCCGCGATGGTAGCAGGGTTGCGGGGATCGTCCTCAGGGATATCCTGCTCGACCTTGCCGACAATGTCGGCGCCGACGTCGGCCGCCTTGGTATAGATACCACCGCCGACACGGGCGAAGAGGGCCTGCGTGGAGGCACCCATTCCGAAGGTCAGCATCGTGGTGGTGATTACCACAAGGGTCTGGGCCTCGGACGCCTCATGGATGAAGACGTTCAGGAGGATCCACCACAGGGAGATATCGAGCAGACCGAGTCCGACGACGGTCAGACCCATGACGGCGCCGCTGCGGAACGCGACCTTCAGGCCGGCGTTCAGGGAACGCATCGTAGCATTCGCGGTACGGGCGGAAGCGAACGTCGCCGTCTTCATGCCGATGAAGCCGGCCAGGCCGGAGAAGAAACCACCGGTCAGGAAGGCGAACGGCACCCAGCTGTTCTGCACATGGAATCCGTACGCCAGGATGGCGAAGAGGATGGCCAGAACGATGAAGACAATGACGACGACCTTGTACTGCTGTTTCAGGTACGCCATGGCACCTTCACGCACATACTGGGCGATTTCCTGCATGGTCGGCGTTCCCTCGCTCTCTTTCTTCATCTGGTGGTAGAAGAGCCATGCGAAGAACAGTGCGACCAGGGAAGCGACCGGGACGATATAAAACAAAGTGTTCATAAACAGTTAATAATCTTGTGTTTCTATAACCTTTTATCTGAATGGGTTGAAAAATGGCGGCCTGTCCGGACCGCCATTCTCCATTTCGGGCTACTCTTCCGCCTTGGGCGCCTCTTCTGCTGCAGGGGCCTCGGCCGCCTTCTTTGCGCGGCTGCGACGGGTTGCCTTCTTCTCCTCTTTCTTCGGAGCCGCGGCGAGCGCAGCCTCGTTGAAGTCGACCAGTTCGATCAGCGCCATGTCGGCCGCGTCACCCTGACGGAAACCAGTGTGCAGGACACGGGTGTATCCGCCCGGACGCTCGGCGATCTTCGGAGCAATGACGCCGAAGAGTTCCTTCACGGCTTCCTTGTCCTTGAGGTAGCTGAACACGATTCGGCGGGAGTGGGTCGAATCGTCCTTGCTCTTGGTGATCAGGGGTTCGACATACACTTTGAGGGCCTTCGCCTTCGCCACGGTGGTGTTGATCCGCTTCTCCTTGATCAAGGAAGAAGCCATGTTGGCCAACAATGCTTTGCGATGGCCGCTCTTCCGGCCAAGGTGGTTGATTGCTTTATTGTGCCTCATTGTTAAACTTCTTTATTCTTGGGTTCAATATTGTATTTTCTCACATCCATACCGAACTGGAGATTCATCTTGTCCACCAGCTGGTCGATCTCGTTGAGCGACTTCTTTCCGAAGTTACGGAAACGCATCAGCTCGGCCCTGGAATAGGAAACCAGGTCGGCGAAGGTGTCGATCTCCGCAGCCTTCAGGCAGTTATATGCCCGCACGGAAAGTCCGATGTCGGAAAGCTTGGTCAGGAGGAGAAGACGCATCTTGAGCGACTCGGGATCCAGTTCCTTGGGATCGGATTCGACGGCGCTCTCGAGGGAGATCTTCTTGTCATCCGTGAACAGCTTGAAGTGGTAGATCAGGATGCTTGCCGCTTCCTGGAGCGCCACGCTCGGCGTAATGGAGCCGTCCGTGACGATCTCGAGGTTCAGCTTTTCGTAATCGGTCTTCTGCTCGACACGCCAGTTGTCCACGGTCCAGTTGACCTTGCGGATCGGCGTATAGACGGCGTCGACGGGAATCGTCCCGATGGGCGTATTCTCGTTCCGCATCTCTTCAGCGGGCACGAAGCCACGGCCTTTGGTGATGGTCAGGGAAATCTCGAGGGTAACGGACGGTTCGAGCGAGCAGATGTGCTGCTCGGGGTTCAACACCTTGAAAGAAGACAATCCTTTGGAAATATCCTCCGCGGTAAACTCATTCTTACCGCTGATCACGATGTTCGCCACCTCGGAGTCTACAGTCTCCACCATCCGCTTGAACCTCACTTGCTTGAGGTTCAGGATGATGTCCTGCATGCCCTCGATCACGCCCGGCAGGGTCGCGAACTCCTGGTCCACGCCGCCGATCTTGATCTGGCTGATGGCGAAACCTTCCAGAGAGGCGAGAAGGATGCGACGGAGCGCGTTGCCGATGGTCTGTCCGTATCCGGGCTCAAGAGGCCGGAATTCGAAACGGCCGACGGTATCGGTTCCTTCGAGCATGATCACCTTGTCGGGTTTCTGAAATGCTAAGATTGCCATGATAATCTTATTTGGTGTTGTTTAATTACTTGGAGTACAGGTCAACGATGAGCTGCTCATTGATGTTTTCCGGGATGTCCGTCCGGGCGGGGATGTTCAGGAACTTGCCCGAAACCGCCTTCGGATCGAACTCGATCCAGGAGTACTTGGTGGCGGAAGCGACGCTCTTCTGAACGACTTCAAGGCTCTTGGAGCGCTCCCGTACGGCAACCGTGTCTCCGGGCTTCACCATCGCGGAAGGAATGTTGCAGACGCTTCCGTTGAGGGTGATGTGGGAGTGGTTGACGAGCTGGCGGGCGGCGGCGCGGGACGGGGCGATACCCATCCGGTACACGACGTTGTCAAGACGGGACTCGAGCAGGAAGAGGAGGTTCTCACCCCTCTGTCCGGACATGCGGGACGCCTTGAGGTACGTGTTGTGGAACTGACGCTCGAGCAGGCCGTACATGTATCTGACTTTCTGCTTCTCCTTCAGCTGGAGGCCGTACTCGCGCTGCTTCTTGCGCTTGGAGGCCAGACCATGCTGTCCGGGAGGATAGTTCCTCTTTTCGAAATCCTTGTCACTGCCGAAAATCGGTTCGCCGAACTTACGGGCGATCTTGGTGCTGGGACCGGTATATCTTGCCATGGTAACTTGTTTTTTAATGGGTTAGACTTTACGACGGCCTTTCGGTCTGCATCCGTTGTGGGGCATCGGGGTGACGTCGACGATCTCGGTGACGACGATACCCGCGTTGTTGATGGTCCGGATCGCGGATTCACGTCCGGCGCCGGGTCCCTTGACGAAGACCTTCACTTTGCGCAGTCCGGCGTCGTAAGCGGTCTTGGAGGCATCCTCTGCAGCCACCTGGGCGGCGTAAGGAGTGTTCTTCTTGGATCCTCTGAAGCCGCATTTTCCGGCGGAGGACCAGCTGATCACCTGACCCTGACTGTTGGTGAGGGAGACGATCACGTTGTTGAAGGTCGATGAAATATGGGCCTGGCCCGCAGCCTCAACCTTGACAACCCTTTTTGATGTTGTAGTTTTCTTTGCCATAATTCATCCTGTTTTACTTGGTCGCTTTCTTCTTGTTGGCGACGGTCTTCTTCTTGCCCTTGCGCGTACGGGCGTTGTTCTTGGTGCTCTGTCCACGGACGGGCAGGCCGATACGGTGACGGATGCCACGGTAGCAACCCACGTCCATGA
Organism: uncultured Bacteroidia bacterium; assembly: GCA_902801205.1. Classification (GTDB taxonomy): domain Bacteria; phylum Bacteroidota; class Bacteroidia; order Bacteroidales; family UBA932; genus Cryptobacteroides. Next base: position 68,703 of record CADCHE010000005.1, read on the forward strand.
GGCGCTTGATGTTCATCTGGACGGCGGAACGGAGCTCACCCTCGATCTTGTATTCCTCATTGATGAGGTTACGGATGGCGGCTACCTGCTCGTCGTTCCAGTCTCCGACCTTGATGTCGCGATCGATTCCGCAGTCGTCGAGGATCTTCTTCGCGCTGCTGCGGCCGATACCGTAGATGTAGGTGAGTCCGATCTCGCCTCTCTTGTTGTTCGGTAAATCAACACCGGCTATTCTTGCCATAATTTATCTTTGACTTTATTTGTTTTACAAATGACGGTTATCCCTGACGCATCTTGAACTTGGGGTTCTTCTTGCAGATGACGTACAGACGGCCTTTGCGTCTGACGATTTTGCAATCCTCGCTGCGCTTCTTGATGGATGTTTTGACTTTCATATCTCGAATTTTTTTATTTGTACCTGAAGGATATTCTTCCCTTTGTCAAATCATAAGGTGAGATCTCAACCCGAACACGGTCCCCGAGAAGGATGTGGATGAAGTTCATCCGCATCTTGCCGGAGATGTTGCACAGAAGGACGTGTCCGTTCTCGAGCTCCACCTTGAACATTGCGTTAGGAAGAGTCTCGATAACTTTCCCGTCTTGTTCTATTGCTACTTGTTTGGACATTGATGCTTACGATTTAAATATTTCCAGTACTTTCTATATATTCAAAGGTCGACAGCTGCTCGGCCCGGCCCTTCCGGACAACAACCGTAAGTTCGAAATGCGCCGCTTTCCTGTGGTCGGCGGTATGGACGGCCCAGCCATTCCTGGCCAGGTACACACCCCGTCCTCCCGCATTCACCATCGGCTCGATACAGATGACCAGTCCTTCCGGGAGGCGCGTGCCGTGCCCCTGACGCCCGTAGTTCGGGACGCCGGGATCCTCGTGCATGCTCCTGCCGATGCCGTGACCTTCCAGTTCACGGACGACTGAATATCCGTACGATTCCACATACGATTGCACCGCGTGTCCGATATCGCCGGTCCTCGCTCCCGCCACGGCCGCTTCGATCCCCTTGTACAGGGAAGCCTTGGTCACGTCCAGGAGACGCCGGGTTTCCGCGCTCACCTCCCCGACCGGGAAAGTATAGGCGGAATCCCCGTTGTACCCCTTGTAGACCGTGCCGATGTCCGCCGTCACGATATCGCCTTCCTTCAGCACATAATTGGAAGGGAAACCATGGACGACTACATCGTTGACCGAAGTGCAGATGGCATAGGGATAGCCTTCGAAGCCGAGGAAGCTCGGCACCGCACCGTGGTCGCGGATGAAAGTCTCCGCCACCTCGTTCAACTTGGCAGTCGTAACGCCGGGGGCGACGGCTTTCCCTACTTCCGCCAGGGTCTTGGATACAAGAATGGCGTTTTCTCGAAGCAGCGCGATCTCTTCTTCTGTTCTAGGCTTGACCATCGTTCTCGAATCATCAAAAAATTACATTCCCGAGCGGCCGCTGAGACGTCCGGTCTTCATCAGACCGTCATAATGACGCATCAAGAGGTAGCTCTCGATCTGCTGAAGGGTGTCGAGCACGACGCCGACGAGGATCAGCAGGGACGTTCCACCATAGAAACTGGCAAACTGGTCATTGATTCCGGCAATCCGCGCGAACGCGGGCAGGATGGCGATGATGGCCAGGAAAATGGATCCCGGAAGGGTCACCTTGGACATGATGGAGTCCAGGTAGTTCACCGTGGCCTTGCCCGGCTTGACGCCCGGGATGAAACCGCCGTTCTTGCGCATCTCTTCCGCCATCATCGTCGGGTTGACGGTAACGGCCGTATAGAAATACGTGAAGATGATGACGAGGATACCGAAGATCAGGTTGTACCAGAAACCGGTATAGTTGTTCAGCGTGGCGGCAAGGCCCCGGGTCGCGTCAAAGCGCGAGAACAGGAGCGGGAAGAGCATCAGCGCCTGGGCGAAGATGATCGGCATGACGCCGGCCGCATTGATCTTGAGCGGAATATACTGGCGGACGCCGCCGTACTGACGGTTGCCGATCATCCGCTTCGCATACTGCACGGGCACCTTGCGGACACCCTGGACGAGGGCGATCGTAGCAAGCACGACGAAGAACCACACGAGGAGTTCGACGATGAGGGCGATCGGGCCGCCGCTGGTCGTCGTTCCGAGCTTCGTACCGATTTCAGCCACGAGGGCGAACGGCAGCCGGGCCACGATACCGATCATGATGATCAGGGAGATACCGTTGCCGATGCCGCGGTCGGTGATCCGCTCGCCGAGCCACATCACGAACATCGAACCGGCCATCAGGATGACGGTGGCCACGAGGTTGTAGGCGAACCGGCTCCATCCCAGCTGGGTCTCCGCGAGGAACGCGGCACCCGGGATCTGCTGGTGGATCTGGGCGATGTACGCCGGACCCTGCAGGCAGAGGATCAGGATGGTCAGGTAGCGGGTCAGCTGATTCATCTTCCGGCGTCCGCTCTCCCCTTCCATCTGGAGTTTACGGAAGTAGGGGACGAACATGCCCAGAAGCTGGATCACGATCGAAGCGGAGATGTAAGGCATCACGCCCAGCGCGAAGATGGACGCGTTACCGAAGGCACCTCCGGAGAACATGTTCAAGAGACCGACAAGACCCTGCTGCGAACTGCTCTGCAGATTGGACAGCAAGGTGGTGTCGATACCGGGAAGAACGATGAAGCAACCGAGACGGTACACCAGGATCAGAGCCAAGGTGTAACCGAGGCGCTTTCTCAGTTCCTCGATCTTGAAGATGTTCTTGATGGTCTCAATAAACTTCTTCATCGTTCCGGATTATTTTTCGATTACGACGGCTTTGCCACCGGCGGCCTCGAGCTTCTGCGTCGCAGTGGCGGAGAAGGCGTTGGCGGTGATGGTCAGCGCAGCGGTAATTTCACCGACGCCGAGGATCTTCACGAGCTCCTTCTTGCCGGCGAGACCCGCCTCCTTGATGTCGTCAAGACCGAGTTCGGTCTTGCCCAAACGCTCGGAAAGCGCCTGGAGGGCGGCAAGGTTGACGGCTTTGTATTCCACGCGGGTGGGGTTCTTGAATCCGAACTTGGGGACACGGCGCTGCAGCGGCATCTGACCGCCTTCGAAACCGATCTTATGTTCGTAACCGGCGCGAGCCTGGGCACCCTTGGTACCACGGGTGGCGGTGCCGCCCTTACCGGAACCCTGTCCGCGACCAACGCGCTTGGAGGTGTGCGTCGCACCCTTTGCAGGTTTCAAATTTTCAAGTTTCATCTCTCTCGTCCTCCTTAATTGATTTCTTCAACTTCCACCAGATGGAGAACCTTGGTCAACTGACCCGAGGTGACAGGCGTCTTCTCCACCTCGACCGTATGGCCGATGCGGCGGATCCCCAGCGTGCGAAGGGTCGCAATCTGCCTCTTGGTGGATCCGTTGGTGCTTCTGACTTGCTTGATTCTGAGTTTTGCCATAACTGAAGTCTCCTATCCGTTAAAAACCTTGCTCATGGGGATACCGCGGAGACCGGCGACGGTGTAAGCGTCGCGCATCTCGGTGAGGGCCTTGACCGTCGCCTTGACCAGGTTGTGAGGGTTGGAAGAACCCTTGGACTTGGCCAGGACGTTCTGGATACCCGCGGACTCGAACACGGCACGCATGGCACCGCCGGCCTTCACACCGGTACCGGGGGCCGCCGGCTTCATGAAGACGACGGAACCGCCGAACTTGGATTCCTGCTCGTGCGGGATGGTGGTGTTGATGATCGGAATCTTCACCAGATTCTTCTTCGCATCCTCGACACCCTTCGCGATGGCGGAAGTGACTTCATTGGCTTTTCCAAGACCATAACCCACAACGCCGTTTTCGTCACCGACCACGACAATCGCCGCGAAACGGAAGTGACGACCACCCTTGGTGACCTTCGTCACGCGCTGGATGGCGACCAGTCTGTCCTTCAACTCGAGGTCAGACGTCTTTACTCTTTTAACATTCGTATTTGCCATAGTCTTTTCCATTAGAAAATGAGACCGCCTTCACGGGCAGCTTCAGCCAAACTTTTCACTCTGCCGTGATACAGGTAACCTCCACGGTCGAAAGCGACGGTGGTGATGCCCTTCTCCTGGGCGCGGGCGGCGATGGCCTTGCCCACGATTGCGGCGGTTTCGATGCCGTTCTTGCCCTTGCACTCGGCCACGAGACCCTTGTCATTGGAAGCGGCGGCGGCGAGGGTCACACCCTTCTCGTCGTCCACGACCTGGACATAGATCTGCTTGTTGCTTCTGAAGACAACCATCCGGGGCCGCTCAGCCGTACCATTCACGTGCTTGCGGATGCGGTAGTGGATTCTTCTTCTTCTTTCAACTCTATTCAATGCCATAATCTGGGTCCTCCTAATTATTTAGCCGAAGCAGTCTTGCCGGCCTTGCGGCGCAGCTGTTCACCGGCGAACTTGATACCCTTGCCCTTGTACGGCTCAGGCTTACGCAACGAACGGACTTTCGCAGCCACCTGTCCGAGGAGCTGCTTGTCGTGACTCTTGAGAATCAAGATCGGGTTCTCACCCTTCTTGACATTCGGGACCTCAGCCTTCACCTCGGGAGCGAGCATCAGCTGGATCGCGTGGGAATAGCCCAGGGAGAACGTGAGGAGCTGGCCTTCGGCAGCGACACGGTAACCGACGCCGACGAATTCCTGCTTGATCTCGAATCCCTTGGAGACACCCTCCACCATGTTGTGCACCAGGGCGCGGTACAGACCGTGCATGGAACGGTGACGAGGCTGGTTGGTGGGGCGCTCGAACTTGATCTGATTATCCTCGATGGTGACTTTGATATCCGGGTCCACTTTCTGGGACAGCTCACCAAGAGGTCCTTTAACCTTCAGCACGTTGCCAGGGAGAACTTCGACGCTCACCTTGTCCGGAAGGCTTACAGGCAATTTACCAATTCTTGACATTATTCGAAGATTTTACATTAATAAACATAGCAAACCACCTCGCCGCCGACGTTCAGCTCCTTGGCTTCCTTGTCGGTGATGATGCCCTTCGAGGTAGAGAGGACGGCGATGCCCAGTCCGTTGAGGACGCGCGGCAGGTTGTCCACGTCAGCATACACCCGCATACCCGGAGTGGACACACGCTGGATCTTCTTCACCGCGGCCATCTTGGTCTGGGGATGATACTTGAGGGCGATTTTCAGGGTGTTGTAAGGCGTACCCTCGACCACCTTGTAGCTGAGGATGTAGCCCTTTTCGCAGAGGATCTTGGTGATGGCCTCTTTCATCTTGGAGGAAGGCATCTCGACGACTTTCTTCCCGGCAAGATACGCATTGCGAATCCTGGTCAAATAATCTGCAATAGGATCAGTCATTGTTTTTTGATTTTTAAACCGACGCCGCCCGTGGGCGGACGCCCGATATCCTTATGTTAATAAATAATAATTGTCACCAGCTGGCTTTCTTCACGCCGGGGATCAGGCCGTTGCTGGCCATTTCCCGGAACTGGATCCTGCTCAGACCGAACGCTCTCATGTAGCCCTTGGGACGGCCGGTGATGGAGCAACGGTTGTGCAGACGCACGGCGGAGGAGTTCTTGGGGAGCTTGTCGAGGGCTGCCCAGTCTCCGGCCTCTTTCAGTGCCTGCCTCTTGGCGGCATACTTGGCAACCAGTTTCGCGCGCTTGACTTCGCGGGCCTTCATTGATTCTTTTGCCATATGCTATTAGTTGTTATGTTTCTTGAAAGGCAGGCCGAACGCAGCGAGGAGGGCATGCGCCTCTTCGTCCGTCTTGGCCGTCGTGACGAAAGTGATCTCCATTCCATGGATCCGGGGGTTCTTGTCGATGTCCACCTCGGGGAAGATGATCTGCTCCTTGAGACCGAGCGTGTAGTTGCCGCGGCCGTCCATCTTCTCGGCGATACCGTTGAAGTCACGGATACGCGGGAGGGAGATGCTGACAAGACGCTCGAGGAACTCGTACATCTTGACGTCGCGGAGGGTGACCTTCACGCCGATGGGCATCCCCTTGCGGAGACGGAAGTTGGAAACGTCCTTCTTGGAGTAAGTGATGATGGCCTTCTGACCGACGATCTTCGCGAGTTCCTCAGCGGCCTCCTCGACGACCTTCTTGTCCTGCGTGCCTTCACCGATGCCCTCGTTGATGGTGATCTTGACGAGCTTCGGGACCTGCATCACGGTGGTATAGGAGAACTGCTTGGTCAGCTTCTCGATGATCTCCTCTTTGTACACCTTCTTCAGGGAAGGGACATATCCCTTGGGAAGCGCCTGGGCTTCTGCGGGCTTGTTTGCTTTCTTTGCCATAATTACTTGATCTCCTCTCCAGATTTCTTGGCGAAGCGGATCTTCTTTCCGTCTTCGAACTTATAGCCGACGCGGGTGGGCTTGCCGCTCTGCGGGTCGATCAGCTGGACGTTGGAGATGTGGATCCCCGCTTCCTGCTTGATGATGCCGCCCTGGGGCTGCTTGCTGTTCGGCTTGGTGTGCTTGCTGATCACGTTGACGCCTTCCACGATGACCCTGTCCTTGGCGGGCAGCACGGTCAGGACCTTACCGGTCTTGCCCTTGTCGTTACCGGCGTTCACATACACGGTGTCACCTTTCTTGATATGTAACTTTTTCATGATGCGATGGGATTAAAGGACCTCGGGAGCCAGTGAAACAATCTTCATGTAGTTCTCGCGGAGCTCACGGGCGACGGGGCCGAAAATACGGGTGCCGCGGAGTTCTCCGGCGTTGTTCAGGAGAACGCAGGCGTTGTCATCGAAACGGATGTAGGATCCGTCCTGCCTGCGGATTTCTTTCTTGGTGCGGACGACGACAGCCTTGGTGACGGTGCCTTTCTTGGCATCGCCGCCGGGGATGGCGCTCTTCACTGCGACGACGATCTGGTCGCCGACGGTCGCATATCTGTGGTGCGTGCCGCCAAGGACGCGGATGCACAGGACTTCCTTCGCACCGCTGTTGTCGGCCACCTGTAAACGTGTTTCCTGCTGTATCATATTTACTTGACTTTTTCTACGATTTCAACTAATCTCCACCTCTTGGTCTTGCTCAGGGGGCGGGTTTCCATGATGCGGACGGTGTCGCCTTCGCTGCACTCGTTCTTTTCATCTTCAGCGACGAACTTGGTGGTCTGCTTGATGAATTTTCCGTAGAGGGGATGCGCCTTCTTGGTTTCCACCGAAACGACGATGGTCTTGTCCATCTTGTTGCTGACCACGACGCCGATTCTTTCCTTACGAAGATTTCTTTCCATAGGATTTCCTTATTATTTCTGTTCTTTTTCCTTTTCAGCGAGGATCGTGATCATGCGAGCGATATCCTTTCTGACTTTCTTGAATTCCGACGTGTTCTCCAGCGGGGAGACGGAATGGTTGAGCTTCATGGTGTCGAGGTGATTCTTCTCGACGGCGATGCGGTCCTTCAGGTCGGCGATGGACATCTCGCGTACTTCAGTAGTCTTCATATTAGTCTTCTCCACTGTTTATTATTCAACATAATCCCTGCGGACCACGAACTTGGTCGCCACGGGAAGCTTGTGCGCGGCCAGGCGCATGGCTTCCTTCGCAACCTGGAGCGAAACGCCTTCCGCCTCGAAGAGGATGCGGCCGGGCGTCACGGGAGCGACATAACCCTGGACATCACCCTTACCTTTACCCATACGGGTATCGAGCGGCTTCTTGGTGAACGGCTTCACGGGGAAGATCCGGATCCAGATCTGTCCCTCACGGTTCATATGACGTGAAATAGCCTGACGCGCAGACTCGATTTGCTGCGCAGTGATCCAGCAGTTTTCGAGGGTCTTAAGACCGAAGGAACCGAACGCGAGCTGGTTGCCACGCTGGGCCATGCCCTTCATCACGTTCTTTTGCTCCCTTCTGTACTTTGTTCTTTTGGGTTGTAACATTGCTGTATAACTTTAAAAAAATTATCAACTATTGTAAATCCTTGATTTTCAGCACCTTCGGCTTCAAATGGCCGGATTTTGGGACTGCAAATTTACGAAAAAATCCTGAATTACAAAGAATATTTCAAAAATTTTCCATCTTTTTCGACACGATAAATGAAAAGTCAAACTGATTATTTTCAGGCATTTATATTTTCCACGGAATTTTTTTTCCACGCAGTTTCGACACGGAGCACACACCCTGTGGCGGAGAAAATGTATATTTGCATCCGGGCGCCCCGGAAGCGCCCGCCGGAAAACGATGAAGAAGACCTTGCTCGCCCTTTTGCTCTGCCTCGCCGCAGGATGGGCCGCGTCCGCCCGCGACGTGGTGGACACGGTGGCCGTACAGCGCCTGTCCGGACAGCTGCTCGCCTACCGGGCCGAGCAGGGCGACACCCTCTTCTACGACTACCTGCCCCCCGTCTGGGTCTTCCCGCGCCACGCGCGCCAGAAGAGCGCCGACATGCGCAAGTACTACCGGCTCGTGTACAACTTCAACAAAGTCTACCCCTACGCCCTCGCCGCCCGGCACCTGTCGCAGGGCGTCGACGCCTACATCGCCGCCAACAACCTCAAGGGCATCAAGCGCGACAAGTACATCAACGAGAAGCAGAAAGAACTGATGGGGGTCTTCGAAAAACCCCTGCGCAACATGAGCATCTCGCAGGGCAAACTGCTCATCCGCCTGTGCGACCGCGAGATGGGCATGGCCTCCTATTCCGTGATCAAGGACTACAAGAACGGCATCGCCGCCGGCTTCTGGCAGGGCATCGCCAAGATGTTCGGCCACAACCTCAAGGACCGTTACGACCCTGCCGGCGCGGACAAGATGACGGAATACCTGGTGGAAAAATGGAATTCGGGGGAGTTCCCCGCCCTGTATTACTCGATATTCTTCGAAGAGCCGAAACCGACGGACATCCCGTTGCAGTACAGGTAAGGCATGCTGCCGGGCGCCATCCAGTCCTTCAGGACAAAGAGGCGCGCCCCGCCCGGGACCTCCATGTCGACCTGCACGTGGAAGTGCCCGAACACATAGAAGTCGACCGGATGCGCCTTCTGGCTCGCGGCCGCCCACTGGAACAGCGGCTCCTCCGCTCCCTTGAAGACATATTCGCGGCGCCGGGCCACGCGGCTCTTCTTCGACCAGCCCGTCCCCAGCCGGAAAGCCAGCCACGGATGCAGCATGCTGAACAGGCGCTGCAGCACGCGGTTCTTGAAGCACTTCCGCATCACCTTGTACCAGAAATGACCGGGGCCGAGGCCGTCACCGTGTCCCAGGCAGAACACCTTGCCGCCGATCTCGACCCGGAAGGGCTGCGGAAGGATCCGCATCCCCATGTCCTCGAAATAGTGATAGCACCAGATGTCGTGATTCCCGGGGAAGAAGTACACCGCCACGCCTGCATCCATCAGGTCCATCAGCGCGGCAAAGACGCGCACGCTCCCCTTCGGGACGACGTCACGGTATTCATACCAGAAATCCCAGATGTCGCCCAGCAGGTAGAGCGCCGCCGTCCGGTCTTTCGGGATGCCCCGCAGGAAACGGACGAAGCGCGCCTCCCGGTCGGCGGGATCCGCGACATCCAGCCCCAGATGCACGTCGGAAACAAAGTATGTCAGCGTACGCTCCTCCATGGCCTCAAGCGAAGAGGAAGATGAGGATGGCGACCGCCACGCAGTAGACGGAGAACCAGGAGAGCCGGGCCTTCTTGACAAGGGCGATCATGGCGCGGCAGGCCAGCAGGCCGGAGAAGAAGGCGGCCAGGAAGCCGAGCGCCAGGCAGAACGGACCGGCTCCGCCGCCCGCAGGGGCGGTGCCGCCGAGGCCTTTGACGATGTCCAGCAGCTGTTCCCCGAGGATCGGAGCCAGCACCATCAGGAAGGAAAACTGTGCCATCGCCTCGCGTTTCACCCCGCAGAGGAGGCCGGTGGCGATGGTCGTGCCGGAACGCGACAGGCCGGGCGCCACGGCGCAGGCCTGCCCCACACCGACGGCCAGCGCCTGCCAGTAGGAGATGCCGTTCCGGGCAGCCGGCAGGCCGGGCTGCGCGGGAAGGGCCCGCCGGCGTCCGGCAAAGTCGGAGAACGCCAGCAGGAAGGCCGTCACCAGCAGGCAGACGGCCACGGTCGTGAGTGAGTCGCCGAAGAGTCCTTCGACCTTGTCCTTGAAGAAAAGACCGACGATCCCGACCGGGATCATCGAGACGACCAGCTTGGCGACATAGTCGGTCTCATCGTTCCAGCGGAAGCGGAACAGGCCCCGGAGCAGGGCCACGATCTCCTTCCAGAAGACGACGACCGTACTGAGGACCGTCGCCACATGTACGGTCACCACGAAATCGAGGAACCCCTCGGGATCCGCCCCGAGCAGGGACTTGAAGATCATCAGATGCCCGCTTGAACTGACCGGGAGGAATTCCGTCAGCCCCTGGACGATGCCCAGCAGGAGCGCTTGCCACCACGACATCATTTCCCGGACGCGTTATCCTCCTCCGAACCGCCTTTCGGGCGCCGCATGATCGCGATCACGTCGATCACCAGGCCGCAGACGATGACGAGGGGAGCGGCGACCAGGCGCCGGAAGTCGAACATCGCTTCATTGAAATGGTCCGGATCCTTCATCCCGCCTCCGGTGAGGAGGATGAAGCCGGCCGCCATGACGAGCACGCCGATCAACAGGGTCCGCAGACCCTTCGACGTCGTCGCCATATCCTTGTTTTCCTTATCCATGCGAAATCAGTAATAGAGTTGGTCCTTCGACAGGGAGACGAGCCTCCCCACGACGATGTACGTGCTTGCCACGCAGATCACGACGCCGCTGGCCACGATGATGCCGATCACCCACAGCAGCAGTTCCAGGCTGAAGATCTCGAACAGCTGCCGGAACTCGTTGCGCACGAAGAAGAGCACGCCCAGCAGGAGGATCGTGGCGATCAGCGCGGAAAAGAGCCCCTGGAAGACCGCCTGCACGAGGAACGGTCCGCGGATGAAGGACTTCGTCGCCCCCACCAGCTTCATCGTATGGATCGTGAAGCGCTTCGAGAAGACGTTCAGCCGGATCGTATTGCCGATCAGGACGAACGAGATGAACAGCAGCAGGGCGATGAAGACCGCCAGCACGAAGGAGATCTTCTGGAGATTCGCACTCAGCCGCTCCAGCAGGGACTGCTGGTAGACGACCTCGTCCACCTCGGGGAAGGCGGCGATCGCGTCGCGGACCACCGAAAGGCTGTCCGGGAAGACATACCCCGCCTTCAGGGTGACGTCGACGCTCACCGGGACCGGCGCCGACTCGAAGACGCTCAGGAAATCCTCCCCGAGCATCTCGGACATCTCCCGGATCCCCTGCTCCTTGGTGACCAGGCGGGTGCTCTTGACGAAAACCATCGAATCCAGCACGGCCTGGAAACGTGCGCCGTCTTCGTCCTCGACCTCCTGGCGGAGCAGGACGGAGACCTGCATGTTCTCCTTGAAATAGTCGGCCACGCCGCGGGCATTGACGAGCAGGAGGCTCGCAACGCCGATCAGCAGCAGGACGAGGCTGATACTGATGACCGTGGACAGCCACGAACCGACCAGCCGCCGGCGGATGATTCTGTTCTCACCTTCTGCCATGATTGCACAATACACCAAATTCGGTTCAAAGATAGTGAAATATCGAAAATTGAAAAAAAATTCTTACCTTTGTAAGGTATACAAATTATTAAGAGCGGCGCGCAATATGGCTAATTCTGTCAAGAGAGTTCTATTCATCCACTCGGAGATCTTTCCGTTCCTTCCGGAGAGCCCCCTCTCCACGATCGGGCGGAAACTGCCCCAGGGCATCATGGAGCGCGGCCGTGAGATCCGTATCTTCATGCCCCGTTACGGCTGCATCAACGAAAGGAAGAACCAGTTGCACGAGGTCATCCGACTCTCCGGCCTGAACATCATCATCGGCGACCTCGACCGGCCGCTGATCATCAAGGTCGCCTCGGTATCCTCCGCCCGCATGCAGGTTTATTTCATCGACAACGAAGACTACTTCAAACGCCGCCAACTCTCCTTCGACGAGAACGGCAAGTTCTTCGAAGACAACGACCAACGGGCCATCTTCTTCGCCCGCGGCGTGCTGGAGACCGTGAAAAAGCTGCGCTGGGCCCCCGACATCGTCCATTGCCAGGGGTGGATCTCCCACCTCGTCCCCCTGTACCTGAAGAAGCTCTATGCGGGCGATCCGATCTTCACCGACTGCAAGGTCGTCACGACCCTGTACGACGAGATCGCCGGAGAATCCTTCGCTCCCTCCTTCGCTTCGCTGGCCCAGTCGGGCGGCATACAGCCCGCCGACCTCGACCTGCTCGCACAGCCCGATGGCATAACTCTTGCAGAAACCGCAGCCCGGTACTCCGACGGTATCATCTTCGGATCCGACACCCTAGACCCCCGGCTGACGGACTACTGCAAGGGGCTGAAGGTCCCGGTCCTTCCGTACGATGCCGCCGCGATGGCGGACGGAAGCTACATCGCGGGGTACGACGCATTTTATGAACAACTGTAGGCAATGAAGAAACTCCTTTGTGCGGCGATCCTGGCAGCGGGGCTCTGGTCCTGCGTAGAAGTCAACCAGGAGATCGGCGGCGATTTCATCGCCACCAACCAGCAGTACGACATATACACCGCGGAATTCGACCTCGAAGACGTCCGGATGGGCAAGATCGACAGCCTCTCGGGCTACTCTTCCAAGCGGATCACGATCGGAGCCGTCCGCGACGACACCTTCGGCCTCTACCGCCGGGGATGCGCCCTGTCGCTCGTCCCGGTGCTGGACACCTTCGACTTCGGCCGGAACCCGGTCTTCCAGCGCTTCACCTTCCGCGCGGCGCTCGACTCCACCTCCGTCCCGGACGAGTCGCAGCGCAACATCCTGCAGAACGTTCGCGTCTATCCGCTGACCGAGCCGCTCGACTACAAGAAGAACTTCGCCCGCACGAAGGTGCCGCATGGCCCGCAGGCCATCTCCAAGGGCGTCCCCGTGACCAACGGAAAGGACTCCCTGGAATTCGACTTCACGGAAGCCTTCGGCAAGCAGTACCTGAACATCACCCAGCATGACCTGACGGACTTCGATTCCTACATGGCGAAGTTCCCCGGCATCTACATGGAAACCGACGTGCCGCAAGGCGAAGGCGGACGCATCGACATGTTCCAGATGGACATCCTCCGGCTGAACGGCAACGCGATGCTGCGTACCGACAACTACGCCATCCTCCGCTTCAACGCGGAATACGAGGGGGCCCGCAAGGACACCGCTCTCATCTTCTATTTCAGCCCGATCGCCTTCCAGGACCTCGACTCCCTGGCGAACAACAAGGCCACGCCGTCGCAGTATGTCTTCAACGTGGATTCCCACGAGACGGACGGCATGATCGGCCCCGCGGACGAGCAGCTGTACATCGAGGGCGGCAGCGGCCTGAAGCCCTACATCCCCGCGACGGAGATCCGGCGCCTGATCGAAGGGGAAGTGCGCAAGCACGGCGGCACCCTCGCCAACACCGTCATCTCCAAGGCCACCGTCGAACTGCCCTTCGAGTTCCCGGAGAACAAGGCCCAGATCGACCGGTATCCGAAGATCCTCAGCCCGACCGTCCGCATGCAGACGGACACGACGATGAACTTCGCCGGCCTGACCGACGCGTCCGTCTCGACAGAGAACCAGGGCGAGATCGACCGGTCACGGCTTGTCTACGCGCCCGACATCACGCACCACGCCCAGCAGCTCATCCGCCAGGACGATCCGGAGAAGATCCGGGACTACGATGTCTGGTTCTTGGTCATGTGGTATGAGGTGAAGACGACCACGAACGAAAGCGCGGCCCAGCTGGCCGAATACTACCAGCAGATGGCCTACTACGAGTACTACAACCAGCTCTACGGCGGCGGATACGGCTACGGCAGCTACTATGGCGGCATGGGCGGCGGATACGGCTACAACAGCTACTACAGCAACTACTACAGCTACGCGATGATGGCCCAGAGCGCCTCGGCGGCGGCGACGAGCACCTCCACCAGTACCGAACTGGACAAGGACCGCTACTACCGCGCCGTGCTCAACGGCCCGAACGCCCCGGACGGCCGCCGGCCCAAGCTGAAAGTGACCTACGCGATTCCGAAGCGATAATCCCGCGGCAGGATACAAAACAAAAAGAGACCACCTTGACGGCGGTCTCCTTTTTTAATGTAACAAGTCTTAGGCCTCTTTTGCCTCGAGCTTCTCCGTGACTTTCGCGACAGCGTCAGCGACCGTTGCGATGGTGCTGGTCTCCTCGTCCGGAATCTTGATGCCGAAAACACGCTCGAACTCCATAAGCAGCTCGACGGTATCGAGGGAATCAGCTCCCAGATCATTGGTGAAATTGGCGGTTTCGGTCACCTCGGACTCCTCGACGCCAAGCTTGTCGACGATGATAGCCGTGACTTGCTTTACGATTTCTTCATGAGTCATCATTGCAGTAGTAAAATTAGTATTGTTCAATATATCATTATCCATGCCAAAACGGCAACAACCGTTCTCTGCCTAGTGGGGCAGAATAACTTCGCAAAATAAATAAAAAAACGACAATTCTCCAAATATATGTTTATATTTGTCAAAGAACCACCTTTCTAGCAATAACGAAATGAAGAACATCTTGAACCTCTTCCTGGCCGCCCTGCTGGCCGTTTTCCCCCTCGCGGGGAAGACCCAGGGCGTATCGCTGAATGTCGTCGGCACGCAAGCCGAATACCAGAACAATCCCATCGGCATCGACTACGCTCCCCAGCTGAGCTGGCGGATCGAAAGTCCGGACCGGAACGTCCTCCAGACAGCCTGGCGTGTCCTGGTCGCGAGCTCTCCCGAACGGCTTGCCGCGGACGAGGGGGACATCTGGGACAGCGGCAAGGTCGCTTCCGCCCAGTCGACCTGCATCTCCACGTCGCACATCCCGCTGACCAGCCGGACGCGTTATTACTGGAAAGTAAAAGTGTGGCAGGACGAGGCCGTTTCCGCCTGGTCCGAACCCGCATTCTTTGAAACGGGCCTGCTGAAGGCCTCCGACTGGCGGGGCGGCTGGATCGGCTACGTGCCCGGCATCGCCGGCCGTGTCCTGTATTTCAAGGCATCCGCCCATGTCGGCAAACCCGTCGCCTACGCCCGCGCCTATGTCGCCGGCATCGGCTACCACAGCCTGTATGTCAACCGCAAGAAGGTGGGCGACCACGTGCTGGACCCGGCCCAGAGCACCTACAGCAAACGGGTTTATTATGAGACCTATGATATAGGCCCCTACCTGCAGGAAGGCGGCAACAGCTTCGTGGTCCCCGTCGCCCCGGGCTGGCTGGGCACGCCCCGGCTCCGCGCCCAGGTCGAGATCGTCTTCACCGACGGCACGTTCGCCGTCCTGAACAGCGACGCATTCCGGCACGTCATCGCCGGCCCGACCCTGTATTCCACCGTCTTCGACGGAGAGGCCTATGACGCCCGGGAGGACAGCGACGACATCTGGGCCTTCGCCACGCCGCCCGGCCTGATGGATGACCGATGGGCCTGGGCCCACAACACCGACGACCCCGTCGGGGAACTGCACGCCGCCCGCGTAGAGCCCATCCGCGTGGTGGAAGAACTCCGCCCGACCCTCGTCGGAGAGCCCCGGCCGGGCGTCTATGTCTTCGACGCTGGCCGCAACCTGGCCGGCTGGGTCGCCCTCAAGGTCCGCGGCAAGGCCGGCGACACCATCCGGCTGTATTTCGCCGAGACCCTCCGCGACGACGGTTCCGTCAACCAGGACAACCTCCGCAACGCCAAGTCGACCGACGCGTACACCTGCGCCGGCACCGGCGAAGAGTGCTGGGAGCCTTCATTCACCTACCATGGCTTCCGCTTCTTCCAGGTGGAAGGGCTGCCGTACAAGCCCGCCGACAGCGACTTCACCGTGAAGGTGGTCCGCACGGATGTCCAGACCATCGGGCAGTTCACCTGCGCGAACGACCTGGTGAACCGCATCCACCGGATGGTCGTGAACACCGAGTCCAGCAACCTCCACAGCGTCCCGACCGACTGTCCACAGCGCGACGAACGCATGGGCTGGCTCAACGACCTGACCGTCAGCCACGAAATCGCCGCCTACAACTTCAACATGGCGCGCTTCTTCCCGAAGTTCGCCCAGGATATCACCGACACCCAGGACGAAGCCGGCACCATCACCTGCGTGGCCCCGTTCCGGTTCGGCATGCGGCCGGCCGACCCCGTCTGCGCCAGCTACCTCCTGCTGCCCGCCCGGGCCTATGAGTTCTACGGAAACCGCCAGGCCATCGCCGACCAGTTCGACGGCATGAAGGCCTGGACCGACTACCTCGCCTCCCGGACGGAAAACGGCATCGTGAATTACAGCTACTATGGCGACTGGTGCCCGCCGCGCGCCTTCCTGCTCGACCCGAACGGATCCGGCGTCTCCCGCGACACCCCCGGCACGATGATTTCGACGGGCTACCTGT
Source organism: uncultured Bacteroidia bacterium (assembly GCA_902801205.1). Lineage (GTDB taxonomy): Bacteria > Bacteroidota > Bacteroidia > Bacteroidales > UBA932 > Cryptobacteroides. The sequence continues at coordinate 85,145 of CADCHE010000005.1, forward strand.
TCCTGTGCCAGCGCCTGATCTCCAAGATGGCGGAGGTGCTGGGGAAGGATGACGTCGCCGCAGCTTACAAGACCCTGGCCGAAGGCACCCGTGCCGCCTTCCACCGCACCTTCTGGAACGAAGAGAAGGGCGGATACGCCTCGAACAACCAGGCCTCCAACGCCTTCGCGCTCTGGCTCGGCATCCCGGAAGGGAAGGATGCCGAACGCGCCCTGGATAACCTCGTGGCGGACGTCCGTGCGCAGGACTACCATCTGACGACCGGAAACCTCTGCACCAAGTACCTGCTGGACGTGCTCGCCGACGGCGGCCACGTCGAAGAAGCCTGGCGGATCGTCACCCAGGAGACCTATCCCAGCTGGGGATACATGCTCTCCAAGGGAGCGACCACCGTCTGGGAGCGCTGGGAATACCTCACCGGCGGTGCGATGAACTCGCACAACCATCCGATGATGGGCACCGTCGACGCCTGGTTCTACCGCCATCTGCTGGGCATCGCGCCCGACTTCGCGCATCCCGGCTTCGAGCGCTTCACCCTCAAGCCCAGCCTGCCGGAAGACCTCGCCTGGGCGGAAGGCTCGCTGGAAACCGTCAAGGGGACCATCCGTTCCTCCTGGCGCCAGGAGAAAGGACGCCTCGTCTGGGAAGTGGATGTCCCTGCCAATACCACGGCCGAAGTGCATGTGCCCGCCCGCGGCGGAAAGGGTGTCTCCTGCAACGGAAAGTCCGTCCGCACGACGCCGGAGGGCGACTATGCCGTCCTCTCCGTCGGTTCAGGACATTACGTGTTCAAGAGCCGGGTCCGATGAGAGCGGCCGGGTGGCTGCCCCTGGCGGCGGCCCTGCTGTCCATCCTCCTTTCCGCCGCTCCCTGCCCGCAGGCGGACCTGGTAGGCGTGGACGCGTTCGGAAGGGCCTTCGGCCCGGTGGACAGCCTGCGCAGCGACCGGCAGGTCGGCCTCTTCTACTGGCCCTGGATCGGGCAGCCCCATGCGACCGGTGTCTACGACGCCACCAAGATCCTCGCCCTCCCCGACGGGCTCCGGCTGCTGACCGACCCGTCCTTCCAGGACGAGCAGGTGAGCCCGAACCGGCAGGCGCACTGGTGGGGTGAACCGTTGTGGGGGTACTACAACTCCGACGACGAATGGGTCATCCGCAAGCAGATGCAGATGATCACGCTGGCCGGCGTCGACTTCATCTTCTTCGACCATACCAACGCCGTCATCTACGGCGACGTGGTGCTGAAAGTCTGCAAAGTGATCCGCGAAATGCAGCAGGAAGGGTGGAATCCGCCCCGGATCGCCAGTTACACGCATTCCCGCTCCTTCCAGACGGTCCGCGCCCTGTACGACCTGCTGTACCGGGACGGGCGCTACGCGGAGACCTGGTACCGCGTGGACGGCAAGCCGCTGATCATCGCCTACACCGACCCGGCCGACGACCGGGCGGAGGCGGCTTCACGGGGAGACACCGCCTACGACCCCGGGACGTTGAGCCCCGAAATCCGCTCCTGCTTCCACTTCTTCAAGCCCGACTGGCCTTCCGACCCGACGTATCCCGACGGATTCACTTGGATCGAGTGGAAGTTCCCGCAGCCGTACCACACGGAATCCGGGATGATGAACGTCACCGTGGCCAGCCACCCGATGGTGCCGATGTCCTTCTCGCTGACCCGGGAGAACTGGACGAACTGGGGACGCGGCTGGGACCCCGCCACGCAGCGCAACGTGGCGGAAGACGTCGACAGGGGGACCTTCTTCCAGGCGCAATGGGACGAGGCGCTGAAAGCGGACCCGCCCATGGTTTCGGTCGGGGGGTGGAACGAATGGATCGCGTACAAGCAGCCCTGGGACGGGGAGTACATGCTCTGCGACGCCGCCACAAAAGAGTATTCCCGCGACATCGAGCCGATGAAAGGCGGGTACGAAGACGCTTTCTACCTGCAGCTGATCCGCAACATCCTCCGGTACAAGGGCGCGGGCGACGGCCGGGGCGCCGTCCCTGCGCACCGCATCCGGTGGCGGAACGCTTCCGCCGGTTGGGAGGGGGCACCGTATGCCGTGCGGAACACCGATGCGGCGTTCCTCCCGCGCGACGCGTTCGGCAATGCGAAGACCGTGCGCTACACCGCGCCCGCGCCGGCACGCAAGCTGGTGGAAGTGCGGGTCGCCCACGACCGGAAGCACCTGTATTTCCGCATCGAGGCGAAAGAGGACTTCGGCAGGCTGTCCGGAGAGGAACTGACGCTCCTCATCGGCTGCGGCCAGCCCGGGCCGCGGGCGTGGGAATGCTACGATTACGTGGTGGGCCGCCGGATCCGCGGCAGGAAAGCGTCCATCGAACGGCTGGCGGGCGGCCGGGACGTCCTCCCCGCCGGGAAAGCCGCCCTGGTCCTGGACGGCAATGTCCTGCAAATCCGGATCCCCCGCCGGAGCATCGGCTTGAAGGCGGCGGACCGTTTCTACTTCAAGGTGGCGTCGGACGTGCCGCTCCCGGGCGACATCATGGACACCTATCTCGCGGGCAGCGCGATTCCGATGGGCCGCCTGAGCTACCTGTATGTCATGCAGGATCCTGCCCGGCAGACAGGCGGCTGCGCCAGATCCGGAGACCGTTGAGCGAGTTGAGCAGGTAGAAAATATACTTGATCAGCATGACCACGGCGCCCTCGCCGGCGTCGGGACCGGCCAGCCGCACCGACCAGAGCAGGATGGAGGTGATGTTCACCAGGATCCAGATGTACCACTGCTCCGTGAAGGCCAGCGACAGGAGGATCTGTCCGGCGATGTTGAGCGTCATCACCACCGCATCCAGCAGGACCTTCGGATGATCCAGCGACCCGCCCGTGCCCAGTTTGGCCCGGTCCACGGCCGCGAGGATGAAATAGAGCACCGTAGCGGCGACGAGGATGCCGCCCGCAAGCGCGAACCACTCCTTCCGCGAAAGGCGCCGCGAACGCACCTTCGCCCCTTCCGTTCCGGAAGAGGCCACCTTCGCACCGCGCCGCCGCCACTGCCAGAATCCGACGAACTGCATCGGCAGGAAGTAGAAGGCATGCAGGGCGAAGTTCCCCATGATGCCGTTGTCCAGGTAGACAATCGTGCCGATCAGAACATCCAGGAAACCGAAGACGAAGGTGAGGATGTTGCCGTTCGCCGACATCACCGTGTTGATCACGCCCATCAGCGAACCGAAGGCCGCCAGCAGCAGCATGAACGTCTTCACGCCAGGCTGCTGCAGCTTCAGGGCCGTCGTAATGACCAGCGCCACCACCATCCCCGTAACGAGGAACAGGTTGAACGCCAGGTTGAATTTCTTTTCGCGGTCCGGTGTCATGGCGAAAGGCTTATTCACGGGTGATCCGAGCCCCGATGGCGCCGAGACGTTCTTCGATGGCCTCGTAGCCCCGGTCGATCTGCTCGATGTTCTCAATGACGGAGGTGCCGCGGGCGCTCATGGCGGCCAGCAGCATGGCGATACCGGCCCGGATGTCCGGAGAGACCATCCGGGCGCCGCTCAGGCTGATGCGGTGGTCGTGGCCGATGACGACGGCCCGGTGCGGGTCGCACAGGATGATCTGCGCCCCCATGTCGATCAGCCGGTCCACGAAGAACAGGCGGCTCTCGAACATCTTCTGGTGGATGAGCACGCTGCCGCGGCACTGCGTGGCGACGACCAGCAGCACGCTCAGCAGGTCCGGTGTCAGGCCGGGCCACGGCGCATCGGCCAGGGTCATGATGGACCCGTCCAGGAAGGACTCGATCTCGTAACTGTCGCGCCGCTCCACGAGCAGGTCATCGCCCTGCTGCGTGACAGGCACCCCGAGGCGGCGGAAGGCCGTCGGGATGATGCCCAGGTCGGCCCCGCTCACATCCTTGATCGTCAGTTCGCTCCGGCAGATCGCAGCCATGCCGATGAAGGAACCCACCTCGATCATGTCGGGCTGGATGCGGTGTTCCGTCCCGTGCAGCTCCTCCACGCCGTGGATCCGCAGCAGGTTGGAACCCAAGCCCTCGATCCGGGCGCCCATCCCCGTAAGCATGCGGCACAGCTGCTGCACGTAGGGCTCGCACGCCGCATTGTAGAGGGTCGTCGTGCCCTCCGCGAGCGCCGCCGCCATCACGAGGTTGGCCGTACCGGTGACAGAGGCCTCTTCCAGAAGCATGTATGTGCCTTTCAGGCGGCCCCGGACGACCAGGTGATAAGCTTTCCGAGCAGCGTCGTACGTCCGCTCGGCCCCCAGGGCGGACATGCCGTCCAGGTGGGTGTCCACGCGCCTGCGGCCGATCTTGTCGCCGCCCGGCTTGGGGAACCACGCGCTGCCGAAACGGGCGAGCATCGGCCCCGACAGCATCACGGAGCCGCGCAGCAGGGCGCAGCGCTGGACAAAGGCGTCGCTGCCGACATACCCGGCGTCGAGTTCCGCCGCCCGGAAGGTGTAGTCGCCCTTGGCATGACGGGTCACTTCCACGCCCATGCCTTTCAGCAACTCGATCAGATTGACGACATCGAGGATCTCCGGGATGTTCGAAATCCGGACCGGTTCAGCGGTCAACAGCACGGCGCTGATTACCTCCAAGGCCTCGTTCTTTGCCCCCTGCGGTGTGATGGACCCCTGCAGCGGGTGTCCTCCTTCAATAATGAATCTACTCATTTCCAATATGTTCCACTTCCGGATGCAAACAGATACCGAAGCGCTGCCGCACCGTTTCAATGATTTCGTCTTCCAGGGCAAGCACGTCCTCCGGGGCCGCGTCACCCGTCGCGTTGACCAGCACGAGCGGCTGCGTGGGAAAGACCTGGGCCCCGCCCCGCCGGCGTCCTTTCAGCCCGCAGCGGTCGATGAGCCAGGCGGCCGGGACCTTCACGTGCCCGCCCAGGTCGAAGTGCGGGATCTCGCCGAAAGCGGCTCGCTCCCGCTCCTGCAGGGCGTCGAAGTCTTCCCGAGGGAGCACCGGATTCTTGAAGAAACTGCCGGCGCTGCCGGTTTCCGCCGGATCGGGCAGCTTTTCCCGCCGGATGCCGATGACCGCCTCGCGCACGGCCTGTGGAGTCAGGGTCGCGGGATCGCCCGCCCAGCCGTTGCGCTGCAGGGCCTCGCGGATGCCCCGGTAACCGAGTTGCGGAGACGGGTCGCGGCGCAGGCGGAAGGCTGCCCCGGTGACGACGAACCGGCCCGGTTCCCGCTTGAAACGCGAATCCCGGTACCCATAGCCGCAATCGGCCGCCGCCAGCGTGACATGCCCGGCCGCCTGCCGGTCGTAGGCTTCCACCCGGACGAGCACGTCCTTTACTTCCACCCCGTAGGCCCCGATGTTCTGCACGACCGCACCGCCCGTTTCGCCGGGAATGAGGCTGAGGTTTTCCAGCCCCCAGAGCCCCCGGCGGGCCACCTGGTCACAGAGACCGTCGAAGGGTTCCCCGGCCCCGGCCTCGAGCAGGAGGGTACCGTCCGGCGCATCGGTAAAACGGACGCCGCGGACGGCCGCATGCAGGAGCGTTCCGGGGAAGTCGCCCGTGAAGAGGAGGTTGCTGCCGCCGCCGATCACCTTCACAGGCGCGGGCAGGACACCCCAGTCGAGGACGTCCAGGTCGGCCGCCTCGGTGAACTCCAGCAGGCGGGCGCAGCGCACCTTCATTCCGAAGGTATTCCGGCGCGAAAGATCGGTGGGAAGGTTTCTGATCATTTCCGTAAAGATAGTGAACTGCGGCGGAACTTGCAAGGAGGAATCACCGGACGTCGAGTTCCGCCACGGACATCAGCCCGCAGGGAAGGCCGCCCTCCGCCGAGACGCGGACATACCGCGCCGAAACGGCGGGCAGGCGGATGGACTGCCACTCCGCGTGGGAAGGCCGCTCGGTGGGCGGGACGGGGCGGGCCGTCCGGAGGGCGGGCACCGTCGCCACGGGCCTGAAATGCTGCCCATCGGAAGAAACGCTCACGACGGCGGACCGGGGCGATTCGACCTTCCCGTCCGCCGAACCCCAGGCGATCCGGCATTCCCGCAGCTTCCGTTTCCGCCCCAGGTCGACGCAGATCCAGGGCGCGGCGTCGTCCGGGGCGCAGACCCAGCGGGTCCGTTCGGCGCCGTCGGTCGCAAAGACGGGCATCCGGCCTCCGTGATGGACCGACGTCTGGCTCGAAGCCGTGACCGGCGCCTCGAACGCGAAGCCGGGGGCACGGTCCAGGACGTTCCAGCGCCGTTCGGAGCAGGTCCCGTCCGGCAATGTGGCGGTCAGCAGCAGCGGTCCCCGAGCGCGCCGGGGAACAGGGATGCGCAACCGCTCAGCAGCCCGGCTGTGCGCCGGGGCCGACAGGCGAAAGACCCGCTCGAAAACCACCGCGCCGTCCGGACGGGCCAGCCGGACGCAGACTTCGGTCGATACCGCAAGGCGGCCAGGTCTTTCATTCAGGAGGACGACGTCCAGCTCCGGCGCCGTTCCGGCGAGGACTTCCTCCCGATAGTCGTCCAGCACCACGGTGATCGGCGCGAAGGCGCTCCGGAACCGGGTGACGACCTCGGGACGGATGACCGGGACGGTCAGGTCCGGGCAGAGCACGTCGCCGGTATAGGCGACGTCCGGATCGTCGAAGGAATACGTCAGGGCCGTAAAGTGAAGGATCCCGGCGATGTCGCTCCGGACGCGCCAGTATTCCGTCAGCATGCCCACGCTCCAGGCGTAATAGTCGCGCCGGTCCTCCCGCGTGGCGGCGGCCGGCAGGTTCCAGTGATAATTCTGCCGCCCCAGGAGCGTCGCGTCGCCGTTCCGGTTGAGCCAGTCCCAACCGTACTCGTTGATGATCTTGGTCAGGCCGTCGTCCTGCCCGCCGGGATACAGGTCCATCGACCCGTCCGTCACGGCGCCGTCGTACCCGTTCAGGTAGCCCGGCGTGAAGTCGTTCCGGATGTAGAAGTAAGGATGGTATTCGCGGACGTCGCTGCTGTCCGGATTGGGGGAAGTCCAGCCGATTTCAAACGGACGCTGCTGGAAATCCAGCGGCTTCAGGGCGGCCGCCAGGTCACGGAACCACCCCTGGTAACTTTCATTCTGCAGGTCGATGATGACGACGGACGGGTGCGTGCCCCGGTCGCGGAGCCAGTCGCGGTACTCCGGAAGGAGCATCTCGGCGCTCCACGGGCACGGGTAGAGATGGGGACGCGGACCGTAGACCCAGAAGGGGTATTCGTCCTGGATCATCAGCCCCATCTCGTCGCAGAGGTCGTACCATCGCTCGGGCGCCGCGGAGATGCAGTTGCGGAAGGTGTCCCAGCCGATGTCCTTGAAAGCGGAGAAAAGGGCCCGCATCCAGGTTTCGTCCCAGGGCTTGCCGCCGCACTGCGGATCGTCGAAGAACCGGAACAGGTCGGTGTTGGTCCCGGCCAGGAAGCGCTTATGCCCGTTCAGCAGGAAGCACTTGTAGTACGGATTGACCTCGAAGGTGCGCATGCCGAACCGCCGGGAGGGGTCGTCTCCCCGGGTGACGGCCGTCAGCGTATAGAGCCGGGGATGCTCCGGTGTCCAGGCATCGCGGTCGCGGTCGAAGTCCGGGACCGGCACCTCCGCCGTGACCTGCCGCGTTTCCCCCGCGGCCAGCGGCGCCCCTTCCACACCCTTGCGGGCGCGGTCGACCAAGAACGTGACCGAGCCGCTCACCGGCGCATCGCCGCCATTGTACAAGGTCGCCCGGACGATGACGAGGCCGCGGTCGAGGTCGGCCCGGGTCTCCAGGTCCGTGACCGCCGGCCAGCCGGACAGGATCAGGGTCACATCGTCATAGATGCCCGGATAGTAGTGGAGCCGCTCATAATCGCCGCCGTTGTGCGCGGCCGGAGAACCGTCGGACAGGACGTCCGCCACCGACTTGACACGAACGACGATCTCGTTGTCCTCCCCCGGCTTCAAGTAGGGCCGGATGTCCGTCTCGCTTGCGCTGAAATTGTACGGATAGAAATCCGCCTTGACGCCGTTGACGAAGACGGTGCGGCCGAACGCCGCCTTGGCGATCCGCAGCACGGCGCGGGGCGGCAGGTCCCGGGGCGCCCGCCACCGGGTGCGATACCACAGGGCGCCGTGAGGGCTGTACGCTTCTTCCGGCGTCATCAGAGGCCAGTGTCCCGGCACGGGGATCCGATGACCGAACACCTCCGGGATCCGGTCGGAATCCGCATCCTTCACGGGCGCCGCCTCCCACTCGCCGTTCAGGGAGATGGTCTGCCGGGTTTCCCCGGCGGAGGAGACGGCCAGGAGAAAGAAAAGGAAGGCAAACAGGAGAAACTGTCGTTTCATAGGCGTGTTCCGTGTTGAATCTTGACAAAAATAAACTATTTTTGCCAAGAATAAAACGAACGACACATGGAAAAGAAAAAAGGCATCGGCACCCTGTGCGTACAGGCGGGGTACAAACCCGGGAGGGGCGAATCAAGGCAGATTCCGATCATCCAGAGCACGACTTTCAAGTACGAGACCTCCGACCAGATGGGACGTCTCTTCGACCTGGAAGACAGCGGCTACTTCTACACCCGCCTCCAGAACCCGACGGACGACCTGGTCGCGGCCAAGATCACGGCCCTGGAAGGCGGTTTCGCCGGCATGCTCACCTCCTCGGGCCAGGCGGCCAACTGGTTCGCATGCTTGAACATCTGCCAGGCGGGCGACCACATCGTCAGCACCAACAACATCTACGGCGGCTCCTTCAACCTGCTGGGCACATCCTTCCGGAAACTCGGCATCGACGTGACCTTCATCCACGCCGATTCCTCCGAAGAGGAGATCCGCGCCGCGCTGCGTCCCAATACGAAGCTCATCTTCGCGGAGGTGCTCTCCAACCCCTCCGTGGAAGTGCTCGACATCGAGCGGTACGCCCGCGTAGCCCACGCGTTCGGCGTGCCGCTGATCGTGGACAACACCTTCGCCACACCCGTCAACTGCCGGCCGATCGAGTTCGGAGCCGATATCGTCACCCACTCCACGACCAAGTACATGGACGGACACGGCGTGGCCGTGGGCGGCGCCATCGTGGACAGCGGCAACTTCCCCTGGTCCGACTGGCCCGAACGCTTCCCGGGCCTGTGCACCCCGGATGCTTCCTACCACGGCCTCGTCTACACGCAGGCCTTCGGCAAAGGCGCCTTCATCACCAAGGCCGTGAGCCAGCTGATGCGCGATTTCGGCGCACAGCAGGGGCCCCAGAACGCCTTCTATCTCAACCTGGGGCTGCAGAGCCTCCATGTGCGGATGCAGCGCCATTGTGAAAGCGCCATGCAGGTCGCCCGGTTCCTCCAGGGGCATCCCGACGTGGCTTGGGTCCGTTATCCCGGGTTGGAGAGCGACCCGTACCATGCCCTGGCGCAGAAATACATGCCCGGCGGGACCTGCGGTGTGATGTGCATCGGCCTGAAGGGCGGACGCGACTTCGACAACCGCTTCATGGACGCCCTGCAGCTCATCACCATCGAGACGCACGTGGCCGACTGCTACTCCTGCATCCTGCATCCCGCCTCCCACACCCATCGCCAACTTTCCGACGAACAGTTGCGCGAAGCCGGCATCGATCCGGGCCTCATGCGGCTCTCGATCGGCCTGGAGGACGCTGCAGACATCATCGACGACCTCGACCAGGCCCTGCGCGCCGCCCACTGACGGACGCACCCGGCAAACAAAAGCCAGACCCCATGACTCGAACTTACTTTTCTTTTCTGACCGCATCCCTGCTGGCGACCGCCCTCTTCCTGGGCGCCTGCAGCAAGCCGGCGGCGAAAGAGCAGACCCCCGCACCCGAGGATGAAAGACCGGAGGAAGAGGCTGCTCCCAAAGAGGTTTCCTTCGACCTGCGGCTGATGAGTTTCAACATCCTCCAGTCCAAAGACGAGGCGGAAGGCCACGCCTGGGCGGAATACCGGGCGGAGCCCTGCAGGAAGATGTTCCAGGAGGCCGCTCCCGACATCATCTGCCTGCAGGAATGCCGCCGCACGCAGCTGAACTTCATGAAGGACAACTTCAAGGAATACAGTTATTTCTCCTATGCGAAAGACGGCGTCAAGAAGGCGGGACGCGAACAGGAGGAATCCTGCGAGGACGACGCCCTCTTCAAGAACGGCGGGCAGCGCAACGTCATCGCCCTGCGCACGGACCGCTTCTCCCTGGTCTCCTGGGGGCGGTACTGGTTCAGCGACACGCCGGACGTGAGTTCTTACGCGGGTGACCTGTTCAAGGACGGCGGGACCCCCAAACTGACACTCTGGCTGAAAGTCAAGGAAAAGAAGACCGGCCTGCAGTTCTATGTATGGGACACCCACTTCTTCCCGCACGGGGACCTCGGACGGAAGCAGTGCGGCCTGATGAGCGTGAAGCGGATGAAGGACATCTGCGGCGAAACGGCGACCGTCTTCTTCTGCGGCGACCTCAACCGCGACTTGAACCATGCGGACCTGGAGCCGCTGCGCGGTTGGATGAAGCATGCCCGCACGGTGGCTCCCAAGACGGACGACAGCCCCACCTACACGGGTTTCCGGACCGACCGGAACACCTGGACCTGGATCGACCACATCTTCTTCCGGAATGCGGAAGTGTCTCTGTACAAAGTAATCAGCGAACCTGTCAGCGGCGGGACCTCGGTCGTTTCGGACCATTTCCCGACCTATGCCGATTTCACGGTCCGCGGAACGGTCTGACGATGCCCCGGAACGGGGCCGTCAGCGGGTGACCGGGGCGGTCTTGTCGCGGAGCCAGCGGGCGGCGGGCCCGGAAAGCCGCGGCGAGAGTTTCTCGTATACGCGCTTATGGTAGGCGTTCAGCCAGGCGATCTCGCTCTCGTCCAGCAGGCCGACCAGCAGGGCCGACGTATCGAACGGACACAGGGTCAGGGGCTCGAACCGGCTCCAGGCACCGAACTCGTTGGTGCCCGCATCCACCGTCAGCAGCAGGTTTTCGTGCCGGACGCCGTGCCGGCCTTCCCGGTAGATACCCGGCTCGTCGGAAGTGATCATCCCGGCGAGCAGCGGCTGGCGGTTGAAATTCTGCCGGATGTCCTGCGGCCCCTCGTGGACGCCCAGGAAGAAGCCGACCCCATGGCCGGTGCCGTGGCCGAAATTCCGGAGGGACGCCCAAAGGGGCGCCCGCGCCAGGGCATCGAGCTGGCAGCCGGCCGTTCCGCGCGGGAACACGGCCTTGGCCAGGTCGATGTGTCCTTTCAGGACGAGGGTGTAGTCTTCTTTCTCCAGCTGCGTACAGGGCCCCAGCGGCACCGTCCGGGTGATGTCCGTCGTCCCGAAGATGTACTGCCCGCCGGAATCGCACAGGTACAGGCCCTGGGGAAACAGCACGCGGGAACCGGTCTCCGGGGTTACATAATGGGGCAGCGCAGCGGAAGGGCCGTAGGCGGAGATGGTCTCGAAACTCTCCCCGCGGAAGCCCGGAATCCGGCTCCGGCAGTCGTGCAGGTAGCAGGCCGCCTCGTATTCGTCGATGCTTTCTCCGGCGGCGAGCGACTGCTCGAGCCAGAAGAGGAACTGGACCATCGCCAGGCCGTCTTCCAGATGGGCTTCCCGCATCTGGGCGATTTCGATCTCGTTCTTCACGGCCTTCCGCAGGCCCACCGGCGTGCGGCCCGCCTCGATCTCGCAGCGCGGCGCGCTTTCCTTCAACAGCTGGTACAGGTCGTAGTTGAGCGTGGACGCATCCACGAAGAGCCGGTGGATGAACTCGCCGTCCAGCATGCCGGAGAGGACGAGTCCGATCTCGTCATAGTCCTGGATGCTGACCCCGTCGGCCGTCAATTCATAAAAGCTGTCCTCGGTTTCGTGGTCTTCCGGCGGCAGGGGCCCCTTGCGGACGAACCACAGGCAGTCCGTAGGCGTCACCAGCAGGTAGGAGATGACCAGCGGATTGTACGCGATGTCTTCGCCGCGGACGTTGAGCAGCCAGGCGATTTCGTCCAGGGCGGAGAGCAGGATGCCGTCGAAGCCGCCCTCCGACAGCCACCGGCGGAGCCACGAGAGTTTCTGGGTGCGGGACCATCCGGCCAATTCGGCGCCGAGGGTGATCACCGGGGTCTGCGGCACCGCGGGGCGGTCGGTCCAAAGGGGCTGCAGCAGGTCGGGGATGCTGACGACGGTCAGGGCATCCTCCGCCCCGAAAGCCGTACGCAGCGTCGTGACTTCGGTGGCGCTGATGCAGCGCCCGTCCACGGCCACCACCGTTTCGCTCCCTCCGGCGAAATGGCGGGCCAGCCACTGGGGCACGGGCACTTCGTCGGGCACACGCGTCTTGTGCAGCTGCACGCCCGTTCCCTCCAGCTGCGCATTCGCCTGGATGAAATAGCGGCTGTCCGTCCACAGGCCGGCATGGTCGGCCGTCACGACGAGGTCGCCCTCGCCCGTGTAGCCAGAAGCCCATTCCACCGCATGGTAACGCGGTGCGGAATACTCGCTCCGGTGCGGATCGGTCCCCGTCAGGATGACGGCATCCCAGCCGTGGGCGGCCATCATCCGGCGGAGCTGGTCCAACCGTTCCCTGATCACTGAAAGTTCCATGGCGATCGTCCTTATAGTCCATGACAAAAATAATATACTCGCACCGGATTTGCAATAAGGGCGCTCGCACGAGTTTTGCATTTTTCCGGAGGATTCGGTATCTTTCGCAAGGAAATGAAAACGAGAATGAAATATCCCTTCTTCGACAGGAGCGCCGCCCGGGCCTGTGCGGCGGTCCTCCTGCTGCTGGGCGCCGTCTCCTGCGCCGCACCGCGCTTCACCGCAGCCTTGCCCGACCTGCAGCGGGAAGGAGCCACCGCCATCGCCTTCGACGCGAAGGTCAGCGAACCCGTGGCCGGAACGAAAACCGTGCGCCCGGACGACGAACTGGGCCGGCAGGGCGACCGGAACATCGCCGACGCCCTGCTGGACAACGGATTCTTCCCGGTCGACACCGTGCGGCGGATGTCCACCCTGCCGGGAACCCTCGCCGGGGCCGTCCGGATGGTCTTCACCGGCTCCTTCAATACCCCCAAGCGCAAACTGCACACCGTCATCGTCCCGGAACGCCTGCAGGAGGAGGCCCGCCTGACGGGCCGGCGCTTCCTGGTGATCGCCCGCCCCCTGGGGACCTTCCGGGAGCGGGAAGACAAATACGACCTGGAACACTCGGAAGCCATCCTGTCCCTGGTCGTGGTGGACCTGCAGAAAAAACAGGTGCTCTACCGGGGGAAAAACCGGATGAGCATCGATCCCCTCTGGCCGGAAAACGCCCGGACGCAGGTCCGGATCCTTCTCGGCGACCTGTTCGCAGGCCGCATCACCGATGCTATTGATTGAGAAAACATGGATACGATGAAAAAGTTGTTTCGCTTCGGGTTGGGCATCGCCTTGCTGGCGGCAGGCTTCTCCGCCTGCAGTCCCGCCCGTACCGCCACGCAGGACGGCGTGGACAAGGTGACCGTCCTGATGACCGACTCGCAGGTGAGCCGGATCGAGACGGGCGACCAGCCCCTGTACAATGAGCAGGGCAGTCTCGACGCCTCGGTCAACTTCGCACGCGCCATGCAGCACAACGGCATGGTCGGCATCCAAGCCCATGTGCGCGCGGAATCCGACAAGGCCCTGAATGACGCCGCCTTCCACTTGCTGGAAGAGGCTTTTGCCGTCCGAAGCTGGCAGTTGCACCGCGTCGCCGTACCCCGGGAAATCGTGGAATGGGGAGAGCGGACAGGCGCCCGCTTCATCCTGATCACGGCCCATGACGGCTATGTCCGGACGGAGCAGAATTTCATCTCCCGTTCCGCGGCCGCGAACGGGGCCGGTGCCTACGCCGAGATGAGCATGACCGCGATGACCCACACGCGGGCCACCTACGTACGCCCCAGCACCCCCGTCAAGGAATTCTCCGACTTCCATGTCGCCCTGGTGGACACGAAGAAAGAATGCGTCCTCTTCGCCAAGGAATCGATGGAGAACCGCGATCCTGCGCTGAATACAACGGCCGTGAAGCAGGTCCAGGACGCTTTGATGGAGTATTTCCGATGACGCGTCGGAACCGTTCGCGCGAACCGATCCCGATTCCCCCGCCCGCCCCGCTGCCGGAACCGGAGGAAATCGACATCCCCGCCTTGTTGGAGCAGTACCGTGCCGGGTCGGTCGACCTGGTCGTCGTCCTCGGCCCCACCGCTTCCGGCAAGACGCGGTACGCCGTGTCCCTGGCCCGCCGGCTGAACGCGCTCTGCGGTGCCCCCATGGGGGAGATCCTGTCGGCCGACTCGCGGCAGGTGTACCAGGGCATGGACATCGGCACCGGCAAGGACCTGGCCGAATACGGAGAGATTCCCTATCATCTGATCGACCTCGTGCCGGCCGGCACGCGTTATGACCTGTTCACCTGGCAGGCGGCTTTCGAAGCGGCCTGGCGGGAGGTCCGCAGCCGCGGCGGTATCCCGATCCTCTGCGGAGGCACCGGCCTGTACATCCAGGCGGCCACCTGCGGCTACCGGCTGCCCCAGATCCCCCCGGACGAGGAACTGCGCGCCGGGCTGGAAGAGTGCGGTATCAAGGAACTGCGCGGGATGCTCCTCGCCCTGCGGGCGGTCGCGGCACCCGGGGAAGAACCGGCGGACCGGCACACCGTTCCGTCCTCGGTCCTGGAGTCGAAACGGCGGATCATCCGCGCCATCGAGGTGGCCCGGTACGAAGACACCCATCCGGTACAGTACACGGATTACCTGCCCAAGCACCCCTACCTGATCGGCACGCTGGTTGACCGCGAAGAACGCAACCGGCGGATCGACGAACGGCTGGATGCACGCCTGCAGGAGGGCTTGGTGGAGGAAGTGAAAGGGCTGCTCTCTTCGGGCATTGCCCCGGAAGACCTGGTGTACTACGGACTGGAGTATAAATTCGTAACCCAGTATGTGCTCGGCATCCTCTCGCAGGAGGAGATGCGCCTGCTGCTCGCCAATGCCATCCATCAGTTCGCCAAGCGGCAGATGACATGGTTCCGCGGCATGGAGCGGAGTGGTTTTTCCATTCATTGGACGACCGTATGAGGAACAACTTCGCGGATTTTTTGTAACTTTGTTACTGGAGAACAGTAAAATAACACTGTTTTTTCAAGCGCAAAATATTGCTTGACAATAATTTATAGCGATTTATAAAATGAAAGTCAGTATCATCATGGGTTCCACGAGCGACTACGACACGATGTCGGGGGCGGAGCAGATGCTCGCCGCGTTCGGCGTGGAATATGAGACGAAAGTGATCAGCGCCCACCGGACGCCGGACCTGATGTTCGAGTACACGCGCGGACTCAGGGAGCGTGGCTTCGGGGTCGTCATTGCGGGTGCGGGCGGCGCCGCCCACCTGGCCGGCGTGGCTGCCGGGCTCACCACCCTTCCGGTCATCGCCGTTCCCATGCCGACCAAGCACTTGGGCGGACTCGACTCCCTCCTTTCGATGGTGCAGATGCCCACCGGAATCCCCGTCGCCACGGTGGCCATCGGCGGCGCGAAAAACGCCGGGATCCTGGCCGCCGAGATCCTCGCACTGGGCGACGAAGCCCTCGCCGCGAAACTCGACGCCTACCGGCAGGAACAGGCGGACAAGATCCGCAACACCGTTATATAGAAAAACTTACTTAACAAATATTCAGCATTATGGACAAATTTACCGAGAACTATGTCAAGTCCTTCATGGCAGGGCTTGTCGCCCGGAACCCGGGCGAGGTCGAGTTCCACCAGGCCGTCGGCGAGGTGGTTAACAACGTGGCGTCCTATGTCGTCGCCAACCCGCACCTCATGGACCAGAAGATCCTCGAGCGGATGGTCGAACCCGAGCGCGTGATCATGTTCCGCGTTCCGTGGGTGGACGATGCCGGCAACATCCAGATCAACAAAGGTTACCGGGTCCAGATGAACAGCGCGATCGGCCCGTACAAGGGCGGCATCCGCTTCCACGCCAGCGTGAACCTCAGCATCCTGAAGTTCCTCGCCTTCGAGCAGACGTTCAAGAACAGCCTCACGACGCTGCCCATGGGCGGCGGCAAGGGCGGTTCCGATTTCAGCCCGCGCGGCAAGTCCGACGCGGAGGTGATGCGTTTCTGCCAGAGCTTCATGACGGAACTGTGCCGTCACATCGGCCAGGACACGGACGTGCCGGCCGGCGACATCGGTGTCGGCGGACGTGAGGTCGGCTACCTCTTCGGCCAGTACAAGCGCCTGCGCAATGAATTTACCGGCACCCTCACCGGCAAAGGCCTGAGCTGGGGCGGCAGCCTGCTGCGCCCGGAGGCCACCGGTTT
This sequence comes from uncultured Bacteroidia bacterium, assembly GCA_902801205.1. Classification (GTDB taxonomy): domain Bacteria; phylum Bacteroidota; class Bacteroidia; order Bacteroidales; family UBA932; genus Cryptobacteroides. Next base: position 101,431 of record CADCHE010000005.1, read on the forward strand.
CGGCGCCTGCTATTTCGCCCAAGAGATGCTCGCCACCCGCGGCAAATCCTTCGAAGGCCAGACCGTGCTCATTTCGGGCGCCGGCAACGTGGCCCAGTACGCCTGCAAGAAGGCGACCGAGCTCGGTGCCAAGGTCGTGACGCTTTCCGACTCCGACGGCTTCATCTACGATCCGGACGGTATCGACGAGGAGAAGTGGCAGTATGTCATGCACCTGAAGAACGTGCTCCGCGGCCGTATCCGTGAATATGCCGAGAAGTACCCCACCGCACAGTATTTCCCGGGCGAACGCCCCTGGAAGATCCCTTGCGACATCGCCATGCCTTGCGCGACGCAGAACGAGATCGAAGAGGCCGACGCGAAGAACCTCGTGAAGGGCGGCTGCTACTGCGTGACGGAGGGGGCGAACATGCCCACGACGCCCGCGGCGATCGAAGTCTTCCAGCACGCCGGACTGCTCTATTCCCCGGGCAAGGCGTCCAACGCCGGCGGCGTGGCCACTTCCGGCCTGGAGATGAGCCAGAACTCGATGCGCCAGCACTGGACGAAGGAAGACGTGGATGTGCAGCTGCACCGGATCATGTCCGACATCCACGCGGCCTGCGCCAAGTACGGCACGCGTCCGGACGGCACGATCGATTATGTCAAGGGCGCCAACCTGGCCGGCTTCATCAAGGTTGCCGACGCCATGCTGGCCCAGGGCCTGGTTTAAGCGTCAAAAGATGATCGAACCGGGGATCCAGGGCCGCCGCGAATGGACGGTGACCGAAGAGATGACGGCAACGCACATCGGCAGCGGGCCGGTGCGGGTATTCGCCACGGCGATGATGATCGCGCTCATGGAGAAGGCCTGCATGAGTTCCGTAGAGCCCTTCCTGGAAGAAGGGCAGCAGACCGTGGGCACGCATGTGGACGTGTCCCATGTCTCTGCGACGCCGGTCGGGATGAAGGTCTGGAGCGAAAGCACGCTCGTGGAGGTAGACCGCCGGAAGCTCGTCTTCCGGGTGGCCGCCTATGACGAGAAGGGCCTCATCGGAGAAGGCGTGCACGAGCGTTTCCTCATCGACACCGCGAAGTTCCTCGCCAAGACCGGTGCGAAGAACGGCTGAGATTCCCCGTAACCTATAAAAGATGGCCCCACGTCGCGTTGACGCTGGGGCCATCCTTTTTTCGGCCTGTTGCCATGCCCGGCCGGAGACGGGAATCTCGGGCCGACGGACCGGGATGGGCTTCGGACGGCGTAGCCGCCCGCGGCTCGTGAGCGGGTGGGGCCCACAAGCGAAGCGCAGTGGGAGGGATAGCCCCGAAGGGGCGTACCGTCCGAGCCCACCCGGCCGGGGCGGATCAATACCCGAAGATATCCTCGAGGGTCAGGAAGGTGACGGGGCCGAGGGTGGAGACGAAGTCCATGTCGAAGTCCTCCGCATCGCCCAGGAAGCCGTAGGCATACGTGCGGCCGGCGATCCACTGCCGCTGCACCGCCTTGACATCCTCCAGCGTCATGTCCTGCACCTGCTCGAAGACCGCTTTGTTACGGTCCTCCGTCAGCCCGAGGTCCTCCAGGTCGAGCCAGGCGTACAAGACATCCAGGCCGGTCGTCCGGTTCGTACGCAGGGTGGAGACCAGGCCGGACTTCGCCACCTGGAACGCCTCCTCCGAAGCGGGCATCTGCTCGATGATCTCGTCGAAGCCCTCCACGGCCGCCTTCAGCTTGTCGTTCTGCGACGCGATGAACGCCGTGAAGATATAGTCGTCATCCTTGTAATCGGGCGTCCGCAGCAGGGCGGAAGCGGAATAGGCCAGGGCGCGGGCCTCGCGCATCTCCTGGAAGACGATACCGTTCATGCCGGCGCCGAAATACTGGTTGAACAGCATCGTGGCAGCATCGTGGCGGACATCGAACTTCTCGCCGCGGTCGGAATACTGCATGTAGTAGAACTGGTTGGCCTTGTAAGGTGCCAGATAGACCGCCGGCGCGTCGACCCTGCGGTGGACGGGAATCGTCTTCTGCAGGGGCTGCGGGTGCTGCGCGCGGTCATGCACCTTGTCCAGGAGGCCCTCCACCGACGCCTGGGCCGACGGACCGTAATAGAGGACGTTGTGCTGCTTGTAGTAGAGGTCGCGCACCAGCGAGAGAAGTTCCTCGGAGGTGAGTGCGCGCACCTGGTCGTCGGTAAGGGTGGTGCGGGCGATGTACTCCGGGCCGTAGGTCAGGTATCGGCTCAGGGCCGCGTAGCAGGAGCGCTGCGAGAGCTTCTCGTCGGCGCGTTCCTTGAGGATGTCGCGCTTGAGGGAGGCGAGAACCTGCTCGTCGCCGACGGCATGGAGAACCAGGTCCTCCAGGATGCCGAACGCCTCGCCGACATGCTCGTCCAGGCCGGTGACGGAGAAGTGCGACTGGGTCGCGCCGGCGGTCAGGCGCCAGTTGCAGGCCAGCGCGTACATCTGCGCGGCGATCTGTTCAGCCGTACGGGACGGCGTACCGAGGTAACCCAGGTAGCGGAACGCCAGGTTCAGCCGGGGATCCTCCTGCGTGCCGAGGTCATAGGAGCAGCCGAGGGTGGCGATGTCGTTGATACCGTTGCGTTTGTACAGCAGGCGCACGCCTTCGCCGAGGGCGGCGGTGGAGAGATCCTGCGAAAAATCGAGGAAGACCGGGTCGATCGGCACCACTTCTGACTGCTGGATTTCCGTGAGGAAAGCGCTCTGTTTCTGGCGGTTGGTTTCGATGGGCGTGATGGCCGGAGCGGCGATCTTCTCAATGTTCGGATCCGGGCCGATGTGCTTGAACGCAGCCACGTAGCTGTCGGCCCCCAGGAACTCGGAGGCCCAATCCGCCACCTGCCGGGCATCCACTTTCTCGAGGCGCTCCATCTGCAGGGCATCGTCCTTCCAGTCGTGTCCGGCGATGAAGGAGTTGACATACGACATCGCACGGCTGCGGTTCTGCTCCAGCTGCCGCATCCGGCCCAGCTTGAGGTTGTTGACGGACGCGCGCACAAGGCTGTCACCGAAGTCGCCCTTCCGCAGGCGTTCCACCTCGCCGAGCAGCAAGTCGCGGACCTCCTCCAGGGTCTGTCCCTCACGCGGGTAGCCGACCATCAGGAATTCCCCGTAGTCGGGACGGGTGTAGTTGAAGGCGTAGAAGTCACCGATTTTCTGCGACTTGACCAGGTCGAGGTCGACCAGGCCGGCCTTGCCGTTGTAGAGGACGGCGCTGACGATGTCGCCCACTTCGCTGCGGCGGAAATCCTTCCCGCCCGGCGTCCGCCAGCCGATCATCACGAATTCCGCGTCGAGTCCGTACACGTCCTTGCGGACAGGCGCCGTCACCGGATCCTCCGGTTCGTATTCCAGCATCTTGATGTCCGGGTTCGGCTCCCAGTCCCCGAAGTATTTTTCGATGGCAGCCACGAAGGCATCCGGATCGAGGTCGCCGGAAGCACAGATCGCGATGTTGTTGGGCACATAGAAGTTGCTCCGGTAGTTCTCGATGTTCACGATCGAAGGGTTCTTCAAGTGCTCCTGCGTGCCCAGGGTGGTCTGCAGCCCGTAGGGATGGCGGGCGAACAGCACCGAGTCGATCGCCTCCATCGCCTTGGAGTCATCCTCCGTCAACGACATGTTCTTCTCTTCGTACACCGCTTCCAGTTCCGTGTGGAACCCGCGGATCACCGGGTGACGGAAACGGTCGGCCTGGATGCGCGCCCAGTCGTCGACCCGGTTGGCCGGGATGTCCTCCGTATAGACCGTCATGTCGTTGGAAGTGAACGCGTTGGTCCCTTCTGCGCCGATGATGGACATCAGTTTGTCATACTCGTTGGGGATGGCGATCTTGGACGCTTCGTAGCTGACCGAGTCGATCCGGTGATAGAGCGCCGCGCGCTCCCCTTCGTCCGTCAGGGTGCGGTAGGTCTCGAACAGGGCCCGGATGGTGTCCAGCAGCGGTTTCTCGGCAGCGTAGTCCGAGGTGCCGAAATGCTCGGTGCCCTTGAACATCAGATGCTCCAGATAATGGGCCAGGCCCGTGGTCTCGTGGGGATCGTTCTTGCTGCCCACGCGGACAGCGATGAAGGTCTGCAGGCGGGGCGTTTCCTTGTTGACGCTCATGTACACCTTCAGCCCGTTGTCCAGGGTATAGATCTTCGTGCCGAGCGGGTCGCCCTTCACCGTTTCGTACCGGTACTTCCCGCAGGAGACGGCCGCCGTCGCCACCAAGGCGAAGAGGGCCCATGTCAAGATTCGTTTCATAAACATTTATGTACTTGTTTCTTTGGACAAACCTACGCATTTTCGGTCGCTTGCGCAAGAAAATCGCTATATTTGCAGTCCCATCATGGCGAAACAGAAGGAACATAAGGTGGAAATCCGCAACAAGAGGGCCTCGTTCGACTACGAGTTCCTGGAGACCTACGTGGCCGGCATCGTGCTCGTCGGGACGGAGATCAAGTCGATCCGCGCGGGCAAGGCCTCGCTCGTCGACGCCTATTGCTACTTCGTCGGGAACGAACTGTTCGTCAAGGGGATGAACGTCGCCACCTACTTCTGGGGATCCTGGGGGCAGCACGAACCGCTGCGTGACCGCAAGCTGCTGCTGACCCGCCGGGAACTGCGCCACCTCCATCAGTCCGTCAAAGAGAAAGGCCTCACCATCGTCGCGACGAAACTGTTCATCAGCGACGAAGGCTATGCCAAGCTGGTGGTCGCCCTGGCACGGGGCAAGAAAGAATTCGACAAGCGCCACACGATCAAGGAAAAAGACATGCGCCGGGAAATGGACCGCGGCGAATGATAATACCACATAGAAATGATAACGATTCTCCATCGAGTGGCGGCCGTCGCCGTCCTCTTCGCCCTCGTTGGCTGCGACGGCGGGCATTCTGATATCGTCAGGCCCAACAAGGTCCAGCGCGACTGGGCCGAAGCCGAGATCGGCGTACTGATCCATTATGACATGCAGGTTTTCCGGCCGGATTATGTCTGGCGGAGGTACGGCTCGCATCCCGACCCGTCCGCCTTCAACCCCACCGACCTGGACACCGACCAGTGGATGGAAGCCGCCGCCGCCCTGGGCGCCCGATACGCCGTCCTGGTGGCCAAGCACGGAAGCGGATTCAGCCTGTGGCCCACGGAGGCCCACGCATACAGCGTCAAGAACAGCCCGTGGAAGGACGGCAAGGGAGACATCGTGGCCGACTTCGTGGCCTCCTGCCGCAAATACGGCATCCGGCCGGGCATCTATGCGAACACCAATGCCAACGGCTACCTCCACACCGACCGCGGCATCGTCCGGGAAGGCGGGCCCGTCACCCAGAAGGAGTACAACGCCGTCGTGGCGAAGCAGCTGACGGAACTTTGGAGCAACTACGGCGACCTCTTCGAGATCTGGTTCGACGGCGGCGTCCTCACGCCCAGGGAAGGCGGGGCGGACGTGCTTCCCCTCGTGCGGAAGCTGCAGCCCGACGCAATCGCCTTCCAGGGTCCGTACGGACACGAGAACCTGATCCGCTGGGTCGGCAACGAGCAGGGAACGGCGCCGGACCCCTGCTGGGCCACGGCCGATTCCACCACGACCTCCGACGGCATCCTCGCCGTCAGCGGCCTCCACGGACGCCCGGACGCCCCCTTCTGGTGCCCCGGAGAATCCGATTTCACCCTGCGCTACAATTCCTCCTTCGAGGGCGGATGGTTCTGGCACGAAGGGGAGGACAGCCTGATGTTCTCCGTTGAACAGCTGATGGAAAAATACGAGACCAGCGTCGGACGCAACACCAACATGCTGCTCGGCATCGTCATCGACACGGCAGGGAGGGTCCCCCAAGCCGACTTCCGGCGGATTTCGGAATTCGGAGCGGCCATCCGGGAGCGCTACGGCCACCCGGACCTCTGCACGTCAGGAAGGGGGAAAAGGCTTTCCCTGAAGGCCCGCCGGCCCCTGAATGTCGACCGCATCGTCCTGCAGGAAGACATCGCCCGGGGGGAACGCGTCCTCTCCTGGCACGTGGAAGGCTTGCTGTCCGACGGATCCGTCCGCACCCTCTGCGAGGGCACCAACATCGGCCACAAGCGGATCGCCCGCTTCGGGCCCGTCGAAGTCACGGCCCTGCGCTTCGTCGCCGACGGATACAAGGCGAGGCCCCGCATCCGCACCTTCGCGGCATACGGGGCCCCGGAAAACTGACAGGGCTACAGCCCGAACGCTTCGCGGATCCGCGCGACGTCGTCGAGTTTCTCCCAGCCGAAGAACTGCACCGTCTCTTCCACTTCCTTTCCGCCGCGGACCAGCTTCATCTTCTTACAGTACGGCTTGCGGCCGAAATGGCCGTAGGCGGCCGTGGGTGCATAGATCGGGTTCTTCAGGGCGAATCGCTCGACGATGGCGGCTGGGCGCAGGTCGAACAGCTCCTCCGCCTTCCGGGCGATGAACGTGTCGACTTCCGCGGGGGAAAGCCCCTTCAAGGCCTCGCAATCGCGGTTCGCCGTCCCGTACGTATCCACGAAGAAGCTGACCGGACGGGCCACGCCGATGGCGTAGGCCACCTGCACGAGCATTTCCTGTGCGACGCCGGCGGCCACCATGTTCTTGGCGATGTGCCGGGCGGCGTAGGCCGCACTGCGGTCGACCTTCGACGGGTCCTTGCCGGAGAAGCAGCCGCCCCCGTGGGCGCCTTTCCCGCCGTAGGTATCGACGATGATCTTCCGGCCGGTCAGGCCCGTGTCGCCGTTCGGACCGCCGATCACGAACTTGCCCGTCGGGTTGACATGCAGGATGAAATCATCCTGGAACAAGGCGGCGGTCTGCGCCGGGAGGGCCGCTTTCACCCGGGGCAGGAGGATCTTCCGGACGTCGCGCTCGATCTGCGCGCGCATCGCCGCGTCGGCCTCCTCCGCGCCGAGGCGCGCCACGGCTTCCGCATAGGTGCGGACGCCCGTTTCCGGCGCCGCGAATTCATCGTGCTGGGTGGAGAGGACGATCGTATGGATGCGCACCGGGCGGTGGTTGCCGTCGTACTCGACGGTGTACTGGGACTTGGCGTCGGGGCGCAGGTAAGGCATGAGCTGCGGTTCGTTGTGGCGGATGTCGGCCAGGATGCGGAGCGTCAGGTGCGACAGGTACAGCGGCAGGGGCATGTAGTCTTCCGTATCGCGGCAGGCATAGCCGAACATCATGCCCTGGTCGCCGGCGCCCTGGTCCTCGGGCTTTTCGCGGCGGACGCCGCGGCCGATGTCGCCGCTCTGCTCGTGGATGGCGGAAAGCACACCGCACGAATTGCCGTCGAACATGTATTCCGCCTTGTCGTAGCCGATACGCTTGATGGTGTCGCGCACGACGGTCTGGATGTCGACATAGGCATCTTCCGTGCTGACTTCGCCGCCGACGACCACCAGTCCGGTGGAGCAGAAGGTTTCACAGGCAACGTGTGCGTCAGGGTCCTGGCGGAGGAATTCGTCAAGGATGGCGTCTGAGATCTGGTCGGCCACTTTGTCCGGGTGGCCCTCGGAAACGGATTCCGAAGTAAAGAGGTAGTTCATATTTTTAGCATTTTTTTAGACTGAGGTTGCAAGCAGGCAAATCCATCCTCAGATGTTAGCGGGGGCAAAGGTAGGTGGAAAAATTTCAAAATGCAAAATATTGTGTATCTTTGAAGATTAAACAAGCCTTCATGTGTGAAATGAAAAAATACCCGTACTGGATATTAGCAGCAGCCCTGCTGGTGCTCACAGTGGCCTGCGGCCCTGCCAACAAGGTGGAGGATCCGGCCAAGACCGACCCCAAGGAGGAGCAGACGCCCGTGCCGCCGCAGGAAGAAGACGGCGAGAAGATCGAGGGAACCGTCATCCTCCCGGAGAACAACGGCGCCGGTTTCGTCTCCGACGCAAAGACGGGCAAGGGCATCGCCGGCGTCACCGTCACGGACGGCTACACCTGCGTGCAGACGGACAAGAACGGTGTCTACCAGCTGAAATTCAACAGCTACGCGCGTGTCGTCTATGTCAGCGTCCCCGCTGCGTACAAGATTCCCCTTGACGAGCAGCGCCACTATCCGCAGATGTACAAGGCGCTTCCCGTGGGCAAGAGCCGGCTCGTCCGGAACGACTTCGTGCTGGAGCCGCTCGACAAGCCGGAAAAGCAGTTTACGATGATCATGATCGGTGACCCGCAGTGCAAGTCTTCCGCGCACGTCAACCGCTACCGCAACGAAACCATCGAAGACATCAAGGCGACGATCGCCGCCGGCCAGAAAGACGGCCGCTGGCTGCGTCCGTACGCGATGACCCTGGGCGACATCGTACACGACAAGCCGAACCTCTGGAGCGACATGCGGAACTCCATGGCCAACGTCAAGGTGAACGACGAATACCTTCCGTTCTTCCAGTGCATCGGCAACCACGACCACAACGCAACGCGCACCGCCTCCGACTATGATGCCACGACGGACTTCGTGACCAACTTCGGGCCCGCGGACTACTCCTTCGACCGCGGCGACGTCCACATCGTCGTGATGGACAACATCGTCGCAACGTCCTCGTCCGGCTCCACCTGGAGCTACGGCGCCGGATTCTCCGACGCGCAGTACGAATGGCTGAAGCAGGACCTCGCCCTGGTTTCGGACAAGGACAAGAGGATGGTCTTCCTCTGCTGCCACATCCCCTTCCGCAGCGGCGCAGCTTCCGGCAGCGGCTCTTCGGTGAACAAGGACAAGCACTACGAGGACGTCCTCAAACTGCTGACGGCCTTCCACGAGGCGCACATCATGATCGGCCATACGCACTATGCGCAGAACTGGATCCACACGGACTACGCCTGCAAGGGCGGACAGCCCGTCTACGAGCACATCCACCAGGCCGCCTGCGGCGCATGGTGGTCGGCCAATTCCAGTGTGTCCGGCGCCCCCAACGGCTACAACATCTATGAGATCGACGGGGCCTCCGTCGTGGATTGGGTGAACAAGGGCACCGGCCGGCCGCTCGACTACCAGCTGCGCGTCTACGACGGCAACCAGCTCTATTCGGGGACCAACGGATACAACTACAACTGGTTCCTGGCGTCCAACATCGGCGGAGAGGCCGGTATCAGCGCCCCGGGCTCCCCCCTGCTGAAAAACTGCTTCATCGCCGAGGTCTGGGACGATGACAGCCGGAACGTCACGGTCGAACTGTGGCAGGGCGGCAAGAAGCGGGGCGACTTCACGCGCCTGGACAACGGCACGATCGCAAACATCGCCCTCGCTTCCTTCTGGTTCAACGAGAAGAACAAGAACACCGCCACCTACGCCAGCAAGACGGCCAGCCACTACTGGTTCTACAAGCCGGAGACCGGCGTCCCCACGGACGTCAAGGACTGGGAGGTGCGCGTCACGCGCCGGATCCCTTCCAGCGGGAAGACGCACCTGTACACCCGCGGCGACTTCACCGTGGATTATTCTGAATTCTGATGAAAAAGTTCGCCCTTCACCTGCTGGCGCTGCTATGCGCCCTCTCCTGCGCGGAAGCCGGGTCTTCCGCCATTCCCGACGGCTATGTCATCGGGTTCTACAACGTGGAGAACCTCTTCGACGCCGCGCACGACAAGGGGAAGAACGACTACGACTTCCTGCCCGACGGCGCCAACGGCTGGACGGCGGAACGCTATGCCCGCAAACGGGAGAACATCGCGTCCGTCATCCGTGCGATGAAGGAGGAGAACGGAGCCTGGCACACCCTCCTCGGACTTGCCGAGGTGGAGAACGACCAGGTGCTCGAAGACCTCCTGCAGGAGCCTTCCGTCGCCGAGGCCGGGTATGAATATGTCCACTTCGAAGGGCCGGACCGCCGCGGCATCGATTGCGCCCTCCTCTACCGTCCGCAAGAATTCACGCTCCTGGAGAAGCGCAGCATCCCCTACGACTTCGACTCGCCCGGCATCCGGTTCGAGATGACGCGTGACGAGATGCGCAACTTCCGCACGCGGGACGTCCTGATGGTCCGCGGGAAGATCGCCGGGGAGATGGTCGCCGTCTTCGTGGCGCACCTGCCCTCGCGCAAGGGAGAGAAAGCGGAGGAAACGCGCGCCCGCGGAGCGGAAATCATCCATGAGAACGCCCTGGCGCTGATGCAGAAGCATCCAGGCATCAAGATCGTCGTGATGGGCGACATGAACGACGACCCTGAAGACCGGAGCCAGACGGAGTACCTCCACGCGAAGGCGACGAAAGAAGAGACGGGGGCGGCGGATTTCTATTCGCCGTTCATCTCCACCCTGCGGCGGGGCATCGGAACGCTCACCTACCGCGGAGACTGGAACCTCTTCGACATCATCCTGGTGAACCAGGCCCTGGCGGATGCACCGGCGGGGTCGCTGCACATCGTACCGTGTGTCGCCGGGAAGTACGACGGTTGCGTCTTCAAGAAGCCGTTCATGACCCAGCAGGAGGGGAAGTACAAAGGGTCGCCCAAGCGGACCTTCTCCGGCGAGACATTCCTGGACGGCTATTCCGACCATTATCCCACCTACATCGTCATTTCCAACAAGTAAACGCCCATGAAAAGACAAGTTTTGATTGCAATGGGAGCAGCAGCCATGATGATATCCTGCACGAACAACAGCAATCCGCTCCTGCAGGAGTGGAACACGCCCTATGGGATCCCGCCTTTCGACGAGATCGCGCTGACGGACTACATCCCCGCGGTGAAACAGGGCATCAAGGAACAGAAAAAAGAACTCGAGGCCATCCTGGCCAACCCCGACACACCGACCTTCGAGAACACGGTGGCAGCCTGGGAACTGTCCGGGAAGACGCTGGACCGCGTTTCGGGCCTGCTTTTCAACCTCTGCGAGACCGAAGCCGACGACGCGATGAACGCCGTCGTCGAGGAAGCGACCGCCCTGATCACCGAGCATGAGGACGATATCGCGATGAACCAGGCCTTCTTCGAACGCGTGAAGGCCGTCCACGACGCCGACCAGAGCCGCCTCACCCGGGAGCAGCAGATGGTGCTGAAGAAACTGTACCAGAGCTTCACACGCTCCGGCGTCGGGCTGGACGAGGCCTCGCAGGCGCGCCTGCGTGAAATCAACCAGACCCTCGCCGCCGCACAGCAGAAATTCGGAAACCGCCTGCTGGCGGAGAACAACGCGTTCAAAGAAAAATTCGGGATCCCCGTCTCGGCCTACACCTCCGAGATGACGACCTGCGCCGACCGGGCGCGCCGCGAGGAGATGTTCCGCGCCTATTCCTCGCGCGGCAACAACGGAGACGGGAACGACACCAAGGCGCTCTGCCTGGAAATCCTGCGCCTGCGGGCCGAGAAGGCACGCATGCTGGGCTTTGATACCTTCGCGGCCTACCAGCTGGATGACAAGATGGCGCACGATCCGGCGACGGTGGACGCTTTTCTGGAGCAGATCATCGGCCCGGCCACCCGCAAGGCCAAGCAGGAGATCTACGACATGCAGAAGGTCATGAACCGCGACATCGCCGCAGGAACACTGCCCGCCGGCGCACAGATCGAGCCCTGGGACTGGTTCTACTATGCGGAGAAAGTCCGGATGGAGAAATACGCCCTCGACGAGAACCTGACCAAGCCCTATTTCCGGATGGAGAACGTCCGGAAGGGCATCTTCGAGGCAGCGAACATCCTCTACGGGGTGAAAGTGGAGCCGCTGGACGGGGTGCCGGTCTACAACCCGGCGGTGGAAGCCTTCAAGGTCTCCGACGCCGACGGCACGCTGCTGGGCATCTTCATGACGGACTACTTCCCGCGCAGCACCAAGCGCGGCGGCGCCTGGATGACAAACTTCCGGGAGCAGTACGTGGATGCCGAGGGTAACGACGTACGCCCGATCATCATCAATGTCGGCAACATGACGGCGCCGACCGACTCACTGCCGGCGCTCCTGACGATCGACGAAGTGGAAACGGTCTTCCACGAATTCGGCCATGCCCTGCACGGCCTGCTGACACGCTGCCATTACCCGTCCGTGAGCGGCACCAACGTCGCCCGCGACTTCGTGGAGACGTTCTCGCAGTTCAACGAGAACTGGGCCTTCCAGAAGGAAATCCTCTCCCGCTACGCCCACCACTACGAGACCGGCGCGGAGATTCCGGATTCGCTGGTTGCAAAGATAACCGCCGCCCGGAAGTTCAACCAGGGATTCATGACGAGCGAGCTCTGCGCCGCGTCCATCCTGGACATGAAGTGGCATGAACTCACCCTGGAAGAGCTGGAGGAGATGAGCAAGGGGGACCAGGGGGCGAATGTCGCCGCCTTCGAGCAGAAAGTCTGCAAAGAGATGGGCCTGCCGGACGAGATCATCCCCCGCTACCGGACCACCTACTTCAACCACATCTTCAACAGCGGCTACAGCGCCGGTTACTACAGCTACCTGTGGGCCGAAGTCCTGGACAAAGACGCCTTCGCCTACTTCCGGCAGCAGGGCCTCTTCACACGCGCCGTGTCGGAGAAATTCCGCAAGACCTTCCTGGAGCGGGGTGGCAGCGAAGAACCGATGGTGCTCTACGAGATGTTCCGCGGCGCGCCGCCTACCACGGACGCCCTCCTCGAAGCGCGCGGCCTGAAAGATTGATCATAAATAATCATAAACCCTACACAGAAATGAAAAAATTGACATTCCTCTTGGCGGCGGCAGCCGTCCTGATGCTCTCCACGCCGGCTTCCGCGCAGTGGGGTGCCGGTTTCGGGTTCTCCCAGTTCACCCATTCGGGCAGCGACAAGGTGCTCGACGAGGCGATCCCCGGATTCTATTTCGGCATCAAGTACGACTTCAACTTCTCGACGCTCGAGGGGCTTTCCTTCGAGCCGGGCGTGAACATCGTCCACTACGGTAAAACCTATTCCTACCTGGGTTTCGGCGAGAAGGAGTACCGTGCGAACTACCTTTCGATTCCGCTGAACATCAAGTACACGGTCGAGGCGGGCGATGACTTCACCCTCTCCGGCTTCACGGGCCCGCGGTTCAACCTGGGTCTCGGCGGCAACATGTTCAGCCGCGGGGAAACGTATCCCGGGCTCAAGGCGCATGACGCGCAGTGGGGATTCGGCGTGGCCGGCACCTACTCCGACGCGATCCAGCTCCGCCTGGGCTATGATTTCGGCCTGACGAAATCCATCAAGGGTGTCAAGGGTGCCGATGTCAGCCCCAAGGTCTTCCGCAACGCGCTGAACTTCGGCATCGCCTTCCTGTTCTAGGCCATGAAACACCACCCCCGCTTTGCGTGGGGCATCGTCCTTACGACCCTCCTGCTCACGGCGCTCCCGCTGTCCGGCAGGAGGGTCGATATGGATCTGCTCCCCTGGGAGAACGCCTCCGGAGAGGCCGTTCCCGCCTGTCTGTACCTCGAAGGCGGCTTCCTCACGACGGACAAAGGCTGTCCGGACTGGGGCACCGCAGATCCGTCCAAGGCCGTGTTCCTGGGCGACCGGCTCGGTGACGTCGTCGTGACCTACGCTTCCGGAAAGACGGACAGGATTCCGCTGGTACTCGGCTATACCGTCTGGATGCACGGCATCTGGATGGAGCATCCCGCACCCTTCAAGGGAGATGCGGCGGACAAGGACCTGGCGGACCTGCTGGAACGGGCCCTCTGCCTGGCCGGCGGGTTCGAAGGGAAGGAGAAAGGGCTGCTGAAGATCGTGCTGCCCCGCGGGGACGTCCGGAGCGTCGCCATCGAGAAGAATCCCGCCAAGGAGGCTGCGCCGGTCTTCACCGGCGGCTGGTTCTCCGATGAAAACGACGCCGCGGATTTCTTCGCCACACATGCCGTCAAGGCCGGCAAAGGGATACCCCGCGACGTAAAGACGGCGCTGAAGACCCTGAGCCGCGCCCTGCACACCTTCGAGAGCGACTTCAAGGGCCCCCTGGTCCCGCATGAGACGGCCGCCGAAGCCGGCATCCGGTTCGATGGCAACGCCCTGGCCCGGATCGCCACGGCCGTCGTCCAGTGCAACATCGACAAGCTCACGGACAGGACGGACGCGGACGGCTTCATCCATACGTCCTATCGGGACGCGCCTTCGTGGCGCTACGACGGGTTCGGCCCCTATGTCGCCAAGGCCAATTCCTACTTCGACTCCTTCTATTCCAGGGATGCGGGACGGGCGATCATGACGCTGAACGGCTTCCACAAGACCGCGGCGGCCGACAGCGCCTGCCGGTTCGGGAACCGGTGGATGATGTATTACCCGGAGCACGGCCTGACCCTGGGAGGCAAGCCGGTGCCGGGCCATTTCAGCGTCATCCCGAACAAGCCGCTGATCTATTCCCAGCTGCTTACCCACCACGGGTGGCCCACCCGGTACACGCGGGAGCGTTTCGGCGAGGGATTCGAGAACCTCGGGAACCAGGAGACCGACGGACACGGCCTGATGATGATGGCCAACTGGATGACCTGGAAGAACCAGGGCGGCGGCCGCAGCTATGTCCAGGACAACTGGAAGTACCTGTGCGAAGCGGCCGAATGGATCCTCTGGTGCTTTGACAATCCGGACCTTTCCTTTGTCCGGGACGGCCTGCTCTACGGAGAGACCGAAGCGGCGATGAACGATTATACGCTCTACGCCAACCTGCCGTGCTATCTCGGGCTGCTGTGCTATGCCGAGATGGCCGCATCCGTCGGAGAGACGGCCGCATCAGACCGCTGGCTCGCCTGCGCGGAAAAGATTCGGCAGGGCATTGATGCCGGGCTGACCACCGACAACGGCGCCGCCTGGGACAAGAAGCATTTCGGCTTCTTCCACGACCCGGTGCCGACGATGTTCGCGGATGTCTGCGGCTATGGGTTGGACGGCCTGCCGGAAGCCTGGCGCGCCCGCTCCGAGGCGGCTTTCGACGAAGACCTCGCGGGGACGGCCGGGAGCGGCTGGTTCGGCGCGGCGGGCGGCATCGGATACAACCATTCCATGATCACGCAGAACGCACTCCTGCTCGACCGGACCGAAGCGGCCGGCCGCCTGCTGGAGGCGCTTTCCAAGATCTGCTATGCTCCGCGGCTTCCGGAGCCGTACCTGGTCCCGGAAGGGTTTACCGCAGACGCCGCGCAGGGCATCTACCGCCGGCAGGGCGACCTGGGCAACCTCGTGCAGCAGGCCGAGGCCCTGAAATGCTACCTGCTGGCCGTCGGGATCTCCCCGGTCCGCGACCGGGTGCTCAAGCTGATGCCGAGGCTGCCGGAAGGATGGAGCGCCACGGTAACGGATTTCCCGGTCCAGAATACGGCGGCGACCCTCTCCCTGAAGGTCGGGAAACCGAAGGGAGGCCGCCAGCGCATCGACTGGCATCTGTCTTCGACGGAGGACATCGACCGGGTCGAGGTGCGGTTCGGTCCGTTCAAGGCCGGACGCAGCAAAGCCCGGGTGAAACTCAACGGCAGGAAATACACAATCGCCCTCGAACGCGCGGGCGATGCCGCGTGGGGCTGGGTCCCGCTTCAGACCGGCGGGGATTAAGCCTGTTCCACGAAGCTGGAAAGCAGGGTGAGCGGACTTTGCGCCAGGGGCTGGAGGGTGATGCCCTCCGTGCAGGCCGGAAGCAGAAGGGAGACGCCGGGACGGAGCGGCAGCGTATGCTCCGATCCGTCCGCCATGCGTGCGCACAGGGTTCCCTCGCCCTTCACGCAGAGCATTGTCACGAAGGCGTCCTGCGCCGTAAGATCCTTGCAGAAAGGCCCGTCCGGGGTCAGGAGCGTCGTCGTGAAATACGGGCTGCGGACTAGCGTGACCTCGCCGCCGGGCACGGGCACGTAGCGGGTCCGATAATCGTCATATACCTGGAAATCAAGCGCTTCCAACGCTTCTGCCACATGCAGCGGCCGCGGTTTCCCGTCCAGGCCGGCACGACCGTAGTCGAAGACCCGGTAGGTGATGTCGGAGGATTGCTGGATTTCGGCGACGAAGGCGCCCCGGCAGATGGCATGGATCCGCCCGGCGGGCAGGAAGAACACGTCGCCGGGCCGGATGGCGTGACGGGCCAGGACCTCGACGATCGACCCGTCCTGCGCGCGGCGGAGACACTCTTCCGGCGTGATCCGGCGGGAAAAACCCACCAGCAGGGAAGCATCCGGCGCCGCATCGACGACATACCACATTTCCGTCTTGCCACGCGCACCGCTGCGGGCCGCCAGGACATCGTTCGGATGTACCTGCACCGACAGGTCGCCCGCCGCGTCGATGAACTTGAGCAGCAGGGGGAATTCCCCGCCAAACCGCTCCTGAAAACCGTTTCCGAGCAGGGCGGCACCGTATTCCTCCACCAGGGAAGCAAGGGTCCGGCCGGCAAGCGGCCCTCCCGCGACGACGGATTCCTTCCCGGGGACGGCGGAAATCTCCCAGCTCTCGCCGACGGGGCGGTCCGTGGAGGGCAGGCCCTTGAAGGCTTCGATGCGGTGGCCGCCCCACACCTTTTCATGGAGGGAGGGACGGAAAGACAGGGGATAAAGCGCTGTTTTCATCATACGTAAGTACTTGCGGGCAAAGATAATCATTAAATGTTGTATCTTTGCAGTGATTTAAGTTAAGGTACAATGACAAAAGAAAACAAACGCCGCACGGATGGAAAGAACAAGCGGCAGGGACATTCCCGGGAAAAGCACTTCGGAAAACGCAACGGTGCGCCGAAGAAGACTTTCCCGCAAGTGGAAGGGATAGTCCAGATGACCCGGGACGGATATGTCTTCGTGATTGTCCCGGAAGACCCCGAACACGACATCTTCGTCAAGGCGTCGAAGACGCGCGGGGCATTGAACGGCGACCGTGTCAAGGTGGCCGTCACACGGGAGGCAACCGAGAAGAAAGGCCGCGGCCAGGGCACCAAGCGCCGCGAAGGCGAGATCGTCGAGATCCTCGAGCGCAGCCACAAGCCCTTCGTCGGCTTCCTGCACATCGTCGGACGGCAGGCCTGGGTGCTGATGCAGTCCAAGAACATGCCCTATGACATCGCCGTCGACGTGATCGGCGCGCAGGAGGCCGCCGGAGCGGATCTCCCCGCCGGCATGCTCGTCGCCGGAGAGAACAAGGAATACACCGTCACCGGCCTCTACGAGACGGTGGACGGACAGGCCAGCCCGCTCAAGGCCCGCAAGGGCATGAAGGTGGCCGTCTGCATCGACCGCTGGGACCGGGGAGAGCCCACTCCGCACGGCTACCTGGTGGACGTCCTGGGCGAGCCCGGTGCGAACGACACCGAGATGCATGCCATCCTGGCGGAATACGGACTGCCGTACCGCTTCGAACCGGAAGTGGAGAACGCCGCCGACGCCATCTCGGACGCCATCACGGCCGAGGACCTCAAGGAACGCCGCGACTTCCGCGACACCCTCACCTTCACAATCGACCCGGCGGACGCAAAGGACTACGACGACGCCCTGTCGTTCCGCAAGCTGGAGAACGGGAACTACGAAGTCGGCATCCATATCGCCGACGTGTCGTGGTACGTCCGGCCCGGCGACATCGTGGACAAGGAAGCCCAGGCGCGCGGCACGTCCGTCTACCTGGTGGACCGCACCGTGCCGATGCTCCCGGAAAAACTGTCGAACAAGCTCTGCTCGCTCCGGCCGAACGAGGACAAGCTCACCTTCTCGGCCGTCTTCGAACTGACGCCGCTGGCCGCCATCGTGAACCGCTGGTTCGGCCGTACGGTCATCCGCTCCGACTACCGCTTCGCCTACGAAACGGCCCAGCAGGTCATCGATGCGGGCAGTGACGCCCTTGAGATGGAACTGCGCGGCGGCACCGACGGCAAGGAAGCGCGTGAAGGAGACGAATCCGCCATGGGACAGGGCGCCCTGGAAGGCTGCCTGATTCCGCGGGAAACGAAAGAGGCCATCCTCACCTTGCACCACCTGGCCACGACACTGCGCAAGCGCCGCTTCGCAGCGGGCGCCATCAGTTTCGACCGGCCCGAAATGAAGGTGGAGGTGGATGCGGCCGGCCATCCGGTCAATGTCTACGAAAAGATCTCCAAGGAAGCCAACTGGCTGATCGAGGAGTTCATGCTGCTGGCCAACCGGTCCGTCGCGGAACTGATCGCCACGGGCGGCAAGATGAACGGAAAGGCCGACAAGAAGGCCAAGACCTTCGTCTATCGTGTGCACGACGAACCCAACGGCGAGAAGATCGCTTCCCTGAAGGAGTTCGTAGGCAATTTCGGATACAAGATGGGCTCGACGGAAAACGGACGCGAGACGGCCAAGTCGCTCAATTCCCTGCTGAATTCCGCGAAGGGCAAGCCCGAAGCGGACGCGTTCCAGATGATCGCCCTGCGGGCGATGGCGAAAGCCGTCTATACGACCGAGAACATCGGCCATTACGGCCTGGCGTTCAAGTTCTACACGCATTTCACCTCCCCGATCCGCCGGTATCCCGACACGATGGTCCACCGCCTGCTCGCGATGTACCTGAAAGGCGCCGAGAGCCAGGACAAAGCCTATTATGAAGAGCAGTGCATCCACGCTTCGGAGCGCGAGCAGATCGCCGCGAACGCCGAGCGCGACAGCATCAAGTACAAGCTCATCGAATACATGCAGGACAAGATCGGGCAGGAGTTCGAAGGCACGATCTCCGGCCTGACCGAATGGGGCATGTACGTGGAAGTCAAGCCGACGATGATCGAGGGTATGGTCGCCCTGCGCGACATCCGCACCGACTTCTTCGATTTCGACGAGGAACACTACTGCATCCGCGGCAAGCGCACCGGCAAGACCTTCCGTCTGGGCGACGCCGTGAAGATCCGCGTCAAAGCCGCCAACCTGGAGCAGCGGCTGCTCGACTACGAACTGATCTGATACAACTGCGATGAAAAGGCTCACTTTCCTATCCTGCCTGTTGCTGACGCTGGTGCTTCCGGTCCGGCTGGGCGCCTTCGAAATTGAATGGAAAGCCCTGGGCGGCGAGGTCGGCATCCAGGCCGAAAACGGCTCGGTGTCGGGCGTAACCGTCCTCAAGGGCAAAGGCCGCGTCAAGGGTGGTACCGTCAAGACCGGAAAGCCGGCCTGCGTACGGATCCGCTGCGATGTCCGGGATGCCGTCACATCCCCGGGACCGGACGCCACCGTCGTCTCGGTCCTCCATGGGCCGGAATCTTTCTCCTTCTTCCTGCGCGACGTCAACGCGACATCCCCGATCTGGATCCCCGAATTCCAGGTCGTGGTGCTGCCGGACGGCGTTTCCCTGTCTTATGACGAGGCGGTGGCACTCATCCGGTCCCGCCATCTCGTTTCCAAGATGGACCGGATCGAGCAGGCGGAGGAGGCTTCGTTCGAAGCGGCGGAACAGGTCACCCGGAAGATGAGCGCTCCGATCTGGCTGGGCATCAGCCGGGACATCCGCCGGTTCGAAATCAGCGAGGAACTTCCGGACGCGCTGTCCACCTACCAGACCGACAAGCGGATCGTGCCGACGATGGCCTGCACTGCGCTCATCGAATCGGACCTCTCCCCCCATGCGCTCAGTTACAACTACAGTTTCAGCCGCGGGGTGGGGGCATACGACAACATCACCCGGGGTCTGGAGGACGGTGTCCTCCCCATCTATCTGTCTGAAATGACGGACGATGACGTCGTCTACCGGTCGAAGAGTTTCGTGACGCTGGAAAAATCCGTCCTCGCCGAGGAGAATGTCAAGGGTACGCATTTCATGATTTCGGACAGCTATTCCGGCGGACGCATCTGGACGGAAACACAGCGGAAACAATTGGAAGAAGTCCTTGCGGCGACGCCCCCGGCGGAGGAAGAGACCGTCCTGGTCATCCATACGGCCATCACCAATACGGGAGCCGTCCCGCGCTACGCCTGGATGAAGATTCCTTATGCCTCCTTCCCCGGCGGCACGTACACCTACGACCCCGCCACCGGCTTCTCCTCGTTCAAGGACGGCCGGGTTTTCTGCGTCAGCCGCATCGGCGGACAGCCCGTGCCGAACGAAGAGACGGCGGTGCTCCTCCAGCCCGGCGAGACCCTGGACGTGGATTACCTCCTTCCCCACCGGCCCATCGCCGCCGACCGGGCCAAGGTGCTGGCGGAAAGGCCTTACGAGGCCTTGCACGAGCAGTGCAAAGCCTTCTGGCAGAAGAAGTTGCAAGCGGCTGCGAAAATCCATGTCCCCGAAGGGAGGATCGACAACATGCTTCAAGCCGGCCTCCTGCACCTGGACCTGATCACCTTCGGTGACCGCGACCAGGGAACGCTGGCCCCCAACGTCGGCGTCTATTCCCCGATCGGGACGGAAAGCGCCCCCATCATCCAGTTCTACGCATCCATGGGCTTGACGGACCAGGCCCGCCGCTGCCTGCAGTATTTCCTCGACACGCAGCAGGAAGACGGGCGGATCGTCAACTACTTCGGTTATACGATCGAGACCGGCGCCGTCCTCTGGTCCATCGGGGAATACTACCGCTACACGCGGGACCGGCAGTGGATCGGGCAGGCGAAACCGCAGGTCCTGAAGGCATGCGCCTACCTGCTGGAATGGCGCAGGCAGAACCTCCGGGAGGAACTCCGTGGGCGCGGTTACGGGATGATCGACGGCAAGGTCGCCGACCCCGAGGACTCGTTCCACCAGTTCATGCTGAACGGCTATTCCTACCTGGGCCTGAAGCGGATCTGCGAGGTGCTGGAAGACATCGGCGCCGCGGAGGCGGCTTCCCTCACGGCGGAGGCGAATGCCTGGCGGCAGGACATCCTGGATTCGTTCCACGCGTGCCTGGCATCGTCGCCGGTCGTCCCCATTTCGGACGGATCCTGGTGCCCGACGTGCTCGCCGTGGGCCGAATCCAAGACGGCGCGTTTCCTGCTCCAGACAGCGGAGAACTACCGTTCCCACGGGACGGTCATGACGGCGGACGGGCTGCTCGGTCCGATCCACCTCCTTTTCACGGAGGTCATCGATCCAGAGAGCAGGGAAGGCGCGTTCATCCTGAAGTACTACCGCGATGTCATCTGCCAGGGGAACACGCTCTTCAGCCAGCCGTATTATGGCAAGCACAACATCATCCAGGCCCGGCTCGGCCAGGTCAAACCCTTCCTGAACACGTACTACTACACGGTCGCGCCCCACTTCGACCATGAGACCGGCACGTTCTGGGAGCATTATTTCAAAGTCAGCGCCCATAAGACGCACGAGGAGGGCAACTTCCTGATGGAGACACGGCAGATGCTGTACCTGGAGGCGGGCGACACGCTCAGGCTGCTCAGCGTGATTCCGCGCCGGTGGATGGAGGACGGCAAGCAGATCGTCCTGGATTCCGTGCGCAGCTATTTCGGGCGCGTCGACCTGGAGGTAACGTCCCATGTCGCCGAGGGTGAAATCCGTGCACATGTCTCCTGCCCCGATGCCAGGAGGCCTTCGACTGTGACGGTGCGCCTGCCGCATCCGGACGGACGGAAGGCCGTGAAGGTCAGCGGCGGGTCGTATGATCCCGCCTCGGAGACGGTGACCGTCTCGGACTTCTCCGGCTTGGCCGATATCGTGCTGACGTTCTGACCGTCACTCCTGCGTCCAGGAAGAGAAGGGGTGGACGACGAGCCGGGCGTTGTAATAACGGCGGTCACCGGTGACTTCCTCGCCCAGCCAGGCGGGTTTTTCGAACGGCTCGTCCGGGGCAGAGAGCTCCACCTCCGCCACGACCAGGCCCTCGTTCGCCCCGTGGAATGCATCCACTTCGAAGACATGGCCTCCGAAAGGCACCAGATGGCGCGTCTTGTCGATATAGCCGTCCTCACAAAGCGGCAGCAGGGCGCGGGCGTCCTCCACGGAAATCTCCTTTTCCCACTCGAAGCGGCTCAGCCCGCCGTCGGCCGAAGGGCCCTTGATCGTCAGGTAAGCCTTTTCGTCGCGGATGCGCACACGGACGGTGCGGCCGCTGCCGCGGGCGATGTATCCCTGCACGATGTGCGAACGGTCGGAGACAAAGGGCATGAAGTCGCCCCGGACCAGGAATTTTCTTTCGATTTCAAATGCCATACGGTCAGAATTGGAAATAGATGAAACTTTGCAGGTCGGCCGTCACGAACTGGTAGATGATGAAGACGGCGAGCAGGCACAGGAGCAGCATCACCGGAACGGGCAGCGATGCGAAGACGATGCGGTACCGGCGCTTGAAGCGGTCCGGCAGCCAGTGGATGAGCAATCCGGCGAGGATAAGCAGGAGGATGGCAGCGTGCTGGCGGACCATCGCAGGCAAGAGCGACAGGTCCCAGGCGCCGCCGATCTGGCCGACCATGTTGCGCGCTGTCTCCCAGGCCACCTCGTTGGCCTCCGCCGGATCGAGGTTGGAGCCGCTCCGGAAGAAGAGCCGGGTGAACGTGATGAAAATGAAGGTCATCAGCACCGCCCAACCGGTCTCCAGCCACTTGAATTCCCCTTTCAGGCGCGTCAGGTGATAGAGCATCCGCACCACGGCGCCGAAAGTGATGATGGCCGTCCACACGAAGAACAGGTTCCACACCGGCGCCGGGGCATAGGTCTTCAGGACCCAGCAGGCGAGGCAGGCCGCCCCGGAGACAACGACCCGGTAATAGACGTTCGTCGCATGCCAGAAGCGGTAGATGAGGATTCCCAGGCCGTTGAGCCCGCCCCAGATCATGAAATTCCAGCTGGCGCCGTGCCACAGGCCGCCCAGGAGCATCGTGTCCATCCGGTTGATGTCGGAAACCAGTTCGCGGCGCTGCTTCTTCCAGAAGAGGATGAGCAGGCCGAGCACCAGGGTGAGGCCGCCCGTGACCGCCAGGACGATGTAGTTCCTGGCCAGGGCGGACGCCAGGAAAGCGATGCCCAGCAGAATGGCGTACGAAGCGAAGGTGCCGTTCCGGTTGCCGCCGAGCGGGATGTAGAGATAGTCCTGCAGCCACTTGGACAAGGAGATGTGCCAGCGCTTCCAGAATTCCGCGGCATTGCGCGCCTTGTACGGAGCGTTGAAGTTCTTGGGCAGGTAGAAGCCCATCAGCATCGCCACGCCGATGGCGATGTCTGTATAGCCGGAGAAGTCGGCATAGACCTGCAGGGAATAGCCGAACAGGGCCGTCAGGTTCTCGAAGCCCGTGTACAGGAGCGGGTTCGCGAACACCCGGTCACAGAAGTTGACGGCCAGGTAGTCGCTCAGGATCAGTTTCTTGGCCAGGCCGTTCAAGATCCAGAACACGGCGATGCCGAACTGGCGGCGGCCCAGGAAGAAGGGCTTGTGCAGCTGCGGGATGAACTCGCTGGCACGCACGATCGGGCCCGCGACCAACTGGGGGAAGAAACTCAGGTAGAAGCCGAAATCCAGGAAGTTCCGCACCGGCGCGATCCGCCCGCGGTAGATGTCGACCACGTAGCTGACCGCCTGGAAGATGAAGAACGAGATGCCCACCGGCAGGAAGATCGCATCCACGCTGAACGCTTGCGTGCCCGCGATGGCATTGCCGGCCTCTGCGACCCAGTCATGAACGGCAAAGGACGTCCCCAGCAGGTTGTTCACCACGTCGGTGATGAAGTAGGCGTACTTGTAATAGCACAGCAGCGAAAGGTCCACCACCACGCTCAGTACCAGCAGGAGACGGCGTATCCACGTCTGCTTTCGCCCATGCAGGCAGAAGCCCGTGAAGTAATTGAATGCGATCACGAAGACGAGCAGCATCAAGAAGAGACCGCTGGTCTTGTAATAGAAGAACAGGCTGGCGAGGAACAGGAAGGCATTGCGCAGCAGGATCCGGTCGCGCAGCAGGCACAGGAAGGCGAGCACGATGGCCAGGAACGCCCAGAAATAGAACTGGGTGAACAACAGCGGATGCGCCTGGTCGAAAGCGAACAGGTTGCCCAGGAAATCCTTTGCCACTGCCATCAGTCCATCCATCACCGATCCGATTTCAAATGTTCCACATACAAGTCCGTCAACGCGTTGAAGAGCAGGTCGCCCAACAGTTCATATCCTGCGTCCGTAAAATGGACCTTGTCTTTCTTGGCCAGCCCTGCAGCCTCCCACTGTTTCATCGATCCGGCACCGCCCATGATGTCGAACAAGTCCCAGACCCCGGCGCCGGGTTCCTTCCCGAGCGAAAGGAAGGCCTGCTCGGCTTTCTCGCCGTTGGGATTGACGCTGTACCCCCTCCGGCGGACATAACGGAAAGTATCGTTGTTCGAAACGAAGAGGAAGGCGCAGTCCGGACACGCCGAGCGCACCCGTGCAAGCAAGGCCTTGTAGCGGGCCGTAAACTCTTCGGCACTGAAGGAGGCAGGCACGGCGTCGTTGACTCCGATCGCGAAGATCACCAGGTCCGGCGCCACGGCCGCAAGGTCCCTCTCCAAGTCCGCGCATTTCGCATAGGAAGCGAGGGATGCGCCGTTGACCCCGATGCCCGTGACGGAGATGCCCGGAAAAGGATTGTCGAGGAGGACGCCGGTAAGGGTCCACTCTCCCCGTCCGCGGCGGGCGATCCGCACCGAATCGCAGAGCGCGGGCAGACGGAAATCCCAGCCGCTCCCGTCCGCCGCGAGGCTGCCTTCCAGGGAATCTCCCGGATGCAACACGACGACCGGCTGCACATCGCCCTGCACGGCACCCAGTACACGGATGCGGTCGAAGCGGAACGTCGGGTCGCCGGACCGGGGTTCGCGGGCGAGGGCGGTCAGCGTCACGGAGGACTTCGCATCCGTCGTAGAGACCGCCATGCCCGTCAGGCCCAGCCGATGGGCGCTTTCGCGGGCGGTATTCTTGTCCGCCGTCCACTCGCCCTCACGGGTGGTGACAAACGAAGCGGGATTGTTCGTACGAGCGGCGCTGAAGGGGAAGACAAGCCCCCGGCCGCCGTCCAGCGCAGGACGCAACGACAGCAGGTCGGCCCGCAGCCGGCCGGTGAAGACGCCGGCCTGCACGTGCGATCCGCCGATGTGCAGGATGCGCAGGTTGCCCTGCCCGAGGTAGAGCACCGAATCCAGCTTGGCGAACACGCGGTCATACGCCTCCGGGGAGGACAGGACGATGCGGTTGCGTTCGAAATGCGCAAAGTCACACGCCGGCAGCGGTTTGCGCAGCGTCTGCGCCCCCGCCGGGAAGGCCGCCAGCAGCAGGAGCAGCCCGTATGTCATCTGCCGCAAACTCATTCCAGGTCCTCTGTTGTAAATGTATCTAATTGGGGTTGAGGTATTTCCGCATTCAGGGCGGAATCCATATACTCCTGGACGGCCGCCTCGGGAAGATCCCGGCGCAGGCGGAAGAAATCGTAGTAGGTCAGCAGCGAACGGGCCAGGGCGGAACCCACTTCCGCAGCGCCGCGGTGGGTGAAGTGGATGTGGTCCGGACCGGCGAGCGGCGGGTTATGGTGCACCCAATGGAACATCGACCCTTCGCCGCCCATCATCCCGAAGGTGTCCCAGAAGGCGACACCGTTCTCCAGGCAATGGACGCGCAGCGAATCGTTCAGCATCCGCAGCCGGGGCCACGAAACAAGCTTGCCGTTCACGCTCTTGCACATATCCGCCGGGCCGACGAAGAGCAGCTTGGCGTCCGGCGCCACGGTACGGAAGTAGTCAAACTGCGCGACGATCTTCTTCACGAAGAGGCTGACCCCCTTGTCAGACGCGATGCTCGGCATTGCGTTGCCGCCGAACTGCAGCAGGATCAGGCGCACGTCGGACCTGGCAAGCCCCTCTTCCATCACCTGCGGAGCGATGGTCGTGAAGATGTTGCCGGCGCAGCCGCGCAGCGCGACATTGTCGACGGTCACGCCGCCCGACGCCGCATCGAGCTGGATGCCATAGACTTCGGCCGACCCGTCAAAGCTCACCGTCCCGCGGTCGACGTCGTGCGGCAGCGGCCAGGATACCAGCATCAGGTCTGTCCGTGTCGTGTCGAGGACGACCCGCTGCGACGGCAACGTATCACACCGGAGCGTCAGGGAGAATTTCGGACTGTTGCGCGAAAGCAGGACGGAGACCTTCGATATCTTCCGCGCGCGTTCCTGCGCGTAGCGGTTCTTCGTCGCACGGAACGAAAAGACAGCGTGGCCGTAGACGGAGACGAACTGCGTCAGCGGACCGTACCGGTGGTGGGCCGCCCGGCGGGTCAGCGAATCACCGACGATGGCGAAGCGCGTCATGCCGCCCGACCAAGTCTGCGAAAGCGAAACGGTGGGCACCCGCTGGATCACGGGCACCATGCCGGGCCCGCTTCCGCCGAAGCGTTCCTGCAGTTCTTCCCGCAGGACGGCGGAGATCCGGTCCATCTCCAGCTGGGAATCGCCATAGTGCAGGACCCGGACCGTGCGGCCCGAATCGACGGCCGATTCCATTTCCACGAAGAGCGAATCAAAGAAGGTATAGTCGCCGTCCGGAAGATACACCCGGGCGGGGTTGTCACGCAGGAAGCCGGCATAGTAGTCGAGGGTGTCGCGCGAACCGGAAGGGATCTGCCAGCCCTCCTGCACCGAAGCGAGCAGGGCATCTACGTCGAACTTCGACGAGTCCTCCCGCTCCTGCAGGGCGGCTTCATATGAGGGGAAGCGCAGCACCTGCCCACCGACGCGGACCCCCTCGGACGGGAAGTAGCGCCAGAGGAGGAACAGGCCGGCAAACAACGCCAGGAAGAAAAGCAGGATCTGGTACCGTTTCATCGTAACTTGCTGTGAATGACCAGTTTCTGACCTTCGCGGATCATGTCACCGCGCAGGTTGTTCCATTTCTTCAAGTCCGAGACACGGACATGGTACCGGATGGCGATCGCACCGAGCGTATCGCCCCGTTTCACCTTGTATACCCGGGTGGAGGTGGTTGCCGCAACCGCGGCTGCGGATTTCTTGCGGAGGGAATCGACCCGGGCGGTCCGGGCGGCCGCTTCCGCGGCGCGGAGGGTTTCCCGCTCCCGGTCACGCCGGGCCAGCCGGCCGGGAATGGCGGCGAAGGCATCGGCAGGCCGGTCGGCAAATCGGGCCTCGGCCTCGGCAAGCGCCTGCAGCACCGGAGCGCCGGCCAGGGCGTCGGCATCCGCGGCCACACCGGCTGCGGGGCCTTCGGCAAAGGCGAGGATGGCTTTGTCCCATGAGCCCAGGAGGCCGTGCAGTTCCTCCAGGCGGCGGAGGGCCACGAAAGTGGAGAAGCCCTCGTCCTGACGCAGGTCTTCTTCCGTGGCGGGCGCCAGGGCTGAAACGCGGACGGCGTCTACGGCAGAGAGGGACCAGAGTCCGGCCCGCTCGTCTTCGAACACGCGCCCGGAAAGGACATAGGGGAGGAAGAGGATGCGCGCAGGCATGTCACGCTCCTGCAGTTCCGTCCGGAGGGAATCGGCAAAGGCCTCGAAACGGGCGGCCTCCTGCGCGAAACAGGAAGCTGCGACTGCCATCAGCAGTCCGATCAGGGCCGATTTATGGAAAATATTTGCCAAATTCTTACTTTTGCGGAGCAAAGGTACTATTTTTTGTCGGAGTTTATTATTTATCTTTGCCATTACTCCACAAAACACAAAAGAATATGAAAAGGATCCTGCCGCTTCTTGCCGCCCTGCTGCCCCTACACTGCTGCACCCCATCCACGGAAGTCCCTTACACAGAAGTGAAGAACTATTATTTCCGGAACGATGCCGTGCCGCCACAGCAACCTGTCATCGAAACGGAGGAGGCCTTTGAACAACTGTTCGGCGCCGCCGCAGTGATGGGAAAAGACGGACAGCCCACAGCCGTGGACTTCGACCGGGAGTTCCTCATCACCGCTGTGCTGCCCGAGACGGACCGCCTCACCCGGCTGGAACCCATATCCCTGAAAAAAGAAGGAGATGAACTCGTCTTCTCCTGTCGCGAAACCGTCGGGGAAAGACAATCCTGGACCCTCCGGCCCTTCCTGCTCATCAAAGTGGACCGCAAATACGCTGGAACCGCCGTCCGGCTGGAGAAAGAGGTCGTCGACACCCCGACAGATCCTGCAAGTTACCGCTCATCCAATCCAGAACATATGCAAACCGTACGCGATTTCCTGCACAAGGCGGGCGTCTATTTCCTCGCCACGACGGACGGAGACCAGCCCCAGGTCCGTCCTTTCGGCACCGCCGAAATCATCGAGGGCAAACTGTATATCCAGACTGGGCATGTAAAGAATGTCGCCCGGCAGATCGCCGCCAACCCGAAAGTCGCCCTGTGCGCCTATGACGGGGAGCGCTGGCTGCGCATCACGGCGACACTCGTGGAAGACCCGCGCGTGGAAATCAAGAAGGCCATGCTCGATGCCAACCCGGGCCTGCGTTCGATGTATGATGAACACGACGATAACACCGCCGTGTATTTCCTGAAAGATGCCCGCGCCACATTCAGTTCCTTCGTCGCGGAACCTGTACAGGTCGATTTCTAGCCCCGGAGCATCCTTCGAAACAGAGAGAAGGCGACTAATAAGTGAGCCGGGCGGGGTGTCCTGGCAAACCCGTGGCCGCCCGTGGCCTCGTGAACGGGAGGGGCCCGCCGCGAAGCGATGGGAGGGATGGAGCGAAGCGGAAGGTTTGCAGGACAACCCGCCCGCGAACTTGAAACAACATAAAAAAAGAGGATGACCTCGAAGTCATATTGACTTTTCAGTCATCCCCCCTCTTTCTTTTCAGACCGGATGGAAGGATTAGTCCTCGTCCTTCTCCTGGGCGGCGTATTCCGCGAGGAGCTTGGACTGCACGTCGGCCGGAACAGGCTGGTACTCAGCGAACTTCATCGTGAAGGTAGCCGCACCGCCGGTGAGCGAGCTCAGCGTGGTGGAATACCGGTACAGTTCGGCAAGCGGAACACGGGCGTGGAGGATGGTGAAGCCCTTCTCCATATCCTGGTTCATGATCATGCCGCGACGGGTGTTGAGGTCGGACATGCACGGACCGACATAGTCGTTCGGAGTGAAGATGTCGACATTGTAGATCGGTTCGAGGATCTTCGGACCGGCATTGCGGAAGGCCTCCTTGAAGGCGTTGCGGCCGGCGATGATGAACGCGATTTCCTTGGAGTCGACCGGGTGCATCTTACCGTCGTAAACGTAGACGCGGATGTCGCGGGCGTAGGAACCGGTGAGCGGGCCCTCGGTCATCTTGTCATTGATACCCTTGAGGATGGCCGGCATGAAGCCCAGGTCGATGGCACCGCCGACGACGCAGTTGTAGAACTCCAGCTTGCCGCCCCATTCGAGGTCGGAGATTTCCTGGGTCTTGATGTTGAGGACCGTCTCCTTGCCGCCGATCATGAACTTGTTCGGGGCGGGTTCGCCCTCGACGTACGGGCAGACGAGGAGGTGTACCTCACCGAACTGACCGGCGCCGCCGGACTGCTTCTTGTGACGGTACTGGGCCGTAGCGACCTTGGTAATGGTCTCACGGTAAGGCACCTTCGGGGCGTAGAGTTCGATGTCGAGTTTGAACTCGTTCTTCACACGCCACTTCACGAGGTTGATGTGCTGCTCGCCCATGCCGCTGAGGATGGTCTGGCGCAGTTCCTTGGAGTATTCCACGTGGATCGTGGGATCCTGCGCGGCAATCTTGTTCAGCGCGTCGCCGACCTTGGCCTCGTCGTTCTTGTCGACGGCCTTGACGGCGCAGCGGTACTTGAAGTCGGGGAAGACCATGTGCTCGATGGCGTCCACGCCGCTCTGGGCGAGGGTCACGTCGGTCTTGCCGTTCTTGAGCTTCATCACGCAGCCGATGTCACCGGCGCTGATGGAGGTCACCTTCTCCTTCTTGGCACCCGCGACGGCATAGATGGCGGACAGGCGCTCGCTGTTGCCGTTCTCGGGATTCACGAGATCGGCGCCTTCGTTCAGCACGCCGCTCATCACCTTGAAATAAGACACGTCGCCCAGGTGCTGCTCGACGGCCGTCTTGTAGATGAAGAGGCTCACAGGACCTTCGGCCTTGCACTCGATGGTGCCGCCCTCCACCGTCTTCGCGACCTTCCCCAGCGGGGACGGAGCCACGTTGACGATAAATTCCATCAGCCGGCGCACGCCGATGTCGTTCTTCGCAGCGAGGCAGAAGACGGGCATCACATCGCCCTTGGCCAGGCCGGCGGCCAGACCCTTGCGGATCTCGTCGGTGTCCAGCTCCAGGGTGTCGAAGAACTTCATCATCAGGTCGTCGTCACCCTCGGCCGCCTTCTCCATCAGTTCCTGGCGAAGTTCCTCGGCCTCGTCGGCATACTCGGCGGGAATGTCCATCTCATCGAATGCGCCGTTGGCGTCCTTGAATTTGTAGTACTTCATCGTGATCACATCCACGAACGCGTTGAAGTCGGGACCCGCGTTGACGGGGAACTGGACGAAGACGGGCTTTTTGCCGAACGCTTCCTTGATGGAGGCACGGATGGCGTCCCAGTTCGCCTTCTCGGTGTCAAGCTGGTTGACGGCCGCGATGAGCGGAACGCCGTACTGGTCGGCATAACGGGCGAAGATCTCGGTACCGACCTCGACGCCCTGCTGGCCGTTGATCACGAGGACGCCGGTCTCACAGACCTTGAACGCCGTGATGGCGCCGCCGCTGAAGTCGTCGGAGCCGGGCGCGTCGATGAAGTTGATCTTCGTGTCCTTGAACTCGCCGTACAGGGTCGTCGCATAAACGGATTTCTGGTTGCTCTGCTCGAACTCGGTGTTGTCCGAAACGGTGTTCTTCGTTTCGACGGCACCCCGGCGGTCGATGACCTTGCCTTCGAAAAGCATCGCTTCCGCCAACGTGGTCTTACCGGACTTCGAACTGCCCAGAAGTACCACGTTGCGGATGTCTTTGGTTGAATAAGCTTTCATTGTACGTTATTATTAATTACGATTTTGCAAGAAAAAATTGAGGTTCCGGCATATCAGGGCCAAATTTAAGAAAAAAAAGGACCAATCACAACTTTTCATGCATCAATCTTCAAGCAAGCGTACCGTCGTGCGGC
The DNA here is from genome assembly GCA_902801205.1 of uncultured Bacteroidia bacterium. GTDB lineage: Bacteria > Bacteroidota > Bacteroidia > Bacteroidales > UBA932 > Cryptobacteroides. The sequence continues at coordinate 132,279 of CADCHE010000005.1, forward strand.
GGTACGCCGCCAGCAGCGCCGGCCCCGAGCAGCCCAGTTCGCGCCGCAGCAGGCGGTCGAGCGCGATCCGCGGCGCACCGGCCATGCGGCAAAGCCGTCCAAAAGTCACCTTTTTATCCCGGAGGAGCGTCCCGTCCTCCAACAGCCGCGCGAATGCGGCATAGCGTGCATCTGTCGTTTTCATATCTTCGTTCTTTTTCCGCAAAGATGGCGCAGGGAAACCGGAATGACAACCCCAGGTTGCCAAAACCGGCCGCAAACCACGCGATTATTTCTGTTTTTTATCATTTTTCACTGTTTTTATATACCGCTGGTTGTATTTTACAACTTTCAGTTGTCTAACCGATTGCGCCATGCTGGGTAACTTTGCAAGTGATGGATGACGCGACGATCAAGGGCAACATCCTCCGGAAACGGACGGAACTCCGCCTCTCCCAGAAAGAGATGGCGGCCAGGCTCGACATCTCCCTGAACGCGTACCGGAAAATCGAATCGGGCAAGACGCGGATCATCAACGAGCACGTGCAGGCATTCGCCGAGCGCACCGGAACGTCACTGTCCTCCCTGGTCCTCGGCTTCGATCCGGTGGATCCGCAGGAAGTCCAGTCCCTGGAGGATATCCGCGAAGCGTTCCGGAAGCAAGCCCTTGCACAGCAGGCGCCGCTGCTGGAGGAACTGGAGCGGCTCCGGGCCGAAAACGCCCGGCTGCGGGAAAAGATCGCCGACAAGGAAGCCCTCATCAAGAGCGAACAGAAACTCATCCGACGGTACGAGAAAGAATTGTCGGAACACGCAAAATGAGTATCTTTGTGACACAATGTCACGAGAATTCCACCTGCAACCCTGCCTGGAGCACGGGCGGCGTGAAGCCGGATGCGACGAAGCGGGCCGCGGGCCGCTGGCCGGTCCGGTCTATGCCGCCGCCGTCATCCTGCCGGAAGATTTCCACCATCCGCTCCTGAACGACTCGAAGCAGCTCTCCGAAAAGGAACGCGACCTGCTCCGTCCGGTCATCGAACAGGAGGCCGTCGCGTGGGCGGTGGAAGCCGTCGACCCCGCGGAAATCGACACACTGAACATTCTCTGGGCCTCCGTGACCGGCATGCAGCGGGCCGTCCTCCGGCTCGACCCGGCACCGGATTTCCTGCTCGTGGACGGCAACAAGTTCCGTCCCTTCGGCCGGTACGGGTTCAAGGACTACCGCACCGTCGTGCACGGCGACGCCACCTTCGCCGCCATCGCCGCCGCCTCGGTACTGGCCAAGACGGCCCGGGACGAACGGATGCGTGCCCTGGCGAAGGAGTTCCCGCAGTACGGCTGGGAGCGGAACTTCGGCTACCCCACGCAGGAGCACATCGATGCCCTCAAGCGGTACGGGCCGACCCCGTGGCATCGGAAATCGTTCCACCCCAAGGCCTTGGAACCCACATTGTTCTGAAACCGAAACAAAATGAAGAATATGAAGAAATTGCTTTGCATCCTCGCCGCCGCCCTGCTTCTGGGGACCGGCGCGTCCGCCGACGAAGGCATGTGGCTGCTCCCGCTGCTGCAGAAGATGAACGCCGGCGCCATGAAAGACCTCGGCTGCCGGCTCACCCCGGACCAGATCTACAGCATCAACCATTCCTCGCTGAAAGACGCCATCGTACAGTTCGGCGGGGGCTGCACCGGCGAGATGATCTCGAAGGAAGGCCTGCTGGTGACGAACCACCACTGCGGTTACAGCAGCATCCAGTCGCTCTCCTCCGACGAGCACAACTATCTGGAGGACGGCTACTGGGCGATGGACCGCAGCCAGGAACTGCCCGTTCCCGGCCTGACGGTCACCTTCCTCGTAAGCATGGAAGACGTGACCGGCATCGTGGAAGCGAACGAGGCGCAGTTCCGGAAGGCGTTCGCAGACTCGGCCGATGCCGGACGGCTGGTTGCGGAGGCTATGGCGCGATGGGAGAAGACCTTCGAGGAGGAGGCCGTCGCGGACACCCCCGCCTGCACCGCCCGCGTCCAGTCCTTCTATAACGACAACGTCTACTACCTGATCAAGTACAAGACCTACCGTGACGTCCGCTTCGTGGGCGCCCCGCCGGCATCGATCGGCAAATTCGGCGGTGAGACCGACAACTGGATGTGGCCGCGCCACACCGGCGACTTCTCGATGTTCCGCGTCTACGCCGGCAAGGACAACCTGCCGGCCGACTACAGCCCGGAGAACGTCCCCTACGAACCCGCACAGGCCCTGAAGGTGTCCCTGAAGGGCATCCAGGAGGGCGACTTCACGATGATCATGGGCTACCCGGGCCGCACGCAGCGGTTCCAGACCGTCGCCCAGCTGGAGCAGATGATGGCCCAGCATGACATCTCCATCGACGCGCGCACCCTCCGCCAGGACATCATGAAGAAATACATGGAAGCGAGCCCGTCCGTCCGCCTGAAGTACGCCGACAAGTACGCCGGCTCCTCCAACGGCTGGAAAAAGTGGATCGGTGAGCGGAAAGCCTTCAAGGACCTCGACATCATCGGTCGCGAGCGCGAGAAAGAAGAAGCCTTCACCAAGTGGGTGAACAAGAACGGCAAGCGGAAGGCCCGCTACGGCAAGGCCCTGGACGACATCGCGGAAGGCGTCGCGAGGAACGCCCCCAACATGCTGGCGGTCCAGCTGCTAGCCGAAACGGTCCTGAACATCGAACTGCTCGACAACGCCAACTATTTCGCGCGGCAGTACCAGACGGCCCTGCGGACCCAGCCCGGCGATACCGCCGCTGCGCTCGACGCCGCCTTCGCCGCCATGGAGGACATCTATGCGGACTACTACGAGCCGCTTGACCGTGAAGAGACGGCCGCCCTGCTGGAGCACTACCGCTCGCATGCGGACACGTCCTGCTTCCTGCAGGGCCTGGGCGGTGACTTCGCGACGATGGACCTGAAGGCCTATGCCGCCCGGTTGTTCAATGAGAGCATCTTCACCTCGCCGGAGAAACTGAAGACGGTCTATGCAGAGGGCTTCGGCCGCCTGCGGGAAGACCCGGCCGTCACCCTGCTGAACGCGGCGGTGGACGTCTTCTTCTCCCTGCAAAGCGGCATCGACGAGGAAGCCGAAAACAAGATTGCCGAAGGTTCCAAAGCATTCACGGCCGGCCTCCTGGAAAAGAACAAGGGCGCCGCATCCTACCCCGACGCCAACTTCACGATGCGCCTCACGTACGGCACCGTCCAGCCCTATTCGCCCAAGGACGCCCTGACCTACCGCTACTACACGACCATCTACGGCGTGATCGAGAAAGAGAACCCGGACGACTATGAGTTCCGCGTACCGGCGAAACTGATCGATCTCTACAACAAAAAAGACTACGGCAAGTACGCGATGGCGGACGGCAACCTGCCCGTCTGCTTCCTGACGACCAACGACATTACCGGCGGCAATTCCGGCAGCCCGGTGCTCGACGCAGAGGGACGCCTCATCGGCCTGGCGTTCGACGGCAACTGGGAGTCAATGTCCAGCGACGTGATGTTCGAGCCCAAACTGCAGCGCTGCATCTGCGTGGACATCCGCTACGTCCTCTTCCTGGTGGACAAATTCGGCGGTGCTGGCTATTTGTTGAAAGAAATGGAGATCGAGCAGTGATGATGACGGAAGCACAGATTCTGGACATGCTCCGGGAAGTCGTCCACCCGGGCAAGGGAAGCAAGGACATCGTCAGCCTCGGCATGGTGGAACACGCCGCCTTCGAAGACGGGAAGGTCCGCATCACACTCGCCTTCCCGGGCCGGCGCGACCCGCTGGCCGAATACCTCATCGGCAGCGCCCGGGCAGCCGTCATCCGCAACTCCCCGCAAGGGACGCAGGTGGAAGTGGAAACCGTCGTGCGGGAGACCGCCGCGCCGAAGAAGAAGCCCGCCCTCGGGCTGGAAGAACTCGGTCAAGTCCGCCACATCATCGGCATCGCCTCCGGCAAAGGGGGCGTCGGGAAATCCACCGTGGCTGTAAACCTGGCCGTCGCCCTGGCCCGGGAAGGGTACCGGGTGGGACTGGCCGACGCTGACGTCTATGGCCCTTCCGTCCCCCTGATGACCGGTACGGAAGGTGCATTGCCCGAGGCCATCCAGGACGAAGACGGAAGGGAACTGATCCTTCCGGTGGAGAAATACGGCGTGAAATGGATGTCGATCGGCTACTTCTCCCAGCCTGGCCAGGCGCTGATCTGGCGCGGGCCGATGGCCTGCAACGCCCTCAAGCAGATGATCCTGCAGGTCCGCTGGGACGCACTGGACTTCCTGCTTGTCGACATGCCGCCGGGCACCGGCGACATCCACATCTCCCTTGTGCAGGAGGTGCCGATGGAAGGGGCTGTCATCGTGACGACGCCCCAGGCCGTCTCGCTGGCCGACGTGGAGAAAGGCGTCAACATGTTCCGCCACGAAAACATTGACCGGAAGATCTTCGGACTCGTGGAGAACATGGCCTGGTTTACGCCGGAAGAGTTGCCGGACCACCGCTATTACCTCTTCGGGAAAGACGGCGGGAAGAAGATGGCGGAGCGTTTCGGCATTCCGCTCCTCGGCCAGGTGCCGCTCGTGCAGAGCATCCGGGAAGGCGGAGACGAAGGCCTGCCCGCCGCCCTCACCGACCGGCCTGACGGTGTGGCCTTCCGTGCGTTGGCGCGCGCCGTGGCCGCCCGCGCGGAAGAAGACTGATCCCCCTTTCGGATAAACTTTCCAGTGGAATTCCTGTCTTAACAGTGTTGCAACTTTACTTTGAACACTTTAAAATAGACAGGAATGAAAAAGTTTTTGTTTGCGGCCGTTGCTGCGCTGATGCTTTGCGGCGGCCTCTCCGCCCAGGAACGGAACCAAAATGGCAGCCGGCGTCCGGACCCGAAGGAAATGACCCAGAGGATGACCGACCGGATGGTCGAGCGGTACGGCCTGAACGCCGACCAGGCGAAGGAACTCAAGACCCTGAACGAGGCGTTCGTCGGCAAGATGCACCGTGCCGGTGCCCCGGGCCGCGGCGCACAGGCCCGGCCGCAGGGCGAAGGACAGCGCCAGGCGCCCACCGAAGAAGAGCGCAAGCAGATGCAGGAACAGCGCAAGGCCTATGAAGACGGCCTGCAGAAGATCCTCACCAAGGAACAGTACGAAGCCTATCAGAAAGACCGCGAAGCGATGCGCAGCCGGATGAGCAGCCGGGGCCGGGGCCCGCGTCAGAATGAGAACGCGAAGGACGCCGGATCCAGGGCACGGTCCAAAACCACGCGGTAGCGGCCTGGACGCAGGTGGGTCAGCACGATGGTTACCGTTTGGTAATCAGGAGAGTAAAACAGACACTCCGGCGTCCGCCCGATCTCTCCCACATCGCTGAACAGCGTCCCGTCCTCGCCGTATATGGCGGCACGCACGCCCGGTTTCGTGTGGATGACCAGCACCCGGGAATAGCGTTTCTGCTCTTGAACGTACTCCGCGTCGCGCGAAATGCGCACCGAGGAGTACGTTTGGTTTGATACGGCTTCCTGCAGGGAAATCTCGCCGTTCTGCAAATCTCCGTTACAACGGACCGGCTGCCAGTCCTCATCCTCGGATGCACGGAAGAACAGTCGGATCCGGTCGCCTTCCGCCACCGGTTCCGTCAGCTGGCAGGAAAGTTCTTCCGCCGAAGACAGCGCCACCGGTTCGCTGATCCAGCCCTTCACGGACCCGTCGGCAGCGACATGCGCGGCGATGATCCCATACGACCCGGGCGCATCGTTCCCATCCCCGAAATAGAACGCGAAGGGCTCGGTCTCCCACTGGCGGTCCAGCCAGGAAACGGCTTTGGTGTACAGGTGGAAACGGTCGCCCGTCCGCGGGTCTTCCCCGTCGCCGAGCGCCAGGCAGATCCCGGGATCGGGATTCCACCAGATTTCGCCGTGCGCCTCGGCCGGCTGCCCCGTCGCGGGTTGCAAGCCGATGATGGCATCCTGGTCGGCAAAGAATTCCGGATTGCGCGCCTCAGGCGCGTAGCCGTACGGCGCCATGGAGAAGAACCCGTTGTTGGCGCCCGCCCAGCCCCAGTTGAAATAGACATAGTGCTGCCGGTCGTATCCGGTGGCCACGAAAGCGTGGCCGCCGCCGTCCCGCTCGGAAGTGCCCGACATGTAAACGGGTCTTCCGGCCTGCAATTCCTTCTCCAACAGGTCGATCCATTGCTCGGTGGAATAGAATTCCCGGTAGACGAACCGGGCGTTCTGGTCGTAGTCCATGTAGGTCTTCAAGGCAGGCAGGACATCCTCCGAATAAGCGCCGGAACTGGAAGGCGAATACTGCATCTGGACCATGTGGCCGCAGTCGCGCATCAGCGTGGCCACCTGGTTCCGCTGTTCGTCGGTCCGGAAATCGGAAGTACGGGTCGGCATCCGGTCCCACAGGTAGGTGTGTCCCAGGGTGACACCCTCCACGGCGATGGTCCGCCCGCCGGTAGCGTAGGTGTAGGCAGGAATCGAACCCCGTCCTTTCTCCGGATATTTCCAGTACCGCAGGATGATGGACATCGCCGTGGCCACGCAGCCGGTCAGCGACCGGGAACCCTGGACCCGCGGGCAGAGCAGGTTGTAAGGGCTGTCCTGGCTCCAGAGTGCGGTTTCCAGCAGGACGACGGCCCGCTCCGCATCCGTTTCGGCACGGGTCGGTGTCGTGGAAGCCAGAGCCTGCCAGCGCGCACGGACGGCCGGAAGGGGCGTCCGGCGCTCCTCGCGGGAACGTAGGACCGCCTTTTCGTATTCCGCGAGCACGTCCGTCACGGCCGCCGGCGCATGGTCGAGCGAGAACGAACCTTCGGTCGCATAGGCCAGGACCGGCTCGGTCGCCGTATCACCGGAAATGATGACGAATCCACCGCGGGTATTGTTGATGATATAGAAGGCCGGATCGCCAGCGGAGCGCGTGGTCACAGGCGCGGTATCGAGCATCCGGAGCGAAGAAGTCTCGGCGGGCAGATTCCGGGAGAGGAAGAACTGGCGCGCAATCCGCTTCGCCATGTCTGCATCCACATTGCCGGCCCGCAGCACCAGGGCAGACCATAAAAAGAACAGAAAAAAGACCGTTTTCCTCATACCCCTCAGAATTTACGCATATCGATATGAAGGATTCCCTCCAGCGAAGGAACCTCGATGGATTTGAAATTACCGTCCGCCTCGATCCGGGTGACGTAGGTGGCGACCGGCGCGAAGGAATGGACCAGCCCTTCCTTCCAGATGTCAGTGACACCGTCCCCCCAGTCGATCAGGCAGGTGAACGTGTTCCCGTCGAACCGGGGCACCGCCATCGTGGCGGCGGTGTGCTCCACCAGCAGCACGCTCTTCGGCGGGAACTGGCTGATGGTCACGACGCAGGGATCCGCCTTGACGGAAGCATCCGCCGGTGTGAAGGTGACCGTGCCTTCCCGGATGTTCCGGCCGGAATGTTCGCCGACCTGCACCCGGCATACGGAAGGCGTCAGCACGCGGGTGCCCGCCTCCTCCTGGACGCTCAGCCACTCCTGCGCTGAATACTGCACCGTCGCAGTGTAGGAGATGTTCGACTGCAGGCCGATCTCCAGCAGGCCGCCTTCCGCGGGGACATGATAGACCAGGCTGTCCGCGAGCACCGCCGACTGCGGCGTCTGACGGATCGTGACGACGGACGAGACGGCCCCGTCCTTCTGGCGGAAATGGATGCGGCCTTCACGCGGTTCGGCCTCAGGTGCACAGGCCGACACGATGAAGCGCGGCTGCCGGTACGAGAGTGACCGGGTTTCGTCGGGCTGGATCCAGTCCTGGCAGGCGGGGTCGATCTCCATCTCGTACGTGATGTTGGCACCGACCTCCACCTGGATGATGTGCCGGCGACCGTCCAGGTCGAAGACGTCGGGCGAAACGAGAATGGCGTCGTTCTGCGCCTGCGTCACAACCACGCTTGCCTGCAATTCGCCCGCCCGCACACGGACCGTGCAGCTGCGGAGGCCATACGACGTATTGGGCTGGCAAGTGAGGGAAACGTCCGCGGCGCCGCTGCCCGACAGCGGCGCCGCCGTGCACCACTCACCGTCGCAGAGCAGCGTCCAGCCTTCCCGGGTGGAAATCGAGAAAGACACGATGCCGCCTTCGACAGGGGCTTGAAGTTCTTTCACGGACAAAGTCAGATATGGATCGGGTTTGCAGGCAAAGGCCAGCAGCAACAAAAACAGAAAGGGAAGTTTCTTCATCGTTTCATTCACTCTTTTTCTTTTTGATTTCACCGGCGCCCAGCATCCCGCCGGACAGCAACAGCAAAAGGAACAGCGTCACGCTGCAGGCGCGGGAGGCCCGTTCGCTCCGGGCGTGGATTGCCGGTTCGAACCGGAAGACGATGTCGTGTTCACCGGCGGGAAGGACGGCGCCGCGAAGCGTCCAATCGGCACGGAACAGGCTGGTTTCCACGTCGGTTCCGTCGAGGCGCGCCTTCCATCCGTCCGGATAGAAGACCTCGCTGAAAACGGCCGGGCGGTCGGTAGCGGCCACATAATGGTAATGCAGCTCGTTCGGTGCGTAAGACGTCATGTACAGCGTATCGGAGGGGGCGGGCGCGGCGGCGGCCAGGCAAGCCGCCACACGGTCAGCCGCTTCCGCGAAATCGGGGCCGAGGACGGCGGTATGCTTCAGGTCCACCTCGCCGAGGGCGGCGATCTCCGCATCGGGCGAGTCCGTCTTGCGGACCTCGTTCACGAACCAGGCGGGGCCGAAGGCGTTCCGGTTCACGAGCGGCGGATTTGCAGCGCCGATGATCAGGTACTTGGTGTTCAGGGCATCCAACACGGGCGTTTCCGGCAGGGCCGCCTCCGCTTCCTGTACCGTCGCGGCACCCTGGAGCGCACCGTAGACCTGCTGGATCTCGCCGGTAAGGTAACGGTCGATCAAGTCCTGGTAACGCTGCATCTTGGCTGGCGAATAGCCGCCGACACTCTTGTGGTGATACGACGCGAAGGAATCGTTGAAGACATCGGCCGTCAGGTCAAGCACGCGGTAGGAAGGCGCCGGGTCGGCCTTGATCTGCTTGTCCACCTCCCGGGCGTTGAAGCGCGCCGTGAAAGAACGCGGTGTCGTGAAGTCGTCGGCGTTCAGGTAACGCTTGCCGACGGCGAACAGGTTGATCAGGATGAGCAGGCCGATGCCCGCAACGGCCTCCAGGCGGCGTGCGCGGCCGATATGCGGATCGGATGCATAGGATTTCGGAGCGGACGCAGGGCGGCTGTAGCCCCACAGAAGCAGCACGAAGGCCGCGCCGATGAACAGGGCGGAGCGCAGGGCGTCGGCGGCAAGCAGGTGCCGCCGGTCGGTCCGCAGGGCGTCCACCAGGACATCCTGCATCCGGCCATCGGACCCGCCCGAGAAGTCGCCGGCGATGCCGGGCGCGACAGCACACAGCAGGCAGAAGCCCGCCGTGAGGCCCAGGGCGATCCATCCCTTGGACAAGAATTCCTTGCGGGTGTATGCTCCCTTCAGGATCCGGTCGAGGACCAGGATCCCCAGCATCGGCAGGGTGAACTGCAGTACGACCAGGGCCATCGACACCGTCCGGAATTTGTTGTACATCGGGACATGGTCGTAGAAGAAGCGCGTGAATGCCATGAAATGGCTGCCCAGCGCGAGGGCGACGGCCAGCAGCGTGGCGGCCAGCAGCCACCATTTCTCCCGCCCGTCATACAGCAGCAGGCCGAGCAGGAAGAGGAAGATGGTGATGGCGCCCATGTACATCGGGCCGGCCGTGAACGGCTGCGGACCCCAGTAGAAGGGCAGCGCCTTGGCGATTTCGTCCGGATTCCCCTGTCCGGCCCGGGCGAAGAGCTGCACCGTCGCGGACTTGTCCGGGTCGATGCTGCCCGAAGAAGAGCCCCCGTTGAAGTTCGGGATCATCAGGTTCGGCAGCTCCTCCCAGCCGTACGACCACGCCGTGGCATAGTCGAGCTGCAGGCCGCTCCCGCTGATTTCCTTCCCGTCCGGCGCGGTGAGTTCGGATCCGCCGCGCATCGTGTATTTCGTATATTCATACAGCGGGGCGAGCGACACGGTATTCGTGCCGACGCCCACGAGCCCGACCGTCAGCAGCAGACCGGATGCCGCGGCGAAACGGCCGAAACCGCGGCGGCGCTCCGCGTCTGCAAGCAGCCAGACCAGTTCGGTCACGGCATAGATCAGGATGACGAGGGCCAGGTAATACGTGATCTGCTGGTGGTTGGCCTTGATCTGCAGGCTGAGCGCCAGGGCGAACAACACCGCCCCGAACAGCGTCTTGAGCAGCCACTTCGGACCGCCATTCCGCGCTTTCCGGTAGGTGTAGACCAGCGCGGCCAGCACCCAGGGGAAGAAGGCCAGGGCCTGCATCTTGGAATTGTGTCCCACCTGGATGATCTGCAGGTTGTAGGAGCAGAACGTAACGGCCACGGCGCCGATGACGGCGGGAACGAGGTCCACCCCCAGGGCGAGCATCAGCAGGAATCCCCCCAGCAGGCTGAGGAAGAGCCAGGTCGCCGGCCGCTTGCCCGTCAGCAGGACCTTTTCCAGGGCGGCGGTCCAGTTGCCGGCGGAGGAGGCATGGAACGCGGTGACGGGCATCCCGCCGAACATCGCATCGGTCCACAGGGTGGGATCGTCCGGATGCGCAGCGTTGAATTCCTTCATCTCGTGGGACATGCCCACATAGCCGGAAATGTCGCTCTGGTTCACGACCTTCCCGCTCAGCACGCCGGGGACGAACCCGTAGGCGAGCACCAGGAAGAAGGCGACGATGCCCAGCGCGAGGCCGGCCTTTCTCAGCATTGTATTCTTGTTCATACCATTCCTTCCAATAATTCTACATATTTCCGTGCCAGCTCCTTGCGGCTGAAACGACTGATATCCTGAGGGTTGTCGAGGGAGCATCCGTTCCTGAACCGCTCCCATACGCCGTCGATGAACGTGCGGATGCCGGCTTCGTCCTCCCAGTCGAACACCTCTCCGGCACCGGCACCGCGGACGACTTCGGCCATCACGCTGTCGGGCTGGCCGACGCCGAGGACCGGCCGGCGGGACGCCAGGTATTCGAAGACCTTCCCGGGCAGGGCGGATGCGTATTCCGGCTCGCGCCGGAGCGAAATGAGCAGCACCGAGGCCCCCCGCTGTTCGGCAACGGCGGCCGGATGGGAGCAGTATCCGTTGTCCACCAGGCAGTCTCCCAGGCCGGAGGCCCGGATGGAGGCAAAGACGGCTGCGTCGGTCTTGCCGGAAAAACGGATCCGCAACGCCTGTGCGAACGCCGGATCGGCCGCCTTTTTCGCCGCCAGGACGCGCCAGAGCGCCTCCGAGTTGCCGTCGGCGGCAAACAACCCGGTGTGGGTCACATTGAAACAGCCGTCCGGGGTGAACGTGGCGGCATAGTCGTCCGGGTCGTAGCCGTTGGTGAGCAGGAAGACGGTGTTCCGGGTCATCGCCTGGAAATCGCGTTGCTCGCGCGGCGAGACGGACACCACCCGCGTGGCTTCGTCCAGCACGCTCCGCTCCTGGCGGCGGTGCAGGGCATCAGCCCAACGGGTCAGCGGCAAGTGCTTGTAATAGAACATCTTCGTCCAGGCATCCCGGAAGTCGGCCACCCACGGGATGCCCGTAGCCCGGGCGACGCCGCGGGCGATCAGGTGCATCGACTGGGGCGGACCGGTGCTGACGATGGCGTCCACCGGATGCGCCTGGAGATATTGTTTCAGGAAACGGACGGAAGGGCGGATCCACAGGCAGCGCGGGTCGGGAATGAAGGCGTTGGCCCGCACGAAGAGCGACAGGCGCGCGGCTAAGGATTTCTTCCCGCCGTGGATGGGATTCACCTCCGACGTCCCGCCGCCTTTGCGGCCGAAGAGGCTGCGGTAGATGCCGTAGGGCTCCACGATCTTCCTGCGGATGACTTCCGCCTCGGGCGGGACATCCGCACCCAGGGCGTCATCTTTCGCAATCATCTCCGGATTGTCGGGCGTGTAGATGACCGGCTGCCAGCCCAGGGCAGGGAAATACTTCGCGAATTTCACCCAGCGCTGCACACCGGATCCGCCGGCCGGCGGCCAATAGTACGAGATGATCAGCACCCGCTTCATCGGTCTTCCTCCAGCATCCGTTCCACAATCCGGCGGCAGGCCTGTCCGTCCCCGTACGGATTGACGCTGCGGCTCATCCGGGCATATTCCTCCGGATCGTCCAGCAGGCGCGACACGCCGGAGACGATCTTCTCCACATCGGTGCCCACCAGTTTGACGGTGCCGGCTTCCACGGCCTCGGGGCGCTCGGTGGCCGTCCGCATCACCAGTACGGGGATGCCCAGTCCGGGCGCTTCTTCCTGGATACCGCCGCTGTCGGTCAACACCACCGCGGCCTTTTCCATCAGGAAGACGAAAGAAAGGTATTCCAGCGGCTCGATGAAGAAGATGTTGCCGGGGCGGTTTTCACCGAACGCCTCCGCGATGGGGCGGCGGACATTCGGGTTGAGGTGCATCGGATAGACGATGTCGACGGCGGGATACCGTTCCGCCAGCGTCCGAAGGGCCGTACAGATGTGCCGGAACCCTTCGCCGAAATTTTCGCGGCGGTGGCCCGTGACGAGCACGAGCTTGCGCCTGCCGGCCAGCCGGGCGGGATCGTAGCCGGCCGACCGAAGCCGTCCGGCCAGCGTTGTTCCCAGGGCGGGGTCCGCCTTGATCCGGTCCACGACGGAACGGAGGGCGTCGATCACGGTGTTGCCGGTGACGCAGATGCGCGCTTCGGGGACGCCTTCGGCCAGCAGGTTCTCCCGCGAGAGCGGGGTCGGCGCGAAGTCGTACGTGGCGATCCGTCCCGTCAGCTGGCGGTTCATCTCTTCGGGCCACGGGCTGTAGATGTCGCGGGTGCGGAGTCCGGCCTCCACGTGGGCCACCGGAATCTGCCGGTAGAACGCGGCCAGGGCCGCCGCCGTACTCGTGGTCGTGTCGCCATGGACGAAAACCACGTCGGGCGCCGCGTCGTCCAGCACGCCGCGCATGCCCAGCAGCACCGCGGACGTGATATCGTACAGGTCCTGCCCCTGCTTCATGATTTTCAGGTCGTAGTCGGGGACGATGCCGAAGACGTCCAGCACCTGCGCGAGCATCTCGCGGTGCTGGCCGGTGACGCACACCTTCGTGTCAAAGGCCTCGGGGCGGGCGCGGAACGCCGCGACGAGCGGAGCCATCTTGATGGCCTCGGGGCGCGTGCCGAATACGAGCAGGATCTTCTTCATAACAAGCCTTTACAATTGATGGACGCCGGGCAGGGAAAGGACATGGCGGCAGTCCAGGACCGTCTTGCCGGCGAGTTTCTCCTGCGCCTCGACGATCTGCCGGTGCCCGACCATCACCACCACCAGGTCCACGTCGGAGAGGAAGGCGTCCAGGTCGTGGTACTGGTTCGGAACCAGGTCTTTCTCCACGTAAGGGTCATAGACTTTCAGCGGGACGCCCAGGTGGCGTTCCTGTGCCTGGAGCAGCTGCAGCGTGGGACTCTCCCGGCAGTCGTCCACATCTTCCTTGTAGGTCAGGCCGTACAGGCCGACCCGCGAGGGGTCGCTGATGCCCGCCTCCTGCATGGTCTCGTGGATGCGCTCCAGCACGAAGGACGGCTGGCTGTCGTTCGTCTTCATGGCCTCGTCGATCACCTTCGCCAGGCTCGGATAGTCGCCCACCAGGAACCAGGGGTCGACGCTGATGCAGTGCCCGCCCACGCCGGGGCCGGGCTGCAGGATGTTCACCCGCGGGTGCATGTTGCAGATGCGGATGATCTCGTAGACGTCCATCCCCGCGTGGCGGCAGATGCGGCTGAGCTCGTTGGCGAACGCGATGTTCACGGCCCGGAAGGTGTTTTCGACGACTTTGGTCATCTCGGCGGTGCGGATGTCGGTGACGACGATCTCGCCCTGGCAGAACGAGGCGTACAGGCGGGCGATCCGCTCTCCTGCGGCGCGGTCGTCGGCGCCGACGGTGCGGTTGTTGTGCAGCAGCTCGTACACCATGTTGCCGGGGATGATCCGCTCCGGCGCATGCACCAGGCTGATGCCTTCGCGGACAAGCGGGCGGATGCAGCGGTCGACGGTGCCGGGCGACACGGTGGACTCGATGACGATCGTGGCGTCGTCCGGGCAGACGGAAAGCACGTCCCGCACGGCCTGCACCACGAAGGAGGGATCCACCTTCTTGGTAAACTTGTCGTACGGGGTCGGCACGGAGATGATGTAGGTTCTCGTCCGCATGTACTGCGTCGTAAAGGTGATGCCGCCTTCCACCGCCGCCGCGAACAGTTCTTCCAGGCCCTTCTCGCGGAACGTCGTCCTGCCTTCGCGCAGGGTCCGGACCAGCGCGGCATTGCAGTCGGTGCCCACCACGGGCACGCCGTGCGAGGCCAGCATCAGGGCCGTCGGCAGGCCGATGTATCCCAGCCCGATGACATTGATCGTATCGTTCTTCATCCCGTCTGTCTCTTGTCGATTCATGCTTGAATCTTCAAAGGTAATAAAAAACGGCGGGATTATGAAAAAAGCGCACGGCGCCCCATGGGATTTGATTCCACGGGAAGTTTTTGTTATCTTTGTGTGTTATGGCGAAAAAGACATCCGCGGCGAAGACGGTCGAAGACACCCCGCTCATCAAGCAGTTCTTCTCGGTAAAGGCGCAGCACCCCGAAGCGGTGCTCCTCTACCGGGTGGGCGACTTCTATGAGTCGTATGCCGCCGACGCCGTACTCGTCAGCAAGGTCCTCGGCATCGTCCAGACCAAGAAGTCGAACGGCGAGAAAGGATACGTGGAGATGGCCGGCTTCCCCCACCATGCCCTCGACGTGTACCTGCCCAAGCTGGTGCGTGCCGGCTACAAGGTGGCCATCTGCGACCAGCTGGAGGATCCGAGATTCGCCAAGAAACTGGTCAAGCGCGGCGTGACCGAACTGGTGACGCCGGGCGTCGTCCTCGGCGAACAGGTACTCTCGCAGAAAGAAAACAATTTCCTCGCCGGCCTCGCCTTCGAGAAAGACCGGTGCGGCGCTGCCTTCCTGGACGTGTCCACCGGGCAGTTCCAGGTAGCACAGGGGTCACTGGACTACATCGCCACCCTGCTCTCCTCGTTCGACCCCAAGGAAGTCATCGTCCAGCGCGGGTACGAACGGGGCGTCCGCGAGCGGTTCGGCGAAGGGCTCTACCTGTCTTCCGTCGAAGAGTGGGCCTTCGTCTATGACGCCGCCGTCGAACGGCTCAAGAAACAGTTCGCCGTCGAGTCGCTCAAGGGTTTCGCGGTCGACCGCTACCCGCTGGGCATCTGTGCCGCCGGCGCCCTGATGGTCTACCTCGAACAGACCTTCCACGCCGGAATGAAGAACATCTGCGGCATCTCCCGCATCGACGCCGACCGGTTCGTCTGGATGGACAAGTTCACGCTGCGCAACCTGGAAGTGCTCACGTCCTCCGCCGGCGGCGAGGGCGTGCCGCTCGTGAGCGTGCTCGACAAGTGCGCCTCGCCGATGGGAGCCCGCCTGCTGCGCTCCTGGCTGGCGATGCCGGTGATGGACCTCGAAGAACTGCGCGCACGCCACGATGTCGTGGCACATTTCAAAGACGCGGAGGAAGACCGGAACGCCCTGCAGGAGGCGCTGGGACAGGTCGGTGACCTGGAGCGCATCCTTTCCCGGGCGGCGGCTGGCAAGATCGCCCCGCGTGAGGTGATGCAGCTGGGGCGCGGCCTTGCGCAGATGGACCCCATCGCGGCGCTGTGCCGCGGCCGGGGCGTCGCGGCCCTCGACACGCTCGCGGGACAGATGAACGACTGCTCCTCCCTGCAGGAGGAGATCCGCAAGACGATGGATCCCGATCCGGCCGCCGCTCTGGGAAAGGGGCCGGTCATCGGGCCCGGCGTCGACGAGGAACTCGACAGCCTGCGTTCGCTGTCCACCGGTGGGAAAGAATACCTGCAGCGGCTTCAGGACAGGGAGGCCGAACGGACCGGAATCCCCTCGCTGAAAATCAGTTACAACAACGTCTTCGGGTATTATATCGAAGTCCGGAACACCTTCAAGGACAAGGTGCCGCCCGAATGGATCCGCAAGCAGACCCTCGTCAATGCGGAGCGCTACATCACCGAAGAACTCAAGGAATACGAAGAGAAGATCCTCACGGCGGAAGACCGCATCTATGCCCTCGAGACGAAGCTCTACGCCGCGCTCGTGGAGCAGATCCAGCGTTGCATCCCGCAGGTGCAGGCCAACTGCCGCATCCTCGCACGGCTGGACGTGCTGGCCGGCTTCGCCGAGAACGCCGCACTGCGCGGCTACTGCCGCCCGCAGATGACGGACGGACTCGCCCTGGACATCAAGGCGGGCCGGCATCCCGTCATCGAAACCCTGATGCCGCCCGGCGAGGAATATGTCCCCAATGACATCCACCTGGACGCGGAAGGGCAGCAGATCATCATCCTTACCGGTCCCAACATGGCCGGAAAGTCAGCCCTGCTCCGGCAGACGGCGCTCATCGTGCTGATGGCCCAGGCCGGCTCCTTCGTCCCGGCACAGGAGGCCACGATCGGCTGGTTCGACAAGATATTCACCCGCGTGGGCGCGTCGGACAACATCTCCCGCGGCGAATCCACCTTCATGGTGGAGATGCTGGAGACCTCGATGATCCTCCACAACCTCTCCGCCCGCTCGCTCGTGCTGCTCGACGAGATCGGCCGGGGTACCTCCACCTACGACGGCATGTCCATCGCCCGGGCCATCGTGGAGTACATCCATGAATACGGACACGGCGCCAAGACCCTTTTCGCCACCCATTACCACGAACTCAACGACCTGGCGGACCTCTACCCCCGCGTGAAGAACTTCCATGTGGCGGTGAAGGAGGTGGGCACCCAGGTCATCTTCCTGCGCAAGCTCAAGGAAGGCGGCACGGCACATAGCTTCGGCATCCATGTCGCCCGGATGGCCGGAATGCCCCGCGAGGTGATCCGCAGCGCGGAGAAGACCCTCAAGTCGCTGGAGGGCGAAGGGACACCCGCAACGGGGCTGCGCAAGGCAACCCGGACCAAAGCCGGGACGCTTGAGAGCGACGGCTCCCTGCAGTTGTCCTTCTTCCAGCTGGA
The DNA here is from genome assembly GCA_902801205.1 of uncultured Bacteroidia bacterium. GTDB lineage: Bacteria > Bacteroidota > Bacteroidia > Bacteroidales > UBA932 > Cryptobacteroides. The sequence goes on from CADCHE010000005.1 coordinate 149,413, forward strand.
CGACCCGCTGCTGGGCTCGCTGCGCGACAAGCTGAAGGCCGCCGACCTGAACAATCTCACCCCGCTCCAGGCCTTCGATCTCCTGCGCGAGATGAAGGAAGAGCTGGGGCTCTGACCTTTATCGTGACATGATGAAAAGAACCTTGCTCACCCTGCTGTCGCTGGCCATTCCGGTGCTGCTGGCCGCCCAGGGCGTCCGGGACGTCCGCGTTGCGGCGTCCGATTCCCCGTCGCAGGACAAGGCGGCGGCCGATTACGTCTGCACCGGGCACGACGACCAGGAAACCCTCCAGCAGGCCATCGATGCGGTGGGGACCGGCGGAACCGTGTACCTGGCCGCAGGCAACTATTTCATCGACGCGTTCCACAAGGCTGCGCACGGGCCGGACTACGCTGTCAAGACCCGGCGGCTGGACGTGTCCACCAAACTCCGTCTCCAGGGCACCGTCCGCGCCAACGGCGGCGTCATCGATTACGACGCGCCGGACATGCGCGGCAAAGCGAAAGTAACCGGTACCAACCTCGTCGTGACCCAGGAATGCTACGACGCATTGCCGGACGCAGGGAGTTTCGCCGTCATCCGCGGCGACGACCAGGGCGGCGACTTCTGGGACGTGATGGCCCAGGAACTGACCGTCAACGACCTCACCATCTCCCTGCCGGACAACCAGAAGAATATCATCTGCATCGACGGATATGCCCTCGGCGCCCTCAACGTGGACGATGTCCGGCTCGGCACGCGGATTTTCAACCGGTCGATGGACCCGGCCCAGACGATGCGCGTCGGCGTGGACGGCTGCATCGGCATCCGGGGCCTCCAGGGATCGAACAACGGCAGCGAAACGATCCTCCGGTCCATCTACGCCATCGGCCTGGGCGTCGGTTTCGCCCTCAGCGGCGAGCACCTGGTCTGCATCCAGCTCGGCGCCATCGGCAACAAATACGGATATACCTTCAACAACTTTACGCCGGAGGGCGGCGTTTGGTGCCATCCGATCACCCTGATCAACTGCTGCGATGAGGTCTCGGCCAACTATCCGTATTTCGGGCCGAACCCGTACGGGCAGAACGTCGACCTGGTCAACTTCAACATGGAGCACTACACGACGATGTTCTCGCTGGGCGGCGACTACGCCCGCGAGGCCGTTCCCGGGCAGTGGGGCGGGAACATCGATTACGACATCCAGGACTGGGAAGCCGATGTGTGGAACCAGCCCTTCCCGGGCAACTCCCCGTACCGCCGCTTCTGGGCGGGGGACGGAAGCGGTGCCCGCTTCACGTCGAAGAACAACGTGCAGCGGCGTTCCTATCCTTCTGCGGAAAGGAGGAAGATCGCCCCGAACGTGGGGCAGGTCATCCTGGACGAAGACCTGGGCAAGCCCCTGTACTGCCTCGCCTGTGGCGACTACGGCTGCGCGAAGGTGACGCTGGAAAGCGGCGCCAAGGCGCCCGGGGAAATCCTCCTGCGGGTGGGGAACACCGCGCGGAGAATCGCCGTGCCCGCCGGCCTCTCCGGCCGGAACGCCCTGCTGGAGTATCTGTACCGGCAACTGATGGTGAACACTTCGTGCCGCCTCCTGAAAGAGGAAGGCGCCCTGCTGATCTGGAACAACCAGATCGGAACCCTCTCTGCGAAAGACATTTCCGCCGACGGTGGAAACACCCGTGCCCGGCTCGGCATCACCCTGGAGAAGCCCGGCGCCGAGAACCGCTGGATCGATTTCGCCGGGAATCCTGTCGAATGATCAACCCTCCATGATATGAAACGATTGCTCTTTACGATTCTCCTCACCGCCGGCAGCCTCCTGGCCGCCGTCGCGCAGCCCGGCCTGGGCGCACGCCCGGACAAGGAGCGGTTCGCCCACCCGACGAACGCGGACCGCATCTACATGCTCCAGCACAGCACCCGGGGCAACTTGGAGGCGCTCATCGACAACCTCTCCGCCGCCGGCTTCGGCGGCATCGTCACCAATGCGGACTGGCACACCGGGAAGGCGGAAAAGGACTTCTACCTGGAAAAGGACGCGGACTTCGCCCGGCTCGACGAGGTGATCCGCACCCTGCAGAAGCGGGGCATGGGCGTCTGGCTTTACGACGAGTGCGGCTATCCGAGCGGTGCGGCCAACGGACTGACCCTGCTCGGCCACCCGGAGTACGAAGCACGGGGGTTCACCGAAATCCGTGCGGAAGGCCCGGGTACCGTCTGGAGAAAACCCGACCTCTTCGAAAAGATCATCTTCGCCTGCCGGGAAGACGGAACGCCGGTATCCTTCGATACGCACCACGCGGAAGGAGCGGACCGGGTCTATGTCGTCCGTCCCCTGTTTGAGGGCAGCCATGCGCAGAACTGCGGATGGGGCCCGCGGCGCTATCCCAACCTCATGGACAAGGCGGCCGTCGCCTCCTTCATCCGCTGCACCTATGACCGGTATGCCGACAAGACGGAAGGATTCGGCGCCTTCGAGGCCGTCTTCACGGACGAGCCGAGCCTGATGGCGGGCTACGTGAACTGCGGAACGCCCATGCCTTGGACCTTCGTGCCCTGGACGGAGGAGATGCCGGAGAAATACCGCCAGATGCACGGCCGGGAGATCTGGGAGGACATGCCCGTCCTGTTCTCGCATGCGGAGCGTTTCGAGGAAGGGAAGCTCCGTTTCTGGCAGACGGTCGCACAGCTGACGCAGGAGGCCTATTTCGGCCAGATTGAAAAGTGGTGCGCCGCCCACGGGCTGGCGTTTTCCGGCCACTGCCTGCTCGAAGAAGGGCTGGCGATGCATACGCCGCTGTACGGAAACCTGATGCAGCAGCTCAAGACCTTCGACTACCCGGGCGTGGACATGCTGACCGGGGATCCGGAGGCGTACAAGTTCTCGGACACCGACTACGCCCTGGCGTCCCGCTACGTCGGCGGCGCCGCACGGATGACCGGCAAGACGGACCGCGTGATGGTGGAAATCTGCCCGATCAAGGGCGCCGACCGGGAAAACGACTTTTCCTTCGCGGAAGAGCGCGGCACGATGGACCTGATCTTCCGGGCGGGCATCAACCATATCAATTCCTACCTCACGGCCAACCGGCTGGGTAAAGACTTCCCGCACTACGCCGAGATCTTCGGCCGCTGCGCCTACATGCTCCGCGGGGCAAGCTGGGCCGGCAGGATCGGGATGTACTACCCCATCGAGACGGTACAGGGCTTCTACTGCCCCGACAACATCGGCGTAAACAACGGGGCAACGCTTTCCATTGCCGAAAAACAAGCGGAAGCGACACTCAGGACCCTCAACCGCCAGATCGCGGCGGCGGGGCTTGACTGGACCTTCGTCGACGCGGAATGGATCGGCGGGGCCGCACTGGACGGTGGAACGCTTTCCGCGAACGGCCTTTCGGTCGACGTGGTGATCCTGCCCGCCGTTCGGTGGCTGGATGCCAAGACCCGGGAAAAACTCAGCGCCTTCGAACAGGCCGGCGGCCTGGTGCTCCGGGTCGGCACAGTGCCGGAAGGGGACACCGCTCCGCTGTGTGAGGACCCGGTCGGCGCGCTCCGCTCCCGGGTGAATTACGGCCTCCGCATCAAAGCGGACCGTCCTGAAAGCCTCTTCGTCAGCCTTTACGGAAAAGAAGGCACCCGGATGTGGTACCTGATCAATTCCTCCCCGGAGGAGCAGAAAGTGAAACTTTCCCCGCGCGGACCGGTCCAGGTCTGGCACACCTTCAACGGCGAGGTCAACGCCAAGACCTCGTTCGTCATGCCGCCGTATTCGTCCGCCTTCGTAACGGAAGGCAGAAACGGACGGCAACGGTAAACGTTTCTTACCAATCCAAAGGAAAACACCACTCTTTTATAGTTTTGGAATACGCACACTGATATGACACGAAGAATCGTCCTCCCTGTCCTGGCCCTGAGCCTCCTGGCAGCCCTTCCGGCCCTGGCGGGAAACAAGAAAGACCTCACCCTCACCTCGCCCGGCGGCGCCATCCGCGCAGAAATCAAAGCGGGCGGAAAGATCACCTATGCCGTCAGCTATGGCGGGAAACGGATCCTGGACGAAAGTGAAATCGCCCTCAAGCTGGGCGACGGCACCGTCCTGGGTTCCGACAGGAAAGTCAAAGATGTCAAGAAGGGCGAGGTC
>CADCHE010000005.1:153579-154899 GCA_902801205.1 uncultured Bacteroidia bacterium
ACGACAACGGCTTTGCCTGGCGCTTCGTTACGAAGGGGAAGAAAGGCGAGACCATCGTGAAGGACGAAGTCGCGCAGTTCAACTTCGCGCAGGACTGGATGTCGTGGGTCCCCTATGTCCGCACCAACAACATCGACACCTTCGCCCAGCAGTTCGGCAGCTCCTTCGAAAACGTCTACCAGCACGTCAACCTCTCGCAGTGGGATTCCCGCCGGCTCGCCTTCCTGCCCGTCGCCGTCGATGCGGCGGACGGCGTGAAGGTCTGCATCACCGAGTCCGACCTTTACGACTATCCCGGCATGTTCCTCAACAGGGACGGAAATGGTATCCGAGGCGTGTTCGCCCCCTGCCCGAAAGAGGTGGAAGAATTCGCCGCGCACAAAGGGTTGCAGGACGCCATCCGCAGCCGGGAGGACTATATCGCCCGGACGGACGCCGCCCGCAGCTTCCCCTGGCGCATCGTCGCCATCGTCCCGGAGGCCCGCCAGCTGGCGGACCTCGACCTCGTCTGGCAGCTGGCACGGCCGGCCGACCCGGTACGGCGTCGACTTCGAGGCCGGTGTCAACAATGACACCTACAAGTATTACATCGACTTCGCCTCCTCCAAGGGCATCGAATACGTAATCCTCGACTCGGGCTGGGCTGCAGGCCGGCAGATGGACCTCTTCCAAGTATCACCCAAGATCGACCTGGAGGAACTGGTGCGCTACGCCAACTCGAAGAATGTCGGGCTCATCCTCTGGGCCGGCTTCAAGGCCGTCGATCCTGACACCGAAGGCGTCTTCAAGCACTATGCGAAGATGGGCATCAAAGGCTTCAAGGTCGACTACATGGACCGCGACGACCAGGTGATCATGAACTTTTACGAGCGGGTCGCGTCCACCGCGGCCAAGTATCACCTCGTCATCGACTTCCACGGGGCCTTCAAGCCGCAGGGCCTCTCGCGCAAATACCCGAATGTCCTCAACTACGAGGGTGTCCACGGCCTGGAGCATCTGAAATGGAGCGATCCGACGGTCGACCAGGTCACCTACGACGTGACCATCCCGTTCATCCGCATGGTCGCCGGCCCGATGGACTACACCCAGGGCGCAATGCGCAACGCCACGAAGGGGAACTACCGCCCCGTCAACTCCGAGGCGATGAGCCAGGGCACCCGCTGCCGCCAGCTGGCCGAGTACGCCGTCTTCGACGCACCGCTCACGATGCTCTGTGACTCTCCGTCCAACTACCTGGCGGAGCCGGAGTGCACCGATTTCATCGCCTCCTTCCCGACCACCTGGGACGAGACGGTGCCCCTCTGCGGAGAGATCGGCGAG
>CADCHE010000006.1 GCA_902801205.1 uncultured Bacteroidia bacterium
CCCATCCCGAACAGAGAAGTTAAGCCCGCCATCGCCGATGGTACTGCCCCACCAGGTGGGAGAGTAGGCAGCTGCCGTTCTTCGAGGTCCGGACCTTCATATCGAAGGCCCGGACCTTTTGTTTTTATCCGCTGCCTACTCTCTCTTCCCCGGGCGTTTGCACGGCAAACCTTCCGCTTCGCTCCATCCTTCCCACGCCTGTCGGCGCGGGCCCCTCCCGCTCACGAGGCCGCGGGTGGCCACGGGTTTACCTGTGCAACCCGCCCGGGGAAAATCCACCCGGGTGCAAAATGCCCTTGAAATACGTCCGGGGAAGGCCGTCAGAGGGCTAACCGCTTGATGTCCTTGCTTTTTGAATAATCTTGCACGTGCTGCAGATTTCCGAAAAAAATGATTATATTTGCAAAGAAAGAACTGGGTTCCGTCTTCGCGACGGGACTCTGTTCAATTTTTAATCATTGATCATACAAAATTTATTGATATGGCAGATATACACTACATGACCCAAGAGGGTCTGGATAAGCTCAAGAAGGACCTTGCCGAGGCGTTGGCAAGGCGTCCCGTCATCTCCGCGGCGATCGCGGAGGCCCGGGAAAAGGGAGACCTCTCCGAAAACGCTGAATATGACGCCGCCCGTGAAGCGCAGGGCCTGCTGGAGGTGAAGATCGCCCGGCTGAAGGACCTTGTCGCGAATGCGAAGGTGATCGATGAATCCCAGGTCGATACGGACAAAGTCCAGATGCTCACCAAAGTGAAGGTGGAGAATCTCAGCCTGAAGCAGGTGATGGAGTTCACCATCGTCGGCGAGACGGAAGCGGACTTCGCGCATGGCAAACTCGCGGCGACAACCCCCATCGCCAAGGCCCTGCTCGGCCATTCGAAGGGTGAGACCGTCGAGGCGAAAGTCCCGTCCGGCGTCATGAAGTTCAAGATTCTGGATATTTCCCTGTAGCGTTATGGCAACGATTTTCACCCGAATCGCTTCCGGCGAGATTCCTTCTTACAAGGTGGCCGAGGACGAGAACTATTACGCTTTCCTGGATATCAATCCCCTCGCGAAGGGGCATACGCTTGTCATTCCCAAGCATACGGAAGACGACTATATCTTCCACTTGGACGAGGCGACATACGCCGGCCTCTGGGCCTTCGCGCGCAAAGTCGCCATCGCACTCAAAGAAGCCGTCCCTTGCAAGCGCGTCGGCGTCTGCGTACTCGGCATGGAAGTGCCCCATACGCATATCCACCTGGTTCCCCTCCAGAGCGAGGGAGACCTTAATTTCACCAACAAACGCGTTGTGGTGACCGAAGAGGAAAACCGGGCCATCGCCGCCAGCATTCTCAAAGCATATGAAAAGATTTAACGTAGTTTTGACGGGGTTGTTCGCCGCCGCCCTGGCGGTTTCCTGCAACCAGGCATCCATCCGGGGTACCCTGCAGGGCGCCATGGCGGATGACCAGGTCGCCGTCGGCCGTCTGGAAGGGGCGACGGTCCAGATGCTCGATACCGTCCGGACGGACAAGGATGGCCGCTACGCCTGCAAGGTCGAGGTGGAAAAGGGCCAGCCCGCTTTCATCTACCTTTATCACAACGGAAACCGGATTGCTTCCCTCCTGCTTTCGAAGGGAGAACAGGTGACGGTCGTTTCTGATTCGCTGGGCAGCTGGACCGTCGAAGGGTCCGAAGAAAGCGCCCGGCTGCAGCAGGTAGAGCAGGAGTTCAGCGATTTCCTCAAGAAGATGGATGCCGCGTATGATGCTTCCGACCGTGCCGCGCTTGCCAAGACGTATGTGGACTACTATCGTTCCCGCGTGCGTTACCTGATGGAAAACACGAAGTCCCTGACGTCGATTCCCGTCCTTTACCAGAAAATCAACGATCATTTCCCGGTCTTTGGCCAGGCGACGGATGCGCTGCATTTCCGCACGGTATACGATTCGCTGATGACGGTCTATCCGGAGTCGAAATATGTCAAAGCACTCGGCCAGGAGGCGACTTCCCGCATGAATGTGTTGGAACTGAACGCCAAGATCAGCCAGGCGCAGGTCACCGCTTATCCCGAACTTGACCTTCCTTCCATCGACGGGACACGCAAGAAGCTCTCCGAGACCACCGGAAAGGTGCTGATGCTCTATTTCTGGGTGGCTTCCGACCCGATGCAGAAAATGTTCAACCGCGAGGTGATGCTCCCGGTGTACAAGGATTACCATGACAAGGGATTCGAAATCTATTCGGTTTCGCTGGATACGGACAAGGGCGTATGGGCCAGTGCGGTCCGCGACCAGGAACTGCCGTGGATCAATGTCTGCGACGGCCTCGGTTCCGCGTCACCCGCGGCAAGCCTGTACAATGTCTACCGCAACCTCCCCGTCTCATTCCTCATCGTGGACGGAGAATTGAACGAGGTGGAGTTGAAGGGCGAAAAAGACCTCCGCTCCTTCCTGGCCAAAACACTGAAATAAAGTTCCCTGGATCCCTCTTGGGCGCTTGTAAACGTCACCGTGCGGCCTGTATGACTGATACAGACCGCACGGTGGATGTTTTTATAATATTACGCTCCTTCTCCGAGGCGGGTGCGAGCGAATGCGATGCGCCGCAGGGTGTCTGCCTTTCCGATCCGGGAGACGATGTCGGCGATGCCCAGTCCGCTGGCCGCGCCCGCGAGGGCGAGCCGCATCGCGTTCATCACCTTGCCCATCGGCCATTCACGAGAGCGGATGAGATCTTCGATCGCCGTTTCCAGCGCTTCTTTCGTCCACGCACCGTCATAGGCGCGCAGGTACTCCGCCACTTCGGCCACGCAGGCCACCGTTTCCGCCTTCCAGAACTTGTCCACGTCCTTGGCGAGGAAGGGTGCCGTCAGCGTGTCGTCGTAGACCTTGGCACGCGGGTCGGCCGCCTTTCTCGGGTCTGCAGGGCCCTGGACCACCGCCGCGCCGGCTTTGATGCCGAAGGCCTCGAATTCCTCCGGCCGGACGAAAAGGTAGGATGCGACGGTCCAGAAATCCTTGACGAAGGTCGCCCGTTCCTTGGTGAACGCGACGACATCCTGCACGTAGTCTTTCGTGAAGATGTGCTTGACCATGTCCGCGCCGGCGACGTTGAATTCCGCGCCGGCCGTCAGGGCGCATTTGGGGCAGGAGACCACGTTGAGGCCGTGCGCTTCCAACTCAGGGACCAGCAGGTCCGCGAGCGCTTCGTCCGATTTCATCCGCAGGTATTCCTTGTTGTACCAGCGGGCTTTTTCCGGATTGAAGCGCGCGCCGGACTTGACGATGCGGTCGAGCGAGAAGGCATCGACCAGCTCGTCCAGCCGGAACAGTTCCCTTTCATCGCCGGGATTCCAGCCGAGGAAAGCCAGCAGGTTGACGAACGCCTCCGGGAAATATCCGTCCTCCCGGTAGCCGTGCGACACTTCGCCTTCCGCGTTCACCCACCGCAGCGGGAAGACAGGGAAGCCCAGTTTGTCGCCGTCACGCTTGCTCAGTTTTCCCTTGCCGTCCGGCTTGAGCAGGAGGCTCAGGTGTGCGAAACGCGGCATCGTGTCTTCCCATCCGAACGCTTTGTACAGCAGGTAGTGGAGCGGGAGGGAGGGGAGCCATTCTTCGCCGCGGATGACCTCGGTGACTTCCATCAGATGGTCGTCCACGATGTTCGCCAGGTGGTAGGTCGGCAGTTCGTCGGCCCGTTTCCAGAGGACCTTGTCATCCAGCGTGTCCGTGTTCATTTCGATGTGTCCGCGGATGAGGTCGTCCATCTGCACCACGGTGTCGACGGGCATCTTGAAGCGGACCGTCCAGTCCGTGGTCTCTTCCAGCAGGCGGGCCACTTCTTCCGCCGGAAGGGTGAGGGAGTTCCGCATCTGCATCCGCGTCACCTGGTTGTAAATGAACGTCAGCCCGGCCGCCTCGGCTTCCGCACGCGCCTTTTCCAGGCTTTCCGACGTGTCGAAAGCATAATAGGCGAATCCGGCCTCGACCAGCTGCTCGGCGTACTTCCGGTAGATGGGTTTGCGCTGGCTCTGGCGGTACGGGGCGTGCGGATGCCGCTCGGAAGGGGTCTCCACCACCTTCCCGTCGGCGTCTACACCTTCGTCCGGGACGATCCCGCACCAGTTCAACGCTTCAATGATGTATTGTTCCGCTCCGGGAACGAAGCGGCGTGAATCCGTGTCTTCGATCCGGAGAATGAAATCTCCGCCATGCTGCTTGGCATACAGGTAGTTGTACAGTGCCGTCCGGACACCGCCCATGTGGAGCGGGCCGGTCGGGGAAGGTGCGAAGCGCACCCGTGTTCTTCTTTCCGCCATGTTCTTTACAGGTTATCGGTTCTCTTTTTCCGTTTTTACTTTCCGTTTGATCGCCGGGATGTTCTCCAGTTCGCCCTTGTTCTGGCCGGGCGCCAGGATCAGGACCGGCTTCTCGTCCGCCTCGAAATGGAAGCGCTTGACATTGTCGCCCGAGTTGAACCCGATGATCTTGACATTGTCGTTCAGGTCCGGCATCGCTTTCTCGAATGCGGGGGCGCCGGCCGGCCGCACATACTTGAAGTCCCTGTCGATGATGATCAGGTTGCCCGTGTCCACCTTGGCGATCTTCGTGAGGTCGTTGACCTTGAAACCGGTTGCGATGGCCGTGATCCGGACCTCGTCTTCGACTTCGGGATTGGTGTCCCACACGATGCCCGTCTTGAACTTGTTCACGTTACCGGTGTATTCCGCGATCCGGGCGTTCAGGGTGGCCAGTTCGTCCATCGTCAGTCCCTTGTCGTTGCTGCCGTAGGTGATGTTGACCAGCAGGTTCTTGGCCGTCTTCAGGTCGAAATCGTTCAGCAGCGGACTTTCGAAGGCACCGGTCACCGCGTCTTCGATGCGGTTCTCGCCGCGTCCCGTCCCGCTGCCCATCAGGGCCATGCCGCTGTCGCGCATCATCGTCTTGATGTCCTCGAAGTCGACATTGATGTATCCCGGCTTGCTGATGATCTCGGTGATGCCCCGTACGGCCGTGGCCAGCACTTCGTCAGCCATCGGGAAGGCCTTGTGCACGAGGTAGCTGCCGAAGTAGTCATAGAGCTTTTCGTTGTTGATGATCAGGAGGCTGTCGACGTTCTTGCCCAGTTCATGGATGCCGTCGATGGCGCGCGAAAGGGCCGTCGATCCCTCGTTCTCGAAGGGAATGGTGACGACGCCGATCGTGAGGATGTTCCGGTCCTTGGCCATCTTCGCGATGACGGGTGCGGCGCCCGTACCGGTGCCGCCGCCCATGCCGGCCGTGATGAAGAGCATTTCAGTGCCGGAGTCCAGGACGACTTTCTCGATCTGCTCCTGCGCTTCCAGCGCGGCGTTGCGGCCTTTGACCGGGTCCGTCCCGGCGCCGAGGGCGTTGTTCCCGAGATGGATCTTGACCGGAACCGGGCTGCCGTCCAGTGCCTGCTTGTCCGTGTTGCAGACGATGAAACTGCACCCCTGCACGTTTTCTCTGTACATGTAGTTGACGGCGTTGCATCCGCCGCCGCCGACACCGATCACCTTGATCATGGCGTCAATGGGATCCCAGTCGCTGGAAACGATGTCCAGGTTGTCCGTAATGTCCGTCATATGCTGCTCCTCCTTTATACTTCTTCATCCTTGATGTCGTCGAAGATGGACCCGACGCCTTCTTCGATCTTCTTGCCGACCCGCTTGATCCAGACGAACCGCTGGCTGTAGTCTTTCTTCGGCTTCGGCTCTTTCGTCTTCTTCCGGTTTCCGCCGTCTTCTTCCTCTTCCTTCTGCTCGAAAACAGTCCCCCCATAGCCGGACTCGTCGTCGGTCGGGGCAATCTTCGGATCCACCGGGGAAATGACGGTTTCTTCCACCGGCTTCGGCGCCGGCGCCTCCCGTATGGGTTCCGGCTTCGGCGCTGCCGGTGCGGGCGCTTCCTGTACGGATGCCGGCGCCGGCGTTTCTTCCGGCTGGCCGGACGGGACCGGGGCTTGCACCATGCTGCGACCTACTTTCCGGATCGGCGGCATGTTGATGCAGTTGAGCGTATGGTCCGCCTTTGCCGCCAGGATCATGCCCATCGACGTGGCCGCACCCGGGTCGCGCGCTTCCGCGCATCCTTCGCAAGAGAAGAACGGGCGCGCTGCCGCGACCTTGACCGAGTACCCCGACAGTTCCTTGATGTAGGCGGCGCATCCGACCAGGTTCGCTCCGCCGCCGGTGATGACGACACCGCCGCGCAGGTCATCCTCGCTGGAATAGCCGCTCTCCTGGATGCAGTAGAGCAGGGCTTCGATGATCTCCCGCATGCGGGCGGTGATGATCTCCGACAGGTATTTGACCGCGATGCGCGTATTCGGCTGTCCGTTCTCGTCATTGATCTGGATGATCTTCTCGCCGAGGTTCGCCAGCTTGTTGGGCATGCAGGCACCATAGGCCTTCTTGAGATTCTCGGCCAGTTCGAAGGAGATGCCGCATTCGGCTTTGATGTCGTTCGTGATGGTGTTCCCGCCGAAAGGGATCGCCGCATAGTAGCGCAGGATCTTCCCCTTGAAGATGGTTACGGAGCTGACGCCGGCGCCCAGGTCGAGGAGGGCGACGCCGTTCTCCATCTGCTCGTTCTTCAGGACGGCGCGGGCGGTGATTCCCGGGGGGAAGTACTTCTTGGAGATGGCGATACCGAGGCTGTTGAACGTGTTGTCGATGTTGATCGAATGCCTCCGCTGGCCCACGAAGACCTTGAAGTTCCCTTCCAGTTCCGCGCCTGCCATGCCGATGATGTCGTTCTCCAGCTCGTTGAAACTGTCGTCGGTCGAGAAGGACTGGGCCACAGCCCCGTAGATGACCTCCTTGTTGGTGTCGCCGATTGGGTACGTCTCAAGCGCCAGCGACTTCAGCGTCCGGATCTCGCTCTCCGTGATCTGGGCGTCTTCGTCGGTGCGGGTCGTGCGTGCGGTGGCCGTCTCCTGCCGGACTTCATACCGCGGAAGCCCCACGATGACCTGCTGGATCCGGATCTTCAGTTCCTGCTGCGCTTCCTGGACGGCTTTCCTCAGTTCGGTCTCCACCTTGTGCGGGTTGATCACATAGGAGTTGCGGATGCCCTGCGAGGGCGACTCCTTGTAGTAGACCACCTGCACGTCTTCTCCGACAACCTTGGCGATGCTCAAGGCGATCTTCGACGTGCCGAGGTCGACCGATGCGATGTGTCTTTCTTCCATATATCTTTTGTTTTATTTCCTGCAGACAATCTGTTTTTCGAACTTCACGTCCACGGTCCGGTAGAAGTCCTTCCCACGGGCCGGAACGATTGCCGTATAGTATTCCTGGATGCGGCGGAACTTGGCGTCCAGTCGGTCCGGTCCCCCGAGGATGAACCGTTCCTGTCCCTCACGGGGGATCAGCACCAAGTCGCCGTCGGGCTCGACCGTCACCTGCGAGAAGAATCCCTTCCAGGGATCGCGGGCCATTTTCTGCGCCAGCACGGTCACCCGGCGGATCCATTCCCTCTCCTTTTCGTCCGGGGCTTCCCCCTTGAAGCCGGCAGGAACGGAAATGGGAACCGCGCCGTCCACGACGGGAACGGGCGAGGAACATCCGGCGCTGAGCGGGAAGAGGTAGCCGCGCGCGTCGGCATAGAAACCTTCTTCGCCCCGCTGGAAGCGGACGACCGGCTCACGCTGGTACAGGCGGATGTTCAGCAGACCGTCCGGCGTGGTGAACGCCTCCGTCCGGAGGATGGCGCTCTTGCCCGCCAGCATCGTTTCGATCCGGCTCAGGTCCAGGCTGTCCAGGCGCTTGCCGATGTAGGTGCCGTAGTCCTTTGTCAGGTATTCTTCGATCTCCGCCTCGGAAACGAAGCGGTGGTCGTCCGCGAATTCCACCTTGACACCGGTGCAGGTCACTTCCGCCCGCCGGTTCCGGTTCCAGGTGAACAGGAGCAGCAGGAGGGCGGCCAGCGCACAGCCGGCGGCGAGGGCGATCCATATGCCGGGCGATTTCTTCATGGGTTACAGTCGATTTTGCAGCATGTCGGTGATCGGGGCGACGAACCGGTCGATATTGCCGGCCCCGAAGGTGACCAGCACGTCCAGCGGCTCGTCCGCGAGCACGTCCATCAGTTCTTCTTTGCGGATCAGCAGTTTCTCCGGGGCGGTCGCCGCGTCGAAGATGAGCGCGGAGGTGACTCCGGGGATGGGTTCTTCCCGGGCGGGATAGATGTCCAGGAGGATGAGTTTGTCGACCTGGCTGAGTGCTCGGGCGAATGCTTCCGCGAAGTCCCGCGTGCGGGTGTACAGGTGCGGCTGGAAGACGGCCGTGATTTTCCGTCCGGGGAAGGTGTCGCGGATGGAGGAAATGGCCGAAGCGAGTTCCTGCGGATGGTGCGCGTAGTCGTCGATGTAGGTAAGTCCCGGTGCGTTCAAGTGCACGTCCAGCCGGCGCTGCACGCCCTGGAAGGTCGCGACCGCTTTCCGGACGGCACCTTCGCCCACCCCGTAGACGAGGGCTGCTGCGGCCGCTGCGACGCTGTTTTCGACGTTGATCCAGCCGGGTACGCCGGTCCGGAGGTTCTCGATGACACCTTTCGGATGGACGAGGTCGAAGAGGTAGTGCCCTTCTCCGTCCGGCCGGGGATGGCGCGCAAAGAAGTCGGCGCCGGGGTCGTCGTAGCTGTAATGCAGGATCTTCGCTCCCGTGTCTTCGGACGTGATGTCCAGCCCTTTCTTCACGATGACCGTCCGGCTCACCTGGGCGGCGAACTGCTTGAAGGCCTTGCGGTATTCTTCCACGGTGCCGTAGATATCGAGGTGGTCGGGGTCCATCGCGGTGATGACGGCGACGGCCGGATGCAGCTGCAGGAAGGAACGGTCGTACTCGTCGGCCTCCGCAACCATCGTCCGGACGTGGCTCATGATCAGGTTCGAACCGTAATTCTTGGAGATTCCGCCCAGGAAGGCCGAGCAGCCTTCCCCGCTGTCCGTGAGGATGTGCGCGAGCAGGGTGCTGGTGGTCGTCTTCCCGTGCGTTCCGGCAACGGCGAGGAGGGTCTGCCCCTCGGCCAGTTCGCCCAGCATCCGCGACCGCTTGACGAGGGTGTACCCCTTCTCGCGGACGTAGACCATTTCGCCCAGGTTATCGGGAATGGCCGGCGTGTAGACGACCAGCGTGGAGGCGATGTCCTTCGGGATGGCGTCCGTGTCGTCCGTGTAGTGGATGTCGATGCCTTCGCTCTCCAGGGCCCGCGTCAGGTCGGATGGCGTGCGGTCATACCCGGCGACGCCGTATCCCTTGAACTTGTAATAGCGGGCGATGGCGCTCATGCCGATGCCGCCGATCCCCAGGAAGTATATTTTCGTGTATTTCGACATGTTCCGATCAAACCAATTTGTAGATTTCGTCCGCGATGATCCGGGCGGCGTCCGGCAGGGCCAGTGCCCCGATGTGCTTCTCCAGCGATGCGATGGCCTCCGGATCCCGCAGGAGTGCGAGGGCTTCGGGAATCATCTTCTCCATGGCTTCGGCGTCCTTCACGATCCGGGCGGCATCCTTGTTCACGAGTGCCATCGCGTTGACGGTCTGGTGGTCTTCGGCGACATTCGGCGACGGGACGAAGAGGACGGCCTTGTGTGCCTGGCAGAGTTCGGAGACCGAGCTGGCACCGGAACGCGAGATCACGACGTCAGCCGCGGCGTAGGCCAGGTCCATCCGGGCAATGAAGTCGCTCGGGTGGATGTGTTCGAGCTGTCCGCCGCCCCAGCCATTGCTGCGGGCCTCTTCCATGAACGCGTCGACGCCGCTCTTGTAGTATTTGCCGCATTGCCAGAGGACGTCCACGCCTTCCATGCCGGGACATCCGTCCTTGATCCACTGCTTCACCGCCTGGTTGAACCGGCTGCTTCCGAGGCTGCCGCCGACGATGAACAGGTGCTTGCGCGCGGGGTCGAGCCCATAGGTTCGGACTCCTTCTTCCTTCATCTCAGGGGTGCAGGGAACGATGACGCTGCGGATCGGATTGCCCGACATGACGATCCGGTCCGCCGGGAAAAAGCGTTCCATGCCCTCATAGGCCACGCAGATCTTCTGGACGCGTTTGCCGAGCAGTTTGTTGGTCAGGCCGGCAAAGCCGTTCTGCTCCTGGATGAGGGCGGGAATGCCTTGGCGGGTGGCCTGCCAGAGCAGGGGAGCGCTGGCATAGCCGCCGACGCCGACAGCCGCATCGGGCCGGAACTCCTTCAGGACCTTGCCGGCTTTCCGGATGCTCTGCAGCACCTTGAAGGGCACTTTGAGGTCGTTCACGATGTTCTTGAGGCTGAGCGAGCGCTGCAGGCCGACGATCGGCAGGCCGATGATCCGGTAGCCCGCGGCCGGCACTTTCTCCATCTCCATCTTCCCTTCCGCGCCCACGAACAGGATTTCCGTTGCAGGATTCAGTTCCTTCAATTTGTTCGCGATCGAAACGGCCGGGAAGATGTGTCCGCCCGTGCCGCCGCCGCTGATGATGATTCTCAAGGGTTTGTATTCCATAATCCTAGCTTTTTCATTCTTCTGTTTCCTCCGGGATGCCGCTTTCCATCGCATCCAGTTCGTCCATGCCCGCCTGCACGTCGTCCTTGCGCGGGGAGACGGCTTCCGCCCGCGCCGCCGCAGCCGCTTCACGGGCAATCTTGCGGCGCGCCATCCGGCTGATCGACAGGATGATACCGAAGGCGAGGCTGAACATGATGAAGGACGAGTTGCCATGGCTGATCATGGGCAGGGTCTGCCCGGTCATCACGCCGACATCCACGTTGACGACGATGTGCATCATGGCCTGGCCCGTAATCAGGATGACGAGCCCGGCGATGACCACCTTCGCGAAGTGGTTGTCGCAGCTGCGCGCAATCAGCGCACCGCGGGCCAGCAGGCTGATGTACAGGATGATCACGAGGATTCCCCCGAGCAGGCCGTACTCTTCCACGATGAAACTGAACATGTAGTCTTCGAACATGATCGGAACGACGTAGCGCTGGGTGCTTCTGCCCGGCCCCTTGCCGAACAGGCCGCCCTGGTGGATGGCGATCTTGGCGCTGACCGGCTGCCGGAGGCGGTCCATCGCCCTCCGGAATTCATCCGAGCCGGTCGAAGCTGTCTTCAAGGTTTCGAAATCCGCTTCTGTCTGGTGCGTCTGCAGGCGGTTCATCGCCGTCTCCAGGTGCGGGAAGGGTTTCTCGCTGCCCTCCTTGGGGGAGAGTTTGTTGATGCCGATGCAGGCAAAGATCAGCCCGATGCCGACCACGCCCGGGAGGATGAGTTCCCGGACGCTGATGCCGCCGATCAGGATGGTAATGAACATGATACCGCCGATGAACAGCGTACTGGACAGGCTGCCTTTCATGATGCAGAGGCAGACACTGAAGATCGGCAGGTAGATATAGAGGACCTTCTTGACGAGGTCCTTGCCCCAGAAGGGATGCTTCTCCGCCAGTTTGTTCGCGATGGTGAAGGAATCGTTCCGGTAGGCGCTGGTCGCCCACGCGAGGTACATCACCATCGCCACTTTCACGACCTCGAACACGTGGATCTGGATCCCGCCGACCTGCAGGACGCGCCAGGCGGAGTTGAGCAGGACCGGCTTGATCGGACCGATATCCTTGTGCACGACGAGGATGAGGAGCATCGTGATGGACACCAGGTAGCCCAGCTGCGAGAAGAAACGGAAGAACCCGATCTGCTTGATGTTGTAGCAGATGATGATGAGCACCAGCGCGCCTACCGACAGGAGCAGCTGCTCCTTGACGATCGCCATCCGGGTCGTCTTCTGGGTAAGGGCAAGCTGCGACGTGGAGGAAAAGATGGCCACGATCGAGATGAGGATGAGCATCAGCGTGATCATCCACACGACCTTGTCGCCTTCCAGCGCGTCGACAAAGTTCCAGAAACTGTTCTTTCCTGCCTTGTTGTCCTTCATGGCCTTACAGTCTTCTTACGGCCTCCTTGAATTTGGCACCCCGGTCTTCGTAGCTCTTGAACAGGTCGAAACTGGCGCAGCAGGGGCTCAGAAGCACCACGTCGCCGGGCTCGGCGAACTTGCTGGCGGCCGCGACGGCCTCGTCGGCGGACCCCGTCTCCACGAAATGGTCCGCGCCCACGATGTCCTCGAAAGCAGCGCGCAGCTTGCTGTTGTCCACGCCCATGCAGACGACGGCCTTCACCTTCTGGCGGACCAGCTCTTCCAGGACGGAGTAGTCGTTGCCCTTGTCCTTGCCGCCGGCGATCCAGACGACCGGTTTGGTCTGGCACTCCAGGGCGTACCATGCCGAATCCACGTTGGTCGCCTTGGAATCGTTGATATACAGGACATCCTTGATGCTCAGGACGGGCTCCAGCCGGTGTTCGATGGGCTGGAACGTTGCGAGGCTCTCGCGGATGGTCCGGTTGTCGATGCCCGAGGCTTTCGCCGCGAGGGCGGCCGCCATCGAGTTGTATACGTTGTGTTTCCCGCCGAGCGCCAGCTCCTTCAGGAAGATGTCGCATTCCTCGTCTTCGTAGCGGACGACGATCTTGTCGTCCTTTAGGAAGGCGCCCTGCTTCACCTCGTGCTGCTGGGTGTAGGGGAGCATCTTCGCCGAGAGGATGATCTTGTTGAGGTGGTCGATGGTGATGGCGTCGTCGGAGTCGAAGATGAAGCAGTCTTCCGGACGGAGGTTCCGCGTGATGCGGAACTTGGCCTTCACGTAGTTTTCCATCTGGTAGTCGTAGCGGTCGAGGTGGTCGGGCGTGATGTTGGTGATGATGGCGATGTCGGGACGGAATTCGTAGCAGTTGTCAAGCTGGAAACTGCTGATTTCCAGTACGTAATAGTCGAAATGCTCCGTGGCGACCTGGTAGGCGTAGCTCTTTCCGATGTTGCCGCCCAGACCGACGTTCAGCCCCGCCTGCTGCAGCAGGTAGTAGATCAGCGATGTCGTGGTCGTCTTCCCGTTGCTGCCCGTGATGCAGATCTTCTTCGCGTTGTCGTAGCGCGCGGCGAATTCAATCTCGGAGATGATCGGCGTGCCCTGTGCCTCCAGGCGGCGCACCATCGGCGCGCTGCCGGGGATGCCGGGGCTCTTGATCACCTCGTCCGCGTTGAGGACCAGTTCTTCCGTGTGCCCGCCCTGTTCGAACGGGACATCCCATTTGCGGAGGTCCTCCTGATACTTCTCCTCGATGGTCCCCTTGTCCGAAAGGAAGACATCGAACCCTTTGACTTTTGCCAGCACGGCGGCTCCCACGCCGCTTTCACCTCCGCCCAATACGACTACTCTCGACATATCTCGTTGTTTTTTTATTGTTATCTGACTTTCAGCAGGGCGAGCGTCGCCACTGCGAGGACGATGCCCACCATCCAGAACCGGGCGACGATCTTCGATTCGGGGATCGCGCGGACCGGCTTGCTGAAGAGGGCGGGAATGCCCTCTTTCTGGTAATGGTGGTGGAGCGGGGTCATCTTGAAGACCCGCCGTCCTTCTCCGTATTTGTGTTTCGTGTATTTGAAATAGAACCGCTGGATGATCACCGAAAGTGACTCGACCAGGAAGATGCCGCACAGGATCGGGAGCATCAGCTCCTTGCGGATCAGCACGGCGCTCACGCCCACGATGCCGCCGATGGCCAAGCTGCCCGTATCGCCCATGAAGACCTGCGCCGGGTAGGAATTGTACCACAGGAAGCCCAGCAGTGCGCCGACGAAGGCGGACATGAAGACGGCGATCTCGCCGCTGCCCGGGATGTACATGATGTGCAGGTAATCGGAATTCAGGAGGTTGCCGCTCAGCCAGGCCAGGATGCCGATGACCACGCCGACGATGGCCGTCGTGCCCGCGGCGAGGCCGTCCATGCCGTCCGTCAGGTTGGTCCCGTTGGAGCAGGCGGTGATGACGACGATGATCATCAGCACGTAGATCGCCCACTTGCTGTACCAGCCCATCCGGCCCTTGAAGGGAGACAGGACCTTGTAGTCGAACTCGTGGTCTTTCACGAAGGGGATCGTCGTCTTTGTACTCTTGATGACATTCTCCATCTTCTGTCCGACCTCGCTGTCGACGATCCGTTCGGAGTCGATGTCCAGCCCTTCGTTCTCGCCCTGGGCGATGAAATGCGCGGGCGACGCCTCTACCGGCACTTTCTCGCGGACGACGATGTCGTTGCTGAAGCAGACGGCCAGTCCGATGATGAAGCCGAGGGTGATCTGCCCGAGCAGCTTGGCCTTCGGATGCAGGCCTTCCTTGTCATGCTTGAACACCTTGATGTAATCGTCAGCGAAACCGAGTGCCCCGCACCACAGCGTGGTGACGAGCAGCAGCTGGGTGTAGATGTTCGTCAGGTCCGCGAACAGGAGGACCGGCACGACGGTGGCGAGCAGGATGATGATCCCGCCCATCGTCGGCGTGCCTTTCTTCTGCATCTGGCCTTCCAGGCCGAGGTCGCGGATCGTCTCGCCGATCTGGTGGCGCTGCAGCACCCGGATGATCCGGCCGCCGGCGAAGATCGAGATCAGGATCGCGGTGACGCTCGTCAGCATCGCCCGGAACGACAGGTACGTGAAGAGGCCTTGTCCGGGGATGTCGTACGCTTTCAGCAATTCAAACAGATGGTATATCATGGTCTTCTATTTTTTCATTCCGGGTTCCATCTCGGCGAAGACTGCGGCGACGACTTCCCGTTCGTCGAAGTGCCGGCGCTCTTTGCCGATGATCTGGTATGTTTCGTGTCCTTTGCCGGCCAGCAGCACGACGGCGCCTTCGGGGGCCGTCACCAGGGCCGTGCGGATGGCTTCCCTGCGGTCGGCGATGAAGATCGCCCGCGCGAGCCCCGCCGGGCTGAATCCGGCACGGATCTCCTCCATGATGTCTTCCGTGCGTTCCGTCCGGCTGTTGTCGGAGGTGACGACGATCCGGTCGGCGTACCGTTCTGCCGCCGCCGCCATCTCGGGCCGTTTGGTCCGGTCGCGGTCACCGCCGCAGCCGAAGCAGCAGATGAGCGTATGACCCGCTCCGACCTTCTTCAGGGTACGCAGTACATTCTCCAGGGCGTCCGGCGTGTGGGCGTAGTCGATGACCACGTGCATGCCTTTCGGCCCGGAGATCGTCTCCAGGCGCCCGGGCGCCGCTTCCAGCGTGCTGGCCGCGACGAGTGTCTCTTTCGGGTCCGCCCCCAGGGCGAGCGCGGCGCAGTAGGCCGCCAGGACATTGTAGGCATTGAATTCACCGCAGAGTTTCGTCCAGACTTCCTGTCCGTCGATCTCCAGCAGGCTGCCGCCCAGGATCTGCTCTTTGATGCTGCAGACATGGTCCGCCGGGCGACGGCAGGCATAGCGGACGATCCGGGCGCGGGTGTTCTGTACCATCACTTCACCGTTCCGGTCGTCGATGTTCGTGATCGCAACGGCGTCTGCCGGCAGGAGGTCGAAGAACCGCTGCTTGCAGCGCAGGTATTCCGCGAAGGTCTTGTGGTAGTCGAGGTGGTCGTGCGTCAGGTTCGAGAAGATCCCGGCCTTGAACGTCAGGCCGGTCACCCGCTCCTGCTCCACGCCGATCGAACTCACTTCCATGAAGCAGTAGGCGCAGCCTTCCCGGACCATCCGGTCGAGGAGAGCGTTGATCGTGATCGGGTCGGGCGTCGTGTTCTCCGTTTCGAGCCGGGTTGCCCCGACATAGTTCGCGACCGTGGAAAGCAGGCCGCAATGGTATCCCAGGGCCGTGAAGAGGCGGTACAGGAGGGTGACGGTGGTCGTCTTCCCGTTCGTGCCCGTGATCCCGACCAGCGCGAGCCGGCGCGAAGGGTGGCCGTAGAAATTGTCGGCCATCCGTGCCACGGCATGCCGCCCGTTCTCCATCTTTATGCAGGCGACCGACCGGTCCGGAACGGTCTCCAGCTGCGCACGGAGCGCCGTTTCATTCTCATAGGCGACGGCGACGGCCCCGGCGCGGACCGCAGCGGCGATGTAATCGTGCCCGTCGCCCGCGAATCCCTTCACGGCGATGAACAGCGTGTCCGGTTCCGCCTGCCGGGAATCCGTGCAGATCTTCCGGATTTCGCGTCCGCCCGTTCCGCTGACGAGCGTTGCGCCACAGTCTTGTATGATGTCTTTCAGTTTCATTGCTACTTCAGTGTCAAGTTGACGGTTGTCCCTTTCGCCGCTTTCGTACCCGCCTTCGGCGACTGTGCGCTCACATGGCCGCTGCCCGTGTAGGAGCAGCGCAAGCCGGCGCTCTCCAGTACGAAGAGGGCCTCGTCGATGCCCTTTCCCTTCAGGTCGGGGACCGTGTCCGCCTGTACCGTGGGGAAGGATGCCGCGACGGCTGCCTTCGGCACGGAGCCCTTCTTGGTGATCTCCTCGCCCCAGGTCGGGTCGAGGGCATACAGCTGGTCCACGATCTGCCGCATCGCCGCCGCCGGCAGGACGCCGCCGTACAGGCTGCCCCGGATCAGGGTCGAGCGGACGCAGATGATCGCACTGTATTTGGGGTTGTCCGCCGGGAAAAAGCCGACGAACGTACCGAGGTTCTTGTAGCTTCCGTCCCGCGTTACATACGGGTTGGCCATGCCGTATTTCTTGATTTCCTCGCCGGTGAGGACCTGGCGGGAGGTACCGGTCTTTCCGGCAACTTCCACCTTCGCCCCCTTGAGCCGCTTCGCGGTGCCTTCCGTCGTCACCGCCTTCATCGCCCGCAGCATCGTGTCGGCCGTCGCTTTCGAGCAGATCGAGGCATTCAGCACGCTCGGCCCGCGTTTCTCGACGGTCTTCCCGTTCTTTTCGATCCGCTCCACGAGGTAGGGTTTCATCATCCGTCCCTTGTTCGCGATGGCGTTGTAGAAGGTGAGGATGTGCAGGGGCGTTTCCTTGATGGCGTAGCCCATGCCGATCGATCCCAGGTCGCGGTCGGACCAGGCGGGGGAGTCCGGCGTGCGGAATTCCGGCTCCTGGAGGCCGTCGAGGTCGAAGTCGAAGGCCTTGCCCAGGTTGTACATGTACAGCTTGTCGAGGAACTTGCGCGGCTGGTCTTCGTAGTGGGTGACGGCCAGGTAGCGGAAGACATAGTTGGAGGAGATTTCGAATCCGTGGAGGATGGAGATGTCCTGCATGCCCTGCACGTGCGTGTCGACCGGATAGTCGCGGAAATGGCCGTTGTGCGTGGGGATCCGTTCATCCAGCGACTTGACATAGCCGTCTTCCAGGGCCGTCATCAGGGTTGTCGCCTTGAAGACGGAACCGGGCTCCGTGTTGAGGCCTACGGCCATGTTGTAGGTCTCGTTCAGGCTGCCGTCCGTGGTGTCGCGCACCAGGTTCACCATCGAGCGGATGGCTCCGGTCTTGACGTCCATCAGCACGGCGCAGGCCATGTCGATTCTGCTTTCATCCTGGATCTGCTCGCGGAGGGCGCGGTCCACGATGTCCTGGATCGTGATGTCCAGGGTCGTTATGATGTCCTTGCCGTCTTCGGCTTTCACGTAGGTGCTGTCGTAGTTCTGGATGCGGCGCCTGCCGTCGGTCTCCCGGAGCCAGATCTCGCCGCCCTGCCCGTGCAGCTGGTAGTCGAACTTGCCCTCCAGGCCGATGTGGTTGTTGCCGTTGGAGTTGCTGTTGTCCTTGATGTAGCCGATCGTACGGCGGGCCAGGGTCCCGTAAGGGTACTGCCGCGAGTCTTTCTTTGTGACGATGATGCCGCTGCGGTACTGTCCGTCCTCCATCAGGGGAAGCTTCTGCAGGCGGAGCAGCGTCTCCCGGTCGACGGCCTTTCCGAGCTTCATGTATTTGACACCGTTCTTGCGCCCCGCCATGATCTGCGCGAAATAGCCGTCCGCCGTGTTGTCCTTCATCTCGGCGGCCAGGCCGGCCGAGAACTTCCGGGCCTTCTCCTGCCATTCCGCTTCCATCTCCTTCCCCTTCTCGCCCTTCTTGGCGAAATAGTCCTTGCGGACGGTGCAGTCCATGTACAGCTGGTAGACGGGGGTGGACATCGCCAGGAGCCGGCCGTCGCAGGCCTTGATGGCGCCGCGCTTGGGCTCGATGACGCTGCGGGTGCTGGTCGGAAGGAAGTACGGCTCGATGTCCTTGTCCAGTTTCCAGAACACCTGGATCCAGGCCAGGCGGATGATCAGGAGGAAGGCCAGCAGCAGGAAGCCGAGATATATGTAGTACAGGATCATGCCGATCCTGTCCCTCTCTTTCTTCGTGACGTTCTGCGATGCCATGTCTCTTTCTCCTTTCCTCTGTTATTTTTTGATCCGGGCCGCCGGTTCCTCGGGGATATCGAGGGTGGAGCCCTGTGCGCGGAGCATGTCCTGCACCTTGCTCATCCGTCCCATGCTGACCAGTTCGATCGTCTTCTGGGTATGGGCGATCTCAATGTCTTCCAGCGCCTTGCGGCCTGTCTCGACCCGCGTCATCGTCTTTTCGATCTTCAGGCTCAGGTAGATGCTGACCCAGAAGAGGAGGAAGGTGTAGATGATGTGGATGAAATACTTGCTGGCCTGGAACCGCAGGAGGAATTCCCCGCGGAGGGTCGCCATGAACGCGTTCCGGAGCCAGGCACCGACATCCGAGAACTTCCATTTCTTCCTTTCTTTCTCTCCGAGCATCTTCAAGCCTCCTCCGTCTTTTCTGCGACGCGCAGCTTGGCGCTGCGTGCGCGCGTGTTTTGCGTAATCTCATCTTCGCGGGGGGTGACCGGCTTCCGGTTCACGGCCCGCAGCGGGGCCGCCGTGCGCCCGTACAGGTCTTTCTCTTCGCGGCCGTCTGCCCGTCCCGTGCGGATGAAGTTCTTCACCAGCCGGTCTTCCAGCGAATGATAGGTGATGACGGCCAGCCTTCCGCCCGGCCGGAGCACCCGTGCAGCACCTTCCAGAAATTTCTCCAGGGAGCGCATTTCGTGGTTGACTTCGATCCGCAGGGCCTGGAATACCTTTGCCAGGACCTTGTGCGCCCCGAATTCCGGCAGGACGCTCTCCAGCGCCCGGACCAGGTCGCCGGTCGTCCGGATGGGGCCGCGGTCGCGTGCCGCCACGATGAGGGTCGCCATCCTGCGGGCGCCGTCCACCTCGCCGTAGAGGTGGAGGATCCGCTCGAGCTGCGCCGCGTCGGCCCCGTTCACGAGGTCGGCCGCCGTCGTGCCTCCTTCCGTGTTCATCCGCATGTCCAGCGGGGCGTCGTAGCGGAAGGAAAACCCCCGTTCCGGCGTATCGAACTGGTGTGAGGAGACCCCCAGGTCGGCCAGGATGCCGTCCGGGCCGGCGGCGATGCGTGCGGCAAGGGCGGGATCGGCGGACGCGAGGTCGTGCGCAAGCAGGCGGAGCTGCCCTTCGAGGAAGCGGAAATCGCTCCGGACCAGGGTCAAGCGCCCGTCGTCGATGCGGTTCTGCAAGGCGTCGCTGTCACGATCGAAGGCGATGACGTGACCGTCTTCATGTAAGCGTGAAAGGATTCCGGCGGTGTGACCACCGCCTCCGAATGTGACGTCGACGTAGATTCCTGATGGAGAGGTGACGAGGGCGGAAAGGCTCTCGTCCAGCATCACCGGTGTATGGTATCCTGACATGTTCCGCTCCTCCTATTTTTCAGAGGAGAGCTGTCCGGCGATGGTAAGGAATTCTTCGTTCGAGATCGTGCTGGCCTCGTATTTCTCCTTGGCCCAGATCTCGATCTTGTAATCATTGCCCGCGAACACTACCTCCTTGGTTACACCGATGGATTCCAAAAGCTTCCGGGGAATGGACAGGCGTCCGAGCTTGCCGTCGGGCTCGACGACGGCGCGGTCGCTCATGTACTTCCGCCAGAAAGCGGCGTGGGCGCGGTTGAAGAAATTCAGACGGGACTTGACTTCTTCGGACTGGTGCTCCCACTCGGCGTAGGTGTACATTTCCAGACAGTCTTCGAAGATGTCCTTCTTGATGACGAAACGCATGTCACCATCGGAGGGGACCAGCCCCTTGAACGCCGCGGGGAAGACGATCCTCCCCTTGTCGTCGACTTTGGCAGTGTATTCTCCGATAAATGTGACCATACTGTATAACTCTATCACAAACCTCTTCAGGTTCGCCTTTCACGCTTGGATACAAAAGTAGCAATTATTTTCCATTTTCTTCCACCTTTTTCCAATTTTTTCCACAACTTTTTGAACCGGGCAAAAAAATGAAGAAAAAGCTTGGATTTCCGCCGGATTCTGCATAGTTTTGCCAAAGACAAAAGCCATGAGATTTTTCTGCGCATACAGCTGTTGTTGTGCCGGTCCCCGGGGATTGGTGCGGTAAAGCGTGCAGATAAGTCAGATCGGTCTTCCTTGTCCAGACACGTATGCCTGCCAATCTGTTTTGGCGGGTTTTTTTGTTTTTCTTTTATCTTTAAGGTTATGGTAAACAAGAACTTAACACAGCTGATCGGCCGTACGCCGCTGCTGGAGCTCCCTCCGAAGGAGGGGCAGGTCGCCCGGATCATCGTCAAGCTCGAGTACTTCAATCCCGGCGGCAGCGTCAAGGACCGCATCGCCTTGGCGATGGTCGAAGACGCCGAGCGGAAGGGCATCCTCCGTCCCGGTGCCACCATCATCGAGCCGACCAGCGGCAACACGGGCGTCGGCCTGGCCTGGGTGGCTGCCGCACGCGGCTACAAGGCAATCCTGACCATGCCCGAGACCATGAGCCAGGAGCGGCGCAACCTGCTCAAGGCACTGGGCGCCCGGCTGGAACTCACCCCCGGCGCCGAGGGCATGAAGGGCGCCATCCGCAAGGCGGAGGAACTGCGCGACGCGATCCCCGGCGCCGTGATCCTCGGCCAGTTCATCAATCCTGCGAATCCGGACGCCCATTACCGGACGACGGGCCCCGAGATCTGGGAGGGTACGGAAGGCGCCGTCGACCTCTTCGTGGCGGGCGTCGGCACCGGCGGGACAGTCAGCGGCACGGGAAAATTCCTGAAAGAGCGGAAACCGGGCGTGCGCGTCGTGGCGGTCGAGCCGGCCTCCTCGCCGGTCCTCTCGCAGGGCGTTTCCGGCAAGCACAAGATCCAGGGCATCGGCGCGGGTTTCGTTCCCGCCACCTATGACGCTTCCGTCATCGACGAGGTGCTGACCGTGACGGATGACGATGCGTTCCGCGGCGCGCGGGCTCTCACCGCCGCCGGCCTGCTCGTGGGTATCTCTTCCGGCGCCGCCTACCATGCGGCGACCGTCCTGGCCGCCCGTCCGGAAAATGCCGGGAAGACCATCGTCGCCCTGCTGCCGGACACCGGCGAGCGTTATCTTTCCACCGCACTGTTCAACAAAGAGGAGTATCCGCTATGACCGGGTGCACGAGTTGCGTACAGCGGGGCGTCCTGATCCGCAAGCTGATGGAGCAGGTCCGTTTCGCTTTTTTCCCTGAGTATTACGGCGAAGGCGCCGGGGAAGGACTGTCCTCCCTGGCCTTCGCCTTATTGGGTGAGGAACAGGCCCGCAAGTTCCTGGAACGCCTGCCGGAAATCAATGCGAAGGTCCGGGGCGACGTGGAGGCCATCGCGGCCAATGACCCTGCCGCCGTCGACCGCGAAGAGATCGTCGTCAGCTACCCCGGCGTCCATGTGATGCTGCATTACCGCGTGGCGCACCAGCTGCTGGAGCAGGGCGTGAAGGTGATCCCCCGGATCATCTCGGAAATGGCGCACGGACAGACCGGCGTGGACATCCATCCGGCGGCGCGGATCGGGGAGCATTTCGCCATCGACCACGGCACCGGCATCGTCATCGGAGAGACGGCGGTCATCGGGAATCATGTGATGCTGTATCAAGGCGTTACGCTTGGCGCAAAGCACTTCCGATACGACCCGGAGGGCCGTCCGATGAACATCCCGCGGCATCCCATCCTGGAGGATAACGTGACGGTGTACTCGAACACGTCGATCCTCGGCCGCGTCCGCATCGGTCACGACACCGTGATCGGCGGCAACGTCTGGCTCACCCACGACGTACCGCCCTTCTCCAAGGTGCTGCAGACCCGCGCCGTTACCACCCAGGTATTCGACGGTGGCGAAGGCATCTGACCGCTGGAAGGCATGGTCCGTTTTTCCGGTTGAAAAATAATGCGTATCTTGACGGAAATATCAAAAACAGATGATGATGCGAAAGGTTCTGATGAAGTGGGGAGCGGCTGCCGCCGTGCTGCTCATGCTCGCCTCCTGCGGGCGGAACGCCTGCGACTTGCAAGAAGGCGGACGGGTCTCCCTGGGGAAAACGGTTTCTTCTTTCCGTCTGAGCGGAGAATACTGCCTGGATTCCGCCGCGGTCGGAGCGGTTGTCTTCCACGATGACGGCACCGGAAGCGGCTACACCGTATTGCTCTCCGACGGCCCCGTCGACGGTTCGATCCGGAGCGGCTCGCTGCTCCATGTCCGCAACCTGTACCGCAGCATGGGCAAGGAAGGGGAGTGGAATCCCTTCGAAGTGGCTGTCCGGGGGAAGAACATTTCCGTGAAGATCCGCGGCATCGACGTCGTCTGCTACACGGAGCCGGAACAGCCCTTCCGCCTGGACAAGTATGCCGCGATGCGCCTGGGCAGCGGTGAAGTCCGCCTGGAGGCCCTCCAGGGCGGTCTCCGGGCCCGGAACCTGCGCCTGGAACGCCTGGAAGACGGGGCGGTGAACCCCGCGGACACCCTTCCGCCGGTGGACGAGACAACCGACCGTGCCATCCGCTTCCAGCAGGAAGATTTCCCGGTCATCGACTGGCATGTCCACCTCAAGGGCGGGCTTACGGCACAGCAGGCGCACGCCATGTCCATGAACTACGGCATCAATTACGGCGTGGCCCCGAATGCCGGCGAAGGCGGTGTGGGACGGATGCTTGCGGACGATGCCGAGGTCTATGCCTATTATGACGAGATGAAAGACCTGCCTTTCCTGTACGGCGTACAGGGCGAAGGGCGCCGCTGGACGGCCCAGTTCTCGCGTGAGGCGCTGGGTACGTTCGACTATCTCTTCACCGATGCGATGACCATCGTGGACCACAAGGGCCGGCTGAGCCGCATCTACCGCGATGAAGAGGTGTTCACCGACGGTGTGACGGAGCAGCAGTACATGGACCACCTGACCGACCAGACGGTGAAGATCCTCAGCAACGAACCGGCCGATTTCTTCGCCAACGCCTTCTTCCTGCCCGCTTTCCTGGCCGGCCGCTTCGACCAGATGTGGACGCCGGAGCGCGTGGACCGCGTGCTCGACGTGATGCAGCGTGAGGGCATCGCCTTGGAAATCAGTGCCCGGTACGACATCCCCGGAGAACGGATCGTCCGTGCCGCGAAGGCCCGCGGCATCAAGTTCACCTTCGGCACCAACAACGTGGATGCCGATTTCGGCCGCCTGGAATACAGCCTCGACCTGGCCCGCAAGTGCGGCCTGACGAAGGAGGACATGTGGTTCCCTTCGATGAGCACCCGTGCCTCGCGTCCGGTCGTGATCTACAATGATTTCTCGGGCGGGACGGCCCGGGAACTCTTCAACGGGAAGGATCTTTCGGGGTGGGTGCCCGTAACGGATCCCGCTGATACGTCCGGGGCCGATCCTGCCGCCGTGTTCACCGTCAAGGACGGCCTCCTGCAGATTTCCGGCCGGCCGTTCGGCTATCTGCGGACCGACCGGCAGTATGCCGACTACACGCTCTTCGTGGAATGGCGCTGGGTCGGTCAGGGAACCAACAGCGGCCTGTTCCAGCGCGTACAGGAGGGCGACAAGGTGTGGCCCTGCGCCGTGGAGTGCCAGCTGATGGCCGGCCGGGCGGGCGACCTGGTGAGCCTGGGCGGCGCCCGCATCGCCGAGATCCCGTTCGACCCCGCCGTGAAGTTCCCGGTCAAGAAGCGCAACCATCCGGATGCGGCGCTCGAACTCCCGGACGGGGAATGGAACCGCGCCGAGATCATCTGCCGGGGCAACCGGATGACCGTCTACATCAACGGCAGCCTGGAGAACGAGGCGACGCTTTCCGCGACCGCCGGCTATATTGCCCTGCAGAGCGAAGGAGGGCCTCTGGAAATCCGCTCGGTCCGGCTGAAACTGTAATCCGGGCCGCGCGGGCGTTTGCGATTCTACGGGTTTTTCGCTACATTTGCTCTCGTATATAATGCGAACGATGAAAACACCCGTCAAAAGAATCACCATCAAGGTAGGGAGCAACGTGCTCACGCGCCCCGGCGGGAAGTTGGACGTCACCCGGATGTCGGCCCTCGTGGACCAGATCGCCGTGCTGCGGGAGCGGGGGATCGAAGTGATCCTCGTCTCTTCGGGCGCCGTGGCCTCGGGGCGCAGCCTGATCACCCCCGCAGGCGGGCTGGACGAAGTGGACAGCCGCCAGCTTTTCTCCGCCATCGGCCAGGCCCGGCTGATGGGACGTTACTACGACATGTTCAAGGACCATGACCTGCTCGTCGGGCAGGTGCTGACGATGAAGGAGTCCTTCTCGGATCCGGAGCATTACGCCAACCAGCGGAACTGCATGCGCGTGATGCTGCGTGAGGGCGTGATTCCGATCGTGAACGAGAATGACACCGTGTCCTTGAGCGAGCTGATGTTCACCGACAACGACGAACTGTCCGGCGTCATCGCCACGATGATGGAATGCGACCACCTGGTCATCCTGAGCAATGTCGACGGCGTCTTCGACGGCGACCCGTCCGATCCGACCTCGCAGGTCATCCCCTTCGTCCGTCCGGGCGACGACCTGGACGCCTGCGTCCGGGAAGGGAAGTCCCCCGCCGGCCGCGGCGGCATGTCTTCGAAGATGCGGGTTGCCCGCAGCGTCGCCGCCAAGGGCATCGAAGTGGTCGTCGCCTGCGGCCGCCGCGAGAACATCCTCATCGACCTGGTGGACGGCGCCGCCGTTCCTTGCACAACGTTCATCCCTGCTTGAGATACCGAATATGGATGCTGCCTTTTTGTTTGACGGTGCCCGGGAAGCTTCTCGGAACCTATTGAAAATCAGCGATGAAAAACGGAATGAGATCCTGCTTTCCCTCTCCGGGGAGATTCTTGGCCGCACGCCGGCGCTGCTGGACGCCAACCGGCGCGACCTGGAACGGATGGATCCCTCGAACCCGAAATACGACCGTCTGAAACTGACGCCGGAGCGCCTGCAGGGCATCGCGGAGGCGATGCGGCAGGTCGCCGCGCTGCCGTCTCCGCTCGGTAAGGAGCGGTACCGTTTCGTCCGGCCGGACGGCCTGCTGATCCGGAAGGTAAGCGTGCCTTTCGGCGTGATCGGGGTCATTTACGAGGCCCGGCCGAACGTGACGTTCGATGTCTTCGGCCTCTGCTTCAAAAGCGGCAGCGCCTGTATCCTGAAGGGCGGGCATGATGCCGACTGCTCCTCGCGCGAAGCCGTGCGCCTGATCAAGGACGTGCTTGCCGCCGGCGGTGTCGATCCCCGGTGCGTCACCCTGCTGGAACCCACCCATGAGGCGGCCGGCCAGTTGCTTCATGCCGCCGGAAAGGTGGACCTGATCATCCCGCGCGGCAGCGCCGGGCTGATCCGCTTCGTCCGGGAAAACGCCACCGTTCCCGTCATCGAGACGGGCGCGGGCATCTGCCATACGTATTTCGACAAGAGCGGCGACCTGGAGAAAGGCACCCGCATCGTCTGCAACGCGAAGACCCGTCGGGTGAGCGTCTGCAACGCCCTCGACTGCCTGATCGTCCACCGCGACCGGCTCGGCGACCTCGCCGCGCTGTGCGCCCCCCTGGCGGAGCATAAGGTCCTCCTCTTTGCGGACGGGGAGGCGTTCCGGGCCCTCGACGGGCGGTACCCCTTCCTGCAGCAGGCGCAGGAGAAGGATTTCGGGACGGAGTTCCTCGACTATAAGATGGCGGTCCGGACCGTCGGTTCCGCCGCGGAAGCGGTCGCGCACATCACGCGGCATGGTTCCGGTCACAGCGAGAGCATCGTCACGGAAGACGCTGCGGTGGCAGCGGACTTCCAGCGCGACGTCGATGCCGCCTGCGTCTATGTCAACGCTCCGACGTCCTTCAGCGACGGCGGTGAGTTCGGACTGGGCGCCGAGATCGGCATCAGTACGCAGAAGATGCACGCGCGCGGTCCGATGGGACTGGAAGAAATCACCACGTACAAGTGGCTTGTGGAAGGAAACGGACAGATCAGACAGGCATGAAAGCAGCAGTCATCGGCGCCGGGAACATGGGTGGCGCCATCGCGCGGGGCATCGCGCAGGGAAATCGGATCCGGACGGAGGACCTGACGGTCTCGAATCCGTCTCCGGGCAAACTGGAAGCCTTGCAGGCGGCCTATCCCGCCCTGCATGTCACCTCCGACAACCGGGCGGCGGCGGCCGGCGCGGACCTCGTGATCCTGGCCGTGAAGCCCTGGAAGGTGGAAGAAGTCCTCTCCGGGCTCGGCCTTGTCGCCGGGCAGGTCCTGGTCAGTGTGGCTGCCGGCGTGTCCTTCGCGGACCTGGAGCGGTACGCCGGCGTGCCGGGCATCCCCCTGTTCCGTGTCATCCCGAACACGGCCGTCGCCTGCCTGGAGAGCTTGACACTGATCGCTTCCTGCCATGCTACGCCGCAGCAGGAGGCGGCCGTGACCGCCCTTTTCGATGAAATGGGCCTGACGGTCCGCGTGGAGGAAGCGCAGATGGGCGCCGGCACATCGCTGGCCTCCTGCGGCATCGCCTACGTGTTCAAATATGTGGAAGCGGCCGTACGGGAGGGCGTCGCCATGGGGCTGGACGCCGCTGCGGCCAAACGGATGGTCGCCCAGTCGCTCCGGGGCGCCGCGGCGATCCTCCTGGAAGGAGACGCCGACCCGGCCGCCGAGATCGTGCGTGTCTGCACGCCCGGCGGGCTGACCGAGCGCGGCATCCGGTCCCTGGAAGCGGATGGTTTCCCCGAGGCGGTCGCCGCCGCGATGCGCGCCTCGAATCCCCAAGAATCATAAGATAAAGGAACAGATATGAGTACCGACAGACTGAAACTGGTGAAGGAGTCCTTCGAGAAGAAGGCGATCCCCGCGGAGGACCCGGCGGGCAACCCTTCCGAGTATTTCGGCGAACTGGTTTTCGACCGTGGCAAGATGCACCGCTACCTCGACCCGAAAACCCTCTCATCGCTGCTGGATTGTGTCGACGGTGGCAAGCCGCTCGACCGGAAGACGGCCGACGCCGTGGCCCAGGGCATCAAGGAATGGGCCCTGGAGCACCATGTGACGCATGTGACCCATTGGTTCCAGCCGCTGACCGAAGGGACGGCCGAGAAACACGACTCCCTGATCGACTATGATGGCAAGGGAGGCGTCATCGAAACCTTCGACGGTTCGTCGCTGGCACAGCAGGAACCGGACGCGTCCTCCTTCCCGAGCGGCGGCATCCGGGCGACGTTCGAGGCCCGTGGCTATACCGCATGGGACCCGACCTCCCCGGTGTTCATCATGGGGGACACCCTCTGTATCCCCACGGTCTTCATTTCCTATACCGGTGAGGCGCTGGACTACAAGACCCCCTTCAAGAAGTCCCTCAAGGCGGTCAGTGACGCGGCGGTTCCAATCTGCCGCCTCTTCGACCCGTCGGTGACGAAAGTCTACACCTACCTGGGCTGGGAGCAGGAGTATTTCCTGGTGGACGAGGCCCTGTACGCAGCCCGTCCCGACCTGATGATTACGGGGCGCACCCTGATGGGGCACATGTCTTCGAAGAACCAGCAGCTGGACGACCACTATTTCGCCGCCATCCCCGCCCGCGTCGCCGCCTTCATGCGCGACCTGGAGGTGGCCGGCCACCGGCTCGGCATTCCCATCAAGACCCGCCATAACGAAGTGGCACCCAACCAGTTCGAGCTGGCGCCCATCTACGGTGAGGCCAACCTGGCGAACGACCAGAACCAGATCGTGATGAACCTCATGAAGCAGTTTGCGCGCAAGCACGGCTTCGTGGTCCTGCTGCACGAGAAACCCTTCGACGGGGTCAACGGCTCCGGCAAGCACAACAACTGGTCGCTCGGCACCGATACCGGCACGCCGCTCCTGGCGCCCGGCAAGGACGCCAAGGGCAACCTGCAGTTCATTACGTTCTTCGTCAATGTCCTGGCGGCGGTCCAGCGGCACAACGCCCTGCTGAAGGCCAGCATCGCGAGCGCTACCAACGCCCACCGCCTGGGGGCGAACGAGGCGCCGCCTGCCATCGTCTCCGCCTTCCTGGGCCGGACGATGACCGGCGTTCTCCGCAAGCTGCTCGAGGTCCCTTCCGACACCCCGATCGAGATCGCCGGCAAGAAGGGCAAGAGTGTCGGCCTGGTGGAAATCCCCGAGCTGTTCATCGACAACACCGACCGCAACCGTACCTCTCCTTTCGCCTTCACGGGCAACCGGTTCGAGTTCCGCGCCGTGGGCTCGTCCGCGAACTGCGCCGGGGCGCTCACGACGCTGAATGCCGCCGTGGCCGAGCAGCTCGTCGCCTTCAAGCGCGACGTCGACGTACGCATGGCGGACGGCCGGCCGGTGAACGTTGCGGTGATGGATGTGCTCAAGCCGCTCATCGCATCGGTGATCGATACGGTCTGCTTCGAAGGGAACGGCTATACGGAGGAGTGGAAGGCCGAGGCGGTCCGCCGCGGCTTGGATGTGGAGACGAACGTTCCCCGGATGTTCGAGGCGTTCACCCGCCCCGAATCGGTGGCGATGTTCGCGTCCACCGGCGTTTTCACGGAGAAGGAACTGGTGGCGCGCAACGAGGTGAAGTGGGAGACGTACACCAAGAAGGTGCAGATCGAATCTCGTGTGATGTGCCGGATGGCCGTCAATCATATCGTGCCTGCCGCGCTCGAGTACAAGAGCCGCCTGCTGAAGGAACTGGCCCTGCACAAGGAGGTGTTCGGCACCCTCGAAGGATGCGAGACCGAAACCGAACTGCTGGCCAAGATCACCCGGCGCGTGGAGGAAATCCGCGTGCGGGTGGCGGCGATGAAAGAGGCCCGGAAGAAGGCCAATGCCATCGAGGACGAGTACGGCAAGGCGCTGGCGTACCACGATGTCGCGGAAAGCCTGGCGGAGATCCGCCGTCCGATCGACAAGCTCGAAGAGGTGATTGACAACGCCCTCTGGCCGTTGCCGAAATACAGGGAACTGCTCTTTATCAGCTGACGCTTACAACAGCGGCGCAAACAGGCGGAAGATCCGCTCCCGCAGTTTCCTGAACCACGACCGCTGCGTCCAGCGGTCCCATGTCACTTCCTCGGAGACCTCCTGGTCTTCGAGGAAGATGCTTTTGTATTGGAGGGCGGCCGGACGGTCGTACAGGAAGGTGTTGATTTCGTGGTTGATCATGAAGCTCCGGTAGTCGATGTTGGCCGATCCGACCATCGTCAGGTAGTCGTCGCAGACAAAGGTCTTTGCGTGGATGAAGGTCCCGCCTTTCCAGCGGAAGATGCGGATCCCGGCGGCCAGGCATTCGGAGAAGAAAGACTCGTTGACGG
The DNA here is from genome assembly GCA_902801205.1 of uncultured Bacteroidia bacterium. Classification (GTDB taxonomy): domain Bacteria; phylum Bacteroidota; class Bacteroidia; order Bacteroidales; family UBA932; genus Cryptobacteroides. The sequence continues at coordinate 29,438 of CADCHE010000006.1, forward strand.
GCCCCATCAGCGGGGCGTCGGTCCGGAAAGGCACCATCAGGCGGACATCCACGCCGGAAAGGGCCGCCGCCTTCAGGGCTTCCAGCACCGGCTCGGTCGGTACGAAATACGGCGTCTGCAGCCAGATGTACTCCCGTGCGAGACTGATCGCGCGGACATATCCCATCTGGGTGATGGGCCAGCGGTTGTCCGCCTCGTCGGGCACCACCTGGACAAGGACCTCCTTCAGGACCGGATGCGGGACGACGGTCCCGTCCGCTCCCGGGCGTGCCGGACGGAATTCCGCTCCCGGTTCCGGCAGCGCCGCCGCGTCCCCCGTTTCTGGGAAGAACTGTCCGTATTCCCGGTCGATGGTTCCGCCTGCCGTCATCCAGGTACTCAGGAAACTGCTCTGGAGCGAGAGGACGGCGTCTCCCGTGACCCGCAGGTGGGTGTCGCGCCAGCCTTCGAAATACCGGGCCTTGATGTTCATCCCACCGCAGTAGCCGGTTCTTCCGTCGATGACGACGATTTTCCGATGGTCGCGGTAGTTGAGCCGGGTGACGAAGTTCAGCAGGTGCCGCCGCGGATTGGTGAAAGGCAGCACTTCGATGCCGGCATCCGCCATCTCTTTCCAGTATTTTCCGAAGAGGTCGAAGTTGACGATGTTTTCGTGGATGAAGCGGACTTTCACCCCTTCCCGGGCCTTCTGCATCAGGATCCGGCGGATGCCGTCGCTCCAGGGATCCTTCCCGAACAGGTAGTATTCCACGTGGATGTATTCCTTCGCGGCGAGCAGGTCGCGGACCAACAGGTCGTATTTGCGCCGCCCGTCCGTGATGATCTCCACGTCGTTCCCTCCGCAGACCGTGTTCGCGTCATCGGTCGCCAGCAGGGGGACGAGGCTCCGCCAGTGTTCCTGTACGGCGGCCAGGCTGCGTTCCCCTTCGAAAAGTTCCTTGAGCCGGCCCTCCGGGAGCTGCGCCTGCGCTTCGAGCCAGGGCTTGTGGAAGATCCGGTACAGCCACCGGTACCGGTAGCTGATCCCGACCATCAGGTACAGGACGAGGCCGATGACGGGCAGGATGGTGATGATGAGCAGCCAGGCGGCCTTGCGTCCCGAATCCCCCTCTTCGAACAAGATGACCAGCACTACACCGACGAGGAGCAGTACGAACAGGGCGGAGAACAGGATATTCAGGAACATGGCGTGGACGGTCCGGTCAGACGATCTCCCCGATCAGCGTCGCGCTGGTGCAGGAAGTGATGCGGACATCCACATAGTCGCCTGCCCGGTGGCCCCGGGCGGGGAAAACACACATCTTGGAAGAACCCGTCCGCCCGCAGAGGTCGTCGTCGCTCCGTTTCGAGGGCCCTTCGACCAGGACGCGGAAGGTCTTGCCCACGTCGGCGCGGTTGCTCTCCAGACTCAGTTCGTTCTGCAGGGCGATGATCTCGCCGAGGCGCCGCGTCTTCACCTCCGGCGGCACATCGTCGGGGTATTTCCGGGCGGCTAGGGTGCCCGGGCGCTCGGAGTAGCAGAACATGAAGGCGGCGTCGAAGCGGACCTCGCGGAACAGGGAAAGCGTCAGCGCATGGTCCTCCTCCGTCTCGGAGCAGAAGCCGGCGATGACGTCGGTCGTGATCCCGCAGTCGGGCATCGCCGAGCGGATCCGTGCGACCCGTTCCAGGTACCATTCCCGCGTGTAGCGCCGCCGCATCTTCTCCAGCATCCGGTCGGATCCCGACTGGACGGGCAGGTGGATGTGCCGGCAGATGTTCGGCCGGGCGGCCATCGTGTCGATGACCTCGTCGCTGATGTCCTTGGGGTGCGAGGTGGCGAAGCGGACCCGGAGCTGCGGGCTGATGTCCGCGACGCTCCGGAGCAGGGCGGCGAAATCCACTTCAGCCCCGTCCGCGCCCTTCCACCGGTAGGAGTCGACGTTCTGCCCCAGCAGCGTCACTTCGCGGTATCCGCGCGAGAACACGTCGCGGGCTTCCGCGACGATGGTTTCCGGATCGCGGCTCCGCTCGGCGCCCCGGGTGTAGGGGACCACGCAGTAGGAGCAGACGTTGTTGCAGCCCCGCATGATGGAGATGAAGGCGGACACTCCTTCGCGGTCGGTCCGCAGGGGGCGGATGTCGGCGTACGTCTCCTCATGGGAGAGGAGGACGTTGATCTGCGGCCGGCCGGGAGCGACGTCGCGCAGCAGGCGGGGGAGCGAACGGTATGCGTCCGGCCCGGCCACGATGTCCACCACGCCGCTTTCCAGCAGCTGGTCCTTCAGGCGTTCGGCCATGCAGCCCACCACGCCGACGAGGAGGCCTTCCTTCCGCTCTTCCCAGGTGCGGAACCATTCGAGGCGGCCGTGGATCCGTTGCTCGGCGTTGTCCCGCACCGAGCAGGTGTTGACCAGGATGACATCCGCCTGCGCGATGTCTTCCGTCCGTTCATACCCTTCGCCGGCGAGGATGGAGAAAATCACCTCCGTGTCCCCGACATTCATCTGGCAGCCGTAGGTCTCGATGTACAGTTTCATCATTTGTTCTGCAATTTGTACTGCAGGTCGGGATATACGCGGTACAGGACCGCGCCGTTGTTGTAGAAGTTGACGTAGTATTCGCCGTTCGCGTAGAACATGCTTTCAGATTCGAGCGTGAGCGGAATCTTGAGGTTGCCGACATACTTCCCGTCCCAGGTGTAGGTGACCAGGATGTTCACCTTCTCGGGGGAGTTGCTGTTCGGGCTCATCGGGAAGTAGACGTATGAATCGTCGCTGCCCATGCCCTGCGCCGTATAAGAGCTTTTCATGCCGTCGTCCCGCCCGAAGTTGTCGATCATCTTGAAGCCGGCGTCCGCCGTCTGGAACTTGCTTCCGCCCTGCGTGATGCCGTAGATGTTGCGCTTGGCGTTGTAGGTGATGCCGCCGATGCCCAGATCGGTCGTGATCAGCTCGGGATCGCCCTTCATCGACGCGTCGATGGCCGTGATCAGCTTGGCGCCGCCGGTACCGTGGATCACGAGGGCGCGGTTGTTCCGGGTGTCGAACGTCATGTCGTTGGCGTGGTGTCCGTTGAAGATCTTGGACATGGCCACGAACTGGAACGGATCCAAGGAATACTTGAAGACGGCCACATTGGAATTGTGCGTGCTGCTTTCCTCGCCGCCCTTCATGCAGAAGTAGATGTACTCCCCGTCGGAGGCGGCGCCCTGGGCGACGTTGAGTCCGGCCTGGACCGGACACTTGCCCACTTCGACCGGAGCCAGGTCGAAGCGGCGGCCTTCGCCGAGGAGGCGGGCGATCAGCTGCGGATCCTTCTCGTTGTCGGTGTAGGCGTAGTCCAGCGGCAGCTTGAAGGTGCCGTTGCTGCAGTAGGCGGCGTTGCCGGCGAGCTTTCCGGCGAAATATTCCAGCGCGAGCACCGTCCAGGCGGGGTCGGTGCCGGCGATGACGACCTTTTCACCCCGGACTTTGATGAGGAATCCGTGGTCGATGCCGTCCAGGACTTTGTCACTTTCGGTGCGTAAGGGCGACTGACCGACGATGATCTCATGGGCGGAGGCGTTGTCCTTCCGGATCGTTTCCTTGGAGAGGGACGCGCCCGTCGCCCGTTCGATGTCCCGGACGAAATTGGTCACGTGCAGGGACAGGGTCTGCGGGTATACGATTTTGAAGGAGGACTTCCCGTTTTCGGCGATCACCAGGGAATTACCATCCGAACCGCCCGGCGAAGCGGGTTGTTTCTCTTCCTTGCAGGACGATAGGGCTGCCAACGATGCCAAGACGGTGGCGAACAGCAAAATGCGGAGTTTCATTCCATTCGGTTTTTAGTGGTTTCTGTCTTGCAAATGTAGTAAAAATGTGACGAGAATGGAATATTTTGTATCTTTGTCTTGTTATGGATAAAAGAAGTGCATCCCATCTGCTGCTCCTGCTGGCGGTCGCCCTGGCGGCGCTCCTGTCCGCAGGCTGCTCCAAAGTCAAGGACATCCGGCTGACCTCCTTCGGTATCGAGTCGTTCTCGCCGCGGGGGCTCCGGTCGGCGGACGCCGTCCTCGCCGTCGGGATCGACAATCCTGCCTTCTCCTTCACGCTGACCGACCTGGCCGGGACGGTGAAGTACAAGGGCGAGGCGATGGGTACGTTCACGGCGGACACCGTGTCCGTGGACCGGAAGTGTGTCAAGGTCTACGACATCCCCTGCAAGGCGGTCCTGAGCGAGCGTGTCTCGCTGCTCCGCCTGCTCTCCCTGTTGGGAGATGGCAACCTGGAAGGCTTCACCGCTGACGTCGAGGCCCGGGTCCATCTTCGGAAAGGGGTTTCCAAGATGCTGCGCTTCAATGATTTGGACCTTAATGAATATTCGCAATGAAAGGAAAGGGTATCGGTTTGGGCCTCTTGCTGCTCGCACTCTCCGCGCTGACGCTCCGGGGACAGAATGAGGCGTCCGCCGCCGTGGATTCGACGCTGTACGGGCAGAGCATCTTCAATGTCCTGCCTTCCGTGTCGAAGGGCGGGAAGGCGGATGTGCGGGTCACCCAGACCAAGACGCTGCAGGAGATGCTTTCGCGCCAGATCGCTTCGAACGGCTCGCGCAACGTCACCTGCTACCGTGTCCGCATTTTCAATGACAATTCCCAGACGGCCCGCGCTGCATCGGAAGCGGTGCTGGCTTCTTTCAAGGCCGCGTATGCCTATCCGGCCTACCGGAGCTATACCAATCCGTTCTTCAAGGTGACGGTAGGGGATTTCCGGACCAAGTCCGAGGCCCTGCAGCTGCTCGGCATGCTCCAGGCGGAGTATCCGACGGCCTTCCTCGTGAAAGAGACGGTGAATTATCCGTGGCTCGGTCCCCGCGAGTCGTACCGGACCGAAGATGAAACCATCGTCAGACGCTGACCCGCCATGCTGAAACAGGGACTCGAACTCAAGCAGACGCAGAAGCTCTCTCCGCTCCAGATCCAGACGATCAAGCTGATCGAACTGCCTGTCCAGGAGCTGGAGCAGCGCATCCGCCGCGAGTTCGACGACAACCCGGTGCTGGACGACGACGCGCCTGTCCGCGACGGCGACGACGAGTCCGATGAGCCCAAGGACATCTCCATCGACGAGATTGACGAGAACGATCCCATCCCGGACTACCGGCTCCGGGTCAACAATTACGGCAAGGACGAGCGACCGGAATACAACACCTTCTCCGTGAAGGAGAGTTTCACCCAGAGCCTCCAGCGGCAGCTGGGGTTCCGCAACCTGTCCAAACACCAGCGCGACGTGGCCTCCTTTCTGATCGGCAGTCTGGATGAAGACGGCTACCTGCGCCGCGACCTGGACACGATCGTCGACGACCTGGCGTTCAAGGCCAACATCACGTCCGACTACGACGAAGTCCTTGCGATGCTCAAGGTCATCCAGGAGTTCGAGCCGGCCGGCGTCGGCGCCCGCGACCTGCGCGAATGCCTCCTCCTCCAGCTCCGGCAGGAGAAGCAGACGCCTGCGGTGGTGCATGCCGAGCGGATCCTGGAAGACTTCTTCCCGGAGTTTTCCAACAAGCATTTCTCGCGCATCCTCGCGCGGACGGGCATGACTCGTGACGACCTGAAGGAGGCGCTGGAGCGGATCGTCAAACTGAACCCTTCACCGGGCGCCCAGATCGATGACACGTACGACGACCAGGCGCAGCAGATCATCCCGGACTTCAAGCTTGAGATCGTCGACGGGGCGTTCAAGCTTTCGATGCCCCGCTTCAACATCCCCGAGATCCGCGTCAACCGGCGCTACGCCGAGGTGCTGCAGCAGGCCCAGGGTTCCACCGACCGGAAGCAGAAGGAGGCGGCGACCTTCGTCAAGCAGAAGCTCGACTCCGCCAAGTGGTTCGTGGAAGCGCTCAAGCAGCGGTACAACACGCTGGAAAGCACGATGACGGCCATTCTCGACTACCAGCACGACTATTTTGTCGACGGTGACGACGCGCACCTGAAGCCGATGGTGCTCAAGGATATCGCCGAGAAGACGGGGTTCGACATCTCCACCATCTCCCGCGTCGTGAACAGCAAGTACATCGAGACGCATTTCGGCATCATGCCGCTCAAGTATTTCTTCTCGGAGGGCCTGGAGAACCAGGAGGGTGAGGAAGTCTCCACCCGGGAGCTCAAGAACGCCCTGCGCGAATGCGTCGACGGCGAAGACAAGGGCAAACCGCTGACCGACGACCAGCTGGTCGCCGAGATGAACAAGCGGGGCTACAAGGTCGCGCGCCGGACGATTGCCAAGTACCGCGACCAGCTGGGCATTCCGAAAGCCCGTTTGCGGAAGGAACTATAGCTTGCTGCCGTAGGCGAGGTCGCCCGCGTCACCCAATCCCGGAACGATATACGACTGGCTGGTCAGCTCCTCGTCGATGGCGGCTGTCCAGAGGGTCGTGTTTTCGGGCATGCGTTTCTGGAGGTCTTCGATGGCGTAGATGCTGGCAATCGGGCACACGAAGTGTGTGTGGACCGGGTCGCCGCCGTCGTCGCAGAGCCGCCGCCAGCAGATTTCGATGGAGGCGCCCGTGGCGAGCATGGTGTCGGACAGGATCAGCGTCTTGCCGGTGAGGTCGGGACAGGTGCAGTACTCGATGTTGATGTGGAAGTCATCCCCCTTGTCGTATTTCCGGTAGGCGGCGACGAAGGCGTTCTCCGCGTGGTCGAAGATGTCCAGGATGCCCTGGTGCAGCGGCAGGCCGGCGCGCAGGATCGTGGCGATGACCACCTTCGTGTCACAGGTGCTGACCCGGGCGGTCGCCAGGGGCGTGATCACATCTTTCGGGCTGTACGCCAGCTGCTTGCTGAGTTCATACGCGAAGATGTTGCCCAGGCGCTCGAGATTGCAGCGGAAACGGAGGCTGTCCTTCTGGATGGCCTTGTCGCGGATCTGTGCCACGATGTCGTTGAGAACGGAAGGGGTTTCCCCCAGGTTGATGACTTTCATGGATTTCGATGTTTGCTTTACCGAAATCCAAAAGTAGGATTATTTTTCGGGAATCCCAAAAAAACTAGGCGCTGCCGGCCGGGAACGATTTCTCTTCCGCGAAACTGAAGTACCCGCCGTCACTGACGATGACGTGGTCCAGCAGCAGGACCCCCACGGCATGCGCGGCCTCGCGCAGGGCCGCCGTGCGCTCGATGTCGGCACGGCTCGGAAGCGGGTCTCCTGACGGGTGGTTGTGGACGAGCACCAGGGCCGATGCGCCCCGCTCCACGGCGTGCCGGAGAATCTGCCCGAGCGGGAAGGCGGTCTCTCCTGTGTCTCCCTGTGACACCATGCCCTTGAAGACGGGCCGGTTCCGCCGGTTGAGCAGAATGATCCAGCATTCTTCGTGTCCGAGGCCGTGCAGCAGGGGCGCCATCAGGGCATAGGTGTCTGCCGCTCCGTGGATGGCCGGGGCGGCCGCTCCGCCGTTCCCGCTCCAGCAGCGCCTGCCCAGTTCGAGGGCGGCGGCCAGCGTCGCATAGCGGGCGGCCCCGATCCCTTCCGTCTCCTGCATCCGGTCCGCGCCGGTCCGGGCGCGGGCTCCTTTCTCCGCGAGCATCTCCCGCGGCCTTTCCTCCTTGCACAATTCCTTGATTTTCATGTTTTCTTTTTTCTGCAAGGATAGGAAGGGACAACGGAAAAAAAGCCGGGAAACAAAAAACGTTTCCCGGCTTTTTCTGTTTGTGTATGGATTTTCCGTTTATTTACGGAGCATCACTTTCTTGGCGGCTTCCGCGATGTGGGCGGCATCCATGCCGTAGGCGGCCAGCAGTTCGGCGGGCGTACCGCTCTGTCCGAACTGGTCGGCACCGTTGATGTACTCCAGCGGCTTGGGGGCCGTGGCGGCGAGGACACCGGCGATCAGTTCGCCCAGTCCGCCGGCCATGTTGTGCTCCTCGGCGACGACGGCGGCACCGGTCTTGAGGATGGAGGCGAGCACGGTCTTGGTGTCGAGCGGCTTGATCGTCGCGATGTCGACGACCTCGGCGCAGACGCCTTCGGCCTCGAGGGCCTCGGCGGCCTTGAGGGCCTCCCAGACCATGTGGCCGGTCGCGAAGATGGTGACATCCTTGCCCTCGTTCAGGACATAGGCCTTACCGATTTCGAAGGGAAGGTCGTCCGGCCAGAAGTCGGCCACCTTCGGACGTCCGAAGCGGAGGTAGACGGGGCCGTCATACTTGGCGGCGGCGACAGTCGCAAGGCGGGTCTGGGTGTAGTCGCAGGGATTGATCACGACCATGCCCGGCAGGGCGCGCATCAGGGCGATGTCTTCCATCGTCTGGTGCGTCGCACCGTCCTCGCCCAGGGTGATGCCGGCGTGCGAAGACGCGATCTTCACGTTGGTCTCGCCGTAGCAGACCTCCATGCGGACCTGGTCGTAGACGCGGCCGGTGACGAATTCGGCGAAGGAGCCGGCGAAGGGGACCTTCCCGGCGATGGCCATGCCGGCGGCGGCGCCGATCATGTTGGCCTCGGCGATGCCGCACTCGAAGTATCTTTCAGGGAAGGCGTCCGCGAAAGCGTCCATCTTCAGGGAACCCTTCAGGTCGGCGGTCAGCGCCACCACCCGGGAATCGGCTTTTCCGGCCTCGAGCAGACCTGCTCCGAAACCGCTGCGGGTATCTTTCTTACCTTTGTCAATGTATTGTTTCATAGCATCTTCCTGATTAAAAGTCACCTAAAGTCTCTTCGAGCTGGCCCAGGGCGGCGGCGCACTGCTCCTCGGAAGGGGCGTTGCCATGCCACTTGTGGGTTCCGGCCATGAAGTCCACGCCGTGCCCCATCTCGGTCTTGAAGAGGATCATCACCGGCTTGCCGTGGCCCTTCTTCGCCTTGGCGGCGTCGAAGGCGGCGAGGATCTGGTCCATGTCATGTCCGTCGGCGACGACGATCACGTCCCAGCCGAAGGCTTTCCACTTGGCCTCGAGGTCGCCCAGTCCGGCGACGTTCTCGACGGTACCGTCGATCTGCTGGCCGTTCCAGTCGGTCATCGCGACCAGGTTGTCGACCTTGTGGTGGGCGGCGAACATGCCGGCCTCCCAGATCTGCCCTTCTTCGCTTTCACCGTCTCCGCACATGACGTAGACACTCTTCGGGTCCTTATCGAGTTTCTTGGCGAGGGCGACGCCGATGGCGGCCGACAGGCCCTGGCCGAGGGAACCGGAGGTCTGGGTGATGCCCGGCAGGCCCTTCTCGACGGACGGGTGGCCCTGGAGGCGCGTCCCGAACTTGCGGAAGGTGGCCAGTTCGCTGACCGGGAAGAAACCGGTGCGGGCGAGCAGGGAGTAGTAGACCGGCGTCAGGTGGCCGGCGGAAAGGAAGAACACATCCTGGTTCTTTCCGTCACGGGTCCACTTGGCGGGATCCGTGTCCATTACGTTGAAATACAAGGCCGTCAAGAAGTCCGCGCAGCTCATCGAGCCGCCCGGGTGGCCGGACTTCGCGACGGTCACCATCTTGACGATGTCCCTCCTGACTTGGGAGGCAATCTTTTTCAAATCTTCAGATGATCGCATTTTATAATAAATTTATGGTCGTTCCATAGGAGCAGACAAAGATAACTCTTTTTTATCTCCGAAAAAAATTTTAACTTTGTTGTCTTGAAAAGTTAGGTATTATTTTTAAAACGCACATAAAATGGCAGAAGTTGTAATTATGCCCAAGCAGGGGCAGTCTGTGGAGAGCTGCATCGTCACAGAGTTCAAGAAAAAAGTTGGAGATACTGTTGCCGTGGGAGACGTCCTTTTCAGTTACGAGACTGACAAGGCGTCTTTTGATGAAGAGGCGAAGGTGGCCGGAACGGTCCTGGCCTGCTTCTTCTCCGACAACGACGAAATCCCTTGCCTGACGAATGTCATGGTGATCGGCAACCCCGGCGAGTCTTTCGCCGAGTTCGCGCCGTCCGGCGCCGCCCCCGCCGCTGCGGAGGCTCCTGCTGCCGAGGCTGCACCTGCTGCGCCGGCCGCCGAGGCCGCTGCACCCGCTGCGCAGGAAGCGCCCGCCGCTCCCGTCGTCGCCGGTGCCCCGGTTTCCCCGCGTGCCCGCAAACTCGCCGCCGAGAAGGGTGTCGATCCCGCGCAGGTCGCCGGAACGGGCCCTCACGGCCGCGTTATCGAGCGTGACATCGTAGCCGCCCAGGGCGCTCCGAAGTCCGGTCTTGCCAAGGCGATGGCCGCCGCCGGCGGCGTGGCCGCTCCCGCCCAGGGTTCCGGCCTGGCCGGCATGGTGAAGGCCTCCGATCTCAAGGAGTGGAAGCCGAACCACACCGACATCCCCGGCGAAGGCGAAGAGTTCAAGGTCGAGAAGATGTCCAACATGCGCAAGCTCATCGCCAAGTCGATGTACAACTCGCTGCAGAACACGGCCCAGCTGACCCACATGCTCGGCGCAGACGCCCGCAAGCTCCAGGCTCTCCGCAAGAAGGCCAAGAAGGCCCTCGAGGAAGGCAAGGTCGACGCCAACATCACGATCAACGACCTGGTCTGCTTCGCGGTGATCAAGGCCCTGAAGAAGTTCCCCAAGATCAATTCCCACTGCCTGGGCGATGCGATGCGCCTGTTTACGCCCGTCAACCTCGGCTGCGCCGTCGATACGGAGCGCGGCCTGATGGTCCCCGCCATCCCGCATGCCGACGACCTCAACATCGTCGGTCTGAGCAAGGCCCTCAAGAAGGCCGCGGATGACTGCAAGAAGGGCTCCATCAATCCCGACCTCCTCTCCAGCGAGGCGGCCTCCTTCACGGTTTCGAACCTCGGCGGTTTCGGCGTGGAGTGGTTCACCCCGGTCATCAATGTCCCGCAGAGCGCGATCCTCGGTGTCGGCACGATCGTTGCACGTCCCAAGGACCTGGGCGGTGGTGTTTACGCGTTCGTCCCTTATCTCGGTCTGTCCCTGACGTACGACCACCGTGCGCTGGACGGCGGCGAGGCCACCCGCTTCCTCAAGCAGGTCGCGGTGGAGATCGAGAACCTGGAAGTCGAATTCTAAACTAATAACGATACGAAATGTACGATTTAGCGATTATCGGAGGCGGCCCTGGCGGTTATGTGGCTGCAGAGCGGGCCGGCGCAGCCGGTCTGAAGACCGTCATTTTCGAGAAGAAGTCCCTGGGTGGCGTGTGCCTGAACGAAGGCTGCATCCCTACCAAGACCCTCCTCTATAGCGCAAAGGTTTACAACTACGCCGTGACGGGCGACCACTACGGCGTCTACGTGAAGGAGCCTTCCTTCCAGTACGGCGAGATCGTCGACCGGAAGGACAAGGTCGTGAAGAAGCTCGTCGGCGGCATCAAGGCTGCGATGAAGGGCTTCAAGGTGGAAGTCGTGAACGCCGAGGCGAAGGTCACCGGCCGCAGCGCCGAGGGCATCGCCATCAGCGCCGACGGCAAGGAGTTCCTCGCACGGAACCTCCTGCTCTGCACCGGTTCCGAGGCGGCGGTTCCCCCGTTCCCGGGCCTGAAGGAAGCCGGCGACGTGATCGTCACCAACCGTGAGATCCTCGCCCTGCGCGAACAGCCGAAGGAACTCGTCGTCATCGGCGGCGGTGTCATCGGCATGGAGTTCGCCGCGTTCTACAACACCCTCGGCACCAAGGTGACGGTGGTGGAGATGCTGCCCAAGATCCTCGGTCCCCTGGACGACGAGATCAGCGCCATGCTGCAGAAGGTCTACGCCAAGCGCGGGGTCAACTTCTGCCTCAAGTGCAAGGTGACCGGCATCGAAGGCAATACGGTGGTGTATGAGGATCCCGAAGGGAAGGTCTGCCGCGTCAGCGGTGACAAGATCCTCGTCTCCGTGGGCCGCCGGGCCAACTTCAAGGGCCTCGGCCTGGAAGAACTCGGTGTCGAGTTCGCCCTCAACCCGGCGGGCCGTCCCGTCGGCGTGAAGGTCGACAGCAAGATGCGCACGAACATCCCGAACGTCTACGCAGCCGGTGACATCACGGGCTTCTCGATGCTCGCCCACACCGCTTCCCGCGAGGGAGAGGTGGCCGTCAACAACATCCTCGGCAAGGAGGACCACATGCGCTATGAGGCCATTCCGGGTGTCGTGTACACGAATCCCGAGGTGGCCGGCGTCGGCCTCACCGAGGAACAGGCGAAGGCTTCCGGAAAGGACTTCACGGTGGTGAAGCTCCCGATGGCCTATGCGGGCCGTTTCGTCGCCGAGAACGAAGGCGGCGAGGGCATCTGCAAGATCATCGTCGGCAAGAAGTACCACGAGGTGCTGGGTGTCCACATGCTGGGCAACCCCTGCTCGGAAATCATCCATAGCGCCTGCATCGCCATCGAGACCGAGATGACGCTCGAGCAGCTCAAGGAAGTCGTCTTCCCGCATCCGACCGTTTCCGAAATCATCAAGGAAACCGCCTTTACCATTAAATAATTTATAATACAAATCATATCATGCCTAAATCACTTTACATTGATCCCAATGTGACGCTGCGTCCCGAGGAGCACGAGTTGAAACTCCCCTCGATTCCCGTGATGCAGTACAAGAAGACCGTCAAGGAAGAGCTTAAGGAAGGCAACTTCACCAAGGAAGACCTGCTCCGTATCTATCGCGACATGTGCTACATCCGCGAGTTTGAGACGATGCTCAACCTGGTGAAGACGACGGGCGGCTACAACGGTGTCGCCTACAACAACCCGGGCCCTGCCCACCTTTCCGCCGGCCAGGAAGCGGCCGCCGTCGGTATGGCTTACTGCCTCGACACGGACGACTTCATCTTCGGCAGCCACCGTTCCCACGGCGAGATCCTCGCCAAGGGCCTCCGTTCCATCCAGATCCTCCCCGACAAGGAACTCGCCAAGGTCATGGAGGAGTTCTGGGGCGGCGCCACCCTCAACGTGGCCAAGAAAGCCTATGACGGCAAAGACACCAAGGAACTGGGTATCCGCTTCCTGCTTTACGGAGCGATGGCGGAGATCTTCGCCCGCACGACCGGTTTCAACAAGGGTCTGGGCGGTTCGATGCACACCTTCTTCACCCCGTTCGGCATCTATCCGAACAACGCCATCGTGGGTGGCAGCGGCTCCATCGCCGTCGGTGCGGCCCTCTACAAGAAGGTCAACCGCAAGAAGGGTATCGTCGTCGCCAACCTCGGTGACGGCGCCATGGCCCGCGGCCCGGTCCTCGAAGGCATGACCTTCGCGTCGATGGACCAGTTCAACACCCTGTGGGAGGGTGACATGAAGGGCGGCCTGCCGGTCCTCTTCAACGTGATGGACAACCAGTACGCCATGGGCGGCCAGACCAACGGCGAGACGATGGGTTACACCTTCCCGGCCCGCCTGGGTGCCGGCTTCAAGGCCGATGCGATGAACGCCGAGCGCGTGAACGGTTACGATCCGCTCGCCGTGATCGATGCCTTCCGCCGCAAGAAAGCGTACCTGCTCGAGAAGAAAGGTCCGGCCCTCCTGGATGTCGTGACCTACCGTTACAGCGGTCACTCGCCGAGCGACCAGTCTTCCTACCGTACGAAGGAGGAGATCGCCGCTTGGGAAGCCGAAGACTGCATCGTCGCTTTCGCCAAGAAGCTCATCAAGGCCGGTGTCGCCGACCAGGCTGCCCTGGACGCCATCCGCGCCACGGTGAACGACAACATCTTCGCCTGCTACAAGCTCGCGATCGACCTGGATCTCTCGCCGCGTATGGACCTCGTGAAAGACAGCGAGATGCTGGGTGAGATGATGTTCTCCAACCAGAGCATCGACTCCCTCTCCGACGCCAAGCCCGACGTGCTGATGCCCCTCGAGGAGAATCCGCGCGTGAAGCAGATCGCCGGCAAGGAGCGCTTCTGGCTCGACAAGAACGGCAAGCCCGCCAGCGCGATGAAGACCTACAACTTCCGCGACGGCGTGTTCGAAGCGGTCGTCGACCGTTTCTACAAGGACGCTTCCCTCATCGCCTACGGTGAGGAGAACCGTGAGTGGGGCGGCGCCTTCGCCGTGTACCGCGGCCTGACCGAGGCGCTTCCTTACCACCGCCTCTTCAACTCCCCGATCGCCGAAGCCGCAATCATCGGTACGGCCATCGGTTACGCCATGTGCGGCGGCCGCGTGATCCCCGAGATCATGTACTGCGACTTCCTCGGCTGCTGCGGCGACGAGATCTTCAACCAGCTGCCGAAGTGGCAGGCGATGTCCGGCAACATCCTCAAGATGCCCGTCGTCGTCCGCGTCTCCGTCGGTTCCAAGTATGGTGCGCAGCACTCCCAGGACTGGACGAGCCTCTGCACCCATATCCCCGGCCTGAAGGTCTGCTTCCCTGTGACGCCTTACGACGCCAAGGGTCTGATGAACGCCGCGCTCCAGGGCACCGATCCGGTGATCTTCTTCGAGAGCCAGCGTCTCTACGGTATCGGTGAGAAGTTCCACGAGGGCGGTGTCCCCGAGGGCTACTACGAGATTCCGATCGGCGAGCCGGACATCAAGCGCGAAGGCAAGGACATCACCATCCTGACCATCGGCGCCACGCTGTACCGTGCGCTCGAGGCGGCTGACAAGCTGAAGGAACAGTACGGAATGGAGGCGGAGGTCATCGACGCCCGCTCCCTCGTGCCGTTCAACTACGACAAGGTGCTCGCTTCTGTCAAGAAGACGGGCCGTATCATCATCGCCGGCGATGCGTGCGCCCGGGGTTCCTTCCTCAACGACCTCGCCGCGAACATCACCGAAATGGCGTTCGACGACCTCGACGCCGCTCCGGTCGTGCTGGGTTCCCGCAACTGGATCACCCCTTGCCACGAGCTCGAGGAAGCCTTCTTCCCGCAGCCTGACTGGTTCCTCGACGCGATCAACGAGAAGATCGTCCCGCTCAAGGACTATGTCCCGACAAGCAACCAGACCAGCGCCCAGCAGATCCTCCGTGCCAAGAAGGGTGTTTAATCCGATTGTATCATGAAAACGAAAGCTGTACGTTTATATGGTGTCAACGACCTGAGGCTCGAGGAGTTCGAACTTCCGCAGATCAAGGAAGACGAGATCCTCGCCAAGGTGGTCAGCGACAGCATCTGCATGTCGACCTACAAAGCCGCGCATCAGGGAACGGCGCACAAGCGCGTCCCCAACGATGTGGCGGAGAATCCTACCATCGTCGGCCACGAGTTCTCCGGTGAGATCATCGAGGTGGGCGCCAAGTGGAAGGATGCGTTCAAGCCCGGAGACAAGTTCTCCATCCAGCCGGCCCTCAACTATGAAAAAGGCCCGGTCGGTATCTACTCCGCTCCCGGCTACTCCTACAAGTACATCGGCGGTGACGCGACCTACATCGTCATTCCTGCCGAGGTGATGGAGCAGGGCTGCCTGCTGCCCTTCAAGGGCGAAGGCTTCTATCCCGCTTCCCTGAGCGAGCCGCTTTCCTGCGTGATCGGTGCCATGCATGCGCACTATCACACGACGAACGGTTCCTATGTCCACCAGATGGAGATCAAGGATGGCGGCAAGATGGCGCTGCTCGCCGGCGTCGGCCCGATGGGTCTCGCGATGATCAACTATGTGCTGCACCGTGAAGACCGTCATCCTTCCCTGTTCGTGGTCACGGACATCGACCAGGCCCGCTTGGACCGCGCCGCCACCTTGTATACCAAGGAGTTCGCGGCCTCCAAGGGCATCGACCTCCGCTACGTGAACACCGGTGCCGTCGAGGACCCGGTGGCCTGCCTGCGTGAGATCTCCGGCGGTACCGGCTTCGACGACGTCGTCGTCATGGCCCCCGTGCCGGCCGTGGTCGTCCAGGGTGACGAGATCCTCGGTCATGACGGCTGCCTGGACTTCTTCTCCGGGCCTGGCAAGACCGACTTCAAGGCTCCGTTCAACTTCTACAACGTCCACTACAATTCCACGCATATCGTGGGAACGAGCGGCGGCAATACCGACGACATGAAGGAGGCGCTCCACCTGATGGGCAAGGGCATGGACCCGGCCGGTCTGGTGACCCACATCGGCGGTCTGGGCGCGGTGGTCGAGACCACCCTCAACCTCCCGAACATCCCCGGTGGCAAGAAACTGATCTACACGCACGTGGACATGCCGCTGACGGCGATCGCTGACTTCGCGGAGAAGGGCAAGACCAACCCGGTCTACGCCGAACTCGACCGTCTCTGCAAGGCCCACTTCGGCCTGTGGAACGTCGAAGCCGAGAAGTATCTGCTCGCCAACGCGGACAAGCTCGCATAAGGCGCACATACGCTGGATGAAGGAGGGGGATCCGTACGACGGGTCCCTCTCTTTCGTCGTGTTCTTGTCCGAAGGAAGGATTCTGTTTTATTTTCGATAATTTTTCGCTATCTTGGCATAAATTTTACGCAGGATAGTCCGGCATCCGGAAGGAGCCGCAACCATTTGTCAGTGATGTCAGAACACACAGGAATCATCTCCCAAGTCATCGGGCCGGTCGTAGATGTTCATTTCGATCTTCGAGCCGACCAGGAAGAGCGGGACCTCCCCCGCATTTACGATGCGCTTTTCGTCCACCGCGAGGGAAAGGCGCCGCTCGTCATCGAGGTGCAGCAGCATATCGGCGAGGACACCGTCCGGTGCGTCGCCATGGATTCCACCGACGGACTCAGGCGCGGCATGGAGGTGGCCGCCAGCGGTGCGCCGATCTCGATGCCCGCCGGGACGCAGGTCCGCGGCCGCGTGATGAACGTGGTGGGCGAGCCGATCGACGGCCTGGGCGCCCTTTCCGGCGAGGAACAGCTGCCCATCCACCGCGAGCCGCCCAAGTTCGAGGACCTGGCTACGTCCCAGGAGGTCCTGTATACCGGCATCAAGGTCATCGACCTGCTGGAACCGTACCTCAAGGGCGGGAAAATCGGCCTGTTCGGCGGTGCCGGCGTCGGGAAGACGGTCCTCATCAAGGAACTGATCAACAACATCGCGAAGAAGCATGGCGGCTTCTCCGTCTTTGCGGGTGTCGGGGAACGGACCCGTGAAGGCAACGACCTCCTGCGCGAGATGATCGAATCCCGCGTGATCCGATACGGGGACGCCTTCCTTGCCGCCATGGAGGAAGGAAAGTGGGACCTCTCCCTCGTGGATGAGGCGCAGCTTTCGCAGTCGCAGGTGGCGATGGTCTTCGGCCAGATGAACGAACCGCCCGGAGCGCGTTCTTCCGTGGCCCTTTCCGGCCTGACGCTGGCGGAATCCTTCCGCGACAGCGCCGGCACGGACGGCCCGCGCGACATCCTCTTCTTCATCGACAATATCTTTCGTTTCACGCAAGCCGGTTCGGAGGTTTCCGCCCTCCTCGGCCGCATGCCTTCCGCCGTGGGATACCAGCCGACGCTGGCCACCGAGATGGGCAAGATGCAGGAACGGATCACTTCCACCAAGAACGGATCCATCACCTCCGTGCAGGCCGTCTATGTGCCCGCGGACGACCTGACGGACCCGGCACCGGCGACCACCTTCTCGCACCTGGACGCGACGACGGTCCTCAGCCGCAAGATCACGGAACTGGGTATCTATCCGGCAGTGGACCCGCTCGATTCGACGTCCCGCATCCTGGATCCGAACATCGTGGGGAAGGAACATTACGATACGGCCCAGCGCGTGAAGCAGATCCTGCAGCGCAACAAGGAGTTGCAGGACATCATCGCGATCCTGGGCATGGACGAACTCTCGGATGAGGACCGTCTGACGGTGAACCGCGCCCGCCGGGTGCAGCGTTTCCTGTCGCAGCCCTTCTCGGTCGCCGAACAGTTTACCGGCGTTCCGGGCGTGATGGTCGACATCCGTGACACCATCCGCGGCTTCAACGCCATCCTGGACGGCGAGGTGGACCACCTGCCCGAGCAGGCGTTCCTCAACGTGGGAACGATCGAAGACGCGGTCAAGAAGGGCGAGGAAATCCTCGCGAAAACCAAGTAGGGATGGAAAGGCGCTCGGTGGACATATTGCTGGAAATCATTTCGCCGGAAAAGGTGCTGGTACACCGGATGGTGCGCAGCGTCGAGCTGCCGGGCACCCTCGGGCGTTTCGAAGTGCTCCATGACCATGCGCCCCTGATTTCTTCCCTCACGGAAGGGAACATCACCTTCTCCTCCGGCGATGTCCCGGAGCAGGTCAGGATCGCTTCCGGCTTCGTGGAAGTATGTGAGAACCATGTTATTGCCTGTGTAGAACCATGCGCCTGAAGTACTTTCTCCTGCTGTTGCTGTTCCCGCTGGCCTGCCTGCCCGTCTCCGGTGCGGCGGACCCGCAGGAACTGGACATGGACGAGTATCTCTACGGGCACATCCGTGATGCCTACGAATGGCACATCACTACGGTGAACGGCCATCCGGTCAGCATCCCGCTGCCGGTCATCCTCTACAGCAAGGCTTCCGGCTGGCACTGCTTCTCCTCCCGGCACCTGGAGGGAGGGGAGTCCTGGCAGGGCTTCTTCATCGCTCCTGCCGGTGAGAAATACGAAAACAAGATCGTCGAGCGCGGTCCCGGCGGCGACCTGGTCCGTCCGCTGGACTTCTCCATCACCAAGAACGTCCTCGGCCTGATGTTCAACTGCACCTTGCTGCTGGTGATCGTGCTGGGCTGCGCCCGTTGGTACCGCCGGCACGACGCGCGGGAGGAGGTCCCCTCGGGCGGCGTCGGCCTGATGGAAATGCTGGTGACGATGGTGGAGGACGACATCATCAAGGACTGCGTCGGCGAGGACTACAAGCGCTATTCCCCCTACCTGCTGACGGCCTTCTTCTTCATCTTCCTGAACAACCTGATGGGCATCGTGCCCTTTTTCCCCGGCGGCGCGAACATCACCGGCAACATCGCCGTGACGCTCGTGCTCGCCATGTTCACCTTCTTCGCCGTGAACCTGTTCGGCAACCGGCACTACTGGAAGGACATCCTCTGGCCCGACGTGCCGACCTGGCTGAAAGTCCCCGTGCCCCTGATGCCCGTCATCGAGATCATCGGCATGTTCACCAAGCCGTTCAGCCTGATGGTCCGTCTCTTTGCGAACATCCTCGCCGGGCACCTGATGATCCTCGGCGTGGTCGCCGTCATCTTCCTGACCGCCGAACTGGGAACGGCCATCAATGCCGGGCTGAGTGCTGTCGCCATCTGCCTGGGCGTCTTCATGGATATCCTGGAACTGCTGGTCGCCTTCATCCAGGCCTACGTGTTCACCATGCTTTCGGCGGTGTTCATCGGCCTTTCGCGCCAGCATCCTGAAAAAGAAATCAATACGGATTAATCATTTAATACAGAATCGTTATGTTGACACTTTCCACTATTCTGCTGCAGGCAGCCGCCGGACTTTCCCTCGGGAAGGTAGGTGCTGCGCTGGGTGCCGCTGTGGCCGCTTTCGCCGCCGCCTTCGGTATCGGTAAGATTGGCCAGGCTTCCCTGGAAGCCGGTGCGCGCCAGCCTGAACAGGCCGGCCACTACCGGATGACGGCCATCATCGTCAGCGCGCTGATCGAAGGCGCCTGCTTGTTTGCCATCGCTGTCTGTCTGATTGCCAAGTAGTCTTATGTCGTTGATTACGCCCGATTTCGGTCTGTTGGTATGGATGACGCTGATCTTCAGCATCGTCCTGTTCATCCTGGCCAAATGGGGGTTCCCGATGATCACGCGGTCCGTCCGGGAACGGGCGGAACGGATCAGCGCATCGATCCGCAAGGCGAAGGAGGCGGAGGACGCTCTCCGGAACCTGGCCGAACAGCAGGCTCGCCTGGTGGAAAGCGCCAAGGCGGAGCAGCTGCGGATCCTGCAGGAGGCGGCCGCCTCCCGGGACGCACTGATCGAACAGGCAAAGGCGCAGGCGCAGGACGAAGCCGGAAAGATCCTCTCCCGTGCGCGGGAGGAGATCGCCGCCGAAAAGGAAACGGCGCTCCGGGAGATCCGTTCCCTGGTCGCCGACCTTTCCGTCGACGTGGCCGAGAAGGTACTCCGCGAGGAACTCTCCGCCGAAGGGCGTCAGGAAGCCTACATCGGCCGGCTGGTGGATGAACTGACTGCCGTCCAGACGGGTGGCGATCCCAAGAACTGACGGGAATGAACGCGTCGCTGGTTGCATCAAGGTACGCCAAGGCGTTGCTGCTCCGGGTCGGTGAGACCGGGGGCGGTCCTCGGGTGTATGCCCAGGCCCGTGCCCTGGAACGTGCTTTCGCGGGTGTCCCCTCCCTGCGCGACCACCTGGAAGAGAATCCGGAGATCACCGAGGCGCAGCGGCGTTCGCTGCTGCAGGCCGCGGTGGGCGCCGATCCCCTCGCTCCGGAATGGGAGGCGCTCTTCCGCCTGATGGAGCGGAACGGGCGGATGCCGGTCCTGCAACTGGTTGTGAACAGTTTCATCCGTCAGTACCTCCGTTCGGAGGGGAAGGTGCATGCCACGCTGCGCACCGTCAAGGCGTCCCGGGACCTGGAGGAGGCGGTCCGCCGGACGGTTTCCGCCCGGACGGGCTGGGAACTGGAACTGGAAACCGAGGAAGATCCTTCCTTGCTGGGCGGCTTTGTGCTCGAAGTGGATGACCTGTTGCTGGATGCCAGCGTCAAGCACCAACTGGATGCGGTGCGGCGTGCTTTCGCCGAGCAGAACCGCAGAATCGTTTGATTTTATCGAATCTACAAGATGCAGAACAACAATATCAATCCGAGCGAGATCTCCGAAGTGCTGCTCGAGCAACTCCGGTCGATTGACACGTCCCTCCATTTCGAGGAGGTGGGGAAAGTGCTCCAGGTCAGCGACGGCGTCGCCCGCATGTACGGGTTGACCAACGCAGAGGCGGGTGAACTGCTCGCCTTCGAGTCCGGGGTGATGGGCGTCGTGATGAACCTCGAACAGGACAATGTCGGTGCGGTCCTCCTGGGCCCGACGGACAGTGTCAAGGAGGGCATGACCGTCCGGCGGACCGGCCGGATCGCTTCCATCCCGGTGAGCGAGAAGATGCTGGGCCGGGTCGTGGACCCGCTCGGGAATCCGCTGGACGGGAAGGGACGCATCGACGGCCCCGCAACCGACATGCCGCTGGAGCGGAAGGCCCCCGGGGTCATTTTCCGCCAGCCTGTGACCGAGCCCTTGCAGACGGGCCTGAAAGCCATCGATGCCATGATCCCGATTGGCCGGGGCCAGCGCGAACTCATCATCGGCGACCGCCAGACGGGCAAGACGTCCATCGCCATCGACACCATCATCAACCAGCGTTCGAACTTTCTCGCCGGCGACCCCGTCTACTGCATCTACGTGGCGGTCGGCCAGAAGGGTTCCACCGTGGCGGGCATCGTGGAAACGCTCCGCGCCCGGGGTGCGATGGACTATACCGTCGTCGTGGCGGCCACCGCTGCCGACCCGGCCGCCCTGCAGTACTTCGCTCCGTTTGCCGGCGCCGCCATCGGCGAGTATTTCCGCGACACGGGCCGCCATGCCCTGGTCGTGTATGACGACCTTTCGAAGCAGGCCGTCGCCTACCGTGAAGTCTCCCTTATCCTGCGCCGGCCTTCGGGTCGTGAAGCCTATCCGGGCGACGTTTTCTACCTCCATTCCCGGCTGCTGGAACGGGCGGCGAAGATCATCGGCCAGCAGGAGGTCGCCGAGCAGATGAACGACCTGCCGGAGTCGCTCCGGGGCCGTGTCAAGGCGGGTGGCTCCCTGACGGCCCTGCCCATCATCGAGACGCAGGCCGGCGACGTTTCCGCCTACATCCCCACCAATGTGATCTCCATCACGGACGGCCAGATCTACCTGGAATCCGCCCTCTTCAACCAGGGCTTCCGCCCGGCCATCAACGTGGGAATCTCGGTTTCCCGTGTCGGCGGATCCGCCCAGGTGAAGTCGATGAAGAAGGTGGCAGGCACCCTGAAGATCGACCAGGCGCAATACGGCGAGCTGGAAGCCTTCTCGAAATTCTCTTCCGACGTGGACAAGGTGACGGAGATGGCCCTCGACAAGGGCCGTAAAAACAACCAGCTGCTGATCCAGCCCCAGTACAGCCCCATGCCGGTCGGAGAGCAGGTCGCCATCCTGTACTGCGGTACCCACGGCCTGATGCGCACCATCCGGCTGGACCAGGTCCGCACGTTCCAGGACCTCTTCCTGGACCGGATGCGTTCCCTGCATGCAAAGGATGTCCTCGAGCCGCTGGCTGCCGGAATGCTCAGTCCCGAGATCACCCGTATCATCGAAAAGGAAGCGGAGGCCGTGGCGCTTTCGCTCCGCAGTACCCCTGAACGGGCCTAAGCAATTGCCGCCATGCCGTCACTGAAAGAGATCAACAACCGGATCGCCTCTGTCCGCAGTACGCTGAAAATCACTTCGGCAATGAAGATGGTGGCATCCGCGAAACTGCACAAGGCGCAGCAGGCCATCGGCAATATGCTGCCTTATGAGCAGTTGCTGCTCCGGGTCCTAGAAGACCTTTCTGCGCATGTGGCTGCCCTGGCCGCCGGAAAGACCGAGCAGCGTCCGGCGCATTTGTTGACGGTCCAGCGTCCCGTGCACCGCGTGGCTATTGTCGCCTTCTCATCCAACACCTCCCTTTGCGGCGCGTTCAACGCCTCCATCATCCGCGAGACCCTGTCCGTGATCCGTGAATACCGTGACGCGGGCTTGGCGGAGGAAGACATCGATGTGTTTCCCGTCGGCCGGAAGATGGCCGATGCCATGCGCAAAAACGGCCATCCCTGCGCGGAGGATTATTCCGCCATGGCGGAACATCCGTCCTATGCGGCGGCCGCCGCACTTTCCGACCTGTTGCAGGAGGGCTTCGCTGCCGGTCGTTTCGACCGCGTAGAACTGGTCTATAACCATTACCAGTCGAACGCCTCCCAGCCCTGTGCCCGGCGGGTGTTCCTTCCCTTGGAATCCGGTGCGGCTCCTTCTGTCAGCATGCCTGGGAAGGTGCCTGCGGGATCCTCCCGCGAGATGCTCCCGCAGGCGCGCAATCCGGAAGACTACCTGGTCGAACCCGATCCGGAGACGCTGCTCGCCCAACTCCGGCCGCAGGTGCTCCGCCTGGGCATCTATACGACGCTGCTGGACAGCAACGCGGCCGAGCATGCGGCGCGGACCGTGGCCATGCAGACTGCGACCGACAACGGGGAGCAACTGCTCTCCGAACTGACTTTGGAATACAACAAGGGCCGCCAGCAGAAGATTACGAACGAGATCCTCGATATCGTCGGCGGTTCTTTCGCTTAAACGGAAAAGTCTTATTATGAAGCATCATCATCTTCTTCTGCGCCCGGTTTTCCTGGCCGCACTTCTGTGCCTGTTCTGTGCCTGCTCCCGTGCCGGTGCTCCGGACAACGTCATCCTGGGCGACGAACGTCCGGATGTTTACCTTCCCCTGCTGGAAGGGAAACGGGTGGCCCTGTTCAGCAACCAAAGCGGCATCGTCGGCGACCGGATCACCGGTTCCCGCCTGGCGGATGACATTGCCCGGAACGGCATCACGGAAGAGAATGTGCTGATTCCCTTCCTGGAACCTTCCGTTCCCGGCGGAAAGATCGAGTACGGCCCGCATGTCCTGGATGAGTTGATTGCCCGTGGCGTGAATGTGACGGCCATTTTCTCACCCGAGCACGGCTTCCGCGGAACGGCGGATGCCGGGGAACTCGTGGGCAGCAGCGTAGACGCGAAGACGGGGGTGGAGATCCTGTCCCTCTACGAAAACCACAACGGCCGTCCTTCGCCGGAGCAGATGGACAAGTTCGACGTGCTCGTGGTCGACATCCAGGATGTCGGTCTGCGCTATTATACGTATTACATCACCATGCTCCGCCTGATGGATGCGTGTGCGCAGTTTGAAAAGCAGGTGGTCGTGCTGGACCGTCCCAACCCGAACGGGTTCTATGTGGACGGTGCCTTGCTCGACATGAAGTACAAGTCCGGGATCGGGGCGCTGCCCATCGCGACGGTACACGGGATGACATTGGGTGAACTGGCACAGATGATTGTCGGCGAGGGCTGGCTGACCGACGGCATCGTCTGCGACTTGAAAGTGGTTCCTTGCCTGGGCTATACGCATGCGACGAAGTATCCGCTGATCATGCCGCCGTCTCCGAACCTCAAGGACATGAAGTCGGTCTACCTGTACGCTTCGACGTGCTATTTCGAGGGAACGGTGGCGACGCCGGGCCGCGGGACGCAGTTCCCGTTCGAGGTGTACGGGCATCCGGACATGACGGGGTATGATTTCTCGTTCACGCCGGAGAGCATTCCGGGGGCGAAGCATCCGCGCTACCAGGATACCGAATGCCACGGGGTCGACCTGCGGCTGCGGCCGCTGAAGAAGGTCTGGAAGGAGCAGATCAATCTTTCCTACGTGATCGACGCGTACCGGAATCTCGGGATTGGGGATCCGTTCTTCGGAACGAACAACCATTTCGAACTGCTGGCCGGTGTCCGCTGGGTGCGTGAGATGATCGAGGACGGCGCCTCCGCCTCTGAGATCGCCGCGCGCTGGGCGGAGGATACGGAATCGTTCAAGAAACAGCGGACGCCGTATCTGCTTTATCCTGAGAAATGATGATGTTTGCAAGAAACGTTTCACTTCCTTTATGCATAAGATTTTGGTTACTTCCTTGATTTGCCTGGCCATGCCGGTGCTGTTTACCGGCTGCCACAGGAAAGCCTACCGGCTCGACGAGCACATCGGTATCTGCGGCTTGAATCATGCTTCGGCGGCCGTCGCCTGCGGATTGGACTACCTGGAGGCGGGCGTTGCCTCCTTCCTGGTCCCTGAAATGGATGACGAGGCGTTCGCAGCCCGTCGCCGGGCGGCCGATACCTTGGGCATTCCGATCTATTCTGCCAACGGTTTCTTCCCGGGCGATATCCGTGTCGTCGGTCCGGACGCGGACCTGGAACGGGCGATCCGTTATTCAGAGACGGCGCTCCGCCGTGCTTCCGAGGTGGGGATGAAGGTCCTGGTGCTGGGCAGCAGCCGTTCGCGCCAGATCCCTGAGGGCTTCTCCCGCGAGGAGGCGGAGGCGCAGTTCCTCGACCTGTTGAAGGGGATTGCGCCCGCAGCGGAGAAGTACGGTGTCTTCGTGGCCATCGAACCCCTGCAGAAGGAAGAGTCCAACTTCATCAATACGGTCAAGGAGGGGGCGGAGCTGGCGCGCCGTGCCGGCAGTCCCAACATCTGTGTCCTCGCGGACTTCTTCCATATGGCGCGCGAGAAGGAAGATCCGGCGGACCTCGTAGCGGCGGCGGACAAACTGGTGCACTGCCATATCGCCGAGTGCGCCCGCCGTACACCTCCCGGGGTGGACGGTGACGACTTCACGCCTTATTTCAAGGCTCTCCGCCAAATCGGTTACGAGGGACGCATCTCCATCGAGTGCGGCTGGAGCGACGTGGCGGCGCAGTTGCCCGTGGCCTTCCATGTCATGAAAGAACAAATCCAATCCGTCAGATAATCATGCAGACCCGTAGAGATTTTTTGAAGACCAGCCTGCTGGGAACCGGAGGCTTGGTGCTGGGCGGCCTTTCCCTGGACGCGGCGTTGTACGCCCGCGCGAAAAAGGCCAATGACACCGTCAGGGTGGGAATCGTCGGTTTTTCGGACCGCTGCCGCAGCTCGCTGATTCCTTCGTTCATGAACCATGCGGAGGAACTCGGTTTCGAGATTGTGGCCGTCTCCGACATCTGGAAGCGGCGCCGTGAGGAAGCGACGGCATTTTTCCAGAAGAACTATGGCAAGGAGGTGAAACTTTTCCGCAACAACGAGGAGATGTACGAGTCGGGAATGTGCGACGCCGTCATCATCTCCACGGCGGACTTCCAGCATGCGCCGCACCTGGTCGAAGCGTTGAAGGCGGGCTGCGATGCCTACTGTGAGAAGCCTTTTGCGGAGACGATGGAGGACGCCCGGACGGCGCTGAAGATCGCCCGGAAGACCAACCGGATTATCCAGATCGGTTCGCAGCGCCGTTCCATGCCGAATTACCAGGCGGCTTGCGATTTCATCCAGTCCGGCAAGTTCGGCCCTATCGTGATGGTGGAGATGACCTGGAACGTCAACCAGCCGGGCCGCTGGCGCCGTCCCGCCCTGGTGGCGGAGTGCCGCGAAGAGGACACGGACTGGAAGCGTTTCCTGTGCAACCGGCCCTACGAGCCGTGGGATCCGAGGAAATACCTGGAGTTCCGCCTCTTCTGGCCGTATTCTTCGGGCATTCCCGGACAGTGGATGTCCCATCAGATCGACACCGTCCACTGGTTCACGGGGCTGAGTCATCCCCGGAGCGTGGTGGCCAGTGGCGGCATCTATCTCTGGAAGGACGGGCGGCGCAACTGCGACACCCTGACGGCAGTGATGGACTACGGCCCGGAAGGCTCGGACGAGGGCTTCCAGGTGCAGTACACGTCGCGCTTCACCAACTCCGCGGGCGGTGTCAAGGAGCTGTATTTCTCCAATGGCGGTTCGCTCAACCTGGACAGGAACGAGGTGAACGCCTCCGGTGGAATGTCGGAGGGGGACGCGAAGGCGATGGGGATGCAGCCCAACTTGCTGGAGACATTCAAACTGCCTTCGGCGCAGGTGGACACGGCGGCCAACATGGGCGGCGACCCGATGACCAGCCTCCATATGCGGAACTGGATGGAGTGCGTCCGCAGCCGCAAGGAAACGAATGCGCCGGTGCTGGCGGGGTACAACCATTCGATTGCGACGATGATGACGAATGCGGCCGTGCGCAGCGGCGAGAAGGTCACTTTCGACGAGAAGCGCCAGGAGATCCTGGCTGGCGGCAAGGTCTTCGATCCGTACCGTTATATCTAGCGATACGCCAGGGCGAAACCCGAGTACGACGGCGTGAGGTGGCGAAGCGAGTGGGATTCCGCTCGCTTCGCTCGCGCTATCCCGGTGGGGGGGATTTTACTTTCTTCAGATTTCCAATACTGGTGCTGGGTCTCTTGTGTGTGACTGATTCCATGATGGTATCGTTTTTTAGGATTATTACTCATGTGCTAGGTGAGAACTCTGCCCAATTTGACTTTTTCCCGCTGGCGTTTGGCTATGTGATGCTCCTGATTCCGCCTTGTTATGTATTCTTTTATGGTCAGTCGCAACATAATGGCTATCAGGAGTAATTTTGTTAATGAGGATGGAGACACAGAAAACATGAGTGGCTAGAAGTGTAACTTATGATAAACGGTTGGCATAATTGCTCAATGCCCTATTTGATCACATGGACAAGAATCCGTTAGATCGGGTACGCTTATCTATGGAACTACAGATTCTGCAAAGGAGTGCCATTTCAGGATGATAGATGTGTGATTTGATGATGTATTTTCTCATTTCTTCGCAAAACAACAAAGTAGAATATTTATTTTTGTAGAAAAAAATGTCATGAAACAGTTAATAGTACTCCTATTGTTTTTTTGTACAATCATTGTGTCGTGTGTCCGGGTGCAAGAACAATCTTATACATATTCCTTGTATGAATTGAATAATTCAGATGGCTCGTTAGACTCCCTTGTGAAAACTATTATAGCAATAAACGATTCGTGTGCATATGCTAAGGCATATGAGTCGTTCTCAATATCTGATGCTGTCTATAAAAAGCTAGTTAGAAACAATGGCGATTTTGCAAAATTCGGCCATAAACCTGTTTCATTTCGCATCCAAGATTCCGAGGGTAATGACCTGACTTCAATTAATCAAATTATCTTGTCCGATATTCGGAATCAAATTCTTAAAAGTGTTTTAGGTGTAGATGTCTCTTCGGATCTTGGTTTAGATAGATCGAATAATTCTTTTAGCAATTCATCGTATGATAATGGTCAGACATTTCAAGAGCAATCATCGAGCACCGACTGGCAAGATAGGATGGATACAGAGGAATATAATAGGTCCCTTGCGAGAGAAATGATGCTAAGGCAAGCAGGTATGAAAGATGCCGCGAGGATTGAAAGAGCTCAACGTAATAAATACCTAAGAGATGGTGGATATGATTCTAAAGATGGAGGGAAGCAGATCCATTACAAAGGTTCTGCTCAGCAAAAACGTGATTTGGATGCTATCGATAAGTATATGAAGGAGCATCCTGATTTTTAATGTCTTAGGCGTCGAAAATAGCTAAGGTTAAACATTTCTTTGTATGGGAAGTGTTTATTTTAATAAATATATTAATTAATAACAAGTGGGATTCCGCTCGCTTCGCTCGCGCTATCCCGGTGGGGAGGAGGCGCAGAACAGGGACGGCAGCCCGCGGCCTGCGGCCGTTCGGGCTGTTTTGTTGCATGTCTCCCGGAGAGCGAGCTCTCCGTTCGCCATGCAGCAAAACAGCCCGGTGCTGTCGCACCAGGCTGCCGTCTTGTTCTGCGGAGAGATCGGGATTCGAACCCGAGATACCCTTTTGGGGTATACACGCTTTCCAGGCGTGCCTCTTAAGCCACTCGAGCATCTCTCCAAAGCTTCTCCCGTGAAACGGGAATGCAAATATACGAATAATCCTGAAACATTCAGCATGTGGAAAACTTTTTTTTATTTGTTTCGTTTTGGCACGGAAATGGTTAATGATTAAAACGACATAACTTTTTACTCATTAACCCAAAAACTGACGTAATCATTTTCATTCAATTGAAAATATAAGGGGACAGAGACACGTCGTGAGACATGTCTCTGTCTTTTTTTTGAACTTTCCTGATGATTTACAGCTCGTTCCGGCGGAGTTTCTCCACGTAGGCCTCAATCCGGTGAAGTTCGCGCGGAATCGCGATGCTCTGCGGACAGTGGATCATGCACTGGTTGCACGTGATGCAGTGCTCGGCCTGGCGGAGGGATTCGACGGCGCGGTCGTAGCTCACCAGGTAGGCCCGGCGGAGTTTCCGGTAGCCTTCCTGCGCACGGTCCTTGGCATAGGTCCCTTCGTTGATGCACTTGTTGTAGTGCTTGAAGATGCCGGGAATGTCCACCCCGTACGGGCACGGCATGCAGTAATTGCAGTCGTTGCAGTTGACGGTCGGATAGTTGGCCATCACGTCGGCGATGTCTACGCTGAGGAACTGCTTCTCCTCCTCGGAGAGCGGGACGAAGTCCATGAATGTCTTCAGGTTGTCCTTCAGGTGCTCCATGTAGACCATGCCGCTGAGGGCTGTCAGCACGCGCGGATAGGACCCGACGAAGCGGAAGGCCCACGAGGCGGCCGAGGCGAGCGGGTCGCGCTCCTTCAGCATGCGTGCCACGCCTTCCGCTACGGAGGCCAGGCGGCCGCCCTGCAGCGGTTCCATGATGACGATCGGGATCTCGCGCTTGTCCAGTTCGTCGTACAGGTACTCGGCGTTGACGTTGCGGACGCCGTCGGCGTGCAGCCAGTCGTAATAGTTCATCTGGATCTGCACGAAGTCCCAGTGGTACTTGTCGTGGAGCGTCAGCAGCTGGTCGAACTGGTCCTTGTTGCCGTGGAAAGAGAGCCCGAGCTGGCGGATCTTCCCTTTCTCCCGCTCCTTCTGCAGGAAGTCCATCATGCCGTTGCTCACGAAGCGTCCGTCGAACAGCTCCAGGCCGCCGCGGCCGAGGGCGTGCAGCAGATAGTAGTCGATGTAGTCGGTCCGCAGGGCCCGGAAGGAGTCGTTGTACATCTTCATCGATGCCTCGTGCGAGGCGTTCGAGAAGTTCGACAGCTTGGTGGCGAGGAAGTACGAAGAGCGGGGATGCCGGCTCAGGGCGATGCCGGTGACGTCTTCCGACTGTCCCTGCAGGTAGACGGGCGAGGTGTCATAGTAGTTGACACCATGCGCCAGGGCATAGTCGATCAGCGCGTTGGCGTTCTCCTGGTCGACGACGTCCTTGCCATCCTTGTCCTTTTTCATCGTGAATCGCATGCAGCCGTAGCCGAGCAGGGAGACGCGGTCTCCGTTGCCCCCGTTGGTGCGCAGCTCCATCTGCCCGGTATCGAGGACGGAGTCGTCCTTGGCGGCGGAGGTGACGTTCCCGTTTTCTTTCGCGCGCGGAGCGCATCCGCCGGCGACGAGCGCCGCACCGGCCGCAGCTGCACCGGTGGTCTTGAGGAAGGATCTTCTGTTTATCTTTTCCATGGCATGCTAGTCTTTGTGGTGGATTTCATAGCCGTTGACCGTGATGGCGCTCAGCGGCCGGGAAGGGCACAGGTTCTCGCAGGCACCGCAACCGATGCAGCGGTCTTCGACCACCGAAGGGATGTGCGGCGACTGGCGGTCGTCCGGGTCGGACAGGACCATCTCGATGGCGCCGACGGGGCAGTGGCGCGCGCAGTTCCCGCACGATACACCGTCGCGGTTCACGACACAGAGGTCGAGGTCGACATGCGCCGTCCCCACCTTCCACTGCGTCTTCTCTTCGGGTGTGATCTTCAGGATGGCCCCGGCGGGGCAGACCTCGGAGCACTTGACGCACTCCGGACGGCAGTAGCCTTTTTCGAAAGACATTTCCGGCTGCATCAGCCGGCTCAGGTCCTTCGACGGGCGCAGCACGTTGTTGGGACAGACGGCCACGCAGAGCTGGCAGGCCGTGCAGTGATCGTAGAAGGCGCGCACGCTTTCGGAGCCGAAGGGCGTGACGGGGACTTCCCGTTCGGGCGCCCGTTTGGGCAGGATCTCGGCGAAGCCGCCGTCGCGTTTCTTGTCGTCCTGGGCGTGCAGCGACATGCTGGTAAGGGCGACGGCACTGCCCGCCAGGAAGGCGCGGCGGCCATTGTCTCCCTCTTTCCCGGCCGTTTCAGCAGCGGCCTTCCGGCGTGCGGGAAGACCGTAGCGCATTGCGCCGAACTTGCAGTTCTCCAGGCAGTCGAAGCAGTCGACGCAGCGGCTGTAGTCCACCTTCATATGGTCGATATCGATGCAGGACGCCTTGCATTTCTTCTCGCAGGCATGGCATTTCTTGCACTTCTCCGTGTCGATGAACGGACGCAGCAGGGCAAAGCGCGAGAAGAAGCTCAGGACGGTGCCGACAGGGCAGACGGTGTTGCACCAGGTACGTCCGTTCCGCCAGGCCAGGACCACGAGGATGACCAGCGTCACGACGGCGACCGCCAGCGTCGGCAGGCTCTTCAGCCAGACTTCACGGGTGGCGAAGGCGTAGCTGCCGCTGTGTTCCGCCCAGCGGGCAAGCAGGTTGTTACCCCAGCCCCAGACGGGGGCGAGGAGGCTCTGGACCATCCGGCCGTAGGCGCTGTACGGGGCGATGAGCGCGACGACGGCGCCGAGCCCGGCGACCAGGGCCGCGATGAACAGGACCAGCACGCCGTAGCGCAGCCATTTCATCTCCGGCGAATAGGAGAAGCGGGCCTTCTTGCCCTTGCGCATCGCACTGAGGGCGGATACTCCGTCCTGGAAGATGCCCAGCGGGCAGATGACGGAGCAGTATATGCGGCCGAAAAGGAGTGTCACGACCACGAGGACGGCGACGACGACCAGGTTCAGGGCGAGGACGGCCGGCAGGAACTGGATCTTCGCCAGCCACCCGAGGAACGGGTGCAAGGTGCCGCTGAAGTCCAGGAAGAGCAGGGTAACGGCCGTGATGCTGAGGGCGGCGAGGATTTGTCGGATTCTTTTAAGCATGTTGTTGTTGGATTTGATGCGGTAAGGATCGGGGTCAGTCGAGGATCACCAGCGCAACGGACGGGCGGGAGAACTCCAGGCGGATTTCGTCCCGGGTCGCCCGGTTGAGCGTGGCTTTCCACCAATTGTCGAAGACGACGTCGTCCGTGGGCCATTCCAGTCCTTCGGAACGGATCCGCAGCGCGTTGTCCGGCGTGAGAAGGGAAACGGCGCGTCCCTGTCCCACCCAAAGGCGGCAGGAGCCGGTGATGGCGAAGAGCGTCGACCAGTCGGACACCATGTCCAGCCGGATGCGGCCGGGCTCGGGCACCCCGCAGGCGCCGCATTCGCGCGCATACTCCATCAGGAGCGACGCGTTGCCCAGCGTGTGCGCTTCGCGTTTCCCCGTCGCCCCGAGGATGTGGATCTCGTCCACGTCGGGATACTGCGACAGGATGTGGTGGAAGGCCTTGGTCTGGTCGTTGGTCTCCTGCTCGGAAACGGGGACCAGTACGTCCCGGAAACGTTCCTGCAGGGCGGGAGAGAGTGAATCCATGTCGCCGATGACGGCGTCGGGATCGCGCGGGAAACCGAAGATGGCTTCACGGGCACGCAGGTAGGCAGCCAGGGCGCCATCGCAGCAGACGATCCGGTCCGCCCGGCGGATCAGTTCGCGGGGGTAGGCCTTCCGGGGGAAGGCGCCGGCTCCGATGATGGCGGCGCTGCTCATTGCTGCGCCTTCTGGATCTCCGCGCGGGACGTCCCGGCGGTGACGGTGTAGGTCTCGATGTCGCGGAAGCCCGCGAGGAAGGCCTTGACGCCCATGCGTTTCTTGCCCGCGACCTGTACGTCGGTCAGCGAGAGGGCACCGTCGGCGGTGGTGACGGCCAGGAAGGACTTGCCGTCGGAGAGCAGGGTGCCGGGCGCGGGCGTGCCGTCGCCGGCGGCGCCCCGGAGCAGACCTTCGGAAAGCGGTTCGGCCGCGTAGATCTTCAGCTGCTGCGGCTGTGCGCCGTCCTTCACCAGTTCCGTGAAGGCGGCCGGGTACGGGCTCAGGCCGCGGACCAGGTTGCGGATGTGCACCGTGGTGTCGTTCCAGTCGACATGGCAGAGGGCGCGGGTGAGT
This sequence comes from uncultured Bacteroidia bacterium, assembly GCA_902801205.1. Lineage (GTDB taxonomy): Bacteria > Bacteroidota > Bacteroidia > Bacteroidales > UBA932 > Cryptobacteroides. The sequence goes on from CADCHE010000006.1 coordinate 62,022, forward strand.
TTCGGGGCTTTCTTGAGCACCTCTGAACCCTGGATGAAACTGCGCTGCACGCGGGTCTCGACATTGCGCTCGATGATGCCCTGGGTGGTCTGCAGGACCAGTTCCGAGCCGATCTCCATCAGCTTGTCGTGCACGTCGCCGGCCGTGTCATCCGGGTCGATCAGGATGCTCTGGCGCAGGATGATGCCGCCCGTGTCGATGTTCTTGTCAATCATGAAGGTGGTCGCGCCGGTACGTGTTTCGCCGTTGATGACGGCCCAGTTGATCGGCGCAGCGCCCCGGTACTGCGGCAGCAGGGCGGCGTGCAGGTTGAAGGTCCCCAGGCGCGGCATCTTCCAGACTTCTTCCGGCAGCATGCGGAAGGCGACCACGACGAAGAGGTCGGCCTTCAGCGCTGCGAGTTGCGCGAGGAATTCCGGATCCTTGAGTTTCACGGGCTGCAGGACGGGGATGCCTTTCTCCACGGCGAAGCGTTTCACGGCGCTTTCGCCCACCTTCTGCCCGCGGCCGACCGGTTTGTCGGCGACGGTGACCACGCCGACGACCTTGTACTTGTGCTCCAGCAGGGTGCGGAGCGGTCCGACGGCGAATTCCGGGGTGCCCATGTAGACGATCCGCGTCTTGCGGAAGAAGGAGGAGATGCGGCTGCGGACCCGCCGCCAGCCGTTCTTGATGCTGTCCAGGTTGGACAGGTCGGAGTCGTTGATGGCCTTCCAGGTCAGGAAGAGGCCGATGAAGAACAGGACGACCGTCGAACTGAAGGAGGCGACGCCTGCGCTGGCGCTGCCGTCTCTGCCGAGTTTGACGCCGGTGATGTCGATGATCCAGTAAAGGACGAAGAACAGGATGGAGATGATGGCCGAGACGCCCAGCCCGCCCTTGCGGATCAGCGCGCCGAGCGGAGCGCCGATGAGGAACATCACCAGGACGGCCAGCGCCTGTGCGTACCGGTGGAGGTACTCAACATCGGTCCAGCGCAACAGGGTCGTGTAGTCGAACGCGTTCATCTCCAGGTCGATCAGGTCCTGCTGGATCTTCACGGTTTTGGCGTGCGCCTTGCTGAGCGCCTTCTCCCGCTGTTCCTTCCCTTCGAAATGGAGGAAGCCGGGATCCTCGAACAAGACGGTCCGTCCGCTCTTGGCCGTATCGAGCTGCTGCGGGAAGGTGAACGCCTTGTTCGCGGCGATGCCGAGCATCTGCTCGCGGCGTACGCTGTCGCGGACGGCTTTCAGGGAGTCGCGCCCGTAGTTGAGGTCCGAGAGCGGCAGGGCCTTTACCTGGTCGCCGTACTTGGCGCTGTCGGATTTGTGGAACGCGTAGTTCTTCAAGGGGATGATCATCTCCTGCCGGGAGAATTCGATCCGCTGGAGTTGGAGCGAGGTGTCCCGGTAGGCTTTCTCGTTGGTTTCCTGATAGTTCGTGCCGCCCATCATCCGGAAGGTGAGGTACGACTTGTCCTTCGACATCTTCATGAGGGCCGAGTCGGCCAGCGTCAGGCGCGTGTTGCCGCGGCCGGAATGGTCGTAGAGCATCACGCCGTGCATCATGCCGGACCGGTCGTCCATGTCGTCGATGCGGAGCACGAAACCTTCCACGCCGTCGTAGAACGTGCCGCGCGGGATTTTGATCTCGTCCTTGGTCTTGCCGATGTCGTCGCGCAGCGTGAAGATCTGGTTGTAAGAGACCGGCACGACTTTGTTGATGATGTAGAAGGTGCCGATGCTGATCAGCACGGAAGCGACCAGGATCGGCGCCATCACCCGGAAGACGGAGACCCCGGAGGCCTTCAACGCGATCAGCTCGTTGTTCTCGCCCATCTGCCCGATGGTCATCATCGATGCGAGCAGGGTGGCCAGCGGCAGGGCCATCGGCAGGATGGTGCAGCTGCCCCAGAACAGGAATTCGGCGACGATGCCGATGCTGAGGCCCTTGCCGACGAGTTCGTCGATGTAGACCCACAGGAACTGCATCATCAGGATGAAAATGACGATCAGCAGGATCATGAAGAATGGTCCTACGAACGAAGTAAGTATGTATCGGTCAAGCCGTTTCATCCTAATTCCTTTCCGTCGGGGCGTGATGGCGTCAGGCCGTCGCCGTTTCGACCAGTTTCGCCAGCGCTTCCTCCAGGCCGTCGATGTTCCGTCCGCCAGCGGTAGCGAGGCCGGGCTGGCCGCCACCGCCGCCCTGGATGCACTTCGCGGCTTCGCGGATGTCCTTGCCCGCGTTCCGCCCGGCGGCGACGAGGTCCTGCGAGTACATCAGCAACAGTTGCGGCTTCCCGTCGTGGCTGTATGCGGCAGCGAGGGCGAACTGTTCGGTCTCCTTCTGGAGGAACAGGGCGGCTTCGCGCAGCAGGGCCGGGTCTGCATCCCGCGTGAACCTTGCAAGATGGATGCCGTTCACGGTTTCTGCGTGCTCGGCGAAGGCATGCGCCATGTCGGCGGCCTTCTCCTTGACGTATCCTTCGATCCGCTTCTTGACTTCGGCGTTCTCGCCCAGCACCTTGGCGATGGCGGCGGGGATGTCGGGGACATTGTTCAGCATCGTGCGGATGCCGTCGAACATGTCGGCCATCGTATCGACCATCTTCTCGGCGGCCTCGCCGGTGACGGCCTCGATGCGGCGCACGCCCGCGGCGATGGCACTCTCGGAGACGATCTTGAAGAAACCGATGGTGCCCGTCGCGCTCGTATGGGTGCCGCCGCACAGTTCCACGGAGGGGCCGAAGCGGACCACGCGCACGCGGTCGCCGTACTTCTCACCGAACAGGGCGATGGCTCCTTCCGCGCGGGCCTCTTCCATCGTAGCCTCGCGTTTTTCCTGCAGGGGCAGGTCGGCGCGGATCATCGCGTTCACCCGGTGCTCCGCCTCGCGGAGCTGCTCGGGCGTCACTTTCGAGAAGTGGGAGAAGTCGAAGCGGAAGTAGTCGGGGCCGACAAAGGAGCCCTTCTGTTCCACGTGGGTGCCCAGGATGTCGCGCAGGACGTGGTCCAGCAGGTGGGTGGCCGTGTGGTTCGCGGCGATCTTCCGGCGGCGGTCCGCATCGACCTGCAGGGTGAAGGTACCGGTGCAGTGGGCGGGAATCCGCTCGGCGAGGTGGATGGTCAGGTTGTTCTCCTTGACCGTTCCCAGGATGGCGGTGCGCTCGCCGTCTTCGCCTTCGATCCAGCCGGTGTCGCCCACCTGTCCGCCCATTTCGGCGTAGAAGGGGGTCTGTTCGAAGACCAGCTGGTACAGGGTTTTGTTCTTCTGCTTCACGGTGCGGTGCTTCAGGAGCGTGACGCCTTCCGCCCGGAGGGTGTCATAGCCCAGGAAGGCCGCTTCCTCGCGGTCGTGGAAGACCGTCCAGTCACCGAACTCGTTGGCCGTCGCGTTGCGCGCGCGTTCCTTTTGTTTCTGCAGTTCCGCCTGGAAGCCCTCCAGGTCGACGGTGTAGCCGTGCTCGGTCGCGATCAGTTCCGTCAAGTCCACCGGGAATCCGTAGGTGTCGTAGAGGATGAAGGCATCCTCGCCCGGGATCCGCTTCGTGGCGGCGTTGCGGGCGATGTAGTCGTCCATCATCTTGATGCCGCGGTCGAGGGTGCGCAGGAACGAGAGCTCTTCCTCGCGGATCACGCTCTCGATCAGCTGGCGGCTGCGAGCCAGTTCCGGGTAGGCTTCGCCCATGTCTTCCACAAGCTGCGGCACGAGGGCGCAGAGGAAGGGTTCGCCAAAGCCCAGGAAGGTGTACCCGTAGCGGACGGCGCGGCGCAGGATGCGGCGGATCACGTAGCCGGCCTTCACGTTCGACGGCAGCTGGCCGTCGGCGATGGAGAAGGCGATGGCGCGGATGTGGTCGGCGATCACGCGCATGGCCACCTCCGTCTGCGGATTCTCATGGTATGCGTGTCCGCTGAGGGCCTCGATCCGGTGGATCAGGCCGGAGAAGATGTCGGTGTCGTAGTTGCTGGTCTTGCCCTGAAGTACCATGCAGAGGCGCTCGAAGCCCATGCCGGTGTCGATGTTCTTGGCGGGGAGCGACTCCAGGTGGCCGTCTGCCTTGCGGTTGAACTGCATGAACACCAGGTTCCAGATCTCGATCACCTGGTCGTTGTCGGTGTTCACCAGGGCGCTGCCGGGAATGCGGGCGATCTCTTCGTCGGTCCGCAGGTCGATGTGGATCTCGCTGCAGGGGCCGCAGGGACCGGTGTCGCCCATTTCCCAGAAGTTGTCGTGCTTGTTTCCGAGGATGATGTGGTCTTCGGGCAAGTGCTTGCGCCAGGCCTGGCGGGCCTCCTCGTCCAGGGTGGTGCCGTCTTCCGCGGCGCCTTCGAACACGGTCGCATACAACTTGGACTTGTCGATCTTGTAGACCTCCGTCAGGAGTTCCCAGGCCCAGTCGATGGCCTCCTCCTTGAAGTAGTCGCCGAAGCTCCAGTTGCCGAGCATCTCGAACATGGTGTGGTGCCTTCCGTCGTGTCCGACGGCCTCCAGGTCATTGTGTTTACCGCTCACGCGCAGGCACTTCTGGGAATCGGCCGCACGGGGAGTGGCCGGCGTGCTGTTGCCCAGGAAGATGTCCTTGAACTGGTTCATGCCGGCATTGGTGAACATCAGCGTCGGATCGTTCTTGATGACCATCGGGGCGGAAGGGACGATCCGGTGTCCTTTCGAGGCGAAAAAGTCGAGAAACTGCTTTCTGATTTCTTTGGCGGTTTGCATATCGTTCATTTTCAGTTATTTCTGTTTTTTGTATCCTCCGGCGGCCCGAATTTGTGTCCGGATAGGCACGGAATTGGCAAAATTATAACAAATTTCACGATTTATTGCAAAATAAAGGTATATTTGTAGGCTATGGGAAAATATATTCTCAATACGGAAACCTTGCTCGTTGAGATTCGCGAGGCTTCCCTGAAGCACAGGGTGCTGAAGGGGGCGTTGCTGCTGGCGGGCAGCCTGGCCATGGCCTTCTTCTACCTTTGGCTGCTGTCCTCCGTACTGGGCATCGACCTTCCCAAGACCAAACTCCTGAAGATGGAATCCGCCCGCTGGGCGTCCCGCATGGACCTGCTGGACAGCCGGCTCGACCGGTATGAGGAGGCACTGGGCACCCTGCAGGTGCGTGACGACGACATCTACCGTTCTGTCTTCGGCATGAACGAGATTCCCGCGGAAGTGCGCAGCGCAGGCGCGGGCGGCGTGGACAAATACGCCTACCTGGACGGACTGGAAGGCGACGCGCGGCTGAAGAACACGCTCGTCCGCCTGGACCGCCTTTCCCGGATGGCCTATGTCCAGAGCAAGTCCCTGGACGAAGTGGCCGCCCTCTCGCGCAAGGCAGGCGACATGGCCTCCTGCATCCCGGCCATCCCGCCGATCCTCCCGGATCCTTCCAAGTACTCGCTGACCAGCCCGTTCGGTTACCGCGCCGACCCGTTCGACAACAATTCCAAGATGCATACCGGCGTGGACCTGGCGATGAAGATCGGCAACCCGGTCTACGCGACCGGCGACGGCGTCGTGAGCCAGGTGGTCTTCGACTTCTTCGGCTATGGCAACTGCGTGACCATCGACCACGGGTTCGGTTACCAGACGCTCTACGCCCACCTGAACAGCATCAGCGTACGGGAAGGCATGGCGGTCAAGCGGGGCGACTGCATCGGCGAATCCGGCAAGTCCGGACGTGCCAGCGGACCGCACCTGCACTATGAAGTCATCTACAAGGGAGAGAAAGTGAATCCCGAGAATTATTTCGACCTGTCGATCCCGAAGGAGGAATATGCCTCCCTGATCCGGAAACGGGAAGGGGAGAGCGACGCTGTCCTGACGCGGCGCAATTTCTCCCTCCGCAGACGCCAATAAAGACCCGGATGAAGGAGCGCTACACATTCGACAAGACCCGGATGGAGTTTCGGAAAGCCACGCGGTCCGTGCGGACGGTACTGAGCAAGGCGCTCAAGTACTTCCTCGTGACCGCATCGCTGGCCGTGCTCTACTACACCGTCTTCAGCCTGGTCGTCAGTACCGACTCCGAGCGCGAACTCCGCGAGCGGAACAAGATGTACCGGCAGCTCTATGCCGGGATGGAGGAACGCGAACGGCTGCTCGGGGACGTCCTGGTCTCCCTGGCCGGGAAGGATGACGAGATCTACCGCCGCCTCTTCGATTCGGAAGCCCCCGACCTCGGGGCCGCGCTCCGCGACGACTTCATCTCCGGAGTGGATTCCGTCCCGGACCGCGAGATCGTCGCCTATGCGGCGGACAAGCTCCGCGGCGTTGCGGCCACCGCCGCCCGGGTGGAGGAGAACTTCCTCGCCATTGCGGCCCGGTGCCAGGCGGAAGAACCCCTGCCACCGCTTTCCAGCCCGGTCGGGACGTTCTCCTATGCCCGGACGGGTGCATCCGTCGGCGAGAAGATCAACCCCTTCTACAAGGTGGGCATGAAGCACGGCGGGCTCGACCTCATCGCCCAGCGGGGCGATCCGGTCTACGCCGCGGCGGACGGGGTCGTCTCCGAGGTCGTCCACGCCACCAAGGGGCTCGGCAACGTGGTGGAGATCCGCCATGCGGGCGGCTACCTCACGCGTTATGCGCACCTGGAGAACACCCGCGTCTACCGGGGCCAGCGGGTCCGCTCCGGCACGCAGGTCGGCCAGGTCGGCATGTCCGGCAAGTCTTTCGCCCCGCATCTGCACTACGAGGTGCTCCGTGACTCGGTGCTCCTCGATCCGGTCCATTTCTTCTTCGGTTCCGTCAAGCCCGAAGAGTACATGGGAATGATTTTCATGTCCGCCAACGCGGGACAGTCCATGGATTGAACGCATACACTATCGATATGGAAAAGTTATACTATACCATCAGCGAAGCAGCCGAGCAGCTCGGGGAGAACGTCTCCCTGGTCCGCTTCTGGTCGAATTCCTTTCCGAAGTACCTGAAACCCAAGCGGAATGCCAAGGGGAACCGCCTGTTCACGGCGGAGGACCTGGATACCCTCAGGCAGATCCATCTCCTCGTCAAGGAGCAGGGGATGACGCTGGACGGGGCCGCGAAGCGGCTCGCCGCCGACCGGAAGGCCGTCGACGGCCGTGTCAGGACGCTGGAGACGCTCAAGGAGATTCGCCGCCAGCTGGTGCAGGTCAAAAAGGGGCTGTAAGATGACGGTCCGGGATATCGCTTCCGCCATCGAGGCGTTTGCTCCGCTGTCCGTCCAGGAGGACTGGGACAACAGCGGGCTGTGCATCGGTTCGCCCGACCAGCCGGTCCACGGGGTGCTCGTCGGTTTCGACTGCACGCCGCAGCTGGTGGATGAGGCCGTCGCACTGGGCGCGGACATGATCGTCACGCACCATCCCCTGATCTTCCACGGGCTCCGCACCCTCTGCCCGGATGACCCCACGGGGGAGACGGTCATCAAGGCCGTCCGGGCGGGAATCGCCGTCTATGCCGCCCACACCAACGCCGACAAGGTGCCGGAGGGGGTCAGCGGGGCCATGGCACGCCGGCTGGGGCTCCGGTCCGTCCGGGTCCTCGATCCGGATGCCGGCGGACAGACGGGTCTCGGGGCCGTGGGAACCCTGCCTGAACCGATGGACGCGGCACGTTTCCTCGCCCATGTCAAGTCGGTCTTCGGCCTTCAGGTGCTCCGTTGCTCCACGCCCGTGGACGTGCCCGTCTCCTGCGTGGCGGTCTGCGGCGGGTCGGGCAGTTCGCTGATCGGAAAGGCGCGTTCCGCCGGGGCGCAGGCCTACCTTTGCGGGGATATTTCGTATCACCATTTTTTCACTTCTAAGGACTTTATGGTCATCGATATAGGCCATTTCGAAGGGGAAGTGGACATTGTGGATATTTTATTTACTCTGATACGGAAAAAATTTCCTACCTTTGCAGTCCATGCAAGTTCCGCCCTGGCGGCGGGCAATCCAGTACATTATTTTATTTAACAGATATGGCAACCAAGAAAATAAAGAAAGTCGAGACCCCGATAGACCAGCGGGAAACCTTCGTTTCTCTCCAGAAGAATTTCGCCGATTCCGATGTCAGCGTAGAGGAGAAGCTCAAGACCCTGTACGCGCTTCAGGAGGCGGATTCCGCCATCGACAAGATCATCCAGCTCCGCGGTGAGCTGCCTTCCGAGGTGGAGGCCCTGGAGGACGAGATCGGCGACCTGAAGGCGAAACTTGCGCAGGGAAACGCGGTTATCGAGGCCTACAACCAGACCATATCGACGAGCAAGCAGAACATCGTGGATTGCGATGCGCAGATCGAGAAGTTCCAGAAGCAGCTGGAGACCATCTCCAACAGCCGTGAGTACGACTCCATCAACAAGGAGATCGAGAACCAGGGACTGCTCCGCCAGATCGCCATCAAGTCCGTGAACGATTCAAAGGTGGCCATCTCCGAGAAGAAGGAGGAACTCGCTTCGATGCAGGACTACATCACCATCCGCGAAGGCGACCTCAAGGCCAAGCGGGAGGAACTCGCGACGATCGTCGAGTCCACGGCGAAGGAAGAGGTCAAGCTCGAGGCGGTCCGCAAGGCTTGCGCGGCCAAGATCGACGCGCGGACGATGAGCGCCTACGAGCGCATCCGCTCCAGCGTGCACAACCATCTCGCGGTGGTTTCCGTCTACAACGGCGATTCCTGCGGCGGCTGCTTCAGCATGATCACCCCGCAGCGCCTGGTCGACATCGCGTCCGGCAAGAAACTGATCATCTGCGAGCATTGCGGCCGTATCATCGTAAATCCGGATTTCGAATAGAACGCTGATACTGATCCGATATGCCTGACCAGCCCAAAAGAACGACGAGAAAGAGGGCGCAGGCGGTCAATCTGGAAACATTGGGGCTTGAGATGGGAAACATTCCGCCTCAGGCTCTTGATGTCGAAGAGGCCGTCCTCGGCGCCATGCTTCTGGAGTCCTCGGCCGTCGACATGGCGCTCGAGGAACTGACGCCTTCGTGCTTCTATGACGAAAAGCACCGCCTCATCTTCGAGGCGATGTCCGAACTGGTGACGGAGCACGTCGCGGTGGACATCGTGACCTGCGCGTCCAAGCTCCGCCAGAAGGGAAACCTGGAGGCGGTCGGCGGCGCAGTGGTACTGGCCGGCCTTTCGCAGAAAGTCGGCGCGGCCGCGCATATCGAATTCTATGTCAAGATCCTCAAGCAGAAGGCCATCCAGCGCGATCTGATCACCGCCTCGACGGAGATCCTGCGCGACGCCTACGATGACTCTGTCTCTGTGGACAACCTGATCGACGACGCCCAGTCCAAGGTCTATGCTGCCATCCAGAACAACATGAAGAAGGATGTGCAGGATATCGGCTCGCTCATCAACGATGCGATGGACCAGATCCAGTTCAACCAGGAGAACCTCGGCCTGAGCGGCGTGCCCTCGGGCTTCCCGTCCCTGGACCGCGTCACCCGCGGCTGGCAGAAGTCCGACCTCGTGATCCTGGCCGCCCGTCCCTCCGTCGGTAAGACCGCTTTCGCGCTGAACATCCTGCGCAACGCGGCGGTGGACCACCACCGGCCGGTGGCGATTTTCTCCCTGGAGATGTCCGCGCTGCAGCTGGTGATGCGCTTGATGACGAGCGAATCCGGCATCTCGGCCGACAAGCTCAAGGGCGGCGCCCGGCTTGAAGAATACGAATGGAAGCAGCTGGAGATGCGGCTTGCCGAACTCTCCAAGGCGCCTCTGTATATCGATGATACGCCGAGCATCCCGCTCATGGAGTTCCGCACGAAGGTCAAGCGGCTCGTCAAGCAGAAGGACGTCCAGCTCGTGATCGTCGACTACCTGCAGCTCATGCAGGGGCCGGTCGAACTGCGCGGCCTGCGCGAACAGGAAGTGGCGGCGATCTCCCGCGGCCTGAAGGCGACGGCGAAGGAACTGAACATCCCGATCATCGCCCTGTCGCAGCTTTCCCGCAATGCGGTGCAGCGCACCGGCGGCAACGGAAAGCCCCAGTTGAGCGACCTGCGTGAGTCCGGTTCCATCGAGCAGGACGCCGACATGGTCATCTTCATCCACCGTCCCGATTACCTCGGGCTCGGCGAGTCGCCGGCGGGCAAGGAGACGACCCAGGTCATCATCGCCAAGCACAGGAACGGCGAAGTGTGCGATATCGACATGCTCTTCAAGGCCGAGCAGGTCCGGTTCGTGGAACCGGGTGAGTCCCTGGCGGCCCAGGCGGCAAGCATGGGGACGGAGTCGGCGATGAACGCGGATGCGGGCGCCCCTTCCTGGGGTGGTCCGGATGATTTTTCGAATAACCAGCCCTGGTGATGTGCTGCCGTCGTATCTGGCTCCGGCTGTTGGCCGGTATCGCGTTTGCCCTGACGACGGCTTGTCTTCCGGCGTCCGGCCAGGCAAAGAGATGCCTGCCCCTGCGTTCCACCTCCGTCGCGGGCCTGTCTTTCCGCGGTGGTGAAAAGTTTACCTTCGCGGCCCATTACAAATGGGGCCCCGTCAATTCCGACGTTGCGAAGGTATACGTCACGCTCGACTCCACGCAGGTCGGCGGCGTGCCGGTCTACCACTGCCGGGTGTTTGGACAGACGGCCCGTTTCTACGACATGTTCTTCAAGGTGCGCGAGGACTTCCAGTCCTGGTTCACTTGCGACGGCCTCCGTCCCGTGCGGTTCACCCGTGACACCCGTGAGGGCGGTTATACCTGCACCAACAAATACCGCTATGTGCGCAACGTGGCGGAACCCTATATCGCCGCCTCCGTCAAGACTTCCCGCAAGGGGGCCTATTCGGCGCGCATCCCGCTGACGGACTGCACCTACGACATCCCGTCACTCTTCTACATGGCCCGGAACATCGATTTCTCGAAGATCCGCGAAGGAGACAACCATCCGATCACTTTCGCCATCGATGAGGATACCTATACGATCGGATTCATCTACCGCGGCAAGACCGAACGGAAGGTGAGCGGCGTCGGGACGGTGCGGTGCCACCTCTTCTCCGTCGGCGTCGTAGCCGGGAACGTTTTCCCCGAAAACGCCGACATCCAACTGTGGATCTCTGACGACGACAACCGCATCCCGGTCTGGTTCGAGACGCCGATCAATCCGGGCACGGTGCAGGGACGCCTGCAGTCCTGGTCCGGCCTGAAGTATCCGTTCAACGCCCTTGTCAAGTAAGATGGCAGCCGGGGAGATCACGCATAAGGGGACGGTCCTTTCCGTCGCGGACGGCACGGCATCTGTCGGCATCGTTTCCGCTTCCTCCTGCGCCGCCTGCCAGGCCGCGGCCCTCTGTACGGCCGCAGAATCCGCCCGCAAGGTCGTGGAGGTCCATTTGCTGCCCGGCCAGCAGGTCGCTCCGGGGCAGGAAGTGGAAGTCGCCCTGCGGAAGTCGCTGGGCCTGAAGGCGGTGCTGCTTTCTTATGTCATGCCTTTATTGATTGTATTGATATTCGTCGTATCTTTGTCCGGCGCCGGCGTGAGCGAACTGCTGTGCGGCCTGGCCGCCCTGGCAGGCGCGGGCGCCTGGTACCTGGCCATCTACCTTTTCCGGGACCGGCTGGAAGGCGAATACCGTTTTTATTTGAAGACTAATAACCATTCGATATGATCGCTTCTGTCAATACCCTTGTATGGACCGTCGTCATCATTACCGGCATCGGTCTCCTGCTCGCGCTGGCGCTCTTCCTGGTCGCCCGGCGGTTCCGGGTGGAGGAAGATCCGCGGATCGACGACGTGGAACATGTCATGCCCGGCGCCAATTGCGGCGGCTGCGGCTTCGCGGGCTGCCGTGCCTTCGCGCAGGCGGCCGTCGCGGCGGAGAACCTGGACAGCGTCTACTGCCCCGTCGGCGGGAATGACGTGATGAAACAGGTCGCCGCGATCCTCGGACACGAGGTCGTGGAAAAAGCGCCGATGGTGGCCGTGGTCCGTTGCAACGGTTCCTGTACCGCCCGCCCCAAGACCTCCGTCTATGACGGTCTGAAATCCTGCCGGGTGAAATCCAACCTCTATGCGGGAGACACCGGCTGCGCCTATGGCTGCCTGGGATGCGGCGACTGCGTGGCAGCCTGCCGCTTCGGCGCGTTGTCGCTGGATCCGGAGACCGGCCTTCCCGTCGTGGACGAGAACAAGTGTACGGCTTGCGGGGCCTGTGTGAAGACCTGCCCCAAGGGCCTCATCGAACTGCGTCCGAAGGGGCCGCGCGGCATGCGCCAGTTCGTTTCCTGCCGCAACAGGGACAAGGGCCCGTCCGTGAAGAAGGCCTGCGCTTCCGCCTGTATCGGTTGCGGCATCTGCCAGAAGACCTGCCGCCACGGTGCCGTTACGGTGACGGACAATCTGGCATACATCGACCCCGCCCTGTGCAAGCTTTGCCGGGAGTGCGAGGCGATGTGCCCCACCGGAGCGATCCATGGCGTGAATTTCCCCAAACCGCTGGACAAGGAGGCCGTAAAGGCCCGCATCCAGGAACGCCAGCGGAAAGAGCGTGAAGCGGCTGCCGCTGCGGCCGCTGCCGCGGCAGATAACGAAAAGAAGGAGGCTTAGGCATGGCAAGAAGAACATTTTCCATCGGCGGCATCCATCCGGACGACGCGAAACTCTCCCGGAACGCTGCAATCGAGGCGATTCCGCTTCCGTCCGCCGTATACATTTCCCTCGCGCAGCATATCGGCGCACCGGCCAAGGCGGTCGTCGCCCCCGGCGACAAAGTGAAGGCCGGCCAGGTGATCGCCGAACCCGGCGGATTCGTTTCCGCATTCATCCATTCCTCCGTTTCCGGTACCGTCAAGTCGGTCGGTGTCTGCAAGGACCTCTCCGGAAAGGCGGCTCCCTGCGTGGAGATCACCGTCGAGGGGGACGAGTGGGTGGAGGGCGTCGACCTGACCCCCGACCTGGTGACGGACATCCCGGCGGATGGAAAGGCAATCCTTGAAAAGATCCGCCTGGGCGGTGTCGTCGGCCTCGGCGGAGCAACCTTCCCCACGCACGTGAAACTGAGCCCGCCGCCCGGGAAGACCTGCGAGATGCTGATCATCAACGGCTGCGAGTGCGAACCGTACCTGACTTCCGATGAGCGCACGATGCTCGAAAAAGGCGAGCAGGTCGTCGTGGGAACGGCCCTGCTGAGCCATGTCCTCGGGGACCCGCATGCCGTGATCGCCGTCGAGGACAACAAGCCCGAGGCCATCGCGCACCTGCGCGGCATCGTGGAGCGGCTGCGCCCGCTGGGCGGTCCCTATGCCGGCATCGAAGTCCGCTCCCTGATGAAGAAATACCCTGAAGGCGGCGAGAAACAGCTGATCGACGCCGTGATGGGCCGTCAGGTGAAATCCGGCCAGCTGCCGATCGACGCGGGGGCTGTGGTGCAGAATATCTGCACGGCCCTGGCTGTCTACGAAGCGGTCCAGAAGAACAAACCCCTGGTGGAGAATTCCGTCACCGTGACGGGGAAGGGCGCCGCGCGGCAGGCCAACCTGCTGGTCCGCGTGGGAACGCCGCTCCGCCATGTCATCGACTGCGCCGGCGGCCTGCCCGATTCGATCGCCAAGGTAGTGAGCGGGGGCCCGATGATGGGCAAGGCGGTCGTCAATCTCGACGCGCCGACGCTCAAGGGAACCGGCGGCCTGCTCCTGCTGACCGAAGCGGAGACCCGCCGCGGCGCCGAAGGCAGCTGCATCCGCTGCGGCAAATGCGCCGATGCCTGTCCGATGGGCCTCGAGCCCTTCCTGCTCAACCGGCTCGCCCGTGCCGACCGCAATGATGAACTGGAGGCAGCTTCCGTCCAGGACTGCATCCAGTGCGGCTGCTGCCTGTACACCTGCCCTGCGAACATCCCGCTGCTGGACATCATCGCCGTGGCGAAGGCACGCGTCCTCGGCATCATCAAGGCCCGTGCGGCCGCGAAATGACGGATTACCTGACAAGAAAGACATGCTATGGATAAATTGATCGTTTCCCCTTCTCCGCACCTGCATTCGTCCTGCTCGACGAAGGGCCTGATGCGTGACGTACTCATCGCGCTCGCTCCTGCGGTGGCCGTCTCCATCGTGTTCTACGGCTGGCGGGCCCTGCTCGTGCTGGGCGTCAGCGTCGCCTCGTGCGTGCTGCTGGAATACCTTATCGTGAAATACCTGCTCCGGAAGAGCACGACCGTCGGCGACCTGTCCGCGGCCGTGACCGGTGTCCTCCTGGCACTGAACCTGCCGGTGACGACGCCCTGGTGGGTGGTCTTCCTGGGCGCCCTGTTCGCCGTCGGCGTCGCCAAGATGACTTTCGGCGGCCTGGGACAGAATGTGTTCAACCCGGCCATCGCCGGCCGTGTCTTCCTGCTGATCTCCTTCCCGTCCTACATGACGCACTGGGAGGCGCCGCAGGGGCTGTTCGGCGTGGACGCGGTGTCCGGCGCCACCCCGCTGGGCGCTATCAAGGAGGGCCTCATGCAAGGCGCTTCCGTGCCGGACCTGATGGCGCAGCACGGCTGGACGTACGGCCAGATGCTGTTTTCCAACATCGGCGGCAGTGCGGGCGAGGCCTGCGCCATCGCCATCCTGCTGGGCTTCCTGTACCTGGTGGTCCGCCGGGTGATCAAGCCTTGGATTACCCTGTCCATCCTTGCGACGGTCGCCCTCGTCTCCCTGCTGTTCTGGGGGATCGATCCCGCCCGCTTCACCGACCCGCTCTTCAACCTGCTGACGGGCGGTCTGCTGCTGGGCGCCTGCTTCATGGCCACGGACTACGTGACGAGCCCGATGAGCACTGCCGGCGGAGTCGTCTATGGTATCGGCATCGGCTTCATCACGCTGATGATCCGTTACTTCGGGTCGTATCCGGAGGGCATGAGCTTCGCGATCCTCATCATGAATGCGGCGGTTCCGCTCCTTAACATCTGGTTCCACCAAAAGAAATTCGGGAGGGCATAGGTATGGCTGCAAAATCCAATCTTACCAACATGGTCTGCTGCCTCGGTGCAGTGTGCCTGGTGTGCGCCGCCCTGCTCGGCGGTGTGTATGTACTGACGGAAGACGCAATCGTGCAGACGAACGCGGCCCTGCTCCGCGAGTCGGTCGGCTCGGTCCTGCCTGCGGGCGGCACGCTCTCCGAAGCGCTCCCGCTGGAAGTGGGCGGCACCCCTTCCGAGTATTATGTCAGCACGGCGGACGGCGCTCCCGCCGGTTACGCTGTCAAGTCGACGGTGTCCGGCTTCGGCGGCCCGCTCGTCCTGATGGTCGGCCTTACGCCGGAAGGCAAGGTGTACGGCACTTCCGTCCTCTCGCACGCCGAGACGCCCGGACTGGGTGCGAAATGCACGTCCGACGCGGCGTTCATCGACCAGTTCAAAGGCTTCGATCCGGCGGTTTCCCGCCTGGCTGTCCGGAAGGACGGCGGCGACGTGGACGCCATCACGGCTTCCACCATCACTTCGCGGGCGTATGCCCTGGCCATCGCGAACGCCGTCGCGGCGTTCCAGAACATCAAAGGAGAATAGGTCATGAGCAAGCTTTCCATTTTCACCAAGGGTTTCCTGAAAGAGAATCCCACCTTTGTGCTCCTGCTCGGGCTCTGCCCCACGCTGGCGACGACGACCACGGCGCTGAACGGCGTCGGGATGGGCCTGGCGACGCTCTTCGTCCTGGTGCTCTCCAACATCGTGATCTCGGCCATCGCCCCGGTGGTCCCCGACAAGGTGCACATCCCCGTCTACATCGTGGTGATCGCCACCTTCGTCACCATCCTGCAATTCCTGATGCAGGCCTATACGCCCGGCATGTACAAGTCGCTGGGCCTGTTCATCCCGCTGATCGTCGTGAACTGCATCGTCCTCGGCCGCGCCGAGGCGTTCGCCAGCAAGAACGGCATCCTGGACTCCGCCCTGGACGGCCTGGGCATCGGTCTGGGCTTCACGGTCTCGCTGATGGTCCTCGGCCTGGTCCGCGAGCTGCTCGGCAGCGGCTCCGTCTTCGGGTGGAAGCTGTTCTCCGGCGACGGCATCCTGGTCTTCGTGATGGCGCCCGGCGCCTTCCTGGTCCTGGGTTACCTGATGGTTCTGTTCAACAAGCTGGCAAAGAAGGAGTAAGGTCATGGAATTTCTGCTCATCATCATTTCGGCGATTTTCGTCAACAACATCATGCTGGCCCAGTTCCTGGGCACCTGTCCGTTTATCGGCGTTTCCGGGCGGCTCTCCACCGCGACGGGCATGTCCGGAGCGGTCTGCTTCGTGATCACCCTCAGTACGCTGGTCACCTATCTCATCAACAAGTACCTGCTGGTGCCTTTCGGCCTGACGTTCCTGCAGACGATCGCCTTCATCCTTGTGATCGCCGCGCTCGTGCAGATGGTCGAGATCGTGCTCAAGAAGATCAGCCCTTCGCTCTACCAGGCGCTCGGCATCTTCCTGCCGCTGATCACCACCAACTGCGCCGTCCTGGGCGTCGCGCTCAATGTCGTGACGAAGGAATTCACCTTCGGCGGCGGCCCCGCACACATGCTCGGCCTGGGCGAGGCGGTCGTCTATGCGTTCGCCACTTCCCTGGGGTACGGCCTGGCGATGGTGCTCTTTGCCGGCCTGCGCGAACATCTCGATTTGAACGATGTCCCGAAGCCCTTCCGGGGCGTTCCGATCGCCCTGGTGACGGTCGGGATCCTGGCCATGGCCTTCATGGGATTCTCCGGAATAGTATAGTTTTTGCAGGAAAGCATACCGATTAAAATATCAAGTCATGAAAAAAACGCTTTTGATCATCGTGGCGGCCCTGTGCTTTGCCTTCGCCGCTTCCGCCCAGCCCAAGGCGCTGGGTGTCCGTGTCGGTTACGGTACCCAAATCAGCTATGAGCATTATCTCGGTGCAGCGTCCGACTTCCTGGAGTTCGACTTGGGTCTGGACGGCTGGAACGGCGGTTTCTCGCTGGATGGTGTCTGGAACTTCATGATCTCCCAGCCCGCATGGTCTTCGGAGGGCTCCTGGGGCTTCTACGGCGGTCCCGGCGCTTCGATGGCGGTCATCGGTGACGAGAACATCCTGCATATCGGTTTGCTGGGTAACCTGGGGCTGGAGTATACCTTCGGTTCCATTCCGCTCAACCTCTCGCTGGATGTCCGTCCCCGCATCCTCTTCGGCAACGGCACGGTCTACACCAACGGCATCTTCAGTTTCGGACTGGGCCTCCGTTACGCATTCTGATCGAACCGCATGAAACATGAACCGGTTGTCAGGATTCCTGGCAACCGGTTTTTCTTTATTCTATGGGGCGGGGATCCTCCTACCGCTCGATGGTGGCTTCGCGGTCGGGGCCGAGGGAGATGATCCGCACCGGCACGCCGAGATAATCCTCCATGAATTTCACGTAGTCCGTGAACGCCTTCGGAAGATCCTTTTCCGCACGGATGCCGGAGAGGTCCGTCTTCCAGCCCGGGAAGTCGGTGTAGACCGGCTCGATCGGAGCGGCGATGTCGAAGGGAACCTGGTCCGTCACCTGCCCGTCCACCTTGTAGGCGGTGCAGACGCGGATGGTATCGAAGCCGTCCAGGCAGTCGGCCTTCATCATGATCAGGTCGGTGACGCCGTCCAGCATCACGGTGTACTTGAGCGCGACCAGGTCGAGCCAGCCGCAGCGACGCGGCCTGCCGGTGACGGCGCCGAACTCATGGCCGACGCGGCGGATCTCCTCGCCCGTCTCGTCGAAGAGTTCGGTGGGGAAGGGGCCGCTGCCAACACGGGTGCAATAGGCCTTGAAGATGCCCCATACCCTTCCGATGCGTCCCGGCGCCACGCCGAGGCCCGTACAGACGCCACCCACCGTCGTCGAGGAGGAGGTGACGAAAGGATACGACCCGAAGTCGACGTCGAGCATCGACCCCTGGGCGCCTTCGGCGAGGATGGGCTGCTCTTCCAGGAATCGGTTCACGAAATACTCGCAGTCCACCAGGCGGAACGTCTTGAGGTATTCCAGGGCTTCCATCCACTGGGCTTCCCCTTCGTCGGGGTCGCATTCGAAGTGCAGGTCGGCGATCTGCTGCAGATGCCTGTCCTTCAGCCGGGCGAAGCGGGCGGCGAAGTCGGGGGCGAGGATGTCGCCGACGCGCAGGCCGTGCCGGCCTACTTTGTCCGTATAGGTGGGTCCGATGCCCTTGAGGGTGGAGCCGATCTTGCCTTTCCCGGCGGCGGCTTCCTGGGCCGCGTCAAGCAGGCGGTGTGTCGGAAGGATCAGGTGCGCTTTCTTGGAGATGACCAGCTTGGGCTGCGGGTCGATGCCGACGGCCTTCAGGTGCTCGCATTCTTCGCGGAAAGTCACCGGGTCGAGGACGACGCCGCTGCCGATGATGTTCGTGGAGCCCTCACGGAAGATGCCGGAAGGGATGCTGCGGACCACGAAGCTGTGGCCGTCGAACTGCAGCGAGTGGCCGGCGTTCGGGCCGCCCTGGAAGCGGGCGACGGCGGGGTAGCGCGCCGCAAGCACGTCCACGATCTTTCCTTTCCCCTCATCTCCCCACTGGAGTCCGAGGACAACGTCAAGTTTCTTGCTCATATTTGTCGTTTCGTTTTATGTTCGTTGGTGCATCAGAACGGAAGATCGTCCTCCGGATTGTCGAGTGAGATGTCGGCCGCCGGAGCGGGCGTGTTCTTGACGACCGGCGCGGGGGCGGGCTGCTGGTAGGAGGGTGCGGCCTGGGCCGGAGCGGGGGCGGAATAGCCTCCCTGCTGCGCACCGGGGTTGTCGGAGCGCTTTCCGAGCAGCTGGAGGTTGTCGACGGTGATTTCGGTCGTGTAGCGTTTGTTCCCGGTCTGGTCGGTCCAGGAGCGGGTGCGGATCCTTCCTTCAATATAGAGCTGGGTTCCTCTGCGGATGTATTTTTCTGCGACATCGGCGTTGTTCCGCCAGGCGACGATGTTGTGCCATTCCGTGTTTTCGCGCAGCTCTCCGCTGCGGTCACGGTAGCGTTCGGTGGTGGCGAGGGTGAACTGCGCCACTTTCGTGTTGCCCCCTGCGGGGTTGTTTCCTTCAAGGTAACGGATCTCCGGATCTTTTCCCACGTTACCGATCAGCATGACTTTGTTCAGTGACATATCGGTTGTATTTTGTTTATGTAAATGTAGGCATATTATTCGGATTTCCCAGCGCTCCGGGCGGATTCTTTTTCCAAGGCGTCCAGGTCCGGCGTACGGCCGGTCATCAGGCCGTATCCGGCCAGCGCCTGGTACAGCAGCCAGCGCCTTCCGTGCAGGTATTCGCCGCCGGCTGCGGCCGTCTTGAACTGCGCCGCTCCATCAAAGGAAGGCTGCCGGTAGTTCGCCTCCAGGATGCGTTTGCCGGCCCCGTTCGTGGAGACCAGGTCGTCGGCGCTCAAGCCGGCGATCTCCTCCAGCGCCACGGGAAGCGTGTAGATGACCAGGTCGCATTCCTTTACGGCCCCGGCGAAGTCGCTCAGCGGGTCGACCAGGAACCCGTACTCCGGCAGGGCGTCGGCGAAGGCCTGCGCCTTTTCGGGGGTGCGGTTCATCAGCACGGTGGCGAAGCCCAGTTCCGCGGCCGCCACGGCCGCCGCTTTCCCGGCGCCGCCCAGGCCGACGACCAGCGCCTGCGGCCGTTCCTTGAACAGGCTCTCGAGCCGCGCGCGGCAGAATTGGTGGACCTTGATGTGGAACCGCTCGCCGAAGGTGCCCAGGAATTCCCGGACGATGCCGGGGAAGTACGATTCGGCCACCGTGAGCAGGATGCCGGAGAAGTCGGCGTTGTGTGCCTCCAGGCCCTCGTCCGTGCGGACCACCAGGTTGGTGGCGCCGGTCCGTGCGGCCGGTCCGTCGAGGCTGCCGCGTCCTTCGCGGACCGCCTGCAGCACCTTGGCGAAGGCTTTCTCCTTGAAGGGGGCGGTGACGTTGACGGCCCGGTACCCCGTCAGGAAACGGTTCCAGGCCGTCTCGAATTCAGCCTCGTCGATGAGGTCGTACGGCCAGGTGCCGTTGTAGGCGGCGCGGAACAGCGCGGGGCTGCCGGAGCCTTGGACGGGGTGGCCGATCAGTCCGTAGCGGATGTTGGGGAAGTCTTCTGTCATGGGCGGGAAGGTTGGCCCTGTCGCTGCCGGACGGCCTCGAACAGGAGGATGGCGGCGGAAACGGAGACGTTGAGCGAGTCGAGCCGGCCCAGCATCGGGATGCGGATGTGCGCGTCGGCGGCCTCGCGCCAGCGGTCCGTGAGTCCGGTGGATTCCGTGCCCATCACGATGGCGGAGGGGCCGCGGAAATCCGTATCATAGTAGAGGGAGGAGTCCTGGAGCTGCGCCGTGTAGATGCGCACGCCCTTCCGCTTGAGCCAGGCGATGGCCTCCTCGGAGGAGGTGGCGACGACCTGGCGCGTGAACAGGGCGCCGATGCTGGCGCGGACCAGGTTCGGGTTGTAGAGGTCGGCTCCGCCTCCGCAGACGAGCACGGCGTCGGCCCCGGCGGCATCTGCGCTGCGCAGGACGGCCCCGAGGTTGCCGGGCTTCTCGACCCCCTCCAGGACGACGATGAGCGGGTTCTCTCCGAGTGAGAGGCCTTCAAGCGTCCGGTCGGGGATGACGACTTCGGCGACGATGCCCTCCGTTCCCTCCCGGTAGGCGATCTTTTCGTAGACGGGGCGGCTCACCTCGAAGATCCGCGTGCCGGCCGGAACGGCCCCTTCCGCATCCGGAAGGATGTCCGGACAGACGAAGGCGCAGCGGAACTGCAGCCCGGCCGCGGCGCAATGGCCGATCTCCCGCCGTCCTTCGACGACGAAAAGGCCTTTTTCCCGCCGCGTCTTCGGCTTCTCCTGGAGGGAGAGCAGTTCCTTGACCTTCGGATTCTGCGGGGAGGTGATGACCTCGCGCTCCATGCTATTCTTCCGTTTCCCCTTCCTTGCGGACGGTTTTCTCGGGACGCATCTGCGGGAAGAAGAGCACGTCCTGGATGGTCGTCTGGCCCGTCATGAACATGGTCAGGCGGTCGATGCCCATGCCCAGGCCGGAGGTCGGCGGCATGCCGTACTCGAGGGCGCGGACGAAGTCGTAGTCGATGAACATCGCCTCGTCGTCGCCGTGGCTCTTGAGGGCGGCCTGCTCTTCGAAGCGCTCCAGCTGGTCGATCGGGTCGTTCAGCTCGGAGTAGGCGTTGCAGAGTTCCTTGCCGCAGACGAAGAGCTCGAAGCGCTCGGTCAGCGCGGGGTTCTCGCGGTGGCGCTTGGTCAGCGGGGACATCTCCACGGGATAGTCGGTGACGAACGTCGGCTGGACGAGGTGCTTCTCGCAGTACTCGCCGAAGATCGCGTCGATCAGCTTGCCCACGCCCATGGAGGGGGTGAACTCCACGCCCAGCTTCGTGCAGGTGGCGCGCAGCTGCTCCTGGTCCATGCCGGCGACGTCCACGCCCGCATACTCCTTGATGGCCTCGAGGATGGGCAGGCGGCGGTAGCCGGCGCGGAAGTCGACTTCCACATCGCCGATCTGCACCTTCGTGGTGCCATGGAGCGTGGTGGCGATCTTCTCGAGCATGTGCTCGACGAATTCCATCATCCAGATGTAGTCCTTGTAGGCGACATAGATCTCCATGCAGGTGAACTCCGGGTTGTGGGTCTTGTCCATGCCCTCGTTGCGGAAGTCCTTGGCGAACTCGTACACGCCGTTGAACCCGCCCACGATGAGCCGCTTGAGGTACAGCTCGTTGGCGATCCGCAGGTACAGCGGGATGTCCAGCGCGTTGTGGTGGGTGATGAACGGACGGGCCGTGGCACCGCCCGGGATCGACTGCAGGATGGGGGTCTCCACTTCCAGGCAGCCCGCGGCGTTGAAGTACTCGCGCATCGTCGCGACGATGCGGGCGCGCTGCACGAAGACATCCTTCACCTGCGGGTTCACGATGAGGTCGACATAGCGCTGGCGGTAACGGAGCTCCGGGTCGGAGAAGCCGTCGTACACCTTGCCGTCGGCGTCGGTCTTCACGATGGGCAGGACCTTGAGCGACTTGCTCAGCAGGGTCAGTTCCTTGACATGGATGCTCAGCTGGCCGGTCTGGGTGATGAAGGCGTAGCCCTTCACGCCGATGATGTCGCCGATGTCCAGCAGTTTCTTCCAGACGGTGTTGTACAGGGTCTTGTCCTCGCCGGGGCAGATTTCGTCCCGCTTGACATAGACTTGGATGCGTCCGGCGGCATCCTGGATCTCGCCGAAGGAGGCGGCCCCCATGATGCGGCGCGACATGATCCGGCCGGCCAGGCAGACGTCCTGGAAATTGCCCTTTTCGGGGTCGTATCCGGCCAGGACGGCCTTCGTGTCCGTGTTGACGGGATAGAGCGCCGCCGGGTACGGGTCGATGCCCAGTTCGCGCAGCTTGGCCAGGGATTCCCTTCTCAGGATTTCCTGTTCGCTGAGTTCGATGTTTGCCATATCGTTGATTCTTAATTCATTTCATTCAAAACGGCCGAATCCTCGGCCGTAGTATGCAAAAATAGCACTTTTCCTCCACATTCTGAAATAAAATCAGTATCTTTGCGTATTATGGCGAAAGAGCGCAAATGGATCGTGAAAACACCGGCGGATCCCGAAAAGGTCGGCCGGCTGTCCGCGGAACTGGGCATCGACCGGGTTCTCGCGAACCTGCTCGTGGCCCGCGGTGTCGAGACGTTCGAGCAGGCGCGTTCCTTCTTCCGCCCCCGCCTCGAGGACCTGCACGACCCCTTCCTGATGAAGGACATGGACGTAGCCGTGGAGCGGGTCCGCCGGGCCATCACCTCGGAGGAGAAGATCCTCGTCTACGGCGACTATGACGTCGACGGGACGACGGCCGTCTCCCTGGTGTATTCGTTCTTCCGCCGTTACACTTCGCAGGTCGATTTCTACATCCCCGACCGCTACGACGAAGGCTACGGCGTCTCCTACAAGGGCATCGATTTCGCCGCGGACGGCGGATTCACCCTGATCATCACCCTCGACTGCGGCATCAAGGCCAACGAAAAGGTCGCTTACGCCGCTTCGAAGGGCATCGACATGATCATCTGCGACCACCATCTTCCGGAAGATTCGCTCCCGCCGGCGGTGGCCGTGCTGGATCCCAAACGGGAGGACGACCACTATCCGTTCGACGACCTGAGCGGCTGCGGCGTCGGCTTCAAGCTCGTACAGGCCTATACGCAGAAGTTCGGCATCCCCTTCGATTCGCTGATCCCCTTGCTCGACCTGCTGGTCGTGAGCATCTCCGCCGACCTGGTGACGATGGTAGGGGAGAACCGCATCCTGGCGCACTACGGCCTCAAGCAGCTGAACGAGAATCCCCGCAAAGGCCTCCTGACGATGGCCACGCTCTCCAAGCTGGAGCCGGGGCACCTGACGATCGACGACATCGTCTTCAAGATCGGCCCGCGCATCAACGCGGCCGGCCGCATGGAGACGGGCCGGCTGGCCGTCGAGCTCCTGACGGCCTCCGACGAGCGCACCGCCGCCGTGCTGGGCCAGCAGATCAACGACAACAACAACGAACGCAAGAGCATCGACCGCGAGATCACCCAGGAAGCCATGGAGATGGTCCTGGGCGGCAAGGCGCTCGTCTCCGGCGCCGCGACCATCGTCTACAACCCCAACTGGAACAAGGGCGTCGTCGGCATCGTGGCCTCCCGCCTCGTCGAGGCGTTCTACAAGCCGACCATCGTCCTGACGAAGTCCAACGGCTTCATCACCGGCTCCGCCCGCAGTGTCCAGGGCTTCGACCTGTACGAAGCGATCGAGAGTTGCGCCGACCTTCTGGAGAACTTCGGCGGACACGTCTATGCGGCCGGCCTGACTCTCAAGGAGTCCAACCTCGCGGAGTTCACGCAGCGGATCGACACCTTCATCGCCGGGAAGATCACTACCGAGATGCTGATCCCCGTCACGGAGATCGACGCGAAGCTGGAGTTCTCGCAGATCACCCCGAAGTTCTTCCGCGTGCTCAAGCAGTTCCAGCCCTTCGGGCCGGGCAACGCCAACCCCATCTTCCTGACGGAGAACGTGAGCGACGGCGGCAACGGACGCAAGGTGGGCGCCGGCGGCGTGCACATGAAGCTCGACCTGATCGACGAGAACCAGCCCTTCCACCAGATTCCGGCGATCGCCTTCAACATGTCCGAATACTTCGACTACATCAAGGGCGGCAATCCCTTCGATATCTGTTACGCCATCGTGGAGAACTATTACCGGGGCAACTCCAACCTGCAGCTCCGGATCAAGGATATCAAGGAACGGGACGAATTCATTTAATTGCACCTTCTATATGAACAGCTTTGCTAAATCCGTAGCAGCGGCGGCCTTCGGCGCCGTCCTGTGCCTTGCCGTGTCCTGCGGCAGGGAGAAAACCATGCGCCTCGTGGACCCGGTCGACTTCTCCTGCGTGAAGATCACCGACGCGTTCTGGCAGCCCCGCCTGGACAGCCACAGCGCCGTGACGATGCGGGTATGCATCGACCAGATCGAGAACCAGACGGGCCGTATCCGTAATTTCGAGAATGCGGCGAAGGGCGAAGGGAAGCACTCCGGCATCTTCTTCGACGATTCCGACGTCTACAAGGCGATGGAAGGCATGGCCTACTCGCTGGTGAACCATCCGGACCCGGCGATCGAGGCCAAACTGGACGAATGGACGGCGAAGATCGCGGCCGCCCAGCAGGAAGACGGATACATCAACACCTATTATACGTTGACCGGCCTGCAGAACCGCTGGACGAACATGGACTACCATGAGATGTACTGCGCCGGCCACCTGCTGGAAGCGGGTGTGGCCTACTACAAGGCGACGGGCAAGCGGGCGCTCCTGGACGTCGGGCAGAAGATGGCCGACTACATGATGTCGGTTTTCGGGCCCGGAAAGCGCGACTGGGTGCCCGGGCATGAAGAGATCGAACTGGCGCTCGTCAAGCTGTACGGCGTGACGAAGGACGAGAAGTACCTCGACTTCGCCCACTGGCTCCTGGAGGAGCGCGGACACGGCTACGGCGGCCGTTTCCAGGGCGATACGCTCGTTCCCTGGAAGGCTTCCTATTACCAGGACCAGGTGCCGGTCTCCGAGATGACGGATATCTCCGGCCACGCGGTGCGTTCGATGTACCTGTACTGCGGGATGTCCGACTATGCGGCCCTGCGGCACGATGAGAGCTACCTTGCCGCCCTCCACCGCCTGTGGGAAGACGTCGCGGAGCGGAACATGTACATCACCGGCGGTATCGGCCAGTCGGCCTCCAACGAAGGCTTCACGACGGATTACAGCCTGCCCAACAAGGAGGCCTACTGCGAGACCTGCGCCTCTGTCGGCATGGTGCTGTGGAACAGCCGGATGAACCAGTTCACCGGCGACAGCAAGTTCACCGACGTGCTGGAACGCGCGATGTACAACGGCGCGCTGGCGGGCATCAGCCTGAAGGGCGACCGGTTCTTCTATGTGAATCCGCTGGAATCTGAGGGACACCACCACCGCCAGGCCTGGTATGGCTGCGCCTGCTGCCCGAGCCAGATCTGCCGCTTCCTCCCTTCGGTGGGCGGGTATGTGTACGGTTTGTCCGACGACGCCATCTGGGTGCACCTGTACATCGGTTCTGATGCCCGGATCCCTGTCGGCCGCAAGGGGGTGCGGCTCCACCAGGAGACGCGCTATCCCTGGGACGGCGCCGTCAGCCTCCGCCTGGACGATGCCTGGAAGGGCGCCCTGCGCCTCCGCGTTCCCGGCTGGTGCAAGCACTGGTCCGTCAGCGTCAACGGTACGCAGGTGTCGGTTCCCGTCGAGAAGGGCTATGCCGTCCTCGGTGGCCGCAGTTGCGGAAAGGACGGAACGCTGCGCGGCGGCTGGAAGGCCGGCGATGAGATCGTACTCGACATGGACATGCCCGTGGAGGTGGTCGCCGCCGACCCGCGGGTGAAGGAAGACGAAGGGAAACGCGCCATCCAGCGCGGCCCGGTCGTCTACTGCCTGGAGGCCGTCGACCAGGAAGAAGGACTCTCGCTGGACGGGGCGCTGCTCAACACGGCCACGACCTATGCGCATACCTTCGATCCGGCGCTGCTGGGCGGTGTGGAGAAGATCGACGCGGTGGTTCCCGGCCATCCGACGCTCCACTACATTCCGTACTACGCCTGGGACAACCGCGAGGCGGGTCCGATGAAAGTCTGGGTAGACTGGGTCGAATAATCAGGAGAATCCATCAGATCCCCGCCGACAGGCAGGGAAGGGACAGGAGGGCCGCCAGCAGTTCATCTGCCGTGCGGCCGTCTGTTTGGAGGATGGTGTCCGCGCAGGCTTCGTAGGTGGCGGAACGCGCTTGCAGGAGTGCGCGGACCCTGCGCCGGAGTGACGGCTCGTCTGCGGCGCCGCCGAGCAGCGGGCGGCCGGGAATGTCCGTGGCCAGCAGGCGTTCCACCAGGGTGTCTTCCGAGGCTTTCAGATAGATGCAGCAGGCGTGTTCGCGTACACAATCGGCGCAGGCGGGCGTCATCAGGGTCCCGCCGCCCAGGGAGAGGATCAGACCGCCTTCCGGACCGGATCCTTCCGCCGGGACCAGCAGCCGCTCCAGGCAAGTTTGCTCCAAGGCCCGGAAACGGGCTTCGCCTTCTTCCCGGAAGATGTCGGAGATGGATTTTCCGGCAGTCTCTTCGATGCATGCGTCCAGGTCGACGAACCGCCAGGCGGGCAACGCGTCCGCCAGGGCACGTCCCAGGAAGCTTTTCCCGCTTCCCATGAATCCGGAAAGACAGACGTTCATCGGGGCTCTGGATCAGAACAGGGTGGGCTCTTCGATGTCGCCGATGTCGGGGATGTCGTCGATGTCAGGCAGCAGGGAGATCGCCCCGCCGTCATTGAAGTCTCCCTCCAGGATGTCCATCGGTTCTTCCGGCTTCTTTTCTTCCGGTTCCTTCGCTTCCGTCTTCTTCCTGGCAGCAGCCTTCTTCTTCGCGGGTTTCGGCGCTTCCTGTGCAGGCTCCTCCTGCACGGGCTCCACCGGTCCGGTTCCTTCCTCTGCAGGCGCTTCCGCGGCCGGTTCTTCCTGCGGCATTCCTTCCGGTTCCGGTCCCTCCGGCTGCTCCTCCCCGGGGACGGGATCGCCTTCCTTGACGAGCGGTTCGATGAAGCGGACCTTCTTCACGTCGTAAGCGTGGCATTTCTTGCCCTTTGCGGTCAAGCCCTTCTTGGCGATGTATTCCTCAGCATTGATGATTTCCGGGTCGCGGTGGGCGTACTTGCCGGCGAAGGTGACCTGGAACTGCGGATGCAGGTCGTCGGAGATGTCCACCAGGTAGGATTTCTGTCCTTCCGCGATGAAAGACACCGGTGTATTGTCGCTCAGGAAGAAGCTGAAGCGCTTGACATAGAACGCCTTTGCCTTCGCGTCGTAGTACAGGGCGGTGAACGTCTTGTCGGCATCGAACTTCTCGATGCGGAGGATGTCACCCTGGTAGCGGTTGGAAACGTCGAAGGACGTGGTATAGAACGTGCCGTCCTTGAAGATGGCCAGCACCTTGTCTTCCGGACCGAATTCCCCGAGGTACTGTCCGCGCTGCTCGTCGTTGAGTTTCTGGATGTCGGCGTCGAACCAGATGTCCTTCCCGCCGATGGTGGAGACGCCCTTCGACTTCAGCTGGATCTTCGATACCGGGTTCTTGGAAACCAGGTTGCCGCGGGAAGTCTTTCCCTTGATCGCCAGGGTGGAGAAGTCGTATTCGAGCTGCGTCTTCTTGAGTTTCGGCCGCGGGCGCAGGTAGATCCGGACGGTCTCCGCCTCTCCGTTGTGGTTGACGGTGAACCAGAGGATCTTCGACCCGGGCTCGCCGGTGGTGATGTCGTAGTCCTTGTCACGCGTGACGGAGGTGATGTTGAACCGCTTCGCATAGGTGTTCGTCCCCTTCCCGTCGCGGTAGATGACGTTATAGATGGTGCGGGTGTCGCCGCGCCCGAAGACGCCCACGTACAGGAGGTCCTTCCAGAAGAACATCTTGTCGGTGACCTTCGTGATGCGGTACTTGCCGTCCTTGGCGATGACGATGATTTCCGACAGGTCGGAGCAGTCGCAGACATAGACTCCCTTGTCGTCCTTCTTCATGCCGATCCCGACGAAGCCTTCTTCGTAGTTGGCGTAGAGCTTGGCGTTGTTGCTGACGACCTTGGTCACGGCGATGCTCTCGAAGGCGGTGATCTCGGTATGGCGCGGGAACGCCTTGCCGTACTTCGCCTTGAGGCCCTTGAACCAGTCGATCGTATAGTCGGTGATGTGCTCGATCTTGTCCTTCACCTGCTCCATCTCGGCCTCGATGGCGGCGATCTTCTCGTCCATCGCCTTGGTGTCGAAACGGGAGATCTTCCGGACGGGCTTCTCCACGAGCCGGTCGATGTCTTCCATGACGATGTCGCGCTTGACCAGCGGACGGTATTCCTGCATGGCCTCGAGGATGGCGTCCTTCTGCGCGTCCCAGGACGGGAAATCCTTCTTTTCCAACAACTTGTAAACGCCGTTCTCGAAGAAGATGCGCTCCAGGGAGTCGTAGTGCCACTGGTCTTCCAATTCGGCGAGCCGGATCTCCAGCTGGCGCTGCAGCAGCTGCAGCGTGTGGTGCGTGTCGTAGATGAGGATGTCCTTGACCGTCAGGAACTGCGGCTTGTTGTCTACGATGACGCAGGCGTTCGGCGCGATGTTGCACTCGCAGTCGGTGAAGGCGTACAGGGCGTCGATGGTCTTGTCCGGAGAAACGTCGTTGGGCAGGTGGATGAGGATCTCCACCTTGTCCGTCGTCATGTCCTCGATCTTCTTGATCTTGATCTTCCCCTTGTCCTTCGCTTTCAGGATGGAGTCGATCAGCATGTGCGACGTCTTCCCGTAGGGCACCTCGGTGATTGCGACCGTGTTCTTGTCGATCTTCTCGATGCGGGCGCGGACCTTTACGCTGCCGCCCCGGGCTCCGTCCTTGTAGGAGGCGCAGTCGGCGAAGCCGCCGGTGGGGAAATCCGGGTAGATGGTGAAGTCTTTCCCACGCAGGATGTCGATGGAGGCGTCGAGCAGTTCGTTGAAGTTGTGCGGGAGGATCTTGGAAGCCATGCCCACGGCAATGCCTTCCGTGCCCTGCGCCAGCAGCAGCGGGAAGCGGACCGGCAGTTCGGTCGGCTCCTGGTTGCGGCCGTCGTAGGAATTCATGTAGTTGGTGATCTTCGGGTCGAAGACGACTTCCTTCGCGAATTTGCTGAGCCGGGCCTCGATGTATCGCGGCGCGGCGTTGCTGTCCCCCGTGAGGATGTTGCCCCAGTTCCCCTGGCAGTCGACCACCAGGCCTTTCTGGCCCAGCTGGACGAGGGCGCCGAGGATGGACTGGTCGCCGTGCGGGTGGTACTGCATCGCCTGTCCGACGATGTTCGCCACCTTGGTGAAACTGCCGTCATCGATCCGCGACATCGCGTGCAGCACACGCCGCTGGACCGGCTTGAGCCCGTCCACGATGTGCGGGACCGCCCGCTGCAGGATCACATAGGAAGAATAGTCCAGGAACCAGTCCTTGAACATCGCGGACAGCTTGAACTTCTTGCTGTCCGCTCCCAGCAGCCGGTCGTACTTGCCGCTCGGCCGCTCGGAGACATCCTCCACCGGATCTTCATCCATCTGCTCTTCTCTTTCCTGCTCCTCTTCGGACGGGATCTCTTCCCATTCGTCTTTTGCCATCTCTTCCTCCTGTTGGTATTTGTCGATCAGTTTCAGTCTTCGTAGCCGAACTTACGCAGCGCGCCGCGGCTTTCCCGCCAGTTTTCATTCACCTTGACGAACAGTTCGAGGAAGACCTTCTTCTGGAAGAAGTCTTCCATCTCGATACGTGCCTCCGTGCCCACTTTCTTCAGCGCGGAACCGCCCTTCCCGATCAGGATGCCCTTCTGGGAATCCCGCATCACGTAGATGACCGCGCCGATGTCGTAGCGCTGGCGTCCTTCCTTGAAGGATTCCACCACGACCTCGCAGCTGTAAGGGACCTCCTGGTCGTAGTTCTCCAGGATCTTCTCGCGGATGATCTCCGAGGCGAAGAAGCGGAGGTTCCGGTCGGTGAACTGGTCCTTGTCGAACCAGGGCGGTGCGACCGGCAGGGCGGCCTGGACGGCCTGGAGGACGCTCTCCAGGTTGAACCGCTCCCGGGCGGAGATGGGAATCACCTGCGCCTTCGGGAGGGTTTCCTGCCACCAGCGAAGCAATCCGCCCACCTTCTCCTGGTCGCTGATGTCGATCTTGTTGACGACGACGATGACCGGGCAGGCGACCCGCTGCAGCTTTTCGATGTATTCGGCGTTCTTGTCGCTCTTCTCCACGACGTCCGTCACATACAGGATGACATCCGCGTCACCGATGGCGGTGTCCACGAACCGCATCATGTCGGCCTGCAGCCGGTAGTTCGGCTTGAGCATGCCGGGCGTATCGGAGTAGACGATCTGGGTGTCTTCGGTGTTGACGATGCCCATGATCCGGTGCCGCGTCGTCTGTGCTTTCGCCGTGACGATCGACAGTTTCTCACCCACCAGGGCGTTCATCAGCGTGGACTTCCCGACGTTCGGGTTGCCGACGATGCCTACGAATCCGGCGCGATGTTCCTTCTTCGGCGCAGCGTCAGACATAGGCCCCCATCTTCAGCACGTTCACCTCGCCTTCGCTGAGGTATCTCCATTCGCCCTTCTTCAGGCCTTTCTTCGTCAGGCCGGCGAAGTAGACGCGGTCCAGCGCCTTCACCTCGTAGCCGAGCGACTCGAAGATGCGGCGCACGATGCGGTTCTTGCCGGAATGGATCTCGATACCGAGCCGGCGGTGGTCCTGCGCATCGATGAACTCGAGTTCGTCCGCCTTGATGTTTCCGTCATTCAGGTCGAGTCCTTCCGTGAGGATCTTCTCCTTGTCGGCGACCTCGAGCGGCTTGTCCAGGATGACCTGGTAGATCTTCTTCTTGTTGTAGGCCGGATGCGTGAGCTGCTCGGCGATCTCGCCGTCGTTGGTGAACATCAGGACGCCCGTCGTGTTCTTGTCGAGCCGGCCGACGGGGAAGACGCGGGCCGTGCAGCCCTTCATCAGGTCCATCACGGTCTTTTCCGCGTGCGGGTCACTCGCGCTGGTGACGAAGCCCTTGGGCTTGTTCATCACGGCATATACTTTTTTCTCGCCCTTGAGACGCTCGCCGCTCATGCGGATGTCATCCGTCAGGACATTGACTTTCGTACCGAGCTCCGTAACCACCTGGCCGTTGACCGTGATGGCGCCGGCCTGGATCAGCGTGTCGGCCGCGCGGCGGGAGCACACGCCGGAATTGGCGATGAACTTGTTGAGGCGGATCTCCTCCTTGATCGGCATCGGAGCCATGTCATTGTCGGAGAAGAATTCGTCGTCGAGCCGGGGTTTGCGGGAAAGCATCTGGTTGATGCCCGCCTCGTCGGCCTTCGTGAAATGAGGCTCTTCCTTGCGTATTTTCTTCTTGGTGGCCGGACGGCCGCCGGTGGTGGAATAGCGTTTGTCGCCGTAACCGCTCTTGCGTCCTTCGGAGTAAGGCGGACGGGACTGGGGACGCTGCGGGCGGTTCTCGCCGTAGCCCGGACGCCCTTCACCATAAGCAGGGCGGCGGTTCTCTCCGCCGTTCGGACGTCCTTCGCCGTAGGAGGGACGACGGTTTTCTCCGTAGTTCGGGCGTCCTTCTCCGTAACTCGGCCGGCGGTTTTCGCCGTAGGCGTTGTTCCTGCGGCCTTCGCCGTAGTGGGGACGGTCCTGGGAGCCGTAGCTCCTGCGCGGGGCATAGCCCCCTTCCGTGCGGTGCCCGTATCCGCCCTGACGCGGTTCGGCATCCCTGCTGAACCGGCGGGGCCGGTCTTCTCCGCCTGCGGGGGCGGGGGTCACTTTCCGCCGGGGTCTGAGTTTCCGG
This sequence comes from uncultured Bacteroidia bacterium, assembly GCA_902801205.1. Lineage (GTDB taxonomy): Bacteria > Bacteroidota > Bacteroidia > Bacteroidales > UBA932 > Cryptobacteroides. The sequence goes on from CADCHE010000006.1 coordinate 93,871, forward strand.
CCTTCGGCGGTATAGCCGGTGCGGTTTCCTTCGCTTGCGTAATCCCTACGCTCGGTGTGGTCTTTCTTACCGTTGAAATCGTTTTCCATGGTTGTTACTTGATGGCTCACGCCATTTTTTAAAAATAAAGATAATTACTTGAGTTTGAATATGTAAGTGATCGTTCCATGTTGTTGCTGGGGAGCGTTCGCATCCTGGTTGAAATGCGAATTCATGGCGGCGACGCGCGCGGCGTTCCACAACGTCTTGTCGGTGACCGTCGTCCCCTGGCCGCCGGGGACCGCCTTCTGGACGTTGCCGTAGTTGTCGACCCAGATGTCTACGACAACGATGCCTTCGTTCTGCACCTTGTAAACGGGGACGGGCAGGGCGCCCAGCACGTTGCGGCCCTTCAGGTGGGCGTTCGGCTTGCCTTCCGCCGTTCCTTTGGAAGTGTTGCCGTCCGGGGCACCTTCCTTGAACTTGTCTCCGGCCTTCTCGGCGCCGTGCGGTGCGAGCGAGGAATCTTTCTTGCTCATGCCCGGGAACAGGGCATTGGGGTTGGGCTCTTCCTGGGGCGGAGCCGGGACTTCCACGTCACCGTGGTCGTCCGGAGTGGCCTTCGGTGACTTGTTCTCTTTCTGGGAGACATAGGGAGACTCGCTTTGCTGGACGATCTCCACCGGCTTGGTCCGGTCCACCTCTTCGGCCTGCGGCTGGCGGCCGAACGAGGAACGCTTGGGCCGGGGCTGTTCATCCTCGGTGAAGTCGATCAGGAAGGTCTGCTCCTGCGGCGGCGGATAGATGTATTTCAGTCCGGTGAATCCGAGCAGCAGGCAGGCGAGCAGGTGCACCGCCACCGTCAGCACGAGGCCGGTGACCGCCGAGACCTTCGTCTCCTTCTCCCTTTCACGCAGGTATTCTTTCATCATTCAGGCTGTGTGGCCAATATCACTTTGTAATGGTTCCGCTTGGCGATGTTCATCACCGCGACGATCTCGCGCACGGGCACGGTCTCGTCGGAGTAGATGGAGAACGTCGGGTCTTCTTCCGACTGCAGCTGGCCGACCAGGCCGTCCTCCAGGTCGGAGAACTGGACCGGCGTCTCGTCGCCGTTGAGGTGGTAGGTGTACAGGTCGTTGCCCCAGTCCTTGATGGAGACGCTCACGGTGGCCTTGGCGGACACCTGCCCGGTGCTCTTCGGCAGCAGGAGCTTGAGCGCGTTGGGGTTGACCAGGGTCGAGGTGATCAGGAAGAAGATCAGCAGCAGGAACACCAGGTCGGTCATCGAGGACATCGACATGTCCGACAGGACCTTTGTATTTCTCTTGATTGCCATCTTTCGCTTCTCCTTATTTATTCGTTGCCCGCCGGTTCGTGCAGGAGGTCCATGAAGTCGATGGTGGTGTTCTCCATCTTGAAGACGATGTCGGAGATCCGGGAGGTGAGGTAGTTGTAGCCGAAGTAGGCCAGGATACCTACGATCAGACCGCCCACCGTCGTGATCATGGCGGTGTAGATACCGCTGGACAGGAGGGTGATGTCGATGTTGTTGCCCGCGTTGGCCATGTTGAAGAAGGCCTGGACCATGCCGAGCACGGTGCCGAGGAATCCGATCATCGGCGCGCCGCCGGCGATGGTGGCAAGGAGCGGCAGCCCCTTCTCGAGGCGCGCGACTTCGACATTGCCCATGTTCTCGACCGCCGTCTGGATGTCGGAGAGCGGCCGCCCGATGCGCTCGATGCCCTTCTCGACGAGGCGGGCGACAGGGGAGTCGTACTTCTCGCAGAGGGCGATGGCGGACTTCGTCTTCCCTTCATGGATGTAGTCGCGGATGTCGCGCATGAAGTTGCGGTCGATGTTCGCAGCCTTGTGGAGCATCCACCACTTCTGCCCGAAGATGTAGATGGTGATGATGGAGAGGATGGCGAGGATGATCATCAGCCATCCGCCCTTGGCGGCCATCTGGATGAGGGAGAAGGACTGCGTCATTGTTTCAGGCGCCGCGGGAGCGACGTTTCCGGCCAGGGAGTCGGCCAGCATGGGATCGAGGCCGGCTGCGGCCTGCAATACGTTGAACATCATAATTTATCAGACTTTTTATTGATTTTCCAACTATCTTACAAAGATAAGAATAATTTGTGAAATAGAGGGCTCCCGCGTCAATATTCCACGCCTGTCAGGAAGAGGGCGTGGCCGGGGACGGATGCGCCGGCGTCGGAGCGGGTGCCCGAGGCGACGAGGCTGCCGATCCAGGCGGTCTCCCGGCGGCCTCGCCCGACGTCGAGCAGGCTGCCGACAACGGCGCGCACCATGTTGCGCAGGAAGCGGTCGGCGCGGATCGTGAACACCAGGTAGTCGCCTTCTCCGCCCGGGTAGCCCATCAGCCGGACATGGTCCGGAACATAGGTCTCCCAAGCGGCGTGGGTGACGGTACAGATGGAGGTCTTGTTGTCGCTTCCGGTCTTCTCGAAGCAGCGGAAATCATGCGTGCCGAGCAGGGCGCGTGCCGCTTCGTTCATCTTCTCCACATCGAGGGGCATGGTGTACAGGCTGGACCGACCCTGCAGGAAGGGGTCTTTCTTCCGGTGGATGAAATACTTGTACTCCCGCTGCCGGGCATCGTACCGCGCATGGAAATCCGGGGCCGCCGGCTCGATGGCGTGGACCACGATCCCGTGTGGCAAAATGGCATTTAATTTGTAGCCGAAAGACCCGGTTTCGAGGCCCTCCCCGTCCGTGTCAAAGTGCGCGACATACGCTGTCGCATGCACTTTCGCGTCGGTCCGGCCCGCTCCGGTGACGGTGATTCCTTCGTGCAGGAGCGTGGTCAGCGCTTGTTGGAGATGCCCTTGGATTGACGCGGCCTTGTCCTGGATCTGCCAGCCGCAGAAAGAGGAGCCGTCGTAGGAAAGGATGAGCCTGTACCGCATGATTGAATGATGATAACACGCAAAATTATCAAAAAATACCAGAATGGACAGCGTTAATATCAAAGAATTGAACGACCGGATCCAGCAGGAGAGCGCCTTCGTCGACATGCTGTCGATGGAGATGGGCAAGGTGATCGTCGGCCAGAAGCACCTGGTCGAGAACCTCCTGATCGGTCTGCTGGCCAACGGCCACATTCTGCTGGAAGGTGTTCCCGGTCTTGCGAAGACATTGGCAATCAGTACGTTGTCTCGCGCTATCAACGCACGTTTCAGCCGCATCCAGTTCACGCCGGACCTCCTTCCCGCCGACCTGGTGGGCACGATGATCTATTCCCAGAAGGAGGAGACCTTCCAGGTGCACAAGGGCCCTGTTTTCGCGAACTTCGTCCTGGCGGATGAAATCAACCGGAGCCCGGCCAAGGTCCAGTCGGCCCTGCTCGAAGCGATGCAGGAGCGGCAGGTGACCATCGGCGAGCAGACGTTCGCCCTGCCCGAACCCTTCCTGGTGATGGCGACGCAGAACCCGATCGAGCAGGAGGGTACCTACCCGCTGCCCGAGGCGCAGGTCGACCGTTTCATGCTGAAGGTCGTCGTCGGCTACCCCAAGAAGGAGGAAGAGAAACAGATCGTCCGGATGAACAATGCCGGCACCTTCCCGCAGGTGAATCCGGTTGTCTCGCCCGAGGACATCCTTCGCGCGCGCAGTGTCGTACGCGATGTCTATATGGACGAGAAGATCGAACGCTATATCGTGGATATCGTCTACGCGACCCGCACGCCCGCGGAGTACGGCCTCGGCAAGCTGCGCGACCTCATCTCCTACGGTGCCTCCCCGCGTGCCAGCATTTCGCTGGCGGCGGCTTCCAAGGCCTACGCGTTCATCAAACGCCGCGGGTACGTGATCCCGGAGGATGTCCGCGCCGTCTGTCCCGAGGTGCTCCGGCACAGGATCGGGCTGAGCTATGAGGCGGAGGCCGAGAACGTGACGACCGACCAGGTCGTCGCAGAAGTGGTCAATGCCGTCGTCGTCCCGTAACCTGCCATGTCCAGCGTCACTACAGCGAACGATCTGCTCCGCAAGGTCAGGAAGATAGAGATCCGTACGCGGGCTCTGTCCCATCAGATCTTTGCCGGAGAGTACCACAGTGCCTTCAAGGGCCGCGGAATGGCGTTCAGCGAAGTGCGTGAATACCGTTACGGCGACGATGTGCGCTCGATGGACTGGAATGTGACAGCCCGCCTGCGTGCACCGTATGTGAAGGTGTACGAGGAAGAGCGCGAACTGACGGTCGTGCTGCTGATCGATGTCAGTTCTTCCGGCGCGTTCGGCACGGCGGTCCGGACCAAGCGCGAGCTGATCGCAGAGATCGCCGCCGTGCTGTCCTTCTCCGCCGTCATCAACAACGACAAGGTCGGTGCCCTGTTCTTCAGCGACCGGGTCGAGAAGTTTATCCCGCCGGGAAAGGGCCGCAGCCACCTGCTGCACATCATCCGCGAAATCATCGAGATGCGGCCTTCGTCCGGTGCGACCGACATCGGCGGTGCCCTGCGGTTCCTCTCGGGTGCGCTCAAGAAGAAGTGCACGGCGTTCCTGCTGTCGGACATGCTCGACGTGGACGCTGAAGGCAACCCCCGTTACGAGGACGCCCTGAAAGTGGCTCGCGGCCGGCACGACCTGTCCGTAATCAAGGTGCACGATCCGCGCGAGCGGACGCTTCCCGCACTCGGCCTTGTCCGGGTTACCGATCCGGAAACCGGTGCCTCCGCCTGGGTGGATACCGGCCGGCGGAAGATGCGGGCGGCCTATTCCGCCTGGTTCCGGAACGTGGAAGAGAAAGAGCGGAAACTGTTCGGCAAGTACCGGGTGGATTCCGTCGACCTGGCTACCGACCAGGACTATGTCCGTGGCCTGATGGCCTTTTTCGGAGGGAAATCATGATGAGAAGAGTGACCGGGATCCTGCTTTCCGCCCTGGTGGCGTGCACTGCCGTCCTGCCGGCTTCCGCGCAGGCGGGGCGGGGGATGGTCGTGCCCATGCAGGGCTCGTTCCTGGAGCAGCTCCAGCCGCGGGATTCCGTGCTGATCGCCGACCAGCTGCGCTACGGGGTCCATCTGAAAGGCATCGCGGAAGGCACGGGCCTCTCCCTGCCGGATTATTCCAAAGGTTTCCGCGACAGCGTGGAGGTCCTCTCGCCCTGGCTGGCCGACACCGTCCGGACATACGGCGGCCGGAAGGGACCGAAGTCTTACGACATCGATGCCAGCGTCATCCTCACATCCTTCGATGCGGGGGTGTACGAACTGCCGCCGATCGTGATGCTGCGTGCTTCCGGTGCGGACCGCGTGGATACGCTCGTGTTCGATCCGCAGGTCCTCGACGTGCGGACGATGCCTGTGGACACCACGACGTTCGTCCCGCACGACATCAAGCCGCAGGTCCGCTACCCGCTGACCCTGGCTGAACTGCTGCCGTATGCGGCTGCCGTATGGGCCGTTGCTCTCGCCGGTATCCTGCTCTGGGTACTCCTCTCCCGCAAGCGGAAGGAAGAAGCCGGCCGGCCGGCCGACCCGCCGCACGTGGTGGCGCTGCGCCGTCTCGACCGCTACCGCGGCAACAAGTACTGGGCGCCGGAAAAGCAGAAACTGTACTATTCCGGCATTACCGATACGCTCCGCGAGTACATGGCGGCGCGGTTCGGCATCGATGCCATGGAGATGACGACGGGTGAGATCTTCGCCGCCCTGCCGCCCGAGTCGTTCCCGGAGGGGCTCCATGATGAGATGCTCGCCCTGTTCCGGACGTCCGACCTGGTGAAGTTCGCCAAGGGCGTCGCCTCCGACGAAGAGAACGCCGCGGCCCTCCCCGCCGCCGTCCGTTACGTGACGGCAACCTATCAGGAACAGCTTTCCGAAGGGGAAACCCCGGAGGGCGGAGAAAAAGGAGGTGCGCGCTGATGTTCTTCGAGTATCCCCGTCTGCTCTGGCTCCTTGCCGTCCCGGCCCTCCTCGTGGCGCACTACGTGTACCTCGAATGGTCCGGCCGCCGGCCGGCCCTGCACGTCTCCTCCCTCGTGCCTTGGCGCATCGTCCCTTCCCGGGCCGCAGCCGTCCTTCGCCACCTGCCGTTCGTGCTGCGCACGGCCGCCCTGTGCCTGATCGTCGTCGCCATCGCGCGGCCCCGGTCTTCCACCAAGGTGGAACGGATCGACACCGAAGGCATCGACATCGTCCTGGCCATGGACGTCTCCACGAGCATGCTGGCCCGTGACTTCACTCCGGACCGCATCAGCGCGGCCAAGGATATCGCCATCGAGTTCATCTCCCAGCGGGTGACGGACCGGATGGGCATCGTCGTCTTCGCAGGCGAGAGTTACACCCAGTGCCCCCTGACGACGGACCGGGCGACCCTCATCAACCTGATGAAGGAGATTTCCACCGACCTCATCGAGGACGGGACGGCCATCGGCAACGGACTCGCCACCGCGGTGGCGCGGATGCAGGATTCCGACGTGCCGAGCCGGGTCGTGATCCTGCTGACCGACGGTGTGAACAACAGCGGTGAGATCGCCCCGCTGACAGCCGCGGAAATCGCCAAGAACTACGGAATCCGCATCTACACGATCGGCGTCGGCGCCAACGGGGAGGCCCCCTTCCCGGTGATGACGCCCTGGGGCATGGACATCCAGCCGCGCAAGGTGGAAATCGACGAGGCCCTGCTCGGACAGATCGCCTCGATGACGGGCGGCCGCTATTTCCGGGCGACGGACAACACGAAACTATCGGAAATCTACGCCGAGATCGGCAAGATGGAGAAAGCCCGGACGACCGTCGACAGTTTCCCGGTCTACAAGGAGCTTTTCGGTGGCTACGCCCTTGCGGCGCTGATCCTGCTCCTGCTGGAGGCGTTGTTGCGTTTGTTCAGTAAAAGGAGGTTGGTATGATCATCTTCGCTGCATCCCGCTATCTGCTGCTTCTGCTGCTGATCCCGTTCTTCTTCGTGGCGGAGGCCGTCCTGGGCCGTCTGCGGAAGAATCGGGTGCGCGCCATGGGCGACGAGACCCTGGTGGAGGCGCTGATGCAGGAGCGTTCCCGCTCCAAGCGCTGGATCCGCTGCGTGCTCTATTCGCTGGCCTTTTTCTTCTTCGTGATCGGCCTGGCCCGTCCGCAGATCGGCGCGAAGCTCAAGGAGCACAAGATCCGCGGCGCCGAGATCGTCATCGCCCTGGACGTTTCGAATTCCATGCGGGCCGAGGACTACTCGCCGAACCGCCTGGAACGCGCCAAACTGGCGATTTCCCGCCTGGCGGACCGTCTGAAGGACGACCGGATCGGGTTGGTGATCTTCGCCGGCACCTCTTTCGTCCAGCTGCCCGTGACGGCGGACTACGTGAGCGCCAAAATGTTCCTGAACTCCATTTCCACCGCCTCTGTCCCGGTGCAGGGAACGGCGATCGGGGACGCAATCCACACGGCCGCGAAGAGTTTCAGCGCCCAGAGCGAGCACAGCCGCGCCATCATCCTCATCACGGACGGCGAGAACCATGAAGACGATGCGGTGGCGGCCGCGAAAGAGGCGGCGGAAGCCGGCATCAAGGTCTATGCGATCGGCGTCGGATCCGCCGACGGTGTGCCGATCCCGACCGATGACGGCCTGCTGCGCGACAATACGGGGAACATCGTCGTCACGCGCCTGGACGAGCCGGCGCTGATGGAGATTGCCTCGGCCGGCGGCGGGGCCTATGTCCATGCCGGAAACGAGGAATTCGGCCTGGCGCCGATTGTCGACGACATCCGCAAGATGGAAGCCGAGGAGTTCAGTTCCGTGGTGTTCGAGGAGTACGACGAGCAGTTCATGTACTTCTTCGCCATCGCCCTGTTCTTCTTCGTGCTGGAGATGCTGGTGGGCGACCGCCGTTCGTCCCGCCGGCTGTTCGAACAAAACAAGGAGGAAGTGAGATGACAGCAAGCATGTGGATGAGAACCTTCTGGACCGCCGCCCTGCTGACGGCTGCCGCGCTGACGGCTTCCGCACAGGCGGACCGCCGCGAGGTACGTCAGGGCAACCGCTTGTTCAAGAAAGGGGAGTGGGCTTCTGCGGAGATTGCCTACCGCAAGGCGCAGGTCAAGGATACGGCCTCTTTCGCCGCTTCCTACGACCTGGCTTCGAGCCTGTACCGGCAGGAGCGTTACGACGATGCCGGGGCGGCGCTTGATGCGGTGAAGGAGACGGCTCCCGTTTCCGCCCACGCGGCGGACTGGTATTTCAACCGGGGAGACGTCGCCTTGCAGAAAAAGGACTATAAGGCAGCCGTGGACGCTTTCCGCGAGTCCTTGCTGCGCCGTCCGGACGACCTGGAGGCGAAAGAGAACTACATCTATGCCAAGCTGATGCTGAAAGAGGAAGGAAACGGTGGTGGAGGCGGAGACCAGAACCAGGACCAGAACCAGGATCAGGACCAGAACCAGGACCAGGACCAGAACCAGGATCAGAACCAGAATCAGAACCAGGATCAGAACCAGAATCAGGACCAAAATCAGAACCAGAATCAGGGTGATGGCCAGGCCCAGGGCCAGCCGCAGGAGCAGAAGATCTCCCCGCAGCAGGCACAGCAGATGCTGAAAGCCATCCAGGCCAAGGAGAAAGAAACGCAGGAAAAGGTCGGCAAGGAGAAAGCCGCCCTCCTGAAGTCCCGTCAGAAAGAAAAGAACTGGTAAGTGGAGCGTATGAAAAGATTGTTGTTTTTGCTCGGCTTTCTGCCGTTCATTTTCCCTTCCGTCATGGCCGCCCAGCCGGCCATCAAGGTGCAGGCCCCGGACGTCGTCGCGCTCGACGAACAGTTCAACGTGACCTTCATCATCGACGACGAAAAATCCCCCAAGGATTTCTCCTGGTCGGTCGGAGATGATTTCCAACTGGTCTGGGGGCCGCAGAAAGGCTCTTCCACCAGTGTTTCAATCATCAATGGGAAGAAGACTTCGTCCCATCAGACCACCTATACGTACATCCTGATCCCGAAGACGAAGGGAACCTTTTCCCTGGGCGCGGCGCATGCGACCCTGGGCGGTGCGGAAATCGCTTCTGCTCCGTTTTCCATCCAGGTCGTGACGGACGGCGCATCTTCCTCCGCCCCTTCCGGCGGTGCGTCTTCCGGCGGGCAGGGCTCTTCCGGTTCGTCCGAAGAGCGGAACCGCAAGGCGGCTTCGACCGGCGAGATCGCCTCGGAGGACCTCTTCCTCCGGCTTTCCCTGAGCCGGACGAACGTGGTGCTCGGGGAGCCGGTGACGGCCACGCTCAAACTGTACCAGCGGGTCAACATCGCCGGTTTCGAGAATGCCAAGTTCCCGGCATTCAATGGTTTCTGGAGCCAGGAGACCTATTCGCCCACCAATATCGAATTCCATCGCGAGAGCATCGACGACAAGATTTATGACACGGCCGTGCTGCGCTCCTGGGTGCTGATCCCCCAGCAGCCCGGCACCATCTCGATCGATCCGGCGGAACTGGTCTGCCTGGTCAACGTGCGGGCCGCCACCGGCCGCTCCTCCAATCCGCTCGACATCTTCTTCCAGGACGAATTCCGGACGATCCGCAAGCGCGTGACCACGCCTGCGCTCCGCGTGGCGGTCTCTCCGCTGCCGGCGGGGGCGCCTGCGTCCTTCGGCGGGGGCGTGGGCAGTTTCGGCATTTCCGCGCACCTGTCCTCCGATGCGGTCAAGACCCACGATGCGGCCTCGCTCGTGATCACGGTGACCGGCCGGGGCAATGTCTCGCTGCTCGAGGAACCGAAGGTTTCTTTCCCGCCGGATTTTGAAGTCTATGACACGCGTACCACGGAGAATACCGACAAGTCGACCGGCCGCACCAGCGGCAGCAAGACCTTCGAATATCCCTTCATCCCCCGCAGTCACGGCGAGTTTGAAATCCCGCCTGTAGAGTACTCCTATTATGATGTCTCTGCCGGGAAGTATGTCACGTTGCGGACGGATCCGCTGCCCGTCAAGGTGCAGAAGGGAAAAGGTTCGGACGCTTCCGCGCCGGTCGCTTCCGCGCCTGCGCAGCCGGGGGTGGACCGCCGCGACGTACGCAGCCTCGCCGACGACATCCGCTTCGTCTATACCGGGGCGTCCTCCCTGCGGACGGAAGGGGCCTTCTTCCTCGGTTCGGGCTGGTTCTGGCTGCTGCTGGGCCTGCTTCTCGCCGGTGCCGCCGCGGCGTATCTCTTCCTGCGGAAGGCGGAGGCGATTCGCTCGGATGCCGCCCTCAGCCGCAACCGCAAGGCGACGCGGATGGCTCTCGGACGCTTGAAACAGGCGAAGGAATACCTCGACAAGAACCTGTACACCGCATTTTACGAGGAATTGCACCGGGCGCTGCTCGGCTATGTTTCGGACAAACTGGGAATGGACATGACGGAAATCAACAACGAGAACATCGCGGCTACGCTCTCCGACCGCGGCGTCGCACAGGAGCAGGTGGCATCGTTCACCGGTCTGCTGGACGCCTGCGCCTTTGCCCGCTATGCTCCGGATGCGGGGCATGAAGCGATGCGCTCCCATTACGACGGTGCCGTAGCGGCCATTTCGGCCATCGACGGCAGCCTGAAGGCTCCTTCCCGTCCGAAGACGGGGGGAACGGCGATGCTGCTTGTGTTGCTCTCCTTGTCGCTGGGATTCCCGGCCTTCTCGCAGGACGACGGGGCCGCCGGTATGGTGGTTGTCCCTGCGGCCGATTCCACCGCCCTGCAGGCCGGACCTGCAGGGGACGCGGAGTCGTCCGACGAGACGCTGTGGCAGGAAGGACTCGACGCCTATGCGGACGGCTTTTACGACGTGGCGGCACAACGCTGGAACGCCCTGCTTGCCCGCGGAAAATCTTCCGCAGCCCTGTACTGCAACCTCGGAGACGCCTGTTTCCGGCAGGGAAACTATCCTTCCGCCATTCTCCATTACGAGCGGGCGCTGAAGATGAACCCTTCCTGGGCGGATGCGCGGTACAACCTGGAACTGTGCAGCCGTTATGTCCAGGACCGGATCGATCCGGTGCCCGAGTTCGTCCTCAAGAGCCTGGCACGGAAGGTCTGTTACCTGCTGGATGCTGACCACTGGACGGTGCTGTTCCTGCTCTTCCTCGGCGGCGCGCTGGCCCTGACCCTGCTCTTCCTGCTGTCACATACGCCCCGGTTCCGCCGCATGGGCTTCTTTTGCGGCATCGCCCTCTATCTGCTGGCCGCGACGGCCCTGGGATGCGCCCTGTGGCAGAAATCCGCTTTCAACCAGGCCGACCAGGCCATCGTGATGGCCCCCGTCGCTCCTGTCAAGAGCAGTCCTTCCGATGGTCAGACGACCGACCTCTTCGTCCTGCATGAAGGGACGAAGGTGACGGTTCTGGACAGCGTGGGCGACTGGCGCAACATCCGTCTGTCCGACGGCCGGCAGGGCTGGATCGCCGCCGGCGATATCGAGATTATCTGAGAAAACGCCTTTACAGCGTCTGCCCGCCGATGAACTCCCGCATGATGGACGTCGGCGGGATCGCTGCGATTTCGTCCGGCGCCAGCGCGACGATGTAACCCAGGAACTTGAGCAGGCGCACCGCCTCCGAGTAGGCCGGAGAAACCGGCGAGATGCGGCGCAGCAGCGGCTCGGCGTAGTACTTCAGCATCGGCAGTTCGAAGAGGAGGGCGGAGTTGAAGAGGATGTCCGCGTTCTCCTGGAACGGGAAGATGTTCTTGCTTTCGCCGCGCCGGACGCTGTTCCAGCGGCAGATCGTGTTCTCCGGGGTGATGCCGCGGACGCGGTTGTCGCGGACGATGCGGCGCAGCAGCCGGTTGTCGGAAGTCGACAGGTTGTTGTTCTCGTCGAGGTTGAGCGAGGTAAGGGCGGAGACGTAGACGCGGAAGATTTTGGAGTCGTCCACGGCGGAGGTCATCTCCGGATTGAGGGCGTGGATGCCTTCCATGATGAGGATGTCATTCTCCTCCAGGTGCAGCTTGTTGCCGACATACGTCCGGCAGCCCTGCTTGAAGTCGAATTTCGGGACTTCCACTTCCTTCCCGTCCAGCAGGTCGTTCAGCTGGCTGTTCAGCAGTTCGAGGTCCATCGCATACAGCGACTCGAAGTCGTATTCTCCGTTCTCGTCCTTCGGGGTGTGCTCCCGGTCGACGAAATAGTTGTCCAGTTCGATGACTTTCGGGTTCAGGCCCAGGACCTTGCACTGCAGCGCAATCCGGAGCGAAGAGGACGTCTTCCCGCTGGAAGACGGTCCGGCGAGCATCACGATCTTCTTGGACGCGCGGTTCTCGAAGATCTTGTCGGCGATGTGTGCGTATCCGCGTTCGTGCAGTGACTCCGCCATGTTGATCAGTTCCACCGCCTTCCCGGACAGGATCTTCCGGTTGAGCGTGGCCACGTTCTCGATGCCGACGATGGCGCACCAGTCGGAATACTCCTTCAATGTCGTTGCGATCTTGCTCTGGCGGCGCATCGGCATCACTTTCGTGAAATCGTTCATCGTCGGCGGCTGCAGGCAGAATCCGTCGCCGATGCCGGTGATGTCGAAGATCTTCAGGCAGCCGGTCGAGGGGACCAGGGGGCCGTGGAACGAGTCTGCCAGCCCGTCCAGGTAGTAGACGTTGCAGTAGAAGGCGCCGATGCTGCCCTGCAGGTCGGCTTTCGCATCCTGCCCGTTGGCCCGGAAGACCTCCGTCGCCTCGTCGACATGCAGTTTTACTTTCGTGAACGGCAGATCGGCCGCGACAATCTCCTGCATCTTCTCCTTGATCCGGTCCAGTTCTTCGTCGCGGAGGAAGTACGGCCGGGGACGGCCGTCCTCCATGCGGGTGCGCTCATGCAGCTCGCAGTACAGGCCGCTGGGCAGGGAGTGGTCGATCACCAGGAGTTTCTCCGGGTACAGTTCCCGGATGGCCTTCTGCAGGACGAAGCAGAGGGAACGGAGGTAGGACCTGCGCCCGTCCGCATGGTTGTAGGCGATGAATTCCACCTGGTGGAACATCATCAGGTGGTTGGCCAGTTCCTTGAGTTTGTTGTCCACCAAGGCGGCGATCACCTGGAGCCGCACGCCCGTCTTCGTGTCGATGACCGAGTCGATCCCGGTGTGTTTCATCAGCCCGAAAAGGTCGGTGCCGCGTTCTACTTCGTAGGTTTTGCCGTCGTTGACGCAGTATACGCTGATAAGGTCTTTCTTCTTTGCCATGATTCGCTGTTTACCATTTCTTACAAAGTTAATATTTTTCGGCAAAAAAAGGAGGATGACCACTCCGGCCATCCTCCCTGCAGTCGGGTACGGTCACCGGCGTGACAAGCAGGGAATAACCGCCCTCCTGATGCTCAATAAGGCCGACGCCGTCATACGTCTCTGAACTTTGCGATGATTTCCAGCGGATGTCCGGTTCCGTATAATTCAAAAATAAATTTTTCTTTTTTCTAAAAAGGTTTTTTCAATTTTTTTCATCCTTTCCGTTTTTTCGCGGCATTTTTGCTCCGCCGGCGGCCGGACCGCCTGGCAATAACGAAACATGCTGATACATATCCACAGTGCGAAATGCGTCGGGATCGACGCGCAGCCGGTCACGGTCGAGGTCGACGTGACGCGCGGCATCGGCATCCACCTCGTCGGGTTGGCCGACGTCGCGGTGAAAGAAAGCCTTTTGCGGACGGTGACAGCCCTTCAGGCTCTGGGATTCCATATCCCCGGGCGGAAGATTGTCATCAACCTTGCTCCGGCGGACATGCACAAGAACGGCGGCGGGTACGACCTGCCGATTGCCTTGGGCATCCTGGCCGCCTCTGGTCAGAAGGAACTGCCCGGACTGGAGAAATACTTGATCATGGGAGAGTTGGGCTTGGACGGCAGTGTTCGGCCCGTGCCCGGCGCGATCTCCTTCCTGGACCTGGCGGAGGAGATGGCACTGGACGGTTGCCTGCTGCCCGAGGCATCGGCCTGGGAAGCGGCTGAATGCGGCGGGCCGCCCGTGTTCGGCGTAACAAGCCTGCTCGATGCCGTCCGCATCCTGGACGGGGAGCCGGGCTATGAAGACTTCCGTATCGACGGCCGGCGGATTCCGGATCAGGAAATGCGGGGGACGGTCTCTGCGAACCGGCGTTCCGACATCATGGATTTTTCACAGATCATCGGCCAGGAGGGAGCGAAGCGCGGGTTGGAAATCGCAGCCGCCGGCGGACACAATGTCATCATGGTCGGCCCGCCCGGGTCGGGGAAGAGTTCCCTGGCGAAGGCGATGTCCGGCATCCTCCCGCCGCTGACCCGCGAGGAGGCGATGATTACCAGCAAGATCTATTCCGTCGCCGGTTCGGGGGACCTGAGGCGCGGATTGCTGCGCGACCGGCCGTTCCGAGCTCCGCATTACAGCGCTTCCATGGCGGCCGTCATCGGAGGCGGCGCCGGCGGGGAGATCCGCCCCGGGGAGGTGACCCTGGCCCAGAACGGTATCCTCTTCCTCGACGAGTTCGGCCAGATTCCGAAGGCGGTGCTGGAGGCGCTGCGCGGGCCGATGGAAGACCGGACGGTGACGATTTCCCGCATGCGGGCAAAAGTGTCGTTCCCTGCTTCGTTCATGCTGGTGGCCGCCTCCAATCCTTGTCCGTGCGGGTATTACGGCGAAGGAGACCGGTGTAACTGCACCCCCGCGCAGCGGGCCCGTTATATGGCCCATCTCTCCGGCCCTGTCATGGATCGCATCGACCTGCAGATCCTCGTCCATTCGCTGCCTGCGTCGCAGCTGGTGGCGCGTCCGGACAGGACGGCGGAGCGGGAAACGAGTGCGCAGGTTGCGGAGCGTGTCGCCCGGGCCCGGGAAATCCAGCAGCGCCGTTTCGCGGGTTCTGGCATCTTCACAAATGCGGAAATGCCTGCGCGCCTGATTGAACGGTATTGTCAGTTGTCCGGGGAATGCCGCGAATTGCTGGAACGGATCCTCTCCCAGATGGGACTCTCCGCCCGGGCCTACTCCCGCATCCTGAAAGTGTCCCGTACCATCGCCGACCTGGAGTCCGTTTCGGCCGGCGGAGACGGGTCGCTGAACCTGCAGCCCCGCCATTTGCTCGAGGCCGCCTCGTACCGTTTCCTGGACCGCAAGGATCTGCTGGAGACGTAGTCTTTACTTTTTCGTGATTTTCAGCGGGTTCCACTTGGTGTTCCAACGCCCCCAGGAGGAATTCCCCTGCTCGTCGAGACCGTACGCATAGGCGATGAACTGCTGCTTGTTCACGTCGATGTGCCCCTGTGCATCGCCGCTGATGCCGATGTTGTGCAGTCCGCCGCCGAGTCTCCCCGTCAGTTTCTTGTACTTCTGGAAGGTCTTTCCGTCAGAGGAAATCCAGATCTGGATGAAGGAGGATTTGCTCATCCGCTGGGCCGTGTGGATGGCGATGAATTTCTTCATTTCGTCGCAGTACTTCACGTCGCAGTGGTCTGCACCCGTGAGGCCCTGTTTGTTGATGGCGGTGCCGTGGTGCGTAAGTTTCGCCGGCCAGAGCGGATCGTCGGCCGGGGCGGTCGATACCCGGGTGGTCTCCACTGTTTCGTTCCAGGAATAGTAGACGTACAAAGTCCCGTCCACGACCACCATGCTCGGCTCGCCGACTCCCCATCTCTCCTTGGCGCCGGTGTAGGTGACGATCGGCTGGACGTTGCTTCCGCCCCAGCCTTCGCCGTTCCATTTCTCCCACGGACCGCGGGGCGACTTGCTCCGGGCCATGTAGAGGTGGTTTTCCACGCCGCCGGTGTGTTCGGTGGAGGTGTAGCCCAGATAGTAATAGTCGCCGATCTTGATGGCACCCGGGTCGCAGCAGGACAGTTCGTCCCGGCTCCCGTGCGTGGGCTTGAGCACCATTTCCTCGGGCGTCCAGGTCCTGCCGCCGTCCGTGCTGTGCTGGTAGGAGACCTGGTCCCAGTAGGTGCCGTTGATGTCCTCCGCCTTTTCCAACATCAGGATCACTTCAGGCGCCCCTTCGACGGGCGCCCCGTTCTGGTAGCCCTGCAGCTTGTATTCCGGCAGGTCGAGCGTGCGCGGGGCGAACCAGACGCCGGCCTTGGACGTTCCTTCGTTCAGGAGCAACAGGTAACGGCCGGCGGGAACCTTCCCGTCTTCCTTCGCCAGCATGTTCCAGGCGTTGTCCTGCATCTCCGTCACCCTCCGGTGGAGCAGCGGCTCCCCCTGGAGGGTCTTTTCGTAGGAATCCTCCCAGCGGTAGAGGGCCATCGTCATGGCTTCGGTGCCGTTGGTGCCCCATGTCGGGCAGCAGGCCTGCAGGCTGCAGAAAGGTTCTTTGGACGTGAATGCCAGTCCGACCGCCGTATTGGCCAGGAACAGGGGGGTGTGGTTCTCCGTGGAAGCGAGCCGTTTGCCGAAGTCTTCGGCGTACGTCGATCCGGCGGCAGCGAACCAGGCGTCGATGGAGCCGTCGTCATTGATGATGATCGACGGGCCGTACCGGTACGTCCCGGCCGTATAGATATCCCATCCTTCTTCCGCGGTGATGGTGTATTCCGCCGGCTTGTCGCCAGGTTCCTCCTGCTCCTTGCCGCCTTCGGCGGGCTGCTCTTTCCCGCCGCAGGCGGAGAGTGTCAAGACGGCCGCGAAGCAGGCGGCCCAGAACAAACGGTTTGTCTTCATGTCGTTTTCAGCTTTATCTATTCATCTTCCCAAGTAAGGACGCGCGTGCCGTCTTCCTTCACGGCGATGTCCACGTGGAGCGTATCTTCCGGCAGGAGCTCCGCGACATTCTCAGGCCACTCCATCAGGCAGAGGCAGCCGCTGTCCAGATAGTCGTACAGCCCGATGTCGAGCGCTTCTTCCAGCCGGGTAATCCGGTAGAAATCAAAGTGGAAGAGCGGCTCTCCGTCGGCGGTGCGGTATTCGTTGACGATGGCGAACGTGGGGGAACTGACGGCGTCTTCGCGGACGCCTTTCGCACGGCAGAGGGCTGCCGTGAACGTGGTTTTCCCGGCGCCCATCGGGGCGTGGAAGGCGATGAGCCGGTGCCTGTCCGTCTCTTTCAGGAAACGGCGAGCGGCGGCATCGATCTCTTCCAGCCGGGGGATTTCTATGCAGTGTTTCATGGGATGTGTTCAAGGACGGAGCCAGGTCTCCGGGTTTTGGGGTTCGCGGCCGGCCCAGATCTGGAAATGCAGTTGGGTTTCACCCTGGACGGTCTCCACCGTGCCGAGCCGCTGGCCGGTCTTCACCTTGTCCCCGGCCTTCACGGCGATGTCTCCGAGCTTGCAGTAGAGCGTGAAGTAGTTCCCGTGCTGGACGAGGATGCACTTGTTGTAGCCGGGCATCACGACGATCTGCTTCACGACACCGTCGAAGACAGATTTGACAGCAGTCTGCGGGGCCAGGGCCAGGGTGATGCCGTTGTTGAACGGCAGCTTGACCTTCGTGAAAACGGGGTGGTAGTGCTGCCCGAAGCGGTCGACGACCGGCCCTTCCGCCGGCCAGGGCAGTTTGCCCTTGTTGGCGGCGAACTCCTTGTCGAGGGTATAGTCGATCTTCTGCTTGGGCTTGGTCTTTCCACCGGTTTCCTTCGCCGTGCCGGCTGTGGCGTTGCGGATGAGCCGTTCGATCTCGCGGTTGAGGGCTTCCACTTCACTCCGCTTCTTGTTCAGCTGCTGCTGGTATTTCTTCTTGTCGCGCCCGAGCCGGTCGACGAGTTCTTTCGATTCCTTCTCTTCCGCCTGGATCCTGGCCATCTCGGCGACCCGTTCGCTGCGGAGCGCCTCCGCCTCTTTCTTCAGGTTCGAGAGCTGCTCCTGTTCGGCCTCCAGCTGCTCCTTGGCCGCCGCGATCTTTTTGGCCTGTCCGTTCATCTCCTTGGAAAGGTCGCGCAGGTAACCGTAGCGGCGGAAGCTCTGGGCAACGTCTTCACTGGCCAGGATGTACATGTACCAGATCTTCGGGTTGCGGTTCTTGTAGGCGCCGCGGACCAGGCGGCCATAGTAGGTGGTGAGGGTGTCGAGCCGCCGGGTGATGGCCGTGATCTCCTGCTGCTTCTCGTCGATGGCGCGGTTGTAGACGGCTATTTTCCGGTCGCTCTCTTCGACCAGCTCCTTTCGCGAAGCGACCTTCTTGCGGATGAGGCTGAGCCGCCCCACGGCACTTTCGCTTTCCTTGGCAGCCGCTCGGAGCTGTCCGTCGAGGATTGCGATCTCCTTCTCCAGCCGGGCTTTCTTGTTTTCCTGTTCCTTCAGGTTCTGGGCGGCTGCGCCGCCGGCCAGGAGCAGGAGCGCCAGGCCGCAGGTCAGCCACCTATGGAGCATGCGCGGGTTCATTCCTTTCCTTCTTTGCTGCGGAGTTCCGCCTGGTTCCGGTAGACTTTGGCGAGGTCCTCTTCACCGAGCGCCTTGAGGACGGCCGCATAGTGGGCCAGGCAGGTGGCGCTCTCCTTCCCGCCGTAGAGCATTGCGTGCTTGAAGTAAGCCTTGGCCTCGGAGGATCTGCCCATCAGGTGCAGGATCCAGCCGATCGTGTCGAGGTACGTGGGGTTGTCCGGCTCCTGTTCGACGGTCTTGCGGCTCATCTTGAGGGCTTTCTCGAGCTGCTTGCCTTTCAGCGAGAGGTAGTAGGCGTAGTTGTTCAGGGCCGGGGCGTAGTCCGGATCGATCTTGAGCACCTTCTTGTAGTACTTGAAGGCCTCCTTGTCGTCGCCCCGCTGGTAGAGGATGTCCCCGATGGTGGAAAGCGTCGCCACCTTCGTCTGCCGGTCGTCGCCGAAGCGGTCCAGGATCGCCTGGCAGTTGGCCAGGAGCCCGTCTTCGTCCTGCCGGTTGTAAAGGACGGCATTCTTCAGTTCGTAGAAGGCGTATTCCCTGGGGAAGCGGGCGATGGCCGAGTCGCACTGCGCGGCCGCGTCGTCCAGGCGCCCGTTGTAGGCGAGTGTCTGGATCCAGGTGAGCCGGGCACCGGGGCTGTCCGGGTGCAAGTCCTTGTTCCGGCCGAACACCTCGATGGCTTTCTCGCCCCGTCCCGTGGAGTTGTAGTAGGCGCCGGCCGTGCTCACGATGGCGCTGTCGGCCGGGTGCAGGGTGACGGCGGTGCCGATCAGGGAATCCAGCTGCGGACGGAAGGTCTGCAGGAAAGCGGCATCCTCCTGGCTGAAGACCAGGCCGAGCAGCCGTCCCAGGTATTGCGACTTGTAGCCGGCGGGAATGTCGGCGTTGCCGACGAACGTGTCCAGCGTGCTGAAATAGCCGGGGAAGTCCCTCCGGATGCGGCAGCTCTCCGCCAGCCCCAGCAGGGCGGGAGAGTAGTCGGGCTGCAGGGCGAGCGCCTGTTCGTAGTAGGAACGCGCCAGCGAGTCCTTCGCCTGGCTCATCACGTGGTCGCCCATCCGGGTGAGGATGACGGGGGAGGGATTCGATTCATTGTAGTCGGCGAGAACCTGCAGCGCCTCGTCCGCCTTGTAATCCTGCATCAGCAGGTCGTAGCGGGTGGAGGTGACGGCTTCGTTCTTGCCGTAGAGCGTCTCGATCTGGTCCATCGCCTCGAGGGCCCTGTCGTTGCGTTTCAGCTTGAGATACAGGTTGACGAGGTTGAACCAGAGGTCGTTCCGGTCCGGGAAATCCTTCAGCAGCTGCTCGTACGTTTCGACCGTCTTCTCGTCCTTCCCGTCCATGGAATAGGCGACGGCCAGGGCGTCGCGGTACCAGAAGTTGCCGGGGTCGATCGCGGCCGCACGGGCAAAATGCTCCTGCGCGGCGGCGAAACGCTTCGTCCCCAGTTCGATGACGGCCAGGTAGTAGAGGGCCGCGTCGTTGTCAGGCTGGCGGGACAGTTCGGTCAGGATCTTCTCGGCCGTCCTGTAATCGCCCAGGTCCATGGCGGTCCGCGCATCGATCAGCCTCCCTTCCCGGGCTTTCTTCTCCTGTGCCGTCTGGGCGGAGAGACTGCCTGCAGCCAGCAGGAGTGCGAGCGCCGCGACGACGATTCTTCGTATCAATGCCATATTTCTCTTCATGATCCGGAAGGCTTCTTGCAAAAATAGTACATTTCCGGCAAATCCGTAGAAAGAATCGTTATATTTGTGGAACGAACTTTATACAAATCGCTTATGTCAAACGTCAGATTTTATCAGCGCGAAGAGCAGGTGCCGCTCGAGATGCACAAGGTCCGCGTCGTACAGAAACTGTTCCTGCTTCCGGTGGAGGAACGCCTCAAGAAGATCCAGGAGGCCGGCAACAACACCTTCCTCCTGCAGAACAAGGATATCTACATGGACATGATCACCGACTCCGGAGTCAACGGCATGTCCGACCGGCAGGTGGCCGCGATGAGCGTGGCCGATGATTCCTATGCCGGCAGCGAGACGTTCAACCGCGTCAAGGCGGCCGTTTACGAGGTGTTCGGCACCGAGAACGTGCTGCCCGCCCACCAGGGCCGTGCGGCTGAGAACATCCTGGCGGAAGCGTATGTCAAGCCGGGCATGTATACGCTGATGAACTTCCACTTCACGACCACGAAGGCGCACATTACGCGCCTGGGCGGCGAAGTCATCGAGCTGGTGGACAAGAAGGGCCTGATCCCGCAGACGGACGACCCGTTCAAGGGCGATTTCGACCTCCGGCTCCTGCGCAAGACCATCAAGGAGCTGGGGCCCGAGAAAGTGGCCTTCGTCCGCGTGGAGGCCGGCACCAACCTGATCGGCGGCCAGCCGGTCTCGCTGGAGAACATGCTCGCCGTCACCGACATCTGCCACGAGTTCGGCATCAGGAGCGTCCTCGACGCCTCCCTGCTGCAGGACAACGTCTATTTCATGAAGACCCGTGAGCCGCGCTGCAAGTACATGACCACCAAGGAGATCTATCATATCCTTGCCGACCGGTTCGACATCATCTACTTCTCCGCCCGCAAGCTCGGGTTCTCCCGCGGCGGCATCATCACCGCGCACGACAAGCGCTTCACCGACGAGATGATGGAATTCGTCCCGCTCTACGAGGGCTTCCTGACCTACGGCGGCATGGAGGTGCGTTCGATGGAAGCGATGGCCGTCGGCCTGCTCGAGTCCCTCGACATGGAGTACATCAGCCAGGGACCGGAGTTCATCGCTTATCTGGTGGATGAGCTCGATAAGTACGGTGTGCCGGTGATCAAGCCCGCCGGCGGACTGGGCGCCCACCTGAACTGCTCCGAGATCGTGCCGGACATCCCGCACAACCAGTATCCGGCCGCGGCCGTCGGCGCCGCCCTGTACATCGCCAGCGGCATCCGCGGCATGGAGCGCGGGACCGTCAGCGAGCAGCGTGAGCCGGACGGCACCGAGCGCTACGCCGAACTGGAGCTCCAGCGCCTGGCGATGCCGCGCCGCGTGTTCACCCTGTCCCAGGTGAAATACTGCGCCGACCGCGTGAAGTGGCTGTATGACAACCGTTCCCTCATCGGCGGTCTGGAGTGGGTCGAGGAACCGAAGGTGCTCCGCTTCTTCTTCGGCCGCATGAAGGAGATCGGCTACTGGCAGGAAGACCTGGCCAAGAAGTTCCGCGAGGACTTCGGCGATTCGCTGTAGGCTTCCCCGCCGGCAACCTGCCCGTGAAGTCGGTATGGAAAAAGGAGACTAAAAAGTCAATATGACTTAGAGGTCATCCTCTTTCTTTATGTTGTTTCAAGTTCGCGGGCGGGTTGTCCTTCAAACCTTCCGCTTCGCTCCATCCCTCCCACCGCTTCGCGGCGGGCCCCTCCCGTTCACGAGGCCACGGGCGGCCACGGGTTTGCCAGGACAACCCGCCCCTTTTGTTCAGAGTGTCTCCCTAGAGATTCTTGTTGGCTTTCTTCCAGTCCTTGACGGCCGGGATGATGCCCAGGGTGATGATCTCGTCGCGCATCTTGCAGAGGTGCTCGTAAGAAGCCTGCAGGTCGGCCAGTTCCTTCGCCGTGCCCTTCGGCTCCTTGTAGTGGACACCGTCGGCGTCGATGACGGTCGGCATCGCCATCATCACGTGCTGGAACTTCTCGTCGTTGACATAGGTGCCGGCCGGCCAGTTGAACTTCTTGCCGCCCATGGCCGCCTCGATCATTTTCACGGCGTTGTAGGCAGGGCTCTGGAAGGAGCTGCGGCCGCGGAGCTTGATGATGTTGGAGCCGCCCTGGATGGTGGCGTGCTTGATTTCCTCGAAGCGCTCTGCGGTGAGCTTCATCTTGGAGAGGGGCGTCCCGTCGATCTTCACCTTCGAAGCGAAAACGGCCATCGCCTCACCGTGTCCGCCGTAAGTGCGGGCGCCGGTCACCTTGCTCTGCTGCACGCCGAATTCGGCGGCGAGCTCGCTCTGCAGACGGGTGGAGTCGAGGGCGGCCAGGGTCGTCACCTGCGACGGCTTCAGGCCGGAGTGGAGCAGGACCACCAGACCGGTGAGGTCGGCGGGGTTGAAGATGACGACGATGTGCTTCACATCGGGGCAGTACTTCTTGACATTCTTACCGAAGTCCTCGGCGATCTGGCAGTTGCCCTTGAGGAGGTCTTCGCGGGTCATCCCTTCCTTGCGCGGCGCACCGCCGGAGGAAATGATGTACTTCGCGTCCTTGAAAGCGACCTTCGGGTCGGTCGTCCAGGTGATGTTCGCGCCTTCGAAGCTGCAGTGGGCCATTTCGGCGACGACGCCCTTCAGGCCGGGCTCGTAGACATCGTACAGACAGAGGTTCGGGGTGAGCTTCAACATCATGGCCGTCTGGGCCATGTTCGAGCCGATCATGCCGGCGGCGCCGACGATGACCAGTTTCTCATTTGTCAAAAATGCCATAGTTGCAATAAATATTAATGTGTTTTGATTCTTCTTGAAAAATCTCTGCAAAGATAGCATAAAAAGACAAAAAATCTTTATATTTGCAGATGTTTAGAACAGAATAGTAAGGAATAATATGGAGCCTCCCAGTTCTGTAAGGTCAGACAGCAAAGCGACGGCGGACCCCCGGTCGGACGATCCGTTATCGCGGTTCCCTTTTTATCGTTTCATCCCAGCTGCCAACCGGATCCGTCCGGAGGGCGGTTCCATCGTTCATTGCATTCCATTCTGAATTGAAACAACAGGTCTATGGCACTATATCTTAAGAAAGAGTTGGAAGAATCCAGGTCCGTCGTCGGGGTCTGGCAGATCACTGAAACCGAAGAAGAACTGCGAAAGCTCGGTTCCGTCCCTGCGGACGAAATGGAGGAAATCTCCTTCATCAAGAGCGAATCGCTGCGCAAGCAGCGGCTGGCCGTCCGCGCCCTCCTGTGCGAGCTGTTCGGGGAGAAGGTCTACCTGAGCCACCACGACAACGGGAAACCTTACCTCGAGAATACGGTGACCAACATCAGCATCTCGCACACCGACAAATATGTGGCTGTCATCCTGAACGACACGGAAGACGTGGGCATCGACATCGAGAGCCTCGCGCGCGACTTCTCCGCCGTGGAGCGGAAGGCCCTTTCGGAAGACGAGATCGACGACCTGGACGACGACAAGAAAAACGAGCAGCTGGCCATCTACTGGTGCGCCAAGGAAGCCATCTTCAAGCGTATCTCCGCCTACAATGTGGATTTCGCGGAGCAGATCGAGGTGGAGCGGTTCCGTCCCCGCGGGGAAGGGGAGCTGGAGGCTACGTTCATCCACAAGGACGGTTACGAAGAAGAATTCGAACTGGAATACATCACCTTCGACGGGCACATCCTCGTCTGGGTGGTCGGATAGATTTTTCCTTACATATCTTTTCAGTCATGCGCCAGGTTACAAAATGGATTTACCCGGTCCTTTTCGCCGTCGTATCATGTACGGCCGGGCGGAACGAGGATTTGACCCTGCACTTCGACCGGCCCGCGGTCTATTTCGAGGAAGCCCTTCCCATGGGGAACGGCCGCCTCGGGGCGATGCTTTATGGCGGTACGTCGGAGGAGGTATTCACGCTCAACGACATCACGCTCTGGTCCGGTGAACCCGACCGGGGCGACGACCACATCGACATCCGGACCGGAATCGGCTCCGAAGCCGCTGCCACGCTGCCGCTGGTGCGCGCCGCCCTCGAGCGGGAGGACTATGCGGAGGCCGACCGCCTGCAGCGGAAGATCCAGGGCCACTACAGCGAGAGCTACCAGCCGCTCGGGACGCTTCGGATCCGCCATGCGGACGAGACGCCCGTGGAAGGCTACCGGCGTGCCCTCGACCTGTCCACCGCGACGGCAACGACCACGTACGAGCGAGCCGGAAAGGCGTTCCGGGAAACGTGTTTCGCCTCTGCGCCCGACTCGGTGATCGTCATCCATCTGGCGCAGGAGGGGGGGCTGCATGCGCGGATCGCCTATGAGGTGCCGGGCGGCCATGCCGACCTTTCCGTCCGGGATGGTGCCATCGTGGCCGATGGCTACACGGCGTTCCACCGCTATCCCGGGAACCACGTGCCCAAAGACGGGCAGGTGGCCGTATACGATCCGGAGCGCGGCATGCATTTCCGGACCATTGTCTCCGTCATCCCCGTGGGCGGGACCGTTTCTGACGACGGGGACACCCTGGTGCTCGACGGCTGCCGCGAGGCGACGGTGCTGATTGTCAACAGCACGAGTTTCAACGGTTTCGACAAGGATCCGGTCCGCGAGGGAAAAGACTGCCATGCCCTGGCCGACGCCAATGCCGCCCGGGTCTGTGCGAAGGACTGGAAGGCGCTCCTGCGTACGCACGTGAAGGATTACGGGGCCCTGTTCGACCGTGTCTCCCTGTACCTGGGCGAGACGCCTGCGCAGCTGAAGGCTCTTCCGACGGACGAGCAGCTCAAGCGCTACACCGACGAGGAAATGGAGAATCCGGCGCTCGAGGCGCTCTACTTCCAGTTCGGCCGCTACCTGCTGATTTCCTCCTCGCGCACACGGGGCGTCCCCGCCAACCTGCAAGGGCTCTGGAACGAATCCCTGACACCTCCGTGGAGCAGCAATTACACGGTCAACATCAACCTGGAGGAGAATTACTGGCCCGCCGAAGTGCTCGGACTGGGCGAGATGCACGAGGTCCTGCTGGACTTCATCCACAACCTGTCCGCGACCGGGGCGCACTCCGCACGGAAATACTATGGCATCGACCGCGGCTGGTGTGCCGGCCACAATTCCGACATCTGGGCGATGTCCTGCCCCGTCGGGATGGAGCAGGGGAACCCGCATTGGGCCAACTGGACGATGGGCGGTGCCTGGCTGTCCACCCACTTGTGGGAGCACTGGCTCTACAGCCGCGACTTGGACCGGCTGAAGAAAGACTATCCAGTCCTGCGCGGCGCCGCCGAGTTCTGCATGGACTGGCTTGTGGAGAAAGACGGAGAACTGATCACTTCACCGGGTACTTCGCCGGAGAACAACTACCTGACGGATACGGGCTACTCCGGCATGACCCTCTATGGCGCCACTTCGGACCTTGCCATCGTGCGTGAATGCCTGACCGACGCCGTTGCGGCTGCGAAGACCCTCGGCGTGGACGCGGACTTCGTCCGGGAGGCGGAGGAGAAACTTGCCCGGCTGCGTCCTTACCATATCGGGGCGAAGGGAAACCTGCAGGAGTGGTACTACGACTGGGCGGACGCCGATCCGCGGCACCGTCACCAAAGCCACTTGATCGGGGTGTATCCCGGCCATCAGATCACCGACGGACCACTGGCGCAGGCTGCATTGAAGACCTTGGAAATCAAGGGATTCGAGACAACGGGCTGGAGCTGTGGCTGGCGGATCAACCTTTATGCCCGCCTGGGTGACGGCGAAAAGGCTTACAAGATGTACCGCCGCCTGCTCCGCTACGTGAGCCCTGACGGCTACCGCGGCGACGATGCACGCCGTGGCGGGGGCACTTACCCCAACCTGCTGGATGCGCATTCTCCGTTCCAGATCGACGGGAACTTCGGTGGCAGCGCCGGCGTGGCCGAAATGTTGCTGCAGTCCCGTCCGGACGGGACGTTCGACGTCCTGCCCGCGCTTCCGGAGGCCTGGAAGAAAGAGGGTTGTGTCAAGGGACTCCGCACCCGTGGCGGAGAGACCGTGGACATCCGCTGGAAGGACGGGAAGGTGACCCGCGTCAAGCGGACGAAGTAGGGGATCAGCGGCCTCCGCCGCCGAATCCGCCGCCGGAGAATCCACCGCCTCCGCCCCAGGAGGTGCTGCCGCCACCGCCGTGCCAGGATGTATGGCCGGATCCGGTGGAACGATTCGCGTAGTTCTGGGCCGTGATGTGCATGTTCCGGGACGTCGTGTTGATCATGTCCCACACGACGACGGAGCGGCTGTCGGCCAGCTGTCCGGCCGTCTTGCTGAGCTCGAAATACTCGGGGCAGACTTTCTGGAAGTCCTTCTTCACCTGGTCGGCGATGCCGTACAGCGACGCGAAGATGAGGTAGTTGTTCCACAGCCCCACTTCCACGACGCCGCGGTCCTCGATGAGGGTGAAGTCCTTCAGGAATTTCCGCAGGCCGAAGACCTCGCGCACTTCCTTCGCTTCGAGGGAGTCGAGATTGTCGTGCGTCAGGTTCTGCTCCTGCCACTCGTATACGCGTTTGGCATTCCTGGTAATCCAGCGTTTGAGTTCGCGGGTCTGCAGGGTGCTGTCGTCGCCGGCCGCCTCCCGGAAGAACGTGTACAGGTCGTATTCCTGCCGGAGGTCCTTGCCGGCGTTTTCTGTTTCCGGCGCCGCGAAATCCTTGACCTTGATGACGGATTTCCCCTTCATGTCCGGTTCTACGGCGAAGGCGCCCTTGTAGAAGAGGCGGGTGATGTAGGCGGCGGTCAGGTTTTCTCCGTCGGTGAGGGAGGGCTCGATGACTGTCTTGACGCCCGCTGCTTTCCGCAGGTCTCCTTCCACGGGAACGCCGCGGAACCAGGCCACATCCTTCATCTTGCCGCCGAGCAGTTCCTTCTTGCGCTGCTTCCGCTTGATGCTGCGCCGGATGCCGGCCCAGCCGACCAGGCACGTCAGCAGGGCAAAGAAGGCGCTGACCACCTGCATGATGCGCCGGCCTTCCGCGTCCGGGTCACGGTATTCGCTGCCCTTCATGGCCTTGGCGCGCAGGTCTTCGAACGACCCGTCGCCGGCCAGGGCAGGGGAGAAGACCCCTTTCTCGAAGCCGCACAGGGCGATCAGGCCGCTGCGGCTGCTGAAGGGCTCGCTGGTGCGCGCGACGATCTCGCCGTCTTCAAAGGCGATGTCGCCCCGGAAGCCGAAGCCCCAGATCTTGGCGTTGTCCACGGACAGGTCCGTGCCGTCCTTGAAGATGCGCAGTTCGATGTAGGAAGGCGGTGAGTCCTGCCCGCGCGAGACGAACATGTGGTTGAAGCCGTCCATGTCCCCGTATCCCTTCACGAGGCCCGACAGGCGGTAGACCAGGCGGTAGCGGTGCGGCCCGCTGCTTCCGACGCCCCAGCAGATTTCATACCCGTCGCTCTTGGTGACGAGTCCGCACCGTCCGGCTTTCCCGGCCCGTGTACGGTGGATGTCCCATTCGCCTGTCTCGGTCTCGAAGAGCCGGCCGGTCTCGTCGGTGACGCCCAGTCCGCTGATGCGCATCTGTCCGAGGTTGTCCGCGACGAGATACCATTCGGTAATGTCGTCGGACACGTCGATGTTCCATTCTTCCGTAATGATGGCCGCCCCGTCCTCCTGCAGGTTCACCTGGATGCGGACGGTGTCGACGGTGCTGCGTGCTGAAAGGCCCGCGCCGCAAAGCGCGAGCAGCAGCATCAGGACGATTTTTCTCATTCAGCCTGCGGTTTGCCGGAGTTTCCGTTGAAGATGCTCTCGATGTCAGGCATGTTGGTCTTGCCCTTCTCTTCCTCGATGTAGGCCTGCGGCGTGAAGTGCAGCATGCCAGCGACGATGGAAGACGGCCACTGGCGGATGAGGACGTTGAGTTTCGTCACGGCATCGTTGTAGACCATGCGGCTGAGACGGACGTTCTCCTCATATCCCTTGATGCCGTCCATCGTGTTCTTGAACATGTCGTTGGCCTTCAGGTCGGGATACTGCTCTGCGACCGCGATCAGCCGGCCGAGGACGGAATTGATGGCTTCGTTCTGGGCGTTCACGTCGCTCGCGGACGTGACGGTCCCCCTTCTCTCCCGGATGACATCGGTGAGGGTGTCATGCTCGTGCGCGGAATACTGCTTGGTCATCTGCACCAGCGCGGTAACAGCGTCCCAGCGGCTCTTGATCTGGGTGTTGATCTGCCCCAGCGCGTTCTTCATCTTTTCATCCAGTCCAACGAGTTGGCGCTGGATCTTGAGGATGTACAGGAAACAGATCACGACCAGAGCGATGATCACAATGACAAGGGTGCTCATACTGTTGTTGTTTTAGGGTTATCGACGTCGGGGTAACAGGACTCGAACCTGCGACCCTCTGCTCCCAAAGCAGATGCGCTAGCCAACTGCGCCACACCCCGATGAACACAAATTTATTTCATTTTTCCCGTTCTGCCAAATTTTAACGAAAAATGAACTATCTTTGCTTTATGGAGCATATCATCAGCGGAAAACGCATCGAGAAGAGTTTCGGAGCGCTCAAAGTGCTCAAGGGGATCGACATGCAGGTGGAACCCGCAGAGGTCGTATCGATCATGGGCGCCTCCGGGGCGGGCAAGTCCACCTTGCTCCAGATCCTCGGCACCCTCTCCACGCCGGACGCCGGTACCCTGGAGATCGACGGAACCGATGTCTTCTCCCTCTCCGGCGCGGAGCTTTCTGCCTTCCGCAACCGCAAGATCGGATTTGTCTTCCAGTTCCACCACCTCCTGCCTGAATTCAATGCGCTGGAAAACGTGATGATCCCCGCCCTGATCGCCCAGCGCCCCGAGGCGGAGGCACGCGCCGAAGCCGTCCGGCTGCTTTCCGAGATGGGCCTTGCGGACCGTACGGGGCACAAGCCCTCCGAACTCTCCGGCGGCGAGCAGCAGCGCGTCGCCATCGCCCGCGCCCTGGTCAACCGTCCTTCCATCCTGTTCGCGGACGAACCGTCCGGCAACCTGGACTCCAAGACCAAGGCGGAGATCCACCAGCTCTTCTTCGACCTGCGGGAGCGCTACGGACAGACGGTCGTCATCGTGACGCATGACCCGGAGCTTGCCCGGATGTGCGACCGTTCCCTCTTCATGCGGGACGGTCTCTTCGTGGAAGAATAGCGGGATTCCCAGAACGTATAAAAAGAAAAAAGGAGACGTGTTTCACAACAAGTCTCCCTCACAACAGATTATCAAAATGTAACCAAACTAACCAATTAACCTATATGAATAAATAATAATCTGTGTGCAACTCAGTGTTTATCCTCCGGCTTCGCTTCTCCTCCTCCTCTCTTCCCCAGCCGGTGGATCTGGTTCCGGCGGAACGATTCCTCCGCCAGGAACAATTTGGCCACCTTGATTTCAGACAGGATGGCCCGGTATTGTTTCGCGTACTTGGCGTCGATCGCCTTTTCCGCGGACAGGCTGGACAGGTAGGCGTCCAGCAGCTTTTCGATCTCTTTGTCTTTCTTGCCGGCCTTGACGGCTTCGTCCAAGGCCTTGTACGTTTCCATGATCTTCCGGAAAGCCTGGAATCTCTCCATTTCCGCCTTGTTGTAGACGGGCCAGAATTTCTCTGCTTCCGCGGAGGTGAGGCCGACGGCGTCCGTCAGGTAGGCGATTTTCTCCGCCTTCATTTTCTCCTGCCATTCCTTGTGCCGCCCGGACGCGTTCTGGGCGCCCGCGCTGAAGGACAGCAGCATCAGCATGCCGATAATGAGATATTGTATCTTGCGCATGGTTTCGTCTTTTTGTTCTTCTTATTCTTCGTCCGTTGCGGCGACCAGCATTTCCGGGGTCGTCCCGGACACGATCAGGTAATCTACGATTTCTTCTTCCGACAGGGTCTCTCCTTGTTCCGCCTCGTAGAAAACGGCGTAGGGATTCGTGACGGGAATCAGGTCGGCGAGCATGGCGGCGTACAGCGGGTCGGTATCCTGGGTGTTTCGTGAGGTCGTGCGGCGCAGGACCGTATTCCCGATGACGATGAGGAATGCAAAGCAGGCGGCCAGCGCCACATAGGGCAGGAGCCGGTCGCGCAGCCGCAGGGCAGGGATGCAGACCGGGCTTCCGGCCGCATCAGGAATGGTATTCAGCCGCTCCTTCAGGGAGGTGAAGTAACCTTCCGGAACCCGGAAATCCTCTTTCCCGAGGGAGGGCATGTCGAATCTTTCCTTTTTCATCGCGTTTTTATGACAAGGTCTTGGTCTTTCGGTTTAACTCATGAATTATTTTTTTTTCAATTTTTTTCTGATCTTGTTTACGGCGAAATGGTAGGACGCCTTGAGCGCTCCTACGGAGGTGTTCAGGATCTCGGCGATTTCCTCATACGGCATCTCCTCCAAGTACCGCATGATAAAAACAAGCCTTTGCTTTTCAGGAAGTTCCGAGATGGCGCGGACCAAGAATCCCTGAGCCTCGTCGCCGTTGAAGAAGGGGTCGGCACCGACTTCGCGGGCTGATTCCAGCGGGAGGGCATCCGACTGGATGGCGGCGCGGACGCGCTGTTTCCCCAGGAAGTTGAGCGCTTCGTTGCTCGCGATCCGGAACATCCAGGTGTACAGTTTGGCCTCGCCGCGGAATCCCGGCAGGGAATTCCAAATCTTCAGGAAGATGTCCTGCAGGAGGTCGTCGGCGTCTTCATGCGAACACAGGAAATGACGGACATGCCAGTAGAGCCTTTCGCTGTACGTGTCGACGATGACACGGAAAGCCTTCTCCTGCTGACCGCTCTTGTAAAGTGCAATGATCTCCCTGTCAGACATTTTCCGTAAATGCCGTGACCCCCTGCAATTACTTTGCCAAAAGGAAGTTGGGGATTTTGGCTTCTTTTGATTATTTTTGCATTCATGAAGCACACACGCAATTTCTGCATCATCGCGCATATCGATCACGGCAAGAGCACCTTGGCCGACCGCCTGCTTGAGTTGACGGATACGCTCTCCGCCCGTGACATGGAAGCACAGGTCCTGGACGACATGGACCTGGAGCGCGAGAAGGGCATCACCATCAAGAGCCACGCCATCCAGATGGAATACCGCCGGGGCGGCGAAACCTATATACTGAATCTGATCGACACCCCCGGGCACGTGGATTTCTCTTATGAGGTGTCCCGTTCCATCGCCTCCTGCGAAGGCGCCTTGCTCGTCGTAGATGCCACCCAGGGCATTCAGGCGCAGACAATCTCCAACCTCTACCTGGCCGTCGACCATGGCCTGGAGATCATCCCCGTGCTGAACAAGATCGACATGGAATCCGCCCAGGTGGAGGTCGTTTCCGACCAGATCGTCGACCTGCTCGGCTGTACGGCCGAAGACATTTTCAAGGTCTCCGCACGGACCGGGGAAGGGATTCCGCCCCTGCTGGATGCCATCGTGGACCGGATTCCGGCTCCGAAGGGCGATCCGGACGCGCCGCTGCAGGCGCTGGTCTTCGACTCGGTGTTCAACCCCTTCCGCGGGATCATCGCCTACTTCAAGGTGATGAACGGGACGCTCCGCACGGGCGACAAGGTGAAGTTCGTCGCGACCGGCATGGATTACGATGCAGAAGAGGTGGGCGTGCTGAAGATGAAACTCGTCCCGACCGGCGAGATCGCGGCCGGCGACGTGGGCTACATCATCTCGGGCATCAAGAAGGCGGTCGAGGTGAAGGTGGGCGATACGATCACCCATGCCGCGGCCCCCTGCGCCGAGGCCATCGCCGGATTCGAGGAGGTCAAGCCCATGGTCTTCGCCGGCATGTATCCGGTGCAGGCCGACAAGTTCGAGGAACTGCGTGCGACGCTGGAGAAGTTCCGCCTGAACGATGCCTCATTCGTCTACGAGCCGGAATCTTCGCTCGCGCTGGGCTTCGGTTTCCGCTGCGGTTTCCTGGGGCTCCTGCACCTGGAGATCGTCCAGGAACGGCTTTTCCGCGAGTTCAACATGGACGTGATCACCACGGTCCCCAACGTCTCCTACAAAGTCTACACGACGCAAGGCGAAGTCCTCGACGTGCACAACCCTTCCGGGCTGCCCGCGCAGACCCTGATCGACCATATCGAAGAACCCTTCATCCGTGCCCAGATCATCTCCAAGACCGATTTCTATGGCCCGATCATGAAACTCTGCATGGACAAGCGGGGCGTCCTGATCGGCCAGCACTACATCACGGCCGACCGGGTTGAACTGACCTACGACATGCCCTTGTCGGAGATTGTCTTCGACTTCTACGACAAGCTCAAGTCCATCTCGAAGGGATACGCATCCTTCGACTACCACCTGATCGATTTCCGGACGGCGCGCCTGGTGAAGCTGGACATCCTGCTGAACGGCGATCCGGCCGACGCCCTTTCGACCCTGATCCACGAGGAGCATGCGTACGACTTCGGCCGCAAGATCTGCCTCAAGCTGAAAGAACTCATTCCCCGCCAGCAGTTCGACATCGCCATCCAGGCCGCCATCGGCGCCAAGATCATCGCGCGCGAGACGGTCCGGCAGGTCCGCAAGGATGTGACGGCGAAGTGTTACGGCGGAGACGTCACCCGCAAGCGCAAGCTGCTGGAAAAGCAGAAGGAAGGCAAGAAACGGATGCGCCAGATCGGGACCGTCCAGGTGCCCCAGAGCGCGTTCATGGCCGTGTTGAAACTGGATTGACCCGGCCATGGCGAAGGTGACAGTCATCTTTTCGGGAACGGTTCCCGCAGCCGTCGGGCAGGATCCCCTTCGCCCCTGGCGGGAGGGCTTCTCCGGCGGAGAGGACAGCCTCGAGGCCATCCGTGTTCCCGCGGACCATCCGGAAAGCCTGCGTGCGGCCTGCCAGCAGGCGCTGGAGGCCGGCAGTGACTTTCTCCTGCTCGCGGACGCGCTCCTGCGGCCGGCGCCGGCCGCCCTCGACATCTTCCTGGAGAACGATGTTTTCCTCCGCCACCAGGCGATCCTCGTCGGAACGGTCGCCGGTCCGGACGGACAGCTGCTTTTCGGCGGACGCAGCCGGCGGGGTCGCCTCGTCCAGCCGGATCCGACGATCCCCGTCCCCTGCCATTTCTTCGACATGTCTTGCGTGCTGGTCCCTGCCGGTGTTTTCTCCCGCTTCCGCTCACCCGACGACTTGCTTCGGCGGACCTTCTGGGATTTCGGTTACGGACAGAAGGTGGCCATGGCCGGTGTGCCGCGGATGGTCGCTCCCGGCATCCTGGCCCGGATGGACCACAACCCGCTCGTTCCGCTCTGGCAGGATCCCGAAACGCCCCTCTGGCGCCGGGTGCTCTCGTACGTGGACAGCCTCCTGCGCGGTGCCCTCAAACGCATCCGCGCGGTGCTGCACTGACAAAGGATCCTCATCCCATCTCCGCAATCGTCTCCAGGCAGAACAGCAGCGTGGAGGCGAGGAAGTCGTTCGCCCGGACCAGCAGCTCCGGACAGCAGCCGGCGACGGACAGGAGCACCGTGACGACGGATACGGTCATCAGGATGCCGGTCAGCGGGAGGGCCAGCAGGTTGGTCAGCAGGAAATATTTCGGGAACGTATGGAAATGCAGCCAGGCCACCGGAGCGGTGAAGACCTGGCAGGCAAGCGTCAGGGCTGCCGCCTCCCAGATCCGCCGGACGGGGTCGAACCGTGCGGCTACCGGATGCGCCGCGGCCGGGTAGAGCCCCGCCAGGGGCGGATACAGCAGGGTGATGCCCGTCATCGCCAGGTAAGACAGCTGGAACCCCGGAGTCGCCAGCTGGCCGGGATGCATGGCCAGCTGCAGGGTAAGGCTTGCCATCAGCACGGCGGCAGGGCCGCGTTCACGGCCGAGGTTCCGGGCGGTCTCTCCCAGGAGGATGAAGGTGAAAGCCCGCTGGGTGGAGGCCGAAGCCCCGGTCGCGAGCGTGTAGAAACCGGCGGCGCAGACGGTCAGGACGCTGCGTGTGCGCCGGGCCGGGATGCTGTTGCCCAGCGGCGCCGTGGCGCGTGTCAGGAGCAGGTACAGGATGCCCAGGTGGAGTCCCGAAAGGGCGAGGATGTGCGAGGCCCCGCTCCGGCGGAAGACGGCGACCGTCGCGGGGGCGAGCGCAGACCGGTCTCCCGTAAGGACCGCACGCAGGAGCGGCCCGGTCGCTGTTCCGGGATAGGGGATGGCATCGATCTCCGCCTGCAGCCGTGCAGCGGTGCGCAGGGCGGCGGTCGTCAGCGGACCGGGCGCCGGCGTGAACGCCAGGGCGGGCTGCAAGGCATTGAGCCAGCAGAAGAGGCCGGCTGCGAAGAAGAGGAGGCCCAGGATGAGGCGGTAGCCCCGGCCGGACAGCTTGCGGCGCGGAAGGCAGGCGACGGCGGCCGTCGCAAGGAGCAGGAACGGTTGCAGGAGGGCCGGCAGGAACAGGGGAACGCTGCCGCCGGACAGCAGCGCCGGACCGGCTGCGACGCCGGCCGCGAAAGGGATTCCGATCCCCGCCATTTCTCTCTCCACTTCCATCTCGTCGTCCCGCAATTTGCGTAAAGATAACCATATTTTTGCTATCTTTGCAAGAATTATACATTTAACACACTATCGGAATGATCATTCTTGTTATCAATTGCGGAAGCTCTTCCATCAAATACCAGCTTCTGGACATGCAGAGCGACGACGTATTCGACCTGAAAGCGAAGGGAATCGTCGAAAAAATCGGTCTCGAGACCGGACAGCTTCAACACAAACCCGCCGGAAAGGAAAAAGTGGTGCGCGACCTTCCGATCGCTGACCACAAGGTCGGCATGCAGATCGTCCTGGACGCGCTCGTCGACAAGGACTGCGGTGTCCTCCACTCCTTCTCCGACATCGAAGCGGTCGGCCACCGGATCGTCCAGGGAGCGGACTTCTTCTCCGGAAGTGCCCTCGTCGACGAGGAGGTCATCCGCAAGATCGATATTTGCTGCGACTTCGCTCCGCTGCACAATCCTGCGCACCTGCTCGGTATCCGCGCCTGCCAGGAGGTGCTGCCCGATGTCCCGCAGGTCGTGACGTTCGACACGGCGTTCCACCAGACGATGCCGGCCTATGCCTTCATGTACGGCCTGCCTTATTCCTGCTACGAGAAATACCACATCCGCCGCTATGGCGCGCACGGCACCAGCCATCAGTTCGTCGCCCGGAAGGGCGCCGGCATGGTGGGCATCGACCTGAACGCGTCGAAGATCATTACCTGCCACATCGGCAACGGCAGTTCCATCACGGCGGTCCAGAACGGCAAGTCCATCGATACGTCCATGGGTCTCACCCCGCTGGAAGGCCTCCTGATGGGAACGCGCTGCGGCGACATCGATGCCAACGCCATCCTGCACATCATGAAGAAGGAGAATCTGACGGCCGACCAGATGTACGAGATCGTCAACAAGAAGAGCGGTCTGCTGGGCCTTTCCGGCAAGACGTCCGACATGCGCGAGATGCGGGAGATGGCCCTCGCGGGCGACGAACGCGCGCAGCTCATCCTGGACATGCTCGTCTACCAGATCACCAAGTACGTCGGCGCGTACACCGCGGCGATGGACGGCGTGGATGCGATCTTCTTCACCGGCGGCATCGGTGAGCACAACGACTGGCTCCGCAGCGGCGTCTGCTCGCGCCTGAACTACCTGGGTGTCAAGATCGACGCCGAAGCGAACACGGCCTGGGGTGTCGACACGGTGATCTCCACCCCGGACTCGAAGGTGAAAGTCGCCCTCGTGACGACGGACGAGGAACTCGTCATCGCCCGCGACACGATGCACATCGCGCAGGGACTGAAGAAGTAATTCGGAAAAACAATCTTAATAACACAAAACGATGATTACAAAATTCGCTGATGTATTTGCAGAACTCAAGGAAAAAGGAGTCTGCAAGAAAATGGTCGCGGCCTGGGCGGTCGACGAACACACGATCGAGGCTTGCGCCAAGGCGACGCAGCTGGGATTCGTGAAGGTGACGCTCGTCGGTGACGAGGCCCTGATCTCCAAGACCTGCCAGCAACTCGGAATCGACACGGGTATGTTCGAGATCGTGAATGAACCGGTGGAACTGAAGGCGGTTGCCAAGGCCGTGCAGCTCGTGCACGACGGCCAGGGCGATGTCCTGATGAAGGGCCTCTGCTCCACGGACAAGTTCCTGCGCGCGATCCTGAACAAGGAGACGGGTCTCCTTCCTCCGAAGGGCCTGCTGAGCCACGTGGGTGTGATCGAGAACCCCAACTACCACAAACTCATCTTCCTGACGGACATGGCGGTCATTCCCGCACCGGATTTCCGCCAGAAAGTAAAACTGGCCGGCTTCGTCACTTCCGTCGCCCATTCTTTCGGCATTGCGAAGCCGAAGATCGCCTTTATCGCCGCCTCCGAGCAGATGCTTGACAGCATGCCTGCCTGCGTGGAAGGCGCCATGCTGGCCAAGATGTGCGACCGGGGCCAGATCAAGGGCTGCATCGGTGACGGACCGCTTGCGCTGGACGTGGCGGTCGATCCGGAATCCGTCCAGATCAAGAAACTCGTCAGTCCCGTCGCCGGCGACGCCGACTGCCTCCTGTTCCCGAACATCGAGTCCGCGAACGTTTTCTGGAAGACCAACTCCAAACTGGCCGTGGGCGTCCGCCAGGCCGGCATGCTCGTGGGAACGAGTGCACCTTGCGTGTTGGCCAGCCGTGCCGACAGCGTGGATACGAAACTCAACTCCATTGCGGAGGCCGTCATGTTTGTCAACAAGTGATCATCATGATGAAGAAATACTTCCTTTATGCCATGGCGGCCTGCACCGCCGTGACGTTTGCTTCTTGCGTGAAGACCGTGGACGTGACCGGCTGCACCGAGAACGCGGTCGCCCGCGAATACCTCGAGACGGTCTCCTATCCGGATGGTGATTACGAGGATACGCAGATCGCCCGGTTCGATACCTTGAAGACCGGTTTCCGTAAAGACCAGCCTGCTCCGCTGGTGGTCCGCTGGGAGAACAAGCCGCTGACGAACACGGCGCTGACCGTGGCCTGCGACGCCAAGATGGCGGATGTCCTGTCCGTCATCCCTGTCGACGCCGGGGCCGACTCCGCGCTCGTTTACAACCTGGTGCCCGGCCGCAAATACTGGTACAAAGTGTCCGGCCAGGATGCGAAACAGAAGGAGAAGGTGCTTGTGAAGGGCACGCTGGTGGCCGAAGGTCCGCTGCGGATGATCCGCACGGACGCGCTGCACAATGTCCGTGACCTGGGCGGCTGGAAGACGGCCGACGGCAAGACCCTCAAGTATGGGAAGATCTTCCGCGGCGGCCAGATGAACCGCCAGCCTCTCCCGACCGAGTCCGACCTCGACGTGCTCAAGCGCCAGCTCGGCATCAAGGCCGATGTCGACCTGCGCTGGGACAGCGAGCTGGACAACGGCACGCCGGACGATCCGTCCGACGACCTCGTCTACACCCCCTTGGGCGAGGGCGTGGAATATACCCACATGCCGGTGAATCTCTATGCGCTCTGGGAGGCCGATACGACCCAGTGGAACAACATGCTTTCCTTCATGATGGACCATGTGATCGCGGATGAGCCCGTGTATGTGCATTGCGCCGCCGGCGCTGACCGTACCGGTACGACCTGCTTCCTGCTGGAAGGCGTCCTGGGCCTTTCCGAGGAGTCGCTTGTCAAGGAGTATGAGCTGACGTCCTTCTCGACCTACGGCCGCCGGAACCGCAACAACGTGTATGCCTACAAGCCGATGATCCAGTATCTGCTCAAGCGCGACGGTGAGACACTGCGCGACAAGTTCGAGAACTACCTGACCGAGTATGTCGGGATTCCGGCCGAAAAGATCGAGGCCTTCCGCGCCGCGATGCTGGAAGACTAATCGTAGAACAGGTTCCTGCGGGGGAGGGCATCCGCGTATTCGGCCCTGAGGGTGTCGAAAAGTTCAGCGGTGAAATGGGCGAGCCCCGGCCCCTTGTAGGTGCTGGTATTCGTGACGAAGATCCAGCATTCCCCGTCGGGATAATATTTGACGAGCGCACTGGTACCTGCAAAGGTGCCGGTGCGCGTCCATTCTCCGGTGGGCTTAGTGTCGTTCCAGCCCAGGGAATAGGTGTCCGGGTCGAAGTACTCCGTCATGGCCGCGACACTTTCAGGGCTCAGCAGGTCAGGGACTTCGGGCCGCCCGTCGATCGAGGCGACCAGCAGGGCCAGTTCCGGGGTGGATGCGACCCAGAATCCGGCGCCGGACAGGCCTTCGATGTTGTTCCCGCCGTAGCAGCGCGGCACCATGCGCCCGCTGTTGTTGAACTCGTTGACGGGCTGGTCGTCCTTCTGGACATAGTAGCGCACCTCGTCGGGATGCTTGTCCTTGTAGTAGTTGCCGGCAGTCCGGAAGCCCACGCAGCCGCAGGGCTCCAGCACACGGGTGCGGATGAATTCTTCGTACGGGACGCCTTCCAGCCGCTCGATGATCATCGAGAGCAGCAGGTAACCGAAATTGGAGTAGTCCTGCCAGGTCCCGGGCTCGAAGGCGACGGGCTGGGCGAGCTGGATGCGGACCAGCTGCTCGGCCGTCGGAACGGTCTTGAGCCGGTTCTGCATCATGATCCAGCGGGTGGAAAACATCGGGTCGCCGCCCCTGCGGGTGAAACCGCCCTTATGGCGGAGCAGCTGTTCGACGGTGATCTTGTAGTAGTTGCTGTCGGCGATGGCGGCGTTGAAGGTAGAGTCGTTCAGGAGCCCGTCCTCGCCGAAGACGCGGTCGTCCAGCGACAGTTTCCCTTCCTCCTGGAGCAGCATGATGCCGACCGCCGTCACCAGTTTGGACACGGAGGCGATCCGGAGGATGTGTCCGGGCTGCATCTGCACGCCTTCATCGGCCTTTCCGTACCCTTTGGCGATCAGCAGCGAGTCGTTGCGCATCACGGAAAGCGACACGCCGCGCAGGGCCCAGTAGCGCATGTATTCACGGACCTTCGCGTCGAAGCCGGGGGGCATCAGGGAATCGGACGTCGCGTTCGTCAGCGTTTCGTTGAGCCGGACGGGAATCCGGGGCTCCGCCGGTTCCTGTCTGTGGCGGTAGGCCCGCACAACGGTAGCCAGCAGGACGAGAAGGACCAGGGAGGCCGTACAGGCGGCCAGGAAACGGTATGTGGGTCTGGCGTTCATCATAGGAGGCGCCCCGTTTTGCGACCGAAGTCGATGATGAATGCGGCCGTTCCCTCGACGCCGAGCAGGGAGGAATCGACACAGAGGTCATAGTCGGAGGCCGCGCCCCAGTTGCCGAACGTGTAGAAATTGTAGTAGGCGCTGCGTCCCCGGTCGCTCTTCCCGATCAGGGCTTCCGCCTCTTCCGCCGTCAGGGAAGAGCGCTCCATCACACGGCGCACCCGGTCCTCCAGGGGCGCGGAAATGAAGACGTCCAGGCACTTCCGGTCGCGGAGGATGTAGTTGGAACAGCGACCTACGAAGATGGCAGGCCCCTTGTCGGCCAGTTCCATGATGGTCCTTCCCTGGATCCGGAAGAGCTCGTCGTTCCCGACATAATTCATCGGGGTACCGAACCGGCCGCTTCCGAAGCTGTGCAGCAGGCCGAGGAAGCCCCGCTTCTCGTCGGTCTTCCGGAAGAGCTCTGCGCTGAAGCCGCTGCCTTCCGCGGCCTTGGTGATCAGTTCGTTGTCATAGACGGGGATATCCAGGAGGCGGCCGATCTCCAGGGCGACGCTTTTGCCGCCGCTGCCGAACTGCCTTCCGATGTTGATGATCTGCGGGATGGGTTCCATGGTTGTTCAGAGTTGGCTCCCCAGCGTATCCGGCTCGTCTCCGTCCTGGAGCCGGGCGAACTTGCGCATCAGGAGGATGATCATGACCAGCGTGGTCAGGAATGCGGCGGTATCCGAAAGCGGAAACGCCAGAAAGACGCCGTCTACGCCCTTGAAATGGGGAAGGAGGTAGATCAGCGGTACCAGGTACAGGAGCTGGCGGGTCAGGGACAGGAAGATCGACTTCGCGACCATGCCCAGGCTCTGGAAGAAGTTCGTGGCCACCATCTGGAATCCGACGATCAGGACGACGAAGTTCATCAGCCGCAGGCCGCGGACGGAAAGCTGCTTGAGCTGCGGGTCGCCCGTGAAGGCCGAGACCAGCGTGCCGGGGAAGCATTCCGACGCAAGGAACCAGACGAGGGAGACGAGCGTCGCCCATGCGGCCGTCCGCAGGAAGACTTCGCGCACCCGGGAATACATGCGTGCGCCGTAGTTGTAGCCGGCGATGGGCTGCATCCCCTGGTTGAAGCCCATGATGACCATGATGAACAGGAAATTGATCCGGTTGACGATGCCGTAGGCCCCGATCGCCAGGTCGCCGCCGTGCTTGAGCAGCTGCTGGTTGATGAACATCGTGACGATGCAGGAGGCGGAATTCATCAGGAACGGTCCCATGCCGATGGCGAGGGAGTCCTTGGCGATGCGCCAGTCCAGCTCGAAGATGCGCCGGGGCAGGTGCAGGAAGTTGTCCTTCCGCGTGAAGTAGTACATCGTGCAGGCGCACGCGATCGCCTGGGAGACGACCGTCGCGACGGCTGCACCGCGGATGCCCATGTGCAGGCCGAAGATCAGCACGGGGTCGAGCACGGCGTTGAAGATGACGGTGAAAAGCGTCAGCCGCATGGCCAGTCTCGGGTTTCCCGAAGACCGGATAAGGCTGTTGAGCCCGAAGTACAGGTGCGTGATGATGTTTCCGTAGAGGATGATCCGCATGTAGTCGGCCGCGAAGCCGACGGTGTTCTCGCTCGCTCCGAAAAAGAAGAGGATGGGCTTGAGGAAGAGCAGGCACACAACCATGAAGAGCAGGCCGGTGATGCAGTTGAGCGTGACATCGTTGGCGAGCACCTTGTTGGCTGCCTTGTAGTTCTTCTGCCCCAGCAGCACCGACGCCATCGTCGAGGCACCCACGCCTACCAGCGTGCCGAGCGCCGTCGAGAGGTTCATCAGCGGGAAGGTGACGGCCAGCCCCGAGATGGCCAGCGATCCCGTTTCCGGGATGTGGCCGATGAAGATGCTGTCCACCATGTTGTACAGCGAGGACGCCGTCATCGCGATGATGGCGGGGATGGCGTACATCCGGAGGAGCTGCCCGACGCTGCGGGTGCCCAGCTCGGTAGGAACGTTCTGTGATGAGGACATTTCCGGCGGTTACGGCGTGTCGACGAGTTCGATTTCAAAGCAGA
Organism: uncultured Bacteroidia bacterium; assembly: GCA_902801205.1. GTDB lineage: Bacteria > Bacteroidota > Bacteroidia > Bacteroidales > UBA932 > Cryptobacteroides. The sequence continues at coordinate 134,954 of CADCHE010000006.1, forward strand.
CCGGCGCATGGCGCGGAATGCCGCTGCCGCTGCCTGCGTAGCCGTACGCGTCGAGGGAAGAGAAGGCGCAGATGCCTTTCTCGAACCGCCTCATCTTCGAGAGCGTGTAGGAGAAACCGTTGACCAGCGTCGATCCGGAACCGGTCGTCGCCGTGCTGTTGGACTCCATCGTGATGGCGGTGAAGTTTTCATTCTTCGTGATGCGGACCGGCTTGTACGACTTGGAGGGAACGTAGATGCCGTGCCGTTTGGCCGTGTCGGCGATGGTCGTGTCGAAGACTTTCCCGTTGAGCAGGCGGCCCGTATAGTTGATGTAGAATGTCGAATCGTTCGGGATGTCCTTCGTGGATTCGGAAGGAACCAGTACTTTGTAATAATAGCCGAACGAGGTCGAGTCGACGCCGTCCATCCAGCGGGCGACGAAGCGCTCCAGCGTGTCAGCCTCCCAGGCATAGATATCGTCGTACTTGTCCACGAGCCGGAGGGTGCAGATCACGTCGTCGCCGCTCTCGTTGTCGATATACTCGCCGGCGGTGCCGTAGTCCGCCGTCACGTTCAGCCAGCCGGGGATGACGGCGGTCCGGGTGCCTCCGACCCGCATGCCGCGGAGCATCTCCAGATATCCCGTTTCGGTGTAGGCCTTGTCCCGGCGGAGCACGATCGGTCCGTAGTAGTTGGCCGCGTCAAAGGATCCGACCTGTACCGCCATCGTCTCCGACGTCGTCGCCGTGACGGCCCCGTCCAGGTCAGTCACCGTCCGCTCGATGAAGACGTATTCCTCGTCGCCCAGGGCGCTGCCCTCACCGGGTTGGTCATCAATCACATAGATCCCCAGCCCGGTCGGCCGGACCTCGGGATGGTGTACGCTGATCCATGCGTCCATGAAACGCTTCGCGTCTTCGTTCGTGGCCGTTTTCCCCTCTTTGGCGCATCCGGCCGCCAAACCGGCCGCCAGGGCGAGGACGCCGGCGGCGAGGGAGAAGGTATGTTTCGTTATATTCATGTTCATTCCGTTCTTTTACTGGGTGTTGTCGACCGACTGGACCCACAGGTGATAAGCCAGTGCGGCGTGGACGGGGACCGTCCCCATCCGGCCCTTCCCGAAGCCGTAGCGTCCGGTGAAGAGGAGGTAGCATTCGTCGCCGGCGCGGACGCCGGGCAGGCCCTTGCGGAGCCCTTCCAGGAGGTCGCCCTGCTGCAGGTCGACGGTCAGCGGCTGGAAGACGGTCGTATCCGTGACCGACCACTTGAGCCGGTCCGCGTAGGATGCATTGTTCGTGAAGAACAGGTTGGAGACGTTCAGGGACGAGCTGTTGATGTAGTGCCCTGCGTAGAGGACGGTGGCTTTCCCCTTGCCCTCCAGCGCGGTGCCCTCTCCCTGGACGACCGTGATCCGCGTCACCCCGTCCAGCTGCTCCACCTTCGCCGTGCTGTCCGACCCGGAGAGCGTACTGACGAGGGAAGCGATGTTCTTCTCCTGCGAAGAATAGACGGTATCCAGCGCCTTCTTGCTGCAGGAGGTGCCGGCGATGAGAAGGGCGGCGCAGGCCGCCGCGATGTAGCGGACGTTCTTCATCCTTCGAAAAATCCTTCTATTCCTTTCAAGATGTATGCCTGAGCGTCGTCCGGACCGGGAATGTCGGCAGGAAAATACAACTTCCCGCCGGCGGCCAACTCGTGTCCGCCTCCGTGGAAGCGGGAGGCCGCCATCCGGTTCGCCGACGTGCCTTTCTTGGAGCGGACCGACACCCGGAAATGGTCCTCCTGCTCGGTGAGGAACAGGCTCATGCGGACGCGGTCGATGCCCAGCGGCAGATTGACGAAGCCTTCCGTCTCTCCCTGGCGCATGTTGAAACGCAGCTGGTCTTCCTTGCGGAGGATCATGTATGCGACGCCTTCCGGCGTGATCCGCAGGACCTCCGAGAGCAGGTAGCCCATCAGCCGGAAACGGTTCTCGCGGTACCGGTTGTAGAGACGGGCGAGGATGTCGTCGCGGTCGGTGCCGGCGGCCAGCAGGGCGGACGCCATGCGCAGCGTCCCCGGAAAGACCGAGTTCGCGAAATTGTTGGTGTCGGTCGTCATGCCGGTCATCAGGGCATAGGTGCAGGCGGCGGGCAGCTTCCCGGCGTCGCCGGCGATGTCCGGCAGGGCGAGCAGCGTGTCGAAGAGAATCTCGCAGGCGGAAGAGACTTCCGTCCGCGAGAAGACCAGGTCGAACGCCGCCCGGTCGGGGGAGAGATGGTGGTCGAACAGCACCTTCTCCGCCCGGCTCTCCCGCAGGGGGATTTCCGCGCCGCCCGTCCGGTCGAACGCGTTGAAATCCATGCCGAAGAGCAGGTCGCTGGCGGCGATGCGCCCGCAGGCGGTCTCCGGCGCTTCTTCGTAGACCATGACCCCGTCCCGGGGCAGGACGAACGTGAGCGAATCGGGCAGCGGATCGGGCAGCAGGAGCACCGCGTCCTTGCCGCGCCGTTCCCGCAGGTAACTCAGCAGGGCGGCGCCGCTGCCCGCCGCATCCCCGTCGGGATGCGTGTGCACGGCGATCGTAATGCGTTCGGCCGCCTCGATGAGGCCGTCCAATGTCCGGATGCTGTTTTCTCCCATTTCTCGTTTAACTGACCACAAAATTACAAATATTATATTGCATTTCATAAATCAATTTTCTAACTTTGTCAGGAATTGCCGGAAACTAAAAAACAGTTATAATGAACAAGACACTGAAAACAATCCTCAGCATCCTGCTTGCCCTGGCGATCTGCGGGCTCGTGTATGCCATCTATGAAAGCGTGATGGAACCGGTCCGGTTCAACAAGGACGCCGGCGCGCGGCAGAAAGTCGCTATCCAGCAGCTCAAGGACATCCGTGACCTCCAGGTCGCTTTCAAGAGCGTCAACAACCATTTCACGGCCTCGTTCGACTCCCTGAAGCAGTTCTACGACAAGGGCCAGATGACGGTCCTGATGCAGGTCGGTTCCCGTGACGACTCCCTGGCCGTCGCCCATACCGAAGCCGTCAAGAAGGCGAACAAGGGAATCAAGGACGCGGACCTGTTCCGGATGTACCAGGCGGGCGACAGGAACCTCGTCTTCTCCGTCCAGAACAAGATCAACGTGAAGGACACCCTCTTCAATCACCGTACGGACTTCAACATCGACGCGCTCGGTACGATTCCCTTCTCCGAAGGCGAGCCGGTCGAGATGGACGCCATCGTGAAGAAGGTCTCCGGCGTGGACGTGCCGCTCTTCGAGGCGAAGATGCCGTTCAAGGCGCTGTTCAAGGGCCTGAACCATCAGCTCGTCGTGAACATGGTCGCCGAGCGCAAGGACCAGAACCGCTACGAAGGCCTTCAGGTCGGCAGCATTACCGCTCCGAACAACAACGCCGGTAACTGGGAGTAGCCTTCCGTCTCCTTTTGATGGAACAGAATACAAAGACAGGAATATCCATTCAAGTCTGCTTGAGTGGATATTCTTTTCAGATACGGCAGGGGGATGCGGTGACATCGCGGTCGCCGTGGCTGGCTGCGGACAAGGTGTTCACCTGCCCGGAGCTCCAGCAGCGGTATGACGAAGTGTCCGTGTCGCTGCTGACGCCGAAGGTGACCCTCGTCCCCGAGGTCTTCTTCGACCCGGCCGCCGGTCGCGCCGCCCTGGAGGATGTGGTCCGCCTCGACCCTTCCGACACGGTCGCCTCGCTGGCTGTTCCCGCCTTCGCCGCCCGTCTTGTCTATTCCCTTTCGTTGGGCGAAACCCTGTCCGCGACTGTCGCCCGGATGGTGCCGGGGCCGGAGGGGCATGCGGCTTCGGTGCTGCCGGAAATGTATTTCCTGCTGACGGAGCTGGACCGGATTCCGGAGTATAACCGTATCCTTGCCTCCTATGCCGACGGATACCTGCATCTGGTGCTCGGGCAGGGACGGAACCTCTTGCTTGCCAATGTGTTCCGTGCACCGGACTTCACGACGGCCGAGTATTTCCTCTTCCTCTCCCTGAAGAAACTACAGCTGAATCCGGAGGTGTCGTCCATTTATTTCCGCACGCCGCTTTCCGAGGAGGAAGAGTTGTCGCTGTACCGTTATTTCAAGTCTGTCGAGCAGTTATGAGAATCATCGGAGGCACCCTGAAGGGCAAGCAGATCAACCCGCCGGCCGGCTACAAGGCCCGGCCGACGACGGATTTCGCCCGCGAGGGCCTCTTCAACGTCCTGGGGAACGAATATGAATTCGAAGACCTGAAGGTGCTCGACCTCTTCGGCGGGACGGGGGCCGTGGCGTTCGAGTTCGCCTCTCGCGGCGCCGCCCGCGTATGGAGTGTCGAAATGGCGCGTGAAAACGCTTCCTTCATCAAGACGGAGGCGCGTCGCCTCGGTCTCGGCAACGTCGTGATGGTGCGTGACAACGTCTTCGATTTCCTGCCCATCTGCCGGGAGCGGTTCGACCTTGTCTTCGCGGATCCCCCTTATGCCCTGGAGGGGCTTGAAACGCTGCCGGACAAGGTGTTCGAGCGCCCGATCCTCGTCGAGGGCAACTATTTCATCCTGGAACACGGGGATGAGCATTCCTTCACCGCCCATCCTTTTTTCGTGAAGGAGAAAAAATACGGGCGGGTGCATTTTTCCTTTTTCGCCCGTCCCGTGTCTAATGAATAGTCTAATGAATAATCGTATATTTGCAGTCTTATGAAGAAGACGATCTATTCCATACTGGCGGTCATGACTGCCGTCGCGTGTTTCCTGGCCGTTTCCTGCAGTCCGGACGATATTACGGTCGTCAAGCCGACGTATATCAACTCCGACGGCATCCCCGTGGTCAGCATCAAGACGGAGCACGCCGCCGGCGTCCCTGCGGACAAGACGCAGTCGATCGGCTGCGACATCCGGGTGATCGACGCCTCCGGCCAGTTCCCCGAGGTTTCGGGCAAGGGGACGATCCATGGCCGCGGCAACGCGACCTGGAGCTATGCGAAGAAGCCTTACAAGATCAAGTTCGACGAAAAGCAAAGCCTCTGCGGATTCCCGGCCAACCGTGACTGGGTGCTCCTGTCGCACTATTGCGACAAGTCGCTGATCCGCGAGACGTTCATGCATACCCTGTCCGAATACATCGGCCTGCCCTATACCATCCGCCATCATTTCGTGGAGGTGATCCTGGACGGCGACAATCTGGGTGTCTACTTGCTGACCGAGCAGGTGGAGGGAGCGAAGAACCGGGTCCCGGTCGATTCGCAGGAAGGTTACATCCTGGAGCTGGACAACTATTGGAGCAACGAGCCCCTCTGGATCCGGACGAACCACAACCATAATTTCACGTTCAAGCACCCCAAGGTCGCGAGCGAGGAGGGCATGATGGACGGCGATGAGAAGTATCGTTTCATCCTCGATTTCATGAACCGCCTCGAGTCCGCCATCTACGGCGCCGACTACAAGGACCCCGTGAAAGGCTACCGTGCCTACATGGATGAATACACCTTTGCCCGCTGGTACCTGATACAGGAGATCATCGGCAACTACGATACGAACATGTACATGATGCTCCGCAACCACAGCAGCAAGCTGGAATGCTGTCCGGTCTGGGATGCCGAGTGGAGTTTCGGCCTCGCGGGCATCGGTACCAACGGCTGGGCGCGGCCGCCCCAGAAGCCGGTCATCGAAGGGAACATCAAGCGTACGCAGCTCTATATCTACCAGATGATGCACGATCCGTACTTCATCGCCATCGTCAAGGACGAATGGGCCAAATTGAAGGCGCAGATGCCCGACATCCTCAAGACCATGCGTGACTACTGCACGCAGATCGAGGTGGCGCAGCGGACGAATTTCAAGCGCTGGCCCATCCTGGACCAGTACATCAGCGTCGGCCTCATCCACCTGGGCAGCTGGGAGGCGGAAGTGGAGTATGTCTTCGATTTCTTCGAGAAGCGCTGCGCATGGTTCGACGCGTGGCTGGCCAAACAGTAAACCGTCCACCCCGCGATGAAAACGCCTCTGGAATGGCTCCTCGTCCTTGCGGCCCTCTCGCTTCTGGACTGGGGCGTCGCCGCGCAGCCGCGTCCGTCGGAGCATCATCTCGTCCCTGACCGGAAGGCCGTGAAGAAGAGCCCCTTCAGGGGATGCCGGAATTTCGGGAAGACCATCGCCGTCTTTGGCGGTTCGCTGTCCGTGAACAAGGAATCCGATGCCGCAAAACGGTTATGGGCCGATCTGCTGGACGCCGAGGTGACGACCTACGGCGTGGGCGGTGCGGGCTTTGCCATCGACCAGGGATATTCGATCCAGAAACAGGTGGATACGGCGGGTGTGTACGATATCTATGTGCTCTGGGCGTCGACAAACGATTACAACAACAACCGCCCGTGCGGCACGTGGAAGGACTTCACGGCGGACGACGGGTTCGACGAGGCGGCCCGCACGACGCAGTGCGGCGGCATCAATTACTGCATCCGGAAACTGCTGGAGAAGAATCCTCGCGCGGAAATCTACTTCTTTACCTCCCTGCGGTTCTTCCGTGCCGAGGCCGGGTTCAATCCCTTCTCCGAGGCGCCCAACAAGACGGGGAAAACCTTTGCCGAATACATCGAGGCGCAGAAAGCCTGTTGTGCCCGTTTCGGCATTCCTGTGCTCGACCAGTTCAGCCTGCAGGGGATGAACGAATACAATGCGGACCTGTACTATCTCAAGGACAGGCTGCACATGAATGAAGACGGCTACAGGCGCATCGGCCTCATGCAGGCCGCTTTCCTTTCCGAAGGGCGGTGACCAGGGCACAGATGCCCGCAACCGCCAGCCGGACCAGCCAGAGCAGCAGATAAAGCCCCAGCGTGACGAAAACCACGTAACCGATCATGGTGACGAGTTCTTTCGCCGGGCGGCCGTATGCGATGATGGCCCCGAGGTTGATGAGGCAGGCGGCGGCGAAACAGCCCAGGAGGACGAACAGCTCGCGGCGGAGGTGTTTTCCCGTGATGACGATGTCTTTCATAGCCGGAATCAGAACGTGAGGTAAGGAATCTTGTAAGCTTCAGGAAAGTCGAGGACCGTCCCTTCTTCCATCGCCTGGTTGCCCAGCAGGCACAGCAACGTGGAATAGTAGGCTTCTTCGACGACGTCGTGCGCTTTCTCGCCGGTCAGGCAGGACTGGCAGAAGGCCGACAGGATGGCGTCGGAGCCGTCGTGGTCGGACGAGACCATGCTCTGTCCGCTGTTGACGCTCGTACTGCCTTTCATGACGGCGTGCGGCACGTAGGCCGACTGCAGCTCGGGCCGCCAGGAGGGCCCTGCGGTGGGGATGGATGCGAAGACGCCCGTCTTCACCTGGTCGAGGAGCTGGCGGATACCGGGGATCTGGTCGTCTTCCTCCAGGTAGTAGACGCCGCGCGAAAGGTCCATCGTGCCCTTGCTGCCGAGGATCTGCTCGTCCATGCCGTTGTACTTGTTGGAAATCAGCGACTCGAAGTTGATCTTCCGTCCGTCCGCATACTGGTAGATGACGTTGACGCTGTCATAGACTTCGCGGCCGTCCTTCCAGAAGACGATGTCGCCCATGCCGGCGATGCGGGAAGGCACCTTCCCGATGGCCCAGTTGCAGACTTCCAGCTGGTGCGAGGCCAATTCGGTCATCAGGCCGCCGGAGTACTCCTTGTAGAGGCGCCAGTTGATCCAGCGCTCCAGGTCGGGCGAGGGAACCGGCCGGCGCCAGTCGGCGTTGCGGAACCAGTGGCAGCGCATCCCGACGACATCGCCGATAAGCCCTTCGTGGATCATGGCCATCGCCTTCACGTATTTTTCGTCGTACATACGCTGCATGCAGAAGTACAGGGCACGGTCGGACTGCTTGTATGCTTCGTAGACGGCCTTGCATTCATCCATCGTGCGGGTCATCGCCTTCTCGCAGAAGACATGCTTCCCGGCGGCAAGGGCGTCGAGGGTGATGCTGGCATGCAGGTGCAGCGGGGTGGCGATGATCACGCCGTCCAGCTGTTCTTTCTCCAGCATCTGCCGGTAATCTTCATATCCTTTGGCGGTGGGATACAGCGCCAGCGCCGCCTCCCGGTTGGGAGCGTAGGGGTCGCAGATGGCCACCAGGTCGGCGTGCGGGATCGCCAGGAGGTTATGGATGTGGTACTGCCCGCGGGACCCGGATCCGATCAGTCCGAGCCGCGCTTTCTCCTTGCCGAGTTCCTGCAGTTTTTCCGGCGTGCAGGACAACAGCCAGGGCATCGAGGACAGCAGGGCGGCTCCGCCGGTCACCGAGAGCAGGCTCTTGATGAAGCCGCGGAGCGAGAGGTCTACCGATTCTTTGTTTTCGTTCATGGTCGCGTATTCTTGACGTGGGGACAAAAGTAACAAAGTTTTCTTATATTTGTGAAAATGTGTACGAACGATTGGTCATTTTTTGACGGTGCGGCACTTTTTCACGGCGCGGTGCCCCGTGTGATGGGGACGCGTCTGGAGGTTGTGACGGCAGGGACGCCCCTGCCGGAAGTGACGCCTTTCTGGAATTGGCTGAAAGAGGAAGCGTTCCGTCTGGATGCACTTCTGAACCGCTTCGACCCGGAGAGCGCAGTGTCCCGTGCACGGGAAACGTCGCGCCAAGGGCCCGTACCGGCAGGTCCGGAACTGGCCGTCCTGCTGCGGGAAGCGCTTGCGTACCGGGAGCGGACGGGAGGCCTGTTCGACGTCACCCTGGGCAGGGGAGGGGTCCGGCAGGAAGACGGTACGCTCGTACTGGAAAACGCCGACCTGGACTTCGGTGGTTTCGCGAAGGGCTATCTTCTTCGGGAGGCGAAAGGACGGCTGGCGGCCGCCGGCATCCGCTGCGCCTTCGTAGATTTCGGCGCCAGCGCCATCCTGGGGGTCGGCACCCATCCGCATGGCGACAGTTGGCTTGTGGAAGTGAACGATCCCTTCCATCCCGGCGTCGTCCTGGCCCGGACCGCCCTGCGCGACCGGGCGCTGTCCACTTCCGGCAACATGCCGGGCTATACGGGACACATCGTTCATCCCGCGACCGGGCGCGCGGTGGAAGGCCGGAAGGTGGTGACGGCGGTGGCGGATGATCCGCTGGATGCGGAAGTCCTGACGACGGCGCTGATGGCGGCCTCCTTTGCGGAAAGGGAGAAACTCCGCGGGATGTTCCCGGATATTCAAACGGAAATATTTGAAATTCAATAATCTATGGAAAAGAAAGATTGGTTTGACTTGCAAGGAAAGGTGGCCGTGATGACGGGCGCCAGCGGGGTCATCGGCTCGGTGGCCGTGCGGTATTTTGCCTCCCAGGGCGTGAAGATGGTGCTGCTCGGCCGGCCCCAGTCGCGCGACAAGAACATGCGCCTCGTCGAAGAGATCCTCGCCGACGGCGGCGAAGCCTGCTTCCTGCCGACGGACATCCTCGACAAGGCGGTCCTGGAAGAGAACTGCCGCGAGATCGTCTCCCGCTATGGCGGCATCGACATCCTGCTCAACGCCGCCGGCGGCAACATGCCGGCCGCGACCGTCCCGCCGGACAAGACCCTCTTCGACCTCGATGTCGACGCGGTACGCAAAGTGGTGGATGTCAATCTTTTCGGAACCATCCTGCCGACGATGGTCTTCGCCCGGGCGATGGTCGAGCGCGGGAAGGGCAGCATCATCAATTTCTGCAGCGAGACTTCCCTCCGGCCGCTGACCCGCGTGGCGGGATACGGCGTGGCGAAGGCGGCGGTGGCCAACTGGACCAAATACCTGGCCGGCGAACTGGCCATCAAGTTCGGCGACGGACTGCGTGTCAACGCCATCGCCCCTGGTTTCCTGCTGACCGACCAGAACCGCTCCCTGCTGACGAATCCCGACGGTTCGCTGACCGACCGTTCCCACAAGATCCTGTCCCATACGCCTTTCGGCCGCTTCCTGGAGCCCGAGGAGCTGCTGGGAACCCTGCATTACCTCGCCTCCGACGCTTCCGCGGCCGTCACCGGCACGATCTGCGTCGTGGACGGCGGTTTCGATGCCTTTACCCTTTAGTGCCATGAAGAAAGACCTCTACCTGATGCGCGAGAGCTGGCGCTGGTACGGCCCGGACGACCCGGTGAGCCTGGATTACATCCGGCAGACCGGCGTCACGGACATCGTCCACGCCTTGCACCACATTCCCAACGGAGCGGTCTGGCCCGTGGAGGAGATCCGCGCCCGCCAGGCCCTCGTCGCCGCCTCCGGCCTGACCTGGAGCGTGGTGGAGAGCGTGCCGGTGCACGAACACATCAAGACGCGGACCGGCGACTTCCGCGTGTACATCGAGCACTACAAACAGACCTTGCGGAACCTGGGCGCCTGCGGCATCCGCTGCGTGACCTACAACTTCATGCCCGTGCTCGACTGGACCCGGACCGACCTGGACTACCGCCTGCCCGACGGGTCCACCTGCCTGCGCTTCGAGAAGGCGGCCTACATGGCCTTCGACCTCTATCTCCTGCAGCGGGAAGGGGCCGAGGCAGACTACACGCCGCAAGAGCGGGAGAAGGCGGCGGCGCGTTTCGCGGCGATGGACGATGCGGAGAAACAGAAACTGACCCGGACCATGCTGGCCGGCCTTCCCGGCAGCGAAGAGAGTTTCACGCTGGAGCAGTTCCGCGCGCAGCTGGATCGCTACCGCGACATCGACGCCGACCGCCTGCGGGCGAACCTGGTGGCCTTTCTCCAGGAGGTCTGCCCGGTGGCCGACGAGGCCGGCGTCCGCCTGGTCATCCATCCCGACGACCCGCCCTTCCCGATCCTCGGGCTGCCGCGCATCCTGTCCACGGCCGACGATTTCCAAGCCCTGGTCGATGCCGTTCCGAACCCCTCGAACGGCCTGTGCCTGTGCACCGGATCCTTCGGTATCCGTGCCGACAACGACCTGGTCGCCATGCTCCGCCGGTTCGGCGACCGGACGGACTTTGTCCACTTCCGCAGCACGCAGCGCGATGCGGAAGGAAACTACTATGAAGCGTCCCATCTGGAGGGAGATGTAGACATGTACGGCATGATGAAAACCCTGCTCGATGTGATGCAGCGCCGCCGTTTCCGCATCTTCTGCCGTCCCGACCATGGGCACCGGATGTGCGACGACCTGAAGAAAACCAGCAACCCCGGCTATTCCTGCTACGGGCGCATGCGCGGCATCGCCGAGCTGCGCGGCCTGCAGGCGGGCATTGCCGGTGCGTTGTACGGATGTGAAGATTAAACGGACCTACCCATGAAAACGAAAACCACGATCCTCGCGCTGGCCGTCCTGCTCCTCTGCACCACGGCCGTTTCTGCGCAGACCTATACCCCGTCCGAGGACAACCTGGCCGCCCGCCGGGAACTGAAGGACGACCGTTTCGGCATCTTCCTGCACTGGGGTATCTACAGCATGTTCGGACAGGGCGAATGGTACCTGAACACCGGAAAACTCAACCGCGACGAGTATGCCCATGCCGCCGCCGGTTTCTTTCCTTCCCGTTATGACGCCCGGGAGTGGGTGCGTGCTTTCAAGGATGCGGGTGCTTCCTATGTGACGATTACGTCCCGCCACCATGACGGCTTCTCGATGTTCCGGACGGCCTGCACGCCGTACAACATCGTGGATGCCACCCCTTATGCCCACGACGTCATCGCCGACCTGGCTGACGCCTGCCATGAGCAAGGCGTCGCCCTCCAGTTTTACTATTCGCTCCTGGACTGGATGCGTGACGATTATCCCGGCGGCGGCACGGTCTGGGCCGGCAGCGGCAAGGATCCGCAAAAAGCGGACTACGATTCCTATTTCAATTTCATGAAAGGACAGGTGAAGGAACTCCTGCAGCAGTACGCCCCGGTCCGCGCGCTCTGGTTCGACGGCTGGTGGGACCACCGCGAGGCCGGTTTCCCCTGGCGGATGGAGGAGTTCTACGCGTACATCCACGGTCTCCAGCCGTCCTGCCTGGTCGGCAACAACCATCACCGCTATCCGTTCGAAGGCGAGGATTTCCAGATGTTCGAGCGCGACCTTCCCGGACACAACGAAGCCGGTTTTTCGGAGGGGCAGGAAGTCAGCCGGCTCGTCCCGCTGGAGATGTGCCAGACGATGAACAATACCTGGGGCTACAGCGTCAGCGACCATGCTTACAAGAGCTCGACAGAACTGATCCGTACCCTGGCGCGCGCCGTGTCGCTGGATTCGAACCTGTTGTTGAACATCGGACCGCGTCCTGACGGATGCCTGCCGGAGGAGGCGCTCGACCGCCTGAAGGAGATCGGTGCCTGGATGCGCCTCAACGGGGCGTCGATCCGCGGTTGCGGGCCCGGCCCGCTGGCCGAGCAGGACTGGGGCGTGACGACCGCTCCTTCCGACGATCCGAAAGTCTTCTATGTCCATCTTTTCTCGTCGCCCGGCGCCGTGCTGGAACTGCCCGTCACGTTCCGACGTATCGCCTCCGTCACCGCGCTGGCTGACGGAAGCAAGCTGGCCTTCCGAAAGATGAAGGACAAACTGTATGTCACCCTGCCTTCCTCCTTGCCGGAAGAGAATGCGGATTTCGTAATCAAAGTACTTGCAAAATGAGATTGAAAGGATTGCTCTGTGCGTGCATCGTGCTCGCTTCTGCCATTCCCCTGCACGCGCAGATTGCCGGAAGTTCCGTTTTCGGCAACGTGACGCTTGCGGACATGAACATGTCCTCCTATCCTGCAGATACCTCCGCTGCCGCCGTCGTGCTTCAGAAACAGCGCCTGGTGGATATCAGCCTGACGGGCGAGCTGGAACCCCGCCGCGTCGAGACGGTGTACCGCCGCATCAAGATCCTCAAGGAGAGCGGAAAGGACCGCGCCGACTTCCAGCTGCTCTGCTACCGGAGCAGCAATGTCGTCGAGTCCATCCGTGTTTCGACGGCCTGCACCTGCAACATGGAAGACGGGCAGATCGTCCGCTCGTACCTCTCGAAGGAGGACATCCACGAGGATGATCCGTACGACAACGTGCACCGCTATACGTTTTCTTTGCCGAACGTGCGCGTCGGTTCGGTCCTGGAGGTTGTCTTCGTGCTGGAGTCACCCCGCTATTGGGACGTCGGCCGGCTTGACCTGCAGGAGGATATCCCCGTCATGAAGGCCGGTGTCGAAGTGTCGTATCCGAGCTGCTTCGAGTTCAACCGCATCAAGGTGGGCTACCTGGACTTCTCCCATGCGATGCGGTCCCGGACGGAATTCTTTCAGGTCCGGGGCGGCCCTTCTTATGACATGCTGTATGTGACGGATGTCATTTCGGCGTCGAACCTGCCTGCGGTGGAGGCGGACGAGAATTGCTTCTGCCCCTCCCAGTACGGACTGGCGGTCCAGTACGAAATGGATAAAGTCAATCTGCCCGGCGTGTTCGAACGGGATTTCAGCACGACTTGGGAGCGGGTCGACGACGCCTTCGTGAAGGAAGGCCTCCTGAAAGCCTGTGCGACGAAACTGAAATTCGCCAAGGAGGTCGAGGCGGCTGCCGCCGCAGCGGAAGACGAGGATGCCTGCATCGCCGCGCTGCGCGCCCTGGTGCTTTCCAAGGTCCGCCCCAACGGCAACCTCCGCCGCTTGCCGGCCCTTTCCGCCGCCTTGAAGAAGGGCGAAGGGTCCAGTGCGGATCTGAACGCCCTGTTTGCTTCGGCGCTTTCGCAGTGCGGGTACAAGGCGGAGCCGGTCATGGTCAAGACGCGTAACCGGGGCATTGTCCTGGAGAGCCTGCCGTCTGCGGACATGTTCGACTCCTTTATCCTGGCCGTGACCACGCCGAGCGGACGGAAGTGCTTCGTCGATGCCCTGTCCGACGCGGGATACATCGATGTCCTGTCTCCGCAACTGCTTTCCGACCACGGGCGGATCGTCCGTGAAAAGGGGAAGGGAGAGTGGGTCGACCTGGGCGCTTCGGCCAAAGGCCTCCTGAATGAATATGTGAAATGGACCGTCGGAACGGACGGCAGCCTTACCGGCGTCTATTCCGTCAATGCTTACCAGGAGGCGTCTTACGACATGAAGGATGAATTCAACGAAGCTGAGGACGAGGCCTCTTTCATCGACGGCTTGGAGAAGCTGACGGGCGGGGAACTGTCTGATTTCAAGGCGGAGCAGATGGAGGACTGGAGTCCCTCCTGCGCTTTCTCCTGTACGGTCTCCCACGAACCTGCAGGCCCTTCCGGCGACCGGATCTATGTCCGTCCGTTCGTCCGTCCTTATCATACGCTCGAGTCTTTCCGCGCGACCAGGCGTTCCGTGCCGGTCGACTTCCGGTATCCGGAGCAGATCCGCTTCACGGCGAACATCACGATCCCGGAGGGGTATACGGTGGAGGAACTCCCGCAGGCGGTCAGCCTCGTGGAAAACCTTTCCGGCTGCCGGGCGCAGATGAAAGTGTCCTTCGATGGGAACCAGACCGTATCCCTCTCCTATGTGTATGGCTCGGATGCGATGCAGGTCCTTCCGGATGGATATGTGCACCTGCGGGCTTTCTGGGGGAAGATGTGTGAACTCTATGATACCGTCATTGTGCTGAAACGTCAGTGACGCGTTTCAGGATGAGTTGGGCATCATATTGCTTTCCGACTTTCCGTGCGAATTCCCGGTATGCTTCATATCGGGAATTTTCGCATTGGAAGGGTTTGGCTTCATAGCGCTGCGTGATGCGGACGGCGTTGCCTTCTGCAACGGCCTCGGAGCGGAAGACGCCCCATTCCGAGTCCAGCACGACGGGCTCAGGCAGGCTTTCGACCGTGTATCCAGCCGGAATCCGGAGGAGGATCCGGTCTTCCGTCACATATCCTTTCGTGGCGACGAAAGCCTCTTCGCGCGCTGCTTTCTGCCAGGACAGCCCCTTGCTGACCGGGTTGACCGGAACGAAGATGCGTCCGCTTCCGGTGGTCGCATAACTGCGGGTGAAGAAGCGGTATCCGAATGTCATCTCGGGGCAGAATGCCGTTCCCTGGCCAGCATAGGTGTCAAAATTGTCGGTGATGGATTCGACCCGTAACCGCTCCGTCTGGAACTTCATGCCTCCGGTCAGGATGCGGGTCCGGTCTTCCTCCTTCCAGGTGGAGAAGTCCAGATAGGGCTCGATATAATCCAGATAAAGGTGACGGCGGATCTGGACGGAGGCCTCTCCGTTTTCGGAAAGGCTGACTTCCGTTTCCTGTATGCGGCGTCGGAGCGAGTCCGGGTAGCTTCCGATGCGGAACAGCTTCCCTCCGTCCGGCCCGATCAGGACGGCCTCATGCCCGGCGGCGTGGCGGTGCCGGTATCCCAGGGGCTCCAGCGGGTTCGTGCATTCGACGAAGACGGTGTCCTGCTGTTCGGGAAGGGGGACGGCCAGCATGGCATGGTTCATTTGGCCGACGGTCGTGAATCCCGGCAGCAAGTCTTTCCGATCGGTGTGGATGATGTAGTACTCCGAGGGAACGCCGACGGCCTTCAACAGGGCTTTCAGGTAGTTGGACAGAGCTTTGCAGTCGCCGTAGCCCGTCCGTGCCACTTCTTCCGCCGGCGCGGGCTTGAGGCCGCCGATCCCGAGCTGGATGCTCACATACCGGGTCTGCTCCCTGAGGAAGCCGTACAGGACTTTCAGTTTTTCCAAAGGGGTCTTGCAGTCCCGGGTCATCTCCTGCAGCCGGGCCGTCAGTTCGTCCGGCAGGGAGTCCGCCCCTTCCTGCAGGGAATAGAGCCATGCCCCGTATTCCTTCCAGCCGGACTGCGTCCCTTTCGTCCCCGCATAGGAAAAATCCACGGGGGCGGCGAGTACGAGCGGAATCCGCTCGAAGGCGGGCGGTGCCATCTCCTCGTCGGCGAACGGGCCGACAGGACCGGCTTCCCACCGGTAGACGGTCCGTTTCTTTTCCGTCACGGGATCGTGCGCCTTCACGTGGGCGGCGTACTGGATGATCTGCGTCCCTTCCGGAACCTCGATGCTGCAGGAGGCGCGTTTCAGCTGGACCCCGGCACCGTCCAGCGGGGCGAAGGCCGGGAAGCTGATGACCCCCTTCTTGTATTGGAGGGTATAGTCGTAGGTGACGGTAAGCGGCAGGCGCGTGGCCTGCGAAGGGGCATAGGCGTGCAGGAATCCGTCATCGACCAGCCCGGACGAGTAGGCGACGCTTGTCAGGTCCTTGCGCGAGAGTTTCGTCTTTTCCCCGGTTGCGGAGACGATCTCCCCGCTGAAGGAGCCCAGGCTGGCGAACGTGTCCGTGTAGATATACACGGCCGCTTCGCGGAGTCCCGCCTTGTCCTGGACGGTGACTGTGTATCTGACGTGGAGCGTCCCCGTCACGGCGGACTGCAGCGTGAAAGCCGCGTCATACGCTTCAATGACGGCCACCGCCTTCTTCTGGGCGCCCGCATACAGGCAGGCGCCCAGAAGGGTCAGCAGTGTGAGAAGACGCTTCATCGGCGTGTTATTTCAGGGTGTTGATGACTTCCTGGTTCGCCTTGCGGAGGCGTTCCTCGTTCATCTTGATCACCTTGCGGTCGTAGGTCATCAGGCCGTTCACCTCGATCTCGACGTCGGTGGTCTGCGTGTAGACGGCGCCGCTGAGGCCCTCGCGTACGAGCGGGAGCAGCTGCTTGGCGAAGTTCTCGTACTCGGCGAGCACCTCGTCGCCGTTCTTGTACTGGACATAGCCCCAGTTCTTGTCAGGCTGCCAGAGGTGGCCTTCCAGCGGGAGGCCGATGCCGCCGTATTCACCCAGTACATTGACCATGTCCCAGTCCCAGACGCGGATGATCGGGTTCGGGTAGTGGTGGTTGTCCATGATGTCGCCGCAGCCCTTGACCCAGTTGCCGCCGGAGGACTGGTTGATCAGGCGCGTGGGATCCTGTGCCCGGGTGAAGGCAACGACTTCTTCCGTATCAAACTGGCTCCAGGCCTCGTTGAAAGGCACCCAGACAACCACGCACGGGAACTTCTTCACCTGGGCGATGATCTCGCTCCATTCCTTGTAGTAGTTCGCCTTGGCCTGCGCGGTGGCGGGGAAGTCCTTGGCCTTGTCGTAGCCCCACATGTCCCAGGAGGCACTGACACCGAAGGACGGCATGTCCTGCCAGACGAGGATGCCGATGCGGTCGCAGTGGTAGAACCAGCGGGAAGGCTCGACCTTGATGTGCTTGCGGATCATGTTGAAACCGAAGTCCTTGGTCTTCTGCACGTCGAAGCAGAGGGCCTCGTCGGTAGGCGCGGTATACAGTCCGTCCGGCCACCAGCCCTGGTCGAGGGGACCGAAGTGGAAGAGCGGCTTGCCGTTGAGGGCCATCACGTGGCGGTGTGCGTTCTGGTGGAGGATGGAGATCTCACGCATGGCGGTGTACGCCTGGACCTCGTCCAGCGTCTTTCCCTTGCGCAGGACCTTCACCTGCAGTCCGTAGAGGAACGGGTCATCCGGGCTCCAGCAGCGGGGTTCCGCCACGGGGAGGGTCACCTTTCCGCCGGGGACGGTGCAGCCGGTCACGAGGACTTTGCCGGGCTTTCCTTCCGGGTCATAGCCGACGGCGCCCTCCAGCAGGCTGATTTCCACGATGTCGCCCTCCTGCGTGCCGTCCGTGCAGACGGAAACTTCGATGCTGCCCGAAGCGAGGTCGGAAACCGCGTTCCAGTCCACGACGTGGGCCTTGTCCACGGGCTCCATCCAGACACTCTGCCAGATGCCGGAGACGGCGGTGTACCAGATCCCGTTGGGCTGCATCACCTGCTTGCCGCGGGGCTGGAAATTGTTGTCGGTCGCATCAGTCACCTTGAGCGTGAGCGTGTTGTCCCCGCTCTTCAGGTACGGCGTCACGTCGAAGGCGAAGTGGGTGTATCCGCCGGTGTGTGTGCCCACCTGCAGTCCGTTGAGGTAGACCTCGGCCTTCCAGTCTACGGCTTCGAAGTTGAGCTGCAGCCGTTTCCCCTTCCACGCGGAAGGAACCTTGAAGGACGTCTGGTACCAGAGGGCATCGTTCTTCGTGACGGCGCGTCCGACGCCGGAAAGGGCGCTCTCGACGGCAAAGGGGACGAGGATCTGCCCGTCGAAGGACGCCGGCTGCGCCGCGTTCTTCGGCGTGATCGCATAGTTCCACAGCCCGTTCAGGCTCTGCCACTGTCCGCGGACCATCTGCGGACGGGGATACTCGGGATGTGCGTTCGTCGGGGAGACTTCTTCCGCCCAGGGGGTCATGATCCGGTCCCCGGCCGGCGCCCATGCCTGGGCGGAGACAGTACCGCCCAGAAGGACGGATACGGCCAGCATTGCAAGGTGTAATTTCTTCATATTGAATCAGTTGATAATTTCAGTCTCTCTCTCTTGGCAAGAAGATTCACTAAGATAAAAAGAAAAACGCAGTTTTGCAAAACGGCTCACCAGCAGCGAAGGAAGCCGGAAAACCCGCATCAGTCCGCGCAGAGGATCTCTACGGGCCCCAGCAGACCGGACGGCTCGAGCGGGATGGTCTCTGTCCTTTTCCCCCGGAAGTCATGTCCGAGGACGATGTTCGTCTGGGTGAACGTTTTCCCTTCGGGGTGGAGTTCATCCCCGGCGACGCGGTTGTACCAGGAGTTGACAACGGTGATTTCCAGAAGGTTGTCGCCCGGTCGCAGGTCCTCCGTGATTTCCACGCGAAACGGCTTTGTCCATAAGACGCCCTTGTCCGCGCCGTTGATCCGGACCCGCGCGATGCCGACATCCCGGACATCGTTCAGTTGCAGGTAGCAGGCGGTGCCGGGCTTGCATTCCGCCGGAAGCGGGAACGTCTTCTCATACCGGGCATGCCCCGAGTAATACTTGATCCCTTCATCCTCCGAGACCGTCCAATCCTGCAGGCTGTCAAAGACGACCGTTTCCGGACCGCCCCATGCCGGGTCGAAATGGACCGTCCAGGGGCCCTCGACCGTCATCATGTGCCGGTATGCAGGGTCGTTCGCCCCGTCCGCTCCCTTCTCGCCGGAAACGGCCGGCCGGTTGAATACGATGAAGATGCTGCCGTACGGGTCGAAGGAGAGCGGAACGGCCGTCGCATCGTCCAGTCCGGTAAAGGCGGCCGCCTCCCGGATCGTTCCGGAGAGGGCGTCCCAGATCTCTGGCCGGAAGCCGGTCACCCGGAAGAGACATTCTACGCGCTGCGGCCGGTCCGTCTGGTTGCTGACGAAATAGACATCTTTCCCGCCGATCGTGTAGTGGATGTACTCGAAGTCGTCCGCCTTTGCGCCGGTGAGGCTGAAATCGGGCCGCAGGCCGTCCCGGACGAATACGTCGCGGGCGCCGGTCCCCCAAAGAAGGCGTCCCTTCCCGACGCCCCGGTTCCCCTCGGCTTCACCGGATGTGCCCCAGAGTGCATCGGAAAGCTGTTTGAACCGTCGTTGCGCTTCCGGCCCGCCCTTCAGGGAGACGAGCGCTTCCGGCTTCGGACCGATCACGGTGGCGCCCGCGTGCAGCAGGCGTTTTACCTGCTTCAGCGCTTCGAGCGACAGGACCTTGTGGTCCGGGAGCACCAGCGCGCGGTAGCGCATGTCCGTGGGCGTGACGATCCGACCGCCCTTGACCTTCAGGCGCAGGAGCACGGTCTCGTCGACGGCATCGTAGTCGAACCCGGGCATGGCACCGGCCGGGTCGGCCTGCTTGTACGGGAAGACATTGGGGACATGGTCGCCGTAGTAATAGAGGACATCGGCCACGAAACGGCCGTTCTGGACGACCGCCTGGACCCGTCGCAGGTAGTCGATGAACGGGCCCGACTCGTCCCACCAGGTCACCCGAGGATTGATGTGGGTGCCGGCGAAATACTCCTGGCCGGGCAGTCCCATGCTGTCCGGTGACGACGTGAAGGTATGGAAATAGACGCGGTTGAGGCCCGCACAGACCTCGTGGTCGAAGGCGGATTTCTGGTCGCGCCAGAGTTCGTCGTTCCAATGGGGCCCGATCGTGGTGAAGGATTCCGCCCCGACGATCCTCTTCCCGTAGATATGGGCGGCGGAAGAAGCCTGCTTGATGAAGAAACGGCTGGGCGGCGTGGGCCGGTGTGGCGACGGCGACCAGAACTCGCTCATGACGATGTCGCTGAAACCGTAGTTCTTGATGCCGTCCAGCGGGCCGGCATGGGGGCCGGCGGATTCCGGCTGGATGCCCATGCCCCGCCGGTGCGCATATTCCGCGAAGCGCTTGTAATGGTTTTCGGCGACCAGGTGCGCGAGGGTTTTCCGGAAGTCGGCCAGGAAGGCGTTCGAAGCCTTGCCGTCGTCCACCACGTATCCGGCGAAAACGGGCAGGTAGGGGAGGATGTCATATCCGTTGAAGCTGCGGAAATCGTCCTGGACCCCCCGGGTCCAGTTCATCCCGCCGCATTCCCAGCTGTCGGTTTCCATGAATTTGAGGGTCTTTCCGACGTGGTGGCCCGCCGCCGCGAGGATGGGTTCCACGACATCGTCCCAGTAGAAGTCGAAGGCTTCCTTCCCCATGTAGTCCAGGACATTGCCCTTCCACTGGTTGCTGGAAGTCGAAACGGCTGCGTTCGTGCAGGTGTACCCCACCCGGAGGACCATCCACTTGCCGTCGGGGAAGTCCCACTCCAGCATACCTTCCGGGGACATCTTTCCGGAGAGGTCGATGATGCTGCCTTTGTCGACGAGGAAGGTCTCTTTCCCTTCTGCCTTGGGGTCGGGTCGGCTGTCGTCCAGCAGGAAGCGGCAGTCCGGGGCGGAACCGCCCAGTTCGTGGACTCCGGACTTGAGGTCGAGGTGGGTCAGGCAGGGCGCCTTCCGGCTTTCCTCCACGGGGAAGGCCAACACGGCGATGTCCGCATAGAAGTCTTTGTTCGTGCGGGGCTGTTCCAGCTGGAGATTCCGGGTCCCTCCTCCCGCCACCTCCGTGCGGGAGAAGGTGAGCATCTTGGCCGCATGTTCGGGCGTGACACCGGGGCCGCCCAGGTTCCAGCCGCTTTGGATGTTGAATCCGATTTCCAGCCCCAGCCGTTCAGCTTCGTCCAGCGCATAGGTGAACCGTTCCGTCCATTCCGGGGAACCGTAGAGCGGTCCGTCCGGGATGTCTTTGTTCCCCCGCTGGTTCTGGCCGCCGGCGTCGAAGATCATAGCGCCGTAGAAGTGCCTGGCTTTCATGGCTTCAAGCTCCCGGGTGATGGATTCCTTGGAGACGTTGCCGTTCAGCCACCACCACCAGCAGTCCGTACCGTAGACGTCAGCGGGGGAGGAAAATTGTTCCGACAGGGTTTCGAGTGTTTCCGGCGGGGTGGTGCAGGCGCCGAGGACGAGCGCCGCGGTGAGGAGGAATCGTTTTCTCATATTCAATCGCAGTTTCTGGCGGCATGATGCCGCTTCTGCAAAGATAGGACAAAAAGCCGTACGTCCTACCACGAAATCACCACGTCCTGAGGGGGCTTATTCGTCCTTCTCTCCGTCCTTCGCGATGGCGGCGATCAGCTCCTCGAACTCCTTCCGCGGCATCTCGCCGTCCAGGCAGATGAACGTGCATTCGTCCCCGTCCAGGGCGGACAGCAGGAAGCCCTTCACCGTCTGCTCCGTGCCGGTGGAATACATCTTCATGGTCTGTCCGTCGTCCTTTGCCTCCATCAGGAGCTCATAGTTGCCGGATTTCGCCATTTTCAGGACGTCTCGGTGCATTTCCTCCCCGATGGCATCCATAGGACCAGAAATGATGTAAAGACCTGACAGAGAACGGATGACGGGCGTCAGGTCGACCTTGCCGTCCCCGACGTTCAGCTCGGGAATCCTGCCGATCAGGCGGAACATCTGCGGAGAGATGTACACAGCGCTGACACCTTCCGCATCGGAATAGCGGTTGTAGATGGCCCGGCCGCTCTGTGCAAAGACGGCGAACGAGGCCAGCATGAAAAGCAGGGAAAGGATGATTCGTTTCATTTTTCGTTGATGTTTTTCAAGATTTCAAAAGGTCTCTCCCCGAGCGGAAGCGCTTCCTCCGCCATGCCGGCGCCGAAGCGGACCTTCTCGGAGATGTATTCGAATGTTTGCTGGAGGGACGCATAGGCCAGGGCAGGGTCGTCGAACGTATCTTCCGGCCCGGCCGGACGCTGCAGCAGCAGGACCAGGCCTGCCAGCACGGCGGCCGCGGAGAGGGAGGCGGCCAGTATCCGCCGGAACATCCGGCGCTGCGGAGAGACGGTCTTCACCGCACCGGCGGTTTCTGCCAGGGCAGCGGCCGCCAGGTTTTCCCGGATGCGGTCTCCGAGGCCCGTCGGGACGGCTACGCCGGCATCGTCCGCCAACTGCTCCAGAGCAGCGTCGTCCAGGTTCTGGATCGCATGGATCTTTTCTTCAATCGTCTTCATTTCGTTTTTGTTTTCAGTGTTTTACGGGCGCGTGAGAGCAAGACGCGGAGACTCTGCGGGTGCATGCCGGTCCGCTGTGCGATTTCTTCGTAGGGTAAGCCCTGCAACGTCCGCAGGATCACGACTTCGCGTTGCTGCGGCGGCAGGGACAGCAGCGCTTCCTTGAGTCGGCCGAGCCGTTCGCGGTCGTCCAGCCGGCCGTCGGGGGAGGGTGTCCGCGGCTCCGCTTCGGGCAGGCCGTTCAGCGGACGGAGCCGGGGCCGTTGCCGCAGGCGGTCCAGCGCGGCGTTCCGCACCAGGGTCAGCGCGTACGCCTTCGGACTCCGGATCCCATCCAGCGCATCGCGGGTCCGCCACAGTTTCAGGAACACGTCCTGCACCACGTCTTCCGCCTCGGCCTCCGATTCCAGCAGATGGTAGGCCAGCCGGTACAGTCCGTCCGACAGCGGGAGGAAGCGGGTGCAGAAAACGTCATTTTCCATCACCTGTCAGCTTTGCGAGGGTTTCCACCGGCAAACTGCCGAAGAGGCAGACCAGGGTGGAGCTGCCGGGGGCGTGGACGACCAGGTCACGCAGGACGCTGCCGTCTCCGTCCGTCACGCCGAAGATGCGGACGCTGTCGCTGCCGTCGCGGGCTTCCAGCAGCAGGTCCGATTCGTCGAGCAGCTTGTCGAGCCGGCGGGTGAACCGACGGCGGGTGGCATCCTCCGCATCCTCGTAGTCGACCACGACCACTTTCCGGATGCCCTTCATCAGCGCCAGCGCCATCCGGGTGTCTTCCCGGTCGATGTCATCCGACAGGCGGACGGCCTGTCGGAGCGCCGTGAGTGCCAGTCCGCCGAACCGGATCACCTCGAAGCCATCGCACGACCGGTATTCCGAAACGAGGGAGACGATGCGCCCCTGCGGCGTCCGTTTGGCGGTTTCCGCCCCACGGCCGGCGGCCGGCAGCAGGAGCAGCAGCGTGATGAGCAATGTTTTCCAGAGACTGTTCATTCGATTTTACATTTTCCCTTAAGACGAAGATAGCAAGGAAATGTTAACAAGGCCAAAAACATTCGTAGCTTTTGTTATCCGGTATCAGAGTAGAACTTCATCGTCCATGGCAATCCTCCTGAAACGCGCCGTAGAATCTGAAGGAGCAGATTTGAGGACGATTGGAACATGGATAGGAAAGCATTCTTCTTCAATTTTCAGGATAAAAGAAATACTGTCCTTGATCATTATGCTCTCTATTGTCACATCGTCTAATCTACGCTTTATCGTATCATTTGCGTATACTTTCCCATCGATTACTGATTGAACGCAATCTTGACCTAGCGCTCCTGGAAAAACACAATACAACTCGTAATATGAGTCGTTGTATTTTAATCCAACGATCAATTTCTTTTCACTCAATGAAGAAAACATCCATAATCCTATAACGATACTGATAATATAGCTAAAGATCCCCACTCCAAGGGTAATTAATGCTATTTTTATAAACTTGCTCATTTGAAATGCGTTCTGTAGTAATCGAATCCACGACTGATCCAATACTGGTCATCAGGGACATCTCTATAAGGGGATATTGGAATTTTCAGAATCGTTTTATCACTTCCAGCTCATTTCTTTGCAGAGATTTGATCCTTTACCCACTGCCTTATCTCTTCACCTTGATCATC
Organism: uncultured Bacteroidia bacterium; assembly: GCA_902801205.1. GTDB lineage: Bacteria > Bacteroidota > Bacteroidia > Bacteroidales > UBA932 > Cryptobacteroides. The sequence continues at coordinate 158,899 of CADCHE010000006.1, forward strand.
GTAATCAAACGCTTCATCTTGGACGGTCCGACTGTCCCATTCATTCGGATTCTTGGAGTGAGTTATTCTGTTGGCTGTATAAAATCAGGAATTTGAAGAGAACGACCTTTTCTATCATATTCACGTGAATATGAAGGGTATCTTTTTTTATATAAATATTCGACAAAGAAACCAAGGAGTCTCCGGGAGGGGACGGAAGCGAGTATTGGCAGAAATGATATTCATGGCCATTAACTCTTGTATTCAACATCGCTCGATTATATGCCCCTTCCGGCGTATACCAGACCTCATACTTAATGCCGTTTATCTCCAACAATGCGAGTTGTCGCGGATCTTGTTTAAACACTCTTGAGAAGAGAACAAAGATGAGGACTTGATTTAGGGCCCAGACACCAATAACAATGATCAGTATCCAGATTGATATTTTCTTTACTTTGATTCTCATTTTATGGGTCTACTTTACGTTTCTGTCTTATTTATTATATAAGAACCTTTTTTTAATCCAAGATGGATCCCGAGGATCATCGCCATGGCCAGCGTCGAGGCCGCCGCCCAGGCGGGCGTCGCCCAGGAAAAGAACTGGACGGCCAGCAGCAGGATGGCGGCGACGAATCTGGGGCGCATAGAATTTTTACCGTTTCTGCAAATATAAAACAAAAGGAATGACTTTCGCCGGGACCGAAGGAAAATCGAGTGAAACGCATCTGCCTGCCGGGCGGCCCTGGAGCGGCTGATTCACTTTCCATCAGGATGGCAGCATCTCATCCTCGCCTTTTCAGGCAGCATGGCGAGCGATGCTGCATCCTTATCTTCCGGAGGTCGCGACACCCGGAATGCCCTGTGGGGCCGAAAACCTGTCGCGACCTGGCTGAAACAGCCCCATTCCGCCTCTTCCCGGGAGGTCGCGACAGCTGAAATCCCTTCCAGGGCTGATTCCATGGAGCGACCTTCCCACCCGGCAATATGGCGCTTCCGACAACATGGTCCTCCCCGGCAATATGGTGCTCCTGGCGGCATGGCGGACGGCGCTCCGATCCATTGATGTCGTGCTGCGCCATCGCGGGACAATCACGGTGCCCATGTGACGGGCGATATGGGACACCCGCCGTCTCGGCCTCCTTGGAAAGCCCATTCGCCCGGATAGGGATGCACGAAGTGCAAGTTGGGCTTTCCAAGGAGGCCGGAGCGGCGGATAAGAAACCGGACACCGAGGCCGGAGCGGCGGATAAGAAACCGGACACCGAAAGGCGGCGCCCATTCGCCCGGATAGGGATGCACGAAGTGCAAGTTGGGCTTTCCAAGAAGGCCGGAGCGGCGGATAAGAAACCGGACACAGAAGGTATACAAAAGTATAAAAAGAAGGTGTATTCCTTGGAAAAACCGTGGAATACACCCTCTCGTCAATCAGGCGGGCGTCAAATTACTCGGCGGCGTGGACGGCGCGGAAAGAAGCAAGATCCTCTTCACGCAGGGAGGCGACATAGGCGCTCTTTCCGGCGACATCCTCCTCGGCCATGCGGACATAGACGTTCGCGCTGCGCTCGAACAGGTCGGGCGCCACGGTGGCATCGCGCAACAGGAGCAGCGACAGGATGATGTCGGCCGTCATATCGTACAGACGGCGGGCCAGGAAGTCCTGGACCTCCTGCGAGGCGGAGTCCTTGACGGCCTGCACACTCTTCTCGTAGCTGTCGGCCATGGCGGCGACCCGGGCGCGGAGACCCTCCAGCTGGGGAGCGACCGGCTCGGCGAGCATCTCGCGGATGATGTTCAGATACGTCCCGTTGGTGATGTAGCGGATGGCAGCCACCACCTGCAGCTGCGTCGTCCCCTCATAGATGGAGAAGATGCGCGCATCGCGCATGAGGCGCTGGCTCTTGTATTCCATGATGAAGCCCGATCCGCCGTGTACAGACACGCTGTCGTAAGCATTCTGGTTGGCGAATTCGGAGTTCGTCCCCTTCGCCAGCGGCGTGAACGCGTCGGCCAGGCGGGAGAACTTCTTCATCTCGGCGCGCTCCTCCGGCGTCAGCGGACGTTCGCGCTGGATATCCTCCAGCGCCTTGTAGACGTCCACATGGGCGGCGGTGTGGTAAAGCATGGCGCGGCCCGCGTCAAGCTTGGCCTTCATCCGGCTCAGCATGTCGTACACGCCCGGGAAGTGGTTGATCGTCTGACCGAACTGCGCCCGCTCGGCCGCGTACTTCGTGGCCTCGACGAGGGCTTCCTGGCAGACACCGATGCTTTGCGCGGCGATGCCCAAACGGGCGCCGTTCATCAGCGCCATCACGTATTTGATGAGGCCCAGGCGGCGGTCGCCGCAGAGTTCGGCCTTCGCGTTCTTGTAGGTAAGCTCGCAGGTGGGCGAACCGTGGATGCCGAGCTTGTGCTCGATGTGGCGGACATTCACGCCACCCTGCCGCTTGTCGTAGATGAACATCGACAGGCCGCGTCCGTCCGTGGTCCCTTCCTCGGAGCGGGCGAGCACCAGGTGGATGTTGGAGTCGCCGTTGGTGATGAACCGCTTCACGCCGTTGAGCAGCCAGCAGCCTTCCTCCTCGCTCCAGGTGGCCTTCAGCATCACGCGCTGCAGGTCGGAGCCGGCATCCGGCTCTGTCAGGTCCATCGACATCGTCTCGCCCTGGCAGACACGCGGGATGAAGCGCTGGCGCTGGTCCTCGTTCCCGAATTCGTAGAGGGTCTCGCAGCAGCTCTGCAGGCTCCAGATGTTCTGGAAGCTGGCGTCGGCGGCGGAGATGATCTCGCTCGCCATGCTGAACACCAGTTCGGGGACGTTGAGCCCGCCGTAGCGGCGCGGCATCGTCAGGCCCCACAGGCCGGCCTTCGTGGCGGCGTCCATGTTCTCGAACGTCTTGGAAGCGTAGATCATGCGCCCGTTCTCCAGGTGCGGTCCTTCCAGGTCGACGGCCTCGGAATTGGGCTCGATGATGTTGGCTGCCACGTCGCCGACGATCTCGAGGAGCCGCTTGTAGTTTTCGATCGCATCCTCATGGTCGACGGGGGCATCCGCATATTTGTCCTTGTCGGTGAAACCGCGCTCCTTGAGCTCCACGATGCGCCGCATCAGGGGATGGTTCAGGTAGAATGCGATTTCAGGACGGTCGGTATAGTAATTTGCCATAGCTGGTTCCTCCGGTTATTTGCTGTTCTGCTTGTAATATTTGATGAGTTTCGGAATCACTTCCTCCACGGTGCCCACGATGACGTAGTCCGCGATCTTGTTGATCGGCGCGTCCGGGTCGGAGTTGATGCTGATGATGATTCCGCTGTCCTGCATGCCGGCGATGTGCTGGATCTGGCCCGAGATGCCGCAGGCAATATAGACCTTCGGATGGACGGTCACGCCCGTCTGGCCGATCTGCCGGTCGTGGTCGCAGAAGCCCGCGTCCACGGCGGCGCGGCTGGCACCGACTTCGGCGTGCAGCACCTTCGCCAGGTCGAAAAGCATGTCGAATCCTTCCTTGGAACCCATGCCGTAACCGCCGGAAACGACGATCGAGGCACCTTTCAGGTTGTGTTTCGCCGCTTCGACATGGTGGTCGAGCACCTTCACCACGTAGGCTTCCGCGGAGACGTACTTGTCTACATCGGGGTAGACGACTTCCCCCCGCGCCTTCCCGTCGTAGAGCGCCTTCTGCATGACACCGGAACGGACCGTCGCCATCTGCGGACGGTGCTCCGGATTGACGATGGTGGCGACGATGTTGCCGCCGAACGCCGGACGGATCTGGTAGAGCAGGTTGTCGTAGGTCACCTTGGTGCGCGCGTCGGTGTAGGAACCGATCTCGAGCTGGGTGCAGTCGGCGGTGAGGCCGCTGGTAAGCGACGAGGAGACCCGCGGACCGAGGTCGCGGCCGATCACGGTCGCGCCCATCAGGCAGATCTGCGGCTTCTCCTCCTTGAAGAGGTTCACGAGGATGTCGGTGTGCGGCGCGGAGGTGTACGGGAACAGGCCCGGCCCGTCGAAGACGAACAGTTTGTCTACGCCGTAGGGGAGGATCTGGTCTTCGACCTTGCCCCGGATCTGCGTGCCGGCGACCACTGCGTGGAGTTCGACGCCCAGTTCCGTGGCCAGTTTGCGGCCCTTGGTGAGCAGTTCCTGGGAGACTTCGGCCACGAGGGTGCCTTCGATCTCGCAATATACGAATACGTTGTCCATACGCTTAACCGATAATCTTTTCGTTCAACAATTCCTGTACGAGGCCTTCCACGTCGGCGTCGCTGGCGGAGAGGGTCTTGCTCTCCTTGGCCTGGAAGACGATGTTCACCACGTTCTTCACCTTCGTCGGGGAGCCGGCGAGACCGCACTGGGACGGATCGCCGTCCACGTCGGCCACGCTCCACTGGTTGAGGGTGAGGTAGGGACGTTCTTCATAGAGCGCAGCCCGCGGGTCGTCCGCGGTGCGTTCCATCGGGCAGGAAGCATACTTGTACTTCATCACGAGGCGGGCGTTCTGCGGACGGCAGGGCGCTGCGCTTCCGTTGACCGTCAGTACGGCCGGGAGAGGGACCTGGACGGTCTCCACGCCGCCGTCGATGAGGCGGCGCACCGTGGCGACGCCGTCTTCGACGCCGAGGATCTCCTCGACGTAGGTGACCTGGTTCAGCCCGAGTTTCTGGGCGACCTGCGGACCGACCTGTGCGGTGTCTCCGTCGATGGCCTGGCGGCCGCCGATGACAAGGTCGACGTCGCCGATCTTGCGGATGGCGGTGGCGAGCGCGTAGGAAGTGGCGAGGGTGTCGGCGCCGGCGAAGAGCCGGTCGGTCAGGAGCCAGCCGGTGTCAGCGCCCCGGTAGAGGCCCTGGCGTATGATTTCTCCAGCACGGGGCGGCCCCATCGTGAGCACGCCGACCGTCGAGCCGGGATTCTGTTCCTTGAGACGGAGCGCCTGTTCCAGAGCGGCCAGGTCATCCGGGTTGAAAATGGCAGGCAGGGCAGCGCGGTTCACGGTTCCTTCCGCGGTCATCGCATCCTTGCCCACATTGCGGGTGTCCGGCACTTGCTTGGCCAGAACGACGATTTTCAAACTCATATTCGTTCGGATTTAGTTCCGGGTTACCTTAGGGGTAATCCGGACAAATTTACGACATATTTTTTTATTGGCAAAATGGGTTGGGTCTGCCTAGTCCATCGGTTCGATGATGACTTCGTAATATCCGCCGTTGTAGTTCGCGGTTACGGTAAACTGGTGCCAGGGACCGACTTCGCTGTGCTGCTCCTTGTGATGGTGCCCGCAGAACGTGGCGAGCAGGTTGTTCTTCCCACAGGCTTTCAGTACGGCTTTCCACATGTCTTTCGACACCTGCCCGGGGCCGTCTTCCGGCCAGGGCTGCCGCCTTTCGATCTTGTAGAGGTTGTCCGAACCGAGGCCCCATTCGGGATGCGCGGTGGAGTGGTTGCTGTATCCGGGCGCGAAGAACGGGATATGATAGAAGAGGATCTTGGGCTGCTTCCCCTTGACTTCCTGCCGGAAAGCCTTCAGTTGTTCGGGGAGGATCTCATAGATGCTGTTGTCGAGGAAAATCAGTTTCACGCCCTTGATCTCGACGCTGTAGAGCTTGTGGTCGTATCCTTGATAGAGAGGGGAAAGCCGTTTTTCCGTCCATGTCTCCCGGAGTTCCTCCAAGGTCCCCTCCATCCCTTCGTATTGCCAGTCGTGGTTGCCGGAGGTGTAGAACCAGGGGATCCCCGATGCATCCAGTTGTTCCTTCAGCCACTCGATGCCGTCCTCCGAAGGGAAACTCACCATGTCGCCCAGCAGGGCGATGGCATCGGCGTGCCGCTCCTTGGCCAGCGCCACCGTTTTCACCAGGCACTCCTCGGGGTCCGTATCCTCGAGTGTCTGGAAGTGCTTCGTCTTGTGGTGCGTCTGCGCGATCCTGTCGCTGTACTGGCGGAAAGGTTCTTCACGCTCGTCGCTCCGGAAAAGGTGCGTGTCGGAGATGACGAAGATCCTGACCGGTTCGGTGACGTCTTCGGAATAGATCCGGACCTGCGGCCCTTTCTGGTATACGGTCGAGCGGATCCCTTTGAGCAAGGGGCTTTTCTGCGCTGTCGCTGCCGGCCCCGCCAGCAGTAAGGCAGCAGCCAATACTACTGCAATCTTTTTCATATGGGTTTATTTATGTTCGTTCCGAGGTTGTTCCAATGCGCGGATGATGTCGTCCAGGTCGCCCGAGACGGCGGTGAACAGCCGGTACATGAGTTCCGGTTCCTGTTTTTCGGGGATGTAGATATAGGTGGGTTTCCCGGCACCCTGCATCCATCCGGCCTCGGCGTGGGCGGACCGGCCGCAGGGGAGGACCAGTACGCAGACGTCGGCCCACAGCATGGCCTCGTAGTCGCTGCGGAATCCCTCCCTGGCGTGCGGATGGTCGAGTCCGCGGATGTACTCTTCCACGCTCCAGCCTTCCCAGGCGGGGTCGATATCGGCCCAGTGGAAGCCGCCGCGGCCGTGGGGCGGGTTCCGGAAGTCGTACACCTCATGTCCGGCCTCGCGCAGGCGCCGGACGACATCGGGCTGATAGGCGTTCCTCCAGCTGCTCGCTACATAGATCTTTGCCATGGTTTTGTCATAATTCGTCCCTAATATACGGAAAATACGCCGAACCTGAAGAAAAATGAGTATATTTATCCCTTGTGAAGACTCATCCCAAAAATCATCAGTCATGCTGAAAACAAGGTCCCTTCTTATCGCGGCCGTATGTCTGGCCGTGCTCCCGGGCTGCAGCCGCCAGGCCCGGATCGCCCGCGACGGCGCTTGCCGCTACCAGGTCGTCCTTTCCGCCGACGCCGCCCCCGCCGAGGTGACGGCCGCCTCCGAACTGGCCAAATACATCGGGCAGATCACCGGAGGCACGCCGGCCGTGGTGAAGGACACGGAGGCCCCCGTCTCTTCCCGGGAAATCGTCGTCGGGCGCACTTCGCGCGACATTCCCCGCGTGGCCGCCTGCCGCGACACGCTGGGTGGCGAAGGCTTCGCCATCCTCTGGGACGGCCCCCGTGCCTTCGTGACCGGTTCGGGCGAGAACGACGGCCGGGGTACGCTCTATGGTGCCTATGAGTTCATCCGCGACATGGGCTGCGAGTTCTATGCGTCCGATACGGAGACCGTGCCTTCGGACCCGTCGCTCCGGATGCCCCGGCGCGACCGCGTGGAGAAACCGGTCTTTGAATACCGCGATGTCTACTGGTCCGCCGTCTGGGACAAGGAAATCAGCACGAAACTGCACCGCAACGGCAACCTGGCCGGACAGCTCCCGAAGGAGTTCGGCGGCGGTGTCTTCTACGCCGGGCCGCGGTTCGTCCATTCCTTCGTTTCCCTGGTGTCGCAGGAAGAGTACTTCGACACCCATCCCGAGTATTTCTCCGAGATCGACGGCAAACGGACCGGCCGCTATCTGTACAGCCAGCTGTGCATGACCAACGAGGATGTTTTCCAGATCGCCCTGAAGAAGGTGCGCGGGTGGCTGGAGGAAAATCCGGACGCCCGGATCGTATCCGTCTCGCAGAACGACTCCTTCGTCATCGAGAGCTACTGCACCTGCCCTTCCTGCAAGGCCATCATCGACGAGGAAGGCGCGCCGATGGGCCCGATGCTCCGCTTCGTGAACCGGATCGCCGATTCGCTGAAAGTGGATCACCCGGAGGTCGCCGTCGACCTGCTGGCCTACCAGTACTCGGTCACGCCGCCTTCCAAGACGGTCCCGCGTGACAACGTGATCGTCCGCTACTGCACCGGCGGCTGCAACGGCCATTCGATCGCCGAATGTCCCAACAACGCCGTCGCCAGGCAGAACATCGAGAACTGGCACCGGATCTGTAACCGTATCTACGTGTGGGACTATACCACCAATTTCGCCCAGTACCTGTGCCCCTTCCCGAACTTCTACACCTTGAAGGACAACATCAACTTCTTCAAGGACAACGGCGTCAAGGGCGTGTTCGAGCAGGGAATGTACCAGGGCGGCGTCAGCGGCGAGTTCGGTGAGCTGCGCGCCTACGTGCTCGCGAAACTGCTCTGGAACCCGTCCCTGGACACCGATGCGCTGATCGACGGCTTCATGGGCGCTTATTATGGCGCCGGTGCGCCGAAGGTGCGGGAATATTTCGACTGGATGCACCGGACGGTGGCCGAGGACGGCCGGCACTTCAACCTCATCATCAACTGCGCCGACCTCTACCGCGACCTGATTTCCGACGAGGACCTCGCGCGGATCGACACGGTCTGGCAGGACGCCGTCGCCGCCTGCGAGACGGACAGCAAGGAACAGAAGCACGTCCGTGCCGCCCAGATGAGCTGGCGGTTCTACAAGCGGATGGCCTCCCGCGGGGAATGGGCGGACGAGGCGGGACGCGCCGAGCAGGAACGTCTGTTCAACAAGGACTGCAACGAATTGGGAATCACCCGCCTGAGCGAAGGCGCAGGCATCCCTTGGGTGGAATTCTAGTTCCCGTACAACTGCTTCCGGTTCCGGGCCCCCTTCGGCAGGGGAATGTCGGGGTCGTCCACGAGCGCGTCGATACTGCGGGCGCGTCCGCGGACGACGACCGTTTCCAGGAAGCGGAGTTGCTCGGGCAGCGTCGGCATGAACGCAGCGGCGATCTCATGCGCATGCGCCTCATAGCGCAGGATGTTGCAAGGATGCCCCTCCCGCCGGAAGATGGCGGCCAGGGCGTCGGAACCGGCAAAAGCCCACTTGAAAACGTGTATCTTCTTGTAATTCACGATCTTGTCTGCTGTTCCGTGCAGCAGCAGCGTCGGAGCGGGGGGCGTTGCGTACGCCGGCATGCCCTGGCGGGACAGCACCGAACCGGCGAAAGACATCACGCCGGCGAAACGGAACCCTTCCGGCAGGGTTTCCAGCGCAGGCAGGGAGACCCCTTCCGCGAATCCGTCCTTGACGGCGCGCTGCGTGCCCCGGTTCGCGAGGATCCAGTCGGCCTGCAGGACGGTCATCGCCCCGGCGGAGGAACCGCTGACCACGAGGTTCCCCGGGTCGATGCCGAGCGAATCGGCGTGCTCGACCAGCCAGGCGGAGGCGGAGAGCAGGTCGTCTGAGGAAATGAGTACGGCGTCGTAGAACTGCTTGAACGCATCGAGTCCGCCGGAAACTTCCTTCCCGGCCAGGGCGATGCGGTAGTCGATCGAGAAGACCCGGTATCCGTTGTCGTTCAACGCCTTGAACCAACGCTTGTAATATTCGTCGTTGCGGGTGCCCGTGACGAAACCACCGCCGAACACGAAGACGATGGCCGGCTTGGCGCGGCCGTCCAGTTGTGTTTCGCTGCCTTCGGCGGGCAGGTAGTCGTCCATCAGGAGGGCCTGCCCGTCCTTCACGGCATACCGGTAGGTCGCGTGCGGGGGCCAGGAGGTCGCGTCCGTTGCGAAGGCGCAGACGCCGGGAAGCAGCAACGCGATGAAAACCAGTAATTTCCGTATCATTCTTCAGCGGGTTTCGTGGCGGGCTCTTTCAGGGAGACGACGATGCTCTCCTTGTCGGGGGAGAGACCGACCTTGAGCGTCCGGGGCTCGGCCGCCTCCTTCCCCTTCCGGCGCCCCGTCAGCAGGGTGTCGGAGAGGATGAACTCGGACACCGGGTCCTCGACATAGCGCATCACCGCGCGTTTGAGCGGCCGCGCCCCGAAGGCGGGGTCGTATCCGGCGTCGGCGATGAAGCGCTTCGCGGACGGCGTGATATTCAGCTTGTAGCCGGCCTCTTCCGCACGGGACCGCAGCTCGCGCAGCTCGATGTCGATGATCTGTTCGATGTCCTCCTTGGTGAGGGTGCGGAAGAAAACCTGCTCGTCCACGCGGTTGATGAACTCCGGCGGGAAGGACTTCTTGATGGCTTTCTCCAGGACACCCTGGCGGTTCTGGACCACATTCTTGCCTGCGGTGGCGAAGCCGACGCCGGAGCCGTATTCCTCCAGTTCGCGGCTGCCCACGTTGGAGGTCATGATGACGATGGTGTTCTTGAAGTTGACCCGGCGGCCGTTGCTGTCGGTCAGGTGGCCGTCGTCCAGCACCTGCAGGAGGATGTTGAAGATGTCCGGATGGGCCTTCTCGATCTCGTCGAGCAGCACGACGCAGTACGGCTTGCGCCGCACCCGCTCGCTCAGCTGCCCGCCTTCCTCGTAGCCCACGTATCCGGGCGGCGCACCGATCAGGCGCGAGACGGTGAACTTCTCCATGTACTCGCTCATGTCGATGCGGACCATGTTTTCCTCCGAGTCGAACAGGTACTCGGCCAGGCACTTGGCCAGCTGGGTCTTTCCGACGCCGGTGGGCCCGAAGAACAGGAACGTCCCGATGGGCCGGTCCGGGTCCTTCAGCCCGGCGCGGTTGCGCTGGATGGCGCGGACCACCTTGTCGATGGCCTCGTCCTGCCCGATGATCCGGCTTTTCAGCCGGCTCTTCATCTTGAGGATGCGGCCCCGCTCCGACTCGGCGACCTTGTTGACCGGGATGCCCGTCATCTTGGAGACGACGGTGGCGATGTCCTCGGCATCCACGGCGTTGCCCGTCTTCTTGTCCTTGGTGAGGCTCAGCCGCACCATCGACCCGGCCTCGTCCATCGCGTCGATGGCCTTGTCGGGCAGGAACTTGTCGGTGACATAGCGGTCGGTCAGCCGGACACAGGCCTCGATGGCCTCGTCGGTATAGGTGACGGAGTGGAACTGCTCGTAGTTGCCCTTGATCCGCTCCAGGATGGAGATGGAGTGCGGGATGTCCGTCGGCTCCACCACGATCTTCTGGAAGCGGCGGTCCAGCGCGCCGTCCTTTTCGACGATCTTGGCGAATTCGTCCATCGTCGTGGCGCCGATGCACTGCAGCTCGCCGCGCGCCAGGGCGGGTTTGAGCATGTTGGCGGCATCCAGGCTGCCCTGTGCGCCGCCCGCCCCCACGATCGTATGGAACTCGTCGATGAAAAGGATGAGGTCCGGATTGGTGGAGGCTTCCTTGATGATGGCTTTCAGGCGCTTCTCGAAGTCGCCGCGGTATTTGGTGCCCGCGACGACGGAGGCGATGTCCAGGGAGATGAGCCGTTTCTTGGCCAGGGCGGGAGAGATGCTGCCCCCGGCGATGCGCAGGGCGATGCCCTCGACGATCGCGGATTTGCCCACGCCGGGCTCGCCGATGAGCATCGGGTTGTTCTTCTTGCGCCGTCCCAGGATCTCGATGACGCGGGCGATCTCCGTCTCCCGGCCGACCACGGGGTCGAGTTTCCCTTCGGCGGCGGCCTTCGTCAGGTCGATGCCGAAATCCTCGATCTTGATCTTGCCGGAAGGCTGTCCTTCCTGCGACTCGGCGTCCGGACCGTCCTGTGCGTCGCCCTCGTCGTCCTTGCGGGCCTGGTCGCGGGTGGAGGAGAGCATCCCCTCGTCCCGCATGTGCGAGAGGAGGCGTCCGTAGTCGATGCCCTTCTGGCGCAGGTAGGCCTGCCCGTAGTTCTCGGACGTACGGCACAGGGCCAGGAGCAGGTGCAGGGACGTGGCCTGCTGGGAGACCATCTTCGAGGCCTCCATGACCGTGATGCTCAGGACGTTCTGCGCATACCGCGTGAAGGAGATCTTGTCTGCTTCGGCGAAGGGGACCGGGTCGTTCACGAAGATGTGGCTGTCGATGAATTCCTTGAAGTCGGCGGTGTCCACGCCCAGGGCGACCAGCACGCGGCAGGCGTCGTTCTCGCCGTGCCGGACCATGCCCAGGAAGAGATGGTCGGGGGCGATTCCGTAACTGCCGGTGCGCATCGCCTCTTCGCGGGCGTACCGGATGATGCTGTTGAGTTCGTCAGATATCTTTATTTCCATACTCTACAAAAATAGGATTTAATCCTTCATTTTGCAAGGGTGCCGCCTTTGTTTTCGGTTTTGAACTCTCGATATTTTTTGTTATCTTTGCGTGTTTATAATAATATGTTTTATGGATTTTGATGAAAAGAACATAGAAGAAAAGCCGCAGGGAATCATCGAGCCCGTCGAGATCGACCACGAAATGCGTTCCGCATACATCGATTACTCGATGTCGGTCATCGTTTCCCGTGCGCTTCCCGACGTGCGGGACGGCCTCAAGCCCGTCCAGCGCCGCGTCCTTTTCGGAATGGACGGCCTGGGTCTTTCCTATTCCGGCCAGACCAAGAAGTCCGCGCGTATCGTCGGCGAGGTGCTGGGTAAATTCCATCCCCATGGCGATTCTTCCGTCTATGACGCGATGGCCCGCCTGGCCCAGAGCTGGAACCAGCGGTACCCGACCGTCTTCGGCCAGGGCAACTTCGGCTCGATGGACGGTGACCCCGTTGCGGCCATGCGTTACACCGAAGCCAAACTCGAAAAAATCACCGAGGACATCCTGGGCGACCTGGACAAGGATACCGTGGACTTCGTCCTCAACTTCGACGATACCATCCCCGAGCCGACCGTCCTCCCGACCAAGGCGCCGCTGCTGCTGATGAACGGTTCTTCCGGCATCGCGGTCGGTATGGCGACGAACATGGCGCCCCACAACCTGGGCGAGTGCTGCGACGCGATCTGCGCTTACATTGACAATCCCGACATCGATACGGACGGCCTGATGGAGCATCTGCACGGCCCGGATTTCCCGACCGGCGGCATCATCATGGGCGTGAGCGGCATCCGCGAGGCCTATGAGACGGGCCGCGGCAAGGTCGTCGTCCGCGCCAAGACGGAGATCGAGGTCGAGGACAACGGCCGCGAGACCATCGTGGTGACCGAGATCCCCTACATGGTCAACAAGAAGGAGATGATCGAGAAGATCGGCCAGATGGTCGAGGACAAGCGGATCGAGGGCATCACCTATGTCAACGACGAGACCTCCCGCGAGGGCGTCCGCGTGATCATCCGCGTCAAGCAGGGCAGCAACTCGGGCGTCGTCCTGAACACGCTCTTCAAGTATACGCAGCTGCAGTCCAGTTTCGCGATCAATAACGTGGCACTGGTGAACGGCCGGCCGCGCACGCTTTCGCTCAAGGAGATGATCGCGAACTTCGTCGACTTCCGCCACGAGGTGGTCGTGCGCCGCACCAAGTTCGAACTGGAGAAGGCACAGAAGCGCGCCCACATCCTCGAAGGCCTGCTGAAGGCGATCGATGTGATCGACGAGATCATCCACATCATCCGTCACAGCGCCAACGTCGAGGAAGCCAAGAGCCAGCTGGTCGCCCGCTTCGCCTTCACCGAGGCCCAGGCGACGGCGATCGTCGAGATGCGTCTCCGCCAGCTCACCGGACTGGAAGCGGACAAGCTCCAGGCCGAGTATGACGAACTCGAAAAGTTCATCGCCCGTTGCAACGAGATCCTCGGCAGCGAGGCCGAGCAGATGAAGGTCGTGAAGGCCGAGACGATGGCGCTCAAGGAGAAATACGCCGATCCGCGCCGGACCGAGATCCGCCCTTCCGAGGAGGAATTCAACCCGGAGGACTTCTATGCCGACGAGGATGTGGTGATCACCATCTCGCACCTGGGGTACATCAAGCGCACGCCGCTGACCGAGTACCGTACCCAGGGCCGCGGCGGCGTGGGCATGAAGGGCAGCACGACCCGCGACGAGGACTTCATCGACCATATCTACGTGGCGAACATGCACAGTACGATGCTGCTCTTCACCGAAAGCGGCCGCTGCTTCTGGCTGAAGGTGTACCAGATTCCGGAAGGCTCGCGCGCCTCGAAGGGCCGTGCGATCCAGAACGTGCTGAGCATGCCCGACGACAAGATCAAGGCCTACATCAATGTCCGTTCCCTCAAGGACGAGGACTACGTGAACAGCCACTTCATCACGCTGGTGACCCGTTCCGGTATCATCAAGAAGACTTCCCTGGAAGCGTATTCCCGTCCCCGCGCGGCCGGCATCAACGCCGTCAACCTCCGGGAGGGCGACGAACTGATCGAGGCGATGCTTACCAACGGCAACGAACAGATCCTGATCGCGGCGCGTGACGGACGCTGCTGCCGCTTCGAGGAAACCGACGTCCGGCCGATGGGCCGCAACTCCACCGGTGTCCGTGGCATCAATATTGATGAGAACGATTGTGTAATCGGCGCCATCCACTACGATCCCACTTCGGAAGATGCTGCCAGCCAGACGGTTCTGGTCGTCAGCGAGCACGGTTTCGGCAAGCGGACCGATTTCGAGGAATATCGGATCACCCGCCGCGGCGGAAAGGGTGTACGCACGATCAACATCACGGAGAAGACAGGCAAGCTGATCTCCATCAAGAATGTGACCGAGGCGAATGATCTGATGATCATCGAGAAATCGGGGCTGACGATCCGGATGGCGGTATCCGACATCCGTGTAGCGGGCAGGGCGACGCAGGGCGTCAAACTGATCAACATCAAGGAAGGCGATTCGATCGCCGCCGTTTCCGTCGTGGACGGCGCGGAAGAGGAGGCTTCCGGCGAGACTGAAAGCAACAACACTGACAATAATCAACAAATCTAATTTCCATTGAGATGAAAAAAGGAATGATCGTTCTTGTTCTTCTGGCCTGCGTCCAGCTGACGTATGCCCAGGGGAACGCCGCTTCGGCGCTCAAGGCCGTCGAAGCCGCACAGGCAGCTGCGAACAACGCCAAGAAGGCGACGAAATCCGCTACCTGGATCAAACTCGCGCAGGCCCTTGTCAACGCGTATGACCTTCCGACGAGCAATGTCCTTGTGGGTGCTTCCCAGATGGAGAACATGCTGACGCTCGGGAACGCCAAGGCGCTGGCGGAGGAGCAGGTCGTCGTGAACGGCGTGCCTTACCTGAAACAGACGTATGAGGACAAGAACCTGTACTTCGGTGCCAACGGCATGCTGGACATGGTCGAGGTGACGAAGCCGGTTGTTGAAAATGCCCTTCCCAAGGCGCTCGAGGCTTACCAGAAGGCGCTGGCCGTGGACAACGGTTCCAAGTCGAAGGACATCGCGCAGGGCATCATCGCCATCAGCGAGAAGTTCTCCCAGGAAGCGTACACCGCTTTCGGTTTCGGCAACCTCAAGGAAGCGAAGGCCTTCTTCGAGCAGGCGGTGGCCGCCAAGGCCATGAAGCCGGTCGAGCAGATCGACACCTTCGCCCTTTACAACACGGCGCTGGTTTCCCATATGATGGGTGACTATGCCGCCGCGCAGCCTACGTTCGAGCAGTGCCTCAAGATCGGCTACACCGCCGAGAACGGCGAGGTCTATTCGAAGCTCGCTGACTGCATCTCCCATACCGATACCACCAAGGCCGGTGCCGAAAAGGCCCGTCAGTACCTGGAGGAAGGCTTCAAGCAGTTCCCGGACAGCCAGGGCATCCTGATCGGTCTGATCAACTACTACCTCTCCAGCGGTGAGAACACCGACAAGCTGTTCTCCCTCCTGGACGATGCCAAGCGGAACGAGCCCAACAATCCTTCGCTGTACTATGTCGAGGGCAACATCCACGCCCAGCTCGGTGAAGAGGACAAGGCGGTGGAATCTTACCGGAAGTGCACCGAGGTCGACCCGAACTACGAGTACGGCTACATCGGTGAGGGCCAGCTCTACTACAACAAGGCGCTGGATCTGCAGGACAAGGCGGCCAACGAACTGGACGACAACAAGTACCTTGAGATCGTCGCCGAATTCGAGCAGGTGCTGAAGAAGTGCATCGAGCCCTTCGAGAAAGCGTTCGAACTCACTTCCGACGAATCTGTCAAGAGCAGCATCGCCGAGTACCTGAAGAACACGTATTTCCGTTTCCGCGACCAGGACGAGAAGTACATGGCCGGTTTCGAGAAGTATAACAACCTGGTCAACCAGTAGACCGGTTTCAGCAGCAGGAAAGGGGGGCGGCTCTGTCGGGCCGCCCCCTTTTTCCGTCCTTTCAGGTTCGCGCTAGGCTTCTTCCGCGCTGTCGAACGCCTTTACGATCTTGGTGACGAGCGGATGGCGGACGATGTCCTCTTTCGTGAAGAAGATGGCCGTGACGCCCTTGATCCCTTCCAGCAGCCGGATGCCGCGCAGCAGGCCGGAATCTTCCTTGCGGGGCAGGTCGACTTGCGAGGCGTCGCCCGTGACGATGAACTTGGCCTGCGACCCCATACGCGTCAGGAACATCTTCAGCTGCCCCATGTTCGTATTCTGGGCTTCGTCCAGGATCACGCAGGCCTTGTCGAGGGTGCGGCCGCGCATATAGGCAAGCGGTGCGATCTGGATGGTGCCATCCGCCATGAATTCCTGCAGTTTCCGGGGGGGGATCATATCGCCGAGGGCGTCGTAAAGGGGCTGGAGATACGGATCCAGCTTGTCTTTCAGGTCGCCCGGCAGGAAGCCCAGGCGCTCGCCGGCTTCGACGGCGGGGCGGGTCAGGATAATCCGCCGGATCTCCCGGTTTTTCAGGGCCCGGACAGCCAGTGCGATCGCGATGTAGGTCTTGCCCGTCCCGGCCGGTCCTACGGCGAAGACGAGGTCATCTTCGAAATAGGCCTTCACCATCGCCTGCTGGTTCTTGTTCCGGGCGCGGATCGGCTTGCCGTCCGTGCTGTGAACGATGATGCCTTCCCCGTTGGCGGGGAAGGGTTCCGCGGAGGATTCGGCGTCGAAGAGGCTCTCGATGTCGAAACGGGTGAGGCTCGGTTTGACATGCCGCAGCCGGATGAGTTCGCTGAATTTCTGCTGGAAGGCGGCGAGGTCGTCACGCGAGCCGTCCAGCAGGATCTCGTCACCGCGGGCGACGACTTTCAAGCCGGGGAAATAGGTGCAGAATTCTTCGAGGATCTTGTTGCCCGGCCCGTAAATCTCGATGGGGTCGTGGCCTTCCAGTTTCAGGACTTTCTTCATCAGTGTTGCAGGTTGAGAACGACGACGGTCGAGTCTCCGAGGCGTACGCGCAGCCAGTCGGAGAGGCTCTTCTGCCGGTCCTTCTTCATCGGTTTTGCCGTTTTGGCCACTGCGACCAGGCAGTCGTTCCGGGAGAGGCTGTCGGTCTGGACGGCGGCGCCGCGTGTCAGGCTCAGCTCCGCGATCTCAGGGTACTGCGTCTTCGCTTCGCGTGCGACCTGCACGTACGGGATCTCCCCCTGCCGGATGTCATCCAGCTGCTGTTCGAGTTCGCGGATGCGCTTTTCCTTTGCGCCCAGCTCCGCCTCGTTCCGCTCGAAAAGGGTCTTGACGACCTTTTCGGATGCTTCGTCCGAGGGATTGCCGGCCAGGAAGACGTGCTCCTTGATTTCGATGCGATCTTCCGGAATGTCGTGGCTCCCGGCCGAGGCAACCAGCGCAGACTTCTGGTCCGCATCCAGTTTCTCGCCGGCGATGTATACGGTGGCCTTCGGGCCTTTCTTGGTTTCGATGTCGTAGCTGTAGATGTATCCGCCGTCGAAGATCCGGTTCTCCTGGACGAAGTTCTCGATGTTCCGGCGGAAATTGTTGTCGCGGATCAGCCGCGCGGCACTCCAGATGCTGGGGAGGATGACCAGGATGATGACCGTGGAGATGAGACGCCGTGTGCGCCGGGCGATCTTCTCATCGACGAACGCCGCTTCTTCGAAGCCGAAGTACTTGACCATCACATACGTGGCCAGGATGATGAACACGCTGTTGATGATGAAGAGGAACATCGCGCCTCCGAAGTAGTGGATGTTCCAGTTGGCGAGCCCGTAACCGGCCGTACAGAGGGGGGGCATAAGGGCGGTGGCGATGGCAACACCCGACAATACGGTGCCTTTTTCTTTCCGGCAGATTTCGAAGATCCCCGCGAGGCCGCCGAAGAGGGCGATCAGTACGTCATAGATGGTCGGTGTGGTACGGGAGACGAGTTCGCTGGGGTCGTTCAGGCTGAGCGGTGTGATCAGGAAGTACACGAAGGAGGCCATCAGGCTGATCGCAACCATGATCAGCAGGTTCTTCAGGGCATCCTTGAGAAGCACGGCATCATTGGTCCCGAGCCCCAGGCCGATGCCGAAGATCGGGCCCAGGAGGGGAGAGATGAGCATCGCGCCGATGATCACGGCGATGGAATTGATGTTCAGGCCGACAGATGCGATGACGATCGAAAAGGCGAGGATCCAGGCGTTCGCACCGCGGAAATGGATGCCGTTCCGGATCTTCTCATTCGCAGCTACGGTGTCGATGGAGCCCGAGATGTTGGTGACGTCCCGGATGATCTGCCCGATCTTCGTCTTTCTGATTGTATTCTCTGTCATTCCTTTTTTCGTGTCTTTTTACAAATATAATCATATTTTATTGCGGAAAAAGATTTTTTTGGTATCTTTGCACTCGCTGAATACGGTGCGATTAGTTCAGTTGGTAGAGCACCAGATTGTGGTTCTGGGTGTCGTGGGTTCGAGCCCCACATCGCACCCCAAAGTGAAAGGCCTCCTTCGATGGGGGCCATTCTCTTTGGGTGCCGTGCACCCTGTGATAACATCTCCTAAAAGGTAATAGCACTTATAAAAATGAGCACAGCGAAGAGGGTCTTGTCTTTGATCGTGATGTCTGTCTCTTTGGCGGCATTCGTTTCCATCTCATCTTGTGGGCAGGAACAAGAGGCGGTAATGCCGCAGGATGGCGATATCGTCTTTTTCGAATCCACCTCCCGCCAAAGTCCGATTATCAAATTGGCACAACATAGCAAATGGACGCACTGCGGAATCGTTTTTCACATAGGAGAGAAAGCATATGTGTACGAGGCGGTCGAACCTGTCAGCTACACACCACTTAAGGATTGGATAGCCCGTGGGAAGAACGGGGTGTATTGTGCCAAAAGGTTGGAAAGCCCATTATCTGCCTCTACGATTGAGAAGATGAAGGCAGTCGGTATCAAGTACAAGGGAAAGCATTACGACACTTTGTTCCAATGGAGTGACAACAAGATGTACTGCTCGGAACTGGTTTGGAAGATTTACTCACAAGGGGCTGACATCGAGTTATGTCCACCCGAGCAGTTTTCCGATTTCCCTATCTCCAATCCTGTAGTGAAGAAACTAATCAAAGAGAGATACGGCGACAAGTTCGACCCATCTGAACAAGTAGTGTCTCCCAATGCCTTGTACAAGTCGAGATTACTGAAGGAGGTCCGTTACTCTGAACTGTAAGGTTCAGTTTAATACAAAGAATGCTATTCTGTACAGAGTGTTTGGAAAAGGTTTTGACACCTGTTTTCTCCCGGAGAAAAGAACGGGATGGCGAATATCTTCTCTATTCAAGTCACTGACAAGTGGACGGAGAGCGAGAGGATCCAATTCCTGAAAAGCCTTTTCTAAATCGCAGTCCGGTTATTTCAGCGTCCGGCGGCGGGTGCGGGGACGGCAGAGGATCTGCAGGTCCACGCCTTCGATCCTGTAGCCTTTGAAGCGCCGGCCTTCCAGTTTCCGCAGCACCTCTTCCAGGGTGCCGTCGTCGCCCGGCTCCATGAATACCTGGTTCTGCGTGTCGTACAGGTGGATGTGCGAGGTGGGATTCGCGTCGAAATACATCTTGCTGTCGGTACTGGGCCGGCGTCCGTAGATGCCCAGGCCGGCAAAGCACAGCAGGATGTTGTACACCGAGGCCGGCGTCACGCGGACGTCTTCCTTTTCGCGGATGCGGGCGGCGACCTGGTCCGCGCTGGCATGCTCCAGATAGAGCATCGCCCGGTGGACGGCCAGCCGCTGCGCGGTGAGTTTGAGCCCGCTGCGGTTCAGGATCTTCCCGAGTTCCTCCAGCCGGACGGAGGATGTGTTTTTCGCGTTCATGGCATGTTCCTTTGCAGGACAAATTTAGCCAAAGTTTTGAAAAGCAGGCAGGATTGGCTATATTTGTACCTTTCAGAAATATTGTATTATGGAACATACGAAGTGTCTCATCATCGGCGGCGGTCCGGCCGGCTATACGGCGGCCATCTACGCCTCCCGTGCGGCCCTGGCCCCGGTCCTGTATGAAGGAATGGAGCCCGGCGGGCAGTTGACGACAACGACGGTTGTCGAGAATTTCCCCGGTTTCCCGGAGGGCATCGATGCCAACGAGCTGATGGACGGAATGCGCCGCCAGGCGGCCCGCTTCGGTGCCGACATCCGGCGCGGCTCCGTCGTGAAGGTCGATTTTTCGGCGCGGCCGTTCCGGGTCGATACCGACGGCGGACAGACACTGGAGGCGGAGGCGGTGATTATCGCGACCGGTGCGACGGCCCGGTATCTCGGCCTGCCTTCCGAGCAGAAATTCCGCGGCAGCGGTGTTTCCGCCTGTGCCACCTGCGACGGCTTCTTCTACCGGAAGAAGGATGTGGCGGTCGTCGGCGGCGGCGACACGGCTTGCGAAGAGGCTACCTACCTCGCCGGCCTGTGCCGGAAGGTGTACATGATCGTCCGCCGCGACGTGTTCCGCGCATCCAAGGCGATGCAGGAGAAGGTGCTGTCGACCCCGAACATCGAGGTGCTCTGGAACTGCAACACGCAGGAGGTCCTGGGCGATGAGGGCGGCGTCACCGGTGCGCGTCTGGTGAACAACAAGGATGGTAAGGTTTTTGATATCCGGATAGACGGCTTTTTCCTGGCGATCGGCCACCATCCGAACACGGAGCTTTTCGCGCCCTGGGTCCGGACCGACGAGAACGGCTACATCGTCACGGAGCCGGATTCCTGCAGGACCGGCATCGACGGGGTCTTCGCCGCCGGTGACGTACAGGATCCCCGCTTCCGCCAGGCGGTTACGGCCGCTGCGTCCGGCTGCAAGGCCGCGCTTGAAGTGGAGAAGTTCCTGCTGGGACACTGAGATGCTATAAGATGTTGATCGAAAGATGAAGAGATCGATAAGAATGATCCTGGCGGCCACGCTCGTCCTGCTGGCAGCCGGCTGCAAGTCGGAGTACGATGCCCTGCTGAACGGGATGGACTGGGACGCGAAATATGAAGGGGCCTTCAAGTATTTCAACGAAGGCAAGTACGGGCATGCCGCCCAGCTCTTCGAGTCGCTGTCGCAACTGTCCAGCGGCACGTCGCGGGACGATACGGTCCAGTACTACTGGGGACTGAGCAATTACCGTTACAAGGACTATGTGACGGCGGAGACGAATTTCTCCCATTTCCTGATGAATTTCCCGGCCAGCCCGATGGCTTCCGACGCGGCCTTCCTCCGGATCGACTGCCTTTACCGTTCCACGCTCCGCTACGAACTCGACCAGACCCCGACGACTAACGCCATCGGGATCATCAACCTCTACTTGCTCGAGCATCCCGACAGCGAGCACCGCGCAGTCTGCGAGCAGATGCTCAAGGAACTCGGCGAGCGGCTTGACAAGAAGGCGTTCGAGAATGCAAAGCTCTATTATAAGATGGAGTATTACAATTCTGCGCGGGTCGCTTTCGTCAACGTGTTGAAAGACAATGCGGACAACATCTACCGCGAACAGATCCTCTACTATACGGCCATGTCGTCGTACAAGTATGCGCAGATGAGCGTGGAGGGCAAGCAGCGCGAGCGGTACCTGACGTTTATCGATGACTATTACAACTTCGTCGGCGAATGGCCGGATTCCGTGTACAAGCGTGAGCTCGACGTGCTGTACCGCCGTGCGCAGAAAGCGCTGGGCCGTTACTCCGGAACGGAGGAGGACCTGATGGAGAAGGAGAAGGACTTCGAGCGGGAGCGTTCGAAAATATTGAAACAATCCGCGGAGGACGCTTCGTAAAACTATTGGAAACACAGAGAATAAAATGGATATCAAGAAAAAAGTACCCCTCAACACCATTACGAGGGATGTCAAGTACCTCGCCGAACCTACCGGCAACATCTACGAGACGGTCGTGATCCTTTCCAAGCGCGCCAACCAGATCTCCCTTGCGGAGAAGAAAGAACTCAGCAAGAAGCTGGAGGACTTCCGCAACGAGCGCGACACGATGGACGAAGTTTTCGAGAACCGCGAGCAGATCGAAATCTCCAAGTATTACGAGAAGCTTCCGAAACCGGACCTGATCGCCATCACCGAATTCGAAGACGGTGAACTCTATTACCGGAAAGCCGGCCAGGATGATGCCGCGTTCCGTCCGGCCCCCAAGAATACGGAAGAGGAGGCGGAGTAACCGTTTCCTGCGATGCTCTCGTCCCTTCAGATCCGGAATTACATTTTGATAGACTCTCTGGATATCTCTTTTCCGGAGGGTTTAGTCATTATTACAGGGCAGACCGGTGCCGGCAAGTCGATCCTGCTGGGCGCCCTGTCCCTGTTGCTGGGTGCCAAGGCGGATGCTTCCGTCGTGGGTGCCGCCTCCGACCGCTGTGTCGTGGAAGGCGTTTTCCGGATTCCTGAGGAGGACACTGTCTTGCGTGAATTGCTGGACCGCAACGAGATCGAGACGGAGGACGGCTGCCTGGTCCTTCGGCGGATCGTGAGCCGTACCGTCCGTTCCCGCGCCTTCGCGGGGGATGCCCCGGTCTCCCTGCCCGTGTTGCAGGAACTCTCCTCGCACCTGGTGGACATCCATGCCCAGCACCAGACCTTGATGCTCTCTGACCATGGCTTCCAGCGTTCCCTGCTCGACCATTTTGCCGGCGACGGCCCGCTGTTGTCCGCCTGCTCCGACGCTTGGCGGAAGATGACGGCCCTGCAGGAGGAACGGGATGCCGTCCGTGCGGAATTGGAGCGTCTTTCCCGCGACCGCGACTATAACGAGGCGCGCTTCCAGGCGCTCGATGCCGCGCACCTGCGGGAAGGGGAATGGGAGGAACTCGAAGAAGAACACCGCGTCCTGTCGAACGCGGAGGAAATCAAGCGCAACCTCACGGCCGTGGAGCAACTCTTCGGCGTGTCGGACATCGACGACGGACGTCTTCCGGTCTCTTCCGTGATGAAGGAATCCGGCAAGCTCCTCGATAAGGTGGCTGGCTTCGTGCCTGCCGCCGGGCCGCTTTCCGAGCGCCTGGCCTCCGTCCGGCTGGAGTTGGATGACATCCTGGACGAAGTCTCGTCGCTGAATGCGGGAACCGCCCTGTCGGCGGACCGCCTCGCCGAGGTGGAGGAGCGGATTTCCTTCCTGTACGGCCTGATGAAGAAATACGACGCCGCGGACGTGTCGGAATTGATTGCCCGGCGTGACGCCCTCTCGGACCTTCTCTTCGATTCAACGTCCCTGGAGGAACGCCTCAGAGACCTGGAAAAGCGCTTGGAAGCTGCGCAGCAGACGTTCCAGGACGCCTGTTCTGCGCTCCGGGATGCGCGGGAACGGGCCTGCGGGCCTTTCTCCGCGGAAGTCGCCGCACTGCTTCATTCCCTGGAACTGCCGCACGCCGCGTTTGCGGTCGACCTGTCCGATACGGCGCCGGGCCCTTCCGGGGCGGATGCCGTCCGTTTCCTTTTCTCGGCTTCGGGTGCGGAGCCACAGGACCTGTCTCGCTGCGCCTCAGGCGGTGAACTCTCCCGTTTGATGCTCTGCCTGAAGGCGTTGATGGCCCGGTTCACGAACATGCCGACCCTCATCTTCGACGAGATCGACACCGGCGTCTCCGGCAGCGCGGCCGACAAGATGGGTCGCATGATTTGCCGGATGGGCGAGCACATGCAGGTGTTCGCCATCACCCACTTGCCGCAAGTCGCTTCGCAGGGGGATGCGCACTATCTGGTGGAGAAGCAGTCCGTCGGAGCCGGCGTACCGGAAGTGACCACACTCCGCCGTATCGAGGGAGAAGACCGCATACGGGAAATCGCCCGCATGCTCAGCGGTTCGGATGTCACGCCGGCTGCAGTGCAGAACGCACGATCCCTGCTGGGTCAGTCTGCGGAGACGATTCGCCGGTCGGGGGTGTAAATGACTCTCCGAGTCGCCGTGTTGACGAATCCACCGTCCGGCCTGCGGACGTACTTGTAGTCCGCCTGGAGTCCTTTGACCGTCACTTTGTCCAGTGTCCGGATCCACTTCTTTCCATATTTTCCCTTCAGCAGGGAAAGGCTCTTCATGATGTCATAGCCCTGGAAGGCGAACTGGCTGGGTTCCGTGTTGAACAGGGCCCGGTAGCCCTGGATGAAGTCATGGACGTTGCCGTTCCGGTAGTCCACGAAATAGCTGACGTCGGCGTGCAGGTTCACGTCGTGCAGCTGGTCCACTTCGATGGCGTCGAAGGTACGGATCTTGGACGTCGCGTAAAGGGCGACTTTCGCGTTGCGGTGCGAAAGCAGGAAGAGGTTGCGCACCACTTCAATCGCGAAGGATTCGGTCTCGGAGGCCAGGATGAACCGCCCCGTACCGTAGCTGTTGACCAGATTCCCCATCGTGCTGAGGATGCTCCCGCTTTCTTGGCGGGTGAATTCCAGCGTCGTATACGTGAGCCCGGAGTCGCGCATCCGTTCGGCGACGGCCTGCGCGAAAGAGGCGTCTCCTCCGCCTTTCTGCATCAGCAGGACGACTTTGTCTCCTTCTTCATAGTCGTGCTGGAGCCAGTCGACCAGGTCGGCGATCTGGTCGGCGGTACCGGAAGGGGCCTGGATCACCTGCGCGAGCGTATCGGCGAGGGCCGCTCCCTTCTGGTCCAGCGGGGAAACGATCCAGGAGGCGCCGTCGCTCTGGCGCAGCGTCTCGAGGATGTCCGCGTTATCGACGGGACCGATCACGAAATCCGTGTTCTCGAATTCTTCTGCGCTGAGGGGCATCTTGCCGCTGGCGTAGTCATAGGCATTGAGCACGACGTTCACGCCCTGGCGTCCCAGGTCGCGGGCTGCCATCAGGGCGCCGCAGTAGAAGTCGAGCATCAGTGTATTGGTCTTGCTGCTCTTGCCGACGGGGACCAGCAGGGCGGCCTGCACGTCCTTGTGCTTCGCAGGAGCGAAAATGTCTTCAAACAGGAAGGGATCCTCTTCAGCCGGCGCCTCTTCCGCTGCGGTATCTTCCGTCGCATCCTCTTCCTGGGCATCTCCGGTGGCTTCCTCTGCCTTTTCAACGGGGATATCCTCCGTTCCGGCGTCTCTGGCGGGCACCGTCACACCGGCGGGCAGGCCGGCCATCGGGTCCGCTTTCTCCCAGTCGGCGGGATGCTTGGGAATCTTGAGAAGCTGCCGGGAGACGAGCTTGTCGGACGCCAGGCCGTTGATCCCGCGGATCGAAGCGGGAGAGACCCCGTATTTCGCCGCGATGGAGGACATGTCCTCGAACCATTTGACACGGTGGTAGGTATAGTCTTCGTCACCGGTCAGCACCTCACCCGGATCGGCTGCTGCCTGTGCGGCCGCTTTCTCCTCTGCGGCCTTTTCCTGCGCTGCAGCCTTGGCTGCCTTCTCCTCAGCGGCCTTCGCGGCCCGCTCTTCAGCAGCCTGTGCAGCGGTTGCGGCCCGTTCCTCGGCCTTTGCTTTCTCCTCGGCGGCACGCGCAGCCCGCTCTTCCGCCTTCGCCGCTTTCTCTTCCGCAGCCCGTGCGGCTTTTTCCTGTGCAGCCTTCTTTGCGGCGGCTTCCGCCTCGGGGTCGTCGACCTTCAGTTTCCGCTTCACCTTCGTGTTGCTCTGCTCGGGCGCCTTTTCCTCCTCGGGGATGGGGATCAGGATGATCTGGTCCTTCTTCAACCCCTCCTTTTCCAGGTTCAGGGACGGATTGCTCCGGAATACATCTTCCAGGGTTACTCCGTAGGCCTTGCAGATCGAATACAGCGTCTGCTTCTCCTGCACAACATGTGAGTAGTAGATTTTCCCGTCCAGCCGGACTTTTTCTTTCGAGATCTCAACGGGCGGTGCCGTGTATTCCTGGGCCCTCGCCGGAGTGGGGGAGGCCAGCAGCAGGACTGCCAACAGGAGAATCAGGTATCTTTTCATTTCCAGAGCATTTTATCGGTGAAATCCAGCATGGCGCTGCTGAAAGCGTGCCAGGAAAGCCTTTCTTTTTCGGCTTTGCAGGCGTTTTGGCACAGGATCCTCAAGTTCCCGTTGTCGAAGAAAGCGCGGATCTCGGCCAGGATGCTGTCCGGGTCCGGCTGTGCGGCGACCAGTCCGATGCCCGTGTCGCCGACGGCCTGCCGCAGTCCGCCCACGTCGGTGACGACCATCGGCACTTCGAAATGGCAGGCGACGGCACTGATGCCGCTCTGCGTGGCCGACCGGTAGGGCAGTACCACCAGGTCCGCCGCAGAAAAGAAGGGCGCGACCTCGGAATCCTTGATGTAATGGTTGTAGACGTGGATCCGCTCCCGGGCGGGGGAAGCATCGATGAGTGACTGGTACCGGTCGAACGGTCCGTAGGCCTCACCGGCGATGACGAGCTGGAATCCGCCGGGCAGTTTCCCGAAGGCTTCGATCAGGATGTCGAGCCCCTTGTACTCGCGGATCAGCCCGAAGAAGAGGAGCGTGTGCAGCTGCGGGTCGATGCCCAGGCGGGCGGCCGCTTCCTCCCGGGGGATCCGTTCCCCGAAGTGGGAATAGACCGGGTGGAACAGGGTGAGACCGGCCGCATTCGGCGCGAGGGACTTGAGGTCGCGGGCGACCTCGTCGCTGAGGGTGACATGCCCGGTGCAGCCACGCAGGAAATACCGGGTGAGCGGCTTGTCGAAGAACCTCCGCTCATGCGGGATCACGTTGTGCAGGATCGAAATGACCTTGCAGCGTTTTTTGAGCCGACGCGCGATCCACCCCAGGGACGGAGCGAACCACGACATCCAGTAACTGATGACGACCAGGTCCGGGTTCCAGTCCCGGATGGCCCGGAAGGTGGTCCGCCAGGTAAAAGGATTGGCCGTATCCAGGAGGGCAACGCTCTCGATGGGTACGGCTTCATCATCCTTTGTGACGTACTGCGTCTTTCCCGGGAAGAGAAAATCCGGATATTGGCGCTTGAAGTTGAACGCCTTGACCGTGTGTTTTTTCCCCAGTTCCAGATACAAGTTTGCATTGAACTGGGCGATCCCTCCTCGGAAGGGATGGAAACACGATAGGAAGGCGATCCTCAATGCTGCAGGGTTCTATTCCGCTTCGGTTCCTTTCGCCTTTGTCTTGACGTACTCTTCGTTCAGGCCGGCGATCACCTCGTCGGTGATGTCCAGGTCGGGGTCGCCGACGGCCACGGGGGCCGGCAGGACGCTGCCCTGGGCGGTGAGGATCATCGCGAACTGCTTGGTCTCGTTGTACTTGTCGAGCCAGGTCTTGATGGCATCAAGGATCTTGTTCATCATGACACTCTGTTCCTCGGCCATCTCCTGCTGCTTCTCGGCAATGTACTTGTTGAGGCTGTTTTCCTGCTCCTGGAGTTTCTGGCTGCGCTGCTGGGCCACGGAGCTGATGAGGATGCCCTTGTTGTAGTCGGACTGGAGCTTGTTGAAGGAATTCTGGAGGTTCTTGGACCTTCTGTCGATTTCGGACTGGATGCCCTGTCCCTTGGTGTTGACAGTGGCGCTGAGGTCGTTGTACATGTCGTACTCGTTCAGGACGCGGTCCATGTCGAACCAGACGATAGCACCTTTCTCGGCGGTCGGTTCCGTCGTTTCGCCTTCGCCTTTGTCGGCGCCTTTCTGCTGGGTGAGCTGGAGAATTCCGAGGATGGCAGCCATCGCAATGGCGATGATGCTGAGGATCAGAGGAGTTTGTTTCATTGCAATTATCTTGTTGTATTTATTGTCCAAAATACAAAGGTAGCACTTTTTTTCAAATATGCACGCGCGAGAGGTAGGCGGCGATGGTTTTTTCCAGACCGAGGTACAGTGCATCGCAGATGAGCGCGTGCCCGATGGACACTTCGTCCGTCCAGGGGATGGTGCGGATGTAGTGCGCGAGGTTGTCCAGGTTGAGGTCGTGGCCTGCGTTGAGCCCGATGCCGGCCTCCCGGGCGGCCCGTGCGGTTTCCAGGTACGGTGCGATGGCCGCTTCCGGCCCATCGGGGTAGCGGGCGGCGTAGGCGGCGGTATAGAGTTCCACGCGGTCGCAGCCGCAGGCGGCGGCCCCTTCCGCCATGCGCGGAGACGGGTCGATGAAGATGGACGTACGGATGCCTTTCGCCTTGAACGTGCGGCAGACGTCCGTGAGGAAGTCCCTGTGAGCAAGCGTATCCCAGCCGGCGTTGGAGGTGATGGCGTCGTGCGCGTCGGGTACCAGGGTAACCTGGTCCGGAACGACTTCCAGCACGAGGTCGATGAAACTCGGGATGGGATTCCCTTCGATGTTGAACTCGGTCGTTACCAGGGGCCGGAGTGCGCGCACGTCCGCATAGCGGATGTGCCGTTCGTCCGGACGCGGATGGACGGTGATCCCTTCCGCCCCGAAGCGCTCGCAGTTGCGGGCGGCTTCCAGGACATCCGGCATGTTGCCGCCGCGGGAGTTCCGCAGCGTTGCTACTTTGTTGATGTTGACGCTGAGTCGTGTCATTCCGTTGCTTTTTTGTGTTGTCTTGTTGTCGTTCGTTCTGCAAAAGTAGTTATTTATGCGGGAATATTCTCGGAATTGTGTTATTTTTGATGCTTGTTATGAAGTTGGCGATCTATACGAAGGATCCCGCCCTGAAGGGGGATCCGCGGTTCCGCGGCATGCTCGACCGGCTGTCCGCTTCCGGCTGCACGTTCTACGATATCGGGAACGCGGAGGACCTTCAGGATGACACGTCCCTGGTGCTCAGCGTCGGGGGGGACGGCACGTTCCTGTCCGCCTCCAAGCGGGTGGCGCTCTCCGGCGTTCCGCTCGTGGGCGTCAACCTGGGCCGGCTGGGCTTTCTGTCCGAATACAGCCCGGAGGAGGTGGCGGAAGCGCTGCCTGCGGGTGCCTATTCGGTGGAGGACCGCGCACTGCTCCGGACGGACATCGACGGGCAGATTCTCGGGACCGGATCTTCCTTCTGGCCCTATTCGCTGAACGAGATCTCCATCCTCCGTTCCGGCGCCGCCATCCTGGGCGTGAACGTGACCATCGGGGACGATCCGCTGCCCACCTACTGGGGGGACGGCCTGCTGGTCGCCACCAGCTCCGGCTCCACGGCGTACTCGCTGAGTGTCGGCGGGCCCATCTGCCTGCCGGAGGCACGGGTACTCGTTGTCGCTCCGATCGCCCCGCACAACCTCAACGTTCGTCCGCTGATCGTCCCGCATGCCACGCGGATCACCCTTTCCTTCGTCTCGCGCGACGAGCAAGTGACCCTTTCCATGGACAACCGGACGGTCCGTCTGGCGCCATCTTCCGTCCTTTCCGTCGGGGTGGCACAGTTTTCGCTGAAACGTGTTCGGCTCGAGCGGTCGAATTTCATCCGCGCGCTGACGACGAAGCTCTACTGGGGCGAAGACAGGCGCAATGCGGACACCGCTCCTTCGGGCCGAGAATGACAGATCATATGGACACGGACAAAACTGTGAGCATCCCGCGTCACGTTTCCATTATCATGGACGGGAACGGCCGCTGGGCGAAAGAGCGGGGGAAAGAGCGCGTCTTCGGGCATGCCGAAGGCGTCGAAAGCGTGCGCGCCTGCGTGGAAGCCGCCGCGGAAGCGGGGGTGAAGTACCTGAGCGTCTTCGCATTCTCCGAAGAGAACTGGAACCGCCCTTCCGCGGAGGTGGGCTATCTGATGCAATTGATGCGGAAGGTCATCGAAGGCGAGGTGGACTCCCTGGCGGAGCGCCGCATCCGCCTGCTGGTGCGCGGCCATCTGGACCGCCTGGGACCGGACCTGGCCGCCGACATCCGGCGCGCCGAGCAGCGGACGGTGCCTGCGGACGGGGGAGAGCCGCTGATGACCCTCGTCGTCTTCCTTAGCTACAGCGGGAAGTGGGATATCCTCCAGGCGGCCCGGAAGTTCGCAGCTGCGGCTGTCCACCAGCCCGCCTTGCTGGAAGAGGCTTCCGAGGCGGATTTCGCCCGTTTCCTGGTGACGGCCGACCTGCCGGATCCGGACCTGGTGATCCGCACCTCCGGTGAGCAGCGGATCAGCAACTACCTCCTTTGGCAGGCGGCGTATGCGGAGTTCCTTTTTGTCGACAAGATGTGGCCCGATTTCCGGAAAGACGATTTCCGCGCCGCCCTCGCCGCGTACGCGAATCGCGACCGCCGGTATGGAAAAGTAAAATAAAACCCTTATATTTGCAGTTCGATATCCAAATGATGCATTCGATGAACAGGATCCGACTGATATGTCTTCTCCTCCTGATGCTTCTGCCGGGCCTGGCTGCCCATTCGCAGGAAAAGGAAGGGGAACACCAGGCCGTTGAAATCGACTACGAGAATCCTCGGCAGTACGTGATCGGTGGCGTGGACGTGGTCGGTGCCCATTCCATCTCGAAGGACCAGATCATCCATGCTTCCGGACTGGTCTCCGGCATGTACCTGACCATCCCCGGCGAGGAGATCTCCACCGTCATCGACCGCCTGTGGGTGACGCAGCGCTCCTTCGACGACATCGCCCTGGAGATCGACCACCTGAGCGCCGACGGCGATTCCGCCTTCCTGCTCATCCGGGTGCAGGAGCGTCCGCGCATGGTCGCCTTCGAGTATCGCGGCATCCGCAAGACCGAGCAGAAGGACCTGGAAGAGCGGCTGCACATCGAACGCGGCGGCCGTTTCTCGGAGTATTTCGACAAGACATCGCGGGACATCATCCGCCGGTTCTATGTCGACAAGGGCTTCCTGAACTGTACGGTGGACATCAAGACGAAGCCGAGTGAGAAGGTCCCGAACGGCCTCGACGTCCTGTTCGACGTGAACCGGGGCGAAAAGGTCAAGATCAAGGAAATCCACTTCGAGGGCAACGACGACGTCAAGGATTTCAAACTGGCCCGGTCGATGAAGAAGACCAAGGCCAAGAAGTTATATAACTTCTTCAGCAGCAAGAAGTTCAACGAAAAGGAATATCCCAACGACAAGCGCAACCTGATCAGCGCCTTCAACGAGGCGGGCTTCCGTGACGCCCGCATCCTGAAGGACTCCATCTATTATGTGGAGCCCAACCGGCGCCTGGGCATCGACTTCCAGTTCGACCAGGGCAAGCGGTACTATTTCCGGAACATTACCTGGACGGGCAACTCCGTCCATTCGGCCGAGGAACTCAACCGCGTGCTCCAGATCAAGAAGGGCGACCCGTACGACATGGTGACGATGCAGAAGCGCCTGTTCGGCGGCGGGAAGCAGAGCGACTACGACGTCTCCAAGCTCTACCGCGACGAAGGCTACCTCTTCTTCTCCATCACGCCCGTCGAGCTGAACATCGAGAACGACTCCGTGGACGTGGAGATGCGCATCTCCGAGGGCAAGCAGGCGACCCTGAACAACATCATCATCAACGGCAACGACCTGACGAGCGAGAAGGTGGTGCGCCGCCAGGTGTATACCCGGCCGGGGAACCTCTTCAGCCAGACCGACTTCGAGCAGTCCATCCGTGAGATCGCCTCGCTGGGCCAGTTCGATCCGGAGTCCATCTCGGACGCCTCCAAGGGCTATTCCATCATCCCCAACCAGCTGAACAACACGGTCGACCTTGTGTACAACGTCACGGAGAAGCCGTCCAGCCAGCTGGAACTCTCCGGCGGCTGGGGCGCCAATACGTTCGTGGCCTCGGTGGGCGTGAGTTTCAACAACTTCTCCACGCGGCGGATGTTCGACAAGCATGCGTGGCGGCCGGTGCCGCTGGGCGACGCGCAGAACCTTTCCCTGCGCTTCCAGACCAACGGTACCTACTATACTTCCCTTGTCTTCGGATTCACGGAGCCTTGGTTGACGGGCAAGAAACCGACGTCCCTCAGCCTGCAGGCCTATTATACGCGTCAGACGGATTCCTACCTGGCCATCGGCCTGCTGAGCAATGACAAGGTGATGCAGGTCTACGGTTTCAGCGCCGGCATCGGTACCCGCCTGAAATGGCCTGACAACCATTTCACCCTCTACAACAGCCTGAACTGGATGACGTATTCCCTGAAGAATTGGTTCAGCGGATACTTCATGTTCACGGACGGCATCTCGCACAACTTCAGCTATACGCTGAACCTGAACCGCACATCCACCGACCAGCAGATCTTCCCGCGTACGGGATCGATCTTCTCGGCCAGCGTGCAGCTGACGCCGCCGTATTCCCTGCTGCGCAAGCGTGACCGCGGGACACTGGACGCTACGGGCAATCCCGTGCGCGTGTCCAGCTATAAGGATATCGACTATGACAAGTGGTCTTCGCCGGACCGCTACAAGTGGATCGAGTACCACAAATGGATGGTCAGCGGCGAAGTGTACTCCAAGATCGTGGGCAATTTCGTGATCATGGGCCGTGCGCAGTTCGGTTACCTGGGCTATTACAACCGCAGGTGGGGCTATTCTCCTTTCGAGGGATTCCGTGTCGGCGGCGACGGTATGTCCGGCTATGATTCCTACGGCTCTGACGTGATCGCGCTCCGCGGTTATTCCAACTACTCCCTGACGCCTTTCGAGGCGACGCCTTACAATACCAACGGGTACTATGCCGGAAACGTGTATGATAAGTTCACGATGGAGTTCCGGTTCCCGCTGGTGCTCCAGCCGCAGTCGACGATCTTCGCGCTGGGCTTCCTGGAGGGCGGCAACTGCTGGTCCGACATCAAGAACGTCAACCCGTTCCAGATCAAGCGTTCGGCCGGTGTGGGTATCCGGGTCTTCCTGCCGATGATCGGCCTCCTGGGTGTGGACTGGGGGTATGGCTTCGACAACCCCGACAAGAAACAGCGCAGCCAGGTCCATTTCCTGATCGGCCAGCAGTTCTAATTCGGAATTATTCTTATATTTGTGGCACGATATCTGATTCTTCGTTTGTCAAATGATTATTAAATTATTCTAACAATATGAAAAAGATTATTCTGTTTGCCGCCATGGCACTCGTTTCCCTTACGGTTTCCGCGCAGGGAAAATTCGCGTATGTCAATTTCAACGAATTGGTCATGCTGATGCCCGAGGCTGACGAGGCCCGCACCACCATGAATACCGCCAGCAAGGAAGCGGACGATACGTACAAGACCATGCTCGAGGAGGCGCAGGCCAAGTTCGCCGAATACCAGCAGAAGCAGGCTTCCTGGACTCCTGCGATCAAGGAAAGCAAGGAGAAGGAACTGAGCGATATCCAGAACCGCATCCAGGAATTCCAGCAGTCGATCCAGGCGGAGCTCCAGCAGCAGCAGAACAAGTTGATGGAACCCATTTACAAGAAGGCGCAGGAGACCCTCGAGAAACTGGCGAAGGAAGGTGGATTCACGATGGTGTTCGACGCTTCCCAGTACCTGTATGTCGACAAGGCCCAGTGCAAGGACCTGACGCCCGATGCCCGCAAAGCGCTCGGCATCCCTGAAGGTCGTACGTTGGAGTCGCTCCAGGCTGAACTGCAGGCTGCTGCCCAGCAGTAATCGCAGCGTTATTGAATCATAGGGCGGGCCCGGCTGGGTGCCGCTCTTTTTTGTTTTTTTCCTTGTTTGCTGCACTTTTATTCTTTACATTTGTTTCTTGATACCGGGCTGATGCCCTAAATGAATTGACATGGAACACAAAGTGATTGAAACCCCGGATGTGGTCATCCGCTTCGCGGGGGATTCCGGAGACGGGATGCAGCTGACAGGAACATTGTTCGCCAATCTGTCGGCCGTTTACGGGAACGGCCTTTCCACGTTCCCGGATTACCCTTCGGAGATCCGTGCGCCAAAGGGAACCGTTGCCGGGGTTTCCGGCTTCCAGGTCCACATCGGACGCGGGAAAGTGAACACCCCCGGCGACTATTGCGACCTGCTGGTGGCGATGAACCCGGCCGCCCTGCGTGCCAACGCGAAATGGCTCAAGCGGACGGCGACGGTCCTGGTCAACGCAGACGCCTTCGACGACGCCCTGCTCGCCAAGGCCGGTTTCACCGGCGATCCTTTCGAGGAACTCCACATCGAGGACCGGAACATCATCATGGTCCCCATTACCCACCTGACGGAAGAGAGCCTGAAGGACAGCGGACTGGATATGAACGCCGTCCACAAATGCAAGAACATGTTCACCCTCGGCATGGCCTGTTACCTGTACAGCCGGCCGTTGGACTATATCTATACCTATTTGGAGTCACGCTTCGCGAAGAAGCATCCGGAGATGATCGAACCCAACCGCAAGGTGGTCACCGACGGATATAACTACGCTGCCGCCATCCAGGCCGTTCCCAACACCTATACCATTGAACCGGAGGTGCAGGAGAAGGGCCTGTACCGCAATATCACCGGTAACCAGGCGGTCGCCTGGGGCCTCATCGCCGCGGCCGAGAAAGCGGGCCTTCCGCTCTTCTGCGGGTCGTATCCGATCACGCCGGCAACGTCCATCCTGGAAGAACTTGCGATCCACAAGAACTTGGGAGTCAAGACGATGCAGACGGAGGACGAGATCGCGGGAATCTGCTCCGCCATCGGCGCCTCCTTCGCCGGCAGCCTGGCCGTGACGACCACTTCCGGGCCGGGTCTCTCCCTGAAGTCCGAGGCGCTGGGCCTGGCCGTGATGACGGAACTGCCCCTCGTCCTCGTGGATGTCCAGCGGGGCGGTCCCTGCACGGGCCTGCCTACCAAGACGGAGCAGGCCGACCTGAGCGAGGCGCTCTACGGCCGGAACGGGGAATGCCCGCTCGTCGTGATGGCCGCTCATTCGCCTGCCCACTGCTTCGACGCCGCCTTTACGGCCGCCAAGGTCGCTGTGGAGCATATGACGCCGGTCATCCTGCTCTCCGAGGGCTATCTGGGCAACGGCTCCGAGCCGTGGAAGATTCCCTCGATGGACGCTTATCCGCCGATCCGGCCGCGGTTCGTTTCCGCCGGGGACGGTGTCAAGTTCCGTCCGTTCGAGCGCGATCCCGAGACGCTGGCCCGCCGCTGGGCGCCGGTCGGCACCCCGGGGAAGGAGCACCGGGTGGGCGGCTTGGAGAAGAACCACGACGGTGTGCTTTCCAACCAGCCCGAGAACCATGAACTGATGGTACGCGAACGTGAGGAGAAAGTCGCGCGCGTCGCCGCGGACATCCCCGACCTCGTCGTGGACGGCCCGCAGGAAGGCGACTTGCTGCTGGTCGGCTGGGGCGGCACGTACGGCCATCTCCTGACGGCGGTGGATCAGCTGCGTGCGGCGGGCCGGACGGTCAGCCGGGTGCACTTCGACTTCATCAATCCGCTCCCGAAGAATACGGCGGAGGTCTTCGCACGCTTCCGCAGGATCCTCGTCTGCGAACTCAACCGCGGGCAGTTCGCTGCCTGGCTGCGGACGCAACTCCCGCAGTTCCAGTATCTGCAGTGCAACAAGGTGCAGGGCCAGACGTTCCTGGTGCAGGACATCGTCGAGGCCGTTGAAAACATCGGATAGGAGGAAAAGTTTATGGCTACATATACGCTGAAAGATTTCAAGAGCGACCAGGAGGTCCGCTGGTGCGCCGGCTGCGGCGATTATTCCGTTCTCGCCGCCCTGCAGCGCACGCTGCCCAAGGTGTGTGAAGAGAAAGGCATCGACAAGGAGAAGGTCGTCGTCGTGTCCGGCATCGGGTGCTCTTCCCGGCTTCCGTACTACATGGATACCTATGGTTTCCACAGCATCCACGGCCGCGCCGCCATCATCGCGACGGGCATGAAAGTCGCTTCGCCCGACCTGTCCGTGTGGCAGATCAGCGGCGACGGCGACGCGCTGGCCATCGGAGGCAATCATTTCATCCATGCGATCCGCCGCAACGTGGACATCAACATCCTCCTGTTCAACAACCGCATCTATGGCATGACGAAGGGGCAGTATTCCCCGACGTCGAAGTTCGGCACGGTGACCAAGACCTCCCCGTACGGGACGGTCGAGGAACCGTTCAACCCCGGCAGCCTGGTGCTCGGTGCGAAGGGAACCTTCTTCGCCCGCGGCCTGGACACGAAACTGGCCTTGAACGAGGAGATCATGCTGGCGGCCTCCCGTCATGAAGGGACTTCCGTGATGGAATTCCTGACGAACTGTGTCATCTTCAACAACGGGGCGCACGCTGAACTGTCCGACCGTGCCGTCACCGACGACCATACCATCGTGTTGCGTGCCGGCGAGAAGATGCTCTTCGGGAAGGAGCGCGACAAGGGGCTCGTCCTGGACGGGTGGAAGCTCAAGGTGGTCCGGATCGGTGTCGACGGTGTGACGGAGGACGATGTCCTCACGCACAACCCGCACGAGGACAACCTGGGCCTGCAGATGATGCTCGCCGACATGAAGGGGCCCGATTTCCCGGTCGCCCTCGGCGTGATCCGCGACGTGCCTGCCCGGACGTATGACCACGAAGTGGCCGCACAGGTCGAGAAGGTGACCGCCGCGGCGCGCGTCCACTCGGTGGACGAGTTGCTGCATTCCGGCTCGACATGGGAGCTGAAATAATTGACACTAACCCATTTATATAACATGAAAACGACAACCATCATGGCCCGTCTCCAGGCCAAGTACCCCGGAGAGAAGGAATATCTCCAGGCGGTACAGGAGGTGCTCGAATCGATAGAGGAGGTTTACAACAAACATCCCGAGTTCGAGCGTGCGAAGATCGTGGAGCGACTGGTCGAGCCCGACCGTATCTTCACGTTCCGGGTTACTTGGGTAGACGATCAGGGAGACGTTCAGACCAACCTCGGTTACCGGGTGCAGTTCAACAGCGCCATCGGTCCGTACAAGGGCGGTCTCCGCTTCCACCGTGCCGTCAGCCCGTCCATGCTCAAGTTCCTGGGCTTTGAGCAGACATTCAAGAATGCATTGACGACCCTGCCGATGGGCGGGGCGAAAGGCGGTTCCGACTTCGATCCGGTCGGCAAGTCCGACGCCGAGATCATGCGCTTCTGCCAGGCGTTCATGCTGGAACTCTGGCGCTGCATCGGCCCCGACCAGGATATCCCTGCGGGTGATGTGGGCGTCGGCGGCCGCGAAATCGGCTTCCTGAACGGCATGTACCAGAAACTCGCCCGCGAGTACCATACCGGCGTCCTTACCGGCAAGGGCATGACCTGGGGCGGCTCGATCCTCCGTCCGGAGGCGACCGGCTTCGGCGCCCTGTATTTCACCCAGCACCTGCTCCACAAGGCGGGCAAGGATATCAAAGGCCAGAAGGTCTGCTTGTCCGGCTTCGGAAACGTTGCCTGGGGCGCGGCCACGAAGGCGGTCCAGCTGGGCGCGAAGGTCATTGCGATCTCCGGTCCGGACGGGGTCTGCCACATTCCCGGCGGCATCACGCCCGAGATGATCGACTACATGCTCGTGATGCGTTCCTCCAACCGCAACCGCGTGGAAGATATGGCGGACAAGTTCCCGGAGCTGGCGCAGTTCACCGCCGGCAAGAAGGCATGGAGCATCCCTTGCGACATCGCTCTCCCTTGCGCGTTCCAGAATGAGCTTTCCGAGGAAGATGCGAAGGAACTGAAGGCCAACGGCTGCTGGTGCTGCTGCGAGGTCTCCAACATGGGCTGCCAGCCCGGTGCCATCCATTTCTTCCAGAACAACGGCGTCCTCTTCGCCCCCGGCAAGGCGGTGAATGCGGGCGGCGTGGCTACGTCCGGCCTGGAAATGACCCAGAACGCGGCGCACATTTCCTGGTCGGCCCAGGAGGTGGACGACAAACTGCACTGGATCATGCAGAGCATCCACGAACAGTGCGTGAAATTCGGTACGCGGCCCGACGGCACCGTCGATTACGTGAAGGGCGCGAACATCGCTGGATTCATGAAAGTGGCGCAGGCGATGCTCGAGCAGGGAATCGTCTGATTCCTGTTCTTGATCTTGTTGAAAAATAACGCATCTCCAGTTTCGAGATGCGTTGTTTTTTTCGTGTTATTCCGGTAATAATGCTTACATTTGCAAGATAAACTGTGATAAAGGAATTATAATCGTAAATCACATATGAAACAAATTCTCCTGGCGATTGCAGTGGTCGTCCTCGTAGGGTCCTGCCAGACGCAGCCCCGGTCGGCCATCCAGAAAAAAGCCGATGAGTATGCCCTCGTAAAGGTGGGTACGCCGGACTTGTCGGGTATCACCGACAACGGCAAGGAAGTTCTCAATCTCTACAAGTTCGCAGCAGACCAGGCTGACAGCATTTACTGGCAGCAGTTTTTCGGTGACCGGGACGCGATCGATGCGCTCGCCGACGCCGACCTCAAGGCCTATGCCGCAATTAACTACGGCCCTTGGGACCGCCTGACCGGCGTTCCGTTCATCGAGGGCTTCGGCACCATGCCCCTCGGCGCGAACTTCTATCCTGCCGACATGACGGCGGATGAGTTCGTCCGTTTCGAGGATCCTTCCAAGAACAGCCCTTACACCCTGATCCGCCGCGGAGCGGACGGTAAACTGGTTTCCGTGCCTTATCACGAGGCTTTCGCCGCCCAGATCGACAAGATCTGCAACTGCCTGCAGGCGGCTGCAGACATTACGATCAAGCCCTCCGTCCGTGCCTACCTGCTCAAGAAGTGCGATGCGCTCCGCAGTGATGATTACTATGAGAGCGAGAACGCCTGGCTGGACATGACCGACAGCAAGATGGACTTGGTGATCGGCCCGAGCGAGGTGAACGACGACCGTTTCTTCGGCTTGAAGGCTTCCTATGATGCCTACGTCCTTCTCAAGGACCTCGAACGTACCGCCGTGCTGAACCAGTTCGGCCCCATGCTCCCCACGCTCCAGAAGATGCTGCCCTGCGCCGATGCGTACAAGGCCTTCACGCCCGGTACCGAGTCGGACGTGTTCGCCTGTGACGCCATCTACCTGGCCGGACATGCCAACGCCGGCATCAAGCTGATGGCGATCAACCTTCCGAACGATCCGCGTGTCCAGGAGGAGAAGGGCACCCGCACCATCCTGCTGCGCAACATCATGATGGAGAAGTTCAACCGCGTTGTCAGTCCCGTCGGCCATATCGCGATCAATGTCGAGCAGACGGACCACCTCGATGCGGAGGCCTTCTACTGGAACATCGCTTTCCGCGAAATCGCCCATGGTCTGGGCGTGAAGGAGACCGTGAACGGCAAGGGCACCGTTGCAGAGGCCCTGGGCGGCAAGGCCCTGACCTGGGAAGATGCCAAGGCCAATGTCGTCGGGCTCTATCTGGTGTGCAAGCTGCTGGACGAGCACAAGCTTCCCGGCCTTGCCCTGAAGGAGGACGCCATCACGACGTTCGTCGCCAACCTGATCCGTTCCGAGCGCTTCGGTGTCACCGAGCAGCTGGGCCGTGCGTATGTGATGATCTTTAATTACCTGTACGAGAACGGTGCGTTCACCCGTGCGGACAACGGTCGTTACACGATCGACTTCGACAAGACGCTGTCGCTCGTCGCCGACCTCGCCGGCATCATCCTGAAGACCCAGGCAGAGGGCGACTATGCCTTCGCCGAGCAGTTCGAATCCCGCTACTGCAAGGAGTCCGAGACGTTCCGCGCCGACCTGACCAACATGCGCCTGGAAAACATTCCGGTCGACCTGAAATTCGAGTTCGAGAAGTAAAATTGATAATCCAAAGCTAGTAATCATTATTCATATGGCTGATACTAAATTCAATGTGAAGTACTGCGTGCTCCTTCCGATCGTCCTGATCGTGACGCTTTTCCTGTGGTGCGTGCCGACTTCCTTCTTCGGAATCACTGCGCTGACGGTTGTCCAGCAGCGCGTAATCGCTCTCTTCGTCTTCGCGGCGCTGATGTGGATGTTCGAGATCATCCCGAACTGGACCACCTCGCTGCTGGTGATCGTAATCGCCCTGCTGACCGTTTCCAACAAGGGTATCAAGTTCTTCTGCAACCCCGACCTCGGCCAGCTCGTCAGCTACAAGGAACTGATGGCCGCTTTCGCCGACCCGGTCGTCATGCTCTTCCTGGGCGGTTTCGTCCTCGCGATCATGGCGGAGAAATACGGATTGGACGTGACCCTGGCCCGTGTGCTGCTCGCTCCTTTCGGAACGCGTCCGCGGATGGTCCTCCTGGGCTTCCTCATCGTCATCTCCATCTTCTCGATGTTCATGAGCAACACGGCGACGGCTGCGATGATGCTCGCCTTCCTGGCGCCCGTGCTCGCCGTCCTGCCGAAGGACGACAAGGGCCGTGTCGGCCTTGCGCTCTCGATTCCGATCGCCGCGAACATCGGCGGTATCGGAACCCCGATCGGAACGCCTCCCAACGCGACGGCGGTCAAGTTCCTCGCCGAGTCCGGCAATGAGGTCGGTTTCGTGACGTGGGCCGCCCACATGATTCCGTACGTCGTCCTCATGATCCTGTTCGCCTGGATCCTCCTGCAGTTCTTCTTCCCGTTCAAGTCCAGCGAGGTGAAGCTCGAGATCCCCAAGAACAAGAGCCAGAACGACTGGAAGACGATCCTGGTCTGGATTACCTTCCTCGGCACCATCCTGCTGTGGGCTACCGAGCAGCTGACCGGCATCAACTCCAACGTCGTCGCCCTGATTCCCCTCGGTGTGCTGACGGCCACGGGCATCTTCACGAAGGATGACATCAAGGAAATCAACTGGAGCGTGCTTTGGTTGGTGGCGGGAGGTTTTGCCCTGGGTACCTGCCTGCAGGGAACCGGCCTGGCGAAGGTCCTGATCGAGGCCATCCCGTTCGGTTCGATGTCCGTCGTGCTGGTCATCATCATCGCCGGTCTCGTCTGCTACTTCCTTTCGAACTTCATCAGCAACTCCGCGACGGCGGCCCTGCTGATCCCGATCCTGATCGTTGTTGCACAGGGCATGGCCGATCCGGCTGCCGCGAACAACGCTTCTTTCGTCTCCCTGGGCGGCACGAAGGCGATGATTTCCTTCATCGCGGTCTGTGCTTCCATCGCAATGTGCTTCCCGATCTCCACGCCTCCGAATGCGATCGCCGCTTCCACGGGTCTCGTCGAGACCAAGGACATGGCCAAGGTCGGCCTGATCATCGGTGTCGTCGGCTTCATCCTCGGTTACTTCTGGCTCACGAAGCTAT
The DNA here is from genome assembly GCA_902801205.1 of uncultured Bacteroidia bacterium. Taxonomy (GTDB): domain Bacteria; phylum Bacteroidota; class Bacteroidia; order Bacteroidales; family UBA932; genus Cryptobacteroides. The sequence goes on from CADCHE010000006.1 coordinate 199,724, forward strand.
TCCCTTTCGCTTAATTGATTGAAAATGAAAAAGACATTTATTGCCCTTTCCCTCGTTGCGCTGACGGTTTCCTCCCTGGGACTCCGTGCGCAGGATAAGGCGACCTTCACTCCGTACGGTTTCTTCCGTTCGTACGGTATCTTCGATTCCCGCATGAACAAGGCGGGCTCCGAAGACCTCTTCTATTACCTTCCGATGGACCGGAACATTGACGCGACGCTCGGCAGCCCGACCTTCGCGAAGGACCTTAATGCGGTCCCTTCCTTCAAGATGTACGCGATCACGTCGCGCTTCGGCTTCAACATGAAAGGGTACAAGATCGGTTCGGCCGATGTGACCGGTAAGGTTGAGGCTGATTTCTACTGCATGAACGGCAGCACGGCTACGCTTCGTCTCCGTCAGGCGTTTGCGAATTTCGCCTGGGTGGGAGCCAAAGGCAACAAGACGGACTTGAAGGTCGGTCAGGCCTGGCACCCGATGGCAGCGGACATGCCTTATGCCGTGAACATCGAGTCCGGTTCTCCGTTCAGCCCCTTCGCCCGTAGCCCGCAGGTCATGGTCGACGCGCAGTTGGGCGGCGGCTTCACCCTGACGGCCGGCATCCTCTACCCGATGCAGTACCAGCCGACCGGCCCTGCCGGCGCTTCCGAGAACTATGCCAAATATGCACTCGTCCCTGAGGCGTACGCGGGCATCTCCTATGCGAGCGGTGACTTCCTGGCCCGCCTCGGTGCCGATGTCATCACGCTGAAGCCGCGCTATCAGCGTGTTTCCGACCGGATCACCATGGTGACGCCGATGCTCTACTTCCAGTATAAGTACGATACGTTCAAGATCAACGCGAAGACGGTGCTGGCTTCCGGCGGCGACCACATGCGCCTGATGGGCGGTTATGCGCTCTACGACACTTCCGATCCGCTGAACTTCAAGTACACGCCGCTGCGGAACTCTTCTTCGTTCGTTTCCGTGTCCTATGGTTCCAAGATCCAGGTAATGGGCATGGTGGGTTACATGAAGGCGTTGGGTACGGCGCATGACTTGCCGCTCAATCCGACCGGCAGCATCAATCCGGACAATATCTATTATTTCAGCAGCGGTTTCAAGAACCTGAACCAGTTGGTCCGCTTCACCCCGACGGTGGCTTACAATGTGGGCAAGCTGACGGTGGCCCTGGAATATGACAATACCATCGCGGAATATGGCGATATCACTTCGATGAACGCGAAGGCGCTTTGCACGAAGGACAAGCACCTCATCATCAATCACCGTATCCTTACCGTGTTCAAGCTCAGCTTCTGATCTTGCAGTTGCGGATAAAAAAGAAGGCGACTAATAAGTGATTATTGGTCGTCTTCTTTTTTTATTAAAGAAAGTGAGCCGGGCGGGTTGTCCTGGCAACCCCGTGGCCGCCCGTGGCCACGTGAACGGGAGGGGCCCGCCGCGAAGCGGTGGGAGGGATGGAGCGAAGCGGAAGGTTTGCAGGACAACCCGCCCGCGAACTTGAAACAACATAAAGAAACTTCGTAGCGGGCATCGTCCAGCGGTTCGGCCGCGGTCTCAGCCACGCTCTTGGGAACATACACGGTCGCGTGGGCGCCGACGGGAACCTGCACTTCGACCGTTACCTTCTGTCCGTCATGCGAGACGGAGGAACGGACTTTCCCGTAAGGCGTTTCCGTGCTGTAGCTGACGCTTTCCAGCGCGGCGACGGGCATCGGCCGGACGATGACGTGGCGGAATCCGGGCTCGGCAGGATCGGTGTCCACGCCGGCCAGGACGCGGGAGAACCAGGTCAGGCCGCCGCCGAACATCGGATGGTTGCGGGAATCGTTCCCGTTCCACTGCTCCCAGGAAGTCGTCGCACCTTGCTCGATCCACCAGCCGTAGCTCGGGAAGTCACGCTGGTTCATGAGGGTGTACGCGACATCGCCCATTCCGTTCATCGACAGGGCTTCGAAGAGGAATCGCGTTGCGACGAATCCCGTATTGACGTGCCCTTTGTATTTGACCATCAACTCGTTCCGGAGTGTTTCGCGGACGTCGGCGCGGTATTCTTCCGGTACGCCCATGTAGAGCGCGTAGGCATTGCTGCCGAAGTCACCGTAGGATTTCTCCTCCGCGTTGTAGAACACCTTGTGGAACGCTTCCCAGGTGCGGTCGCGCAGGGATGCGTATTCCTCGGCCGTTGCCGTGTCGCCCAGCGCCGTGGCGGTCGCGGCCACGTTCCGCGCGCAGTACCAGTAATAGAATGTATGCACCAGGGCGTCGTCGGGGGTTTGGAACGCCGGGGCCCAGTCGCCGAGATTGTACCAGTAGAAAGGCCTGCCGTCCGGCGTGGGACGCTGCTGGTGGACGGTGCCGTCCGGACGGGCCCATGAACCGAGGTAACCGAGGTATTTCTTCATGCCTTCGAGGCTCTGCGCGAGCATCTGCTTGTCACCGTAGCGCTCGTAGAAGTCCCAGGGCATCACGCAGATGGACGCGCCCCACGGCACGCCGCCGCCGCACATCGGCTCCCACGGGGCGCCGTTGGGCACATAACCGGTTTCGGGATGCTGGCTTCCCAGCACATCACCGATCCACTTGTTGTAGAAGGCGTCTGCGGCGAAGGAGGAGATCACGGCGTTCATGGCCACTTCTCCGTCCCCCGTGTACGGCAGGCGTTCGCGGTGCGGGCAGTCGGTGGAGACGCAGCTGTGCATGTTGTCGATCTGCGACTGCCGGAAGATCTGCAGGATCTGCTCGAAGAGCGGGTTGGAACTGGTGAATTCCGCATTGACGGGCACGTCGGTCCCCACGGATTCGGCGACGACCTGCGCTTCGGTCAGGTTCTCGATGCCGGAAATGACAGCCTCACGGAACACGAACCAGGTGAAGCGAGGAGCGAAGTCGACCGGTGCGTCTCCCGCGAAAATGTATTCGCAGCGTGGGCTGGCATACTCGCTGATATAATTGACTTTCAGTACGTCACCTTCTTTTCCGCGGATGCCCTTGAAGTGCACCCAGCCCGAGATGACGGTGCCGAAGTCCACCTTGTAGGAGCCGTCCTCCTGTTTCTCGAACGAGATCGGCTCGTAGGTTTTCAGGATTTTGTCGGTCGGACCCATGTTCGCCGTCAGCGGGCCGTCGGGGGCGTTCCGTACGACGGCGTTCTGCCAGTCGGCATCGTCGAGGCCGACGCAGTTCCATCCGGCGATTTCCTCGCGGGCGTCATAGGCTTCACCCTCCCAGATGTCGCCGAAGACGAAGGGCGACGGGGCCGCCTTCCAGCTGGTGTCGGAGCAGATGCTTTCCTTGCGTCCGTCCTTGTACGTCAGTTCGATCCGGCAGATCAGGCGCGGGACGCCGAAGCTCTCGCACTGGCGCGGTCCCGCCGAAGGGGCGGTGTGGAAGTAGCCGTTGCCCAGGATGACACCTACCGCATTGTCGCCCTTCTTGAGCAGGGAGGTAATGTCATAGCCCAGGTAAAGGGTCCGGTAGGCGGTGACTTCCGGGTCCAGCGGGATCCGGGGATTCTCTTTCAGGTGCGGGCGCAGGGTGTAGTCGGTCAGGCCGGGCGCGAGGAAGTCGTCACCGACTTTCTGCCCGTTGAGGCTCATCTCGAAGTAGCCCAAGCCGCTGATATAAGCCTTGGCTTCCTTCAGGCCGCCGCCGACGTTGAATTCCTTGCGGAACATCGGGTAGCGGGTGTACCAGTTGCCGAAGGTGTCTTCCTGCCAGGGAGCGCCGATCCACTGGGCCTCCCAGCCGTCTTTTGCGGGGCCGGTGCCCCAGCAGGCGGTCTTGCTCCAGGCGGAGGGGTTGCCGGCGGCGTCCCATACGCGGACTTTCCAATAATAGGTCTTCATCGGTTCGAGCGCGGCTCCGCCGAAGGGAACGAGGTGCGATTCGGCGGATGCCTGCCTGCCGGAGTCCCAGACGTCAGCCTTCCCTTCCTTCAGCAGGGCGGGGGAGGAGGCGACGAGGACCTGCCAGGCGGTCTGGCTCTCCCCCTGGATGTCGGGACGGACGGTTTCATCGATCCAGGAAAGGCGGGGAGCGGCGGCTTCGACAACCACCGGGTCGACCTGGTATTCGCAGCGGAGCTGGACGGGACGGAGATTTCCCTTCCCGTTGCAGGCGCAGGCCAGTACCATCAGGACGGCGGCTGCGCAGAGGAGGTTTTTTTTCATATGGGATCTGTTAGATATGTGCGATGGAATGGACCGGGGCGATCTCCTCCAGGCGGGTGCGCCCGTTCAGGCCGTCGAGCTCCACAATGAAGATGAACTCGTTGACCTGGACCGTATACGTTTTCCCGTCGATGGTCAGCCGTGTTGCATTCAGGGCTTTTGCCACGCCTTCCGCCGTCCCGCCCGTAGCGAGCACGTCGTCGACGACCGAAACGTGGAACACGCCGTCCTGCGCGGGCCCTGCAGCGATGTCGGAGTTGCGGTAGAAGAGCTTGTCCGCTCCGTATTCCTTCATCACTTCGATGGTCTTGAGGTCGTCACCGCTGTAAGGCAGCTTTCCGCGCTTGCGGAACAGGATGATGTTCTCCACGCCGCTGTCGGAGAGCAGGAGGGGAGATGCGAAGAGGAAGGCGCGCGCTTCCGGGCATGCGACGGAGGGGGCCGTAATCTTCCGGCCGACTTCCTTCATGACTTCGGCAAAGATCTTTCTGTCCTGCAGATAGGGGATGATGTCCACGAACTTGATCCCGGGAGTCGGGAAGTCCTGGTAGAATTTCAGGGATTCTTCAAACATGATTGTTGAAAACTTTGTGGATTATTGTCTTCGTAAAGGTATGGATTTTCTCTGACAATCGGTCTATTTTTGTGAAAAAGTAGGTACGTTAGTTTTTAACCCAATACGATTTATGTCAACTAAAACCTTCCTCGCTGTCGCTGCAGCGGCATTCGCCTTTTCTCTAGGAGCGAAGGCGCAGACCAATGTCCAGACGTTCTACGATTTCGGAAAGGATCGCAGCTACGTGACTACTACGTTCGAGATGTTCAAGGGCGACAAGTTCGGTGACACCTTCTTCTTCATCGACCACTACTACAACAGCACGGACAAGGCGCTCAAGCACGAAGGCGCGAGCGGTGCCATCAACGGCAGCTATTTCGAGATCGAACGCGGCATCAATTTCTGGCAGGATTCCGACCTGAAGGACCTGAGCGGCCACATCGAGTATGACGGAACGACCTGGGGCCAGGGCACCTGGTGCTTCGGCGCGAAGTATTTCTTCCACTCCGACGACTTCGCCAAGACCCTCTCCCTGTACGCGATGTACGAGACGTTCCGCGGCTTCGGCGAGGCGGACATCCCGATCAAGTTCACCGCCGTCTGGGGCATCAACAACCTGTTCGGCTTGAACGGCCTCACTTTCAAGGGCTTCGCCGACCTCTGGGGCAACAACACCTTCTGGGTCGCCGACGGCACCACGACCAAGTGGACCTTCCTTACCGAGCCGCAGCTCTGGATCAACCTCGGGAATGCGTTCGACGGTCACCTCGACCTTGGCGGCGAGCTCGAGCTCTCTTACAACTTCGCGGGTAACAAGGGCTTCATGTGCAACCCCTGCGCCGGTATCCGCTGGACCTTCTGACACACTCACTCCACCACATAATAACACGCTGATATGGCTGAAAGCAACACATCGGCCCCCCGTCCGCAGAAAGCGGGCTGGCTGACCCGGCTATTCGGTTTCGACGGCTCCAAGATGAAGGTCTCCACCGAGATCCTCGCCGGCATCACGACCTTCCTTGCGATGTCCTACATCCTGGCCGTCAATCCCTCCATCCTCGGTGACACCGGGATGGACAAGAACGCACTGTTCTCGGCGACGGCGGTCTCCGCCATCTTCGCCACCCTCGTGATGGCCCTGTATGCGAAGCTGCCTTTCGCCCTCGCCCCCGGCATGGGACTGAACGCCTTCTTCTGCTATTCCGTCTGCCTCGGCATGGGGTACTCCTGGCAGTTCGCCCTGACGGCGGTGCTCATCGAAGGCTTCATCTTCGTAATCCTTACCCTGACCAACGTGCGTGAGGCGATCGTGAATGCCTTGCCGAAATCCATGCGCAAGGCGATCGGAGCGGGTATCGGCCTCTTCATCGCGCTGATCGGCCTGAAGAGCGGCGGCATCGTCGTCGACAGCCCGGCCACCCTGGTGGACCTCGGCTCCCTGACGAGCGGCCCCGGCCTGCTTTCCGTGATCGGCCTCATCCTCACCGGTATCCTGGTCATCCTGAACGTGCCCGGCGCCCTGCTGATCGGCATCATCGCCACGGCCCTGATCGGCATCCCGATGGGAATCACCAAGTTCAGCGGCATCATCTCGACGCCGCCGAGCCTGTCCCCGATCTTCTGCAAGTTCGACTTCACGCAGGTGTTCAGCCTCGACATGCTCGTCGTGGTCTTCACCTTCCTGTTCGTCGACATGTTCGACACGATCGGTACCCTGGTCGGCGTGACCACCAAGGCCGACATGGTCGATGAAGACGGCAAGCCCATCCGCCTGAACCAGGCCTTCATGGCCGACGCCCTCGGTACGATGGCCGGCGCCGTCCTCGGTACCAGCACCGTCACCACCTATGTGGAGAGCGCTTCCGGCGTCGCCCAGGGCGGACGCAGCGGCCTGACCGCCGCCATCACGGCCGGTTGCTTCGTCCTCGCGCTGTTCTTCGCCCCGCTGTTCACCGCGATCCCCGGATCGGCGGTCTGCCCGGCGCTCGTGATCGTGGGTCTCTTCATGCTGAGCCCGATCAAGGACATCCCGCTCGACGATTTCTCCGAGTCGATCCCGGCGTACCTGACGCTCATCCTGATGCCGATGACCTATTCGATCTCGCACGGCATCATGATCGGCCTTATTTCTTACGTCGTCCTGAACCTCTGCACCGGCAAGACGAAGAAGGTCAGTCCCTTCATGATTGTCCTGGCCATTTTGTTCGTCCTGAAATACATTTTCTTGTAATTTGCTGACAGATAGTAAATTAACAAGTTTGTTCCTTGGGTGTTAATAACTTTTGCAATTAATTTCTCCAAGGGGACGGATAATGATTATCTTTGCTTAGAATTGGTTCGGACCGTACATCCGGTCCGGACCAATTTCAGCCAAAGTCGGCAAAAATTCGTAATAACTCTCTATATATGGACGTAACTGTAAGAAAGACCAACGGCTCCTACGAGGAGTACGACAAGGTCAAACTAATGAATGGTATTCGCGAGGCCTACAAGTCGGCCGGCGAAGAGTGTCCAGAGGCCGTGGTGGTTTCCATCGCGGAAAACCTCTACATTTATGATAAAATCACAAGCCGTGAAATTAGGAGGCAGGTAGAGGAGAGTTTGATGTCCATCAACAAGAGGGTGGCGATCGCCTACATCGAGAAATTCGACGCCGGGCTCGACCTGAGGAAGAAAAGAGACTTCATCAGGGACTACATCGCCGCTTCCAATGCCGCTACGGGTTCCAAGTTCGATGCCAACGCCAATGTGACGCGCAAGAACATCGTCACGCTCGGGCAGGAACTCTACAAGGAGAACAACATCAAACAGAACCGCTACATCATGAAGGACAAGATCAAGGCGCTGTACGGCCGTTCGCTTGCGAACCAGTACATCAAGGACCTTGAGAGCCATGTCCTTTACAAGCATGACGAGAGTGGCACCCCGGGCTATCCGTACTGCGTGGCCATCACGATGTATCCGTTCCTGGTGGACGGCCTGCGGAACCTGGGCGGCGTCTCGATCGCGCCTACCGACCTGAAATCTTTCTGCGGAGAATTTATCAACCTGGTGTATTCCATCTCCTCCCAGTTCATGGGAGCGGTCGCCACGCCGGAATTCCTCATGTACCTGGATTACTTCATCCGGAAGGACTACGGCGACGATTACATCAACCATCTGGAGGATGTCGTGGAGAACAACATCAAGCAGCGTACGCTGGTCAAGGTGATCGACAACTACTTCCAGCAGGTGGTCCACTCGATGAACATGCCTGCGGGCAACCGTGGTTACCAGACCGTCTTCTGGAACATCAGCTACTTCGACGAGAACTACTTCAAGGGTGTTTTCGGTGACTTCCGCTTCCCGGACGGTTCCGCCCCCAAGTGGGAGACCCTCTCCTGGCTCCAGAAGCACTTCATGAACTGGTTCAACGAGGAGCGCAACCACTATATCCTCACCTTCCCGGTGGAGACGATGGCGCTGATGACCGACGGCAAGGACGACTTCGCCGACATGGAGTACGCCGACTTCACGGCCGAGATGTGGGCGAAGGGCCACAGCTTCTTCTGCTACCTGTCCGACAGCCCGGACAGCCTGGCGAGCTGCTGCCGCCTGCGCAACTCGATCACCGACCTGGACAAGGTCGACGCTTCGCACAACCACACGACGCACCAGTACTCGATGGGTACGGCCTCTGTCTCCACGGGTTCCAAGTCCGTGATGACGATCAACCTCAACCGCCTGATCCAGCTCGCCACCCAGCGTTACTTCCTGGAGAAGAAGGGTGTCATGCTCGCCGGTGGCAAGGCGCTCGAACGGGCCGACTACGACAAGAACCAGCTTTACGCCTACATCCGTGAGGCGGTGACCGAGCAGACGGAGCGCGTGCACAAGTACCAGATCGCCTTCAACGAGATCATCAAGGACTTCCTGGCCGCCCGGATGCTCGACGTCTACTCCGCCGGCTTCATCGACATGCGCCGCCAGTACCTCACCATCGGCGTGAACGGCCTGACCGACGCCGCGGAGTTCCTGGGGCTCACCATCAGCCCGAACCCTGAGTACAACGAGTTCGTGGACACGATCCTTGAGACGATCAACAAGTCGAACCGCAAGGACAAGACGCCCGAGGCGATGTTCAACACCGAGTTCGTCCCCGGCGAGAACCTGTCCGGCAAGAACTACAAGTGGGACCAGCGCGACGGTTTCTACGTGTCGCCGAAGCACAACATGTACAGCTCGTACTTCTACAACCCGGAGGACGACTCGTTGTCGATGATCGACAAGTTCAAACTGCACGGAAACGACTACGTGAAGCACCTCGACGGCGGATCCGCCCTTCACATGAACGTGGCGGAGCACCTCTCCAAGGACCAGTACCGCCAGCTGCTCAAGGTGGCCGCCCACTACGGCACGAACTACTTCACCTTCAACTGCCGGAACACGGTCTGCAACGACTGCGGCTACATCAGCAAGGACACCCTGGCCGTCTGCCCGAAGTGCGGCAGCCACAATCTGGACTACCTGACCCGCGTCATCGGCTACCTCAAGCGCGTGTCCTCGTTCAGCGAGATGCGCCAGACCGAGGCCGAGCACCGCTTCTACATCCACAGTGAAGTGAATGCGCCGGTGACGGCCCGTCAGGAAAAGGCGGAAGTATGATCAAATATGTCCCCGGAATGACCTCCGTGGTCATCGAGGAGATTCCCGACCGCGTTACCTTGGCAGTGGACATCAGCAACTGCCAAGGTAATTGCGTCGGATGCCATTCTCCCTTTCTGAAAACCGATGTGGGCGACCCGCTGACCGAAGAGGTGATCGACGCCCTCGTCGCCGCCAATTTCGGCGTAGACTGTTTCCTGTTCCTGGGCGAGGGGAGAGACCTGCCCCGCCTGCTGGCCCTGGCGGAGCATGTCCGTTCCAAGGGCCTCCTGGTCGCCCTGTATTCCGGCAGGACCGGGGTGGAGGAGGAAATCTATGCCGCCTTCGACTATGTGAAGGTCGGCCCTTACATCGAGAAGTACGGCCCGCTGAACAGCCGTACGACGAACCAGCGCCTGTACCGCGTCCATCACGGCGCCGACGGCACGTTCAGCAAGGAGGATATCACCGCCCGTTTCTGGCGCCGCGGCATCGACCCGAATGTTGCGATCAAAGCGTGAATCAAGTTCGCTTTGGTCCAAATTCAAAGGAGGCGGGGACGAAAAAGCATATGAAAAGCGGCAGGCGATGATTCGCTTGCCGCTTTCCAGGTCGAGATGATCCGACTCGAACGGACGACCCCTACGTCCCGAACGTAGTGCGCTACCAACTGCGCTACATCTCGAATTCCGTAATCGGGAATATGTTTCTTACGCCAGCTTGTTGATGTAGACTGCGATACCGCTCTTGAGATTGGCCGCCTTGTTCTTGTGGATGACGCCGATCTTCGCGAGTTTGTCGATCATAGCATACACCTTCGGGGCTCCTTCTTCAGCCGCTTTCTTGTCAGCGGTGTTGCGGATCGCCCGGATGGCGTTTCGTGTGGACTTTGCATAATACTTGTTATGCAATCTCTGCCTTTCGCTTTGGCGATAAGACTTCTTTGCGGATGCGTGATTTGCCATTGTTCTTATTTTTTATATTTGGTAGTGGGTAGGAGAATCGAACTCCTATTGCGGGAATGAAAATCCCGAGTACTAGCCGTTATACGAACCCACCAAACGTTCTCCATCGGCATTGGCATGCCAAACGGGGTTGCAAATATACGCAATATTTTTTCTTTGGCAAAAAAATATTTCACTTTCCTTCTTCCGAAAAGGAATAGGGCCGGTCTTCCGTCCGCGTTCCCCGTCCGGTGACGGGTTTTTCGGACATCCGGAACCGGATCCGGGCGCCTTTCACGAGGTCTTCGTGGCGCAGGAAATTGTGGTTCCAGGTACGCCCGTTCACTTTTACCTTGCCGATGTACGGGGTCTCCCGGCTGTTCCCGCGGGCCTCCAGGACGATGGTCGCGTCGGGACGTGTGATCGTCATCTTCCGGAAGAGCGGCGTGCCGAGGGCATATTCTCCGGAGCCGGGGCACACGGGGTAGAAGCCCATCGCCGAGAAGACATACCAGGCGGACGTCTGCCCGTTGTCTTCGTCGCCGCAGTACCCGTCCGGGCCGGCGTGGTAGAAACGGTCCATCACCTCGCGGATGCGCTCCTGCGTCTTCCAGGGCTTGCCGCACCAGTCATAAAGGTACAGCATGTGCTGGATGGGCTGGTTGCCGTGGGCGTAGTTCCCCATGTTCATCACCTGCATCTCGCGGATCTCGTGGATGACGCCTCCGTAGTAGCTTTCGTCGTAAAGGGGAGGCATCGAGAACACCGTGTCCAGCTGTTCCTCGAAGCCCTTCTCGCCGCCCATCAGGTCCATCAGGCCGGCGATGTCGTGGAAGACGGACCACGTGTAATGGAGGCTGTTCCCTTCCGTGAAGTCGCCGCCCCACTTGAGCGGGCTGAACGGCCGGCGGAACCGTCCCCCGGCGTCACGGCCGTTCATCAGCCGGTATTCGGCGTCGAAGAGGTTCCGGTAGTTCATGGCAGCCTTCGCATAGGGGGCCAGCTCGGCGTCGCTCTTGCCCAGGCTGCGCCCGAGCTGCAGGATGCACCAGTCGTCATAGGCGTATTCCAGGGTGCGCGCGGCGCTTTCGTTGATCCCCTTGTCGAAGGGCACGAAGCCCAGGGAATCGTACCATTCATGTCCCAGCCGGCCGGTGGACGGGACGGTCGGGTGTACATGGTGCGCACCGTGCGTGACAGCCTCCCAGAGGGTCTCCACATCGTAGCCGCGGATGCCCTTCAACCAGGCGTCGGCCACCACGGACGCGGAGTTGTTGCCGACCATGCAGCCGACATGGCCCGGGCTGGACCACTCCGGCAGGAAGCCGCTTTCACGGAAGATATGCCCCCAGCCTTCCTGCATCTTGGCGCTCTGCTCGGGATAGACCAGGTTCAGCAGCGGGAACAGGCTGCGGAAGGTGTCCCAGAAGCCGGTGTCGGTGAAGAGATAGCCTTCTTCCTTGGTGCCGGTGTGGGGGCTGTAGTGGACGCGGCGGCCGTCCGGCTCGACCTCGGAAAGGTCGCGCGGGAAGAGCACGCAGCGGTACAGGCAGGAGTAGAAGGTGCGCAGCCGGTCGATGTCGTCATCCTCGACGCAGATGCGTCCCAGGACTTCGTTCCAGCGCGCGCGTCCCGCATCGGCCACCTCCTGGAAGGAGCGGTCGCCGAGCTCCCGCATGTTCTGCTGCGCCTGCGCGGGGGAGAGGAAGGAGGAGGCGATCCGCAGGTGTACCTGCTGTCCCTTCTTCGTGGCGAAGCGGACGAGGGCGTACTGTTCCGGGACAGGGGCGCCGTCGACTTCCGTAACAACCTCGAAGGGCGTGTCGCATTCGATGATGAAATGGTTCCGGAACCCTTCCGGGACCCGGTGGCGGATGGAGGCCGAGAAGCCCGTGATCCGCTGCTGCGCGGCATCGGCCGCGGCCTTTCCGCCCTTGAAGGCGTCGATGACGAGGTAGGCACTGTCTCGCTGCGGGTAGGTGAGGCGGACGACGGCCGCCCGCTCCGTCGGGGTAATCTCCGCGAAGACGTCGTGCTCGGCCAGGTACACCCCGTAATAATACGGTTTGGCCGTTTCCGCCTTGTGCGAGAACCAGCTGGCCCGCTGCTCTTCGTCGAAGACCGGGCCGGTCGTCACCGGCAGGAAGGAGAATTCGCCGTAGTCGCCGATCCAGGGCGAGGGCTGGTGCGTCTGCTTGATGCCGCGGATCTTCACGGCATCATAGGTATAGGCCCATCCGGAGCCGTTCTTGCCGGTCTGGGGCGACCAGAAATGCGTTCCCCAGGGAAGGGCGATGGCCGGGTAGGTGTTGCCGGCGGAAAGGGCGTAGGAAGACGCCGTACCGGTGAGCGGGTTGACATAGTCCACGGGATCGGGCCCTTGTGCGGGAGCGGCCCAGGCGGCCAGGACGCCCGTCAGGAGGGCGGCGGCGCAGGCGAAGCAGCGTGTCATGGCTGGGGAGTACTGTCGGTGGAAGGCCATTCGAAGGAGTAGAGCAGGGATTCCACCTGCCGCAGGTACTGGCGCTTGTCGTACTTGGCGGCATAGACCCAGGATTCCAGGACGATGATCTCCTTTCCGTCTCGGCTGTAGAAGGAGTGCGAGACGAAGGGACCGCCCATGTAGTCGTTGTAGACCTCCCAGAGTCCGCGCATTTCGGCGAAGTCGATCCCCTTGTATTTGAGGAACTTGACGCCGGGCGTAATGAACTCCGAGGTGGTCATGTACGTGTTGGCGAACATGCCGGGCACATTGTCCTTGAGGAACTCGTTGCGGCGGGCCACCATCTTCTCCACGGTGAACGGTTCACCGTCCGTGACCGGGTACTTGTAGACGAAGACCCCCTGGATGGTGTACTGCTTTTCGTCGGCGATCCACATGAAGTCGTCGGTGGTCTTCTTCAGGTCGTATCCGACCGGGAAGTGCATCGTTCCGCCCGTCATCTTTGCGACCGCCTCGCCGATCGACCCCTCTTCGTACTGCAGGGTGTTGGCGATCACGCGGTTGCGCTCCGCCTGCTCGATGGCGCCCTCCAGGTTGGCCTGGTTGCGCCGGATCACCGCGATGGCCGAATCGGCACAGGTGGCGTTGATCTGGACGACGCACTGGGGATGCGCCCAGACATCACTCCGGAGGACGAGATTCTCCTTCTCCACCTGCTTGTCGATGTTCAGCAGCACGATGTTCCGATGGTACTTGAAAAGGTCGCCGAAGGCGCCGGGCGCCACGTTGACGAGGGAATAGAGCGGTTCTTTCTGGGGCAGGAATTCGCAGTCGCGGGCCAGGACCGAGCGGATCTCGCCGCCCAGGTTCCCCTCCCAGTTTTCCTTGTCGATGACGACCACGACTTCACCGGCCCGTCCGCTGACGTTCGGCAGCAGGGGCTTCCCGGAATTCTTGCAGGAGGCGGCTGCCAGGACGAGCAGGGCCAGGGTCAGGATACGGAAAAAGGTTTTCTTCATGTCGTTGTACTTGTTTTAGCCGGACGGCGGTGCGCCCGGGCGGAATCATTTCATCAGTCGTCCGATGTCGTTGCCGAAGGCGAGGAACATCAGGAGCAGGAGCAGGGCCATGCCGATCAGCTGGGCGACGGCCAGGAAGCGGTCACCGGGCTTCTTGCCCGTGAGCATCTCGTAGAGGGTGAACGCGATGTGCCCGCCGTCGAGGGCGGGGATCGGCAGGAGGTTCATCACGCCCAGCATGATGGACAGCAGGGCGAGGATCTGCAGGAAGGAGTACCAGTCCCAGGTGGAAGGGAAGACCTGTCCGATGGCGATGAAACTGCCGACGGACTTGTAGGCCTCCGTCCGGGGCGTTGCCACGAGCTTGAGGTCCTTCAGGTAGCCGCCGATCGTGGAAAACGTCAGTTTCACGCCGGCCGGTACCGCCTGGGCCAGGGTGTAGCTGCGGTTCACCGTCTCGGGGAACCGCATGAACACGCCGATGCGGCCGGCCGTGTCGACCTGCACCGTTTGGTAGAGGGTGTCCGCTCCGCGCAGGATTTCGGCCGTGGCCGAGCCGCCGCGGAGAGCGGCGAGGTAGGCGCGCGAGTCCTGGACGAAGGGGGTGGGGACGCTGTCGAGCGCCGCGATCCGGTCCCCCTTCCGCAGCAGGTCATGGTTGGGGGAGGCCGGCGGGACGGAGTCCACGACGAAGGGGACGGCCAGCTGGAACATGCCGGGGGTATTCAGTACGTCGCCGATCCGGCTCTGGTCGATGTAGATGTCGAGGGTGTCCGTTCCGCGCAGGACAGACACCTTGTGCACGTTCCTCCGGGCGAGGTCCGCCTGGAGCATGCCGAAGTTCTCTGGAACGTAGTCGTCCATCCGGAGGATCCGGTCGCCCGGCAGGAAACCCATTTCGCGGGCCAGCGCGTCGGGATAGACGGCGTTCCCCTCGTTGCTGACGTAGGAACTGCCCCAGATGGCCATGATGCCGATGTACACGAGGATGGCGAACAGGAAGTTGTACAGCACGCCGCCCGCCATGACGAGCAGCCGCTGCCACGCCGGCTTGACGCGGAACTCCCACGGCTCGGGATCCTTCTTCATGGACTCCAGGTCCATCGATTCGTCGATCATGCCGCAGATCTTGCAGTAACCGCCCAGCGGCAGCCAGCCGATGCCGTATTCGGTCTCCCATTCCCGCCCTTTCGGCAGCAGGCGGCTGAACCATCCTTCCTTGGTGCTGAGCAGCTTGAAGCCACCCGCGTCGAAGAAGAGGAAGAACTTGTCGACCCGGATGCCGAAAAGCTTTGCGAAGGAGAAATGCCCTGCTTCGTGGATGATGATCAGCACGGAAAGGGCCAGGATGACCTGGAGGATCTTGATGAGGACGGTCATGCGCGGCTCCTCCCTTCCGTTTGCCGGATGTACGCCTCCGCGCGGCGGAAGGCGTCCCGGTGGGTTTCAAAGATGTCCTCGAGCGTCGGCTCCTTCACCTCCGGCGTGTCCTCCAGCACGGCCCGGACGGTGTCGGTGATGCCGTAGAACGGAATCCGGTCATGCAGGAAGGCGGCGACGGCGGCCTCATTGGCGGCGTTCAGGGCGCAGGGCACGTTCCCGCCCCGGCGGACTGCCTCGCGGGCGAGCCCGAGTGCGGGAAACTTCTCCGGATCGGTCGGGAAGAAATGCAGGGCGCCGACCTCCGCCAGGTCCAGTTTCTTGCCGGACAGGGGGTGGCGCTCCGGGAATCCGAGCGCGAACTGGATCGGTTGCCGCATGTCCGGGCAGGCAAGCTGCGCGAGCACGGCACCGTCCTCGAACGCGATCATCGAGTGGATGATCGATTCCGGGTGGACGAGGACGCGGATGCTGCCCGGGGGCATGTCGAAGAGCCAGCAGGCCTCGATCACTTCGAAGCCCTTGTTCATCATCGTCGCAGAGTCGATGGTGATCTTCGCGCCCATGCTCCAGCGGGGGTGCTTGAGCGCCATCTCCTTGGTCGCTCCGGCGATCCGGTCCTTCTCCCAGGTGCGGAAGGGGCCGCCGGAAGCCGTGAGCAGCAGGTGGTCGACCGCGTTGCCCTGTGCGGCGAGCAGGCACTGGAAGATGGCGGAATGCTCCGAATCCACGGGCAGGATGGGCGCGTGGCAGCGGCGGGCCTCCGCCATCACCACCGCCCCGGCGGCCACCAGGGTCTCCTTGTTGGCCAGGGCGATGATCTTCCCGGCCCGGACGGCGGCGAGCGTCGGCTCGAGACCGCTGAAACCGACCATGGAAGCGACGACGATATCGACCCGGTCCGACGTGACCAGGTCGCAGAGCGAACGGATGCCGGCGAACACCTTCGTGTCCGTGTGGGCCAGGGCGTCGGCGCAGGTATGATAGTGTTCTTCGTTGCAGATGACGGCGTGGTTCACGTCGAATTCCACCGCCTGCCGGACGAGGGCGTCCACATTGTCGCGGCAACTGATCAGTTCGACTTCGAACAGGTCCGGATGCTCCCGGACCACGTCCAGCGTCTGGGTTCCGATGGATCCGGTGGATCCGAGGATGGCGATTCTTCTCTTCCTTTCCATTGCAAGTGTCAGAAACTGATGTATTTGGCGGGATCGACGGCGTTCCCACCGTGCCAGAGTTCGAAGTGGAGGTGGTGGCCTTCCGACAGGGATCCGGAACTCCCGACGATGGCGACGGGCGTGCCGGCTTTCACCTTGTCTCCCGTCTTCTTCATCAGTTTTTGGTTGTGTTTGTACACGGAGACGATGTCCCCGGCATGTTGGATCTGGATGGTATATCCGTCTTCGTCGCTCCAGAAGGCGGCGATGACCGTCCCGTCGAGGACGGAGGTGACCACGGAGTTCTCCGGGGCCGTGATGTCGACGTATGGATGGAGCGCCTGGTCATAGCCTTGCGTGACGACCCCCTTGAGCGGGGAGAAGAAGTGCATGCCTTCGATGGGAAGGGCACGTTCCGCTCCGGTGCGGAGCTCCAGCCGGCTCTCCTGCTCGACGGCCGCGCGGAGCAGCGAATCCCGCCCGGCCATGTCGTGCGTGGCGACCGATGCCGTGTCCTGACGGACGCTCAGGATGCTGTCGATGTCCAGGGGCGTCTTGCCTTCCACCACCCGCCGGAGGTTCTCCGAATAGAGTTCCCACTTCCCGATGACGCTCTCGAGCGAATCGATGCGGATGGCGTTCACGATGGCGTCGTGCTTCGTCTGCGCGTCCGGGTAGCCGGGAATGAAGGTGCGGATCGGCGTGAATGCGATGAGGGCGAAGACAGAGAAAAGCAGTACGACGGCGGCGGTGACGAGGACGACGAGCACCCGGGGCCGGGTGAACTGTGCGCTCCACTTCTCCTCCAGTGTCTCCGGGTCCGAGACGGTCACCTGGAAGACCCCGCTGTTTTTCTTCTGCTTCTGTTTATCTGCAGGCATAATCTTTGAGTGATACGCTTTTTTCGTTATATTTGCAAATTGGCTATGGACAGGATTATCGGTATCGACTATGGAAGGAAGCGCGTGGGTGTCGCGGTCAGCGACCCGTTGCGCATTTTCGCCTCCGCACTGGATACGGTTCCTGCTGCAAAGATAATAGATTATATCAAAAACTATGCGCAAAAGGAGGCCGTCGTCCGTTTTGTCGTCGGTTATCCTGTCAACATGGACAACACCCCTTCCGAGGCAGCCTCTGACGTAGACCGCTTCCTGAAGCAGCTCGCCAAGGCTTTCCCGGGTGTGCCGGTTTCGCTGGAGGACGAGCGGTTCACTTCCGTACTGGCCCACCGGGCGATGATCGAAGGGGGAATGAAGGCCAAGGACCGCAGGGACAAGATGTCGGTGGACAAGATCAGCGCCGCCATCATCCTGCAGGGCTGGCTGGACCGGAACAAAAAAGAAGAAGTATGATTTTACCTATCTACGTGTACGGATCCGAGGTGCTGCGGCAGAAAGCGGCCGAAGTCGACCCCGCCGACAAGGAACGGATCCAGAAGCTGGTCTCCGACATGGAGGAGACCCTCGCCCACGCCGAAGGGTGCGGCCTCGCCGCCCCGCAGGTGGGTGAAAGCCTGCGCGTCGTGATCGTCGACGGAACGGGCATGGACGATATCTATCCCTACTTGAAGGACTTCAAGCGGGTGATGATCAACCCCGTCATCCGCAGCGAAAGCGCCGAGACGGCGACGTACTCCGAGGGCTGCCTGAGCATCCCCGGCATCTACTGCGACGTGTCGCGCCCCGCGTCGATCACCGTCGACTACCTCGACCGCGACTTCGTCCCGCAGACGGAGACGCTGGACAAGTTCGCCTGCCGGATGGTCCAGCACGAACTTTCGCACCTGGACGGCGACCTCTTCGTCGACCATGTCGCCCCGATCCGTAAAAAGATCATTACTAAAAAGTTACAGGGGATCAGCAAGGGGCGGGTCTCCGCAAGGTACACCACAAAACTGAAATGATATGGGAGCTTTTCACGCCTATGATATCCGCGGCGTCTGGGGCGTCGATTTCGACACAGTGACCGCGTACAAGGTCGGGTATTTCCTGCCCCGCCTGCTTGAAACGGAAAAAGTGCTGGTCGGCCGCGACTGCCGCGTCTCCTCGCCGGAGATCCATGATGCCCTGCTGAAGGGCCTCACCGACGCCGGCGCCGACGTGTACGACATCGGCCTGAGTTCTACGCCGATGGTCTACTTCGGCACGGCGAACTACGGCTTCAAGGCCTCCGTGCAGATCACGGCATCGCACAATCCCAAAGAATACAACGGGATGAAAGTGTCCCGCGAGAACGCCCTGCCCGTCGGACTCGACTCCGGCCTGGGCACGATCCGCCAGTGGATCGATGACGGCGTCCCTACGCCGGCTGCCGCCGTCCGGGGCACCGTACACCCGATGGACATCCGGAAGGACTACCTGGACTTCCTCCTGCGCTTCAAGGGCGATTACTCCGGCCTCAAGCTCGCGTTCGACCTGTCCAACGGCATGGCCTGCCTGCTGGCCCGCGATATCTTCGGGGACGCACCCGACTACCTGTTCGACTGCCTGGACGGCTCCTTCCCGAACCATGAGCCCAACCCGCTCATCGTCAAGAACGTGGAGCCGCTCATGGAACGGGTCCGCGCCATCGGCGCCGACGCCGGCGTCATCTACGACGGCGACGCCGACCGGGTGATGTTCGTAGACGACCTGGGCCGTTTCGTGTCGCCCGACCTCATCATCGCCGTACTGGGCCACTATTTCGCCGGGGAACGTGGGCTGACCGGCCCTGTCCTCCAGGACATCCGCAGTTCGAAGGCCGTCGGGGAATACCTCGAGCCGATGGGCATGACCATGCACACCTGGAAAGTCGGCCGCGCCTACGCCGCGCACAAACTGCGCGAACTGGACGGCGTCTGGGGCGGTGAACTGGCCGGACACTACTATTTCCGCGACTTCTTCTACTCCGACAGCGGCCTGCTCGCCTCGATGCTGGTGCTCCGCGTGGTCGCCGCGATGAAGAAGCAGGGCGTCACCTTCTCGCAGCTGGTCGACCGGATCGCCCGTTATCGGAATTCCGGCGAGATCAACTTCCGCATCGAGGACAAGCAGGGGGCGATGGACGCCGTCCGTGCCCACTTCACGGCGCAGGAGACCCCTACGGCGGTGATGGACTTCGACGGCTACCGCGTCGAGTTCCCGCAATGGTGGTTCAACATCCGCCCTTCCAACACGGAGCCCTACCTCCGCTTCATCTGCGAAGCCTCCTCGGACGAACTGCTGAACGAAAAGGTAACCCAGGTGCGTGCGCTCCTCGCGGAGCGTTTCGGCGCGAAATGACATGAAAGACCGTATGACCCCAAAACACTTTCTCTATACCCTTTTCCTCCTGACCCTTTCCGTCCTGCCGGCCGCGGCGCAGGACACGACCATCAAATCGAAGAAAGACGCGGAACTGTTGATTCCCCGGCTGGCGACCCAGCCGGTCAAGTCCATCGACCCTGCGGCCGTGCAGGTGATGGATACTATCGACACCGCCAATCCGCATATCAAGATACTCCTGCTTTCCGACTATACCTGGAAGTACTTCAAGGATGCGAGCTACGCCCAGGACCAGCAGGTCTTCAACGAGTTCTGGAGCCATGACACGCCGAACCCCTACGGGATCGCGCTTGACTCGCTCCCGGCGGAGACCGCCTTCTGGGTGGTGGACACCCTCAGCGGCTACCACTGCCCGAACCAGACCAAGGTCTACTCCAAGTTCGGCGTGCGCCACCGCCGCCGCCACCAGGGTGCCGACCTGCCCCTGCAGACCGGAACACCGGTCTATGCCGCCTTTGACGGCAAGGTGCGCATCGCCCATTCTTTCCGCGGATACGGCAACCTCGTCATCATCCGGCACGACAACGGTCTGGAGACCTTCTACGGCCATCTGTCCAAGATTTACGTGCAGGAAGACGAGTGGGTGAATGCCGGTACGATCATCGGCCTGGGCGGCTCGACGGGCCGTTCCACCGGGCCGCACCTCCACTTCGAGACCCGCTACAAGGGATTCGCTTTCGATCCGGAGTGGCTGATCGACTTCGAGTCCGGCACGCTGCGCCACCGTCTCTTCACCCTCAAGCGGAAGTACCTCAGCCCTGCGAGCAACTATGTGCCCGAGGACGAACAGGAAGAGATCGACATCATCGAGGGCGATACGCGCGAAGCCGAAGAAGCCAAGGCGAAGGCCGAGGCGGAACGGAAGGCACTCGCTGCCGCCCAGTACCATACCATCCGTCAGGGAGACACCCTCGGCAAGCTGGCCGTCCGCTACCATACCTCGGTACGTGCCATCTGCCGCCTCAACAAGGGCCTGACGGAACGTACCGTCCTGCAGCTCGGACGTAAGATCCGGGTGAAATAGTAATAAACAGCTTAACCTCATTAATTTCCCGATTATGTTGAACCGTAGAGATTTCCTCAAATCGATGGCCGCCGCCTCCGCCGGAGTCGCGCTGGCCCCCGGCACCGTCCTCGCTTCCGAGAAGGGCGCTGCCGCTCCCGCCAAGCCGAAAGGCGAGAAGGTGAAGATCGCCTTCGTCGGCATCGGCAACCGTGGCGAACAGATCATCGGCGATTTTGCCAAGACCGGCATGATCGAAGTCGTCGCCCTCTGCGACGTGGACCTGGACGGCCCGCAGTGCCAGAAGGTGCTGAGCAAGTATCCGAAAGCCAAGCGCTTCCGTGACTATCGCGAAATGTTTGACAAATGCGGGAACGAGTTCGACGCTGTTGCCGCCGCCATTCCGGACTTTTCGCATTTCCCGATCGCCATGCTGGCGATGAACCAGGGCAAGCACATCTACATCGAGAAGCCGATGTGCCGTACCTTCAATGAAGCCGAGCTGATGATGGACTGCGCGCGCAGGCATCCCGGCCTGGCCACCCAGGTGGGCAACCAGGGCCACTCGGAGGCCAACTACTTCCAGTTCAAGGCCTGGATGGACGCCGGCATCATCAAGGACGTCACGGCCGTCACCGCGCACATGAACAGCGCGCGCCGCTGGCACGGATACGACCCGAACATCTACCGGTTCCCGGCGGCCGAGCCGCTTCCGAAGAACATGGACTGGGACGCCTGGCTGGGCGTGATCCCTTACCATGACTACTGCTCGCAGCTGCACCAGGGCAACTTCCGCTGCTGGTATGACACCGGCATGGGTGCGCTCGGCGACTGGGGTGCCCACCTGCTCGACACCGTGCACGAGTTCCTCGACCTGGGTCTCCCGTATGAAGTGAACATGCTCTATGCCGAGGGGCACAACGACTACTTCTTCCCGTTCTCTTCGACGATCCTCTTCCGCTTCGCCGCCCGCAACGGCATGCCGCCTTGCGACGTCACGTGGTACGATGGCCTGAAGAACCTCCCGCCCCTCCCGAAGGGATACGGCGGATCGGAGTTCAATGCCGACATCCCGTCCACCAACCAGGGTGAGACGCCGAAGATGAAACTGAATCCCGGCAAGATCATCTACTCGAAGGACCTCATCTTCAAGGGCGGCAGCCACGGCAGCACCCTGTCCATCATCCCCGAGGAAGTGGCCAAGGAGATGGCCGACAAACTTCCCGAGGTGCCGAAGAGCCCGTCCAACCACTTCGAGAACTTCCTGCTCGCGTGCCAGGGCAAGGAGAAGACGCGTTCTCCGTTCGAGATCGCCGGCGTGCTGAGCGAGGTCTTCTGCCTCGGCGTCATCGCCCAGCGGTTGAACACCCGCCTGTTCTTCGACCCGCGCACCAAGCAGTTCACGAACAACGCGTTCGCCAACGCCCTGCTCGCCGGCGCACCGCCGCGCAAGGGTTGGGAGCAGTTCTACAAGATGTAAGGAGTACCGGTATGAAACGCTTCTTCCTTGTTTTGACCGCGTGCCTTCTCTGCACCGGCACCTTCGCCCAGGAGTGGGAGTCGCTCTTCAACGGAAAGAGCTTCAAGAAGGACTGGCAGCGCAGGGGCGGCAAGGCGGAGTACGTCGTCAAGGACGGCGCCATCTACGGGTATTCCGTCCTGGGTGAGCCGAATTCCTTCCTGACGACCAAGAAGACCTATTCCGACTTCATCCTGGAGTTCGAGTTCCTCATGGGCAGCCGGATGAATTCCGGTGTCCAGATCCGTTCGCACTGCCGTGTGGACGGTAAGAAGGAGAAAGTGTACGGCTACCAGTTCGAGATCGACCCTTCCGCCCGTGCGTGGACGGGCGGCGTGTACGACGAAGGCCGCCGTGCCTGGCTCTACCCGCTGACCTACAATCCGTCCGCTTCGGTGCAGACGCAGAGCCAGGTCTGGCACAAGGCGCGCATCGAGGCGTTCGGCAATTCCATCCGCACGTGGGTGGACGGGGTCGCCTGCGCGAACCTGTGGGATGACGCCGACGCCGAGGGCTTTATCGCCCTGCAGGTGCACGGTGTCGGAACCAACCCTGAAAACGCAGGCTTGTACAACGCCTGGCGCAACCTGCGCATCTGCACGCGCGACGTGGAGCGCTACCTGACGCCCTCTACGGCCGTACAGGTGAGCACCATCCCCAATGTCCTCGCTCCCGAAGAGGTGGCCCAGGGCTACAAGCTGCTCTGGGACGGCAAGACGACCGAGGGCTGGCGCGGCGCCAAGATCGACCGCTTCCCGGAGAACGGGTGGGTGATCGAGGACGGGCTGCTGAAGGTGATGGAGAACGGCGGTGCCGAGTCCCGGAACGGAGGTGACATCGTCACCGTGGACAAGTACCGCAACTTCATCCTGAAGGTGGACTTCAAGATCAAGCCCGGTGCCAACAGCGGCATCAAGTACTTTGTCAATACCGACCTCAACAAGGGCGAGGGCTCCGCGATCGGCTGCGAGTTCCAGGTCCTGGACGACACCAGGCATCCCGACGCGAAACTCGGCGTGAAGGGCAACCGGACCCTCGGCTCCCTGTACGACCTGATTCCTGCCCGCGAGGACAAGAAGTTCTATATCAATAACTTCAGTACAGCGACGATCATCGTCCGCGGCAACCATGTCGAACATTGGCTCGACGGTGAAAAACTCCTCGAGTACGAGCGCAACAACCAGATGTGGAACGCCCTCGTGGCCTACAGCAAGTACAAGAACTGGCCTGATTTCGGCAATGCCGCCGAAGGCCATATCCTGCTGCAGGACCATGGCAATGAAGTCTGGTACCGGAACATCCGGATCCTGGAACTGGAGTAAGCCTTCTCCCCGGTGAGAAGTTCACTTCCCGCGCCCGGCTCAGCGTTGCTGTAGCCGGGCGCCCGGGTAATAGTGGGCGAGGATCTCACGGAAGCCGTATCCCCGGTGCGCCATCAGCGCGGCGCCGATCTGGCACAGGCCGACCCCGTGGCCCCATCCGGCGCCCTGCAGGACGACCGTCTTCCAAGGCGCGCCGGCGGCTGCCTCCTGCGCGGACACCGCCTCTCCGCCGGCCCCGATGTACGAGACGACGAAGGCGGAACTTTTCAGGTGGCTTTCTGATAGGAACTTTCTGATGATCAGCTCTTTGCCGACAATAAGGTCCTTCTTTTCCCCGACGATCCGCAACCGTTTCAGCCGGCCGGACGTGCCCCGCTCTACGGGCAGGAGCGCCCGGACGTTCCCCCAGTCGATGCCGGAGCGGCGCCGGAGCAAGTCGGAGAGTTCCTCCCGGCCGTATTCCGTCTGCCAGCGGTAGAAGTCCTTTGTTTCCAGGTCATAGTCGTTCAGGACCTGCCGCAGGACGCCCTCGTCTTCGGTGTTGCAGAACGCCCCGGGCGACGAAAGGATCCACCGGGCCGCCGCGGGTTCGTCCATCGCTTCGGCGCGCGGTTCGGCGGCCGCGTCGTCCGTCCGGCCCTGCAGGTAGGCGGGATCCTGGTCTTCCCAGCAGGTGGAGAAGCGCTCCATGATGCCGCCGCAGCATTTGGAGAAACGGGCGTCGCAGATGCGTCCGTCCTGATCGGTGAGCACCAGCCCCCAGGTCTGGTCGATGGCCTTGCGGACGGTTTCTCCGACGGCCATCGTAAGGCCTTGGTAGCGCTGGCAATGGTCATCCGCGCATACGTCGAAAAGTTTGTGGTCGTCGTGGTCGAACCAGCGGATGTAGGTGCCGTTCTCCGCCGCATCCGCACGGCTTTCCGCGGCAGCGCGCTGCGGTGCGGGATGCTTCCTCGCTGCGATCTGGGCCATGACCCACGACCGCGAGATGACGGCGTGCGTCTTGAGGAACTCCAGTCCGGCGGAAGCCTTCATCTCCGATGAGATGACGCTGAGCAGGTAGTCTTCCACGCCGATTCGGTTCACGGCCGTGACGCGTCCGTCTTCCACGATGAACTTGAGGGCGCCGGCGAACTGCTGGGTCATCTTCCGCTCCCAATGGAAGTTCACGCCGATCGTGACGTCGTGCAGCGTGAAGGAAGGTCCTGCGAACATCGTGGAGGGGGTCTGCGCGTCGAAAAGCAGTTCGTCGAACAGCACGCCGTTGTAATCGATCTTCCCTTCCCGGTACGACACGGTCTGTACGCCCGCACCGTCGGAAATGATCTCGAACCGGATCTCGGGGGCGGACAGGATGCCGACTTCCAGGACGGGCTGCGTGCGAGTCAGCCGCCGGACGATCCGTGCTTCTTCTTCGGGAGAGAGGGAGACCTCGCGGAAGACGCTTTCCAGCAGGGGAGCGTCCAGTTTGCGGAAATCTTCCTCGTCGGCCGTTACGAACAGGCCGCCCATGTCGGCGCAGCCCGGACTCACGGCCAGGTGCTCGTCGCCGGTGGCCGTGTAGTGATGCGGGCGGTGCTTCTCCCGGAAGATGACGACGGTCCGGTATTCGCCTTCGCTGCGCCAGGTGATGACGTTGCAGCGGGGCTCCTCTTCACCGGGACGGATGTCGGCGCAGTCCAGGAGACGGAAGAACAGTTTGGTGGCCGATTTCGGCGTTTCCGCCCGCAGGAGGAAGATGCCGCCGGCGAGCAGGTCGAGGTGGTAGAGCCGGGCTTCGCGGATCGAGGAGAGCGCCTGCAGGCGCCCGCTGTCCGCGGCGACTAGTTCGTCGGCACGGACCTGCAGGGGCATGCAGCCCATCGGGCACGACTGGAAATGGAGGTGGTCCGGAGCGGATGCGCCGCTGTGCGGACCATTGTAGAAGCAGATGCGTCCGCTGTCGGCCTTCACGAAATCCAGCATGTCCTGGTAGCGGTTGCCGATGCGCTGCGGGATGTGTCCGGCGCTGGAGATGACCAGGTGCGACGGAAAGATCGGGAACGGGTTCAGGGTGATGCGGTATTTCTTTCCCTTCCTTCCTTCGAACGGGATGTCGAACTGCTCCTCCGGGCGGTTCTCCGGGCAGAGAAAGCAGGGACGCCGGCGGATGGACTCCGGGTCCAGCGCCGCTTTCGACGAGATGCTCCGGGCGGGGTTGAGCTGGACGGTTATGTCCAACCCGTTCACGGTCAGATGTTTCGTCTCCGCTTTCTTGAGTGCGCGGTAATGCTCCGCAGCCAGGGGCCAGACGGAAAGCTGGTCTCCGATGAATTTCTCGATGGTCTCTTCCATTACAGCAGGGCGAGCAGCGTGTCTTTGATGTCGTGGAATTCCTGGACGAAATTCGGGGTGAAGATGCCGTCCGGCTCCGCCTGCGCGATCTCGTCCATCGTCCAGTAGCGCCCTTCGCTGACCTCCGGGCTGTCGGGATGGATGTCGAAATTGCCTACGGCGGCGAATACATTCACGAGTTCCCGTTCGCGCCGGGACTCCCAGACGTAGCTTTTCAGGTAGATCGGGTTGAACTCCCGGAAGCCCAGTTCCTCGGCGGCCTCGCGCAGCAAGGCCGTCTCGAGCAGTTCTCCATAATCCACGTGGCCGCCGACGGCCGTGTCCCATTTGCCGGGCAGCAGGTCCTTGGTCATCGACCGCTTCTGAAGGTACAGGCAGCCGAACCGGTTGATGATGTGGAGGTGGACGACGGGGTGCAGGAAGCGGTGGCTGCCATGGACCGTCGCCCGTGCGGCCTGGCCGACCACCAGTCCGTTCTCTTCCACGACGGGGACGGCTTCGGCATTGCCGAGGGTCTTGGTCCCGGGGTCGTCTGCGGTGGGCAGCGGAAGGATCGGAGCGGGTTCAACCGGG
The DNA here is from genome assembly GCA_902801205.1 of uncultured Bacteroidia bacterium. Taxonomy (GTDB): domain Bacteria; phylum Bacteroidota; class Bacteroidia; order Bacteroidales; family UBA932; genus Cryptobacteroides. The sequence continues at coordinate 226,071 of CADCHE010000006.1, forward strand.
TATATCAGTTCGAACATGGGGCGTCAGAGGGCGAATAGGATCAGCAGTTGGGCCATCAGCACCCGCAGGAACATCGTCAGCGGATAGACGGTGGCGTAGTTGACGGAAGCGTGGTCCGTGCCGTACGCGCCCTGGGCAAAAGCCAGGACGGCCGGGTCCGTCATACCGCCGGACAGCAGACCGCAAATCTGGTAAAAATTCAGCCGGAAGGCGAGCCGGGCGAGCAGCCCGACCGTCAGGACCGGAATGATCGTGATCAGGGCGCCATACAGGATCCACCAGTAGCCGCCGGACAGGATCGAAGAAACGAAGTTGCCGCCGGCGCCGAGGCCTACGGCGGCCAGGAACAGGGCGATGCCCATTTCGCGGATCATCATGTTCGCACCCAGCGTGGTGTAGGTCGTGATCTTCCATTTCGGTCCGAAATGCCCCAGCAGGATGGCCACGATGAGGGGGCCGCCGGCAAGGCCGAGCTTGACAGGCTGCGGGATCCCGGGCAGCTTGAAGGGGATGGAACCGAAGATCACGCCGAGCACGATACCGAAGAAAATCGGCACCAGATTCGGGTGCGACAGGGTTTCCGGTTTGTTTCCGACCAGTTTGGCGACATCTTGGATAGACGATTCCGTGCCGACGACCTGGATGCTGTCGCCCATCTGGAGATACAGGTTCGGGCGGGCGACGAGTTCGACGCCGGCACGCAGGATGCGGGTGACGCTCACCCCGTAATTCTCGCGAATGCCCAGTTCGCGGAGTTTCTTGCCCGTCAGGGAAGATTTGGTGATGGCGAGACGGCGCGTGACCAGCTTCTCGTCCATCTTCATCCAGTCTTTCTGGTGCATCGGGATCTCCTCGCCGAAGATGATCCGGACGGTCTCGACTTCCGCCTGGGAGGTGACGATGAGGAGTTTGTCGCCTTGCTGGAGGACGGTGTCCGGTCCCGGCAGGGAGATGACGCCGTCGCGCAGGATGCGCGAGACGACCATCTTGTCGCTCACCGGTCCGACGACCTCCTTGAGGCGCTTGCCGAAGATGGCGGGATTCTCCACCATGCAGTGCATCCGCCGGGCCGTCTCCCCGGAATCGTCGTCATGCTCGATCTGCTTCTGCTCCGTCTCCAGGTCGACCTTGAACAGGGTCTTGAGCAGGATGATCACGACGATGACGCCGAGCACGCCGAGCGGGTAGGCGACGGCGTAGGAGGACGCCAGGGACGAAACGACGGCCGAGGCATGCTCCGCCGTACCACCGGAGGCCGTCAGTACGTCGCTGAGGGTCTGCTGCGCGGCACCCAGACCCGGGGTGTTGGTAACGGCACCGGACATGACACCTACCATCGTCTGCAGGCTTTCACCCGTGACAAGGTGGATGCAGAAGGTGATGCCGACGGCCAGCAGCACCAGCAGCAGGGCCAGCAGGTTCATCGTCAGGCCGCCTTTCTTGAAGGAGTGGAAGAAACCGGGACCGACCTGGAGGCCGATCGAGAAGATGAACAGGATGAGGCCGAAGTCCTTGACGAACCCCATGACCGTTGGGTCGACGCGGATGCCGAAGTGGCTCAGGACGATGCCGACGAAGAGGATCCAGGTGGTGCCGATGGAAATGCCTTTCACTTTGTACTTGCCCAGGAACATCCCGGAAGCGATCACGAAGGCGAACACCAGGATGGAATGGGCGATTCCCGTACCGAGAAACAAGTCTTTCATGTTGTATGTCAATAATCAATTCTGGCGCAGAAACAGGATTTTCCCGCCGATTTACCTTCGATGTAATGGCGCATGCCGCCGTCCAGCGGCTCGGAGTGCCGGAAGAGTTCGACCGTCTCGCCGGGCACCGTCTCCTTGTTGAAGTTGATGCGGACCTCTTTGACCGGGCTTCCGGCGGCTTCCTCATAGGTCAGGCTGTCCATCGCCCAGACGATGTAGCGGGCGTTGTTGGTATGCCCGATGATGTCGACGTCCGCGTAGGACACCTGCCGCGTGCCGGCCGGAACGGGTGTCACGCCCCTGGGCATCGTCACTTTCGGTGCCGGTTCCTTGAGGGCGTCGTCCGGACACTGGGTGTTGCTCGGAACCATGTCCAGTACCTCGTCGCTGCGGACGAGGCGGCGGGTTTGCGTGTCCATCACGATCCAGGAACTTGTACAGCTGACCAGTGCGGAGGCCTTGTCGGCCAGGTTCGTGTCTCCCTTGGCGCGGAGCTCGAAGTCACGCAGGAAGAAGATCCCGTCGAGGCCTTTGTGCCAGGTATAGAGGGTGACCTCGTCGCGCCAGCGGGGGGTGTTCCGGAAGCGGAACTGCATCCGGGAAAGGACCCAGGCGGTATGGTGTTTCTGCAGGTCGTCGTATCCGAAACCCAGCTCCTGGGCCGCCCAGTAGGCGAGTTCCTGTGCCAGATCCATGAAAGATGCCGGTTTCAGGAGGAAACGGGCATCGGTATCATAGCAGGGGAGGGTCAGGTTCTGGGAGTATCTGTTGTCTTTCGTTAAGCGTTCGTTCATTCTTTTAAAGCTGATAATGGATGATTTCCAGTTCTTCCGGCGTATAGAGCAGCCGGTCCGTGAAGTCCGGTGCGAGCCGTGCGGTCACCAGGAAGGCGACGAGCAGCAAGACGGCTGCGGCAGCGAGGATGCCGGCTGCGATGCCGATCCGCTTCCAGGGGCTGCGTTTCTTGTTCAGGGTAGAAAGCGGCACCCATTCCTTCCCGTCTGTCGCCGGACGGATCGGGTCCGTTTCCGTGACGGGCGCCTCTTGTTCGGGATCTGCCGGTGCCGGCTCAACAGGTGCCGGTTCGACGGGCTCGGGCTCCTGTGCAGGCTCTGCCGGTTCCGGCTCCGGTTCCGGCTGGGTTTCGGCTGCTTGTGGCGAGGCGGTTCCGCGTTCGGGCTCCTCCGCCGGCGTTTCGACCAGGCTGCGGAGTCCGGCTACGGCGGCGGACAGTTCCTCGGGCGTCTCCTCATGGGTTTTCAGCGAGACGGGCTCCAGGCCGATTCCGTACGGATAGATGTCCAGGTCCTCGTCCGGAATGAAGAACCACGCGTTCTCCTTGGTGGCCCGCAGGCGCCCCAGACCGGGGAACGTGACGGATTTACGGGTCTTCAGCGCCCGCTTGATACTTTCCGCGAAGTCGAGCAGGATCTGCTCGGCCATCTCAGGCTCGGTGCCGTTGCTCTCGGCATAGAAACGAACCAATGCGCCGTCCGTCCCCGTCCGCTGCCGGAACGACAGTTTGCGGTAGGGGGGGAGGATGGTGTATCCTTTGTCGGAAAAGGTAGCAGGAACGATACCGGTGACGAACATTCCGAGACCGGGGAGCGTAACTTCATCATTATCAAGGAGCAGTTCCTTGATCATCTCCGAAAGGAGGTCGATATCCATAAGGTTCGCGTCTTATCTGGTACAAAGGTACGCAAAAAAAACGCAAAAAAAATTTGGAGAACCATCTTTTTGTTGTACCTTTGCAATCCCGAAAGGCAGCGATGCCAGGGAACATTCCTCCTTAGCTCAGTTGGTTAGAGCACCTGACTGTTAATCAGGGGGTCGTAGGTTCAAGTCCTACAGGGGGAGCCAAAGCGGACAAATCATCGGAAACGACGGTTTGTCCGCTTTCTTTTTCTCCGTAACTCCCTGATAGCAAGCTGTATGTAAAGAGGAACTCGTTCTTGGACAGAGGTTCAATATCATCCGTTTCTTTGTTCCATTTGGCAACATTTTACTACTTTTGGCTAAAATTCGTGATACGGATGGAACCAAAGAAGAAACAAGAACGGGCAATCGTCCATCTTGAGAAGAACGGCCAACACTACTACTACGGCAATCTCAAGGCCATGACTGACCATTGGTCCAAGGATGCCATCGTGGTCAGTTACACATACTTGAAGAACCTCAACATCTCCGAAGAAAAGCCCTATCGGAATGATTATTGCATCATTCGCAGAGGTTTTATTGTTACCTCATCAAGACATGAAAATAATTAAAGGAATCATTCTATTTGCCGCCGTTGTGTCTTTTATAAGTTGCGGCTCTGCTAAACAGGCCACTTCAACTATTGTAGGTGGAGACTACGATGCAAAAAAAAACACCACCGAGTATTTTGTGTTTCCCTACGGTCAAGTTTCAATTCCTGGCAAATGGGAGAAAACCTCTTACAATAGTGCTGCAAGACAGCAATTCTTCCGCAATGACGAGTCTGTCAACATTGCCGTTTCATTTGGTCCCTACGATAAATACGAGTTTAACAAGGATGGCTCGTTAAAGGGATATGAGTTTGTAGAGGCTTACTACGAATGGGAGTCCAAATACTTCGTTTCAAATGGACTTGAGTGCAAGATTCTTGAGACTGATAAAGCGAATAAACACATCTTATTTCGCGTCTTCGGTAATAAGTTCGATACCTATTTCTTGGTTTGCGAAAAGAATGGATTTGTCAGCAACTTCTCAATCCATGCAACGGACAAATGGACCGAGCAACAAAAGGTTGATTTCCTGAAGAGTCTCTTATAACGAATCAACGAATCCGTTTAATACAAAATGATAAAGTCGAGCGCTATCCTAGTCCCGGTGTCTCGTATTCATACCTTAAGAACCTCAATATTTCCGGAGACAAACCATTTAAGAACGACAAATGTGTGGTTAGGCGCGGACTTATCGTCACTTCTTCGAGAATCATCAAATAGAATCACTATGGTAAGGTTGTTCGCACGAGTTTTGGTATGCCTGTCATTGGTTCTGCTCTCGGGTATCGTAGAGGCACAGGTTCTTCGGCAGTATACCGTTGAAACGGCTTTAGCAGATTTGGAAAAAGGTACAGCGGATTTAATCTTGGTCGGCGGTATCGCACCGATAGTCTATACCGGACAAGAAAGGTTTAAGGAGAAGTATGGAATTGGATACAACGATTTCGGCGACCTTCCGGCGTGTTCGGATGAAGAAATGATAGCATACAATGCCGTGCTTTTTTCTTGGTTGTATGACCACTACGGTTTGGAATGGCTCAACGATGTGCGGAGCGATGTTGAAGGGTTGCGTGAGTGGAAAAAGAATAAAACATCCCTGCAGGGCTTTCTTGATGGGCAGGGTTATTCATTTAATGATACGGACGAGATTAGTTTTGATAGAGATGCCTTGATTGTAGTCGATGGGATTGTATGGAAACTTCAGGATGAGTTCCGGGAACTTCTTGATTCCACCAATGTGACGCTTGCTAAGGTTTTGGATTATACTCAATTCATTTCTATGCAGGACATTGAATCCATCCAACTAATCAACAAATCGGATTTCCCGTGGTGTGCGCCGCCAAAAGACATAGTACTCATCCGCACAAAAAAGGAGAGTGCAATCAAGTCTTTTATTCTTAACGGAAAGATAAAACAACGGCATCGTGGCATTTCTCTAGGCAATTTATTAATGGATGAAGCGGCACTAAAAAGACAGATTCAAGAGCAGTGGAGAATCAATCCGAAAAGAATCACGGGTCTTACAGTTGAAGGAAAGAGCATCAGCATTACCACTAAATAGATTTAATACAAAATGATAAAGTCGAGCGCTACCCTAGTCCCGGGGAGGCGTTTTTCGATGTTAAAATGACACATTTGGGAATTGGCACATTCACCCATTCCGAGAAATCGTTGACGTCCCTATCATTGAATTGCGGTTTAATATCAATTTGATCAAACGGTACGGCATCTGGTTCATCGACTGAAATGGTATCTGAAACCTCTGTATCAACCCCAGTTCTTGGTGATAACATGCAAACACAAAAACCAGCAAAACCGGGATTGCGATGAATTTCTTCAACAGCCTTGTAAAAAAAATTGTTTTTGTTATAATATTGTTATACATTTGTAATATAAAATATAACAAAATGATTGGATCATCTGTAACAAAGGTACAAACCGCCTTCCGATTAAATAAGGATTTAATTCATCGTCTGAAAATGAAGGCGAAAAAGGAAAACAGGAGCCTCAACAACTATGTTGAGACTGTCCTGATGGACATCGCTTATAATGAACCTAACGATGAAACAATAGCGGCCATTGAAGAGGCTCGTTCCGGGAAGCCGATGAATAAACTTGACGTGGATAGCTTGGAGGGATTTGTGGCTGAATTGTAATATATGGGAAATTGTCTATTCTACAAGGTTTAAGAAGGACTTGAAGCGATATAAGGGGCAACCTGATAGAATAAAAGATCTCAAGGCCGTGCTTCAGCAACTTCGGGATAATGGCAAAGTTGACGCATCCTATAAGCCACACAGACTCAGCGGTGAATACAATGATTGTATGGAATGCCACGTCCAGAACGATTTCCTTTTAATCTGGATTGATGAATCCCTGCACCAGATTAAACTGGTCAGATTAGGTTCACATTCGGACCTCTTTAAATAATGGCTTAAGCCACTCCTGATTCTCGACAATGAACTTGACAACTTTGAGGAAATCCTGCCACAGGTTCAACATTTCGCTGTTTTCGGGAGCCAAAGCGGACAAATCGGTAAAATTATCGGTTTGTCCTTTTTCTTTTTCTCCGCAACTCCCTGATAGCAAGCTGTATGTAAAGAGGAACTCGTTCTTGGAAAGAGGTTCAATATGATTGAGAATCTTTAGGAATTGCTCTAACCCTGTCCTCCCATTGCTTCGTATCGGAATAGTAATATATCCCTTCACCGAGCACTGTTCCAAACCAGACCATATAATTCAAACTATCCACCTTCTCATAGCAAAACAACACTCCATCCTTGTCATCCATTATGTCGATGCGTATTGATTCGTCCAACCCGATACCTTCCAAAGAATCAGGCAACGAATCATTTGCGGCTCTATACTCTTCTATTCTTTCTACAATTGTGTTACCTACTTTTATATTCTGTTCTGTGTATGAGCGAAGGCAGGATGAAAGTAGTAAAGCAGACAAAAAGAGTCCCGATATGGAGCATTTCTTTTTCATATGCGAAAGATAGGAAAAAGGTTGGTGGGTTCCAAAAAAGATGAGTGTAGCTATCACTGTTTCATCTTATCGGTTTGCGCCAACAATGGGTTCAGCCATTCATGATTGTCGTCAATGAAATCCACGACTTTGAGGAAATCCCGCCACAGGTTCAACATTTCGCTGTTTCGGGAGCCAAAGCGGACAAATCATCGGAAACGACGGTTTGTCCGCTTTGTATTTAATGATGCACTTATTCAATGCCCCATAAATGGTAGGATTCCATATCATTGACAATCATTTTCAATAAGGCGGAATTGTAGTTTCCCCGTTTCATGCAATTGATATCAACAGGAAAGCTAAGAGAGGTCTTTTTATGGTCAATCTCCAATACTACTCCAAAAACATCTCCATCCAATTCCATAGGGCAGTTCTGATAGATTTCTTCTTCTATATCCTCATAAGATAACTCAGTTAATTGAATGGGCCCTGTTCGTTGAAATGATTGTTTTTCTCTGACTCTTCCCTTCGTAAGCCTGTAAATCACTATTTTATCCTTTTCATATGTCCATACAGTTGAAAAGGTTGCATATGAAGAAGACATGTAAAATGCGTTCTTGTTATTATGATAAAGAGCATTCACAATCTTTTCCGTTTGATTGTGATTTACCTTGACAGAATGCATCGTGGAACAAGACACGGATAAACTCATCGCAGCAAGGAGAGCGACCCAATAGCGGAGAAGACTATTTTTGTACACTTGAATGTCTAACATAGATAATACGAATGGATTCAAATATACGAAAAAAAGGCATTCTACCCATTCCCCATCCTTTTCCCCGATTCGTACCATCAATGGACGCAACCACTCGCCGGTACGGACCCGAACGCCAAAACAACCTTATCCATGGGCTTCCGTGTCGAGGAAGATGAAAAAGAGAAGCACGAACGAAATCATACACAGAATGCAGGCTGGAGTGGTTTTCTTCCCGACAGCCTGCATTTTCAATTCCGAAGAAGCGCCAAGATCTGGGGGCTGCTTTACAGGCAGCTCCTACGGCTTCAGCATGACGTCGCCGGTGACGGCATCGATGTACACCGTCCGGGTTTTGTCGCCCTGGAACGCGTACTGGGGATGTTCCAGTGCGGGATCGGTCGGCCAGCAGAGGGTTACGTAGGGGGTGTCGGCATCCGTCACGCCGGACATCTTCATGGCATAGAGGGCATCATCCACGCTCATGACTTCGTCGATGGCGTCGGGACCGATGACTTTACCGCCCGTCCAAGGCGTCGTCGTCACTTCGGCCTCCGTCGTGAGGTCGTTGATGGAACCGTGGACGAGGTCGCGCATGCCGCGGACGATGTAGTCGGAGGTGATGGCGCCTTCCGCCGGGACGTAGAACAAATAGATGACGTTTTTGGCGAAGAGCTCGCCAGCGGGCCGGGAGTTGGCCGGCGCATTCAATTCGTATTGCACCTCGACCATATGCCTGCCAATATCCAGTTGGAAACCAAGGATTTGGTCCGCCCAATACATGGAGAGCAGCTGGCCGTAGTCGTTGACCAGATAGCCGGCCGTGCTTCCCGACTCGGCCGGCATCTCCAGCGCGGAGACAGCACCGGTCTTGGAATCCACGAAAATATGCTTGTCGCGTCCGGCAGATCCACCAATGACATACTGCGGATTCTCCCAGGCCGGCCAGAGGGGCTTGCGGAGGGTGACATAGGCTGAATTGAGCCCGTCGCTTCCCGCCGCCTCCGGGTCATTCTTCGCATTCCGGAGCGCCTGCTCCAACGAGATGCCGAGTGACTTCATCTCCGATTCCGGAACCTGTTTGTCGCCCACCCAGGGCGTGTCGACGGAATAATAGTCCATCTGGGTTTCGCCGGTGGTGAAGTCGCGTGTCAGGGTAAAGATCCGGCTCGCGCCTTCCAGCCATGCGTAGCAGATGGTCTGAACGGATTCCGCCTTCAGCTCGTCGGCGCCGGCTTCGGAAATGGGTTTGTTGAGGACGAACCGGGCTTCGACGAAGCGGTTCTTGGCTTCGGGATAGCGGAGGGCCAGCGAAGCATAGTCCTCCATGACATAGTCGTAATAGGTTTTCTCTTTCACTGGCTCATCCTTCTTGCAGGAGCTTGCGATCATCAGCCCGCACGCAAAAAGGGCGGCAAAAAGAATCCGTTTCATAATCTGTCTTGTTGTATGATACACCAAGGCACAAAAATAGGGGATAAATGGATTTCTTCCAACTATTTTACTAGAAATCAAGTATTTCTGCTTTTGACTTTACTCGATCCAACGACCGAGATCAACACCTGTGCCCTCCGGGATGCCGGGTGGAGGGGCCGCGGCCGTGTCGGACGGATAGTACAATGCTGTGCCGGAGGACGCGCTGGTGCGTATCGCCACGGCGTCACCGTCCTGGTAGGTTTCGACCGAGGATACGATGGGCATCGTGCACAGGTGCCAGTGACCGCCCCAATGCCCGTATCGGACCGGGATCCGTCGTGAAAGGCGTTCCGCGCGCGACTCGTCGGGGTCGTCGAAATACTGACCGCTACGGTTCCCCTTCTTCTGCGTAACGCCTCACAAGTAGTTGGAAATGAGCGCTTTGATTTCGTTCGTCATATACAGGACTTCCCGGTCCGGCTCCGTTAGGAAGGGAATGAAGGTCCTTCCGCCCAGGATGTTCTTCGTGTCGTTGATAAAAAATCCTCCGGCAGGGGGATGCCCGCTGTGGGAACAGTGCTCGACGAGTGCCGGCAGGACGATGAATTCAGCAGAGTCCGGATGGGGGGCTGAGCGGAAAGCGGCTTCGAATAACTCCGTACACCGGTCTGCCCGGCAATGGCTCCGCAACCGGCGTGACCATTCCTGCCAATCTTCGAAGAAGCAGTCGATGTTTCCGTCTGTCAGGGAATCTGGCAGGAACGTCAGCGGCACCGGCGGCGTGAAATCCAGGGAGTCCCGGTAGATTTCATAAGGGCTCGGCCCCCGGGGACAAATGAACCAGACCGACGACAAACCCGCCGTCAGCAGGATGGTCAGCAGCGCGGGGATGACGTAAAACGGGATGCCGGCGGATCTTCTCATGGGGGAAGGGCTTTCTACCGGAAGAGACGGGTGGAAAGGCTGTCGAAGCAGGCGATGCAGCGGCGGATGTCCGGGACCGAATCGTCCCAATTGTACTCATACTCGATGGCGAAATACCCCTGGAAGCCCTGCTCCTTGAGGATCTGCAGCATGCCGGGAACGTCCAGCGTCCCCGTCCCCCAGACGACGTCGTGCGGACCGCCTTCCGCCGTCTCGGGCGCGATGTCCTTGAAGTGCAGGGAAAGGATCCGCCCGTCCAGTTTCCGCAGGCAGTCCAGCTGGTCCAGTCCGCACCGCTTCCAGTGGCCGACGTCGGCGCAGGAGCCCAGCCGTTCCGACCGGCCGGAGACGGCTTTCAGGAGGCTGTCGGGCGTCCAGTAGGTCGACGGGCGCGGGTGGTTGTGCACCGCCACGGCGACGCCGTACTCCTTCGAGAGCCGCTCGACGAGGTCCCAGTCCTGCATCGCGGGCTCGGCGGAGATGTATTCCAAGCCCATCGCGCGGGCGAACGCGAACTCCTGTTCCCACTGCGAAGCGCCGGCGGCGACGAAGACGCCCGAACCGACGATCTTCACGCCCTTTTCCGCCGCCAGGTCAAGGATTTCCCGGCGTGTCGCCTCGTCCATCCCGAAACCGAACACCTGGTCGCCCCAGCGCTCGCCGAGCCGGTGTCCCGGGAAGGCTTCGATGTACTTCACGCCTAGGCCGGCGGTCTTCTCGAGCGCCTCTTCGAACGTGAACTTGTGGAAAGTGTACGACTGCACGGCCAGTTTCCAGCCGTGGCGTTCGGCGGCGGACGGCTTCGGTCCGCAGCCGATGACGGCCGCCGCCACCGCGGCGGCCGCCAGGATGCGGCAGAAGGTCTTCATCAGGCTATTCATCGGGCATGTCGGGCAGGGAATAGCCGTTGTGATAGGTATGTTTCACCCATTCTTCGGCCAGGGCCTTGGCGCTGAACTCGGCGTAGCGGCGGTCGAAGCGCGGGTCGCCGTCAATGACCTTGAAATCGTCGTAGTTGACGATCCGGATCTTGTCGGTGTCGGAAATGTTGGTGAACCGCATGGCCTCTCCGTCCCACTGCAGTTCGCGGTGCAGGCCGGTGGGGCCGGCGAGCCGGACCGCCAGCACGCCCATGTCCACCATCTCGGTGAACGGGCCGGCGACCTGAAAGTTCGACGACGTCTCGACGCGGTTCTCCGGGGATTCCTTGCAGGCGCGGATCCAGTCCTGTTCGTGGGCGTTCGTACTCCAGATGTCGCCGTTGCCGCCGGGCACCCTGCGGATGACCGGGTCGGGCTGCTTGTAGTAGTCCATCGCCGAGCGGGGCAGGAGGGTCGGTTTCAGGCCGTAGCATCCCGCCATGATCTTGCCCTTCGAGCCGACGAAGATGAGGCCGCCGTTGGAGTCGCCCATCATCTCGCCGTCGGGAAGTTCCTCGGGCCGGGGCGGCATCAGGCCGCCGTCATACCAGTGCACCTTCAGCGCGGGCATCTTCACGTTGCCCTTGGCCGGACGGGCAGGGAAGGTGTAGGTGATCATCTCCGCGTGGGGCGGGGAGTAGAGGTTGCTCAGGGTCGAGCTGGCAATCACGCTGGTCGGGTACTTGATCCCGAGGGCCATGACGACCGGATCCATGATGTGGCAGGCCATGTCGCCGAGGGCGCCGGTGCCGAAGTCATAGAAACCGCGCCAGTTCCAGGGCGTGTAGGCCGGGTCGTAGGGGCGCATCTCGGCCGGGCCGATGAAGAGGTTCCAGTCGAGGGTCTTGGGTACCTTGACGCCGCCCTTGGGCTGCATCAGGCCCTGGGGCCAGATCGGCCGGTCGGTCCAGCAGTGGACTTCGGTCACTTCGCCGATGACACCGGACCAGATCCATTCGGAGAGCTGGCGGCAGTCGTCGAAGGAGTTGCCCTGGTTGCCCATCTGCGTGGCGACCTTGTATTTCCTGGCGAGCCGGGTGAGCAGGCGTGCCTCGTAGACCGAGTGCGTGAGCGGCTTCTGCACGTAGACATGCTTGCCGAGCGTCATCGCATGGGCGGCGATCACGGCGTGCGTGTGGTCCGGCGTGGCCACCAGCACCGCATCGATGTCCTTGCCCATCTCGTCGAACAGGACGCGCCAGTCCTTGAAGCGCTTCGCGGACGGGTAGTCGCCGAACGTCTTCTGGGCGTAGGCCCAGTCCACGTCGCAGAGGGCGACGATGTTCTCCGTCGCCATGTTGGCCAGGTTGCGGCGGCCGACGCCGCCGATGCCGATACCGGCGATGTTCAGCTTGTCGCTGGGGGCGACGTGCCCCAGGGCCTTGCCGAGGACGTGACTCGGGACGATGGTGAAGGCCATCGCTCCTGCGCCCAGCGCAGCGCCGGTCTTGATGAATTCTCTTCGTGTGTAATCTTTCATATGGGGATGTGTTTCGTGTTACCTATGGCAAAGTCAAAGATAGGGATTCTCCGGCAATAATCCAACGGTCTTGGAGAAGAGCGGGCGAATGCGTACCTTTGTCCGTCAATCAAGATCAGAACATGAACCGGATTTTCCCAATGGCTTCCGCCGCCGTCTTCGCGCTCCTGTGCGCCGGCTTCGTATCCTGCCGCCAGACCGCTTCCGCCCCGCTGGCCGTCCGTCACTACCAGTATGCCGATTCCACGCAGTTCGCGCGAATGTCCATCTCCGCGGACCTGCCGGATTCTTCCGATGCGGTCTCCGGCGCGGTGCGGCGTGCGCTGCTGTCGGTGCTGGACGAATCCCTCGGCTGCGTCACCCTGTACGAGCCCGGCCGGCTTTTCCCGCCTTTCGCCGGCAAGGACGATGACACGGAAGCCTTCCTGGGCTACTACCGCGACAGCGTCTTTGCAAAACTGGCGGGGATGGCCCGCGAAGACGCCCGGGAGCGCCGCGCGTACATGCAGGAGGATGACGACCTGCCCGTTTGGGGCTACGACTATGCCCTGAAGCAGGTCTCCGACACGCTGGACCGCCTCGTCTTCCTCTCGCAGTCGTACATCTACATGGGCGGCGCCCACGGCGGACTGACCGGGCAGGGGTACTTCACCTTCGACCGGAAGGACGGTTCGCTGGTGCGCGAGATGGTCGATCCTTCCCGCGTGGAGGAGATGCAGCCGCTGCTCGTGAAGGGCCTCCTTTCCTATTACGACTCATTCGGTGGAACGATGACGGAAGAGGCGCTGCGCGAGCGCCTGCAGATCGAAGGAACGCTCATCCCGCTTCCCGCATGGACGCCTTATCCGGACGGCGACGCGCTGACATTCGTCTACCAGCAGTACGAAATCGCCTGCTACGCCGACGGGATGCCGTCGTTCGCCCTTCCGCTGGAAGAAATCGATCCTTATCTGACCCCGGCCGCCCGCCGGCTGCTCGGCCGCTAGGAACGGCCCGGGCGCAGGAACCGTGCGGTGACGCTTTCTGCGGCGCCGGCCACTTCGCGCGGGGTTCCGGAGGCGACGATCCGCCCGCCTTCGCTGCCGCCGCCCGGCCCCATGTCCACCATGTAGTCGGCGTGAGAGATGACATCGAGGTCGTGTTCGATGACGATCACCGTCGCTCCGTTCGCGATCAGCCGCCGGAAGACATCCAGGAGTGTCCGGACGTCCAGCGGATGCAGCCCGATGGTGGGCTCGTCGAAGACGAAGACGCTGTCGCCCTGGGTACGTCCCATCTCGCTGGCCAGTTTGAGCCGCTGTGCTTCGCCGCCGGAGAGTGCGGGGGTGGCTTCGCCGAGCGTCAGGTAGCCGAGTCCCAGGTCGTGCAGCACCTGCAGGCGGTCACGGATGAGCCCCAGGTCGGCACAGGCCGTCAGCGTCTCGTCCACGCTCAGCGCCATCAGTTCAGGCAGGGAAATGCCCTTCCGGCGGATGTCGTACGCCCTTCTGGCGTAGCGGGCACCGTGGCAGTCGGGGCAGGGGATGTCCACGTCCGGGAGGAATTGTACGTCGAGGCTGATGCTGCCGGTGCCGTCACAGGTCGGGCACCGGAGCGCTCCCGTGTTGTAGGAGAAGTCGCCGGCCTTGCAACCGCATTCACGTGCATCGGGCGTCCGGGCGAAGACTTTCCGCAACTCGTCGTGGATGTTGGCGTACGTGGCGACGGTGGAGCGGATGTTGATGCCGATGGGGGAGGCGTCGATCAGTTTTACCTGCCGGATCCCTTCCGCAGAAACGGACTGGACGTGGGCGGGCAGTTTCTCCCCCCGTGTCAGCGCCTCCAGGGCCGGAATCAGGCTTTCCAGCACCAGCGTCGTCTTCCCGGAGCCCGAGACGCCGGTGACGACGGAGAGACGCCCCTTCGGGAAGCGGACTTTCAGGGGGCCGACCGTATGGATGCCGGTGGTCTCCATCTCGATGACGCCTGCTCCGAAAAGGTCCCGGACCGGTTCCGGCAGCGGCTGCACCGCGTTGCCCAGGAACGGCCCGATCCTTGAGGCGGAGTCGCCGGCGACCTGCCCGACAGGCCCCTGCGCGACGATCCGTCCACCACCTGCGCCTGCGTCGGGGCCCAGTTCGATGATCCAGTCGGCGTGCTTGAGCACCTCGGGGTCATGGTCGACCACCACCACCGAGTTGCCGTCTGCCACAAGGTCGTCCATCACGCCGGTGAGGCCGGTCAGGTTGGCCGGATGCAGCCCGATGGAGGGCTCGTCCAGCACGTACAGGACACCGGTCGTGCGGTTGCGGACTGCGCGGGCCAGCTGGATGCGCTGCCGTTCGCCCGTGGAAAGGGTGCTCCCCGCGCGGTCCAGCGACAGATAGGAGAGCCCGAGGTCCACGAGCCGTGCGGCGGTGTCGCGGAACGACTCGCAGATCCGTTCGGCCATCGGCCGCATCGGCTCCGGCAGGGAGGCGGGCACGCCGTCTACCCAGACAATCAGTTCCGACAAGGTCATCTTGCAGGCGTCTGCAAGTGAAATCCCGCGCAGGAGCGGCTGGCGGGCCGCTTCGGAAAGCCGCGTCCCGTGGCAGTGGGGGCAGCTTTCCTCTTTGAGGAACTTCTCCACGCGCTTCATCCCTTTCTCGTCCTTGACCTTGGACAGGGCGTTTTCGACCGTATAGGTGGCGTTGTAGTAGGTGAAGTCCAGTTCGCCGGCCTGGTTGGTCGTCTTGGAGTGGTAGAGGATGTGTTTTTTCTCGGCGGGGCCGTGGAAGACGATCTCCCGTTCTTCCGGTGTCAGGTCTTTGAAGGGGACATCGGTGCGGACCCCCATCTCGCGGCACACATCGGTCATCAGCGACCACATCAGAGAGTTCCACGGCGCGACGGCGCCTTCGTCGATCGAGAGGCTCTTGTCGGGAACGAGGGTGCTTTCGTCCACGGTGCGGACCGTCCCCGTCCCGCCGCAGTGCCGGCAGGCACCCTGGCTGTTGAAGGCCAGTTCTTCCGCGCCGGGAGCGTAGAACCTGGCTCCGCAGACGGGGCAGACAAGCGCCCGCTCGGCCGCCACGTCCAGCGTCGGCGGCAGGTAGTGCCCGTTCGGACAGCGGTGGCTGGCCAGGCGCGAGAACATCAGGCGCAGGCTGTTCAGAAGCTCGGACATCGTGCCGAACGTACTCCGGATGCCCGGCACGCCGGGACGCTGGTGGAGCGCCAGGGCGGCCGGCACATAGCGGACGTCGTCCACCATCGCCCGGGAGGCCTGCGTCATCCGCCGCCGGGTGTAGGTGGAAAGCGATTCCAGGTAACGGCGCGACCCCTCGGCGTAGAGCACGCCCAGTGCCAGGGAGGATTTGCCGCTGCCGGACACGCCGGCGATCCCGACGATCTTCCCGAGCGGGATGTCAACGTTGATGTTTTTCAGGTTGTGGGCCTTGGCCCCGCGTATTTCGATATGGTCTTGCATGGCGGTCTTGACCGGTCGGATCCGGTCCGGAAGGCAAAGATAAGGAAAAAACCGCGACGGACCGCCGCGGCGTCCGCTGGATCATCCGATGGCAACGGCGGCGCAAGTTTGCCTTCTTCCGGAGAAAAAGGCGGGAATCGACGGTTTATTGGAAGAAAAAGCATATATTTGTTTAATCTACCACAGAACTACAGATATGAACAGATTGGCTTATTGGGGCAAATCTTTGCTGCTTACGCTGCTTGCCTTCGTCGCCTTGTCATGCGGAAAGTCCTCGGCGGAAGAACCTGAATCACAACCGGAAACCCCGGCGGCGGACGTCTCCGTCCTGGACAAGATCAACGCCCGGAAGGGGACGCTGCTGCTCGTGTGCGGCAGCAACATGGTGTACCTGATCGATGCGGATGCGGCCGCCGCCAACGGCTACAAGTCTTCGGTCCTCTGGCAATGGAACGCCGCCACGGCGGCTTCCACAATGCACCTGGATGCGTCGCGTCTGGACCATCTGGACGACTGCAAGCCGGTCGACGGCGGCAAGAAACTGCTGATTACGTCCTCCTACAGCTGGGCCGTCCTGCTGGATATCGAAACCAAGAAGATCCTCTGGTATTCGAAGGAGTCCAAGAACGCACATTCCGCCGAACTCCTGCCCGGCAACCGGATCGCCGTCTGCTGCTCCACCGGTTCGGAAACCGACCCCGGCGACAAAGTGCAGGTGTTCGACGCCTCTTCGTACGGTAAGCTCCTCTGCGACACGCCTTTCGCCTCCGCGCACGGCGCGGTGTGGAACGCCTCGGCCGAGCGCCTGTATATCGGCGGCAAGAGCCTCCTCAATAGCTACAAACTGGAGGGGAACCAACTGGTCCTCGACAAATCGGTGAAGACCTCCTCCTATGTGACCGGCGTCCACGACGTGACGCTGGTGAACAAGAATACCCTGCTCCTGGCCGGCAAGCAGGCGGCGCTCTATGACATCCCGTCGGGCAAGTTCACCCCGCTCGGCGCCTTCGCCGCTTCGACGGCCCTCAAGTCCGTCAACCATCATCCCTCCGGAAGCGAAGTCTGGTACACGGACGCCACCGAGCCCGAGGGCGACTACTCCTGGTCCTCCCACCAGGTCCGCCACCGTTCCGACGCGGCGTCCGGAAAGGAAGACCGGACGATCCGGATTCCCGATATCAACATGTACAAAGTCCGCGTTTACCGCTGGGGTCTATGATGCCATCCATGAAGGTGATACTGATTACGGGTGCGAGCAGCGGCATCGGTTTCGAGACCGCCCGTTCCCTGGCCCGCAAAGGCCACCGTGTGTATGCCGCAGCGCGGCGCCTCGGGAAGATGGAAGCTCTGCGTGAAGACGGGGTCGTTCCGATGTATATGGATGTCACGGACGAGGCTTCCGTCAAAGACGGCGTGGCGCAGGTGCTGGCGGCGGAAGGGCGGATCGACGTCCTGGTCAACAACGCTGGTTACGGTTCCTTCGGCGCCATCGAAAACGTTCCGATGGAAGAGGCGCGCCGTCAGCTGGAAGTCAATGTGTTCGGGCTGGCCGCCTTGTGCCGCGAAGTGATTCCGTCCATGCGGGAACGGCGTTCGGGCCGTATCGTCAACATCGCGTCCGTGGCCGGAAAGGCCACCGTCTACTACGGCGGCTGGTATCATGTGTCGAAATTCTCCGTCGAGGCCCTCGGCGATGCGCTGCGCATGGAACTCAAGCCCTTCGGCATCGACGTCGTCCTGATCGAGCCCGGCGCCATCGGGACGGACTGGGGCCCCATCGCGGCAGACCACCTGGCCGAAACGTCCGCGGGCACCGCGTACGAAAATACCGCCCTCGTCATGGCCGAAAACATGCGGGCGGTGTACGGGTCGGGCCGGATTTCCAAGCCGGAGACCGTCGCCCGGGCCATCGTCCGGGCCGTCGAAAGCCGCCGTCCCAAGGTCCGGTACCGGGTCGGGACGGCCGCCGGCGCCATCGTCTTTTTCCATTGGCTGCTTCCCGCCCGCTGGTGGGATGGCCTGAACCGTGCCGCAGGCCGGTTCCATTTGAAACCCCAAGCCTAATATCCTACTCAGCGCATGAATGCATCATCCCGACCGCGGTCCCCGTGGACCTGGATCCCGACGCTTTACTTTGCGGAGGGCCTTCCTTATTTCATCGTCAATACCATTTCGATCATTATCCTGAAGGACTTGGGCATGGGGAACGGCCCGCTGGCCCTGCTGACCAGCCTCATCGGCCTGCCGTGGATGATCAAGCCGCTCTGGAGCCCCTTCGTGGACATCTTCCGCAGCAAGCGCTGGTGGATCGTGACCATGCAGGTCCTGATGGCGTTCTCCGTGGCCGTCCTGGCGGCGACCCTTCCGGCCGCATCACCGTTCACCTGGACGCTGATCCTCTTCGTCATCACCGGGTTCGCCTCGGCGTCGCATGACATCTCTGCCGACGGGTACTACATGATCGCCCTCGACGAGAAGCGCCAGTCCGCCTTCGTGGGCATCCGCAATACCTTCTACCGCATCGCGATGGTCTTCGGGCAGGGCGTCCTGGTCGTCCTGGCGGGGCTGCTCGAGAAGCGGACGGGCTCCGTCGCCGCTGCGTGGCGGTGGACGCTCGTGCTCACCGCCGGCCTGCTCGCCGCCATCGCCCTGTACCATTCCCTGCTGCTGCCCCGTCCTGCGGAGGACCGCACGGCCGCTCACAAGACGGGCCGCGAGGTCCTTACCGAGTTCGGACGCGCCTTCGGCTCCTTCTTCACCAAGCCGGGCATCTGGCTGGCCGTGGCGTTCATGCTCCTGTACCGCCTGCCGGAAGCCTTCTCGGTGAAGATGCTCTATCCCTTCTTCAGCGACACGGCCGCTGCCGGCGGACTGGGGCTCGACAAGGCCGCCTTCGGCCTCGTTTACGGGACGGCCGGCGTGGTCGCCCTGCTGCTCGGCGGCATCCTGGGCGGTCTAGACATCGCCCGGCGCGGCCTGAAGGCCTGCCTGCTGCCGATGGCACTGAGCCTCGCGCTGCCCTGCGCCGTCTATCTTTTCCTCGCGGCGGTCCAGCCCTCCTCCCTGTGGACGGTGGGGGCCTGCGTCGTCTTCGACCAGTTCGGCTACGGCTACGGCTTCACCGCCTACACGGTCTATATGATGCGCTTTGCGGAAGGTCCGCTCAAGACTTCCCACTATGCCATCTGCACGGGCTTCATGGCCCTGTCGATGCTGCTCCCCGGCACGGTGGCCGGTTATCTGCAGGAGTGGCTCGGCTATGTCGGATTCTTTATTATGGTAATGATATGCTGTTTCGCAACTGTTTCCGTTACATTGCTTGCGCGTCGGCGCTTGTCCTGAGCCTCGCCGCGTCCGCGCAGGTGAAACCCGGCATCGAAGTGCTGGAGTCCCGCGGCTTCGAAGGCCTCATCGGCAAACGTGTCGGCCTGGTGACCAACCCCAGCGGCGTGGACCGGAACCTCCGTTCCACCATCGACATCCTGTACAACGCGCCGGAAGTCCGGCTGAAGAAGCTCTTTGCCCCCGAGCACGGGGTGCGGGGCGACGCCTATGCCGGCTCCTACGTCCCCGATACGAAAGACCCGGCCACCGGCCTGCCCGTCTATTCCATCTATGGCCCGCACCGCAAACCGACCGCGGAGATGATCTCCGGGCTGGATATCGTCGTCTACGACATCCAGGACATCGGCAGTCGGTCCTACACTTTCATCAGCACCCTCGGCCTGGTGATGCGCGCCTGTGCCGAACAGGGGGTGGAGGTGATGGTCCTCGACCGGCCGAACCCGCTCGGTGGAAACAAGGTGGAGGGATGCCTGGTGGAAGACGGCTTCCATTCCTTCGTGAGCGAATTCAAGATCCCGTACATCTACGGCCTGACGGTGGGCGAACTGGCGATGCTGATCAATGAAGAAGGCCTCAACTGCGGCGAGAAGGGGAACGAACCGCCCCTCAAGTGCAAGCTCTCCGTGATCCCGATGGCCGGCTGGCGGCGCGACATGCGCTATCCCGACACCGGCCTGCCGTGGGTGCTCCCTTCGCCGAACATCCCGTATCCGCAGTCGGCCGTGAACTACCCGTCCGCCGGTATCGCAGGCGAGTTCCAGGGGTACCTGAACATCGGCATCGGCTACACGCTGCCCTTCGAGGTGTTCGCTGCGGAGTGGATCGACGCTGACGCCTTGAAGCGGAAACTCGACAGTTACGCGCTGCCGGGCGTCGCCTTCCGCACCATCCATTTCAAGCCCTTCTCGGGCTCGCTGGCGGGCAAGCTGATCCACGGCGTCCAGTATCATTATACCGATTTCGAGGCGGCCACTTGCACGCTCACGCAGTTCTATGTGATGCAGGCCGTCAACGAACTGTATCCGGAGAAAAACCCCTTCAAGCTGTCTGCAGGGCGGAATTCAATGTTCGATAAAGTTTGTGGTACGGATTATGTAAGGATTCAATTCGGAAAGCGGTTGAAAGTGGAAGACATCCTCGACCGGTGGTGCCGGGACGTGGACTCCTTCAAGAAGCTTTCCCGAAAGTATTATTTATATCCATAACAATCTAAAACCAATATATTATGAAAAACATTCTTCGCATAGCAGCCGCATCAATAGTCGCCCTGGCGATGGTTGCAGCACCTGCAGACACTTACGCACAGTCCAGAAGTTCTTCGGGCTCCCGGAGCACCTCCACGACACGCAATAGCGGATCTTCCGCTTCATCTTCCCGCAGTTCGTCTTCCTCCAGCAATCGGGGGTCTTCCTCCGTCAGCCGGAGCACGTCTTCCTCCAGCAATCGGGGTTCTTCCTCCGTCGGCCGGAGCACGTCTTCCTCCAGCAGCCGGGGTTCTTCTTCCGTCGGCCGGAGCACTTCGGGCAGTTCTTCCCGCTCTTCGGCACCGGCGACCTCGGCTTCCAGCCAGGACAACCGCCGGACCTCGACGGGCACCGCCTCGCGCGGCACGTCCTCTTCTTCCCGCAGTTCTTCCTCCGCCCGGAGTTCGTCTTCCGCCAGCACCCGGAACAGCGGCGCGACCGCCACTTCCCCTGCTGTGACGACTTCCGGCCAGGACAACCGCCGGACCTCGACGGGCACCGCCTCGCGTGGCACGTCCTCCTCTTCCCGCAGTTCTTCCAGCCGGGTCGCCCGGCCGGTAGAGTCCACCGAGCGTGCGAATGTCGCCGCTTCTTCCCGTGAGCGTTCCGCTTCTTCGAGAAGTTCCGCTTCCCGCAGCGCCGGCAATTCCGCCCGTGAGCAGGCTGCAGCCCGCTCCGCCGTCGGTAACGCCACCCGCGAGGGACTCAGTACGGTCAACGGCCAGGTCCGTGGCGGCGCCCGCGCCGCGAACGGCGTGGCTCCCGAGACCCGCAACGACTTCCTGCGGATCGGCGACGACCGCAACGTCCACCGGATCCCTCCGCGCGAGCGTGACTTCCTGACCTATGACCGTCCCGGTCACTTCTGGGGCCACAATCCGCACTATTTCGGATACCGGGTCCACTATCTCCCTCCGCGCTACCGTCGCTACACTTACTGGGGAATCGACTATTGCTTCTATGACGGAATCTGGTATCGCCCTTACGGCGGCTGGTACGTCATCTGCCGTCCTCCTTTCGGTGTCACCGTCGACATCGCGGTCTCCAACCTGGTCTTCTCCAGCGTCCGCTTTGCCTACTATTGCAACGCGTACCGGCAGTACCGTGCCATTGACGAGAACAACCGTATCATCGACGAGCAGAACCGCATCATCGCCCAGAACAACGCCACCATCGCGGCGCAGAACCGTTCCGTGGCCCTGAATACGATGCTCGCAAACGATGCGGCCTCCCTGGCGGACCGCCTCGGCCTCGTGCAGAGCTACGCGTACGCCGACCAGCCGTACTACTATCAGGACGGTGTCTTCTACATCGTCGGGAAGAGCGGGAAATACGAGGTGATCGTGCCTCCGGCCGGCGCCCTGGTCTCCGAACTTCCGGACGACTACGACATCATCACCCTCGACGGCATGGAGTTCTACAAAGTGGACGACACCGTCTACAAGATGAGCCTCGTGGAGGGCAAACCCTATCTCGAGGTCCTGGGCCAGATGTACGGCACCCTTGCCAGAAAATACAATTACAACTACAACAACGTGACTGCCAATCCTTCGATTGCGCTCGAGCAGCTGTAATCCCTGGAAATATCTCCTATAATGGAAGATGGCCGCCCGCGGCCATCTTTTTTTGTGTGAAATTGGCAAATAAAGAAACAGTTTGTTAAATTTGTGGGAAGGATCGATCTTTACATGGAAAAACTCCGTCACCTTTTCGAACAATATACGGGGCGCCCGGCGACCGATGTCGACGAGCTGACCTCCTCCGGCAGCAACCGCCGGTACTACCGCCTGCGCGGGGGCGACCTGAGCATCGTCGGCGTCGTCGGTACGAACCTGGAAGAAAACAATGCGTTCATCTACCTGAGCCGCCATTTTCTGGAAAAAGGCATCCGCGTGCCCAAGGTGCTGTCCGTCAGCGAAGACCGCATGCGGTACATCCAGGAAGACCTGGGCGACGAACAGCTCTACCAGGCGGTTTCCCACGGGCGCGAGAGTGGCGAGTACAGTTCCATGGAGAGCGAACTGCTTTGCCGGACGATGGCCCTCCTGCCGAAACTCCAGTTCAAGGGTGCGGAAGGGATCGACTGGTCGGTCTGCTATCCCGAACCGGCCTTCGGGGAGCGGATGGTGATGTTCGACCTCAACTACTTCAAGTACTGTTTCCTGAAGGCCACCGGCCTGGAATTCAACGAAGTCCTGCTCCAGAACGACTTCGAGCGGCTGAAGGACGACCTGCTCCTCGACATGGGCGACACCTTCATGTACCGCGACTTCCAGGCGCGCAACGTGATGCTCAAGGACGGGAATCCCTATTTCATCGACTTCCAGGGCGGCCGGCGCGGCCCCATCTACTACGACGTCGCCTCCTTCGTGTGGCAGGCCCGCTCGCGGTATCCCGAGTCACTGCGCCGTAAGATGGTCCAGACCTATCTCACGGCCCTCAAGGCCTATACCGCCGTTGACGAGGCGGTCTTCGAAGAGCGTCTCCGCCTGTTCGTCCTCTTCCGGACGCTACAGGTGCTGGGTGCCTACGGATTCCGCGGCTATTTCGAGAAGAAGCCGCACTTCCTCGCCAGCGTGCCCTACGCCCTCGGCAACCTGCGCCGCCTGCTGCAGAAGCCGTTCTCCGACTATCCCTATCTGAATGAGATCCTGACGAAACTGACGACGATGTCCCAGTTCAACGAGATCGCGGAGGACCGCCGGCTGGAAGTCCGCATTTTCAGTTTCGCCTACAAGAAAGGCATTCCCGTCGACAACACGGGCAACGGCGGCGGTTATGTCTTCGACTGCCGCGCCGTCAACAATCCCGGAAAGTACGAGCATTACCGCCAGTTCACCGGCCTGGACCGGGAGGTGATCCAGTTCCTGGAGGACGACGGCGGCGTGACCCGCTTCCTGGACCATGTCTTCTTCCTGGTGGACGCCCACGTCAAGCGTTTCATCGAGCGGAAGTTCACGCACCTGCAGGTCTGCTTCGGGTGTACCGGCGGCCAGCACCGCTCGGTCTACTGCGCCGAGAAACTGGCGGCCCATCTTTCTGAAAAGTTCGACATCAAGATCACCGTCTCCCACCGGGAGCTGGACATCGAAAAGATCCTCTGACATGAAAGCGCTCGTCTTCGCAGCCGGACTCGGCACGCGGCTCCGACCGCTGACGGACACCTTGCCCAAGGCGCTGGTGCCGGTCGGCGGCAAGCCCTTGCTCTACCATGTGGTGCACCGGCTGAAGGCAGCGGGTATCGACGAGATCGTCGTCAACGTACACCATTTTCCGGACTCCATCATCGGGT
Source organism: uncultured Bacteroidia bacterium (assembly GCA_902801205.1). Classification (GTDB taxonomy): domain Bacteria; phylum Bacteroidota; class Bacteroidia; order Bacteroidales; family UBA932; genus Cryptobacteroides. The sequence goes on from CADCHE010000006.1 coordinate 249,820, forward strand.
ACATCCGCGAGCAGGATGGGTTCGGCATCCGCGTGCATGTTTCCGACGAGCGGGACTTCCTCCGTGAGACGGGCGGCGGCATCGCCTATGCGCGCCCGTTCCTGGAAGGGGAGCCTTTCCTGGTACACAACGTGGATATCCTCTCCGATCTGGACCTGGATTGGTTCCGCGCCCAGGCGCGCCCTGACGCCCTGGCCACCCTGCTGGTCAGCGAGCGGCAGACGCAGCGCTACCTCCTCTTCGACGGGGAGATGCGCCTGGCGGGATGGACGAACGTGGCGACGGGCGAGGTGAAGAGCCCGTATCCGTCGCTGGACCTGTCCAAACTGCGGAAACTGGCCTTCGCGGGGATCCACATCGCCGGGCGGGACATCTTCCGGGTCATGGACGAGGACGGCTGGTCCGGGCGTTTCTCCATCATCGACTTCTATCTGCAGGAGTGCGCCCGGCATCCGGTCTACGGCGCCGTGCCGCCGCAGCTCCGCCTCGTGGACGTGGGCAAGCTGGAGACCTTGGCGCATGCGGAGGCTTTCCTGCAGGAATTATCGCAACTCCCTCATTAATTTTCAATACATTATGGCTAAATCAAATTTCTGGTCCGAGTTCAAGGACTTCGCCATGAAGGGCAATGTCATCGACATGGCAGTGGGTGTCGTCATCGGCGGCGCATTCGGTAAAATCGTCACCTCCCTGGTGAACGACCTCATCATGCCGGCGGTCGGTGCGCTGATCGGCGGATTCGATTTCACGAACCTCAAGGCGGTCATCCACAAGGCGGTCATGGCGGGCGACGAGGTGGTCAAGCCTGCGGTTACGCTCAATTATGGCAACTTCATCCAGGAGACGGTCAACTTCCTGATCATCGCCTTCTCCATCTTCCTCTGCATCAAGGCGATCAGCAAGCTGCACAAGAAGGAGGAAGCGCCGGCCGAGCCTGCGGCCCCGGCGCCGAAACCGGACGATGTGGTGCTCCTCGAGGAGATCCGCGACCTGCTCAAGAAGGAGAAGTAGTCGCTTCTTTCCGGAAAATCTTATACCCGATGATGGCCACGAAAATGCTCATCATCGGGCTTATTATATTGAAGAAACAGAAGGGAGCATAGGCCAGGGTGGGGACGCTCAGGATCGTTGCCTGTGTCATGCCGCAGCTGCTCCACGGGAAGATCGGGGAGGTGACGGTGGCGGAGTCCTCCACCGTGCGGCTCAACAGCCGGTTCTCGTAGCCGCGTTCCTTGAACGTGTCCTTGAACAGGTTGGATGTCAGGATGATGGACAGGTACTGGTCGGAGACGATGCCGTTCAGCAGCGTTCCCGCCGCAGCAGTGGAAGCGACCATCCCGGCGCGTTTGCGCGTGAGGGGGAGCAGGAGGGAGGCGATGCGGCGGAGCATCCCGCTGGCCTGCATGCTGGCACCGAAGCACATGGCGCAGATGATCAGGAAGACGGTGTTCAGCATGCCGAGCATGCCCCGCGTGGTGACGAGGGCATCGACTTCCGCGTTGCCGGTGTGGACGGAAACGGTGTTGTAGATGGTCTCGATCGTTCCGGCGAGCAGGATGCGCGTTTGGGAGGCGGGACCGGTGACCGCTTCGCCGATTTCGCGGATGACGCCGGGCTGGAAGACGAGGGCGGCTCCCGCCGCGAGCAGGGTGGACAGGGCCAGGACGGCCAGAGCGGGCATTTTCCGGGCGATCATCACCGCGGTGGCCAGCGGGACGAGCATCAGCCAGGGAGACAGGAGGAACCGGGACGACAGGGCGTCTTCGAAAGAGGCGATGGTGCCGGCGTCCGCGGCCGGATGCAGCCAGCCGATGACGGAGAAGGCGACCAGCGCGATCGTGATGGACGGGATGGTGGTCACCAGCATGTAGCGGATGTGGGTGAACAGGGGAACCTTGTTCAGCGAGGCGGCCAGGACGGTGGTGTCCGACAGGGGCGAGATCTTGTCGCCGAAATAAGCCCCCGAGATGATGGCGCCGGCGATGAGCCCGTCACTGAATCCTTCCGCCTTTCCGATGCCCATCAGGGCGACGCCGATCGTGGCGATGGTCGTCCAGGAACTGCCGATCATCAGCGAGACCAGGGCGCAGATGATGCAGGCGGCGGCCAGGAAGATCTTCGGATGGATGACCCGGATGCCCCAGCAGATGAGCGTGGGGACGACCCCGCTCATCGTCCAGGTGCCGGATACCGCGCCGATCAGGAAGAGGATGAGGATGGCGCTGCCGACGTCGGCGATGTGCCCGCTGATGGCTTCTTCGAACTTTTCCCAGGGGATATGGAAGAAACGCATCGACAGCCAGATGCAGACTCCGGCCGAGAAAAGCAGGACGACCTGGCTGGCGCCGAGGATGGCATCGCTGCCGAAAATGCTGATATTCAGTGCAAGCAGGGCGACCAGCACGATCAGTGGGATCAGGGAGATGCAGGTCTGCTGCCATTTTTTCTGGAGCATGTTCCGTTCGTTTTGGGGACTGGCCGGCAAGTTAGTCATTATTTTCTTATTTTTGTGTTTATGAGAAAGCAATCCAGAATGAATATCGGGCCTGCCTGCCTGTTGGCCGCGGCCCTTCTGCTCTGTCTTCCTGCAGCCGGCGCACCGCCCCGGAAGCGGATGCGTGACTGGGGACTGACTCCCGGCGTGATGCATCCGGGCGCACACAATGCCATCACCGACGTCCCCGGCGTCAAGGTCGGTCACCTGACGAAGATCGGCGGGGAGGATATGCGCACGGGAGTGACGGCTGTCTTGCCGCATGGCGGCGACCTCTTCCGGAAGAAAGTGCCCGCCGCCGTCTATACGGGAAACGGATTCGGCAAGCTGGCCGGGTCGACGCAGGTCGCCGAACTCGGCTGCATCGAGGCCCCGATCCTGCTGACGAACACGCTGAACGTGCCGGAGGCCTTGAGCGGCGGTATCGAGTACATGCTCGGGCTGCCCGGGAACGAAGACATCGGATCGGTCAACGTCGTGGTCGGCGAGACCAACGACGGTGTGCTGAACAACGTCCGTGCGCGGTATGTCACCAAAGAGGATGTGCTGCAGGCCATCACTTCCGCCCATGACGGGCCGGTGGAGGAAGGGAACGTGGGCGCCGGCACGGGGACCGTCGCGTTCGGTTACAAAGGCGGTATCGGCACCGCATCCCGGGTCCTTCCGGCGTCGCTCGGCGGCTACACCGTCGGCGTGCTCGCCCAGACCAATTACGGGGGCAACCTCCAGATCGACGGCATCAAGGCGGACGAACTGCTGGGCCGGACGCCGTACCGGCAGCAGATCGCCGCGCAGGATGTCGACGGGTCGTGCATGATCATCGTGGCGACGGACGCGCCTGTGGACGCCCGGAACCTGGAGCGGATGGCCAAGCGGGCCGTCATGGGCCTGGCCAAGACGGGCGGCATCGCCGCCAACGGCAGCGGCGACTATGTCATTGCCTTCTCCAACTGCCCGGACAACCTGATCGACCCTTCGGCCGGCCTGTACAAGCCGGTCCTGCTGCCGAACGAAGCCATGTCCCCCCTCTTCATGGCCACGATCGAGGCGGTGGAGGAGGCGTTGTGGGATTCGCTCTTCGCCGCGGAGACGATGACCGGCCGGGACGGCCGTACCGTTCCTGCGCTCGACCCGTCCGCACTCGGGCTGACCTATGCGCCCAAGGACGCCATCCGCGCCTGCGACCTGCGGGTCCGGGATCCCTTCATCATCGTGGACAATGGAGCTTACTACTTGATATCCAGTAAGAAACAGAAGGACGGGACCCGCTGCTTGCAGGCTTTTGAAAGTGCCGACCTCGAATACTGGTTCCCGAAAGGAATCGTCTCGGAAGTCCCCGAAGGGTACCTCGGAACACACGACTGGTGGGCTCCGGACACATATTATTATAACGGGAAATACTATGTCTTCGTGACGATTTCCAACCCGGATGCGGGCATCCTGCGGGGAACGACCATTTTCCGCTCCGACGACGGAGTGCTCGGCCCTTACCGTCCCCTTCTTACCGGCGACCGGATCAACGTGACGCCGGAAGGATACCAGTGCCTGGACGGGTCCCTGTATATCGACCCCAAGGGCCGTCCCTGGATGGTCTACTGCGTCGAGTGGAACGGACCCAATGTGCAGGACTACGTGGGCGAAATCTGGGCCGTCCGCCTGAAGAAGGACTTCACCGGTACGGAAGGGAAACCGCACCGCCTGTTCAAAGCCTCCGAAGCCCCCTGGCTTGCAGAGGATGTCGGGAACAAGGTGACGGATGCGCCGTTCATCGTAACGGACCCTGCGACGGGCCGCCTGATCATGATGTGGTCCAGCTTCGGGCCGACGGGCCATGCCCGCTACGGCATCCTCCAGTCCTATTCCGACAACGGCATCCTGGGGCCCTGGGTACACACCGACAAGGTGCTCTTCACCGAGGATGGCGGGCATTCGATGGCGTTTACCGATCTGGAAGGGAACCTGCGTATCTCCTTCCACTGCCCGAACAGCGGGACGGAGACGCTCACCATCAAGCGCGCCGTCATATCCGACGGGCTGTTGAAGCTGACGGATTGAGTTTTCTGCGGAAGTAGCGTTACATAACGGACTTTTTGCTAATTTTGCGGCGATGAAACGCAGTACGGAAGAAATCAGCAAGGCGCTGGAAGCCTTCCCGAAGATGGACCTGGAGGATATCCGGAACTTCTTCGGGGCGGCGGTCCCGTCACGCGTGTGCAAGCGGGACTTCGTCGAGCAGTTGGGCGCCTTCATCGTGGACCGCCCCGCGGAGTGGCTCGGCAGGATGCCGGAGCGCGACCTGCACCTGCTGTCGACGCTGGTGAAGGCCGGCCCCGACGTGCCCGTGGAGGTGGATTACCCCGATTACCCCTCCGTCCTGGAAACGGTCCGGCTCCTCTCTTCCGACAACTCCGATCCCGAGATCCAGCGCCTGTGGATTTCGAAGGAACTGTACGATGTCGTCGCACCGCACCTTGCCGACGCCCTGGAGGCGGGGGAGAAGGACGGTTCGTTCGAACTCGACCGGGCGATCCTGGGTTACCTGAACCTTTACGGCGCCCTGCCCGCCGCGCATATGCGGGTGGTGATGCAGGACTACTGGGAATACACCGGCCGCGGCCGGTACCGCGATTTCCTGCGCCGTTTCGAAGAAGCCCCGGCCGCCAAGCTGTGCCGGTACATCATCGATGGCGAAGAATATTTCGTCGCTCCCGGCATCTCCGACCCCGAGTCGCTGGTGCTGCGGCAGGAGGAGAATGCGGAGAAGATCGACGATTTCCCCGCCTATTCGGTCCAGGAGGTGCTGGAGGCCGGCAGCGAAGCTCCTTTCTTCACGTTCCGCCTCGGGTCGCCGCAGGGCCAGGCCCTGCTCGGCCTGCTGCACGACCTCGGCTACAACGACGCAGAGTCGCGCCGCGACGCGCACGACATCTGGATGACCTCCCAGATGGTCGAGGAGGGCGATACGACCGAGGCCATCTTCGCCAGCGTGAACCGGGTGCAGGACGAGATCGAGTCGTTCGACTTCTACAACGAGGCGATGCAGGTCATCGCCGATTATGCGAACATCCTGCCCAAGTGGCTGCTGATGGGGCATTGTCCCGACGAGGTCCATATGATGAAGGTGGTCCTCCGCAGCGACTCCGGCCAGCTGGAGCGCATCGTGAAGGAGAATCCGACGATGGGGCTTTTCGTCCCGGCGGCGCCCCTGTATGCCCCCTGTCCCTGCGGCAGCGGCCTGTCCTACAAGTTCTGCCACGGAAAATACATGAACTGACCCTGGGTGGAAAGGGTATGAAAGCAGCAAAGTCCGCTTCGCAGCGGACTTTGTCGGTTATTCAGTAGTGTATTAGTATATCGCCTTGTATAAAGGTCTTGCAGTTAGAGTTTTTGCTTTCACCTGCAAAAATAATCATTTTCTTCTTCAATCCAAGGATTTCGTATTATTTTCCGCCGGCTTCTCTTCCAGCAGGCCGGGGCGCAGCTGTTTCGTGCGCAGGAGGGCCTGCTCGTCCTGCCAGGCGCGGATCCGTTTCGGATTCCCGCTGAGCAGCACCTCCGGCACTTTCCAGCCTTTGTAGTCGGCCGGCCGGGTGTAGACGGGCGGGGAGAGGAGGCCGTCCTGGAAACTGTCGCTCAGGGCGGACGTCTCGTCGGTGATGGCGCCGGGCAGGAGGCGGACGATCGCGTCGGCCAGCAGGGCCGCGGGGATCTCGCCGCCGCTCACGACATAGTCGCCCACCGAGATTTCCCGGGTGACCAGGTGCTCGCGGATCCGGTGGTCGATGCCTTTGTAGTGGCCGCAGAGCAGGATGATGTTCTCCTTGAGGGACAGTTCGTTGGCAACGGGCTGGGTGAGCAGTTCCCCGTCCGGGGAGAGGTAGATCACTTCGTCGTATGTCCGCTCGGCGCGGAGTTCTTCGATCATCTTTTCGACGGGCTCCACCATCATCACCATGCCGGCGTCTCCGCCGTAGCAGTAGTCGTCCACGCTCAGGTGCGGACCGATGCCGTATTTCCGGATGTTCCAGACATTGATTTCCACGACGCCCTTCTTGCGGGCGCGGCCGACAATGGAGTGGGCCAGCGGGCTTTCGAGCAGTTCGGGTACAACTGTCAGAATGTCAATGCGCATATTCTTTTTTGATTCGTTTTGCAAAAATAGGAAAATTAAAAGGAAAAATGGTATATTTGTAAGTCGCAAGAATTGCTTGCGGCCATGTGCAACTCAAAAAATACTGCGTTATGAGCGAGGAAAAGATTCCTGAGGCCGGCAACCAGGCCCCAGATGTAGCGGAAACTTCCAAGACCCTGAAAGAGAAACTTGGCGAGTTGGCGGACAAGGTCCAGGACACGTTGGGAGAGATCGGTGACAAGATCGAAGATGTCGCCGAAAAGCTCGACGATCTCTCGGACCGCGCCGAAGACGTGATCGACGACCTGAAGGATAAGGCCGCCGACGCGTGGGACGACGTAAAGGATGCCGCTGAAGGCCTGAAACAGCAGGTCGCCGAAAAATTGGACGACTTGAAGGAAGCCGTGAACGAAAAAGCCGAACCCGCTCCTGCGCAGGAGGAACCGAAGCCCGAACCGGAAGAAGCGCCGAAGGCGGAGGAATCCCAGGAAGAGCCGAAGGCCGAACCTGAGAAACCGGTCGACCTGGCCGCCCTGAGCCTGGCGGAACTCTCCGACCTGTTCGACAAGCTGTCGCAGGATGAAAACCGGATGACCCGCTACAAGGAGGCGGAGGCCATCAAATCCGCTTTCTACAAGCGTCTCTCCAAGGAGAAGGCGGAGGCCGGTTTCGGTGCTGCCGTCGACGAGCCGTCTTCCCGTGAGGACGTGGTCGAGGAGGCCGAGGCACCTGCCACCGACACTGAACGCGAGAATCCTTTCTCCGCCATCGAGATGGCTTTCAAGGGCGTCTACGCCAACTACAAGCGCGAACGCGCCGAATACAACCGCCAGCAGGACGCCCGCCGCGAAGAGAACTTCGTGAAGAAGCAGGCCGTCATCGACGAGCTCAAGGCGCTGGTCGAGGCGCAGGAGGACGTCAACTCCACGTTCCCGGCCTTCCGTGAGCTCCAGAACCGCTGGCGTGAGATCGGGCCGGTCCCTGCGACCAAGTTCCGTGACCTGAACGACAGCTACCAGTACTATGTCGAGAAGTTCTACGACATGGTGAAGATCAACCGCGAGCTCCGTGACCTGGACTTCAAGAAGAACCTGGAGGCCAAGCAGGAATTCTGCGAGGCGGCGGAGAAGCTGGCGGAGAACGAGAACATCGTCGCTGCGTTCCACGAACTGCAGAAGCTGCACGAGCAGTGGAAGGAGTTCGGCCCCGTGGCGAAGGAGTTCCGCGATTCGATCTGGGACCGTTTCAAGGCGGCCACCGCTGTGATCAACAAGAAATACCAGGCCTATTTCGAGGGCCAGAAGGAAAAGCAGCACGAGAACCTCGAGGAGAAGACGCGCCTGTGCGAGCAGGTCGAGGAGATCGCCGCGAAGGAGGTCGCCACTTCCAACGAGTGGAACACCCTCTCGGCGCAGATCGAGGAAATCCAGAAGAAGTGGCGGACGATCGGCTTCGCGACGAAGAAAGACAATCAGAAGATCTACGACCGTTTCCGCGCCGCCTGCGACAAGTTCTTCACCCGCAAGCGCGAATACTATGCGCAGTTCAAGGACACGATGTCCGAGAACGTGGAGAAGAAACTGGCGCTGATCGAGCAGGCCGAGGCCCTCAAGGACAGCACGGAATGGAAGAAGACGACGGAGGCCCTGATTGCCCTGCAGAAGCAGTGGAAGGAGATCGGAGCCGTGCCGCGCAAGCGTTCCGAGCAGCTTTGGAAGCGTTTCCGCGAGGCGTGCGACACCTTCTTCGAGGCCCGCGACAAGAATGCGAAGCCCGAGAACGACTACTACGGCAACCTGAAGGCGAAGCGCGCCCTCGTCGAGGAGATCCGCGCCTTCGAACTGCCGGAAGGCGGCGACGCCCTCGCGGCGGCGCAGGAGTTCCTCTCCCGCTGGCAGTCGATCGGCTTCGTGCCGTTCAAGGAAAAGGAGAATATCCAGAATGCCTTCTCCGAGGCGATGCAGGCCAAGTTCCCTGACTTCCAGATCCGGGGAAGCCGTCCTTCCGGCGGCCGCGGCCCTGCACAGCGCAAGCCGCTGTCCGAGAAGGACCGGCTGGTACAGGAGTACAACAAACTGCAGCAGGACATCGATACGTATGAGAACAACATCGGTTTCTTCTCTGCATCCAAGAACTCCGAGCCGCTTATCAAGCAGATGCAGGAGCGGATCGAGGCTGCAAAACTGGAACTGAAGGCGTTGGAGGAAAAGATCCGTCAGGCTGAGGCGAGCGAGGAGTAGGGGAGAATGGACAAGAATACGATTATCGGACTCCTTCTGATGGGGTTGGTCCTGTTCGGATTCACCTTCTATCAGAACAAGCAATATCAGAAGCAGGCGGCCTGGCAGGCCCATCTGGACTCCATCGCCGCCGTGGAACAGTACAAGGCGGATTCCGCTGCGGCGGCCGTTGCGGCGGTCACCGATACGGCTTCGGTGCCGGTCTTCACGGCCGGCCCTTCCGGCGCCGTCTACAAGGATTCCCTCCTCTCCAGCTCGCATGACGCAGCCGGCGAGCTGGTCACCTTGGCCAACGAGCGGATCGAAGTCGTCTTCACGACAAAGGGCGCCCAGCCCTACTCGGCCCGCCTGAAGGAATTCCAGAACTACGGCGGATCGGAACTGTATCTCTTCCGTCCCGAGGCGAGCCACCTGGGCATCCAGGTCTATGCCGGCGAAAACATCAACACCGCCGATTTCAACTTCACCCTCGTCGAAAAGACGGACTCGTCCGTCACGATGCGCCTGCCGTTCTCCGGCGGCGGATACATCCAGCAGGCCTATGTCCTGCGGAAGGATTCCTACAGCGTGGACGACCGGATCTCCTTTGTGGGGATGGAAGGCCTGATCCCGCGCAACGTCTCCTCCCTGGACATCGACTACTTCGTGACGATGCCCCGCATGGAGAAAGGCTACCGCAACGAGGTGCAGTACTCGAAACTGAACTATTATTTCGACGGCGAGAAGAAGCCTGAGATCCTCGGACGGGGCGGCCGTTCCGCGCAGCGGCGGGTCGACAACCGGATCTCCTGGTTTGCCTTCCAGCAGCAGTTCTTCTCCGCGATCGTCCGGGCACCGCAGGAGTTCTCCTCTTCGGAGTTCAACATCGCCTTCCAGCCCGAGGACGATCCCGACCGTAACCTGATGACCTGCGAGGCGCGTCTCCGGACCGACTTCAAGGCCGGTCAGCCGGAGACGGTGCTCCCGCTCGAATTCTACTTCGGCCCGAACCACTTCCGTACCCTCAAGTCGTATGACCACAAGTACGAGAAGATCATTCCGCTGGGCGGCTGGCTTGTCGGCTGGTTCACGCGGTACGTCATCATCCCGCTGTTCGACTTCCTGCACCGCTTCATTTCGAACTTCGGCATCATCATCCTCCTGATGACCATCTTCATCAAGATCGTCGTCTTCCCGTTCGCGTACAAGTCCTATTCTTCCTCCGCCAAGATGCAGGCCATCAAGCCGGAGATCGACAAACTGAATGCGAAGTATCCCAAGCAGGAGGACGCGATGAAGAAGCAGCAGGCGCAGATGGACCTGTACCGGCGCGCCGGCATCAGTCCGATGGGCGGATGCCTCCCGATGCTGCTCCAGTTCCCGATCCTGTGGGCGATGTTCCGCTTCTTCCCGGCTTCGATCGAGCTGCGTCAGCAGCCGTTCCTCTGGGCGGACGACCTGAGCGCCTATGATTCGATCGTGGACTTCGGCACGCGGGTCCCGCTGATCGGCGACCACCTGTCGCTCTTCGCCCTCCTGATGGCGGTGTCGATGTTCTTCTATTCGAAGATCACGACCGGGCAGCAGCCGGGTTCCGACGACCCGAACATGGCGAGCATGCGCTTCATGAGCGTTTGGATGATGCCGATCATGATGTTCTTCATCTGCAACAACCTGTCGTCCGGATTGAGCTACTATTACCTCCTCTCCAATCTGATCACGATGGCTGAGACCTGGGTCATTAAGAAATGGTTCGTGCATCCTGAGGAAATCATGGCGCGCCTGAAGGCATCCGAAGGCCAGAAACCTGCCAAGAGCAAGTGGCAGCAGCGGCTGGAAGAGGCGCAGAAGATGCAGCGCCAGATGGAGCAGCAGAAAAAGAACGGAAAGCGATGATCGCCGAGCGTTTACAAAGCATTCAATCGGAACTGCCATCAGGAGTTGAACTGGTGGCAGTTTCCAAATTCCACCCTGCCGGTGAAATCCTCGAGGCCTATGCGGCCGGGCAGCGGGCGTTCGGCGAGAACCGTCCGCAGGAGTTCGCCGCGAAGGTGCCTTCCCTGCCGGCCGACATCCGCTGGCACTTTATCGGCCACTTGCAGACCAACAAGCTCAAGCTGGTCCTTCCGTATGCTGCGCTGGTGCAGTCCGTCGATTCCCGCCACTTGCTGGATGCCATCCAGGCATGGGGGGCGGCGAACGGGCGCATCGTCCCGATCCTGCTCGAGCTGCATCTGGGCGCGGAGGAGACCAAGGGCGGGTTCACGCAGGAGGAAATCATGGCGGTGATGGACGAATACGCCTCCGGTGCCGCATCGCTGTCCTGCGTGCGGATCCGCGGCCTGATGGGCATGGCGACGAACACTGACGACGAGGATGTCGTACGGTCGGATTTTGCCCGGATCCGCGCCTTCAAGGACCGGCTTTCCGCCTTGCATCCGGCCCTGGCCGACTTCACCGAACTCTCGATCGGGATGTCCGGCGACTGGCGGATCGCCCTTGAATACGGGGCGACGATCGTCCGCATCGGCACGGCTATCTTCGGCCCGCGCAAGTAGGAATGCCCCTTTCCCGAGCTAAAAAAAGAAGCCGGCCAGTGATGGTCGGCTTCTTCGGATATGCCCCGCGGGCGGGAATCGATTACTGCAGCTTGCCTTCTTCGGCGGCCTTGATCATGTTCTCGTTGGCGGAGATGTAGATCTCGACGCGGCGGTTCTGGGCGCGGCCTTCGGCGGTGGCGTTGTCAGCCACGGGCATCAGATAGGACTTGCCTTCGGTCGTCATACGGCCGGCGTCGATGCCACAGGACTTCAGGTAGGCGGCGACAGATTCAGCACGCTTGTTGGAGAGCTTCTCGTTCACGGCGTCGGAACCGGTGTTGTCGGTATGTCCGAGGATCGTGATGTCCGTCTCCTTCATATCGGCCATCTTGGCGGCGAAAGTGGAGAGCTCCTTCTTGGAAGCAGCGGAGAGCGTGGAACCGTTGGTCGGGAAGAGGATACCGCTGTTGAAGGTGACCTTGATGGCCTGGAGACCGTTCTGGTCCTTGACCGTTTCGATCTGGGCGTTCTCGAGCGCGGCCAGTTCTTCGGCCTTGTTCTGCATCTTCTTGCCGATGGCGGCGCCGGCACCCGCACCGACCGCCGTACCGATGGCGGCGCCGATGGCGGCACCCTTGCTGTCACCGAGGACGGCGCCGAGGCCGGCACCGATCACGGCACCCGCACCGGAACCGATGAGGGTTCCTTTCGCGGTCTTGGACATCGTCGAGCAGCCCTGGAAAACAACGGCTGCGCAAAGGAAAGCTAAAACAACCTTTTTCATCTTTTTTTGATTTAAAAATAGCCGGGCCTTCTTCAAAGACCCGGCCTTGAATTATCGCAAATATAAAATATATTTTTGATTATTTTGCAATAACGCGCGCCATTTCAAGCACTTTGTTGGAGTAACCCCACTCGTTGTCGTACCAGGCGCAGACCTTGACGAACGTAGGATCGAGCTGGATACCGGCCTTCACGTCGAAGATGGAAGTGCGGGCGTCGTTGCGGAAGTCCGTGGAGACAAGCGGCTCGTCGGTGTAACCGAGGATGCCCTTGAGTTCGCCTTCGGAAGCCTCCTTCATCGCGGCGCAGATCTCCTCGTAGGTGCAAGGAGTGTTCAGTTCGGCGGTGAGGTCGACGAAGGAAACGTCGGAGGTGGGAACGCGCAGGGACATGCCGGTGAGCTTGCCGTTCAGTTCAGGCAGCACCTTGCCGACAGCCTTGGCAGCGCCCGTGGAGGACGGGATGATGTTCTCGAGGATGCCGCGGCCGCCTCTCCAGTCCTTCTTGGAAGGACCGTCGACGGTCTTCTGCGTAGCGGTGGCGGCGTGAACCGTCGTCATCAGACCGCGCTTGATGCCGAACTTGTCGTTCAGGACCTTGGAGATCGGGGCGAGGCAGTTCGTCGTGCAGGAAGCGTTGGAGATGATGTCCTGTCCGGCGTAAGTCGTATGGTTGACGCCGTAGACGAACATCGGGGTCGCATCCTTGGAGGGAGCGGACATGATGACCTTCTTCGCACCGGCCTGGATGTGCTTCCGGGCGGTCTCATCGGTGAGGAAGAAGCCGGTGGACTCGACGACGACCTCGGCGCCGACCTCGTTCCACTTCAGGTTCGCGGGATCCATCTCGGCGGTGACGCGGATCTTCTTTCCGCAGACAACGAGATGACCGTCTTCGACGGCGACATCACCCTTGAAGATTCCGTGGACGGAGTCATACTTGAGCATGTATGCGAGATACTCGGGATCGAGCAGGTCATTGATGCCCACGACCTCGATGTCATTCGCGAAATTCTCGACTGCAGCGCGGAAAACCATACGGCCGATGCGGCCGAATCCGTTAATACCAAGTTTTACCATTTTTGAATAATATTAAAAGTTTGTTCGTATGTTCGTTCTACCATCGCAGTCTCCCTGCAAAAGTGGTGCAAAATTACCAAAAAATTGGTGGATTTCATATATTTGTAGATGAAAATAAACGAATATGGCTCCAGAACTCAATATTTTGGTTACGAACGACGACGGGTACCGTTCGAAAGGACTTGACATCTTGACAGATATGCTCCGGCCGATGGGACGCATCACCTCCATCGCGCCGAAATACCATCAGTCCGGCATGTCGATGGCGGTCTCCATGGGCTGCAAGGCGATCGCCTACCGCCCGCTGCCCGCCGACGGCCTGGCCTTCCGCGCCTACATCGACGCCACGCCGGCCAGCTGCGTCAAGTATGGTCTCGACAACATCATGGTCGACGACCGCCCCGACGTCGTCGTCTGCGGAATCAACCACGGGTCCAACGCGGCGACGGCCGCCAACTATTCCGGGACTCTCGGTGCGGCGGAGGAAGCGGCGCTGAACGGCATCATGGGGATCGGCGTGTCGCTGGACACCTTCCGTCCGGATGCGGACTTCTCCGCCGTACAACAGTATTTCCCGGCGATTTTCCGCAAGCTGATGGACAACCGTCCCGAGCGCCGGGGCATCTTCTACAACATCAACTTCCCCGACCTGCCGGCCGACCGGATCAGGGGCGTGCGCGTCGGACACGAGGGCTGCGGCCACTGGGAACGCGAATTCCAGCCCTGGAACCTCGACCAGTTCAGCCGGCGCGGTATCGTGCCCGTCGAGGCGGGTGTGCCGCTGGACCCGCCCTGCGAGGAAGGGGAGACGCTCTACATGATGGTCGGGGACTTCGTGGACGATTCGCCCGCGTCGGACACCCTGGCCGACCACCATCTGCTCCAGGCCGGGTATATCTCGATCGTGGCGCACCGCGTCGACAATACCGATTATGACGAGATCGCCCGCCTCGCTGCGACGGGCTTCAACGAGGATTTCCGATGAAGTACTTCCTGATCGCCGGAGAGGCCTCCGGAGACTTGCACGGGTCGAACCTGATGCGCGGGCTCTTCGCGGAAGACCCCGGTGCCGACATGCGCTTCTGGGGCGGCGGGCTGATGGACGCCGCGTACCGGGAGCACCGTCCGGGGACGGGTTTGCTGGAAGACTACCGGGCGGGCGCCGTCATGGGCTTCTCGCAGGTGCTGCTCCATCCCCGCATGTTCGCCCGCCGGCTGGCCCGCTGCAAGGACGACATCCTCGCCTGGAAGCCCGACGTGGTGATCCTCATCGACTATCCGGGCTTCAATTTCCGTATCGCCGAGTTCGCCCACGGGGCGGGATTCCGCGTCTACTACTATATCGCCCCCAAGGTGTGGGCTTCGCGCGAGCGCCGCGTGGAAAAACTCAAGCGCTACGTGGACAAGCTCTTCATCGTGTTCCCGTTCGAGATCCCGTATTTCACGGAAAAGGGGGTCGACTTCGTGTACAAGGGCAATCCGCTGGTCGATGCCGTGGACGGTTCCGATGCCCTCCGGGAGCCGCGTGAGGCGTTCCTGGCGCGGACCGGCCTGCCGGACCGGCCGATGATCGCCCTCCTGGCCGGTTCGCGGACCGGCGAGATCCGCACGATGATGCCGACATTCGCCGCCTTTGCGGAGCGGATGCATGCCCTGCCCGCCTATGCGGACTGGCAGTTCGTCGTCGCGGGAGCCCCTTCCCGCTCGATGGAAGACTATGCGGCCTGGACGGAAGGACGTCCGTACATGCACGTCTTGTTCGGGGAGACGTACGGGGTGATGCGCCATGCCCGCGCCGCCGTCGTCAATTCGGGTACCGCCTCCCTCGAGTGCGCCCTGATCGGCACGCCGCAGGTCGTCGCCTACAGCGGGTCGCGCCTGAACTACCTGATCGGCCGGATGATCATCAAGGTGCGTTTCATCAGCCTCGGCAACCTGATCCTCGACCGCGCCTGCTTCCGGGAGCTGTTGCAGGACTATTTCACACCGGAGAACGTGCTGGAAGAGGTCTGCCGCCTGATCGAGGATGAAGATTACCGTGCCCGGATGCTGGAAGGCTACGCGGAGATCCGCCGCGCGCTGGGCTCCTCCGGCGCTTCCGCCCAGGTGGCCGCGGCGATGCTGGAAGACTTGCAATCAACCCAAAAAGAAATATGATGAAAGAGTTCAAAGGAGGCCGGGCCCTGCTGCTGGCCCTGCTGCTGCTTGCCGGCGCGTCCGCTTTCGCTGCGGAGCCGGTCCGTCCCGGCTCGCTCCCGAGCGCCGTCCGCGCAGAAGGCGCGAACCACCATGTCCAGGGCATCGCCATCGACCGGGAGGCGGGCCGGATGTACTTCTCGTTCACGACCAGTTTCGTGAAGACGGACCTGCAGGGCCGCGTGCTCGGCTCCATCGACAAGATCCAGGGGCACCTGGGCGCGATCACCTTCAATCCGCAGGACCGGAAGGTCTATGCCTCGCTGGAGTGCAAGGACGACGTGATCGGCCGCGGCCTATCCGACTTCGCCGCCGGCCAGTCGATGTTCTACATCGCCATCATCGACGTGGACGCCCTGGACCGGGTCGGCGTCCATTCCGAAGGGACGGACATTTTCAAGGTGGTCTGCATCCGGGAGGCCGGGGCGGACTACAACGCCAAGGTGACGGTGGAAGGCCGGACGCTCGATCACGCCCTGGGCTGTTCAGGCATCGACGGCGTGACGATCGCTCCGAAGATGGGCGCGCGCTCCGGCAGCCGGAACTACCTGTACGTGGCGTATGGCATCTACGGCGACACCGCCCGTGAGGACAACAACTACCAGGTGCTGCTCCGGTACGATTTCCGTGCGCTCAATGCACGCGCGCTGCCGGTCTCGTTCGGTACCTTCTATGCCGGCGGCCCGGCGCATCCGCTGGACAAGTACTTCATCTACACCGGCAACACGACCTGGGGCGTGCAGAACATGGCCTACGACCCCTCCACGGAGCACCTGTTCCTCTCGGTCTACCGCGGGAGCAAGGACCGCCTCCCCAATTACGACCAGTTCATCGTTCCGATGTGGGAGAAACCCGTCCGCAGAATGCTGGAAGGCGTCCCTTACGTAAAGAAACCGCAGAAGGTCGTGGGCAGTGCCGCAATACCGGTGCCGGGCTGGTATTTCAGCCGCGGTTCCACGGGCCTCTGCCCGGTCGGGGACGGATGGTGGTATATTTCGGAAAATGGCCGCGACAAGCAGACCGGACGGCAGGTCTGCGAGGCGCACCTGTACCGCTGGACGGGTTTCAACGGGACGAAGGTGCCTTTCGTCCGCGAACCATAGACATGCCCGCCGGCAGGACGCTGAGGTCCACTTTGCCCGGGACGCCTTTCACGACGGCGCGGTCGGTGCACTGCCAGAGCGTCCATCCCTTGTAGGCCGGATGGTCTTTCCGGTAATGGGCGATCCAGAGCGGGTAGCGTTCCGTGATTTCCTTGCCCAGATGGTCTTTCGCAAAGGAAGCGCCCGTATAGACGACGGGCGTCTTTCCGTAATGCGCTTCCACGGCCTGCAGCCATTGCAGCGCCCGTTCGTTGAGCTGCTGCTTCGTGCAGCCCCGGTGGAGGGTCTCGATGTCCAGCACCGGCGGCAGGTCGTTCTTGCGCAGCGGCCCTACGCTCCGGATGAAATGTTCGGCCTGCAATGCACCGTCCTTCGAACTGCGGAAGAAGTGGTAGGCGCAGCGCGGCACGCCGTTCCGGGCGGCTTCCTTCCAGCGTGTTTCGAAGTCCTTGTCGCACAGGGACGTGCCTTCCGTCGCCTTGAGGCAGACGAACCGGACGGGCCGGATCTCCTTGGCGTCGAACGGGTTGCGGACCGTATGGCGCTGCCGGTCCGTCAGTACGTAGAGCGAATCCCAGCGGATGGGACCGGCATTGTGGTGCGAGAGGTCGATGCCGTAGTCCCAGGATCCGGGCGGCACCTTGTCGCCCCGGTCCGGGCTGGCGTGACGGCCGATGCGGCCGGTCAGCACGACGGCGAGTGCGACGATGAAAACCAGTACGGCTGCCACCGTCCGGGGACCGACGGCGATCTTCCTGCGTTTCTTCTTCCTCTTTTTTGCTGGCATGGTTCGCAAAAATAGTTATTTTTCCTATATTTGTTTTTCGGACAATCAAAATCAAGACGATATGGAATTAAAAGGAACCAAGACAGAGAAGAATCTGCAGGCTGCGTTCGCCGGTGAGAGCCAGGCGCACACCAAGTATCAGTACTATGCCTCCAAGGCGAAGAAGGACGGGTATGTCCAGATCGGCACCCTGTTCGAGGAAACGGCCAGGAACGAGAAGGAGCATGCCAAGATCTGGTTCAAGTTCCTGCACGGCGGTGCCGTTCCGGCGACCACCGAGAACCTGAAGGACGCCGCCGCCGGCGAGAACTTCGAGTGGACGGACATGTACGCCACGTTCGCCAGGGAAGCCCGCGAGGAGGGTTTCGACGAGATCGCCCGCCTGTTCGACGCGGTCGGCGCCATCGAGAAGGTGCACGAGGAGCGTTACCGCAAGCTGCTCGACAACATCGAGAAGGAGGTCGTCTTCTCCCGTGACGGAGACGCCATCTGGGAGTGCTCCAACTGCGGACACATCGTGGTCGGCCCCAAGGCCCCCGAGAAGTGCCCGGTCTGCAACCACCCGCAGAGCTATTTCATGCTGAAGGCGACGAACTATTAACAGATCCGATATGAGAAAGATGATCCTCGCCGCCGGTGTCGCGGCGCTTTTCTCCTGTGCATACACCCTGTCCGCCCAGGCCCCCGAGTACAAGTTCACCGTGGTGACGGAGAATCCGGTCACCTCCATCAAGAACCAGAACCGCTCCGGCACCTGCTGGTGCTTCTCGGGGCTGAGTTTCCTCGAGTCGGAAGTCATCCGCATCAAGCACATCAAGGACACGGCCGCGTATCCGGACTTCGCCGAGATGTTCGTCGTGAGCCACTCCTACAAGGACCGTGCGGACAAGTTCATCCGGACCGACGGCAACATCGGCTTCAGCGCCGGTTCCGAGTTCGGTGACGTGCTCCATGTCGCCGAGGACTACGGCCTGGTGCCGCAGGAGGCGATGCCCGGCCTGCAGAAACTGCCCGTGCACGGCGAGCTGGACGCTACGACGCGCGCCTATGTCGACGCCATGGTGAAGAACCCCAACAAGGTGCTTTCCCCGAATTGGAAGAAGGGTTTCAATGCGACGGTCGACGCCTTCCTGGGCGAGGCCCCTGAATCTTTCGAGGTGGACGGCAAGACCTATACCCCCGCCACTTACCGCGACGAGATGGGCATCGTTCCCGGCGACTATGTCACGCTGACGTCGTTCACCCACCATCCCTTCTATACTTCCTTCGCAGTGGAACTTGCCGACAACTGGCGCTGGGACACGGCGTTCAACGTGCCGATCGACGAGTTCATGGAGGTCCTGTACGGCGCCCTGGAGAAGGGCTATACCGTCGCCTGGGGAACCGATGTCAGTGAGCCCGGCTTCACCCGTGACGGCATCGGCGTACTGGTTGCGTCGCGCCTGTCCACCGCCGGTTCCGACCAGGAGCGCTGGGTCGGCCGCGACGGCGAGAAGAAACCCGCCGGCGAGGTGTCCCTGCCCGAGGAACTGCCTGTCACCCAGGAGTCCCGCCAGGAGCAGTTCGACAACAAACTGTCGACCGACGACCACGGCATGCACATCTTCGGCATCGCGAAAGACCAGAACGGCACCCGCTATGTGATGGTGAAGAATTCCTGGGGCACGACCGGAAAGTACCAGGGCATCTGGTACTGCTCCGATTCCTTCGTCCGCGCCAAGTCGATGGAGATTGTCGTGCACAAGGACGCCCTTCCGAAGGAACTGAAGAAGAAAATGGGCATCAAGTAAATGAGCCTGGTCAAGCACATCCCCAATACAATCACCTCCCTGAACCTGCTCTGCGGGGTCATGGGGGTGATCTTTGCGCTGGAGGGCCGTCTTGACGCCGCGTTCGTGCTGATGCTGCTGGCCGCCCTGTTCGACTTCTGCGACGGGCTGGCGGCACGGGTGCTGCACGCGTATTCCGACATCGGGAAGGAGCTCGATTCGCTCTGCGATGTCGTGAGTTTCGGCGTCCTTCCGTCTGTGATGCTGTTCTCCCTGTGGGGCCGTCCGCTCTGGCCGCTGGGCTTCCTGCCCCTGCTGCTGGCGGTATTCTCCGCCTTGCGGCTGGCCAAGTTCAACCTGGATGAACGGCAGCATGACGGCTTCATCGGCCTGCCGACGCCGGCCGCAGCGATGATCTGCGGTGCCCTGGCCCATTGCGCGTCGACGACTCCGGGCGGATTCCTGTCCACGTTGGCGGCATCCTCCTGGTTCATTCCCGCCCTCGCGCTCTGCCTGAGCGCCCTGCTGGTCTGCGAGGTGCCGATGTTCGCCGTCAAGTTGGGTGGCGGAAAGGCTGTCCCGGAATCCCGCAAGCGCCTCTGGATCGCTTTCGCCGGCTGGGTAGTGATGAGCATTGCACTGACGGTGGTGGCCGGCGCGAAATGGTCGCTCGTCGTCTTGCTCAGTTTTGCGGGCTATGTCCTGCTCAACCTCATCCTCCCCGTTTTCCTCCGGAAGGACTGATGGCCGCCGGTAAAACAATCCTTTACGTTCATGGAATGGGCGGAGGCGGTGACAGCCGCATTCCGTCCATTCTCCGTGAGGCCCTCGCCGGGGAGGCGGAAGTCGTCGTCCGGACCTACGATTTCCGTCCGGAGACGGCCACGGAGCAGCTTTCGGACTGGTTTTCCAGACTGCAGCCCGATTTGGTGGTCGGTGAGAGCATGGGAGCGCTCCATGCCATCGCCCTGAAAGGGGTCCCGCATCTGCTCGTCAGCCCTGCCTTGGGTGCCGCATGCTGGTTCCGGGTGATGGCGGTGCTCGTCCGCATCCCGGGCATGACATCCCTCTTCGACCGGGTCTGGCATCCGCGCGAGGGGGACCGGCAGCCGCTCCATTTCGTCCGCGCGAACCTGCTGGGCTGGCTGGATTGCCGCCGCCGGGCGCTGCGGAATGCGACGCGGGAGGGCGGCACCGATTATTTCTTCGCCTTCTTCGGCCGGCATGACCATTACCGTCGCAGCGGGGTCGTCAGCATCCGCACTTGGAAGAAGTTTTTTGGGCCGGGTTCCTGGACGGTCTATGACGGTACCCACTTCATGGAGGAACCGTTCATCCATGCGCTCCTCGTACCCAGGATCCGGGAAATCCTCGGCCTTCATTGATCCTAAGTCCTTGTATCATGGCCTCTTGGTGTAAAAGAAACATCATCCGCCCCGTCCGCAACACGGTGCTTTATGTGTTGTCCAGTTTTTTGTTCATGGTGGCGCCGCTCATCCCCCGGAAGTGGCAGCTTGGTCTGCACGGCCGGCTGAGCAGGCTCGTCTACCGCTTGAGCAAGAAGCAATCGGATATCGTGGTGGAAAACCTGACCAAGGTCTATGGTCCCGAACGGGAGGAAGGGGCTTACTGGCGACTCGGACAACGGGTTTTCGAGTGCCTGGCGCTCACCTTCACGGATTATGCGCGGTGGGGAGCCCGTCGCAGCTGGAGTTTCTTCCGCCGTTATTTCAAGGTGACGGGGGAGGAGCACCTGCGGGCTGCCTACGAGCGCGGGAAGGGTGTCCTCTGCCTCATCCCCCATACTGCGGGCTGGGAGTTTTCCGCGATCCTCCCTCCGCTGCTCGGTTACAAGACGGCCGGTGTGAGCAGCCGGATCAAGAATCCTGCCCTGAACAAGTTGATGATCCGGCATCGCGAGAGCCGGGGCATGCGCAATATCACGCGCAATCATTGCTACGATGCGCTTGTGGACCTGTTGCGGGCGGGGGAGTGCCTGATCATCATGACCGATCAGGACAGCAAGAACATCCGGGGTGCGTTCGTGGAGTTCATGGGCATCAAGGCGTATACGCCGATCGGCTGTTCCCGGCTTGCAGCTGATACGGGGGCTGCGGTGGTGCCGATGTGTACGCTGCGAGGCGATGATGGCTCCTATACGTTCGCGATCGATCCGGAGCTTCCGCGCATCAAGGCGCCGGACGGCAGCTATGACATCCTAGCCAATACGAAGAAGCAGAACGATGCGCTGTCGCAGATGGTGTTCGACCATCCGGACCAGTGGGTCTGGTTCCACAAGCGCTGGGAGACGACGCCCGAATCGCTGGCGCGTTTCCTGGAGGCGAAGCGGCAGGCGAAAGAGCGTGCGGCGAGGCCAAGGGAAGCAAGGAGCCGGGTAAAAAAGTGAGCCGGGCGGGTTGTCCTGGCAACCCCGTGGCCGCCCGTGGCCTCGTGAACGGGAGGGGCCCGCCGCGAAGCGGTGGGAGGGATGGAGCGAAGCGCTACAGTGTGCGGCCCGGGTAGGCCTGCAGACCGGCTTCCAGCACGTCCATCGCCTTGTCCAGGAGCGGCAGGTCGAGCACGTAAGCCAGGCGGATGTGGTTCACGCCGCAGCCCGGAGTCTTGTAGAACGACTTCGCCGGGGTGACCATCGTCGTGCAGCCGTCCATCCGGAAATCGGTCAGCATCCACTTGGCGAAGGCTTCGGCATCATCCACGGGAATCTCCGCGACGGTGTAGAAGGCGCCCTGCGGGACGGGGGAGTAGACCCCTTCCATCGCGTTCAGCCGGCGCAGCGCCAGGTCGCGGCGGGCGATGTATTCCTGCTTCACGGCGTCGAAATACTCCGGCGGCGTGTCCAGCGCGGCGATGGCGGCCAGCTGTCCGTAGATGGGCGGGCAGAGGCGGGCCTGGGCGTATTTCATCGCGGCCTTCATCACTTCGGGGTTGCGCGAGATCAGGCAGCCGATGCGGCAGCCGCAGAGGTTGTAGCGTTTGGAGACGGAGTCGAGCAGGATGACGTTCTGCTCGAGACCGGGGATGTGCATGGCCGAGAAATGCGGCTCGTCGGCGTAGCAGAATTCGCGGTACACCTCGTCGGAAATGAGGAAGAGGTCGTGCTTGCGGGCCACCTCTCCAAGGGCCAGCATGCTTTCTTTCGAGTACAGCGTACCGGTAGGATTGCCCGGGTTGCTGAGCAGGATGGCTTTCGTACGCGGGGTGACCAGCTGTTCGAACGCTTCGACGGGCGGTACCTGGAAGCCGGACCGGATGTCCGTGTGGACCGCCTTTAGCGTGATTCCGTTCATGAAGCAGAACGTGTTGTAGTTCGTGTAGAACGGCTCCATCACGATGATCTCGTCCCCTTCGTCACAGGTAATCGCCAGGGCCATGTTCACGGCCTCGCTGCCGCCCACCGTGGTGATGATGTCGGGCAATTCGATGTCGATCCCGATCCCCCGGTAGTATTTCTCCACCATTCCCTTGCGCAGCTCGATGAGGCCGGCGGAATTCGAGTAGGAGATATGGTCGAGGGTGTTTTCCTTGACGGCGTCGAGGGCGACCGTGGGCGACTTGATGTCCGGCGCACCGACGTTCAGGTGGAAGACTTTGGTTCCGCGGCTCTTCGCTTCATCGGCGAAGGGAACCAGCTTGCGGATGGCCGAGGCGGGCATCAATTGGGATTTTTTCGAGATGGTTGCCATAGAATGTCGATCGTTTTGCTTCAATGATACTTCAAAGATAGTGAGTTTTTCTTACCTTTGCATTGTTTGGTTGAAAAAGTTGCTCAGATATGGGAACGATCGGTTACTGCAAACGTTTTTTCCGTCCATGGCTGCTTGCAGCGGCGCTGGGTGTCCTTTCCCTCCCGTCCTGCGTCCGTCGGACGGACCAGGGATATGCCGCCGTCCGCTATGTCGGTCGCTTGATGGCGGACTCCCTGTCGTACGTGCAGCGGCTGGGCGCCCAGTCGGGCAAGGCCTCCGGGACCGTCTTCATCCTCGGTGATCCGGAGCAGTGCCTGCGCACGGTCGGGGATCTCCTTTCCGCGGACAACTTCGACAACATCGACGGCGCCGCCCGGCCGGATGGCCTGAAGGATTTCGCCGGTGAGCGGTTCTGTGTCGTCTTCGACTGCGCGAACGCCCCGTATGAGGGCTACCTTCCCGCCCGCGACACCCAGTTCCTGCGCGAATCCGCCGTCCGGATGGCGGTCGCGGCACTGGATACGCTCTGCCGTCCCGACCGCTATAACCCCGCCGCTTCGGCCTTCCAGGCGCCTGCAAAGGTGCTGATCGTCTGCTCGCCGCTGCTGGACCGCCATGCTGTACCCGACATCCGTGACTTCCTGGAGCGTGCCGGGGCGCAGGTCCCCGTGCTCAGTTCGCCGGACACGGCGGCTGTCTATGCCGCCGACCTGTTCCGCCTCATGCGGGAACGCCGTCTTTTCACCCACACTGTCGCCCAGCCTGCGGCCGACCTGTATATGACCTACCCGGTCCGGGACCTGCAGTTCGCTTCCCGGACGGACTCGACCGGTGCTTTCCTGCCGTCCTACAAGTACTCCCGCCCTGCGGGGGACCTGGCGTCGACGTTCTCCGTCATCCGCCTGCGTGAGGATGTGCCGGCCTTTAAACTGCAAGATGTCTATGTACAAAATAAGTATTAGTCCGGAGGAAATCGAGCAGATGGAGCTGGCCGGATTCCCCGGCAAGATCAAGGTGATTGACAGCACCGGCTTGGATTTCCTGGCCGCCGTCGCCTACCTTCGCCGCCAGAAAGTGCTGGGCTTCGACACCGAATCGCGTCCCAGTTTCTCGCCTTCCCAGCCGCATTACGGCACGTCGCTCTTGCAATTGTCCGGTGCGCACCGTGCCTTCCTCTTCCGCATCAAGGAAATGGGGGACATCCCCGCGCCGCTCCGCCGGATCCTCGCGAATCCGGGCATCGTCAAGGTGGGCGCAGCCGTCGCCGACGACGTGCGTGGCCTGCGCAAGCGGCACGATTTCCAGCCCCAGGGCTTCGTGGACCTGCAGAAAATCGTGTGGGAGTATGGCATCAAGGACAAGAGTGTCAAGAAGATGACTGCCAATATCCTGGGGTTCCGCATCTCCAAGACGCAGCAGCTCTCCAACTGGGAGGCCGAGCAGCTCTCCCCGGCGCAGCAGCTGTACGCCGCCACCGATGCGTGGGTCTGTCGGGAAATGTATATCAAACTGCTGGATTCGCCCAAGGCTCCGCTCACGCCGGAGCAGATGGCGCCGAACCCGCCCAAGAACAATGCCGATGACAAAGATCATACTGAAAAGAGGTAGGGAAGAGTCCCTGCGCCGGTTCCATCCCTGGGTTTTCTCCGGTGCCATCGCCCAGGTCAGCGGGCATCCCGCCGAGGGCGACGTCGTCGGCGTTTTCGCCGCCGACGGTACGTTCCTGGCGTACGGCCATTACCAGGTCGGTTCCATCGCCGTCCGCATCCTGAGCTTCAGCGGCGAGGATCCGCTGAAACCCGATTTCTGGGAGCGGATGCTCCTGCGCGCCAAGGCGGTCCGTACCGCCGCCGGCCTGACGGGCGATCCGCAGACGGACTGCTACCGGCTGGTGCACGGTGAAGGCGACGGCCTGCCGGGACTCATCATCGACTGGTACAGCGGCGTCTGTGTGATGCAGGCGCATTCGGTGGGCATGTTCCGGGCCAAGGCGGCCATCTGCGACGCGCTCAAGGCGGTCTACGGCTCCGCGCTCAAGGCGGTGTACGACAAGAGCTCCGGAACGGCACCTTTCAAGGCCGGGCTCGACCTGGTGGACGGGTACCTGTACAAGGCGGAAGGCTTCTCGGACGACGAGCAGACGGTCCTCGAGCACGGCAACCGCTTCCTGGTCAACTGGACGGAGGGCCAGAAGACGGGCTTCTTCCTGGACCAGCGCGAGAACCGGGCCCTTGTAGGTGCCCACGCCCGCGGACGGAACGTCCTGAACCTCTTCTGCTACACGGGCGGATTCTCCGTCTACGCCCTGGCCGCCGGCGCCGTCCACGTCGACTCCGTCGATTCGTCCCGCAAGGCCATGGACATGGTGGACCGCAATGTCGCCCTGAACGGTTTCGCCCCCGCGTCCCACACCGGGTACTGTACGGATGCCATCGACTTCCTGCGCGAGGTCCCGGAAGGGAAGTATGACCTGATGATCGTCGATCCGCCGGCTTTCGCCAAGCACCGCGGCGTACTGGGCAACGCCCTGCGCGCCTATCAGCGGCTCAACGCCGCCGCCATCTCCAAGGTGGCACCGGGCGGTCTGGTGTTCACGTTCAGCTGCTCGCAGGTGGTCGACCGCGAGGCCTTCTCACTGGCCGTCTTCTCCGCTGCGGCGCAGACGGGCCGCAGCGTGCGTATCCTGCGCCGGCTCGGCCAGCCCGCCGACCATGCGGTCAACATCTATCACCCGGAAGGGGAGTACCTGAAGGGCCTCCTGCTGTATGTAGAGTAGGGTATCTATTTATAAAATAGCCGTTTACGGGTGGGCGCTTACCGTGGCCCTCTCCTGGAACCGCATGCTGCGGTCGCGGTAGCGGACGCGGATTTCCGTGTCCGGTGCGATGCTTCCCGGCAGTTTCCCGCTCCAGGTATGGGGCGATTTCCGGGTCAGCAGGGGAATGTATTCGGGGTTGCGGGACGCGCGGACGCCTTCCTTGGCGAGGGTGCGGTTCCGCGCGATGCCGGTTAGCACTTCCGGCGCCACTTCCTCCTTGCGGGGGATGTCGATCCAGCCGCCCGATCCCTTGTAGCGTACCTGCGCCGTGCCTTCCGAACTGCCGCCGTAAATGTTCAGGACCAGCCGGTCCCCGTCCTTCACCCAGGCGGACAGGCCGTCTTGCCGCCCGACCGCCTTGAAGCGGAGCGAGTATCCTTTCCGGCGGAAGTCGGCGATGTAGTATCCGCGCGGCGCGCCGCAGCCCATCAGGGCGTCCGGAATGCCGTCCGGTCCTTTCGGTCCGCGCCAGAAGGTGCCGCAGGAGGCTCCGGCCAGCACTTCTTCCACCTCCCGTCCGTCGATTTCGGTCAGGAAACGGGCGGCGGTGTGGGTGTGGCCGCACATCAGCAGCAGGTTCGGATGCGCCGCCAGCAGCGTACGCAGGCTGTCCTGGGCCGCGAATTCGTGGAAGGGGATGTGGACGCAGCAGACCGCGAGCTGCTCCGCGGGTGTCTGCGCCAGCACGCCGCGCAGCCACGCCTTCTGGTCTTCCCGGAATCCGCCCTCGTAGTGGGCCTTGCCCTGCAGGCGGACGTCATCCATCAGTATGAACCGGACGCCGCCTGTCACGAAGGTCGTGTCGGGGGCGCCGATGATCCGGCTGTAGGAGGCCATGTCGCGGGGCCGGTCTTCATCGACCGTCCCGTCGAGGCTGACGACCTGCCCCCGCTTCTTGCCGTACATGTCGCGGTCGTGGTTGCCCGGGACGGCCGCCCACGGGCAGGGCAGCGAGTCGAGGCTGGCCTTGGAGGGGGCGAGCAGGCGGACGTCGTCGTTCACCAGGTCGCCCAGGATGATGACGAGGTCGAGGTCGCCCCGTTCGCGCAGTTCCCGGTAGATGCTCGCGCGGGCATAGCCCAGTTCGGTTTCGTTGTCGACCTGCGGATCGCCGACGAAGGCGACGCGCAGCGGGCCGCGGGCCCCTGCGCAGACGCAGGCCGCAAGGGCCAGTACGCAGGCGGCTGTTTTCATGCAGAAGGTGTGGCGTTTCATCATGCAGCAAATATAACAAGAATACATGAAAAAGGAGGGCGTCCACAAAACGCCCTCCTTGAAAGATCTGCCGAATGCGGGGTTATTCGGGCAGGATATCCGGCTCCATGCCGATGGTGAAGGATTCGATCCGGGTGACCTTGGCTTCGTCGCGCGAGGTATAGGCGCAGAGGATCGTGCCGTCCGGCGCCATGGCGCCGTCGAATCCGGAGTACTGCTTGACATCGTTGGCCGTCTGCCACTCCGTCCATTGGCGGTTTTCGTCCAGGACGCAGAATTCAGGCAGTTCGCTTTCGTTGTTGATGCGGATCACGACGAACGTCCCGTCCGGCCTGATGAAGAAGGTGGAGGCTTCCGCAATGGAGCCTGACGACCCTGCGGTATATGCCAGCGCATCGGCATACTTGACGAACTTGTTGTCCTGGATGGCGTAGATCTGCATCTTGGCCGCCTTGCTGGAAGCGGCGAAGACGAAGACGTTGTCGTCCGCATCCTTGCGTATGGTCAGGTTGGTGGGAATGCCGAGGGTCTCTCCTTCGGGCATGAAGTCCTCGATGACCTTCGTCCAGGTGTTGCTCTTCACCTTGTAGAGGTAGTATCCGTAATAGTTGAGCGACATGACAACGTACAGCTCATCCCCGACGGGAACGGCCTGGGCGACATAGAACATGCCGGCGTTGGCACCGCGGTCGGTACCTTCCCCGTACTTCGGGAGGCCGGGAATGCCGACGGAGGCCTGCCAGGAAGATCCTGCGTAGAACAGCCGGTAAGCATCCCGCTGGTTGTAGCCCTTCTTGTTTCCCGTGGTGACCACGTGGATCCCACCGTTGTCAAAGAACAGTCCGACGTCCCCCCAGGAGGTGGTGATGGTGCCGTCGGGCCCCACTTCCTGTTCCGCGACATCTCCCCAGGCGCCGTTCTTGATCGTCTTTACGCCCAGGATGTTCGCGGTCTTTTCACCGTGGATGACCACATAGGGCTTGCCGCTCGGATCGAAGGCGAACTGGTCGAGGATCGGCTGGCGCGAGGAGTTGTCGGCGATTCCGCTGCCCTGCACATCGAAGGTGCCTCCGTTCCATTTGGCGACGCTGATGTTGTTGTTCTTTTCAAGCGCGTCGCCGACTTTCAGTTTCCGGTTGTAGGCGATGTAGAGCTGGCCGTCCGAAGGGTTGGCCGCGACTTCGATGGCGGTGCCGTGATCGGCGTCGGCCGTTTCGGTAAACGAAGGGATCTTGGTCGGAATCAGCTGGAGGATCTTGCCGATTTTCACGACATACGAGGCCTTCAACCCGGATTTGGTGTTCGTGACGACGATGTCGGCGGGGAAGGTGGCGTCGAACGATGCTTTTCCGGACGCAGGAACGACGGCATCATTCACTTTGATCTCATCGTTCTCTCCGGCGGTCAGGGTGGCGACAAACGTTTTGCCGGAGCCACCGCCCTTAACGCGGATGATCATGTTGTCCGAAATGAGTTCCGGTGCGTAGTCCTTGTCAAGGGCGGCGTTGTCGGCCTTCAGGAGGGCGAAGCTCTTGAGTTCGGCAGGCGTGGTGTCCTTGACTTCCTCTTCCTGCTTCTGGCAGGAAGACATGGCCAGGGCTGCAAAGAGCAGTCCGCAGGCAGTCCATTTGAGAAGTTTCATATACACTGTTTTTAAGGGATTAATTCTTATTTGTTTATTTTTTTAACGGTATGGGAGCTGAACTTCTTGCTGGGTCCGGGATACCCGATTCCGACGGAGGGGTCGGATGTCGACGTAAGGCGGATCACCAGGGTGTTGTCTTTCCCCTCGTCGACGCGATGCTTGAGGTAGTTGATCCGGATGTATTTCAGGTACTCCTTGTTCGAGAACGTGACGCTCTTCTTGGCCGGAAGCACATAGTCGACCCCCTCCTGGAGGCCATCCCCGGGAACGACTTCAAACTCGACCGTGAGGTCTTCCTCGCGCTCCTGGGAAACCAGCCTCACCGGATACTGCAGGACCAGGTTGTCGGCCGAGGAGAGGACGGAGGAGGAAACATCTCCGGACTCGCTGGAGATGGAAACGAAATAGTCGCGGAACACGAAGTCCGACGGGCGGTCAGAGCATCCTGCAAGGTTCAGGAGCAGGGATGCCGCGATGACGATGATTGATAAGAGACGGTATTTCATGGCGTTATGATTCGTTTTCGGCTTCGCTGTCGGTTCCGTTTTTCGGTCCGCCGGTCTTGTAGTCGTCGTAGCCTTCATTCTGCTCCATGGCTTCGTTGTACTGGCATTCCATCCGGTCGATCGGAAGGACGAACCGGTAGTCCGGGTATTTGAGGTATTTGAGTTTCGCCGTACTGCTGGAAGGACGGTTCAGGTCCTTGCCCAGCCGCATCATGTCGAAGAAACGGTGCCCTTCGAAGCAAAGCTCTTTCGTACGCTCCATTTCGATCAGGTTCAGTACGACGTCGGCGCTTCCTGCCTGGACGTCGACGCTGGAAACCGGAACGTTATACGCCCGCGCCAGGAGTGCTTTGATGTCGTCGATGGCCGTATTCACGTCTCCGCGGCCCCTGACGGCGGCCTCGGCGTGGATCAGGTACATTTCCGAACAGCGGAGGACAAAACAGTCGTGCACTTGCTTGTACGGGTCAGTGATTGTCCGGTCATACAGGTATTTGCAGACACAGTTGAAGGGACCGCGGCTGGCGCATTCTTCCGTGGGCAGGGGGACGTAAGTGAGCAGCGAAGCACGGATGTCGTAGGGGTCGAAGAGGGCCTTGAAGCCGGCGTCCGGGACGAAGTCCGCTCCGAGGGAACGGGAGTCATCGTAGAAACTGGCGGTAGAGGTGGTGTTGTTCAGCGAATTCATCCGGAGGATGGCTTCGGCTCCATGGTAATCCTGGCTCTTGCGGAACATGTCGACATAGCGGTCATGGGGCGTCAAGGGCACTTTGTCCATAACGGCCTTCGCGTGCTTTTCAGCGGCCTCCCACTCGCCGATGTACAGGTTGATGCGGGCCAGCAGGGCTTCGCAGGCGATATCTGAAATCTTATAGCAGTCGGAGATGCTGTTGATTTGGCAGTTGGTCTGGGCGGACGCCGGATCGCGCTCCGCGGCGGATGCGAACAGCTTGCGCGCTTCTTCCAGATCGGAGAAAATGAAAGCGTATACGTCGGCGACGCTCCTGCGGGCTACTTTGTCGTTGAATCCGGGGACATGGTCCATGATCGGAATCCCGATCTGGCTGTGGTCGGCTTTGTAGTTGTACGGCCAGGCGTAACAGTTGACCAGGTAAAAGTGGGCGAACGCCCGTGCGAAGCGTGCCTGGGCGAAGATGGTTTCCATCGTCGCTTTCTCGGAGGGGAGGGTGAACCGGTTGCCGTCCATCAGCTTCTGGCCATAATGAAGGATATAGTTGGCGGAAGAAACGACAGACCAGCCATCCGCCCACAGGTTGCGCGGGTAGGTGGATACGTGCTCGGCGGTCAGCTCATAGTTATAGGCGAGCAGTTCCCCTTCTCCGGTATTGACGGTCGTGGCCAGCAGGTCGCCCCGGACGTCGCCGTAGCGGAGAAGGTCCTTGTCGACGAATGACCTCAGTTCCTTATGGAGTCCTTCTCCGGCTGCTTTGAGCCCATCCAGCTCCGAGAAGAACGTTTCGATCGTGGCTTTCCCGATCTGTTCCACCGTAAGGAATTTCTTTTCGAATTCGCAGCCACTGATGAAGAGCAGGATGAAGGCTGCCGGAATGATATGTCGTGTTAGGGTTCTCATGGCTTGCTAAAAACTGAGGTTGACGGCGATGGAGAAGGTCCGGGGCACCCCGTAAGGGTCCCGGATGGTCTTGTAGCTGTTCCGTTTGGCACTCTGGCCGATGGACCAGAAATACAGGTTGCGTCCGATGAAGGAGACGGAACAACTGCTCAGGTGCATCGCTTTGGCCCACTCGCTGGGCAGCGCGTACCCGATGGAAAGGCTGCGGAGCTGGAGGCTGGTCTTGTTCCAAAGGTCATACGGCGAGTTGTAATCCGCCAGGGTGTTCGCGTTGTTGTACTCGATGCGCGGTACGCCCGCGCCTTCGCCGGGCGTTGTCCAGTGATCCAGTATTTCCACGGGCAGGTTCCGGTCGATGGAACCGGCGTCGTAAATCAGGGTGTAATACTGCCAGCCCCCCAGGGTGTAGTCGAACATGAACTGCGCGTTCCAGCGCTTCATGATCGTGAAGCTGTTCGATACGCCGCCGTACAGGGTGGGCTGTGAGGTGTACTGGGGCATGTAGACACGGTCGGCGAAATTGGCCGTGTAGGTCAGGTCGCCATTCTTGTCATAGTACATCCGCCTGCCGCTGACCGGGTCGACGCCGGCGAAGTCGATGAGCCACATGGCGTCTTTTTGCTGGCCCTCGATCCAGATATGGTCGAAAAAGCCCGTGTAGGAGTCACCGTCCAGTTTCTTGATGATGTTCCGGTTGCGGGCACCGTTGATATAGGTGCGCCAGGTGAAGTTGTCGTGTTCGATGTTGGTGGTGTTGAGGACAAACTCCCAGCCCTGGTTTTCGATGATCCCGACATTGTGCTTCACGCCGCCACTGGTAATGACGGAGGAGACCCGGCCGTCGTAAATGACATCGTGGGTACTCCGGTTGTAGTAGTCGATGTCCAGGCCGATGCGTCCCTTCCATAGTCCTAAGTTGATGCCAGGATTGAAGATGTAGGTCTTCTCCCAGCTGAGTCCCGGGTTGGCGGGGGAGGACAGCGTCGCCGCCATATTGGCTCCGTACGTCCCGCTCAGGGAATAGGATCCATAGGAAGATGAACTGTCGACCCTGGAATTCCCGTTGGCACCATAGGAGACCCGGAGGCTCAGCTGGCTGATCCACGGGACCTGGAAGAACTTCTCCCTGTGCAGGTTCCACCGCAGGGCCGCGGCGCCGTAGGCCTGCCACTGGCTGTATTCGCTGAATGCGGAATTCCCCTGCCGTCTCCCGGTCAGCGTGAGGGTGTAGCGGTTGTCGTAGGTATAGTTGAAGTTGGCCAGGTAACTCATGCTTCTGGAGTGGGAGATGTTGGATGTCCCTTTCCGGGTGTCTTGGTTGGCGTATGAGATCTCGCGGATGAAGTCGTTGCTGAATCCGTTGCCCGTCGCCTGGAGATACGGGTGCGAAGTGTCGATGAATTCGACGCCGGCGACGGCCGAAATCTTGTGGGCGGAGATGAATATGCGGTCGTAGTTGACCCGTAGGTCTTCTTTGAAGCGCAGGTCGAATACGCCGTACCGGCCGGAGTAGCCGCTGAGGGATGAATCGTCCGTGTTCATTCCGGAAAGCGTCATCCTGGATTCATAGCGGGACTCGTAGATGCTTTGGAAATTGGCCGTGCTCTGGGAGGTGAGGGTGACTCCTTCCAGGGGCGTCTTGTAGATGAGCGTCAGCGCGCCCTCCATCAGGGTGGCGTTCTGGTAATCTTCGTTGTATTCCCGCTCGGGAAGCTTGTTGTACGTGAATCTCCGCTTGACGACCTTGTATTCGTCCGAGGTGCTGTAATAGTTGTAGAGCCGGTAGGAACCGTCTTC
This sequence comes from uncultured Bacteroidia bacterium, assembly GCA_902801205.1. Classification (GTDB taxonomy): domain Bacteria; phylum Bacteroidota; class Bacteroidia; order Bacteroidales; family UBA932; genus Cryptobacteroides. The sequence continues at coordinate 282,204 of CADCHE010000006.1, forward strand.
ATTCCATGGAGAATAGATCGGCATGTAGTTTCCGAATCCCGAGATGGAGAAGACATTGTTGTGCTGGAACCCTCCGGAAAAATGAAGCTCCGCGGAGAGGTTCTTGGTCACCTCGATGGTCGTCTTTTCGCGCAGGTTGAAGCGGTTCTGGTTGTTTCCGAGGTAGGGGCTTTCCAGCAGGTAGGCACCTGCCGACAGGAAGTGTTTCAGTTTCTCGGTACCTCCCGTGACGGAGAAATTGGCTTCGATCGTAGACCCCGTCCCGGTGTAGATGTCAAACCAGTCGGTATCGACGTTGGTGAAGGTCTGGTATTCGTTGTCCTGCCAGGGGAAGTTCTTGAGGTCACGGCCGGAGTTGGTCCAGGCGGTATGGGCGATGTCGAACCACTGCGAGGAATTCAGGTATTTGATCCGTGTGGAAGGGTCGACGTTGTCGATGCCGTACTGGATGGACGCCTGGAATTTGTTTTTCCCGGCATTCGCGTTCCGTGTGGTGACCAGGATGACGCCGTTGGCACCGTCGGCCCCGTAGAGGGTCGTCGTGGTGGCATCCTTCAGGATGGTGATGTTCTCGATGTCATCGGGATTGATGTAGGAAAGCGGGCTCACCGTGCTGTACGAACCGGTCACTTGTCCGCTTTTGGTTCCGGTGTAGACCGGTACGCCGTCGATGACCCAAAGGGGCTCGTTGCTGGCCGAAAGGGAGCCGTCGCCGCGGATGCGGATGCTGATGCTGGTCCGGGCACCGTTCACGCTGGATTCCGTAACCTGCATGCCGGGGACCATGCCCGCCAGCATGTTGTCCAGGCGGTCATGGGCACGGACCTTGAGGTCCTCTCCTTTGATCTCGAAAGCGGAGCCGGCGAAGTTCTCGCGTTTTTGGATCACGCCGTATCCGGCGCTGACAACGGCTTCGTTCAGGGCATTGGAGGATTTCATGCGCACGTTGAAGACGGCGTCTTTTGCCCCATCGAATGTCGCCTGCACCGTTTCCATCCCGATGAAGGCGAACTCCAGCAGCGTCCGGCCGCGGATGACGATCGAATAGGTGCCGTCCGCTCCCGCTTCGACGCCTTTCCCGTTGGTTTTATTAACGACGGCTGCGCCGATGAGGGGCTCTCCGGCCTCGTCCGTAATGCGCCCCCTCACCGTCTTGTCGCCTTGGGATGCGGGAGTCTGCCCCCATAGTGATCCAAGGGAGAATAGCAGGAAGGCCAGCGCTGTCAAGATGCTTTTTCTGTCCATAAGCGTTGTTGGGATTCTTCGCTTTATATAACCATGCGTGATTCCGTACAGTTCCTTCCGGTTCGCTGCAGGGGAGGGAATCCAGCGCATTTCTACAAAAATAGAAAAAAATAACGATTACGTGAAATAAAATGTCTCCTTCATCTTTTTTTTGCCGGAATCTGAAAAAGTATTATCTTTGCATTCCCGGTGCTTTGGCCGAGTGGTTAGGCACAGGTCTGCAAAACCTGCTACAGCAGTTCGATTCTGCTAGGCACCTCAAAAATTCCGGAAGCGATTCCGGAATTTTTTGTATATTGCCCCCGACTAACTACGTAGAGACATGAAACACATCCTTATCCTTTTGACTGCTCTGTGCTTTTCCCTGCTTCCTGCGCAGGCCGGCCTTCCGGACGGGCTCCTGGACGATGCTCCGTTCAAGCCCTTCGAAATCACCCTTTCCTACGGCAGCCATCCGTACCATCTGACCCGTTTCGGGGCGTCGATCATCCAGCCGGGCCGGCTGGTGCACAATTCTGCGCGCTACAAGACGGATGCTACCGTTTCCATGAACACGACCGCGGAATTCGCGTGGTATTTCTCGCCCCGCTGGGCCGTTACGCAGTTGTTTGGCTACCATAAGATGAAGACGTCCGTCTATGACAGCGCCCGCATGACACCGATGTCGGAGAAATACGTGTACGAGGAAACGCCTTACTACCTCTATACCGCGGGAATCCGTTATGTCTATGTGATCCGGAAGCATTATCGCCTGTACGGAGAACTGCAGGCGGGTTACGTATGGAAGAACAAGGACCTGAAGTACTTCCAGTTCTTCGAGGGTGAAGCCAAGCGTGGCCTGACGGGGCAAATCATCCCCATGGGCATCCAGACGACCGGGCGGCTGTTCCTGAATGTCGAACTGATCAGTTTCGGCGAGTACGCCAACACGAGTTCCTACGACGCGACGCTGGGTGTCCGCGCCGGGCTGGGATTCCGGTTCTAGTTTCTTTTCAGCGCAGGACGAACTGCCAGGTCCGGAACGTGGCGTCACCGCCGTAGAAGTCGATGGTGACGTCCTTGTCGGAAACGTTCAGTTTGTAGCTGCCGGCGGCAGGGGAGTGGGTGTAGGCCCGCAGCCCCGGCCGGTATTCTTCGAAGAGCTCCGCCTCCTCTTCGACCGGTGACCCGTTGTCCAGGGCTTTGCTGCGCATCCGGAGGATGCCGTATTCCGCCGCTCCCTGGGCGTCGATCACGTACTGCGACAGTTTCTCCTTGGACCAGACGCTGTTCATCGTCATCTGCGTGATGCGTCCGCCGTCGCCCCACCAGTCGGCGAATTCGGTCCTGTGCGTGTGGCCGCACAGGGCGATGGCGCCGCGCCGGGCGAACGCCGCGCGGAAATGCCGGCGTGCTTCCGTGTCCTCCTTTCCCGCTCCACCGTGGTAGAACCAGCGGCAGCTGCCTCCGTCGAAGGGGAAGAGCGGGCCGTGGACGATGACGAAGGTGTGCCGGGCCCCTTCGGTGTCCTTCAGGATGCGCTCTGTCTCATCGTCGTCGGGACGGTTGAAATCCAGCACCAGGAACGCGTCGTCACCGATGGCGAAGTCGAAGGTCGTCTTGCGGATGTCCTTGCCCAGTTCCCGGCCCATGCGGGCGGGCATGTAATCGTAGTACGCCTGCTCCGCCCCCACGCCTCGGATGTCGTGGTTGCCCACGACCGAGACGAAGGGAAGACCGCCGAAATCGGCTTTGAAGCGGTTCATGACGTCGTCCAGCATCTTGGTGTGGACGGCGGCATCCCCGCAGTCACCCTGTACGAGGTCGCCCATCTGGAGGACCATCCGCGTTTCGTCGCCCGCCAGGCAGGCGGCGCGCTTGACCAGGCGCGGGCAGCGCTCCCGCCACATCTCTCCGTTCCGGGCGAATTCGGCCCGCTGGACGCGGTTGAGCCATTCGGTCGGTTCATTGTAGAGGGAATGGTAGACGGTGTCCGGTTCCGTGTCGAAATGGGTGTCTCCGAGGATGATGACGGAATAGTTTTCCCCTTTCCGTCTTCTCCGGGCCTCAGCCGGGTGGAAAGGCCCGCCCAGCGCGAAGGCCGCCGCGCCGGCGGCGGTGTATTGCAGGAATTGTCTTCTGTCCATGTGCGTGTGGGTGTTTTTACTTTCGTAAAGATAGTGTTTTTTTCGTATCTTCGTGCCATCATGCTACGGGAAATGAGACACATCGGGTTTTCTCTCGCCGTCCTCCTGCTGGGCGGCCTCCTGGCTTTCCGCACCCCGGCGGGACGCGGCGCCGTCACGACGCCCCCTGACCGCATCCTGGCGGATTCCCTGCTCGCCGCGCTGGGCGAAGTGCCCGGCCGGACAGTGCCTCAGCTGATGCTGCAGGCGGCCCGCTCCCTGGCCGGGACCCCTTACGTGGGCGGTACCCTGGAAGGGGAGCAGGAGGAACTGCGCGTATTCCTGACCCGGACGGACTGCATCCTCTTCGTGGAAACCTGCCTGGACCTGGCGCTGACCGTATCGGAGTGCGGTTCCGGTGCGTCTTTCGACGATTTCGCCGTGCGGATCGCGCGCAGCCGCTACCGCTGCGCTCCGCCCTGGCGGTATTCCGACCGCCGGCACTATACGACCGAATGGATCCGTGCCGCCTGTGCGCGCGGCGAGATGCAGGACCTCACGCTCGCGCTGGGCGGGAAGGAGTACGCGCATCCCATCGGATACATGGGTGCGCATCCTGACCGCTATCCGGCCCTTTCGCGTGCCGCCTCCGACCCGGCTGCCGCGGAAGACCTGCGCCGGATCCGCGCCGTGGAGGATTCCCTGAACCGGACGCCTTGTACGTACATTCCGCGCGAGGCCGTCGCCGCCTGCCTGGCGGGTGTCCGCAGCGGCGACATCGTCTGCTTCGTATCCGCGGTGGAGGGGCTGGACATCTCGCATGTGGGGTTCGTCCTTGTCGAGGACGGCCGCGTCGGCCTGCTCCACGCCTCTTCCGCGGCCGGGAAGGTGCTTCTCGACCCGCTGACGCTCTCCGCGTATGTCGCCCGCCGCAAGGGGATCGCGGGAATCAAGATTCTGCGCGTGGCGGATTGAGATTCTGCGTTTTTTTTCGTAGGTTTGCAAAAACCACATCAGATATGGCAAAATACATTCTGGCGCTGGACCAGGGAACGAGTTCTTCCCGGGCCATTGTCTTCGATCACGACGGAAACATCTGTTCCACGGCACAGACGGAATTCACCCAATATTTCCCCAAACCGGGCTGGGTCGAGCACGATCCGATGGAGATCTGGTCATCGGAAGCCGCCGTCATGGCCGAGGCCGTGAGCCGGATCGGCATCGGCGGCGGGGACATCGCCGCCATCGGCATCACCAACCAGCGGGAGACGACGATCGTCTGGGATGCGGAAACGGGCCAGCCCGTGTACAACGCCATCGTCTGGCAGGACCGCCGCACGTCTGCTTTCTGCGACGGCCTGCGCGACCGGGCGGATTTCATCCGGGAACGGACCGGGCTGATCGTCGACGCCTATTTTTCCGGCACGAAGATCCGCTGGATCCTGGACAACGTCCCCGGTGCGCGGGCGCGGGCCGAGGCGGGCAGGCTCCGTTTCGGAACCGTCGATTCCTGGCTGGTCTGGCAGCTCACCGGCGGGAAGGTCCATGTCACGGACGTGTCGAACGCCTCGCGGACGATGCTGTTCAATATCCACACCCTCCAGTGGGATGCAGACTTGCTCGCGATGCTGGATATCCCGCTGTCGATGATGCCGTCCGTGCGCTCCAGTTCAGAGGTCTACGGCCATACGCAGACGCCCGTCTTCCCGCAGGAAGTGCCGATCGGCGGCATCGCGGGCGACCAGCAGGCGGCCCTTTTCGGCCAGATGTGTACGGAACCCGGCGCGGTGAAGAACACCTACGGCACCGGCTGTTTCCTGCTGATGAATACGGGCGGTACGCCCATCCTCTCGCGCAACAACCTCCTCACCACCGTTGCCTGGAAGATCGGCGACCGCGTCGACTACGCGCTGGAAGGCTCCATCTTCGTCGGTGGCTCCGTGGTACAGTGGCTGCGTGACGGGCTGGGCATCATCCGCAGTTCCGCCGACATCGAAGCCCTGGCGGCATCCGTCCCCGACAACGGCGGCGTCTATTTCGTGCCGGCGCTGACGGGCATGGGCGCTCCGTACTGGGACCAGTACGCGCACGGCACCATCTGCGGCATCACCCGCGGCACGACGGCCGCGCACATCGCACGGGCTGCCCTGGAGGGCATCGCCTTCCAGACGATGGACATCGTCGGGGCGATGGAGAAGGACGCCGGCGTGCGGCTTTCCGAGCTCAAGGTGGACGGCGGCGCCTCACGCAACAACCTGATGATGCAGTTCCAGTCGGACGTGCTGGATACGGCCGTCATCCGTCCCGGTGTGACGGAGACGACGGCGCTCGGCGCCTGCTACCTGGCCGGTCTCGCCGTCGGATACTGGTCCTCGCTGGACGAGGTCAAGCGCCAGTGGCGCTCCGAGCGTGTCTTCACGCCTTCCGGCGCCGATACGGCCGCGCTCAAGGCCGGTTGGGCCGACGCCATCTCCCGTACCCTCACCCGATAATCCTTCAACCGAACGCATATGCAACAATACCTCTTCGAATTCATCGGCACGCTGGTGCTCGTCCTGCTCGGCGACGGTGTCTGTGCCGCTACTTCCTTGAACAAATCCAAGGCGAAAGGCGGCGGCTGGGTCGTCGTCGCCCTGGCGTGGGGATTCGCCGTGATGATGGGCGTGCTGATCGCGGGCCCGGTTTCCGGCGCCCACCTGAACCCCGCCCTGACGGTCGGCCTGGCCGTCGCGGGCACCTTCCCCTGGGCGTCCGTGCCCGGCTATGTCGTGGCGCAGCTGCTCGGCGGTTTCGCCGGCGCCTGCCTGGTCTATGTCCATTACAAGGACCACTACGACGCTACGGCCGACGACCCCGATACGATGCTCGGCACGTTCTGCACGATGCCGGCCATCTGGAACCCCTGGCGCAATTTCCTCAGCGAGATGATCGCCACCTGCCTGCTGGTCTTCGTCATCCTCGCCCTGGCGACGGACGGCAACCTCTTCCATGTGGGGCCGTCTTCCGCCTCTCCGGGCGCGCTGGGCTCCCTGCCGGTGACCTGCCTCATCATGTCCCTGGGCATGTCCCTGGGCGGCACGACCGGCTATGCGATGAACCCTGCCCGCGACCTGCCTCCGCGCTGCGCCCATGCGCTGCTGCCGATCAAGGGCAAGCGCGACAGCGGCTGGTCGTACAGCTGGGTGCCCGTCCTCGGACCGGTGGCCGGTGCGGTCCTGGCTGCGGGGCTGTACCTGCTGGTCTTCTGATCCATGCCCGTCCCCGTTGAACGCCATCCTTTCGCTCCGTTCCTGCCGGAAGGGGCGAAAGTGCTGTTCCTGGGCAGTTTCCCGCCCCAGCCCAAACGCTGGTGCATGGATTTCTACTACCCGAACTGGATCAATGATTTCTGGCGGGTCTGCGGCCTGCTGTTCTTCGGTGACCGGCATCATTTCGAGGTGCCGGGGGAGAAGCGGTTCGACAAGGAACGGATCGTCGCGTTCTGCCGGGAGAAGGGCATCGCCTTGTATGACACGGCAACCGCGGTCCGACGCCTGAAAGACAATGCGTCCGACAAGTTCCTGGAAGTGGTGGAAGCGACCGACCTGGCAACCTTGTTCGCGCGGCTGCCCCGCCTTGCCGCCGTCGTTACGACCGGGCAGAAGGCGACGGAAGTGTTGCTGGAACGCTTCGGTTGCGCCGAGCCGCCGATGGGCGGAAGCGTCCCGCTAGACGGGGCCCAACCCGGCTGCGGCCTCCGATTCTACCGGATGCCGTCTACGTCCCGCGCCTATCCGCTGGCACTGGAAAAGAAGGCGGCTTGCTACCGCCGTTTGTTCGAGGCGTTGGAAATGCTGCCGCTTCAGCCCTTGTAGCGGGCGGCGACGGCGTCCCAGTCGATCAGGGGGCGGAGCGCCGCGATATAGTCGGCCCGGCGGTTCTGCCAGTCGAGATAATAGGCGTGTTCCCAGACATCGATGGTCAACAGGGGCACGAGCCCTTTCTGGAGCGGATTCCCGGCGTTCGGTTCCTGTGAAATCACCAGCCGGTCCTTGGCGTCCGCACTGAGGAAGGCCCATCCGGAACCGAACTGGGTCAGGGCCGCCTTGGCGAACGCGTCCCAGAAGGCGTCGAACGAGCCGAAGTGCGCTTCGATCGCGGCCAGCAGCCTGCCGTCCGGCCGGTTGCCCTCACGCGGGGCGCGCAGGGAGGTGAAGTACAGGTTGTGGTTCAGCACCTGTCCGGCGTTCAGCCGGAGGGCGCCGGCACTGCGGATGACGACTTCTTCCAGCGGGGCCTCTTCGAGCCCGGTGCCGGGCAGCAGGGCGTTCGCATTGTCGACATAGGCCTTCAGGTGCTTTCCATGATGGAAGGATAGGGTCTGGGCGCTGATGGCCGGTGCGAGGGCGTCCGCGGCGTAGGGGAGGGAAATCAATGATAGCATGGGTATTGTCTGTTAAAGGGATTCCAGGAAACGTTGCATCTGCGGCACCTTCGCCTTGGCGGAGCGGTACAGCTGCATCTGGTTGCGGGTGCGCACCAGGTTGTGCTCCGGGTAGCGGATCTTGTAATAGGTGTCGCCGTTGAGGTAGTCCGTGAAGAAGCGGACGGCTTGCATGAAGGGGAAGAGGCAGGCGGCATAGGGCAGGTTCTCCCGTTCCACCGGCAGGAGGAAATCCGCCGTCCCGCGGATGTAGCCCCGTGCGAAAGCCTCGAAGATGTCCATCCGGAAGTCGACTTTCTCCACCTCCGGCGCGTCTTCCGCGACCGGGTTGGCGGCCGTGCGGAGGAAGTCTCCGAAATCGGAGAAGACGTAGCTCGGCATCACGGTGTCAAGGTCGATGACGCAAAGGACGTCACCGTTTTCGTCGAACAGCATGTTGTTGACTTTGGTGTCGCAGTGGCAGACGCGTTTGGGAAGCTTTCCTTCGCGGTGCAGCTGCTCGGCCCGGCACATGCGCTCCCCGTCGGCGTCGATCTCGGAGAGGATGGCGCGCAGTTCGCCGCTGCCGTGGGCGTCTGCGTGCAGGCGACCGGCCTTGTCCTCCCGGACGGCGTCCACCAGCTGGCGCAGGCGCAGCTCCATGTTGTGGAAGTCCGGAATCGTCTCCCCGAGCGCTTCGGGGAGGTCGGCGAGCATCGCCTCGAAATGGCCGAAGGCCTCGCCCGCGAATTCGGAGTAGGTGGGATCCACCGTCTCATAGGTCTTCGCCCGGTCGATGAAGACGGAGATGCGCCAGTAGCTCTCTCCGTCGTAGTACCAGGTCTTCCCGCCTTCCTTCACGGGGACGAAATGCAGGACTTTCCGGTCCAGGTCGCTCTCTCCGGCGGCCTCGAGCTTTGCGCGGATGTGCGCCGTGACGGCTTCGATGTTGCGCTGCAGCAGGTCGACGTCCGTGAAGATGTGGTGGTTGATCCGCTGGAGGACATAGTCGGGGGCTCCCTCCGACGTGGTCACTTTGTACGTATCGTTGATGAGTCCGTTTCCGAGGGGACGGATGTCCAGGATGTCTCCGTCGAGGGCGAAATGTTTCGCGATTGCAATGAATTTTTCCATGTGATGTGGTCTGATCGTCATCAAAGATAGTGAGAAAGAAGCAAAAACCCAACAGATTCTGCGTATCTTTGCCTTCATGGAAATCCATTCATACGCCCGGCCCGACCTGCTGGCCGGAAAGACGCTCCTCTATCTGCACGGTTTCGCTTCCAGCGGCGCCTCGGGCAGCGCGAAGACGCTGCGCGTACTGCTCCCGTCTGCGCGGGTGCTCGCGCCTGACCTGCCCGTCGAGCCGGAAGAGGCCCTTGCCTTCCTGCAGGGCATGTGCGCCCGTGCGCATCCCGACCTCGTTGTCGGCGCCTCGATGGGGGGCATGTATGCGGAACTGCTCTACGGCATTCCTCGCATCCTGGTGAATCCGGCCTTCGAACTGGCGGACACCCTGTTGAAGAACAACGGCCTCGGCCGGCAGGAATTCCACCATCCCCGCGCCGACGGACAGACCTCGTTCCTGGTGACGAAATCCCTCCTGGAGCACTTCCGGGCGGTGAGCGGGCAGTGCTTCTCCCGGGCCGCCGAGGATGCCGGCCTGGTCTATGGGCTGTTCGGCAAACACGACCGCCTGGTGGACACTTTCGGCCTCTTCTCGTCGCACTATCCGCAGGCGATCCGCTTCGACGGCGACCACTACCTCAATGACGAGGCGGTGCTGTACGCCGTACTTCCGGTCGTGCAGTGGATTTCCGACGCCCTGGACGATCGCACGCGTCCGGTGCTCTTCATCTGCCTGTCCGACCGGATCGTCCACCATTCGAGCGGGCTGCCGAAGGCCTGCCGCCTGCTTTCCCGCTCGTACGACCTGCGGGTGGCCGCCCTGCCGCCGTACAATGCGCCGCAGCAGTGGGCGGAGACGGTCCGCTGGTGCGAAGAGAACCTCGGCGTGCCGGTGTGGAACCGCGTCGTCCTGACGCCCCGGAAGAACCTGCTGCTGGGCGACTACCTGATCGACGCCGAACCGGACCGGGACGGCGCAGCGGATTTCATGGGAACGGTCATCCCGTTCGGGAGCGACACCTTCCGCACCTGGGAAGAGGTGCTGACCTACTTTGACCGGCTCGGCGGGCAGTAGCAACGAAATGAACCTTGTTTGGACCGGCATTTTCGCAAAAGGAAAGATATCTTTGCGAAAACGACCGTATTATGAAGATGATCATCATTTATGCCGTCGTCACCCTGGCGGCGCTTGCCCTGTGTGACCTCCTGATCACGCAGCTGGTCAAAGACAAACGGAAGCGGAAGGTAGGGATCACCGTCTCGGACGTGCTGATCACCGTAGTATCGGGTATCCTGTTGTATCTCTACATGGCGGGCGGCTGCGCGTTGTTCTCTTCGGGCCGCGCGATGGAGAAGGATTGGATCTACGGGACGCTGCCTGAAAAACTCTGGAACGGACAGCGTACCGATCTGGCCAATGCCGAGTGGAAGCGGGTCTCCGACCTGCTCCAGAACTACGGGAACCAGGCGATCCGGGCGTTCGAGGACGCCGGAGACGAGGAGGACCTGAACGGTCTGTTCGCCGCTTCCCTGTTCGGCATGGAAGATTTCTACCTTTTGGGCAGTTCCGCCAGCGAAAAGAAACGGAAGGCGCAGGTGAACGAATTCAAGAAGAACTATGAAGCCGTCCTGGACAACCTGCATGAAAACATGTCGGCTTTCCTGCAGTCCGGCACCCCCGGAAGTGCCGGTGCCGGATACACCGACGCCCAGCTGTGCAAACTGCTGCTCGGTACGCCGGGCGCCGTCGCAGCGCCGTCGGCCGAGACCCAGCGTGAAATCGCGCGGAACCTGGTTGCGGGCGCCGTTTCGGGCTACCCGCGTCCGACGGTTTCGTCGTGCTCCTATGACCGGAAGGCGAAGGAATGGACCGTCCGCATGGACAATGCTCCGACCCAGACCGTCCGCTTCTTCAAACGCGACGACGGTGACACGGATGTCGAATGGACCGGGAACGACGGTTATGTTCCCAAGCGGATGCCGGCCGGAGCGCAGGAGCCTGCGTCCGCCGGGGCGGTTTCCCAGGAGCCTGCGGAGCCCGGTGTTTATGAAGAAGGGAAAGAAGGCCTGGGGGACGACGTCGCGGAAAGCACCGATTACACGCTGAAGGGCTTTCTGATCGCCGACGACGGCAGGAAAACGGCCATCGACATGACCATCACGGAGGCCGGAGTCGCGGAAGAAGATGACTCGTACGCCCTGGACGGTTTCTACCATTATGAAAGCCAGCCGGCTACGTCCGTTATCCATTTGGAAGGGTACGCGCTTTACGGGAAGAACGGATGGGCGGAATGGGTGCTCATTTCCGAAGGGGGGAAGGAACGCTTCAACCTTTCCGTAAGCGGGACCTCAAGTGATGTCGACGGGACCTGGCGCATGTACCCGGACGCCGAGAGTTGCAAAGCCGGTGGCGACGACTTCGTGAAAAAGATGAAGGTGGAGCTGCATTGACCCCCGTCAGGCGTCCGCCGGGAAGACGACCCCGGCCTGGGCGCGGATCGCATCCATCACGCGCAGGCAGGAGACCGATACCTGCAGGCTGTTCCGGGCGGATTCCGTCCGGCCCTGCTCCAGCGTGTCGATGAATTCCCGGAATTCGCACAGGTATTCGTCCGCGTCGACGGGGACGGAAATGTCTTCGGCCGCCGGTCCGCCGGTCCGGCCGGACGTGGGGGCGCCGCGGCGCACCAGGGAAACGCTCCGCGTGATGTGGATCTGGTCCAGGAGCAGGATCCCCTTCTCACAGGACAGCTCCGTGGCCAGGCGCGAATCGGCGGTCTTCGACCAGGAAGCGGTGGCTTCCAGTCCGTCGTAGGAGCAGACGGCGCTGCCTTGCAGGTCGATGCGCATCGGTCCGGAGGCCGTCGGGACAAGGCAGGTCTGCACGGCCGCCCGGACCTGCTGCGGCTCACCCAGGAGTGCGACCATCGGGTAGAGGGTGTAGATGCCGACATCCATCAGCGCACCGCCCGCACAGGACGGGTTGAAGGAACTCGGTACGGGGGCGTCCGACGTGCCGGCGAGGATCTGCCGGAGCAAGTCGTATTTCGAGGAGTACTGGCAGAAGAACGCCGAATAGCGGCGGAGGGCGCCCAGCTCTCCGAGCGCCTGGCGGGCCCGCAGGAAGTTGGGCGTCAGGGTGGAGATCATGGCCTCCATCAGCAGGACCCCGTTTTCGCGGGCGGCCTGCGCCATCCCGGCGGCCTCGCGCGCGTTCGACGCCAGGGGCTTTTCACACAGGACGTGCTTCCCGTGGCGCATGCAGCGGATGGCCAGGTCGTGGTGCGTGTGGTTCGGTGTGCCGATGTAGACGGCGTCGATGTCCGGGTCGGCGGCCATCGCGTCAACGTCCGTGAAGATGCGCGGGATGCCGTGCCCTTCGGCGAAACGGCGGGCGGCCTCCTCCGTTCGCGAACAGACGGCCTCGGCCCTGAAGCGGGGATCGAGCACCGCGCCGCGCAGCACCCAGTCCGTGATGCGGCCGGTCCCGACCAGCCCGAATCGAATGGTTCTCATGTGGTTCCGTATCATTTCATCGCACCGTGCTCTTCCAGATAGGCGAAGACCTCGTCCATCTTCGCATCCGCACCGGCGGACAGGGTCTCGTAAGGCAGCCGGGGGAGCTGGCGCAGCGTCTTCTCATCGAGCGAAGGGGCGAAGAGGATCATGCCGGCGGCCTTGTCCTTCAGTTTCAGCGCCGCCGCGGCGACGGCTCCGCTGCTGAACCCGTCCGCGGCGAGGAAGACCAGGTCCCGGTCGGCGAAGCGTTCGCCCGTCACTTTCGCGGCCAGGTTCCGCACGGTCCGCTCGTTCCCGTCGCAGGCGAACGTGCAGGCGAAGATGCCGCGGCCGGCAAGCGCCTGCGCCATTTTCCCGGCGAAAGCCGTCTTGAGCGGTTCGTGGAAGAACAGGACGACGGGACGCGTCCCCTCCGATTCGACGGAGCGGCCGTCCTCGTCACAGGGCTTGTAGACCTTCCCGAAGGCTTTTTTCCCGTGGAGGTAGTAGCTCAGTTCTTCAGAGACTACGTTCGTCCCTTCACGGGTCGTGATCCTTTCGCGGACTTTTTCCGGTCCGAAGGCCTTCCATCCGAAAAATCCGAGACTTGCCAGGACCAGCGCGGCGGCCAGGGATAACAGCAACTTTTTCATGGCGTTCAATCTTTTGGATTCGCAGGTCCAAATGTAAGCATTATTTCGTAATTTTGCCTTTTGCATGGCAGAAGTAGACCACATAATGACGAAGCGCGGTTTCCGTTTGCGCGACTCCCTGAAAAAGATGCCGGAACGGCGGTTGCTGCTGGGACTCAGCCTGGTAGTGGGCGCCCTTGCGGGCCTGGCGGCGGTCCTGCTCAAGTGCCTGATCCACTGGATCCAGACTCTTCTGCAGTCGGCGGCGGGCGGCGGCACCCTGCTGCTGTACGTCTTGCTGCCCGGCGTGGGCATGATGCTCTCCTTCCTCTTCTGCCGTTACCTGATCCGCGACGACATCGGCCACGGCGTGACCAAGGCCCTCCATGCCGTCTCCACCAGTGAATCGCGCATCCGTCCGCACAACATGTGGTCATCGGTGCTCGCCAGTTCCGTGACCATCGGTTTCGGCGGTTCCGTCGGAGCGGAGGCTCCGATCGTCTACACCGGCGCCGCCATCGGTTCCAACGTCGCGCGCTACCTGGGCCTGTCGTACCGCAACATGACCATCCTGCTGGGCTGCGGAGCGTCCGCCGCCGTTGCCGGCATCTTCAATGCCCCGCTGGCCGGGGTGCTGTTCACCCTGGAGATCCTCCTGTTCAACATCTCCATGACGTCGATGATGCCCCTGCTCCTTGCGACCGTCTCTGCAACGGTCGTCTCGAGCCTGCTTCTGGGGACGGACACGCCTTTCCATGTAGCACTGACGCCCTTCTCCATGCGGAACATTCCGTTCTACGTGCTGCTCGGGCTGTTCTGCGGCGGTTGTTCCATCTATTTCATCCGGATGACCCTGTCGCTGGAAGACCGGATCGGGAAGTTCCGCAACCCCTGGTTGAAATGGCTGTGCTGTGCGGCGGGCCTCGGACTGCTGATCTGGCTCTTCCCGCCGCTGTACGGCGAGGGCTATGCTTCGCTGGGCGACCTGCTCGACGGCCGTGAACTGACCCTCGACGGGCAGACCCCGCTGGCCTTCCTTTCGCACGGCCGCTGGTCCGTCCCGGTGTTCTTCCTGCTGATCCTGCTGCTGAAAGTCTTTTCGATGACGCTCACCAACGCGGGCGGCGGCGTGGGCGGCACCTTCGGCCCGACGCTCTTTGTCGGTGCCATCGCCGGATTCTTCGTCGCCCGGTCCCTCAACCTGCTGCTCGACGGCACGTCGCTGACCGTCCCGGAACAGAATTTCGTGCTGGTGGGCATGGCCGGCCTGATGGCGGGCGTGATGCAGGCGCCGATGACGGCCATCTTCCTCATCGCGGAGATTTCGGGCGGCTACGAACTGTTCCTGCCCCTGATCCTGACGTCGACCATCGCGTTCGGTACCACCCGGATGGGCGAGACTTACTCCATTTATACAAAGCGGCTCGCCCTGCGCGGCGAACTGCTGACGCACGACAGCGACCAGGCCGTCCTCACCCTCCTGAAGGTGGAGGACATGATCGAGAACGATTTCTCCACCGTGCGGATTGATGACACGCTCGGGAAGATGGTGGAGACGGTGTCGGAATCTTCCCGCAACCTGTTCCCGGTCATTGACGGGAAGGGGCGCTTCCAGGGGTATGTCTCCCTGGAGATGATCCGCAAAGAGATGTTCCGGACCGACCTTTACGACAAGAAACACGTATACAACTATATGCTCAGCGCGCCCGAATATGTGTTCGTGGACGAGAAGATGGAATCCGTCATGCGGAAGTTCGAGCGGACGGACGCCTGGAACCTGCCGGTCGTCCGGCACGACCGCACCTATGTGGGCTTCGTGTCGAAGTCGAAGATCTTCTCCGCCTATCGGCAGGAGCTGAGGGAAGTATCCCAGGACTAGTCGCTTATGAAACAGATCTACATTGATTACATCGCCCGGGAACTCTCGGTCAAGGACTGGCAGGTGGAGAATTGCATCCACCTGTTCGAGGAGGGGAGCACCATCCCGTTCATCAGCCGCTACCGCAAGGAGAAGACGGGTGGCCTGGACGACGAGGCCGTCGCCCGGATCAAGCACTGGGCGGACGTCTTCACGGAGATGGAGAAACGGAAGGAAAGCATCCTTTCCACCATCGACGGCCAGGGCAAACTGACCGATGCACTCCGTGCGCAGATCGAATCCTGCGTGGTCTCGCGCGAACTGGAAGATCTGTACCTCCCGTTCCGGCCGAAGCGCCGTACGCGTGCCACGGTGGCCCGCGAGAAGGGGCTGGAACCGCTGGCGGAACGGCTGATGTCATGCGTTCCGGACGATCCCCGGAAAGAGGCGGCTCCCTTTGTCGGCGGGCAGGTGGCGGACGTGGAGGAGGCCCTCGCCGGGGCGCGGGACATCATCGCCGAGCACCTCTCGGAGTCGGCGCCGGTCCGTGAGACCCTGCGCCGCACGTTCCGTGCCCGACGGATCGTCGGGTCGCCCACGAAAGCGGCCTCGACGGCGCCCGAGGCGTCCAAGTACCGCTCGTATTTCAACTTCTCGATGCCGCTGCAGCGGATCCCTTCGCACAATCTGCTGGCCATGCTCCGCGCCCGCAACGAAGGTTTCCTTTCGCTGGGCATCGATGCGGATCCGGAGCGCTGTACGGCGCGGATGTATGACGATTTCTGCCGGACGCGCCGCCGTCCCGCCCCGCGTCTCGCCGAGCAGCTCCACGCGGCGGTCGACGACGCGTACAAGCGCCTGCTGGAGCCTTCCATTACCAATGAAGTGCTCTCCGAGGCCAAGGAGAAGGCAGACCTGGAATCGATCGCCGTCTTCGGTGAGAACCTGACCCAGCTCCTGCTTTCCCCGCCGGTCGGCCAGAAACGGACGATGGCCATCGACCCCGGTTTCCGCAACGGCTGCAAGATCGTCTGCCTGGACGAGCGCGGCGGCCTGCTGCACCACGAGATCCTCTTCCCGCATCCGCCGCAGAACGAGAAGGTGAAGTCGATCATGCGCCTGTCGGACATGGTGGAAACGTACGGCGTGGAGGTGATCGCCATCGGCAACGGGACGGCGGCCCGCGAGACGGAGGAATTCGTCCGCCGGGTGGGCCTTCCGGAGACGGTGAAGGTGTACACCGTCAGTGAAGACGGTGCTTCCATCTATTCCGCGTCCGAGGTGGCGCGCAAGGAGTTTCCCGACGAGGACGTCACGGTGCGCGGCGCCGTCTCGATCGGCCGCCGGCTCATGGACCCGCTCGCCGAACTGGTGAAGATCGATCCCAAGTCGCTCGGCATCGGGCAGTACCAGCACGACGTGGACCAGGGGCTGCTCCGCGAGAAACTGGACAACACCGTCGTCTCCTGCGTGAACCGGGTGGGCGTTAACCTCAACACCGCCAGCGCCTACCTGCTGAGCTATGTGTCGGGCATCGGCCCCGTGCTGGCCGGGAACATCGTCTCCTATCGCGACGCGGCGGGGGGCTTTTCGTCCCGGAAGGAACTGATGAAGGTGCCCAAGCTCGGTCCGAAAGCGTTCGAGCAATGTGCGGGCTTCCTCCGGGTCGCCGGGGCGGAGAATCCGCTGGACAATTCCGCGGTGCATCCCGAGTCGTACCATCTGGTGGACCGCATGGCGGCCGACCTGGGCGTTACGACGAAGGAACTGGTCGGGAACGAGTCGCTCTGCGCCCGGATCGATCCGGCGAAATATGTGGAGGGCGATTTCGGCCTGCCGACGGTGACGGACATCGTGAAGGAACTCCGCAAGCCCGGCCGCGATCCCCGCGAGGCGGCGCAGGAGTTCCGGTTCGCCGACGACATCCACGAACTGGAGGACCTCAAGAGCGGCATGGAACTGCCCGGCATCGTGACGAACGTGACGAATTTCGGCGCTTTCGTCGACATCGGCATTCACGAGAACGGCCTCATCCATGTCTCGCAGATGCGCGGCGCCCTTCCGAAGGACCACCGCGGCCCGGTCGACCCCTCCAAGGTCGTGAAACTGCACCAGCAAGTCCGCGTCAGCGTCATCGACGTTGACCTCGAACGCGGCCGGGTCTCCCTGCGGTTGCTGGGGAAATAAGCGAGATCATCCCTTTTCCCGGGAGGCGCGGGCCTTTTCGGCATCATAGCGCCGGTCCCAGTCACGGTAGTACTCCATGCGGGGGTTCTCGAACAGCGACATCTGCTCGTAGGTTTCGTGCGTCAGTTTCGATACCCCGAGCCCTACCTGGCGCAGGGGCGTCACCCCGTCCCAGATTTCCGCGAACAGCCGCCGTGCCTCGTTGAGGATGACGGCCGTCACATCCGTCGGCTGCTCCATCTGGCTCTGCCGCTGGATGACGCCGAAGTCCTTGTCCTTGATGAAGATCGAGACGGTGGATGCGCGGAAACCGTCCCGGCGGATGCGGTGTGCCACGATGCAGGCGACGCGGAAAAACGCCCGGTCCAGTTCCTCGGGCGAGACGAGGTCGCGGGAAAAGGTCCGCTCGGCGCTGTAGCTCTTCGCTTCGTGTACCGCCGTTTCGACGGGAGAACCATCCCGGCCGTTGGCGTTTTCGTGCAGTTGCTCGGCGAATTTTTTCCCGACCATGCGGGACAGCGATCCCGTCCCGAGCGCGGCCAGTTCACCGATCGTACGGATGCCGGAGGCGAGCAGCCGTTCTTCCGTCTTCTTGCCCACCCAGAGCAGGTCGCGCACGCCGAGCGGCCACATTTTCTGCGGGACTTCCTCACTCCAGAGGGTGTGTACCTTGTCGGGTTTCTCGAAGTCGGACGCCATCTTCGCCAGCAGTTTGTTGGAGCCGATGCCCACATTGACGGTGAAGCCCAGTTTCGTCTTGACTTCGTCCTTGAGGCGCGTGCCGGTTTCGACGGCATCTTCCTTTCCGCATCGCCGGCTCATGTCCAGGAAGCATTCGTCGATTGAAAACTGCTGAAGGACAGGGGAATACGACCGGCAGATGTCGATGAAGGCATCGGAGCACTGCCGGTACCACGCCCAGTCGCCGGGGACGATCACGAGCTGCGGATATTTCCGCAGGGCCATCGTGACGGGCTCCGCCGTCTTGATGCCGAGCCGTTTGGCGGGGATGGACGCTGCCGTAACGATGCTCCTGCGGTCGGACGGGTCGCCGGAAACGACGGAGGGGATGAGCCGGAGGTCCTGTCCGCCTTCGCGGACGAGCTTGACGGCCGCCCAGCTCAGGAAGGCGGAATTGACGTCGATATGGAAGATGATGCGCGCGGAATCCGGTACCATGGGGGTCAGAGGATTTCGATCTGGCGACGGACCGCTTCCAGATAGAAGGCTTTCCGCTGTTCGCGGGTGACGGGATGGATCTGCAGGGCTGCTTCCGAGCCGGCCGCGTCCAGGTCGCAGACAAACAGGGACCGGGGCTCGGAAAGGTAGAGCCGGTCGTAACGGATTTCCTGCTTCTGCTGCAGATGGGCGGTATAACGCATGGTCTTCAAGGCCTCTGCTTCGCCGATCGGGTCCTTGCAGAAGACATAGAGGCCCATTTTGTCGAAGGTGCCGTAGAAACCGTTCCCGACCTTGTACACCTTGCTCCGGATGATCCGGCGGAGCGGGAGGGCCATCGACCAGTAGGAAAGTTCCTTCGAGCCGATGAGACCGTCTTCGCGGAGACCGTAGGCGTAGCCGCTCTCGAGGATCTGGCCGAGTTCATCGTCCTCGGGCGTGTCGGAGATGCCCGCCACTTCCTTCAGCAGTTCCTCGTGTGCCTCCTTGCTTTCCGGCATCGCCCGGGTCACTTCGATGCCGATGGAGCGGTCTCCTTCGGACTGGAGGTCGGGCCGGTCGCGGTTGACGAGCCGGTCGTACTCGGGGCCCAGCAGGGCGGCGAGGGAAATCTGTGCGTATTGCTCGAAGAAGCAGGTTCCGTATTTGCGTGTAGCCATGGCCGTTATTTGTTTTTGGAATCCATGCAGATGGTGACGGGCCCGTCGTTCACGAGCGCGACTTGCATGTCCGCGCCGAACGTGCCCGTCCCGACTTCCCGGCCGAGGGCGTCGGACAGTTGCCGGCAGAAACGCTCGTAGAGGGGTACCGCCGTTTCGTGTCCTGCTGCTCCGACATAGGAGGGCCGGTTGCCTTTCCGGGTCGAGGCCATCAAGGTGAACTGGCTGACAACCAGGGCCTCGCCGCCGGTCGCGAGGATGCTCCGGTTCATGACGCCATCCGCATCGTCGAAGATCCGAAGGCCCGTTGTCTTGCGGATCAGGTAGTCGATGTCTTCGTCTCCGTCGTCGTGTCCGACACCGAGCAGGATCAGCAGGCCCGGCCCGATGGCCGACTGGACGGCGCCGTCGATGGTGACGGACGCGGAAGAAACTCTCTGGATGACGACACGCATGGCTTACCGGCTGACAGGATGGAAAACAAGGGGGGCGCCGGGCCGGCGGTCCGCCGTCGGGCGGCCGTCGACGATGACCGGAAGGCCGTCGACGTAAACGTCTTTGACGGCTCCGTACAGGGTCTCGCCTTCATAGGGAGTCCAGCCGCATTTGTAATCGGCGCCATGGGCACGGAAAGATTCGTCCGGATCCACGACGGCCAGATCGGCGAAGGCGCCGGTCTCCAGCCGTCCGCGGCCTTCGATGCCGAGGATGCGGGCGATGTTCTCTGAGAAGGCGGCGGCCACCCGCGTGAGCGGGATGCCGTGCCTTCGGGCGAGGGTGAGGATGACGGGCAGGGAATGCCGGACAGAGGGAATGCCGGACGGGCAGGACGCGTAGGGACGCCTTTTCTCCTCCGGCAGGTGCGGCGCATGGTCGGAGCCGAGGGTGTCGAGCGTTCCGTCGGCGAAGGCCTCCAGCAGGGCGTCGCGGTCGGCGGCCGTCTTGACGGCCGGGTTGCATTTGACCGCACCGCCCAGGCGCTCATAATCCTTGTCCGTGAACCAAAGGTAGTTGGCGGATGTCTCCGCCGTGATGCCGGGGTGGCTTTTCTTGGCTTCCCGGATCAGCGCGGCTTCTTCGGCGGTGGAAACGTGCAGGATATGCAGGCGCGTGCCCAGCCGGACGGCCATGTCCAGGGCCTTTTCCGTGGAGCGGAGGCAAGCCTCCCGGCTCCGGATGGCGGGATGGGCGGAGAAGGGGATGGCTTCGCCGTAGCGTTGCCGGGCGGCTTCCAGGCCGGCGCGGACGAGGCCTTCGTCTTCGCTGTGGATGAGGACAGGCTTGCCTCGGAGGGCGAAGATCTCCTCCAGGACAGCGTCGCGGTCCACCAGCAGGTTCCCGGTGCTGGAGCCCATGAAGACCTTGATCCCGCCGAACAGGGCGGCGTCTTCGCCCTGCAACGCGGCGCGGATTTCCGCCAGATTGTCGTTCGTGGCGCCCAGGTGGAATCCCCAATGGCTCCGGACGGCGGCGGCCCGCTCCCGCTTTTCCCGCAGGGCCGCCAGGGAAACGGTGGGCGGCGTTGTGTTGGGCATGTCCACGAAGGAGGTGACGCCCCCTTTCAGTGCGGCTTCGGAGCCGCTTGCGAGGTCTTCCTTGGCCGTTCCGCCCGGTTCACGGAAATGCACGTGCGCGTCGATGCCCCCGGCCAGCAGGAGTTTCCCGCCCAAGTCGTGGTGCGCGGCCTGCGGGAAGGCCCGCTGCGCTTCGCCGGCGGCGTCTTCCGCGCGGTCCGCCTGCCACAACCCTGCAATCCGCCCGTCACGGACGGCCAGGGCGCCGGGCCCGCAGCGTGCCCCTGTCAACAGGGTAGCGTTCACGAAAAGGACGTCCGTCATCTTATTTCCGATGGAATCTTCTGAATTTCAGTCGCAGGACACCCCAAAAGGCTTCTCCGAAGATGCCGCCGCTCATCTTCGATACGCCCAGTTTGCGGTTGACGAAGATGATCGGCACTTCCACGAGTTGGAATCCGAGCCGGTAGGCCGTGTATTTCATCTCGATCTGGAAACCGTAGCCTTTCATGCGGATATCGTCGAGGTCGATGGCCTCCAGCACCTGCCGGTTGTAGCATTTGAAGCCGGCGGTGCAGTCGTGGATCTTCATGCCGAGGATGGTCTTCACATACATCGAGGCGCAGTACGACATCAGGATCCGGCCGATCGGCCAGTTGACGACGCTGATGCCGTCGCAGTAGCGTGACCCGATCGCGACGCCCCCGCAGGCGGCCGCGGCTTCGTACAGGCGCGTCAGGTCGTCGGGATTGTGCGAGAAGTCGGCATCCATCTCGAAGATGAAGTCGTACCCGGCCTCGAGCGCCCATTTGAATCCGGTGAGGTAGGCGGTGCCGAGTCCGAGCTTCCCGCTCCGTTCAATCAGGTAGAGGCGCTCCGGGAAGTCATCCTGCAGTTGCTTGACGATCGCGGCCGTCCCGTCGGGCGACCCGTCATCGATGACCAGGACGTTGTATGACCCTTCCAGGGAGAAGACCTTGCGCAGGATGGCTTCGATGTTCTCCTTCTCGTTGTAGGTGGGGATGATGACGATTTTTCTTCCCATAATGCGTTATTTCATCATTTCACGGACGGCCGTTTCCAGCTGCGGGTCTTCACCGCGCAGGACAGAAGCGGGATCGTTCTCCACGCGGATGTCCGGTTCGATTTCCATGTTTTCGAGATAACGGCCTTCCTTCGTGCCGATGGCGCCCACCTGCGGGATCCCGAAGACCATGCCGTTGATCATGCGCTCCCACCAGACGGCGGTCATCGTGCCGGCCACGGAAGTGCCGATGATCTTGCCCAGGCCGAGTGCCCGGTAGGTGTAGGGGAAGCCCGATGCGTCGGAGTAGTTGTCTTCGCAGACCAGCACGCAGGAGGGTTTCGTCCATTTGTTGTATGGCTCGCTGCCGATGTACTGGCCGCGCGGGGTGAAGCGCAGGTATTCCTTCCCACTGAGGAAGGTGGCCAGGTCGTCATGCAGCCATCCGCCGCCGTTGTGCCGGGTGTCGACGACGGCCGCTTCCGCTGTCCGGTATTTGCCCAGCAGTTTGGAATAGACTTCCCGGAAACTGGGAGAGTCCATGCCCTGGACGTGGGTGTATCCGACTTTTCCGTTACTCACGCGCTCGGCGATCTCCTCCCGCTGGCGGACCCAGCGACGGTAGAGCATGGCGCTTTCGCTGGCGACAGGCTGGACGAAGCATTCGCGGTCCTTCCCGTCCCTGCGGAGCGTGATCCGAAGCTTCCGGCCGGCCTTGTCGGTCAGCAGCGGGAACCAGCTTTCGCCCGCCTTGACGGCCTGCCCGTCGATGGAGAGGATCAGGTCGCCCGCCTGCACGTCGGCGTCGGCCAGGTCCAGCGGACCGCCCGGCAGCACTTCCGTGATACGGAGTCCTTCACCGTCGTAGGCTGCATCGAACAGGGCACCCAGCCAACTCATCCGGTGCTTGACGGGCGGGTTGTAGCGGGCGCCGGTGTGCGACCCGTTCAGTTCGCCGAGCATCTCGGACAGCAGGTCCTGGAAGTCGAAGTTGTTGTTGAGACAGGGGAGGAAGGCTTCGTAGTTGGCCTTCATCGCGTCCCAGTCGACCCCGTGCAGGCCGGGATCGTAGAATTTTTCCTGCACCTGCCGCCAGACATGGTCGAACAGGTACGTCCGTTCCTCCTTGGGCTTGAATTCGTAGTCGCCGGTGAAGGTGATGGCCTTCGTCGCCGCGGAGGCTATGGTTACCTGCGTGATCTGTCCCCCAGAGAAGATATAGAGGAACTTGTCGTCCCGCGACGGGATGAGCGCACCGCTGACCCCTTTCTTGAGCACTTTGATGTCGCCGGTCTTCAGGTCCTTGAGACAGAGGTCGGCCGTTTTTTCCAGCCGCTGCACGTAGAAGAGCTTGGTGCCGTCCTGCGTGAGGTGGAAGTCACCCAGCCGGCCGGACGCGCCCGTCAGCCGGGTGGTGCGGAATTCCCGTTCTTCCAGCTTGAGTTCCAGTTTCTTGGGCTTCTCGGCTTGGGCAACGGAGTCCTTCTTTTCCTTGGCTTCTTCCTTGGCGATCTTCTTTTCGCTCTTGTCGCCGTCTTCCAGGGCCTTCTCAATCTCTTCGGCCTCCTTGTCGCGGAAGAACCGGGCCATCTCGCTGCCGTCGAAGAACATGAGGTAGATGTCGTTTTCTGCGCCCCAGCTGCCGTGGCTGCGGTATCCGTCCTTGTCCGACATCCAGGCCATGGCTTTGCCCTTGAGCGTCCACTTGAAGTTGCCGTCGGAATAACCGCTGCGGGTCAGGTTCGTCACCTCGCCCGAATCGATATCCACGAGGGCCACGTCGCTGTTGTTCCAGCCGCCGTCGGCCTGGTATCCGGTCAGCAGGTAGTGGCTGTCGGGGCTCCAGGCGAATTCCTGGTCACCGTCCGAATAGGAGTAGTTTGTGCCCTTCAGCAGCGACTTCTCCTTGCCGTCCTTCTTGGTCTCGCGGATCACGAGTTCGGTGCGGTCGCGCAGGTAGGCCACCCACTCCCCGTCGGGGGAGACTGCCGGCTGGAAGCAGGTCTCGCTCTCGGGCGTCACGCGTTCTTCCTTGATCTTCGTGGCGTAGGTGAACAGTTTTTCGCCCTTGTCTTCCAAGGTGCTGCGGAAGATGCCCCAGTGCCCGTCGCGCTCCGATGCGTAGTACAGGGCACGCCCGTCCTTGGAGAAACTGACGCCGCGCTCCTGCTCGGGCGTGTTCGTGATGCGGCGGGTGGTCTTGTATTCCACGGAAGTGACGAAGACGTCGCCGCGGATGACTACGGCCACTTCCTTCCCGTCGGGGGAGACGGCCATCGCAGTGGCAGCGCCGTTGAACGTGAGGTATTCGACCGGATTCTCAGTCTCGTCCTTGTGGACGGTGACGGCCAGTTTTTCCGGCTGTCCGCCCGTCTTGAGGGTATACAGGTCGCCGTTCCAGGAGAAACAGAGGGTTCCGTTCCGTGCGGCGGAGAGGTGCCGGACCGGATGGCCCCGGAACGAGGTCAACTGCGTGTCTTCTCCGGGGGTAGCGACCGACGAACGGTAGACGTTGAAGGTGCCGTCCTTCTCGGAAAGATAGTAATAGGTCTGCCCGTCCGCGGCGAAGACCGGGTTCCGGTCCTCGCCCTGGAAACCGGAGAGGCGGCGGAAGGTCCCGTCGCCGCTGATCGCCAGCCCATCGCCCGCATCCGCCGCAGGCCGGTAGAGCCAGATGTCGCGGGTGACGGCGGAGGTGTGGTGCTTGCGCAGCGGGTCCTCGTAGCCCTTGTAGTCTTCATAGACGACGTCTCCCGTCGGGCTGACGCTGAGCGCCATGACGGGCAGCGAGGTCACGGGACGGGGACGCCCTCCCTCCGGACCTACCTGCCAGAGCTGGGCGGTGCCGGGAAATCCTCCGTAGCGGGCATCGGGCTGGATGGCGGCGGAGAAGACGACCTGTCCGCCGGGCAGGACGCACAGCGGCGTCTCGTTTCCGGGGTAGTCGGTGAGCCGTTTCGGTACGCCGCCGTCTTTCGAGGTGATGAAAATGTCCTTGGACCCTTCCCGGTAGGAGGAGAAGACGATCCGCTCTCCGTCCGGGGTCCAGACCGGATCGCTGTCGTAGGCTTCGTTGGCCGTGATCTGGCGGGCCTCCCCGCCGGCGGCAGAGACGGTGAACAGGTCACCTTTGTAACAGAATGCGATCTGCTCTCCGTCTGGAGAGATGGCGTTTTTCCGCAGCCAGCGGGGTGTTTCCTGGGCGAAGGCGGCCGTTGCCGAGAGCATCGCCGCCAAGATCGCCGCTTTTCGTATGTGTCCGAGCATGTGCATGATCGTTTCCTTGTTCTGCAATGATTCCTACAAATATATAAAATGTCGCCGATTTTGGCTACTTTTGCAGCAAACAACATGACAGCTTATGAACCGGATCGATTGTTTCATTCCTTTTATAGATGATGCGCAGGCGGCCGCGACCGAGCGGGCTCTTTCCGCTGAAGTCGAGGTGGCATCCGTCCATCGGATCGACGCATCCCGTTTCCGCAGCACGGACGCCGTGCGTGAGGTCGCCCGGAAGGCCACCGCTCCCTTTGTCCTGCTGTACGGCAAGACAACGGAACTGAGCCTGGGCAAGTTCGCCCTCGAGCGCTTCCTGGCCGTCGCCTCCGACACCGGCGCAGCGATGGTCTATGCCGACCATTTCAAGGAGGTCGACGGGGTGCGCTCCTTCGCTCCGGTCATCGATTGCCAGAAAGGGGCGCTGCGCGATGATTTCGACTTCGGCTCCGTAACCCTCTGGCGGACCTCCTCCCTGCAGGAGGCTGTTTCCAGGATGGATACGGACTATGCGTTTGCGGGCCTGTATGACCTGCGCCTGAAGGTCTCGCAGAAGGGGAGTCTCGTCCATATCAATGAATACCTGTACTATGAGATCGAGACGGATACGCGCAAGTCGGGCGAGAAACTCTTCGACTACGTGGATCCGAAGAACCGGGCTGTCCAGATCGAGATGGAGCAGGCCTGCACGGCGCACCTGAAAGCCATCGGCGGGTACCTGGCGCCGGTCTTCAAGCCGGTGACCTTCGACGACGGCGGATTCGATGTCGAAGCCTCCGTCGTGATCCCCTGCAAGAACCGGGTGCGGACCATCGGCGACGCCCTGCGTTCCGCGCTTTCGCAGGAGACGGATTTCCCGTACAACGTCATCGTCGTGGACGACAATTCCACGGACGGCACCGTGGAGGTGATCCGCAGTTTCCTCGATGATCCGAAACTGGTGTACATCGCCCAGGACAGCACCTACCACGCGATCGGCGGCAACTGGAACGCGGCCTTGCACCATCCTGCCTGCGGCCGTTTCGCCATCCAGCTCGATTCCGACGATGTGTATGCCGACGCGCATACGGTCCGGAAATTCGTGGAGGCCTTCCACGCGCAGCGCTGCGCGATGGTGGTCGGCACCTACCGGATGACGGATTTCGATTTGAACACCCTTCCGCCCGGAATCATCGATCACCGGGAGTGGACGCCTGAGAACGGGCGGAACAACGCGCTCCGCATCAACGGGCTGGGAGCACCGCGCGGGTTCTATGTCCCGTTGCTGCGGCAGATCAACTTCCCGGTGACCAAGTACGGCGAGGATTATGCGGTGGGTCTCCGGATCAGCCGGGAGTACCAGATCGGGCGGATTTACGAGCCCGTTTACAACTGCCGCCGGTGGGAAGACAATTCGGATGCAGCCCTCGATATCGAGAAGGTGAACGCTAATAATCTGTATAAGGACAGGTTACGCACCTGGGAGCTTGAGGCCCGAATTTTGATGAACAAAAAAAGTTAAAATTTTTCGAAATTTTTCCCAAAAAAATTTGGAGGGAAAGAAAAAGTTTGTACCTTTGCAGTCCCGTTCGGAAACGAGCGGGATTTTTTGAGAAGATCATTGAAAAGACTGAAGGAAGTACAAGCAAGTACCG